>NZ_JADJID010000014.1:0-23359 GCF_016707225.1 Candidatus Brachybacter algidus | reverse complement strand
AACAAGTTTGTTGAAGCTTTAGAAGACTTAAATACAAACGGGTTTCTATTGAATAGCGATACAGAAACAAAGGATTGGATATGCTCCAACTTTTCAGTTTAAGAAAAAGGACATCCCGAACCTCAACCATTTAATGCAAGTTCAGTATGGGATAACTTAAACAAGGGTAAGGTGAAATCCAACTAAGAAAGAACGTATTTGTATTTCTGATTGGCTGCCCTACAAAAGCCCTCCTTCTTTACAATTGAAACGTGAAGCAGAAAAAGAAAAATTATAAATATTCTATACAATTCAAACGTACCCTATAAAGTAAATGGGTATTGATTGGGGTATTTGATATTTTTGTCTTTGTGGTAGTTAAAAAATTAAAACCATCATAAAATGATAATCGTACAATTCAGACAGCGAGCAACTAAGTAAATTAATACAAAGTTCAATTCGCACGGTTTTGAAAGAAACCCAACCTAATACAGATGAACCCACCGACCAACAGGAACGTCTTTTAACCATTCAGGAAGCAGCCGAATTTTTGAGCCTTACAGTTCCCACAATGTACTCAAAGGTATCAAAAGGCGAATTACCTGTCATGAAGCGAAGCAAACGCCTGTACTTTTCCCGTACTGAATTACTGGGATACCTTAAAGACGGGCGTAAAAAGTCAAACGCTGAAATTGAGCAGGAAGCCAAAGCGTATTTGTTGAACAATAAAAAAGGGCTGAACAATGGAAAGTAACCAACTGAACAGCCCTAAAGTCTTTTCGCATAAAGGACAAGGCAAAAGTACGCATTTTCAAGCACAAATGAAAAGGGTATTGCAGCCCTTTACAGGCAGCCCAAAACTATGTTAATGGTTTCTATTGAAACAGGCATTTTGAGGGCTAATATTTGCCGTTACGTTGCTGATTGGGAAAAAGAAAACCGTATTTGTATAGTACGGAAGGCATTTGCCCAATTTCAAAACACCGTGCGGTTTTACACCACCAACCCTGAATTGTTACCGGCTATTGTTGAACCCAAATACTGTTAATCTATGATCCTGAACCCGTATTTGATGACCTCAACAATCCCGCCTACTATCTTAAACCACGTTGAGGAAATAAAAGCAAAAACGAAGCAACCCCACACGCTAAAATATTACACCAACTTATTGAAGAGTTTGAAGCTGTTCCGACTGAAAAGTTGGAACCACTGAAAAAGTAAGAACAGAAGCCAGGCAAAGGATATTCAAAAGCAGTTAGATAAACTAAAACTAAACACTTATTTGGTTTTATCAATTGAAAAACGCCTTGCAATTTGCAGAAAAAGACCGTTGGGGCTTATGCAAAAACCACGATTTTATTTACCTATACAACGGTACTTTTGGGCTGAAATTGTCAAAGAAACATTCCAAAAATTTTAGCGAAGCAGCCGAACAAATGGGCGTTGCTAAGTTTTCAGCAAGGTTTTACCAATTTAGGGGACAGCTATTTAAACAATTCCTTGCTAACGGCATATTTACCCATACCTGAAAGCAATAAAGAAACGGTACTGATTAAACTTACAAAACGGCACTTTTGAAATAAGCCCACAGGGCACGAAATTAAGACCGTTTGACCGTTCTGACTTCATTACATACCAACTACCATTTGAATACAACCCACAGGCAAAAGCACCATTATTTGAAGCGTATTTAAACAAGGTATTACCAGACAAAGAACGTCAAAGAGCGTTAGCCGAATATTTGGGCTATATATTTATTAAACACGGAAGCAATGCACTAAAAGAGGAAAAAGCCTTAATACTGTACGGTACTGGAGCAAATGGTAAAAGTGTATTTTGAAGTTGTGAACGCCTTATTAGGAAGTGAGAATGTAAGCAGCTATTCATTGCAAAGCCTTACAAATGATAACGGGTATTTTCGTTAAGTTGGCTAATAAGCTGGTAAATTATGCAAGTGAAACAAATGGAAATTTTGAAACTTCAATTTTCAAACAGTTGGTTTCAGGAGAACCCGTGAAGCTCGTTTACCTTATGGGCAACCATTTATTTTAAATAGTATGCAAAATTGATTTTCAATGTAACGAATTACTAAAAAAGACGTCGAACATACAAACGCCTATTTTAGACGATTTTTAATCATCCCTTTTGATGCATAATTACACCATAGGAACAGGATAAAACGTTAGATACAAGGATTATCGAAAAGAACTTTCAGGCGTTTTTAATTGGGTATTGGAAGGCTTAACAGATTATTAAACAAAAAGTTTTCAGATTGTAGCGCTCAAAGGCCGCGAGCAATACAAAACCGAAAGCAATAGTGTTCAGATTTTTTTGAATGAAAATGAATATCAAAGCAGCCCAACAAATATCAGGTTATCAAAGACCTGTACCCGGAATATAGAGCCTTTTGTATTGATGACGGAATGACACCTTTTAAAAAGACCAATTTCATAAAACAGTTACGGGCTTTGAGTTTGGTTGTAGATAGGGTTTCACAAAACCAATTAGCGGTATTTATTGAAGCACCGGGACTAAGTATTTAACGCAAATAAAAGGTTTTTTCAATGAGTAACTTTAACAAATTAGTAACTCAACTCCACCACCATTTTGTTAGAAAAAGGCAGCAAAAACATTTTGCCCGATTGTAGTAAAAAGACGTTTGTTCGTTACGTTGATATGGAAACAGGAGACTATTTACCTGAACAGTATGGACGTTGCGACCGTGAAAGTAATGGTTCGTTTAATTTTAAACCCTTATTCAGATGATTATGTAAAGCAAATTTGAATAGAACAAGTGCAAAAGTTGATTTTAACCAACAACTTGGAAGCCTCATATTGAAACACCGTCAAAACAACAGCCCCCACCTGAACCTGTAATTTTTGACTACAGGCATTTCAAACGAACATTACAGCTCGAACGATATGAAAAAACACGTTTGTTAAAATTTATTTGACATGGTACATTTTCGGTTGATGAGGTACAAACGTTATTTCATATGCTTTCGGTGACGGTAGCAAATGGTTACAGAGCAGGGGCAATTTACTTTCCTTTATCGACATAAAGGCATTCGGAGCCGTTCAGGTTAAGCAGTTCGACCGAACGTGAACCATACTACAGGTACCGACTTTTACATTCAATTATTGAAAACACCACACCCGAAACATATGCCGTTGCGTGAATGGCTGGAAGCAACACATAAAGCAGGATAAACGAATTTTCCTGTTTATTTGGCGAATACCACTTTAGTAAATATGCCAAGAATCTCTGTTGCATTGGAGTTGAAGCCCCTAAAACAGCTGTTTACGGTACATTGTATTTTGGTTTGCCTGGAAACACCTGAAAGCCTTCTTTGGTTGGCAATGTACAACAAAAGCAGTTTTTCATTTGACAAGCTAGAAAGTATTAAAAGGGCGTTTGTGTATGTATTTCCCGACCTTTCAAAAATACGGCACTTACCTTCAAAAAGAATGAAACCAAAGCCAAAGGAATACGAAGCCGTTTACCTGGAACACGTTTTATATTTTCAGCGGACTTACTGGAGCAAAGAAGCACCTGAACGGGATAAAAGCGAAGGCAACATTGCAGACTATTTAATAAGACAGGATTGGCGACTATTCAGAAAAGGCATTCCCTGGAACAACCACCACCCAGCCTAACCCAAAAAGGCTAAGGTTACTAAAGTTCCTCACCAACAAAAAACTTTATTTTTCCTCGTTACACACATTATTACCAAAAGAAGAGGCATTCAAAACCAGAACAAATTGAACACCCTATAAATGAACAACTCCAAACCTGGAGCAATGATGTTGCCAAGAACTGGAAAAATACTTTTCAGGGAATTAATTTACCTAAAGAACCAATTTTTTAAGTCCTGGAGTTACAATTTTTAGAGTAGATACTTTTATGCAAAGCCATTTAGACACGTTAAAAGCAAATGAGGGTAACAAATATTTCTTACCTCATTTAAACAGATTACAGGATCTTAAAAGCATTATAGATAAACTAAGTTAATCTATAACAGTTTGAGGTCTGTAAGGATATTTATCTTTTTTCACGTCCGTTATTAAAAATTTAAAATAGTAATCGTGCTTAATCCCGTCTATCTCAATAGGTAGAAAAATTCCAACTGTTTTACCTTTTTGCGCTAAGTATTTTATCCACATTTTCTTTAGATCCATATCCCAAACAGGCAAAAAATAATCTAAAGTCCAACCTCCGGCAGAATATTTTGAACCGCTACTAAAACCTATATTTTATAGGGTAGCAAAGCATCGTTTAAGAATGCTTTAGGGGTATTATAGTGGGTACTTGAGTTTGTTCCGCATTTATGTATTTCGTTTCACCATGAGCAGCTGTATTGCTTCATTGAAAATAACAAATGAAGACTCATCCCAAATTACAGTTAAAGCCTTATCTATTAAATTTTCAATTTTAAAATTTATCATTTTTGTTTGAACATCAAAAGTTGCAAAAATTGAATTGTCTTCATATTCGTTTTTATTTCCGGTTGAGTTTTGCAATTCATAACTATAAATGTACTTAGTGCCATTAACAGAACATGATGACAGGACAACGGATAAAGTTAATGAGTATAAAAAAAGTTTCATGGTTTCAGATTTTGGATTTTGTTAAAAAGATTAGCTAAATTATACAAAGTCTGGAATAATGCTTATAAAATTAAGTATATTGCTTTTTCCCAAAGATTTAGGTCAATGCAACGAAAATGATTTTTGAAAATACTTTGCAATTAAGCTTATCTAAATTGAAAGAATGGGGATTTCTACATAGAGGGACAGTCAAAACTTCAATACTGACTTGGAGGCTGAATGGTGAAATAACAGGAAGCATTAAATTAAGGGCTGATAACCTATCTAATAATTGCCATATCGAAATGGAATATAAAATAGATAGTATAGATAGAAAACAAACCGTTTTTATTGTTTTAAAAGAATCTAACCTTAAGAAAAGGTCAATTATGTATTTTAAGTGTTCTATTAGTGGCAAACTATGCCTGGAAACTTTATTTAATAAACGGTTACTTTGTGCACCGTGAAGCATTCTCTGGATGCATTATGAAAGTCAAGCTAAAAGTAAAACAAAACGTCTTTTCGATAAAACACTCAATCCCTTATAAAATTGATGACCTCTATGATAAATTGGAAAAAAAATTTCAAAAAACGTATTCAGGAAAAAACCGACTAAAAAGTATTTGAAACTAACCCAACGTATTGAACAAATTGAAAAGATGTTAATAGCATAAGTAATCGGTAAAGAATTATCACGTGATCGGGTGATAAGGTGATAAGAGCTAGCTTAACTTCGTGATGTTAATTTCATGCGATTATTGACAGTTAATATTTCAATTAAATAAAGTTGCTTTCGGGAATCATTCTAATTTCATATTTCTAACTTCTAATTTTGTAAACTAATCAGTGTCATCAGTGCAATCAATTAAATCCCTGCCTCTGTTGTCAGGCAAGCGTGGTTCATACAAATGTGTATTCGGCAATTGCGAACAGATTGTGTCCCTGTTTATTCTACTTTTTATTGCTTAAAAAGGCATCACCACCGACTAGATCATCGGCGAGTTCTTGAATAGTTTTGTTCTCAAATAAACAGATTAATTCGTGTTTTATAGTTTTGTATTCGTGATGCATTGGACATGGATTTAGTCCTGAGCATTGTTTGAGGCCCAATACACATTTATCCAGCATCCCACTTTCTCCCATGGCTTTTAATACTGCCCTTACCGGTAATTTCTTTGCACTTTCTGTTATATAGAATCCACCATTAGGACCGCGCATTGAACTGATGACACAATTGTTTTTGGTAAGTGATTGCATGATCTTAGCCGTAAAGGATTTTGGCGAATCAATAGCTTCTGCAATCATTTCTATCACCAATTTGTTATCTAATGAACTTTTTTGGGCTATAAAAATTGTGGCCCTTAAGGCATACTCTGTTGCTTTTGAAAACATAAGATATTTAAACGATTTTTATTAAGCATTATTTTACGATACTCAAGATATGGAAGTAAATGCGCAATGGTGAATTGCTCTCAGAAGCTCAAATATAATGATTTGGTTTAATAATGGAAAAGATAAAAATAATGGGTAACTTTTATATTATAAACCAAATTATCAAAAGCGAAAGTCCGCAATATATTGGAAATCAATCCTAAATCTATCTAAATGAAGAATAACTATAAATATGAATGACTTAAGTTTCGGTAGTATAATTTTTCTTTTGAAGATTTTTTTTAAATTTTAATAAAATGTTAAAAGGTAGATTTTAGATGGCTTTCCATCAATCAAATTGATATTTTTTCTATTAAACCTTTTAAAGAAAAAATATGAATCAATTGACTAAGGTCCATCTAACATCTAATCCCGCAGCTGCGGGACCATCTACCTTTGTTTCTTAACTGCCGAAACTTGAGTGAATGATTAAAGTGTTTATTACTTTTCACACCATTCAGCATATGAATCTTTAGTTTCATATAACTTTAGGTGAGTTAGCCTTATATGTTCAGGAAGGTGCTCTTTTATCAAATTCCTTATGAAGATTATCAGATTCTCAGCAGTTGGTTCTGCTTCAAAGATGACCAGGTTTTCCGCAGCGGAAATAGTTTTATTATTATTCAGGAAGTCTTGAGATAAAAGTAAATGATGATCCATCTTATTTACTATCAGTTCTGTAACTAGTTTTTTAATATCCTTAAAATCGATCAAAAGGCCCGGTGCAGGAATATAATTTGTATCCTCTTCATCAGAGCATACGGATACATGAAGTTCATAAGAATGGCCATGTATGTCTTTACATGCCCCCGAATAGCCATATATAGCATGAGCCATTTCGAAGTGAAATATTTTAGAAAGTGATAACATTTTCTGTATTGTGTTAGTTGATATTAATCGATCGCAAAAATACCAGAATTTATATCTTCAGCAACTGCTTGTTTTAGAAATTTTTTTTTAAACTGACAGACCACCTGATTTTTAATTAAAGGGAATAAAATAAAGTAAAATCCCGTTATTAAAGACATTCCCGACACAAAAAACACGATAAAATATGGCCTCAATTGTAGCATCATCGTTCCAAAAGCCATCTTTCCATCACCCATTTGCCATCTTGCTTTTAGCACTCCTGCTATGATCAAACTGATCCAAAAAATCAAAAGCGAAACATTGGTTGTGTAAAAGCCACGATTTACCCATTTGATACTTTTCGTCATTGGCACACAACTATCTTTCAAAATATCAAATGCAATGGCCAGCAAAAGAAAACTATTGATGCCTATTGTAGCACCCATCGTATGCGCTACAGTAATATGAGTGCCGTGTGTATATACATTTATGGCCGGAATAGACATCGCTATGGCGAGAATCAATGTTAGAAAGATCCAAATATCGGCAGCCATTAGGAAACGGTATGCTGTATGATGATAAAGTTTGCGAGCTTCACTTACAGATGATTTCCATTGCCAGATGATCCTTCCTAAAATAAACAACTCCGTCATGCTTACTGCATAACTAATATATTTTACAAATGAATGGGTTGGCAAGGTGTAAATGTGATGACCCCAGTTAAACATTAAGTTAAATAATCCTGTAAAATAAAGGATGAAAGCAATTGGTGCATGACTGTATTTTTTACTGCCACTGATTTTTTCCATTAGAAAGATGCTACTCCCATAGATCAACATATTCCAGGAGCCAACCATAGAGCCATAGGACTTCCATTGCAATGTCATATCATTTACGATGTTGTTCCTGAAATATGGGAATATCCACAGATATGATTCCATAAAAGTGAAGAGAAAAAAGAATAATCCGGTTAGCCACATCCACACATAGACAGGCAGATTATTCAGGCTGCCAACTGACTTTATAAAATTAAAGATAAAAAGTATCCACCCAATGACTATAGGTAGCGCAAGTAGAGGATGAAATTCCCAGTATTCTCTTCCGCCAAATATACCCAAACAGTAGGACATAAGGATTGCAAGAACTGAAATAATAAAAATGGCGAACTGAACTTTAAGTAATAACGGTGAGAAAATATTTTTACCTGTATACTGCTTTAAATAGGTCAATACGGAACTTATAGCAGCGAAGATGATCCAGAACACCACGGATGAAACATGCAATGGCCTTACTTTCTCGAAAGATAGATACTGTTTTAAAAAATTCGGTGCCAGATATTGCAAGGATCCGGTTAGGCCGAATAGCATACCAATAGCTAACAGTATAAGCCCTGTCAGAATAAATAATTTTGATGTGGTGAGTTTATTATTGGTCAATGGTTCCATCATAGTTAAGTGTAAAAGTTCTGGGGTCTGACTTGCCTGAAGCATCTATATCTTTTAAAAAAGCCAGGAGCGAATTGGATTCTGATTGGGATAGATGAAAGACCGGCATGGCACCCGTCCCAGTGGTTAGAAAAGTCTTGATGTATTCTTCACCTCTTTTTGAATATACATTAGTAAGATCCGGTCCCAAGTAGCCTCCTAGGCCATATATCTGATGACAGGCATTACAATTGTAATCCTGCCATATCAATTTGCCTGCATCTTCTTGTTGCTTTGAGGGCTTGTATTTTACCGGCATCACCGTATAAAGGAAGCCCGAATAACTTAAGAAAGCTCCTGATAAAAATAACAGAACAATTTTTTTGATTACGCTGGTAGTCATATGAAACAATATTCAAATAATTAAAGACAAAGTTATCTTTTATTATTATCTTCGCACAATTATTTTATTCACTTTGATATCAATTAATGGAAATAAATCTCTAGATAGCCAAGAAATATTGATTTGGAATGAATTCTTATGAATAGGCAAAATATACCTTTTACAATTCAGTATAAATAAGTAATTATGAACAAGACAATTGTAGATTTTTTAAATAATCAGACATGCGCTACTATTTCTTGCATTAGCGACAATGCTCAACCCTATAGTTTTATTTGTTTTTATGTATTTGATGCTGAAGACGGGTTGCTTTATTTTAAATCATCCCCTGCAACAGATCACATTAAGTTTTTGGAAAGAAATCCTATTGTTTCCGGCACCATTTTACCTGATAAACTGAATAAGCTTGTCGTCAAAGGAGTCCAGTTTAATGGTATATTTTTAAATGTAACGGACCCTCTGTCACTAAATGCCGATAGAAAATACTATAAAGGAGTGCCCATGGCAATGGCGATGAAAGGAAATGTTTTTACCATAAAGATCAACAGTATTAAAATGATGGATAGCAGTAGGGTTTTTGGGTCAAAAATTCTTTGGGAGAGAGATCTGCCTTTCAGCGAAACAGTTTAAATAAACAATAATTATAATCTTAATCAAATATAAAAAAATGAAAAAAGTAAAAGCATTATTTATTATGATTGTCTTGTTCTTGACAACTTCATCTGTCTACTCTCAGGAGGCAAAATGGCAACAAATGGAAGATTTTCATGCAGTCATGAGTGTGACATTTCACCCTGCCGAGGATGATAATCTGCAACCTTTGAAAGAAAAATCCGGTGATCTGCTCAAAACCGCTACTGCATGGCAAAAAGGTCCCGTACCACAAGGATATAATTCAGCCGTAACTAAACCAATATTAAAGCGATTAGTGAAGCAATGCAATATTATCAACAAGGCTGTGACTGCAGGTAAATCCGATGTTGAATTGAAAAAGTTGATCACCGAAGGACATGACATCTTTCATGAGATAAAAGAAAAGTGTAGTAACATGGGTCATTAAATGACACTTGTTTTCTAAAAGCCTATTTCGTTATTTCCCTATTTAAGTTCGAATTTTTCTAAATTTTTTTGATGGTCCCATATCAAGTATGGGATCATCTTTTTTTAATTCTCAACTAATAGATATCGGGTTGATATTTTTAAAGATTAACAATCAAGCAAATATTTTCATGAATAATTCTCCGTTACATACATTTCATATACCGGTAATGGGCCTTGCCTACACAGTCGACAGCCCGATAAAAGTTGCCCAATATGGTATTGCGTCAGTTATCTCTATTGTAGAAAACAGGCTAATAGAAATGATGCGAAAGCATTATTATCCATCAGTCGACAGGCCATACTTTCCCATAAATACTCATGAGGAAGATTTTCGAGCAAAACGCATTACCGATTACCTGAACCTGGTTCATGAAATTGTAACTGCTCAGGTAGAGAAAATGAAACAAGCTGCATTTGAAACAGGATCAGAAATTGTAAAATATTTTGAGATGCTGCCGGATGATAGTGTTTTAAAACAATTCTATCTAAAAATGATCGACACTCCCATCCTGACGGAGAAAGAAAAAATGCAAACGTATTTGCGCAGTCAGATAATACCAGGGAGTATCGATGTGAATATCATGACAAAAACAGACCGGGAAAATTATAATAAAGCAGGAGAACTAGTCGAAGATGGATCAGATGCTGTTGCTGCTTTAAGAGGCTATGCAAATAGCTGCTTGGAAAATTCTTCAGTTATTTTTTCAGCGGGTACTAATCTCCGCCTTTACAATTATATCGATCAATGCAAAGGATTTCAAATTGATGAAGATGGATTATTTACAAAAAAAGTAGTTATTAAAGTGAGTGACTACCGCTCAGCGCTTATTCAGGGAAAATACCTGGCTAAAAAGGGCATCTGGGTAAGTGAGTTCAGAATTGAGTCCGGCTTGAATTGTGGCGGACACGCTTTCGCTACGGACGGATACTTACTAGGTCCAATTTTGGAAGAATTCAAAGCTAAAAGGCAGGAATTAACAAATAGCCTTTTTGAAATTTTCAGTAAAACAAATGCTCAGAAGCACGACATATATTTAGAACATCCGCCAGCAATAACTTTCTCAGTACAAGGTGGAATAGGCACGCATGATGAAGACGAATTGCTTCATAGTTATTTTAAGATGGATAGCACCGGCTGGGGTTCTCCGTTTCTGTTAGTGCCTGAAGCCACTACAGTAGATGAGGAAACACTTGAATTATTATGTGTTGCAAAAAAAGAAGATGTTGTGCTCAGCCGAGTATCACCTTTGGGTGTGAGGTTCCACTATCTTAAAGGCACAAGTGCTGAAAAGGAAAAGTTGGATCGCATCGCAAAGGGAAGGCCCGGAAGTCCTTGTACAGAAAAGCACCTGGCTTTTAATACTGAATTTACTGAGCAACCTATCTGCACAGCATCCCGACAATATCAAAAACTTAAAATCGATCATCTGCAATCACTTAATCTACCTGAGATGGTTTACGAAAAACAATTAGGCGAGGTGTTGGATAAGGAGTGTTTGTGTATCGGACTCAGCAATGCTGCGGCTATAAATCACTCTGAAACTTTGATTAAAAATTTAAATGCAGTAACTATTTGTCCCGGTCCGAACATTGTGAATTTTTCTAAAGTTGTTTCGCTCCAAACAATGGTTGACCATATCTACGGACGTAAAGATATACTGTGCAATGTCACGCGATCAAACATGTTTATAAGTGAATTGCATTTATATATTAATTATTTAAAGGAAAAATTGGAAGAAGGAATTGGTGAAGAAGTATTGGACAAACAGAAAAAATATTTGACCGGTTTTTTTGATAATTTACTCAAAGGAATAGCTTATTATCGTCAACTTTCTGCCGAAAATAATATCGAACAATCATTTAATGAAGAATTAAGTAGCGCAGAATTAGAGCTAAGATTGTTGATTTTTGAATATCCATTACTAAGTGAATAAAAGCCGGATAAAAAATGATTCTCCGGCTTTTATTTATTGCAATTATTAATTTATAGTTTCTCAAATTTCGCTTGGAAAAAACGTAGATATTGAGGTTCGTAAACCATCTTCAATCCTTTTATGTTTTTTCGATTTTCATACACTCTTGCTACAGATTCGGCGATCACATCCATATGTGCCTGCGTGTATACTCGACGCGGAATTGTAAAGCGTACCAATTCTAATTTTGGATAGTAATTTTCGCCATTAGCTTTTCTTCCTGCTGAAACAATACCTCTTTCCATGGTGCGCACACCTGAATCCTGATATATCTCTGCGGCCAATGTTTGTGCCGGATAAGTATCTTGTGAAAGATGTGGTAAAAACTTTTTTGCATCAACAAAAATCCCGTGACCACCAATTGGTTTTACAATAGGAATATCGTATTCCATCATTTTATTACCCAGATAAATTACCTGACCTACTCTAGCGTGCATATGATCATCGCAAACGCTTTCACCGATACCAATAGCCATGGCTTCCATATCCCTACCGGCTAAACCTCCATATGTGTGCAATCCTTCATATACCACCACCATATTTCGAGCTTCTTCGAATATGTCCCATTCATTAAGTGCCAAAAATCCTCCGATGTTAACCAGTGCATCTTTTTTTGCGCTCATAGTCGCACCATCGGTATAGGAATTTATTTCTTTTACAATTTCTTTGATCGATTTCGTGTCGTAACCTACTTCTTTTTGCTTAATGAAATAAGCATTCTCTGCGACACGGGTCATATCGTGAATGATGCGGATATTATGTTTTTGAGTGTATTCTCTCAGTTCCCTTAAGTTTTTCATGCTAATGGGTTGCCCACCGGCCATATTGACACTGGTAGCAATGCTCACATAAGGAATTTTTTCTGCACCATATTTTTTAACCAAAAGCTCCAGCTTATTCAGATCTACATTTCCCTTAAATTCGAATTCATTTTCAGGATCATGTGCCTCATCAATTATGATATCTTCGAATCTTCCTCCAGCCAATTCTTGATGTAATCTTGTGGTAGTAAAATACATATTGCCTGGAACGATATCTCCCTTTTTAATCAAGATCTTCGAAAGGATATTTTCGGCTCCTCTACCCTGGTGGGTTGGTATTAAATATTTATAACCATATACATCTCTAACTACCTCTTCCAGGTGATAATAGTTTTTACTTCCGGCATATGCTTCATCGCCCAACATGATACCGGCCCACTGTCTGTCGCTCATAGCCGAAGTGCCGCTATCTGTCAACAAGTCAATATATACATCATCTGATTTTAACAAAAAGGTATTGTACCCTGCTTCCGACAATGCTTCTTTCCGTTGAGCAGGAGTTGTCATTTTCAACAGCTCTACCATTTTTATTTTATATGGTTCTGCCCAGCTACTTTTTATACTTTTCATTTAAATATATTTATTGAATAGGTTTTAATTTTGCTGTAAAGTGTCTTAGCGTGGGTGCTTCTTCCGTGATTTGTAATCCTTTGATAGATGCCTTGTTTTTATACACTTCGATAATCACTTCAGCTACATAATCAATATGGCTTTGTGTGTAAACTCGTCTAGGTATGGCCAATCTTACTAATTCCATTCGGGAAGGAATCAAATTTTTGTTCTCATCATATTTACCAAACATAAGCGAACCAATCTCTACAGATCTTATCCCACCTTCGAGAAATAAAGCACCAGCCAATGCCTGTGCGGGGTATTGAGAAGGCGGAATATGAGGTAGCATTTCCTTAGCGTCTAAATATACGGCATGTCCTCCGGCGGGTTGCATTACCGGCACTCCGGCTTCGATTAATTTTGCAGTGAGGTATTCTATACTTCTGATTCGGTATTGTAGATAATTTTCGTCAAGTACTTCCTCGAGGCCTATTGCTATCGCTTCTAAATCTCGTCCTGCGAGACCTCCATAAGTTGGAAATCCTTCTGTAATGATCAGTAGATTGCGACACTGCAGCGCCAAATCTTCATCATGCATAGCAAGAAAACCACCGATGTTAGCGAAAGCATCTTTTTTCGCACTCATAGTACATCCTTCTGCATAAGAAAAAAGTTCATGAGCTATTTCTTTGACCGTTTTATCGGCATAGCCTTCTTCCCGTTGTTTGATGAACCAACTATTTTCTGCAAATCGACAGGCATCTATAAAAAGTGGAATGTTGTTTTCTTTGCAAATATTTTTTACGGTTCTGATATTTTCCATACTCACCGGTTGCCCTCCACCGGAATTATTAGTAACAGTAATGATGCAGAGGGGAATATTTTCGGCACCTTTTTCGGCAATGAATGCTTTGAGAGCCTCCGTATCCATATTGCCTTTGAAGGGTGCGGGCACAGAGGGGAGTTTTCCTTCAGCACAAAGAAGATCGACGCCTTCAGCTCCTGTCACTTCAATATTGGCGCGAGTCGTGTCAAAAAGAGTATTACTAACAAAGTATTTTCCTTTGCCTCCAAGCACGCTGAACAGAATCTTCTCAGCTGCTCTGCCCTGGTGCGTGGGGATAACCAATGGCATGCCGGTGATATCTTGAATGGTCTTTTCAAATCGGAAAAAACTTGGACTTCCTGCATAAGACTCGTCACCCTGCATGATGCCGGCCCATTGATTGCTACTCATGGCACTCGTGCCGCTGTCGGTAAGTAAATCAATTAAAACATCTTTGGAGTGAATGTGAAAAAGATTGAAAAAGGCTTTTTCAAGTATCTGTATTCTTTCTTCTTTGGTATTAAAATAAATGGGTTCGACAGATTTAATCCGGAACGGTTCAATAATAGTATACATACAATATATTAAGTAGTTAATGTCAAAATAGAACTTGTTTTATTCTAAATATGGTAGATGTTAGATGTTAGATGGTAGAAGGTAGATGGTATTTAGTTCCTTGATTCATATTCTTCTTAAATAGCAAGAATTCGACTATCGAAACTTAAGTTAATTAACAATTGGAATTAGCATTAAACTGGCAGTCTACTTCCTTCTATCGATACGCTTCAAACTTCAAAACGACCTCCTCTTTTTGCTTGATGCGGCGAAGTTACATAAATAAAAGTATTTAAATACTTTTATTATAAAAAAAGATGTACCTTTGCATTATAATTAATAATTAAAACCACAGCACATGAATGCGACTATAGAAAACATCCTTAATGTGACCTTGCTTGAACCAAGGCAAAAGCACCCAACTATCTTCGTTCGATTTGATGAATTAAATGAAGGTGAAAGTCTGATTATTCACAACGATCATGACCCGAAACCACTGTATTATCAATTAATCGGTGAGCGTGGAAATATATTTAGCTGGGAATACCTCGAGGAAGGACCTGAATGGTGGAAAGTAAAAATCTCAAAACGTAATTTAGGAGAAAAGGAGGAAACTCTCGGAGAGATTGCCGTTAAAGATTTGCGGAAAGCGGAAGTATTTAAAAAATACGGTATCGATTTCTGCTGTGGAGGCAAGAAAACAGTCAAAGAGGCATGCGCAGAAAAAGGATTGGATGTGACCAAGATTGAGCAAGAGTTAAAACTGGCTGACAAATCCCTTACTTCCAGACCAATTCCATATACAGAATGGTCCCTGGACTTCTTGTGTGACTATATTGTCAATACTCACCATAGCTATGTAAAGCAATCTCTACCAGATCTGGTAACCTATGCGACTAAGGTGGAAGGTGTTCACAGCCCACAACATCCGGAACTTCATAAGATCAAATCGCTGGTGGATGAGATAAATGCTGAACTAACAGCTCATATGATGAAGGAAGAAATAGTACTTTTTCCCTACATCAAGGAATTAGTTTCTGCTAAAAAGAATGAACAAGTTCTTCATGCATCACATTTTGGCACAGTACAAAACCCGATCAATATGATGGAAATGGAACATGAAATTGTTGGCAAAAATCTCGAAGAAATTAGAAGATTGTCGAACAATTATACACTTCCTGCGGATAGCTGTGCTTCCTATAGTTTGTTGTATAAAATGCTTGATGAATTTGAAAATGATTTGCACTTACATATCCATTTAGAGAACAATATTTTGTTTCCAAAAGCAGTGGAATTAGAGCAAAATTGATATCGAAATTTTTAAATATGGTTATGTTACAAATTATAGGAAACTTAACAAATCTTCATTAAGGTCGATTGAGGACTGCCTGCCTAAGCGGATGATTAAAGGGAGTTATTTAATTCCCTTTGCTTCCGTCCGCACTAAAGTTTCAAAAGTTTTTTCAAACAACACTTATTATTTCTAATTATTTAATTTACTGAAATGAAATACACGAATAAATTATTAAAAATTACAACATTATTCTTCTTGACTATAGGTATATTCCAGTCTTGTAATACGGCAGAGAAAAAAGAAGCCAAAGTTCAGTCAGAAGAGACTACAATTAATAATACTGTTGGTGGAAATGAAGCAGTTAATGGTCTAACACTCAACAATGGGGCAAAGTGGCAAGCAGATGCCAGCACGAATAAAAATGTATCAGCATTAAGTTCTATAGTCTCTGCATCACAACCTGTCACCTTAGAGGAGTATAAAAATACCGGCAAAACATTACAGGCAGGTATTGATGTGATGATCAGTGAATGTAGAATGCAAGGTCCTGATCATGATGCTTTACATCATTGGCTGGAACCATTAATGGAAGAAAATAAAAAACTTGAGAGTGCCACTTCATTAGAACAGGGCAAAGAATCATTCGATTTCGTAAATAACCAAATTAATATCTATTCTCAATATTTTGAATAATGAGTACGATCAATGCAAATACAAAAATTTCCACACTTCTAAAAGAAAACCCTGATGCACTTGAAGCCATCATCAGTATTTCGTCAAAGTTTAATAAATTAAGAAATCCACTTTTACGCAAGCTGATGGCATCCCGCACCTCCATTAATATGGCAAGTAAAGTGGGTGGTTGTTCCGTAAATGATTTCTTTAAGAAGCTGGAGCCTCTTGGGTTTACGATTGATAAGGATGCAGCTTTAGAAGATTCTGTAGAGCAGAAGCAAGTACCTTTTTTTGTACAGAACATTCATTCTGCAGATATAGTGGAGCTGGACGTTCGGACATTAATTGAATCTGGTAAGGATCCGCTTAATTTAATCATGAATTCAGTTAAGCAATTACAACCCGGACAAATATTAAAATTAATAAATAGTTTTGAACCCGTTCCTCTGATCATTTTATTAGAAAAGCAGGGCCTTGAATCATATTCTGAAACAATTAATGACGATCTGGTTTATACTTATTTCCATACTAATAAGGCAACTCAGTTTGTAGAACCTGATACAGATAAAGCAAGCGAAGGCTGGGATGAAATGCTATTAAAATATACGGATAAAATGCAAACAATTGATGTCCGTCATATGGAGATGCCTCTTCCCATGCTTACTATTTTGGATGCCCTGGACAATCTGCCGGATGGCGAGGCACTGTATGTAGTTCACAAAAGAATTCCTGTTTTCTTATTGCCTGAATTAGCAGATAGAAAATTTGATTACCGCATTAAGGACGTTGCCGATGGCGAAGTATATCTTTTAATATTTAAAGCATAACATGTTTGATGCCGGGTCTATAAAAAACACTTCCTATAAAGTTGTATTGCCGTTTTACGTATATGCGGCATGTTCATTCTTAGTTGCTACCATTTTTTTACTCACATCGACAGAAGCTTTTAAAGGTCATTATTTTCATCCCCATATCCTGGCGATCACCCATACTATGGCACTTGGTTGGGGGACGATGATCATTTTAGGTGCAAGTCACCAGCTAGTACCGGTGCTGATAGAGTCAAAGCTTTACAGTAATATTTTGGCTTATATATCCTTTATCCTTGCCGCCATTGGAATACCCCTACTGGTATATGGATTCTATGTATTCGATATGCGCTGGCCAGCTCAGTGGGGCGGATGGTTGGTAGTCATGGCTATACTCGCTTATATGATTAACATAGCTGTGAGCATGGTAAAAAGTAAGCATGAAAGTGTCCATGCGGTATTTGTATTCACAGCGACTACCTGGTTGTGTTTTACCGCTATTTTGGGGCTTGCGCAGGTGTATAATTTTACAAGTATTTTATTGCCTGAGAGCTCTTTGCACTACTTAACGTTGCATGCTCATGCAGGTATTATAGGATGGTTTTTATTATTGATCATTGGCGTAGCTTCCAGATTGATCCCTATGTTTTTAATATCTAAATATAGCAATGTTCGATTGTTGTGGTGGATATATGCACTAATAAATGGGGCATTGCTGATATTCGTAATATTATTCCTTTATCCAGGAAGAGAAGCTTTATTATTTATTCCTGTGATAACTGTATTCATTGCAATAAGTCTATTTATTTATTATTGTTATTGGGCTTATAAAAAAAGGATAAGGAAGCAAGTAGATGAACAAGTAAAATTATCTTTGATTTCAGTAGTCATGTTGTTGCTTCCGGTACTGTTTTTAATTTTAGTAATTGTCACTTTAATTCTTACTTCCGGAGAACAATTGAATCTTATAATTTCTTATGGATTTATTATATTTTTTGGTTGGTTACAGCAATTATAATGGGCATGACATTTAAAACACTCCCATTTATTGTGTGGAATAAAGTTTATCATCATCTATCAGGGCTAGGCAAGACACCTAGTCCAAAAGACTTATTTAATAACCCTGTATTTAAAATTATGGCGATTGCGTATTTAGCCGGTTTTATAATATTTACTTTAGGGATTTTGTTTGGTAACAGCATTGTTTTGAAGTTGGGGGCAATCTTCCTATTGATTACAGCCGTTTTATATAACTGGAATGTACTGAAAGTATTAATGCATAAACCTATAAAACTATGAATATAATTACCAATAATACAGCCAAATGCTCGATGGGCCTCGATGCTCTTTTGGAAGTTTTGGATCCGGAAATAGGTCTGAATGTCGTAGACCTGGGTTTGATATATCAATTAGATTTTGATGATCTTGCTAAAAACGTATATTGCAGCATGACATTGACTACACAATTTTGTCCGATGGGTCAATCCATTACAAATGGTGTTAAGAATGCATTGCAAAATACATTTGCAGACTATACAATAGAAGTAGAATTAACGTTCGATCCGGCATGGAGTCATGAAATGATTTCGGAAGAAGGTCAAATCTTTTTAAATAAATAATTATGCTAAGCCTAACCTGTAAAACAGCTATTAAAGCAGTTATCTTCCTCGCCTCAAATTCAAATCCGAGCCAAATCCGGCATTATTGAAATAGCTGAATATATAGATGCAAGCGAGCACTCTGTGGAAAAATGCTACAAACACTTGTCAAAGAAAATGTCATCAACAGCTCCAAGGGGCCCAACGGTGGTTTTTACATTGATGCTGATCAGAAAAATCAACCCATCATTAATATTGTTTTTGCAATAGATGGTAAAGATGTATTTAATCAATGCGGTCTGGGCCTGAGCGAATGTTCGGCTGATCACCCTTGTCCTATTCACGAAGACTATAAAGCGGTAAGAGACCTATTCAATAAAATGTGTCTGGACAAAAAGATTGCTGAACTATGTGATCCCGTGGATAGCGGAATGGCTTATTTGGTGGGGTGATTAGTGATCGGGTGATAAGGTGATCGGGTGATAAGGTGATCGTGTAATAAGAGTAAGCAGCACTTCTTTTATTAATTTCAGGCGATTATCGAACAATAGGAACCCCAAAATAAAGTCGCTTCCGGTAATCATTCTAATTTCATATTTCTAACTTCTAATTTTATAGTAGAATCAGTGAAATCCGAGCAATCCCTAAAATCCGTGATTCAGAAAAATAGGTGATTGGGTGATTGGGTGATCGGTAATAAGAGTAAGCAGCACTTCTTTTTATTAATTTCATGCGATTATCGAACAATAGAAACCCCAAAATAAAGTCGCTTCCGGTAATCATTCTAATTTCATATTTCTAACTTCTAATTTTATAGTAGAATCAGTGAAATCCTTTAATTCCCCGCATTTGTTGGTAGGCAAGCGTGGTTCAGAAAAATTAATAATCGGGTGATCGGGTGATCGGGTAATAAGAGTAAGCAGCACTTCTTTTTATTAATTTCAGGCGATTATCGAACTATAAGAACCTGAAAATAAAGTCACTTACGGTAATCATTCTAATTTCAAATTTCTAACTTCTAATTTTAGAAAGCAATCAGTGAAATCCTTTAATTCCCCGCATTTGTTGGCAGGCAAGCGTGGTTCAGAAAAATTAATAATCGGGTGATCGGGTGATCGGGTGATCGGTAATAAGAGTAAGCAGCACTTCTTTTTATTAATTTCAGGCGATTATCGAACAATAGGAACCCCAAAATAAAGTCGCTTCCGGTAATCATTCTAATTTCATATTTCTAACTTCTAATTTTATAGTAGAATCAGTGAAATCCGAGCAATCCCTAAAATCCGTGATCCAGAAAAATTGATGATTGGGTGATTGGGTGATTGGGTGATGGCGAGCTGACGGAATAGCTTACATTTTAATTGTTCTCGCAATTATCATTGAAATACAATTAGCCCCGTATTCATTCTGACTAATCGTTTAACTTTATAAAATCTAACATTTTTATATAAATTTACGAGATAGAAAAAATAATTAAGGTTACCGAAAGTTGAATTAAAAAGGTTCTTTCGGGATTACTTTTTGATTAAAAGATCATTAAGAACATAATTTGGAAATTCCACACATAAATAGAACTGCTGGGCTACTTGCATTTGGAGTAATGGCTGTTATTCTGATGCTGGCTGTCTACTTCACGCATGCCAGAATGCTTTTTGTAGATGCACCTTTCATACTAACCAACATTCTAAACGAAAGTCATCCGATGATTATGGAACATCGCTATGGTTCTATAATTACTCAATTGTGGCCATGGCTCGGCTCCTTAATAGGAATGTCACTCGAGAGCTTAATGTACATCTATAATGCGTCATTCAATGTATTTTATCTGGCAGTTTGCGCATTGTTGGTATTCAAATTTAAAGAATATGCACTTGCTGTCGTCATGGCTTTGTATTATACACTGATGGTCAGTGATGCCTTTTATTGGACCAATAATGAAATACACCAGGCAGTTGGTTGGATGTTCCTTTGGCTAGGATTATATAAGTATCAAAAAAGTAGAGAGACTCCTTTAATGTTTCGTTTAATCAGTTTCGGAATAATTGGAGCTCTGGCTGTTTTGACACATCCGTTGATGATCATTGTGGTAGCTTTTGTATGGGTTTATTACCTGCTCGAGGAAAGACCACCTATAAAAGACCAAAAATTAACTATACTGTTTTCGGCCATTGTGATGATGGCCATCACTGCTCGAGTATTGCTTAGTGTCTTCGGTGGGTGGTATGACGCCGGCAAAATATCGGTGATTGGAGAAAGTGGAATGGCTAATGTATTTGGTTTTGGAAAAGCCACTATTTGGTGAATTAATGAGGTTGTATGTCACTCGATATTGGTTGGCTTTAATTGTTTTATTGCAGCAGTTGGAATTACAATTTATGAAAAAAAATATCTGATCACAACACTAATTTTATTATTTTTTGGAATTTATAATGCATTGTTTCTGACCGTATTTGATTCATTTATTCCGTTTTATTCTGAGAGTGAATTGATGCCACTGACTATTATTTTTGGAATTCCATTGATGCATTCCATTGGCAAATATTTAAATGAACAAAGATTATTAATTGTGTTGGGTGGAATATTTGCAATAAGTTTATTTAATATTTTTAATGCCGGAGCGGTTTACAATAATCGGGTTGAGGCAACAAAAGCCAGACTCAATGAAATGAAGTCCAACAATATTACCAAACTCATTTTGACAGAAACGGAGGCACTGAAAAAACCTATGTAATGTATTGGGGGCTTCCTGTAGAAAGTTTATTTGCCTCCATTATTTCAGGTGATCCTGTTCAAAGGACTTTTATAATTGTATCTGCAAAGGATACCGCAGTTAAATCGAAAACTATGCCCAATGTGTGGTTAGATTGTTTTAAGGAGAAGCCAATTCAGGAGATGAATGGGAGTTATTTCAATGTAGATTCTACTTCGGAATATAATATCAAATAAAAATATAGTTATTATCGCATTTATGCCAAGAAAATGGGTCTCTCGATTTTGACTTTATTTTAAACAGTTTTTTATTTTGACTTCTTTGTTATTTTATATTTAGTGCACAAAGAATTTTGACTGGTGTCAAATACTACTCCGATCAAGCCGTATCTAAAATTGGTAAGCAACAATAATTTGCCGTGTTGAATTGTGTCAGCGGATCGAAGGATTAAATATGATAGGACTTCAGTCCCTGGTTCATTAGGCTTTCTTTTTTTAAGGTTAATTGAAACATGTAGGAACATAGGGTACATAGGTTTTTGCTAGTTTAGTGTTTTTGAAGGATGCACTAGATTTACTGACTCTAAAGTCTTCTCCCATCCGGCTAAAGCCAAATACTGTCTTTTTCAAGCCACACTTCATGTAAGCACTACTATAATCAACTTCTTTCCATTTTGAATTATCTAAATGTAAGGATTCAATCCAGTGCGAGATTCACGTCCGTTGGTTAAACCAACGGCAAGCTATCTCGTGAAATGATCCTAATTTGCCGTTGGATTCAGTACACGGATCCAAGGATAACTATGAAGAGGACTTTAGTCCCCGGATTTTTACTCGGAAATGACATTCAGTGTGATAATATAAATCAATTCTGAAATCTTCATTAATCTCGACCAATACTCCTGAGTTTTAACTCTGGCTAACCAATAATAATGATTTATTCTTTGATTAATTTGCCGGGCTGAGTAGTTATTCGATGTTTGCAAGCTGTGGAAATAAATACCACTAACTAAGCCATCAAGATTTATGCTAGTGTTGGCAGATACTTGACTATTGAATAGTCTTTTTCCATTGATCCATGAAATGCCGAAATTGTATTAAGGAATTACCAAATTTTCCTTTAATCGTGGATCTCATTGCTGAATGGGTTGGGAAATATATCAAACGGATTCCTTTGTGAAAAGTTCATCTACTGCGCCTCCTCCTTGAAGACAATCATTTAGGTCCGGAAAATATTTGAAAACCGGAACTTCATTTTCGTATTTTTCAACGTTAATAAAGCTAAACAACTGTTCATTTGTCAGATACATCAGAGAGGTATCTGCCCAACGCCCTCGATAAATGTAATCTTTTGACGATAAAGCCACCGCCAAAATTGTTACAGAATGTTATTACTTTTCTTCCATTCCAAGTAGTTACCGAATCTAGCTAAATAGCAAGATCCCCCTCCAGTGCATTAAAGAACTGAGAACTCATGTCAAAAGTATCGCCTACATTCAAATCTAACCATTATGAGTCTTTTCTTCGCTATCATTTCGCCCATAAAACCAGGCTTTGACCCCAAAGAATCCTCTCATTAATCCTACCAAATCCCTAATTGAATTATAAAAGTATACTTTTATAGGTTAAATTATTCACAACACTATCTCCTTCGAGCCTAAGTTCTACTCCTCCGTAAGCATCAAACACTTCCATCGTTATTTTAAATAAGTGGATGGGTCCCTATAAATAGGTTGATATTGGGGTTACAGATTAACTGTAAAAAGTAAAAAA
>NZ_JADJID010000013.1:0-8867 GCF_016707225.1 Candidatus Brachybacter algidus | reverse complement strand
TTCTTCTCTTCCTGGTTTGGGAAACAAGCTTTTCTGCTTCCTCTTCCTCGCGCGCGCTTTTAAATTATCTCTTTTCTTTAAATTCTTTAAGTTCTTTATCTTTAACAAACTCTGTACCCGTTGGAGCACAAGGGTTTCAAGAGTTCATTGTACTTTTTTGTCGGGTCTATTATACTTTTTTGTCGGGTCTATTATACTTTTTTGTCGGGTCTATTGAACTTTTTTGTCGGGTTTACTTATACTTTTGTGATTTTATAAAGTATATTATGGTCAGAGATAAAGCCTTTACGTTTTACAAGAAGTATATTTGTAGGGATAAAAAAATTATAGTAGGAGCGATTCTATGGCAGGCAGACGGAACAAAAAGGAAGTTATGATTAGTAGTGCCGACAGCATTAAAAAGAGCAATCAGTTGTCTACGGCAAAGCTGAATCAAGGGCTGACACTGAATCAAATGCAACTGCTGTCCTATGCCATTTATGCAACCCAACAGGACGGCTCCACAACTTTTATCAAGGCTGATTTTGAGAAGAAGTTTGGTCTAGGTGAGTATCGAACTGAACATGCAAAAGTGGACGCACAGCGTATTTTAAGCATTCAAGCAGGCTTTGAAGATTTAGAGAACGATACGTTTGAATACTGGAATGTTTTCAGAAAAATGAAGTACGACAAAGGAACGTTCACATTCCTCTGGGATCCAGAAATCACACCGCACATCTTGGACTTAAAAGACAAGTATGTCTTGACTGATTTAACGATTACTGCGAACTTCAAAAGTGGCTTTAGTTGGACGTTATATGATTACTTGAGGGGATTATACGGTTGTTGGTACGTCTCCCTGACGAAAGAAGCCCTCATGAAGTTGTTTGGTGTAGAGGACAAAAAAAGCTATCAAAGCAACACTGGTAAGCTTAAACAAGCCGTGCTTGATGTCGCCATTTCTGAAATTAATGAGTTTACCGAGCTTGATGTAAAATACGAGGAGATCAAACAAGGGCGCTCCATTGTGGGCTTCAAACTGTTATGGAGTACTGGCAAGGGGGTTCATAAGGCTTCCCAGAAGCAGATGGATATTCTGCGGAGCATTGTTGACGCTGTATTTGGAGACGCCTTGATGTATGCAGGAATCAACGACAAGACAAACCGAGAACGCGCCATGCAGATTGTGCGAGACTTTCAGCATATGAAGTCCCATTTCCTTAGACCAGAAGTCGGCTTGACCGCTGATAAATCGAGTGAGCTTGCCCGAAAAGCGAGCGAGGATCTGGATGCACTGAACTACCTTCTGGACGCCGAGGGCATGGAAAGACTTGAGGCCAGTGTCCCGCTCTTCAACTGGCTAGAGGATTAACAAATTAAAGTGTGACACTTTTGGAGGTGAAAGGAAGCCATGACTTACGAGGAAAAAGCAAAAATTATCTTGGAAAAGATGGACAAGTTCATTCAGGTTGACTGAAATTTCGAAAAGTATTATTTGCAGGGAATTATTGACGGTTTAAAGGAAATTGATCATAATAGTGAGGAAGGAACACCCTAGCCACAAGTAGGGAACGATAAAGTGAAAGGAACCCCACTCACCGCAGTGGGGTTCCTTTTCTATTTCGGTTGGTTGTTCAATATGCCGTTGAACATCCCCAAGAGTTCGGGGTAGGCTTCCCGGAAGTACTTCTCCGCCAAGTACGGCATGACCGTGACGAAGTTGGCGGAGAAGTACTTCCTGCTGAACCAATCGCTCCCCGATACTTCCGCCGAGGTGTAGAAGCGGAACGAATACAAGAAGTACCGCAACGAGGTAAGGCGGATTGGTATCAATATCAGCCAGATTGCCCGAGCCTTAAATCAACTTGTCTACCGTCTGAACGAATTCAAGAAGCCGAAACGGAGTAGCTTATTCAGTTTGGGAGTGGACTTTGACCGCAAGGACTCTCCCACCACCGAGGAACTGAAGGAGCAGCTGGACCAGATTCAACAAGAAATGGACGGGACCCGAGAGGAGCTGACCGCAAAAGAGGGTGAACAGGACAACAAGTGCGTCCTCAAGGGCGGTTACAACTGCGAGATTGACCGCATACGGCAGGAAACCGAGGAAACGAGGGAACTGTTCAACAAGCAGGGCGGTGGGCAGGCTAAGCATTATGTCTTGAGCTTCGCCGAGGACGAACTGGGGCAGACCCCGGAGGATTACCAGAAATGCTTGGAGATGGGCTACCTCTTTGCGGAAAGGGCGTTCCCCGAGCAGGAAGTCGGCATTTTCGTGCATGGGAACACCGAGAATGTCCATTGTCATATCCTTGTTCATAGCGTGAGTATCGAAGATGGACGCAAGCTACAGCTCAAAAAGGGCGCTCTGGGCGATTTAAAACAATCGGCTGATGAAAAAAATATGCGAGGAATACGGAATCGGGCTTAGAACGCAAAAATCGGCCGAATACGAGCATGTGAGTGTCGTGTCTGCTCACGACAAGGAGAAATCATGGACAGAGCGAATCAAACAGAGAGTAGATACGGTTCTGGAATCCGCCACCAGTTACACTGACTTCGAAAAGCAACTGGAGGAAAGAGGCATTTCCTGCGAGCAGAAGCAGTTCACGGATCGGAAAACAGGCAAGACCCAAGACTATCTCCTGTTCAGCTACTGGGACGAGGAGAAGGGCAAGGAGCGGAAAATCAAGAACACCACCCTGGGTAGTCGCTTCCGCAACGAGCGGTTGCAGTCCTGCTTCGCACAGAACCTCCGCCAACAGGTCTTGAGGCAACCTGCTATTGCGCCAGAACCCATAAAAGGGTCGAGAGCGCCTGTTTCCGCTCCGATTCAAGTAAACACCCCCGACAAGAAGCAGGAAGCCCTGAACGAGCAGAAACAGGCGATTTTTAACGATACGAGGGAGAAACTGCGGGAAGCTGCTTCGCAGGAGGAAGTGGAACGGATTAAGCGAGAAGAGGAACTTAAGCAGGAGCTGGTGGATCGGGAGAAGGAAATCCAGGCAAAGCAGGAAGTCGACCACAAACGGCGCATGGCTCTGCTTCGGAGAGGGTTGGAACGCTGATATTGTTGTAGCTAATCAAATTTAATAATAAAAATTCTCCTGCACTCAACAGGAGAATTTTTTAAATATACAAACGCTTTAAAGTCTGTTACTGTCTTTCCGCCCAAGCGGATTCGCTATATAAAGATGAAGGGTATATGTAATACAAGAATACTCTGTTTCCACCATTAAGAGGATAGCCGTAAACAGCATTTTGAACAACTTTATAAGTTCTTTCCGATTTGAGCTTAAAATAATTTACTGTGTTAGGAACAGTTACGAATTTTCCGGAAGAAGAACTGTTCCCTAAAGATATTCCCACACTAATTGGAGTGCTAGGGACTGAGAAAGAAACAGAGACAGATACCGTTGGCCCTCCACCATTACTCCAATAGAAGCCACCACCTGTTGGAAAACGAGTTCCGTAACTAGGTTGATTACCTGCATAACCAGAAGCAGTCGCATACTTAGTAGCTATGGGCACAAAATCATAGCTAGAGTATTCAGGAACTTCTCTAGTCATAGATTTCTTTGCCATGATAGCTTGGATACTTTCTTGCAAAGATCTTTCCTGTTCTTGTTCTGGTACAACATACGAATACCTACTCGAATCTATTTCACTAGCATGAGCCTTTTCCATACGAGCGCCTATCACAGTAAAAGCGAAGAAACTTAAGAGAAAAGCACCAATAACATTCCATGTCTTCTTCATAAATTTACCTCCTTTTTTAAATCTAACTATATAATATTCTTTATTCCTTGAAATGTAAACGTTTACTTTTTAAGAATATTATTTTAAAATAATAAAAGAAATACTCATGTAAATAGAGGTGAAACTGATGAGAAGAAAAATAATTATGGGAGGAATAATCGTCTTTATTGCGTTAATAGTCTGTTTTTTCAGAGAGTATATCACCGTAAAACCCCCTCTTAAATTAATAGGAACTTATCAATCAGAAACAGATCCTCCCAATATAATCATGTTATCTTTCTTTCAAAACGGTACATTCGAAGAATACTATAATGCAAGTTTGGTAGATTCAGGGACTTATCTTAAAGAAGTAGACATTGTATATACGTTACATAGCGATAAAAAAGACGAGTACATAGTCCTCCAAGATGATGACTCTTTTTACTACTATTATGAGGGACCGAAAGGGTTGGATATTTACTTGTTAAAAAACTTAGGGAAGGTACCTACAAGGATCCTCACTGAATTTTACTATTCAAACTAAACTATTTTCTCAAAAAAGATGTAATTGCTTGCTATCAAATGGATAGATTGCAAAAAATAAAATTGGTAGTTATCTTAGCCTGCTTGATAGTCGTCGGTTGTCTGTTCGGTGGATTCGGTGCTTGCATCTGCTTCTTTTTTCTTGGCGATAAAGTCAGCGAGGTCTGATTCGGTAACTTGATAGCCTATTTTTCTGGATTCTTGTACAGCTGGCAGGTCTCCTTGACGGATCCAACGCAAGACAACTTGTCTAGAACTCGTAAGGCCTTCTTTTTCTAAGAATGGTGAGTACTTCAGATACGTTTAACATGTGACTCCCCCTCTTATTTATCTTTACTTTACTATATTATAAAGTAAAGTAAAGATAAAAGAAGATACAGGGCTCCTGAAGTCATTAACTTGTGCGTCAATTGATTTACGTCCATGATTTATGCCAACCGCCCTTCGGCCAAATTGCAAACATGGATTATTGCGAGATTGACCGCGTAGGCAAGAAACAGAAGAAGTGAGAAATCAAATCTGTTTAATAAGAAGGGTGGTCGGCAGGCAAAACATTACGTGTTAAACTTCGCAAAGGATGAACTATGGCAGACGCTAAGGATTGCCATAGTTCGCTGAAAAAGAGTTTTCGAAGCAGGTTATCGAGATTCTCATGCCTGAGAACACCAATAACGGCCATGCCCTATCCTTGAATATCGAAATAGATGTAAAATTAAACCGAAAAAAGGGCTCTCAGACATTTAAAAGAATCGGCCGTGAATTTATACCACGCTCACGGAATCGGCTTTAAAGCGCAAAAATCGGCCGAATACAAGCATGTGAATGTCATGTTCATATATGAAAAGGGAAGGCGCGGAAAATCGAAGACACCATCCTTGGCAGTTGTTTCCGCAATGATCAGTTGTAAATGGCATTCATTCGAAATCTTTATTAACAAGACTTGAAACCAAAGACCGTTTCTCCAGTGCCTGTGAGAAAGTCGAAAATGGTTGCTCCTGACCGAATTCAAGTGACAACAATGAAATTTCTTAAACGCTCAAAAACAGTCTATTTTCGACGATTCTGATACCTATTTCGATTACCTCAGTGGCAGCAAAAATAAATATTAAACGAGTTGAAGCATTTGGGCATAAAGATCCAATTGGTGAAGACTATTAAGGGGTGCACAGAGGTTTTTACATGGTTCAGGGTATATGAAATTACTTCTGGTTAGTTTTTTGCCTATGTGCTATAATTAAAGTGCGAAATGTGAAGATTTCGAGCATGAATAGCACAAAGACCACCTCTACAGCGAATAGAGGTGGTCTTTTTTTGCGCCCGTTGCGACTCCGAGCGTGTGGGTTAGTGGACAACTTGCTAATCGTCGTCTTTCTCGTCCAACCAACGAGAAACTAGCTCAATGACTAGCCCAACAATAATTGGGGCGACAATCAATGTGAAGATTTGTTGAAGCATGAATAGTACCCCCTTTCGGGGCAAGTTGCCATTGATAAATATAACATACTTGCCTTTAAACGTAATATAGACCTCGTTCAAAAGAATTATTCCTCTGCGCTGTCTGACTTTGTTTTACCTGCCTTTTGGTATGTAGGGCTTGCCCTGCACGAACGAAGTGAGCCTTGTTTCAAGCGCCACAACAGAATATTGCTCCATAGAGAATTAGACCTGCAAGAGCAAAGCGTGACTCTCCTTTCTGTAAACGAAGCCTCGCGATTATCTTCCCGGATATTGTGTCCGTCTAAGCTCTAAAATTGCTTAGTACGTTTCTACCTTTTACAGCGGTTATTTTTAAATATTTTTTTTGGCTTTATGAAAGATTAGAAGACTCTATTAGTTAAATTTATCTTTTATATTTTTTCTTTTAAACCTTTTAAACAAAAAAAAAAACAGTAATACCAATTGTTACAGCTTTTTTAAGACGAGAAAAAGGGATGCTTAAGACGAGGAAAAGAGATGCTTAAGACGAGGAAAAGAGATGCTTAAGACGAATAGATTAAAACCAATTCGTCTTTTAGTGTATAATCAGAATCATATAGGAATTGCTCTTAAAACATATTTCTTTAAGTTAATGAAAAGAGGTTATTGTATGCCCATGGAACATCAAGGAGATCCGAAAAAAATCTCTAAAATAAATGATTTAAGTAATCAAAAAGCAGTAGAACATAATGATCTGATCACTAGTGTGGCGAAAATGGATAAGGTTCCCCTTAAAATTTTTGAACTGGCCGTCTCCTGTCTGGATACAGAACATCCTCCAGCTGATAATGCGGTCTACCTTTCCAAGAATACCATCTATTCTTTTTTTGATGTTTCCAGCTCTAATAAGCATACTCGCTTCAAAAACGCGCTTACTACATTACATCAACAATCTATTTTTGAAGTGCAAGAGGAAAATGAGAAGGGGAAATGGAAGTACAAAATAATTTCTCCCATTTCTAGCAGTGAATGGAACGATTATAACGACACCCTCAAAATTAAGTTTACAGATGATATCATGCCCTATCTCATTGAGCTGAAAACCAACTTCACCCAATATCTGATTACCGATATCATGGGGCTGAACAGCAAATATAGCATTATTCTCTACAAATGGTTTTCCATGAACTATAACCAGTATGAGGCCTATAACGGAATGAAAAAACGCAGTAAGGAACAAATTGCCCTACTTAAAAATCCTTATATTGACTTAATTGAATTACGGAGAATAACTGATACCATCAAGGAGTATAGCCGAATATATGACTTCGAAAAGAATGTCTTACAAGTGGCGACAGAAGAAATCTGCAGGAGTACAAATTTCCAAGTTGGTTATGAGAAGATCAAGAAAGGGCGTTCCGTAGTGGGAATCAAATTCTACCTCGATAAAAAACGGCCGTTAGCAGTTCTTCCATACAAGGAAAGTGATCCTGCTTATCAAGAGGGGAAGGTGCGGAAACAGCATGAATAAGAGACTTTGTACACTCAAGCCATGCAGAGCCCATATACATCTATTCTTTTTGGGAACGACTTGATTAGCTTTCATGATATGCAGGATATTTTCTTGATGGGAAATCTTCAAAATCAAGTATATCCCTTATATGATCAGTTGAAGGATAGAAGAGGGTTAAATGGTGTAAAGGACCACTTAAGTTATGTATCCTTTCACCGAGAGGATTATAGTAAAGAAAAGCAGAACATTGCGAAATATCTGCAGCAATCCATCAAGCAATATCTGCAGACTGTTAAAATACAAGATAAAGGTATGGAGTAGGAAATGATGTCTAAAGATAAGAATAATGGAATAGCAACATTTACCGTTAGGAGCTCGCAGAAGAGCTGGGTATCTCCAAGCAGGCTGTCCATAAGAAAATCAACCAGTTGCCAACCGAGTTGACACCAAAAAAAGTTGATGGAGCTTACCAGTTGACGCATAAAATAGCTGATTTTATAAGAGATTCAGGGAAAATACCAGCAACCGTCAACCAACCTGTCAACCAATTGATTAACGGAGAGGTTGATGCGCTGAAAATGATGATCAAAGAGTTACAGGAAGAAAAGGAAAAAATATATGGTCAGCTGGAGAAGAAGGACATTCAGGTAGATCATCTTCAAAAACTAATCGATCAGCAGCAGCAGCTGACTCTCCAGGCCAATCGGCAGAATGAACGTCTTCAACTCCAATTAGAGCTCATACAAGAAAAAGAGGACCAGCCGTTGAAAGATGAAAAATTGATTCTCCGATAAAAAATGGTGGCACTTTTGGAAAAAAAAATTAATAAAGGATTAACACTACTTTTCATTTTAGGTGTCTTTTAAGGTATATCCAAAATCGACATAATCGAAAGGCTGCTCTTTATCACCTTTCTCGTGTAGATTTAGGTGTCGAATAAATAAATTGGAAGAGAGGTAAGAATATGAAGGTAGGATACGCACGCGTAAGCTCAATGGATCAGAACCTGGATCGGCAGCTGTGGGAAATAAGGAAGGCGGGCGCGGAAAAAATATTCCAGGAAAAGCTGTCCGGCAAAAGTATGAACAGCCAAGTCGAGCTGCAGCAGGCGCTCCAGTTCCTGCGGGAAAAGGATGTGCTAGTAATAGAATCTTTGGACCGTCTAGGTCGGAACTATGCAGAGATTGTCCAAATAGTGCAAAAGCTGGATCGTAAGAAAATCGGCCTGCAGATATTGAACATGCCCATCCTGAATCAAGACATGGGGACCCCAATCTTCAGCAGCTGATACGCAACATGATAATCCAGATTCTATCCTGGACTGCCCAGAACGAACGTGAGGAGATCAAACGGAAACAGAAGCAGGGTATTGTGATTGCAAAGGAGAAAGGTCACTACAAGGGTCGTCCGGTGAAGTACGCCTCAGATGCCAAGAATCCGAAAGACCGTATGACCTATCATGTGATCGTGAACAAATTGAAACTTGAAGAGCCAATCAAGAAAATTGCAGAAGATACGGGCGTGACTAGGGATACTGTCTATCGCATCAAAAAGCAACTCTTTAATCATATTCTCCCTTCAAAGTAAATCTTCCTTTTTTGTGAGGAAATTTTTATCTTACAATATAAATCTTGAATCACTCATATATTCCCCTCTTTTTGGATAAACATTCTCAAAA
>NZ_JADJID010000012.1:0-42356 GCF_016707225.1 Candidatus Brachybacter algidus | reverse complement strand
GGTAGAAGAATAAATGGATATTCAGGATATGGCCGGCTGATAGATCGGCTTTGCATGCGAGCATTATTTTACGGCCATACTCGGTTACCAAAAACCCAATGTTGATCATATAATAGTTAGGGATGCGCAAATATGCAGATGCTAATGTGTCGAAAAGCATGTTGTATAAAAGTCCATTTTGAAGGAGCGTGTTTGTGCCTGACATGCGTCTATTGGTGCAGCAATGGACCCAATATCGACTGATATGAAAGATTGTGCTTATTCTTTTGGCAGGTCGGTAGCGATAGAACCATTGATCAAAAGTAGGTGACAATCATTCAAATAGGGTTTCCTCCAGGCTTTGATTCCAAATTATTGACTATGCACTTAGTATAGGAGAGGAGATGTTTGTTTTTAAATTCAAAACCCAAATGTAAAATGAAATATATGCATACTATAATTGCTATTATGATTTTGGTTGCTATGCGCATGGACAAAGCGACAGGATGAAGATAGATGATGAAGAATTTATGATAAATATTTGGAAATCAGACGATGTCATAAAGATATCTATCGATGATAAACAAGATTTAACAATGAATGGAAAAAGTGGAAATGTATGAGCGAAAGAGAGGAGATGGCTATGAGTATTGCATGATTGAAGTCGATCGGGACAATATTCGCTCCATGAGCTGCAATGGGTGCTGCAATGCTATAATAGGAGTGACAAATGGAAAGCCTCCTTCATTTTCTTTACAGTTATCGGAAGGATTCGATTGGAGGAGATCCACTCTGATATCTTGAAGCCATTTGAGATGCATGTTCGCCTTCCTTGGACAAATTTGAGGTGGATCAATGATACTGAATTTATAAATCTAAAATAAAAATACAGAAGGCAGTTATCGATTCAAAGGAGATAGTAAAATGTTTAATATCCGATCGCTGACTCCTTCGGATTCAAGGTGGTATAAAATCAAAGCGCCAGGCAGGTTAAAAGCCAAGCAAATACAGACCCAATAAGCACGTCAGGAACTGGGTTAAAATCCTGAATATTTCGGCGTTTATACAGAAGTAAGGGTAACTATTATCGAATTCCTCCTTCAACAATGCCCTTAAAGATTATTTGCTTACTAATATGAAGAAAGTCATTTAATTAAACTCCATGTCAACTTGCCTGTGGACGTGGGAAAACAAGTTCAAAAAAAACATCTTTTTGGCTGTTGATAGCCTCCTAGGAAGTTTTATGAAGTAGATAGAAACCAGGTAACATTCTTATTGGAATGGATCAGGCTGATCAGATAAATGTCGCAGGGCTTATGTATTCGCTGCCCCATTGGTAACAAACAATAATACGCCGGCATTTATGGTATCAACCCCAGGGGCTGGTACTACCCATACACAACCCGGAAGGTTATCGTGCTTCCCGGCCCATTAGAAATGGTTCAGCCGTCCGGTGGTAAGACACTTAGCACAAGCTCAATAAAAGTACAATATCCTCCCCTTAAGGGGCAGGTTGGTACGGGCCAATTTCGGTGGGCAAATGGTATATTGTACATGCTATCCAGCCGTATAATGCAATTTGATTTTGAGTGTATAAACAAAAGAATTATTCCTTAAAGTACTTAGTTTTTTCGCAGCAAGGGAGTCGAAATTATTAACAAGACAACCTATACATTTAGGAGGAGAAACAAATATTTGCTGTGGCGATGGTGTCGGTGGGAGTGCAGATGGGTTTCTTGCGAGCAATATGGTTGTAAATAGTCTCCAAAGCCAATATCCGGGGGCATGCGACTCTCCACGACAAAGACTCCACAGGAGATTATTTATTTGATGTGTTGGGCGCATTTCGACATGACCAATTTGAGAGAAATAGAGAGTGACAATGACCTTTTTGACCATTGTTGGGTCAACTGCTTTTTTTATACCATGTTAAGATTCAAGGATATTTTACATCAGCCGTCCCAGCAAGTGGTATGTGACGAAAGATCACTCCTTACGTTGAAGAACTTTTCGAAGCGGGAACATTCTTACTTCCGAAAATGAAATAAGAACACACCCCCTATGAGAAACAGAATTACCAAAGTCATTTCTAATACAAATCCCTTCACAACAAGATATAGAAATAGAAAACAATCCATGATGTATTGCCAGGCGACATGTCTCCATGTGCTCCGACGGTATTGGAAAGTTTTTCCAATGAAGATTTGGTTATCCTTTTCTGACAACCATATACCATTAGACCTGCAGGAACTCACTTTCAAGAAATTTGTGCTCAAAATTCGAAAGATAACAACACAATCTTAGTAAGCATATGAGTAAGATAATGATTACGCTTTTGATATTTGCCTCTTTGGACCATTGATGGAAAGTGTTTTATATTGATCGAAGAGGGAATTTGTTATAAATTGTCATTGAATCAAATTATTTTAGCAAGTTATTTCAACTTTCTTTGGAGCCATTACCTTCTGCCACTTTCTGCAGCTGCCCAATGCTCCCATCCTGACTATGACGCCCTTATTGAATTATACGACTCTACCGATGGACCACATTGTATGATCCAAGTCAAAACAGGCGCAAAGAGGTAAGGCGGGGACCAGAATTGTGATCCGTGTACTCAGAGTTTGGAGTAAAGTGCAATGGAGATGGAAGGGTAGAATCATTGGATCTAACAACAGGCGCTCAAAGGGCCATTGATCGATATCAATCTACCGAGCTTAAAATCTTAAAAACTAGCAGGGGAAATTTCTCTTCCCCATTTTCAGATTTTCAAATATGCCTGAATTGACCTATCTCGAATTGTGGGTGTGCAACTTAAGTGGCTCATTCCGGATTTTTCAAATTTAGGGAAATGACCTTTATGGATCTTAGGAGAAATAATCTTGGAGGAAATTGCCCTAATTTTAGTAATCTCAAAAGCTTAATTACTCTTGCTTTGGAAGGAAACTTTCTTTCTGGTCCAATACCTTCTTTTGACAATTGTCGAATCTTAATACACTACGATTTGGGACATAATCTCTTTCAAGGACTAATTCCAGACCATAATCACCTTGACAAGTTGCAGTATGCTGATTTTAACAATAAACTTACAGGTTTAATTCTGATTTGGAGTGGAATGAAAAGTCTAATCGGCTGGTATGTACAAAACAATAATTTGTCTGGGTTGTTATCCAGACTTTATTTGTGATGTATATCTTTTCAATTCAACGAACAATCCTCCTTCCTGGGAAAGGTGACCATATCCATTCTGCAATGGTGAATCCCAAGTCGGGGCAGACAGTGATGAAATTCAATGACTACAGCTGATAGTATTAGTGTTGATTGTAAATGTGTGAAACCTTGTTTTGACTTCTGCTCAGCAGGTCTCCATCTCTAATGGCAGTTATTTATCCATCGGTGATCACATATGTGATGCGCCCGGAATCTACACTGATACTTTATCCACTGCTAGTGGTGAGGACAGCATAGTAATCACTACACTTACAGTATTAAATAAGCTTTGAACTCAGTCCTGAAAAGCTACATGTCCGGCGATACTTTTTAATATTGGCCAATGTCGATTACTTTGCTCCTGCAAGTTTTTCAACCACACAAAGTCAAGTTAATGGATGTGATAGCATTTAAACTATTCAATCACTTATAATTCGGATATCATATGTGGGGTTTAGATTGTAATGTTTTTATACCAAATGTATTCACTCCAAACGGGAGTTTAATGAATATTTTTCCTGTTTTCTCACCTACATTTAAAGTCTCTGAATTATTAGTTTATGATCGAAAGTCTTCATTGATCTTCAGAGGTGATAAGACGTCAAATCATGGACGGTACATTTCGGAAATAAATTAATGCCATCTGGGGTCTATATTTATTTTTTTAAAAGGAAGCTGTGGTAATGGAGAGATTAAGTCTTTAAAGGGGATGTGACATTGGTGAGGTAATTTTAATGAACTCAACTACTAAAATGAAATTAATTTTATTCTTATTCTTTGCGGTATCAGTGCACAATATGATATCTGCCCAGTGCCGCCTGCAGGCTAAGGTTATGCCTGGCAGAAAAACGCAGATGATGAAAGTGAAATAATAATCATGGGGTTTTTAGTGGGGCTCCTCAGATCCAATTCCTACGAAAGACCGTTTTGGAAATGATAATAGCCCTATGAATTTGGTGGATTCTATAATAAAAATTGGATCCGTATACCTCATAGTGGTATTTTCAATTCGATAAGACATTCCCGACTTTCTTTTGGTTTAAGCAATGTTCATTTGCAGGAATGGATGGAAATGGAGTGTTTAGTCCCAATGGTTAGTTTCATCACTATTGCTAAAAACGGAGATGGTATATCAGCCTCACCGGGATTATGGTTTTTTTTTAACATACAGACGTAAACAATCAATTAAATTTAAGTTTTAGCAATGCAAACTGGTTCAGCCTTTACAAATCTAAATTTTCTGAAGGTGATAATTTTGATTGTTTTGATCCATGCGAATGGGCTCACTGTGTTGTCGTTATTAATGATACCTTATGGCAAATGCAAATCAATGGTCAATTAAGAAAGCAGGTAATAATAAAATCAGCCGATTTTAGCGTAGCGAATACACAAGATTTATTAATAGGCAAAATGGATAATGGAGATTGGTACCTTTTCAATGGCATCATAGATGACATAGACATTTATAATTGTGCACTAACATCCGCTGAGGTTGAGAATTTATTTGATGGATATGTTGATCCCTTGTCCTCTAATAATTCAATAAATTTAGATAGCATCAAAATTACAAACCCTGATTGCAGAAGCAATGGAACTATTGCGCTATTTCCAGATGACAAAACAACAATTATCAATTTTCTCAAGATTCAGGCATAACGTATCAATCAAGTAACATTTTTTCTAATCTTCCTGCCGCCAACATTTAATAAGGATAAAAACAGATTGTACATTTAGAGATACATTAATTACCATTTTAGATCCGAAATTAATTATTGATAATAAAGTTTCCATCTGTGAAGGTCAAAATTATTTTGCTGGAGGAACATATCAGAATCAACCCGGCATCTATTCCGACACCCTCACACCACTTCAGGTTGTGACAGTATCATAATCACAACCCTTACCATAAAGACCAAGACCTATTTCATAATATATTAGTAATTGAATCTAATCCAAGTGATACACTACCTAAAGGAAGTAAGGTTGTCTTGACGATCACCAATGCAGAACCTGATGCTGAATATAGATGGTATAAAAACAATATACCTAATTGGTCCGTCCGAACATCAATAGAAGTGGAAGTCGATTTAGGAAAGATGTTTATTCGGCAGAAATGGTCTCCCCAACAGAAATGTTTTGTTCAGGAGATGGATCAATTGAAATCGTTGGAATAATCCCTAAATTAATAATGCCGAATGCCTTCACTCCAAATAATGATGGAGTAAATGATAGGTTTAGGGCAGTAATAGATCCAGGGGTAGAAATAGTTAAACTAACAGTTGTTAGTCGCTGGGGTCAAACAATGTATAGCGAAGCAGGTAATGATGGATGGGACGGAAAATACAGTGGTAAAGATGCCCCTTCAGATACATATATATACAGCATCAGCTACCGATTTTTGGCTCGGAAGAATTCCTCACACAAGAGGGAGAAGCATTACTTTTGAGGTAAAAAGAGGGAGGAAATAGGAAAGATGTAGGCGCCTTGGCTAAAAATGAATATGGAAGGAATTTCATTTTTGAAATCAACGAAATTGGTTTGATCATATTAAAAAAGTTTTACTGAAAAATTGAAAAAACTGAGAGAGAGCAGACTAATTCTAATAATCTAATTTCTTTAGCCACGAATTGCACGAATTTGCACGAATAAATTCGTGTTAGATGCTAAGCATCTTTCGTGCAATTTGTGGTTAGAATTTTTTTGGTGAATGCACAAAAGAGTGTCTAAAATTTAGAGCTGAATAACTTTTGTATATTCCATAGATCAAACTAGGAGAAATTCAATACATTTTATGTTTTCGGCTTTTTTTATTGTGAAAATAAAAAGATATTGAGCATTTAGGATTCAAAACTAAAATTCGCTTAGAATCGTTATCTTTACTTAATTGTAACTATAATGGAAGAAATAATATTTGTCATTAAAGAATCCCCTGAGGGTGGCTATGAAGCAGCGGTATTGAATCACTCAATATTCACCGAGGCTGATGATTGGGATCAATTAAAGTTAAATATAAAAGAAGCCGTAAGTTGTCATTTTGAAGAATAAAAGAGCTAATGACGACCAAAATCACTTAGGAATTATTGGCCTTTAATTGATGAGGACCCCTTATTAAAAATTTCTCCTGATTAATATTAATTAACAAGCAGCGCTGGCGCGAGTTTTTAACTCGTGACATTCCACAAGAAAAACTTTTTAATACTGCCTGAGTTATCCTAAAAATATTATTCCCATCGAACTCAAGATCTACCTCGACTCTCTCGTCACCAAATACAATCACAACGGCTTCATACCCGATGATCCCATCTCAATTCCCAAGAGATTTAGCTTAAAAAAAGATATTGAAATCACTGCATTTTGGACAGCTATGTTGGCTTGGGGCAGACGGGCGACGATCATCAATAAGGCGACTGAACTCATAGATCTTATGGACGGAGCACCGTATGATTTCATTTTAAATCACACAGAACAAGACAGGGCAAAGTTTCTGAAATTTAAGCATCGAACTTTTCAAGCAGATGACACCATTTATTTTCTGCATTTTCTTCAGAATTACTACAAAAAAAAACGAATCACTTGAATCAGCTTTGTCGTTGAAAACAGCGAAAATAGGGTAGAGGCCGGGATTACTAACTTCCATAATTTATTTACAGGTGACGAGTTAATGCTGAGACGCACCGGGAAACATGTTTCCACACCTGCCAGAAATACCGCCTGCAAAAGATTGAATATGTTTCTTCGTTGGATGGTGCGTTCTGATGAACAACAAGTTGATTTTGGCCTCTGGAAACGATTGTCTATGGCTGATCTCATGATACCATTGGATGTGCACGTGAGCAGAGTGGCGCGCCAGTTGGGTCTACTTACACGTCCGCAGGATGACTGGAAGTCGGTGGTGGAATTAACTGAGAATCTGAGATTGTTGGATAAAGATGATCCGGTGAGGTATGATTATGCGCTGTTTTCGATCGGGGTGAACAATGGACAATGAATAATGAACAATGAACAAGGAACAATGAACAATGAACAGTGAACAATGAGAGCTAGCTGAATCTCACTGATTGGACTGAAGGCGAATATTGCAGGGATTTGGTGATCTGGTGATCAGGTGATTTGATGATTTGGTGATCGGGTAATGAATTCGTGGAATTTGAATTTATTATAAGATTAAAAGCTTCATTTTTTCAGGATTTTGATCAGGTATTCTTAATGGCCTTAATTCCTTAATGTTTCAAGTAAAATAATAAAAAAAAGAGAAGGCGAGATTGTGAAAAGATGTGAAAATGACAATTTATAATCTTGAAGTTTTCCCGAATCCGAATATATATTCTTAATGAACTTAATTCCTTAATGGTATAAAAGTATGAATCGGTAGGATTTTTGAACGCAGATTCTCATGATTGTCAAGATCCGGATATGATTTGCTTATTGACCATCATTCCTTAACGGTTTTATTTATCAAGTCAAATTAAAAATTTTAAAAGAAAGGTAGGTTAATTAGTAAATTCGTCAAAATTTAAACCACAACATCATGCTATCCAAAACCCTGAAAATTTATCTTACCATTTTTGCTTGTTTATTCATTCTTAGTTCTTTCAATCATTCAGTTCCTCCCGCTGAAACAAGGCAAGTCATCAGGGTGAATTATGCAGATGATCCTGACGGTATAAAAGCTTTTTCATACGATGAAGAATGTAATGTTATAATGTTTGTACAGTCAAAAGACACAACGATTTACACTTATTCTCCAAGGAAGATCTCCAAGAGATATTTAAATAATAAGGAACATTGGGACCGGGGTATTGACTTTGAGTTGGATAAATTTGGAAGAATTGCTTCAGCGAATGTACTTGGCAATGGTGATACCATTATCAGTACAAGTAATTACACATATAATGATGAAGGTTATCTGACTAAATCAAAAAGGGAAGTAATACAATCCAAAAATATTACAATTACTGAATATGAATACAAAGATGGCAATATGGTATTAAGGAAAGAATCCAATGGCGAGGGACAAATTCAGTACAACTTCTTTTGCGATTATTATTTGGACAAAAATCTTGACCTAAACCTTTTTGTGCAGTCATTTTCTGATGAAATCCTATCTAAAAACAGGTTCGGAAAGATGAGCAGGAATCTTGTTAAAACTTCCTGCAATATCTCGATGGAAGGAGATACGATGTCCCATTTGAGCTACAATTATGGTGATCTTACTGATAAAAGTCGATGAAGATGGTTGAGAAGGATGTGAATAATGATTTTGAAACGGAGATTACTTATCATTTTAAGTAGAGCAGTATTCCGGAGTTTCGCAAATAGAAGGGAGTTTCGGGAAGGTGTTGGGTGAAAAAGGTTGTATCACAAAGTTTTACAAAGTCCTAAGTTTCACAAAGATCAATTAGCAAGTATCACGGAGCTTCACAGAGAATACTCAGAGTTTCACAGAGTTGCAATAATTAATTTATAGTTAGTTACTGAAAGATCGGAGTAGCATTTGACTTTAGTCAAATCCCTTTGAGTACCTTAAAAACTGTAAAGCTGTGAAGTGAATCCAAAATTAAAGGAACTGTCGTATTGAAATGTCCTCAAAAACCTTTGTGTAACTCCGTGTTATCTCCTTTCTCGCGCGAAGCGCCTTACTTCCAGAAATCATAAAAATTATACCACTGATGTGGATATTTGCTGGCCTTATCTTCAAGATGCGTCACATAGTTGTCAAGTAGTTCCTGCGGTTTTTCACCCTGATGAGCCTCGCTGCAACTAAACTGATAGTGGTATTTCGAATCCTTCATAGCATACACAAAGGCGACTGGTGAACCAAGTCTTGAACCCATGTAAAAGGTCCGAAAGGGAAGGTAGCTTCCTCTCCAAATAATACTGTTTTCAATGTGCGCATTCCTTCCATATATCTATCTGCATGCATACACACGAAGCCTCCGTTATCCAGTGCTTCCTTGATCTTGATCACAAAAGTGATGTCATCTGAAATGGGGATTATAGAAAATGATTTGCCACTAGCATGTTTTTCCAACAAAGATTTGATCTGCTGTTGCTCATTATCGAGCATGACGATATGAATACTAGTGTCAATTCTGTAAAGCAATTGGCCCGCAATCTCCCAATTGCCCAGATGAGCACCCAAAAGTAAAGCGCCTTTGCCTGCGATCGCCAGTTCATGAAGTTTTTGCTCATTATCGAAGTCGAATGAGAGTTTTTTTCCAGCTCCCATGTAAGTTGCTAGTTTGTCGATCAGAGATTGCCCAAAGAGGTTGAAAGCCTTATATCTATTGCTTAAGGAGGCAGGTTGTGGTAATTTAATTTTAGAAAAAAAGTGGATCAGACCTTCATTAGCCCTCTTTGAGAAAAAAAGGTAATAAACGGCGACAAATTTCAATAGAATATACGCACTGGATAGTCCGGCCTTTCTGATAAGCCAGAGGAAGATCGAAAAACCAAGGGCATTTGCTTGTGATTTGCCGTTCCATTGGTCAGCCATAGTTCTTCAGAAAATTAGGCGCCTATTTTTTGCTGCATGTGGTCATAAACGAATCCATGAAAATCCTCAAAGGTTTTTAGTTTGGTAAATTCTTCACCAGCCATTTTAAAACCAAAGTTCCTTTCGATCAATACAACCAAATCTACAAAATCAAGGCTGTCAAGGCCCAAAGTTTCCTTAATACTAGCCTGAGGCGTTATAAGTGATTTATCAACTTCGAATTCTTCAGAAAGAAATGAATTGATTGAATCAATGATGTTAATCTTGTCCATGGGTCAAAGGTAAGTAATATTGTTTTATTCGTTATCAGAATATTTCTTTCAATAAAATAGTTGATTAAAGATAGCTCTAAAGCCCAACTTTAAATCAAAGAGTCGAGAACTCCTACTTCACCCTGTATGAGATATTGATTTGAATTGACCCCTGTTTCGAAAAAGGTTCGATGTTAATAATATGTGCTCTAATTTGAAAATGTACCAGTGACGAAATATTTTTTGCACTGATTACCCCGAATGGGGTTAAACAATATTAGCCCCAGTTGAAACCCGGGGTAGGAGTTAAGCTTCTTCCAACCCCGGATGAGATTGAATTTTACCAAAATTTATTCTAGATATTTTTTCAATATAAGCGACGAATTCGTTCCTCCAAAACCGAAGCTGTTGGTAAGCACGTGATTTAGCTCTGCTTTTCGCATTTCTGTTACCAGATTGAGCTTTTCAGAATGTTCATCAGGATTACTAAAATTGATATTGGGAGCGATGAATCCATTATTGATCATTAAAATCGAATAGATAGTCTCACTGCTTCCCGCCATCCAACATTCATGCCCGGTCATAGACTTTGTACTGCTGGTAGGAACAGAATTTGGTCCAAAGACATGAGCGATTGCTTCTGCTTCTGCTGTATCGCCTGCCGGGGTGCTCGTGGCATGTGCATTGATGTAATCTATGTCACTGGCTTTAAGTCCCGATTGGTCCAATGCCATCTGCAATGATCTCACTTGGCCATCTATGCTCGAACCGGAGATGTGTTCCCCATTGGATGAAAAGCCATATCCAACTATTTCTGCAAGGATATTTGCTCCTCTTGAGAGTGCACTATCTAATGTCTCCAGCACAAGTGCTGCAGCACCTCCTGCGGGTACAAGCCCATCCCTTTCTTTATCAAATGGACGGGAAGCTTTGGTTGGATCGTCTTCATTGATTGAAAATGTACCCAAGCCATCAAAGCTAGCGAATGCGTAAATATTAACTTCCTGTGCACCGCCAACAAGGACCATTTTCTGAAGACCTTGCTTGAGCAAAAGATATGCCATGCCAATGGAGTGCGACCCACTGGCACAGGCTGCACTTATTGTAAAATTAACACCGGTCAAAGCGAAAATGGTAGAAAGGTTCATATTCACCGTGCTGTTCATGGACTGAAAGATCGCGCCTGAACCAAGTAGAGTTGTGTCTTTTTTTTGTTTGACCAGCTCGATAGATTCATATACCGGTTTGACTGTGCTGTCATTGCCAAAGATGATGCCGCATTGCAATTCTTTGATTTGTTCGGTTGTTACTTGGGCTTGTGCAAATGCCTCTTTGGCAGCGACATATGCGAATTCTCCTTCCTCAGGCAACATGATGCGTGCCCTTCTATCCAATTGGGTTTTAAGATCAGGTCTGGGCACCAGTCCAACTAAACCCGATCTGTAACCAAAATCTTTTCTTTCTTGATCAAATACGATGCCACTACGGCCATTCATCAAAGAATCTAATACAGCCTCCTTATTCAGACCGATACAGGAATAAACCCCATACCTGTTATTACCACCCGATTCATATGTATTTCGATTTTGACAAATTTAGTAAAATATTGAATTTAATTTATTGCTTTTCAAGCATTTTTGCCTCATTCCATAGTGCGTCCATCGCCTCCAAACTCATTTCGGCCAAAGGTTGTGTTGCTTTTTCTTCAATGTATTCAAATCTGCTCTTGAACTTATTGTTTACTTTCTGAAGTGCTTGTTCCGGGTCTATGTTATTAAACCTGGCATAATTGATCAACGAAAACATGACATCACCAAATTCTTCAATCTTCCTATCCTGAGGAGCCTTAGGATCTTCCATCACTTCATGAAGCTCATCCATTTCCTCCTGAACCTTCATCCACACATCTTCTGATTTCTCCCATTCAAAGCCGACCTGAGCTGCTTTGTCCTGCATTCGATATGCTTTGATGACGGCGGTCAATGACTTTGGAACGCCACCCAGCACTGATTTTTTTCCTTCTGAGAGTTTTATCTGCTCCCAGTTGCGTTTTACCTCTGCTTCATCCGCTACTTTCAGTTCTCCATATATATGAGGATGACGTCGCTTCAATTTTTCGATTTGGGTGGACATCATATCTGAAAGCGTAAATTTGCCTTTTTCTGAAGCAATTTTTGCATAAAAAAGAATGTGCAATAACACATCACCAAGTTCTTCTTTTAAATTGTCCCAATCTTCCAGCGCAATGGCTTCTGTAAGTTCGTACACTTCTTCCACGGTAAGATTACTCAGGGTCTGGATCGTCTGCTTTTTATCCCAGGGACATTCTGCGCGGAGCGTGTCCATGACAATGACCAGATCATTAAATATTTCTTTGTGTTCCAAGTGTTGAGGTATTTATATGTTTTAGCTACAAAATTAGAAATTAGAATTTTAAAATTAGAAGTTAGAAGTCAGAAATTAGAATGATTTCCGCATTGATGAAAGTTTCTATTGAAATTTCTCAACCGAAACACTCTGTTATCCGTTTGTTTTTCACGATCTATAAGTAATGAGTAATGGGTAATAAGTAATATTGTTTGCAAGTATATTCTTGGAATATCATCTTATCCTCAACGCTGGCGCGAGATTTCAACTCATGTTCTTCTCCACTCAAATCAAATGCCCCATCAGATCACGTTTGATATCTAGATAATCTTTATTTTGAGGTAAGGCTGGAATAATCAATGGTATGCGTTTGACGATATCAATACCAGCATTCGTAAGGTAATCAAGTTTAAGTGGATTGTTAGTAATGAGATTGACCTTAGTGATGTTAAGTAGTGATAGGACAGCTACTGCCGAACTATATTCCCTTTCATCACCTTTAAACCCAAGGTGAAGATTGGCCTCGAGGGTATTCATCCCTTTATCTTGAAGTGCATATGCTTTTATTTTATTAATCAAACCTATCCCTCTTCCTTCCTGACGAAGATATAGTAAATGACCTCCTTTTTTCGATATCATTTCGAGAGCACGTTGTAATTGGGATCCACAATCACACTTTTTCGAACCGAAAACTTCCCCCGTAAGACATTCTGAATGGAGCCGGACAAATGGTATTTGCTCTTCAAACACTTCTTTGCTTAAGACAACAAGAGGAATTGGATCTTCATAGCTATCGGAGAAGGTAGATATAATAAAATCTCCGTAGGAAGTTGGTAGTAAAGCTTGTGATTGTAATTTTATCAACGATATAAAATTATTATATTTCGAAATAAAAGATAATTCGTTGAAATGAACAATGGACTAAAATAAAAGTTGCCCCATTACTTCCGTCGGACCGCGACTTTAGTTCTTTGGGTGATAATTCCTCCTACCAATAAGGCACCTGCTGCCACGAATATGATTAACATGCTGTTTCTTGATTATGAAACAAAAATAATGTATTGTTTTATCATTATTTTAACAATATTACAAAATTATATTATGTTCAATAATCGTAATATTTGATTAATTCTTTAATTTTTAATTATTGAGACTCAAATGAAAGTAATTTGATAGGAAATAAAAATTTATGATCTATATATTAGTAATTGAAAAAATTTAATTTTTTTTTAACCTTTGGTTTTTATGTTCCGGAAAATGTATTAGTGTTCAAATAACATAACATTCAAGCTATTCATTCGTTTAATGTCGTTATTGCATATTTATTTTTCTAGTCATTTCTGACTACCTTTGATTTTTTAATAATACTTTCCGTGAGCGAAAAAGAAGAAAAACCAAAAATAAAATTCGATAAATCTACCTGGTCTAATGTTCTTAAGATTATGAAGTACATGCGACCTTATCGCTGGTACTTCATCTTTGGTATGTTGTGTCTTTCCCTGTCCAGTGTTATGTTCATGCTATTTCCCGCAGCAGCAGGCGAAATGGCCAATACTGCAGCAGGTAAAAGTAAGTACAACTATACAATCAATCAATACGGTCTATTCTTCATCGTCCTCCTCGTAGCTCAAGGTATATTGTCATATGGTAGATCGATTGCGCTAGCCGTCGTAAGCGAAAGAGGTGTCTCACAAGTTAGACAAGACCTATATGCAGCAATGATTACACAACCTGTTTCTTTTTTTGAAAGCAATAAAGTTGGCGAATTAACCAGCAGAATTACAGGTGATGTAGAGCAATTGCAAAATGTGTTTTCGGTAACATTAGCTGAATTTATAAGGCAACTCATTACTTTGGTAGTTGGGATAGCGATTCTCGCTTATGTGACACCAAAACTCAGCCTCATCATGTTGGCTACGTTTCCTGTCATCGTTCTACTAGCTATATTTTTTGGAAGATATATCAGAAAGTTAAGCAAAGAACGTCAAGCAGAGGTAGCAATTAGCAATTCCATCGCCGAAGAATCCCTGCATTCATTTAATGTAGTCAAAGCATTTACGAATGAGCTATTTGAAATGAAACGCTATAATAATGTCCTTGATAAAGTTGTTAAGATCTCACTTGATTTCGCACGAGTAAAAGGTCTTTTCTTTATTTTCATCATTACCGTATTGTTTGGAGGTATCTTCTTTATTTTATGGCAAGGTGCATTGCTTGTTCAATCTGGTCAAATGGCTATCGGGGATCTATTCTCCTTTATTATCTATACAGGGATCATAGGTGGCGCCATCGCCAGTCTAGGGACGTTCTATACCCAACTTGCCGGAGCACTGGGAGCAACAGATAGGATCCTCGAGATCATGGAAAGTACGCCTGAACTGAATCATCAGACGAATTCAATTGAAAGTCCGGCGGCAGTATTACACGGAGATATTGAACTGAAAAATGTCCAATTCCATTACCCAAGTCGTCCCGAAAATGGTGTCTTGAATGGGATTAATATGCATATAGAAAAAGGCTCTAAGGTAGCTTTGGTAGGAGCTAGTGGCGCCGGTAAATCGACGATTGTCTCCATGTTGATGAGATTTCACGATCCGATATCCGGAGAGATTACAATTGGTGGCGTGAACATCAAAGATTATGACTTACATGCCTTCCGGAAGAATTTCGCAACCGTGCCACAAGACGTTATCCTCTTTGGAGGAACCATTCGTGAGAATATAGCTTATGGAAAACCAGAGGCCTCTGACGCTGAGATCATGGAAGCGGCTGAAAAAGCAAATGCCATGCAATTTATTTCCTCTTTCCATGAAGGTTTAGACACAGTGGTCGGAGATCGTGGTATCAGATTGAGTGGTGGTCAAAAACAAAGAATTGCCATCGCCAGAGCTATCCTCAGAGATCCTAAATTTTTGATCCTTGATGAAGCAACTTCTTCATTAGATGCTGAGTCAGAACATTTGGTCCAGGATGCCTTAAATACTTTGATGGAAGGTAGAACTTCACTTATAATCGCACACAGACTGGCGACTATCGTCAATGTAGATAAAATATATGTACTCAATGATGGACAGGTCATAGAGGAGGGAACACATAATGAATTGATGTCGGTCGAGGATGGCTGGTATCGCTATCTTGCATCAATGCAGATGACTAAAAGCGCCTTGGTTTAACTAATTATAACTAAATTAAGATTCAGTAGTTAAGAAATGAAGGTAGATGTTGATGTTAGATGTTAGATGCTTGCCCGACTAGCGAAAGTGACGGCGGGGCGTTTAGTCAATTGATTCATATTTTTTCATTTATAGTTTTAATAGAAAAAATATACATGTGATTGATGGATTCCGCAGTTGTGGAACTAAAATCTACCTTTTAACATCTAACATTCTTATTTTAATACAATTATGATTTAAAAAGAAACAAATATGACTACCTAAACTTGAGTAATTAACCGAAATATAAAAAATGAATATACCTTTAACCAGAGATCTTTGCTTTTTTGACTTGGAAACGACAGGCCTTAATGTGATCCGCGACAGAATCATCCAGATCGCCATCGTCAAGATCAGCAAAACTGATCATACCAGAACTGAATATTATAGAATGCTCAACCCAGGACCAGTATTCATTAGTGAAGAAGCTGCTGCTGTGCATGGTATCACAAATGATATGGTCAAAAATAAACCGACATTTGATCAACTGGCAAAGGAGATCTTTGATTTTATAGGCGATGCGGATCTGGGTGGATACAACTCCAATAGATTTGACGTGCCACTATTGATGGAAGAATTTTCAAGAGTTGGCATCGATTTTAAAATCGAAAATAGACGCACTGTAGATGTTCAGCAGATCTTTTACAAAATGGAACCTCGCACTCTGAAGGCCGCCTACAGATATTATTGTCAAAAAGAAATGGTCGATGCACATGATGCGCTGGCGGACGTCAATGCCACTATTGAAGTATTTGAGAGTCAGCTGGACCATTATGAAGGCAAAGATTTGATAGATGAAAATGGAGATCTTACTAAGAATCCAATTATCAGAGATATTGAAGCACTCCACGCCTTTACGACCAATCTTAAGACTTTGGATGCTACGCAAAGACTTAAATTGAATGGAGAGGGTATAATCGTATTTAATTTTGGGAAATATGTCGATCAACCTGTAGTTGAGATCTTTAAAAAAGAACGTGGATATTTTGCTTGGATGATGTCTAAAGACTTTTCACAACAGGTCAAAAATATCATTACAAAAATTCACAATGAAGAGATCCTGGGTAAAAAATAGTGATCTGATGAAGTTGATTTCAATTTTAACCAAAGGGACATTATTGCTATTTGTTGTAATACTCTTTTCATGTGGCACAAAGAATGAGGGTTGCACGGATGCTAATGCTTCCAATTTCGATGTCTCAGCAGATGCTAATTGTTGCTGTATTTACCCACAACTTGGTGTTCAATTTATTTATTACAACGGTTTAAAAATAGTGGGTGCGAATGACACTTTTATAGATGCAGACAACAATCGCTTCATTGTTGATAAAGTGAAGTTTTATGTTTCAGGCATCAATTATATCCTTGAAAGTGGGGAGGTATTAAGATCTGACAAGCGGGTATGGCTGTATCTCACTCCCGGCAATGGCAATGACAGCACCAGAAGTATTGATGATTATGCTTTAATAGACCGCACTCAGAATACTTTAAGGTCTCTGACACTGACCGGAAATACTAAAATTCAACGGTTGGAATTTCTGATGGGAGTGGTAGATTCTGCATTGACAAATCAGCCTGTGTTTATGAAGAACCTGGATCATGCCCTCGCGCCCAACAGAGATAGTATGTACAACGTCACTGGTTCAAAGTACATGACGATGAAGATCATATATAGAGGAGCTAATGATGCCACCATCCACGATACATTGTATTTGGAAGGGCTGGATGCCAGAGTGCCAGTTGGACTAAACGTTTTCGTTGAAAATAAAGTTGGTTTTGATGCCTTGATACCAATTAAAGTCCGTTTAGATAAATTATTCGAAGGAGTAAGATTGAAAGAAGACAATCACGATGAACTGATAACCCGTATTAAAGCCAATTCCAAAAACATTTTTGAAAAATAAACTGTTCAAATATTAATGATCAATTTATCATAAATAATACCATTTTTTTTGCGTTGAGAAACGTTAGAGTATAGTTAGTTAAAAATTAAAACACATATAATGAATCGTTTGCTTCTTTTTTTAATCGGATTTTCAGTTTTATTTGCTTCATGTGATAAAGAAAATCCTACGCCCACAGAAAGTACACTTAATGTTAGATTTTTGCTTAATTACGGTGGTCAACCATTAGTATTTAATCAGAATCAAGTCTATGCTAATGGTGATTTTATAAAATTGAGCACCTTCCATTTTTTCCTTTCTGGCCTTAACATCAGGAATGGTGCAGACTCAGTGAAATTAGCAGACCTTGTTATGTTGATTTTGGACAATCAAATACTACTTTAGGTGGGGCTACCGGAGGTTTGCAACTGTCCATTCCTAAAGTTAAAACTGGAGATTATACTTCCTTGGAGTTTGGAATAGGACTTCCTGCTGCTGTGAATGCTACTAAACCTGCAGACTATCCTAGCAACCATCCTTTGGCAGATGCAGGCAATTATTGGGCAGGTTGGAATGGGTATATATTTAGTAAAATGGAAGGTAAAGTTGATTCCGTAGCGAATGGTGTATTTGCATCAGGTTTTACATTTCATACAGGTCTAGACCCATATTATAGAGTGGTTAAATTAAAGCTTCCTTTTGAAGTGGATGGTTTAAAAGCTGCTAATACAGTAACGGTTTCTTTGGATCTGAAAAAACTATTCGTTCTTGGTGGTCAACCGATCGACTTATTTGAAATCAGTCAGGCACATGGGCCAGCCAATGAAGCCGTGATCTCAGGTCTTGTAAATAACTATCAGTCTGCATTCAGCATACAATTGTAGGATCGTGAAATATCATTTTTTCCTGTTTATCTTTTTCATCTTCTTTTATGTCGGATGTACTGATGAAGGTCCGGAAGATCTGAAGGGAGATCTAGAGGATATTGCATATGCTCCTACTTCATACACCTACAAAAATCCTCCCGGTTACCCAAAGATGGAATTTCCGGCAAATAATGCGCCTACCGCAGAAGGCATTGATTTGGGGCGCAGACTTTTTTATGATCCTATTTTGTCCCGAGATAGCTCAATGGGTTGTTTTTCTTGTCACAAACAGGAGTTTGCATTTACAGATGGAGGTGCGACCAGCATTGGTGTTGATGGTAAGTTCGGTACTCGAAGTTCGATGTCGATTGTCGATGTGGGATATAATTATAAAGGCTTATTTTGGGATGGCAGGGCCGCTAATCTCGAGGATCAGGCATTATTGCCTGTTGAAGATCCGGTAGAATTGCATAGTAGTTGGCCGGAGGTAGAAGTTAAACTGCGCAGGAGTAAATTCTACCCCGAATTATTCAGAAAGGCTTTTGGAATTAAAGACAAGAAGGAGATTACTAAAGCCCTTGCAGCTAAGGCAATTGCTCAATTCGAACGAACCATAGTTACATCTGGAAAATCAAAATATGATCAATTTGTAAATCAGGGAATAGGATTTCTGACAAGTGAAGAATCCGACGGGCTTGATATGTTTTTTGACAAAGCTATCGGAGTATTGCCGGATGCACAATGTGGTCACTGTCATAATGATCCTATGTTTTCTACAAATGATTTTTTTGATAATGGAATAAGTGGCATCAGCGATCCTAATATGTTTATAGATAAAGGTAAAGGAGGATTTACAAAGAATGTGGTCGATATAGGGAAATTCAGGGCGCCATCTCTCAGAAACATTATGCTTACAGCACCTTACATGCATGATGGCAGCTTAAAAACAATTGAAGATGTCCTGGAGCATTATACTGTGGGTGGTAAGCCCTCCGGTAGAAGGGATCCACTTATTAGTCAAATTCATGTAAGTCAGGAACAGAAGGATCAGTTGCTTGCATTTCTGAAGACATTGTCTGATCCGGAAATTGTAAAAGATACCACTTTTTCTAACCCCTTCAAATAGTGATGAGTGGATGCTGCTATTTATAATGCTTGTAAATCAGAATTAATATCCATCGTAGGTGTCCAATATGTGTTGTCATCAGTAGATGAATTGGCTATTTATCTAACTGAAGAAACAGGGACATATACAGGAAAAGCATCTCTTGTCGTATTCCCTCAGAATAAAGAACAAGTCTCGGCCATCATGAGATATTGCAATCAGCATAGCATATCCGTCACACCTCGCGGTGCCGGAACGAGTCTGGCCGGCAATGCTATTTCGCTCAATGATGGCATCATAATGATCCTTTCATCTATGGATAAGATTCTTGAAATAGATATTGAGAATCATTTAATTACAGTTCAACCTGGGTGCATTGTTGATTCTTTGAAAAATTATGTTGATTCTCATGGACTTTATTATCCAGTTGATCCAGCCAGTAGCGGCACCAGTATGATCGGAGGTCACGTGATGACGAATGCAGCCGGTCCAAGATCTTATAAATATGGCAGTACGAAAAATTATGTCAGAGCATTGGAATTGGTATTGTCAGATGGGACGATCATTCAAACTGGCACACTTACCGAAAAAAACTCTACGGGTTACAACCTAACACAATTGATCGTCGGAAGTGAGGGCAGTTTGGGTATTGTTACTTCTATTACACTTGGCTTGGTCAAAAAACCACCTTACAACAACACGGTTCTCATGTCTTTCGAATCTCTGGAAGACGCATTGAATACCATCCTCTTACTGAGAAATTCAGCAGTGGATATATCCGCTATTGAATTTATAGAGCGAGAGGCACTCGATCTTGTTGCCAGATATGAAGGTCAAGCAGCTATTGTTATTGAAGAAAATTGTGCAGCGCATTTATTAATTGAATTGGAAAGCAGCAGTGCAGCGGCGATGGACCAGCAATTGTCTATGCTGGCGGAAATAATGGAGTCTGCAACTTACTTAAATATTATAGTAGCGGATGGCAGTGAGCAAAAGGAATTGTTGTGGCGCATGAGGAAACTTATAGGGCATGCTGTGCGGCATTACTCTGTTTATAGAGAAGTTGATACGGTTGTCCCTGCTAATAAAATGGTTTCACTGATACAACATGTAAAATCAATTGGTTTTAAATTTGGTTTTAAATCTGTGTGTTATGGGCATGCAGGAAATGGCAATATCCATGTGAATATTTTAAAAGATAATATTGACGAAGCCCAATGGCATAATATATTGAAAAATGCGGTCGGTGAGATCTTTGATGAAGTGATCCGACTGGGAGGATCCTTGTCGGGTGAACATGGCATTGGCATTCTTAATAAGGAATTCATGTCGAAACAGTTTACGGAAGTAGAATTAGGTTTGATGCGGGGAATTAAGAAGGTTTTTGATCCTAAGAGTATAATGAATCCGGGGAAGATATTTCCTGAATATTGATGACATTGATATGAGATTTTGGTTGGTTAATGCTAGAGTGTGATTCCGGTAGTTTGCGGATGTTTAATGCTGGTTGGCGCGAGTTTTCAACTCGTGACCTTTCGAAGCCAAAATCCTTTTCCTCTGGCTAAAGCCAAACATTTCTTTTCTACCAAATAAGCAAATCAAATAGAAATTTAATTTTTTAAATTGCTCCCATTTCTATATAAATTATGGGGACTAAAATCATTCAAACTAACATATACTGTCCGTTGGCTAAAGCCAACGGCAAATTAATAATAAGCTGGCGCCAGTATTTAACTCTTGACCTTATCAGGGTTACAGTTCCATAATTTGCTATCTGTTATCTATCATCTAGTGTCTAGCATCTGACATCTAGCATCTGACATTCTTATTTTCTTTTTATACATTTACACGATTTTTTTAAAAAGTATACTATGGAAGGAAATATTGAAGCAAAGTCAATGCCCGTTTTTTTTGAAAATGATAATAAATCAGCTCTGGAAGCCATTACTGAAGCTCAAAGAATTGCTTTTGCACCGGTAGTTTTTCAAGCAGTGAGATTACTAAGGGATAAGGGGATTTTACAATATTTACTTGATAGAAGAGAGGAAGGTGCTACTGAATCAGAGGTCGTGAGTGCAGTCAATCTTTCAGCATATGGTGTAAAAGTATTGCTGGAATCAGGTCTTGGTGCAGGTGTTTGCCTTCTTAGAGATGGAAAGTTTTATCTTAGTAAGGTCGGCGTATTCATCTTGAATGATAAGATGACACGTGTGAATATGGACTTCTCACAAGATATTTGCTACAAAGCAATGTGGCACCTTGAAGAAGCGATAGAAAAAGGTACACCTGCAGGTTTGAAAGAACTTGGCCCATGGGAGACAATCTATCAGGGTCTTAGCATTCTTCCTGAACCAGCTTTCTCATCCTGGTTTAATTTTGATCACTTTTATTCTGATCAGGTCTTTACTAAGATCATGCCCATCATCTTTAGCGAATCACCACAAAAGATATTTGATATAGGTGGAAATACCGGTAAGTTTTCGATCGCTTGTTGCGATTATAACAAAGAAGTAACCATCACGATATGTGATCTGGCTGTGCAGTTGGATCATGCACAGGATTACCTCACAAAACTTGGTTATGCTGATAGAATCAAACGCCATCAAATTAATGTACTACATGATAATTTACAGTTTCCCGGGAAGGCCGATGTCATTATGATGAGTCAGTTTCTTGATTGTTTTTCAAAAGAAGAAATCGTTCATATTCTTAAGGAAGCAAAAAATGGATTAGCACCAGGTGGAAGTATATTTATTCTGGAGACTTATTGGGACAGACAGAAGTTTGAAATTTCTGCATTTTGCCTCCAGCAAACCAGTCTTTATTTCACCGCTATCGCCAATGGAAATAGCAAGATGTATCATTCTGACGAGATGAAGGAATGTATTGATAAAGCAGGCTTGAAAGTAGATCTTGAAATGGACAATCTTGGCATAAGCCACACTTTATTCAGGTGTAGATTAGCTTAAAACAAAAGATATGAAAACGGAACAAACAGATGTATTGATCATTGGTGCCGGCCCTGCAGGTAGTGTAGCGGCAGGAATTCTAGACAAAAAAGGAATAAAGACAATCGTCGTTGAAAAAGAAATATTTCCCCGTTTTGTAATAGGCGAGAGCTTGTTGCCAAGATGCATGGAGGCATTCGATGAGGCTGGCTTTATGGAGGATCTTCAAAGCCAGGGCTTTCAAACCAAAGCAGGAGCATTATTTTTGAAAGGTGATGAGCGTTGTGATTTTAGCTTTGATTCACAATTTACAGAAGGTTGGAACTGGACATTTCAGATGCCCAGAAGTAAGTTTGATACAGTTTTGACCGATAATTTACTTAAGAGAGGTGTCGATCTAAGATTTCAGACAACAGTCACCGGAATAGAATTTAAAGGGACTGATTCTACGACGACTATACAGGATAAAGAAGGTAATATCGTCGAGATAAATGCGAAGTTTATTATTGATGCAAGTGGATATGGGCGGGTCATCCCAAGATTATTCAACCTGGATCGACCTTCACAATTACCACCGAAACAAACAATGCTTGTTCACTCATCGGATAGCAACCGCTCTAATTATCAGGAATCAGATCGCATCCATGCTATTGTACAGAATGAAAAAACATGGATTTGGGTCATACCATTTTCAGATGGAAGCACTTCTGTTGGATTTGTGAGTGATCCTTCATACTTTGAGGGCCTAGAGGGATCCATGGAAGATAAGATGAGGACATTGCTGTCAAAAGAGCCTTATCTGCTTGAAAGATTTAAAGACGAAACATTCAAATGGGAGCCTAAGACATTAGGTGGATGGAGTGTGACGACCGACAAGTTTTATGGCGATGGATTTGTATTAACAGGGAACGTAACTGAATTTTTGGACCCTATATTCTCGAGTGGAGTAACACTGGCATCTGTTTCCTCGGCTCAGGCAGCCAATCTTGTTGCCAGGACCTTAGAAGGTGAAACTATCGATTGGGAGAAAGATTATATGGCTAAAGTGCGAGAAGGTGTTGCTGTATTCAAGACTTACGTCATGGCATGGTACGATGGATCTCTACACAAAGTTTTCTTCTCTAAGACCATCGATGAGACCATTAAATCGCAGATTTGTTCGGTGCTAGCCGGATATGTATGGGATTATAAAAATCCATATGTCAGAAAACATAAAGAAAGATTGGAACATCTGGTCCAAATGATAGAATTGGGCTCTGCAAAATGATGAGCATTATCGAAATGATTTATCTGATTATTGTTGGAGCTATCTCCTTTGATCTTCAGAACATTCCCAAATGGATTAAAAAAAGTTAAGTTATTTGGAATCATTTGTCAAAAAGCTATTCACCAACCTGACCTTTTATGTATTATTGGCGATCCTTGCCGGGGGTGCTGTTAGGGCACTTCTATCCTTCTACCGGAGTTGAAATGAAAGTGCTTGGTGATTACTTTATCAAATTGATCAAAATTTTCATCGGACCTATCATCTTTCTAACTATCGTTCTTGGCATTAGTGGAATGGGTGACCTTAAAAAAGTGGGCCGTATTGGACTTAAATCATTAATTTACTTTGAAGTAGTCACCACATTTGCACTCGTTATAGGCGTTGCATTTGCTTATCTGATCAAACCTGGTAACGTCGATCGGGCAGGTTTGGACATTCAGGATGCAGGGATGTATACTAAAAGTGCCGGTAAGAGCATGGATTGGGTTCAATTCCTGATGGATAATTTTACATTACAGGTGCTTGTTGTAGCTATTCTATCCGGAATTATTATCAGCTATATCAAGGGAAATGAGAAGATAGTAGGTTCACTTTATAAACTATCCAATATTGTATTCAAGGGTTTGAAATATGTCATGTACCTAGCTCCGTTAGGAGCTTTTGGAGGTATGGCATTTACAATTGGAAAGTTTGGATTGCATACTTTGGTGCCACTCGGCAAACTTATGTTGACTGTTTATGCAACAATGTTAGTATTTATCTTTGGTGTCTTGGGACTGATTCTTCGCTACTATAAAGTAAGTATATTTAAATTTTTGAGACATATTCAAGCAGAGTTGTTGCTGGTATTGGGCACCTCGTCTTCTGAATCTGCATTGCCCGGTCTCATGCGCAAACTTGAAGACATGGGTTGTAGTAAATCCGTTGTAGGTCTCGTAGTTCCTACAGGTTATTCTTTTAATTTGGACGGAACATCAATCTACCTTTCTATGGCTGTGATTTTTTTAGCTCAATTGTACAATGTCCATTTGTCATTCATAGAAATATTATCCATCATTGGTTTACTAATGATTACTTCCAAAGGCGCGGCAGCTGTAACAGGAAGTGGATTTATTGTCCTCGCTTCCACATTGACTGCCATTCACAAGATACCGGTCGAAGGTCTTGCCTTTTTGCTTGGCGTCGATAAATTCATGAGTGAAGCACGCGCCATTACGAATTGTTTGGGCAATGGAGTGGCAGCAATCGTGATCTCCAAGAATGAGGAAGGGTATTTGCCGGAATTGGAGGTAACGGCAGATTGATGATTGTTCGCGCCATCCGACGGTTTAAGTAGATTTCGTCATGTCATCTGGCGGCTTCAAGACTGCTGATGGCTAATCTAGCAGCGCTAATTAGAAATTTTTATATTTTTTTTTGCTTTTCTAAACAAATGCTGCAAGAAAATTAAGCAAGGGTTAATTTGTGTATAGTCGTCAGATGTCCTTCAGAAAACAGAAGGTAATTCGTAGCTTAACTTTTGCGCGCTAAATGACATATCTGTCCGGTCATATTTCTCGACTCTAAAACCTTTCAACACTAATTTCTTGCATCGTCGGATGTTTTCTTTAAATTTGAAAAAATAAGCGTATTCCTATGAATAAAATGGCTAGCCTTTGTGGCCTAATAGTGCTTTGCATGACGGCGTTTTCTGAGATTAATGGACAAGTTATTTCCGGATTGGAGAGGCTTGTCGCTGATAACGCCAAACTCACCAAAGTTTCCGATCAATTTATCTTTACTGAAGGGCCAACTACGGATAAAGCAGGCAATGTATATTTCACTGATCAGCCAAATAACAAGATATGGAAGTATGATACCAATGGACAGTTGACTGTGTTTATGGATGAAGCAGGAAGAGCCAATGGTCTCTATTTTGATAATGACGGCTACCTTATCGCCTGTGCGGATAGAGACAATGAAATGTGGCGAATCGATGCTGAAGGTAAGAAGGAAATTATTTTGAAAGGCCAGAATAATCAGCCATTTAATGGACCCAATGATGTGTGGGTTGCACCAAATGGGAATTTCTATTTCACTGATCCTTATTATCATAGACCTTATTGGAACCGAATTGAAAAGAAACCGGCACAACAAAATGTCTATTTGATGATAAATGGAAAAGGCACGGCTACCAAACTCGATAGCACATTGCTCCAGCCGAATGGCATTATTGGTAGTGCGGATGGCAAATGTCTTTACGTGGCGGACATTGTCGGCGATAAAACTTATAAATACAAAATAGGAAAAGGTGGAAAATTGACTGAACGTAAACTCTTTGTCAATCAAGGCTCAGATGGTATGATACTCGACAAATCCGGCAATCTATATCTCACAGGAAATGGGGTGACTATATATAATCAAGAAGGTAAAAAAATAGGGCACATCGATATTCCTTCCAATTGGACAGGAAATATTTGCTTCAGTGGAAAAGATCACAAAACGTTGTTTATCACTGCCTCAGAATCCATTTATACGTTGAAGATGAAAGTGTCTGGTCAATAGGCAAAAACGCTGAAAATGTTGCTCCTGTTTTTCATCAGAAAATTATACCTTTGCGCCATCGAATCGTAAAATAACCTCTGTGTTAGAATTATTCAGAAAGGATCAGCCCCTTGGCTACATTCTCTTGTTTTTTTATTGTGTGCTATTAAGGATACCATCCTTCATAGGGGAGACCAACTGGACGCCGTTGTCCAGCTCAGCATTTAGTGATATTGTTTATAATGCTATCGGTTATACGAGCATGGTGGCGCAGATCACCGGCACATTGTTGATATTTATTCAGGCCATCCTCATCAATGTGATGGTCAATAATAACAGAATTACCAGAGAGAGTAGTTTGTTTCCGGGATTATTCTACATTTTTATTTGTACCATGTTTCCGGATTTCAATTATCTATCGCCTGCTTTGATGGCCAATACTTTTGTTATTCTTGCATTGTTTAATGTTTTTAGTTCATATAAAAAATCAGGTCAAAGCGGGGACGTTTTCAATGCCGGGCTATTCGTCAGCACAGCTATGCTTTTCGATTTTAGTTACTGTATTTTTTTTATTTCATGCTTTGTTGGTTTTCTGATAGTAAGATCGTTCAGATTTATTGAGAGGGTGCAATACTTCTTAGGATTTGTGATACCTATATTTTTAGGTGGTACATATTATTTTTGGATGGGTCGACTGCCTGATTTTCTGATGAAATTTCCGGAGAATATTAAATGGCTTGATTGGGCGGCCAATGTCAATTATATTCTTTACATTAAATTGGCCATCCTGGTGTTTTTATTATTATTGACTGTATTAAATTACAGCAATTATGGTCGAAAGAATAATGTACATGCCATGCGTAAGGTGGACGTACTTCTTTGGTTCATGCTATTGCCCCTTATCACTTTTAGCTTCCAGTCCGGTATCAGGTTGGACCATTTTCTGATCATAGCGGTTCCGATGGGTATTTTGCTTGGATACTCTATGTTATTGATTTCAAATAAGCTGATCGCAGATATGATGCATCTCATATTAATTAGCATCTCATTTTTATTTCAATATATTTTACTTTAAAAATTTATAATTTTAATTTATATGAAGGCAGGTGTTGTAGTTTTTCCAGGTTCTAATTGTGATCATGACATGATTCATGCACTCAGCAATGTGATGGGAATAGAGACGAGAGAGATCTGGCATAAGGATGTAATACCGGAAGATTTTACTAAAGAGGATTGGATTGTTTTGCCGGGAGGTTTTTCCTATGGCGATTATCTGAGGTGTGGCGCGATCGCAAGATTTTCTAATGTAATGGCTTCAGTGATAGATTTTGCAAATGCTGGTGGTAAAGTACTTGGCGTTTGCAATGGTTTTCAGATACTCTGCGAATCACACTTATTACCAGGTGTACTTTTGAGAAATAAAGATCAAAAATTTATTTGTAAAAACATTCACCTAAGAACAGAAACAGGCAACACTATTCTGACTGGTCGATTAAATGAAGGAGATGTATTGAAAATACCAATTGCACACGCAGAAGGGCGCTTTCACGCTTCAGATGAGACTCTTCAGGAATTAATCGCCAACGATCAGATCCTTTTCAAATATTGTGATGAAAATGGCAATATCAACGAAGAGAGCAACTTCAACGGAGCTCTACATAACATAGCAGGAATATGTAATTCAGGACGTAACGTGTTTGGCATGATGCCGCATCCTGAGCGTGCTGCAGAAGATATTCTTGGCAATAGTGACGGATTGAGAATATTGGAAGGGCTGATGGCGGGAGTGGGAGTTTGAGTGATCGGGTGATCGGGTGATAGGGTGATGTGTGATCAGGTGATGGGTAATGAGTAATAGGTAATGAGTAATAGGGTGATGAGTAATGAATGGAATAATAGTATAAATCTCGGCCTCATTCTAACTTCTAAGTTGTAAATCACAAAATCATCTTAGAGTTACCTAATCCGTGTAATCATCCAAATCCTTTTAAATCCGTGATTCAGAAAAAGGGTAATGAGTAATCAGTAATATGCTTCGTCCTTTCTTACCAAATATAGAGGCCTGAAAGGTCGTTTCCCTTCAGCAAATTGCGAAAGCTGTTTGCTAAATGCCCAAATTTCCAAATTCCCAAATTTTACGATTGACCAGATCATTTAGATTGTGTATCATCCGTGTAATCATCCAAATCCTTTTAAAATCTGTGATTCTGAAAAAGGGTAATGAGTAATTGGCATTAAATTGTAATAAGAACGGAACCATAATCCCAACCACGGCATTTCATTCTAATTTCTAATTTCTAATTTCTAATTTCTAATTTCTAATTTCTAATTTCTAATTTCTCAAAAAAAAAAGCCGCTGAAACATCTTCAACGGCCTCTAAATCTTCGATCTACTCGATCTATATACTTGTTTCTGACATTTGTACCAAATTATTATTGATAAAATTCGTCAGATCAGCTCCAGTCAACATTTGCTGGCTCAATCTTGCAAGGTCATATAAGTTTTTCGCCATGTTTTCCTGTGCAGCATTGTCTTCCATTTTCAATAACTTATTAGCTATCAGTGGATGGTTAGAGTTGATGACAATGGTGTACATCTCCGGCATCTTTCCCATTGAATGACCCTGCAACATTTGCATTTCAGTCATCCTTCTCATAAACTCAGGTTTAACGATCTGTACAGGCTGTACATCAGAAGAAAGTGGCTTGACTTCTATCTTATTCATACTGTCCTTCAATACATTTTTGTACAATTCCTCTATCGACTTGATCTCAGATTCTGATAATAGTTCAGGAATTGTCTCGTCAGAAGAAATCAGGTGATCAGTAACATCGGAGTCAATTCTTTTGAATACAAAATCCCCTTTTTTGTACTCCAAATGCTGGATAAAGTGATTGTCGATGACTTGGTCCATTTCAAGGACATCATATCCTTTAGTTTTGGCAGCCTGAATATATGAATGGTGGTCGTTCAACACATTGCTGTAGAGGACAGTGATTTTACCATCTTTATCAGTTTGATTGTCCTTGATCTTTTCTTTATATTCATCGATGGTGAAGTATTGGCCATCTGTGTTTTTTAATAGAATTGATCCGCTTACTTTCTCCTCAAATTTATCATCAGACAAGTAACCATATTTAATGAAGGTTCCGATATCTGGCCATTTAGCCTCAAAGCCTGCACGATCTTGCTTGAATAAGTCATTCAACTTCTCAGCCACCTTTTTAGTTATGTAACCTGAGATCTTTCTCACATGACTATCTGCCTGAAGATAAGATCTGGAAACATTCAACGGAATATCAGGAGAATCTATCACTCCATGTAGCAACATCAGAAACTCAGGAACAATCTCCTTGACATCATCCGTCACAAATACTTGATTGGAATAAAGGTGGATCTTGTTTTTCTGAATGTCAAAATTGGTCTCGATCTTAGGAAAATATAGTACTCCTGTCAGGTTGAACGGGTAGTCAATATTGAGGTGGATCCAGAAAAGTGGATCACTGCTGTATGGATATAGTTCTTTGTAGAAGTTGATATAATCTTGCTCTGAAAGCTCAGAAGGTGATTTTTTCCAAAGTGGATTTGTATTGTTTATAATATTTGCAACTTCAATCTCGCGATCGGTTTTTTCTTCTCCTTCTCCTTCAGAAATTGTTTTCTTCTTCATGCCCAATTTAATTGGCACCGGAAGGAATTTGCAATATTTGTTTAGCAATTCTTGCAACTTATCATCTTCGGCATATTGCATTGCATCATCACTCAAGTGCAGGATGATTTCTGTGCCACGATCAGTTTTTTCTGAAGCGTTGATTTCGAAATTTGTATCACCTGTACATGACCAAATGACAGGTTCAGCATCTTCCTGATAAGATAATGTGTTGACTTCAACTTTGTCAGCTACCATAAATGCTGAGTAAAACCCAAGACCAAAATGCCCAATGATGTTTGCATCGTCTTTATATTTCTCAAGAAATTCCTGAGCACTTGAAAATGCTACTTGGTTAAGATATTTCTTTGTTTCTTCTGAGGTCAGCCCTATCCCTTTGTCCTTTATAGTAAGTGTTCTGGCTTCTTTGTTAGGGATGATTTCGATAGTCAGATCTCCTAACTCTCCTTTCGCAACTCCTTTGGAAGAGAGCGTTTTTAGTTTGGATGTTGCATCTACTGCATTTGAAATTAGTTCACGTAAGAATATCTCCTGTTCGGAGTATAAAAACTGTTTTATTATCGGGAAGATGTTTTCGGTATTAACCGTTATTTGTCCTTTTTCCATTATTACATTTGTTTGATTACTCTTCCTTTGTCAAATATTGTTCCAATACGGAGGAAGTGACAAAATGGCAAGGTATGAGGGAATTGAAAATTGAAAATTGAAAATGAGGCGAATAATGAGGATTTGCGAATGTTTTTGGGTTTAGCTTATTACTTATTACGTATTACATATTACTGATTACTTATTGCTGATGGCCAATGGCTTATGGCTAATGGCTCATTTGTGGAAACGGACTTCGTTTTTCAAAATAAGGAATAAAGAATGTTATAATTATCTCAGAGAAGGAACTCTGCTTGCAAAGGTGGACTTTTTGATTACTGATTACTGATTACTGATTACTGATTACTGATTACTGATTACTGATTACTGATTACTGATTACTGATTACTGATTACTGATATTTTAACTACTTTTACCACAATTACATTTATGTTCAGACTCGAAGATATACAAGGATTAGATGCTTTGAAGAGCGAAGTGATGACGATGGTTCACAACGATCATTTTCCTCATGCTACCTTATTCTTAGGAAACGAAGGCAATGAGAAATTACACTTTGCTTACGTCGTAGCCAGAATGCTAATGTGCGAGAATAGAGAAACTGAAGGGCTTTGCAATGTGTGTAATTCCTGTAAAAGTCAATGACATTTACACATCCGGATATTTTGTTCTCCTTTCCATTTGTGAAATCAGGTACGGGGGATTTCCAGGCAGATGATTTTCTAATGGATTGGAAGAAAACCTTCAAGGCCAACCCATACATGAACGTTTATGAATGGTCACAAGCGCAGGATGCCGGAGGAAAGCAACCCAATATTAATGCTTTTGAGTGTCTGCAGATCACCAGGAAACTTCAGATGAAACCATTCGAATCGGATCGTAAAGTATTACTTTTGTGGATGCCTGAATACCTTGGCAAGGAAAGTAACAGGTTATTGAAGATACTGGAAGAGCCACCTGCAGATACTTACATTATCCTTGTGGCAGAAGATACCGAACGATTGTTACCGACGATCATGTCCAGATGTCAACTTTTTAAAATTAAAGAAATGGATCAGGAAGGCGTTAAAACTGTTCTGACTTCTTTTTTTCACAAAAATAATGAGGAAGCTCAGATGGCATCTTACCTCGCCAATGGTAATATGATTGAAGCGCTGTCACTTTTTAATGAAAATAATCTTGAAAAAAATGACATCTTCGTAGAGTGGTTGAGGCTATGTTATTCCTTCCAACACATAGAAATAATCAAATGGGTTGACCACTTTGCCACATATACAAGGGAAGTTCAGAAATATATTCTTAAATTTGGCATTCATTTCGTAAAAGAGATGATAAAAATTAAATATAATTTTGGAAAAAATGAGATCAATCTACCTGAAAAAATGGTTGATATCGCTTCCAAACTTTGTCCACTGTTGAGTTTTGAAAGTATTGAGGAGTTGATACAGATCCTGGACAGAGAAATTTACTTAACTGAAAGAAATTGCAATGCGAAAATGCAACTCATGTACACCTCTGGACATATCCACAGGTTGTTTCAGGGAAAGCGGTTTTTAGCATAGATTTCTCTAAATAAAAACAAAATGGCTTGCACAAGTTGCGGTACAGACGGAGACAAATCCAAAGGATGCAGATCCAATGGAGGTTGTGACTCCGGAGGATGTAATAAATTAAATACTTACGACTGGCTTTCAACCATGGAGCTTGAGGATCCATCGGAGGTAAATCTTGTCGAAGTAAGCTTTAGAAATGGCGCCCACAAAGCTTTCTTTAAACTTCAGAACATGCTACAAGCCGAGACTGGTGATACTGTTGTGGTTGAGGCAGATGGAGGTTATGATGTGGGTGAGATATCACTCAAAGGCGCTCTGGTGCCACTACAGATGAAGAAAAAGTCTGTGGATATTAATACTGCAGTAAGATCAGTCATGAGAGTCGCTTCTCAACAGGATGTAGACAAATTGGTACAAGCAAGAAGTAATGACCGGGACACAATGGTCAGAGCAAGAGCCATATCGGCCATGTTAGGTATAGATATGAAGATCGGTGATGTTGAGTTTCGAGCAGATATGAAGAAAGCTACTTTCTTTTATACAGCTGACGGAAGAGTGGATTTCCGGGAGCTCATCAGACATTTTGCAAAAGAATTTCGTGTTAAGATAGAAATGCGCCAGATAGGATCACGACAGGAATCATCCAGAATAGGTGGTTTAGGGTCGTGTGGTCGTGAATTATGCTGCTCCACATGGCTTACAGATTATAAATCAGTGACTACCAATGCAGCGAGGTATCAAAACCTTTCAATCAATCAGGCAAAATTATCCGGTCAATGTGGTCGCCTAAAATGTTGCCTGAATTATGAGTTGGATGTCTATATGGAAGCATTGGAAGATTTTCCTACTAATGCGGACAATCTTCAATACGCAGGTGGGTATGCTAAACTGATCAAAACAGATATTTTTAAGAAATTGATGTTCTACATCAAAAAAGATAAAAAAGGTCGCGAAGCTTTCATCACTATGACGGTAGATGAAGTAGTAGCAATGCAAAAGGATATATCAAGAGGAAAGATACCTGAAGATATTGTATCTACAAGAGTAGAATATCTGGAAGATATCGATCACATGAAGTCAGAGGATCTTACAGGTCATATTGAATTGCCGGAAGAGAGAAGAAAAGCTAAGAAAAAAAATAAAGGCCGAGGTGAAGGAAGCGGCAGAACGGAAGGTCAGCCAAGACCTGATAGACAGGCTAGACCTGAAGGCAATACGCGCAATCAGCGTGATGGAGAACGCAAGGAAAACGGCCCACGAAAAGATGAAAACAAAAGGCCACAGAATCAGCAAAGATCTAATCAAAATAGACCGGAACGCCGGCCGGATGGCCCTCGTCCTGAAAGAGGCCCTGACGATAAAAGACCTGATGCAAGACCAAGTGGTCCACGTCCTGACAGAAGTCCCAAAGAAAATGGTCCTGATAAATGGCCTGAAGGAAAGAGACCTGAAAGAGGACCTAATGAAAAGCGACCAGATAGAAAACATGAAGGTTCACGGCCTGAAAATCGTTCCGAGAATAAACCTGAAGCAAATAAAAATGTTATATTCCCGTTATCCGGAGGGCAAACTCCTCCAGTTAATGAAAACAATGGCGGAATAGAAAATGCTTCGCAAGGTCCGCGTCCCGAGAATCCTAATAAAAAGAGGAATAACAATAGACGCAATAATCGACCTAACAGGCCTGCTAAACCTGGTGGAGGGGAGAATGATCCTACAACACCTAAAGATTAATTAAATTAAAAAAACGTTTTTTATGTCTTACGACGTCGTAGTGATTGGCTCTGGCCCAGGTGGTTATATTTGTGCTATTCGATGTGCACAGCTTGGTTTAAAGACAGCTATTGTAGAAAAATATAAGTCATTGGGAGGCACTTGCCTCAACGTTGGATGCATTCCTTCTAAAGCATTGCTTGACTCATCTGAGCATTATTTTAATGCAGTTCATCATTTCATGGATCATGGTATTTCTACCGGAGAAGTGAATATGGATGCAGCTAAAATGTTTGAAAGGAAGAAAGGTGTCGTTGATACTGTTGCAAAAGGTGTTTCCTACCTGATGTCTAAAAATAAAATTGAAGTACTTCAGGGTATTGGTAGCTTTATCAATGCGAACTCCATTAATGTAGTGAATGACGCAGGTGAAAATCTAATGCTCGAGAGTAAATATTTTGTAATCGCAACAGGTTCTAAACCTATCACTCCAGCAGCATTCAATTACGACAAAAAAAGAGTAATCACATCTACAGAAGCTTTATCATTGGGTGAGATACCGAAATCAATGGTTGTCATTGGTGCTGGTGTCATAGGCCTTGAACTGGGCTCAGTATATGCAAGATTAGGTACCAAAGTCGATGTGGTAGAATTTACAGATAAGTGTATCGGAACCATGGACATGGACTGTGGAAAAGAACTACAAAAAGTTTTGAAGAAAGAGGGATTCACCTTCCATTTAAATCATGCGGTTACAACAGTCAAATCAACTAAAAATAAGGTTACCGTAGAATTCAAGCAAAATGGTCAGGAAGAAGTCAAGAAGATCGATGCTGATTATTGTTTAGTAGCCATTGGCAGAAGACCTTATACTGATGGGTTGCATGCTGAAGCAGCAGGAGTTCTTGTGGATGAAAAAGGCAGAATAGACGTAGATGGTCATTTAAGGACGACTGTTCCGAATATATTCGCCGTTGGAGATGTTGTAAAAGGTGCTATGTTGGCTCACAAAGCTGAAGAAGAAGGCGTATTTGTGGCTGAAACTATAGCGGGCCAGCGTCCGCATATTAATTACAATCTTATTCCTGGCGTAGTATATACCTGGCCTGAAGTAGCTGCAGTTGGCGAAACAGAGGCTCAATTAAAGGATCGTGGAGTAGAATATAAAGTTGGTAAATTTCCATTTAAAGCCCTTGGCAGAGCTAAAGCAAGTGGCGATGAGGCCGGTTTCGTTAAAGTGCTTGCCGATAAAACTACAGATGAAATACTCGGTGTTCATATGATAGGACCACGTGCGGCTGATTTGATAGCAGAAGCGGTGGTGGCAATGGAATATAGGGCATCAGCAGAGGATATTGGAATTATATCGCATGCGCATCCTACATACTCCGAAGCATTCAAAGAAGCGGCATTAGACGCTACGGGAAAAAGAGCGCTGAATATTTAACTCAGAAATCAGAAATCAGAAATCAGAAATCAGAGGTCAAGTCAGAAGTCAGAGGTCAGAAATCAGAATCTCGCCCGACACAGTGTTACGGAGGCGGGGAAACTCCGATGATTGTGTTCGGTAAAAAGGACAATTCAGAAAATACTAAAGCGATCTGGCCTTTTTATAATCAAGGATATAAAATACTTTCAACCTTTAGTATTTAACAAAAGGAATATTTAAAGTTTTGTTCAGCTGATAACTCAGCTGAATCTCTCAAAATATTTATTGGGCATTACCGTTATTATTGATGAAATCAAATAATAATTGATGTTATTCTTCCAACTATTTATTTCCTTCTTTTTGCTTAGTAAGCAAAATGCACATGTTGAGCTGTCTGCGCTATCAGGAACTCAATGGCGTTTGGTTCAATGTAATTATGACAATAAATTGCGTACTGTTAATCATAGAGCAACATTGACATTCGCAGATGATCTTTCAGAAATGATTGGAAACGATGGTTGTTCAGACATTAATTGTCAAATAGTAGTCGGCTACAATAAAATTACCATCAAAAGTATTACTTCACCCGGTAAGAAAAGTTGTGTTGGAAAAGAAAAACTCACAGTCGCAAAAAACTTTATCTCAACGCTTAGAAATCATACATCCTACAAAATATCTGGTAATTATCTTACTTTTTATAATGGTTCTATAGCCCGACTGGTCTTTGCAAAAATTATTTCTGACGGGGAGGAGTCTACTATTATTAAAAGGTCTTATAAAGTTGATCCTGTTTATTACAACAAGGGAGGGCGGAAGTATCTTAAACTGCATGATTTTGTCTCGCAAACCAATATTTATATTGAAAAAATTGCAGGTTTTAGTTTTGTCCCTGGATATATTTACAACATTGAAATGAAGACGACAATACTAGGAGAAGGTACTTCAAAGAAAACAAATTATGAACTGATAAGGGTTGTCTCTAAAGTTGAAAAGTGAATAACTTCTTATAGCTTATTTCAGCCAGCTTTGAACTCTGATCATGAACGAATAGATCCTTTGATTTTAAGTTTTGTGAATTCGTCAGTACAATATCATAAATAAAAAAAGAGGCCGATTTTTATATCAAGCCTCTCTTTTTATACCAATCAAAGACATATTGTCTTATTATTTACCGTCTAGTCAATTTTAACAATTCTTCCACTATAAACTTCCTTTTCGGATTTTATCAGAATACCATATATTCCGGAACTTAGAGAACTTACATCAAGTTGCTTTTTATCTTGATTTGTAAATTTATCTGTCTTAACAATTTGTCCCAATGCATTTACAATAGTGATCTCTCCATTAATTGTCTTTCCAGTGGACAAAGTAATCAAACTATTGGTCGGATTGGGTGCTATGTTGATTTGATGGGTTTTTATCCTTCCGGTAGCGAGTGGTAGATTTTCTAAGTTTATAGTGTCAGAAACGAACAAACAACCATTGCCATCAATAACTTCATAGAAATACATGCCTGCTCCAATATTTAACAACGCTGATTCATTGCCTGGAAATAGTGCGCCATCTTTATACCATCTATAAATATATGTTGGGATTCCTCCGGCATTTACTACACTTATTGAACCATTGTTTTCACCAAAATCCGGTTTGATTAGATTTGCATTTACTTGTCTTATTGCAGAAGGTTGTTTAATCGTGAACGTATCAAGACTTTGACAACCGGCTTCATCAGAAAGGTGCACATTATATTTACCTGCAGAAAGGTTTAATCTGCAAAGTTCACTGGATTCATCATCCCAAAATATAGAATATGCGCCAGTAGCATTCTGAACACTAAGGCAGATGGCACCATCAGTGTCTCCATAGCATTTTACATCCTGGATCACCAGGTTGCCCGGTCTGAGCAGACATCCTTCTACATTTATTATAAAAAATTCTGAAAAATTACACCCGTTAGCATCTGTCACTGAATAACTGTGCAATCCATTGAATAAATTATCAAATGTTACTATACCCGTGTAAGAGGAAATAGTATCAGCCACATCAAATATCAAGGTATACGGAGGCACTCCTCCAGAAAATATAAATTTAACTTCCCCATCCACAAAATCAGGATTAGTCACATCAGTCACATTTAATATTTTCTTAAATGGAGGTGGTTGATTGATATTGAAATATCCATGCGTCACACATCCGGCATTATCGGTAATAGTAACGGTATATTTTCCGGATTTAACATTATTTAAGTCTTGATCTTGATTGCCATTTGACCATGAATATACATAAGGAGCTGTTCCTCCTGATACATCTAGTGCGATACTTCCGGAATTGTCACCATTGCAATCAATATTTTCAATCAGCGCATCATTTACCACAAGTGTGCAATTGTATGGATAGATATATAATGAAGTCAATGCATTGCAGCCTTTGACATCAGTAATAGTGATCGTGTAATATCCCGGCTTAAGATTACTCCTGTCTTTGCTCACCGGGCCATCGGACCAGGTAAAGGTATAAGGAGCTGTTCCCCCGGTTGCGATAATATTTGCTTTTCCATTATTAAGACCCGGGCCACTTTCATTGAGAAAATCGATATCTGCAGCAATAGGATCAGGCTCTGAAAGTGTAAGTGTATCTGCGACAGTGCACCCAAATGCATCTGTCACAGTGACTGAGTAATCACCTGCTATCAGAGAACTTATCGTCTTCAAAGTAGTACCATTCTCCCATTCATATGTATATGGAGGTACTCCTCCATCTGCGAAAATACTTAATAAGCCATTGTAGCTTCCCTGACAGCTTGGTTGATTGACAACATTCGTACTCACTTTTATATTCGTTGGTTCCAGGATAGTGGCTGTGGCTCTGGCTTCGCAACCATCGACATCGGACACGGTCACACTATATTCTCCGGCACTAAGTCCAACGACTGTGGCTGTGCCTGCACCATTAGACCAAAGATAAGATGTCGGAAAAGGAATGGAAGTGATCACGGTAGCTGCTCCTGTGCTTCCTCCATTGCATTTGACATTGTCAATATTCGTAGTTGAGGCGGTAAAATCACCTTTCTTTATGATTGAGGTGGATGCTACATAAGTGCATAGATTTGCATCTGTAATAGTCACGAATTTCTGTCCCGGAGAATCAAATGATGCTGTGTTGCCAGTTTGGTCGTTTGACCATAGAAAAGTATAAGGAGGCACCCCGGAACTTGGCACGACAATAGCCTCAGCAGACACAGTTGAATTGCAAGGTATATCAGTCTTTATGATCGTACCGAATACAGGAAATGGTTGATTCACAGTGACGTTATTATAAAAAGTATCAATGCCGTCATCAGTGATTGTCAGGCCATATGATCCTGCTTTCAATCCTTCTATATTTTTTGTGGTATCTCCTGTATTCCATCTATATTTATATGGAGCTCTGCCGCCAACTACAGTGACATTGACATAACCGTCATTTCCGCCACTGCAGGTCACAGGACTAGAACTGAAAGAAGCACCAATTTTTGTGTAAGGAGATTTAAAATAATAAGTTTTGAAAGTACCAATTGCTACATCTCCCGTGATGCTGGAATCTGCATTTCCGAGTAATCCTGTAGAATATATTTTAATATTTTGGCTAAAGGCTTCTTCTTCTTTAGGTGAATGCCAGTTGATAGACCATTCTACAACATTATTTGCAGGGAAAATTGCGGCCGGCCTATGTTCAAAATAATCTCTATAATTTTGGACAGAGACTGCTGAACCTGGAGATGGATTGCTGAATGTGCCCATTTTTTCAAGTCGCTCATTGATGAGTGTCATCTGAAAGCCGGCCTGCGAAGCTGTGCCGAAAGTCTTAGTCATTCTGATTGTAATCGGATAGTCCGTATCAGGGCTCAAGGTATCAGGCAATCCAACTATTTCTATCAGACCTGTCGATGCATTGCTCGTTGGTGCTATGTGACATGATCCACAAGTGAGTTCCCCGGGAGCTCCGGTATGATAATTAGGTGGATCGTCTACCCATGCAGTTAGGGATGCTATGATGAGCGCTATGGCGGATAGTACGTAGAATTTTTTTGTAAATAGGTTCATATACTGTTGGGATTTAGTTTTATCCAAGGGAACAAATATAAAAACAATTATTCGACTGATTTTCATTCTTGCGAAAATATAACATTTACAAGGGACGTTTTACAAGTCATTGTGAATTAACATTTTGAATAAAGAAAATTATTATTACTTTTGCTAGCAAATTTTAACACTATAATCCATTTTCTTGATGCGTAACCTTTTACAATTCTCAGGCCAATTCTTTATATTATTGTTGATTTCCCTTATTTTTAGCCAATGCGTGAAAGAAGAAGGTGACTTAAACATAAAGCCCTTATTCGAAAACCCAACTAATTACAGCAACGAAATTGCACTTTCCTGGAATGCACAAATGCAGGACTTGGAGCGATATACGCCAGGTTACAAGTCTCCCATCGCTGCCAGAACATTAGCATATACTAACCTTGCCGCATACGAATCTATTGTTCAGGCCATGCCGAATGAATTTAATTCTATAGCTGACAAATATCTTCAGATCTTAATGCCTAAAATTCAACCTAAAGAATCATATTTCTGGCCGGTAGTGATGAACAGTGCATATAAATTTTCTATACAACATTATTACAAGACGGCTCCAATCGAGCAGCAGTTGCAAGTAATACAATTGTATGACAAATTACACAAAGAATATTCAGCTCAGATCGATCCATCTATCATAGCAAGATCTATAGAATTTGGCCAATCAATAGCGAGTACTATATATGAATGGTCCAAAACGGATGTTGTAGGAAGCGAAGCATACAGAAATATAACGGATCCTAATTATGTACTACCGTTAGGTGAAGGATTTTATAAACCTACCTATCCTGACTTTTCGGCTCCCATATTACCTAATTGGGGAAATGTAAGAAATTTTGTTTCTAAGGAGCTTCCTTAGATATACCCGCTCCTTTCGAGTATAGCACCGATCCTGAATCACCGATGTACAAGCAGGCTAAATATGTACGTGAATTAACTGAGAGTATTAGAAACAATAAGCAATCTGAAGACTATTGGATGGCTGAATTCTGGAGTGATGATTTTTCTACAGTTACATTTACTCCTGCCGGAAGATGGGCTGCTATCGCCGGTCAGGTGATCAAACAAGAGAATTCAAACATGGCTGATGCAGCTATGATTTATGCCAAAGTTTCAATTGCACTTTGTGATGCCGGTATTGGAGCATGGCAAAATAAATACAAGTACAATGTTCTAAGACCGGTTGATTATATCCGTGAGAATATTGATGCTAACTGGAACACTATACTTACTCCGGATCTCCTCGGCAAATATTATACACCTCAGGATCCATCTTACCCATCAGAGCACGCTACCTATGGCGCTGCTACAGCAGGGGTTTTAGCTGAAATATTTGGAGATCAATACACGCTCACTGACAGATGTCATGAAGGCAGACTGGAATTCAGAAGTGATCCGAGAACTTTTTACAGCTTTAGTTCAATGGCAAAGGAAGTTGCTTATTCGAGGATGCCGCTAGGCGTTCATTTGCAAGAGGATGGCGATGCCGGATTACTTCTTGGGGCTCAAATAGCTGTGGAGGTGAACAAGATGCAATTTAAGAAGTAGGATATTAGCGCATTAATGCATTATCACTTTAGCGCTTTGGCACATTAAAAAGTCGACTGTTCACCTAAAACAACTATAATTGTGTATTATCAAATTGGCTTACAGATAATTTTTTACAATTTGATATTAGAAGGGCGCATTTTGATTTTTAGCAAGTTATACACATGAAACGAACACATATGTCATAATTGCCCAAAATTTGATAAAACCTGAGAACTGAAAGTCGTTGTCCAAACTTTATTTGCATATTACAGAATTGCAAAATTCGTAATTATTTGTAAAGAAACTAGTCAAATGTATACCTTTTGTACATTATTTGTACAAATACACACAACTTAACTATATTTTACTCTCAAAAGAAGGACAAGGGCAAGACCTTATCCCTGCTAAACTCTATAATACTCCTTTTAATACTATATACGGTCATACTATTCTACTTCTTCTTCGGTACCGGATCAAAACCATATCCACCCCATGGATGACAGCTGAAACATGCGTTTTAATGCAAGCCAACCTCCTTGAAAATTCCCCATTCTCTAAGAGCGTCGATGGCATAATGCGAACAAGTTGGTTGATAACGGCACTTATTGGCGCCGAGGAGTGGGCTCAGTGTTAGTTGGTAGAGCCTGATGGGCAGTATCAATATTTTTACCAATATCTTTCCGATTGCATTCATATACTTTCTACCAACAACCTAATTTTAAAAATAGTTTTTCCTAAAAGGAAGTCCGATCTGAAGCATTTAGAATACAATGGTTAAAATTCATATTTTTACGACAAATTATCATGTTGAATAAAGTAATTGTCCTCATACCTGTTTACAAAACAATATCTTCAGAGGAGGAAAAAGGTCAATGGTACAGACTTTAAAGATTCCTGGGAATCATCCGATACGTATCATTGGCCCTGGAAAATATTGACTACTGAGAGTACCAGGAATTGGGTTTAAAGAAGAGCAGATCATTGAGAATGCATGCCGAACACTTTAAGGGCATTGCAGCTTACAATAAAATGCTTTGTGCCAAATGGTTTTACAGAACATTCGAGGACTTTGAATATATCTTCATCATGCAGAATGACGCATGGGTATTCAGAGATGAATTGGATATGTGGTGTAGTAAGGGTTATGATTATATCGGTTCACCTTGGCTCTGGAAGCCGGAACAAACGAAGGCGAAGGTATGGATAGAACTTTTCCCGATCATGAAAGGAGAAATAGGGAATGGCGGAGTGAGTCTGCGGCGGACGAAGACATTTATCAAATTAAGTAATGTTGCATCTTTGATTTATGCGCTGATCAAAAAAAATGAAGACTTTATATGGCTATTGGTCGCCAAACTTCCTTTTGTAAAAATAAAAAAGCCAGGGATTAAAGAAGCGTTGCGTTTCTGCATAGAAATGGAACCTGAGCAAGCGATAGAAATGATCGGAGGGGAGATCCCATTCACAGTGCATGCTTATGAAAGGTATGGCATGGAATTTTGGAGGAAATATATGGAATAGATAATTAAGAAAGAATATATAAGAGGCCCAAATGTTATTGTGCAAATAACTTCAAAACAACTTAAATAAACATACATATCAGCACTCAAGTATTTTAGTAAAATCGGTCAA
>NZ_JADJID010000011.1:0-36079 GCF_016707225.1 Candidatus Brachybacter algidus | reverse complement strand
TTGCAAGAGGATGGCGATGCCGGTTTACTTCTTGGTGCTCAGATAGCTGTAGAGGTGAACAAGATGCAATTTAAGAAGTAGGATATTAGCGCATTAATGCATTATCACATTAGCGATTTAGCACGTTAAGTAAAAAATATTATTCGGTGCACTGACTACTGGTAAACTTGTATATTATTTAATAGGGTATTATCATTTTTTGGCCCTTCGCTTAGGGCTTTGTTATCACTTTTGTGCTTCCTCGCATTAAATTATAAATATTGGGGATTTAGGTAGCCACCTACGGGGCAAGTTTTCATGTCATCATACTGGTTTACAAACAGTTAGGACCTACGGCCCAAAACTCTATTCACAGGATATTGTAAACTTTTGATTCGAAGTGGGTTTAAGGTTCATAATAGAATTTGACTAGATACTATAATTTGTATTGTCAATAAAGCAAGCCCAAAAGTTACCATACTGATATACTGTCATACTGATATACTATAATACTCCTATGCTGTCATACTGCAATACTGATATACTGTCATACTGTAATACTGATATATTGTCATACTGATATACTATCATACTGATATACTGTCATACTGTAATACTGATATACGGTCATACTATTAGCCATCTACTTCTTCTTCGGTACCGGATCAAAGCCATGTCCACCCCATGGATGACAACTAGCGATGCGTTTTAATGCAAGCCAACTTCCCTTGAAAATTCCCCATTCCTTAAGTGCATCGATGGCATAATGCGAACAAGTTGGTTGATAACGGCACTTATTGGCGCCCAGGAGTGGGCTCAGTGTTAGTTGGTAGAGCCTGATGGGCAGTATCAATATTTTTTACCAATATCTTTCCGATTGCATTCATACTTTCTACCAACAACCTAATTTTTAAAAATAGTTTTTCCTAAAAGGAAGTCCGATCTGAAGCATTTAGAATACAATGGTTAAATTCATATTTTTACGACAAATTATCATGTTGAATAAAGATTGTCCTCATACCTGTTTACAAAACAATATCTTCAGAGGAGGAAAAGAGGTCAATGTTACAGACTTTAAGGTCCTGGGGAATCATCCCATACGTATCATTGGCCTGATAATGACTACAGAGAGTACAAGGAAATGGGTTTTATAGAAGATCAGATCATTCGAATGCATGCCGATCACTTTAAAGGTATAGCAGCTTACAATAAAATGCTTTGTGCTAAATGGTTTTATAGGACATTCGAGGCCTTTGAATATATCTTCATCATGCAGAATGATGCCTGGGTATTCAGAGATGAATTGGATATGTGGTGTAGTAAGGGTTATGATTATATCGGTTCACCTTGGCTCTGGAAGCCGGAACAAACGAAGGCGAAGGTATGGATAGAACTTTTCCCGATCATGAAAGGAGAAATAGGGAAATGGCGGAGTGAGTCTGCGGCGGACGAATGTACTATTTATCAAATTAAATAATGTTGCATCTTTGATTTATGCGCTGATCAAAAAAATGAAGACTTTATATGGCTATTGGTCGCCAAACTTCCTTTTGTAAAAATAAAAAAGCCAGGGATTAAAGAAGCGTTGCGTTTCTGCATAGAAATGGAACCTGAGCAAGCGATAGAAATGATCGGAGGGGAGATCCCATTCACAGTGCATGCTTATGAAAGGTATGGCATGGAATTTTGGAGGAAATATATGGAATAGATAATTAAAGGAAAAGAATATATAGGCCCAAATGTTATTGTGCAAATAACTTCAAAACAACTTAAATAAACATACATATCAGCACTCAAGTATTTTAGTAAAATCGGTCAACATTTGACAGTGTGTAACTAAATGATATATTTGAGATAAATATGCCTCACGTTTATTGCGCATATATGTCCATATTAGCGATATATGCGCCACAACGTGAGGGATATAAACGAGTTACAAGCAACCCTAAAAGACGACAGTGCTAAACATGAACAGACAGAAAAACGACATAAATGCCAACCGCACATTTAGCACATTTGGTTTTGCCAGAAACACAAGCCAACGCTTCGTAAAACCAAAAGAGCTAAAATTTGCCAACGCACCGACCGAAAATAAAAAGTAGAACATGAACAAAAAGGACTTATCAGAAGCCGACATAAAAGAGAAGTTTATCACACCAGCCGTGACAAAGGCAGGTTGGGACGAACAAACTCAACTCGGACGAGAAATATTTTTTACTGACGGACGCATTTATGTGAAGGGTAAAATTACAGCAAGAGGAAAACGGAAATTTGCGGACTACATTTTATTTTACAAACCAAACGTACCTATTGCAATCATTGAGGCGAAAGACAATAATCATTCTGTAAAATCTGGTATTCAACAAGCATTAGGCTACGCCAACACATTGGACATTCCTTTTGTATTCAGTAGCAACGGAGACGGTTTTTATTTCCACGACAAGACAGTTACAAGTGGAAACATTGAAACAGAAATTTCAAATGACGAATTCCCAAGTCCTGAACAACTTTGGGAGAAATACAAAAAATACAAAGGCATTGAAGACAAAGAAGTTGAAAGCGTTGTTTCAACTGACTATTTTTTAGACGGTTCAGGGCGTTCACCAAGATATTACCAACAAATAGCCATTAATAGAACAATTGAAGCTGTTGCTAAAAAGCAAGACAGAATTCTTTTGGTTATGGCAACTGGAACAGGAAAAACTTATACAGCATTTCAAATTATTTACAGACTTTGGAAAAGTGGAGCTAAAAAACGAATTCTGTTTTTAGCAGACAGAACTTCGCTTATAGACCAAACAGCAAGGGGTGATTTCAGGCATTTCAAAGATGCAATGACAATCATTAAGCATAAACAAATTGACACCGCTTACAATGTTTATTTAGCATTGTATCAAGGTCTGTCAGACAGCAAATCAGATGATGCTTACAAACAATTTAGTCCTGAATTTTTTGATTTAATTGTAGTTGATGAGTGCCACAGAGGAAGTGCAAAAGAAGATAGCAAATGGCGTGAAATATTAGACTATTTCAAAACGGCAACTCATTTGGGCATGACAGCCACACCCAAGGAAACAACTGAAACTTCAAACATTCATTATTTCGGTGAACCTGTTTACACATATTCACTTAGACAAGGAATTGATGATGGTTTCCTTGCTCCTTACAAAGTAATAAAAGTTACGCTTGACATTGATGCAGAAGGTTGGCGACCATCAAAGGGCTTTTTAGACAAAAATAGTAATCCAGTTGAAGATAGAATATACAACAGAACCGACTTTGACAAAAACATTGTAGTTGATGAACGGAGAGAATTAGTTGCAAGAAAAATAACCGAATTTTTAAAAGGCAATGACCGCTTCGCTAAAACAATTGTTTTTTGCATTGACATTGAGCATGCCGAAGGCCAGGAACCATCTAACGCCAATGCCGATTTAGTTGCTCAAAACAATAAGTATGTGATGCAAATTACAGGCGACAATGAAGAAGGAAAAAGAGAGTTAGATAGTTTTATAAATCCAAGTGAACGCTATCCTGTTATTGCGACAACTTCAAAATTAATGACTACTGGCGTTGATGCTCAAACTTGCAAACTCATTGTATTGGATAGTAATATTGGTTCACCGACAGAGTTCAAACAAATTATTGGTAGAGGAACACGTATTAATGAAGAATACGGAAAAACGTATTTCACCATTCTGGATTTTAGAAATGTAACCAATCTATTTGCAGACCCTAATTTTGATGGCGACCCTGTAATGATTAAAGATGTTACGGAAGATGATGATATTTCAGGAACAGACGATGAAGTAACAGACGAACCAATTGTTGATGTGGTTGATGGTGGCGATGTAGAATTTCCGGCACCTGAATATCCAATTATTACTGGTGGTGGCTTCATTGTAGCAGAACCAAACCCAAGAGAAAAAATAAGAGTTAACGGAGTTGAAGTTAAAATTGTAAATGAACGTGTCCAATATTTAGGAGCAGATGGACGAATAATAACTGAAAGTCTGAAAGATTACACGAAGAAAAATGTAATTGAAAAATACGCAACACTTGAAACATTTTTAAATTCATGGAAAAACGCAGACAAGAAAAAAGCCATTGTTGAAGCGTTGGAACAGCAAGGTATTTTCTTTGAAGCATTGAAAGAAGAAATCGGCAAAGACTTTGACCCTTTGATTTGATTTTGTCATGTGGCTTAAGAAGCTAAACCTATGACAAGAAAGGAAAGGGCAAACAACGTAAAGAAAACAACTTTTTACTAAATACGGAGAGAAAGCACAATCTGTAATCAAAAGTTTGCTTGACAAATACGCTGATGATGATTTGCTCACTATTGAAAGTTTGGATGTTTTAAAACTCGACCCATTAAACAAATTAGGTTCACCACTTGAAATTATTAATGCTTTTGGTGGAAAGGAAAATTATATACAAGCATTAAAAGAATTAGAAAACGAACTTTATAAAGCAGCATAAATGCCATTCATATTAGAAAAAAATAATGCAGAATATGAGCAAATAGAAAACAGCAATGTGGGATACTTCATTAAGGTTTTGTTTAATTCAAAATGATGAAAATGAAATTGTGGCTTATGGAATAGGGCATAATTATTATGAAAAAAGGAATTCTTACTATGTAAACACAATTTATGTTCACCCTGAATACAGAGCAAGAGGGTTTAGTAAAGCAATTCTAAATGAATTCATAAAGCACTTTCTTACATTGGAAAACTTTAATGAACTATACGCTGTAACTCAGCCAAATAATAACAGGGCAATCGAATTATTAAGAAGTAAATCATTTAATTATTTAGGATAACAATGGCAAATGTAGGAGCAGTAATAAGCAGTATAAGAAACATAATGAGGCAAGACAGAGGTATCTCTGGCGATGCTCAAAGATTGGAGCAATTAGGTTGGATGTTATTTCTTAAAATCATGGACGACAAAGACCAAGAACTTGAAGTTATAAAAGACAACTATGTTTCTGTAATTCCCGAAAAATTCCAATGGAGAAATTGGGCAACAAATCCCGAAGGAATTACAGGCGATGAATTGATAAATTTTATTGACAGCAACGAACTTGCAAACAAAGGGCTTTTTCTATCCTTGAGAGAAATCAAAAGTACAGCGAATCCAAAACGTGCAATGATAGTGAAAGAGGTTTTTGATGGCACAAATAACTACATGAAAAGTGGTTATGAAATGCGAAAGGTAATCAACAAACTCAATGAAATTGACTTTACAAAATCAGAAGATAAACACGTTTTTGGAAATATTTACGAAAGCATTTTGCAGGAGTTAAGAGATGCGGGAAACAAAGGCGAATATTATACGCCACGTGCAGTAACTCGATTAATGACAATGATGACCGATCCAAAACTGGGCGAAAAGTACTTGACCCTGCTGCTGGTACTGGAGGTTTTCTAACTGCTGCTATTGACCATGTAAGAGACACTTATGTAAAAACAGTAGATGATGACGCTATTTTACAAAACTCAATAACTGGTTGGGAACTAAAACCAGTTGCTTATGTATTAGGCTTAACTAATTTAATTCTTCACGAAATTGACGTTCCCGATTACCATTACATTGACAGTTTAAAGAAAGAGTACAACAGCATTGGGAAGAAAGACCAGGTTGATGTAATACTTGCCAATCCGCCATTTGGTGCAAGTATTGCGGACGGAGTTGAAACTAATTTTCCTTCAACTTACCGATGCAAAGAATCTGCGGATTTATTTGTAATTCTAATGTTACAACTATTAAAACCAAGTGGAAGATGTGCGATAGTTTTACCTGATGGTTCAATTACTGGCGATGGAATAAAAGCAAGAATCAGAGAAAAATTATTAACGGATTGTAATTTACACACAATAATCCGCTTACCTCAAAGCACATTTTTTCCTGCAACTGTTAGCACTAATTTGTTGTTTTTCGAAAAAGGTTCACCTACAAATGATATTTGGTATTACGAACATAAATTACCCGAAGGACAAAAATCATATTCTAAAACAAAGCCAATTCAATTTGAAGAATTTCAACCAATCATTGACTGGTGGGAAACTAGAATTGAAAATGATAATTGCTGGAAAGTAAATGTAAATGATTTGAATAATTGGGATTTGGACATAAAAAATACGAATGCAGTTGTTCAAGAAGAAATATTAAGTACTTCTGAAAACATTAAGGCATTACATAAATCTATAACTGTTTCTAAAACAATAGTTGAGGAAATTGAAAAACTATTAATGTAATGGCAAAAGAATATTTAATTAGTGATTTTCTTAAGCGGATAAAACGTCCAATTGATTTAGAAGATAATTCCGAATATAAACTGGTTACAATTAAAATGAACCATAAGGGAGTTACACTGCGTGAAATAAAGAAAGGCTTTGAAATAAAATCAAATATGTATTTAGTCAAGGAGGGCGACTTTATACTTTCAGGCATTGACGCAAGAAATGGTGCATTTGGAATAATTACGAAAGAGTTAGAGGATGCTATTGTCACTAATGACTTTTGGTATTTTGAAATTGATGAAGGAATAATTTTAAAAGAATTATTCCTTGAACTTACTGCTACATCATGGTTTGATGAAATATGCAAAAGAGGAAGCGATGGTACAACTCAAAGAATAAGACTTCAAAAAGATAAATTTTTCAATCAAACTGTTTGGTTGCCTGAAAAAGATGAACAAACGAATACATTGAAAAAAATAAAAGACGTTAAAGAAAAAATTGAAAATCTTTCCATAGAAAAACAGAAACAGTTACAATTAACATTTAGTATTAAACAATCAATTCTTAAGGAAGCTATATCAGGCAAATTATCCAGTAATTGGCGGGAAAATAATCAAGCTAAAGAATCTGCCGCAGAACTATACAAACTCATTAAAAAAGACAAAGAGAAAAAAGTTATAGAAAAGATAATCAAAAAGGAGAAAGAGCTTGGCCCAATTTCCGAAAATGAAATTCCACACGAAATCCCTGAAAATTGGGTTTGGTGCAGACTTGGGGATTTGTATTCAACAACTTCTGGTGGGACTCCATTAAGAGCAAATGCAAGCTATTGGTTTGGCGACATTACATGGTATAAATCAGGTGAATTAACCGATACATATTTGGATGCCGAATCAGAAGAGAAAATTTCCGAAATTGGTTTAAAAGAATCTTCTGCAACGTTGTTTCCTAAAGGAACATTACTAATAGCAATGTATGGAGCAACAGCAGGGAAACTTTCAATCTTAAACAGAGATGCAAGTACGAACCAAGCAATTTGTGGTTTCTTTTTTAATGAATTCATAGAAACGAAATATCTGTTCTATTTCTTAATGGCACAACGAGCAAAAATGATTTCTGATTCTTGGGGAATGTCGCAACCCAACATTAGCCAGACATATTTGAGAAATTTCGTTTTTGCACTTCCACCTAGAGAGGAACAGAAAATAATTATTGAAAAAGTGGAACTGCTTATGAACAAGTGTCTTAAACTAAGTCAAGAAATTGAAACCCTTGACAAACACGGAAATACATTAATGAAAGCAATGTTCAATGAAACTTTTGAAACAAATAAAATATTAGAAAATGAAATAGATAAATAAAGATTTTGGGGGCAGAGGGTCGGAATGATACGTTTTGCTAAATGGTACCACGTCTAGGACATACGCTAGCTGGGAAGGAAAATACCAATTTCCAAATTTTCCTGCAAAGGAATTAATGAGGAAAGAGTTATCAACAGCGTAACAACTGTTGAAGCCCTGAAGTTGGGTCTGCGGATGAATTTTCTAAGCATATTTATTGTGTTTATGATTTGACATACAAAGATAACAATTTCTATACCTGAGAAGAGTAGCGTTGCCTCCCTCGAAAGAGGGTTAAAGCTTCGACAGAGCATGTACATTTCAAACCTGCTACTATTAGTATCTGCCCCCTCTTTTTAACTTGATAAAATGGAATTAGAAAAGTGGTTTAAAACAAAGAAGTATCCTCATATAGGTTTACCAATTACAATCAAAGATTATAATTGGGTAAAAGCGTATGTTGAAAATTCTGAAAAAGTTAGAACACATAGTTTCCTTCCGTTAATCCACAAATCAATTGTAAAAAGAAAATTTAGGGCAGACAATTCTGTTTCAGTTTTAAAACCAAGTAGAAAAAGAACAAGAATTCTTGGAAAGCCAAAAGTCAGAGATATTTTCTTTGCCTCACATTTAGATTCTCTTATAATATCAAAGTACAATGAAATATTGGCAACTGCTTACGAGAAACATATTGAAAACAAGAATTTCAATGAATCGATAGTTGCATATCGTAAAATCCCAATTTCAAAAGGTTCGGACAAGAATAAATGCAATATTGATTTTGCTAAAACAACCTTTGAGTTTATTCATAATAACAAGTCAAAAAAACTGACCGTAATAATTGCAGATGTTACAGCTTTTTTTGATAATCTAAATCATAGAACTTTAAAGAAGCAATGGTCAAAAGTTTTAAACGAAACTACCCTACCACAAGACCATTACAACTTATTTAAAGCCCTGACAAATATAAAATACATTGAAGGCGACCAGTTATTTGAAAGTTATGGAAATACTATGATGGTAAAAACTGGTATTCCAAATCTTTCAAACAAAACTGAATTTGTAAGAAAGAAAATTAAGAGTAGTAAATTTTTCAAGGAAAAAGTGGCAAGTCATTACTGCGAAAAGAAAGAGTTCCTTATAAAGAATTTGAACCTTGTTATTTCAAAAAACAATTCAGTAGGAATACCACAAGGAAGTCCAATTAGTGCAACATTGGCAAATATCTATATGTTGGAGTTTGACCAAGAAATATTTGATGGAGTTTCTTCAATTGGTGGCTTTTATCAACGATACAGCGATGATTTAATAATTATTTGCGAGCAACAATATGAAGATGATATTATTAAACTAATCAGAGAGAAAATTGAAACCGTTGTTGATTTGAAAATTGAACCAAATAAGACTAAAGTTTTTCGATTTGAGGAAGTGAATGGAAAATTTACTGGTTTTGAAATTAATGAAAAAACTAAAATTCCAAATCATAATAAAACACTAGAGTATTTAGGTTTTTCATATGACGGACAAAGGGTTTTGATAAAAACTTCTGGCTTTTCAAAGTTTTATAGGTCAATGAAAAGTACATTCAAAAAATCAACTTCGTTGGCGATACACAGTAAAAATCCTGACAAGAGTTTATTCAAGTCAAGACTTTATAAGCGATTTACACACAGAGGAGCAAAAAGAAAACTTATTTACAGACCTTCAAAAGCGGACAAAACCATTTATGAAAAAACTAATGAATATTATTGGGGCAATTATCTAAGCTACATTAACAAAGCTAATGACTCTATGAAATCAATCAACGGAGACAATTTTGTGAAAAGGCAAAGCAGAAAGTTTTGGAAAAAATTTAATGACTTAATGAAATTCCATGAAGCAAGACTTAAATAAAATGCCAACGCTAAAGTCATACACATTTGCAAGCCACACAAGCCAGCCCACGAGCCAAAGCTTGCAAAAGAGTATGCCTTTCCAACCGCACAGACACAGCGACACAGCGGACAGACAAACCACGAAAGACAGAAGGGCAGCTTGTAACAGCACCTATAAGAAATTGGCGGTTCAGTGGTTAAATGAAGTTCAGTTTTTCAATCAAACTTTCGTGCAGGTTGACAGTTTTGTGCTTCGAAATCGCCAACTTCTTATAGCTGCAAATCGTTATACCTCATCCTAAACCAGCTCGACACTGAACATTGAATATTGAAAAACAAACAGTACAAAAAAAATATTTTTTGCAACCTTCTGGTTTACGAGAGTCATTCAAAAGCGCATTGATCAGTCGTTTTGGCTCGCCAATATTTAATGATAAGTGATTCTGGATTCTATCTCCAAAATAACACCCAAAACATCATTGAAAATATAGATAAAAAGTGGCCCCCTTTGCTCCGGAATACTCATCAATGCTGCTCAAAACCAAAAGAGCCACATTTTATTCACCACACTAGTTAATAATACTAAATTTGCACTGTAAGTAACACAGACGCTATTTTGAGAAAGGTTTTAATCATAGATGACGAAGAAAAGTTAAGAACCCTGCTAGCTAGGATCATTAGCTTGGAAGGATTTGAAGTGTTGCAAGCAGATGACTGCAAAGGTGCGTGGAAAAAGTTAGATCAATCTGAAGTTGATGTAATTCTATGCGATGTAAAACTGCCAGACGGCAACGGAGTTGAACTTTCAAAAAAAATCAAAGACAAATTTCCTTTACTTGAAATTATCCTACTAACGGCATACGGTAACATTCCTGATGGTGTTCAAGCCATGAAAAATGGTGCTTTTGACTATATTACAAAAGGGGATGACAACAACAAAATTATTCCATTGCTTTACAGAGCAATGGAGAAAGTGGACTTGGGTAAAAAAGTACAACAACTTGAAAAGCAACTTGGCGATAAACATTCTTTCGATAAGATTATTGGTAAATCAAAGCCCATTCAAAAAGCAATTGAATTAGCCCGTAAAGTTGCTGCAACTGATACAACTGTTTTGCTAACAGGTGAGACAGGCACTGGAAAAGAAGTATTTGCTCAGGCTATCCACCAAGAAAGTAAGAGAAATAGGAACAACTTTGTCGCTATCAACTGCGCTGCTTTCAGTAAGGAATTACTTGAAAGTGAAATGTTTGGGCACAAAGCAGGTGCATTTACCGGAGCAAACAAAGATCGAAAAGGGCTTTTTGAAGAGGCTAACAATGGTACGATCTTCTTAGATGAAATCGGAGAAATGCCTTTGGAATTGCAAGCAAAACTATTAAGAGTTTTGGAAACAAATGAGTTTATAAGAGTAGGTGAAAGTAAACCAACCAAAATAAATGTTCGCATTATTGCAGCTACTCACAGAGATTTGCAAAAGGAAATAGAGCTTGGGCATTTCAGAGAAGATTTATTTTATCGCATTGCAGTTTTTCAAATTGAATTACCTCCACTTAGGGAAAGGGTTATTGACATTGAAGATCTAGCAAATTATTTTTTAAAATCCTTTCTTTTTAAAACCAACAAAAAAGTAACATCAATATCTAAAGAATATATAGAAGCATTGAAGCAGCATCAATGGAATGGCAATATTCGAGAACTAAAAAATATAATTGAACGAAGTGTAATTCTTTCAGATGATGAATTAGTTATTGAAAGCTTACCTCTTGATTTGCAAATCCTTACCACTCCTGTTAGAAACGATAAAACACTCTCCGCCTTCAACTTAGCCAGTGCAGAAAAAATACACATCCAAAAAGTGTTGAACTACACCAACGGCAATAAAACTAAAACCGCCGATTTGTTAAACATCGCCTTAACTACACTATATCGGAAAATTGCAGAATACGGTTTAGAATAAACTTCCCTTTCATAATGACATGATTGACCCTTTCAAAATGAAAGGGTTTTTTGTTTTGGCACATTTCCATTTCGCCATTAAATACATCTGTATCAACAACTTATGTTGATAAAATAGATGTGGATCATAAATTGAAATAAGATTAATAGGAACATTTAAAAGTTTAGAAAATGATAACCATAATTTTAATTCTATCAGGGCTATTGGCTTTTGCCCTTTTCTACAAAGCCATTAACTGGTTTGAAAAAATTTAATACTATGATAGCACTATTCATCATCTCCATCGCAGTATTTATCTATATATGCTATGTACTCTTAAAACCTGAAAAGTTTTAAATACAAACGAACGAATGTAACGAAACAAACAAATGACATCAAATCAGATACCCGCACAAGTGGGGTATTTCTGAGAGTCTTTGGTCATTTCAGACTCCTGGTTTAGTGGTTTAACCTTTAAAAAATAAAAAATGAATACAGAAATTATAGGCATTGTTGTGATGTTCGTGGTTACGTTATTGTTGGCAATACCTCTGGGTAAATATATCGCCAAAGTATATGCAGGAGAAAAGACTTTTTTCGACCCCATTTTCAACCCTTTGGAACGTTTGTTCTACAAGATTTCGGGCATAAATGTTAGTGAGGAAATGAACTGGAAGCAGCATTTATCAGCGCTCCTGTGCATTAATTTACTTTGGTTTCTTATCAGTATGGGGGTTTTAATGAATATGAATATTCTTCCTTTAAATCCCGATAACAATCCTGGAATGTCAGCAGACCTGGCTTTCAATACTTCAATTTCTTTTTTGGTCAACTGCAACTTGCAACACTATTCAGGAGAAACAGGATTGAGTTATTTAGGGCAATTTTGGCTTATGTTTCTTCAATTCGTTTCTGCCGCAACTGGCATGGCAGCAGCAGTAGTTGTCTTTAAGGCTTTTAGAGAAAAGTCAACCCAATCATTGGGTAACTTCTATGCATATTTCTTAAAGTCTTGTACGCGTATACTTTTGCCTCTATCAATAGTTATCGCTACTATATTGGCATTCGAAGGAACACCAATGACCTTTGAAGGAAAAGATACAATGATAAGCTTACAAGGAGACACTGTGCAAGTGAGCACCGGACCTGTTGCCGGTTTTGTTGCCATCAAACATCTTGGAACAAATGGAGGTGGTTTTTTTGGAACAAATAGCGCACATCCATTTGAAAATCCTTCTTACTTGACCAATATGACTGAAATGTTTGCACAACTTAATATCCCTTTTGCTATGATTTTCGCATTTGGATATTTCATTAGAAGGAAAAAATTCTCCTGGATGATCTTTGGTGTGATGACTGTTGGTTTCCTTATGTTGGCTGTTCCCAATATTCTTATGGAAATGAAAGGAAATCCTGCAATTTCTGCTATGGGCATAGATAATACACTTGGAGCCATGGAAGGAAAAGAAATAAGAGTGGGAGCTGCAGCATCTGGATTTTGGAGTATTGTAACAACAGTTATTTCAACAGGCTCAGTTAACTCTATGCACGATAGTTCAATGCCATTATCAGGAATGAACGAATTACTAGCCATGATGATCAACTCATTTTATGGAGGTGTAGGTGTAGGAATTCTAAACTTCTTCATCTTCATTATTCTCGCTGTATTTATAAGCGGCTTGATGGTAGGCAGAACTCCGGAATTCATGGGTAAAAAGATTGAGGCGCGCGAGATGAAAATTGCAATGATTATAGCATTATTACATCCATTTTTGATATTAGTAGGAACTGCTTTAACGGCAGCAATGCCTCAACATACAGCTGCAACAGTAACTAATCCAGGGTTTCACGGTTTTAGCCAAATGCTTTATGAATATACCTCTTCGGCTGCCAACAACGGTAGTGGTTTTGAAGGATTAGGCGACAACACATTGTGGTGGAATATTTCCACTGGATTTGTATTGATATTAGGTCGTTTCCTTCCTATCATAGGCCCTTTAGCTATTGCCGGATTGCTGGCAGAAAAGAAATTCATTCCCGAAAGCAACGGCACACTTAAAACCGATACATCCACCTTTGGATTAATGGTATTTACTGTTATCGCCATCATTGCTGCACTGGCTTTTTTCCCTGTATTGGCTTTAGGTCCAATCGCAGAATATTTTTCAATGTTGAAATAATTTAATAAATTAAAAATATGAACGCATCTAATAATACATCATTGTTTCAAAAGGACTTAATGCAAGAAGCATTCAAGCAGTCTTTTGTAAAACTCAATCCAAAAATAATGTTTCGCAATCCTGTTATGTTTACTGTGGAGATAGGAACAGCTGTGATGTTTTTCGTTTGCATTTGGATCTTAATAGGCGAGAAATCACAGGGTAGTTTTATTTATAACTTTACTGTTTTTCTTGTTTTACTATTGACTTTATTGTTTGCAAATTTTGCCGAAGCCATTGCCGAAGCAAGAGGTAAAGCACAAGCCGATAGCTTACGTAAAACTAGAGAAGATACACCCGCCAAAATAGTAAATGATAAACAGGAAATAGTGAATGGTGGGGAACAATTGACCATTCACAATCTACCATTTACCATTATTGCATCTTCACAACTTAAAAAAGGTGATCTGTTCTTCTGTGAAGCTGGCGACATCATACCAATGGATGGTGAAATAGTAGAAGGATTAGCAACTATTGATGAAAGTGCCATTACCGGAGAAAGTGCTCCTGTAATTCGGGAAGCTGGTGGCGACAAAAGTTCTGTCACTGGTGGAACAAAAGTGTTGTCAGATAGAATTACAGTGAAGGTAAATACAGAACAAGGGGAAAGTTTTTTAGATAAAATGATTGCCTTGGTTGAAGGTGCCAGCCGACAAAAAACACCTAACGAAATAGCTCTAACTATTTTATTAGCCGGATTTACCTTGGTCTTTATTATCGTAACTGTAACGCTTAAACCCTTTGCCGATTATGCCAATGCACCCATCACAATTTCTGCATTTATTGCCTTATTTGTATGCTTAATCCCAACAACTATCGGTGGATTGCTTTCTGCTATTGGCATTGCAGGCATGGACAGAGCATTAAGAGCAAACGTAATTACCAAAAGTGGTAAAGCTGTAGAAACTGCTGGTGATATAGATGTGTTGCTTTTAGACAAAACTGGAACAATAACCATTGGTAACAGAAAGGCAACTCACTTTTATCCTGCCAATGGAATAGATCCAACCCATTTCATAAAGTGTGTTGTATTGAGCTCAATGAGTGATGAAACACCTGAAGGTAAATCTATTATTGAATTGGCAGGAATTAACCCTTTGAGTTATAGAATGACAAATCCTACTTTTATAAAATTCACTGCGGAAACACGAAGTAGCGGAGTTGACTTTGAGAATACTAAAATTAGGAAGGGAGCATCTGATGCTATCAGAGACTTGTGTGAAAAATCAGGAAACTTATTTCCAGCGGAAACTGCGGAAAAGGTAAAAATGATTTCAAGTAATGGAGGTACTCCACTAGTCGTTTCAGAAAACGATAAGGTGATTGGTGTCATTGAATTGCAAGACATCATTAAAACAGGCATCAGCGAACGATTTGAGCGTTTGCGTAAAATGGGCATCAAAACCGTGATGGTTACGGGCGACAATCCTTTGACTGCAAAATTTATTGCCGAAAAAGCCGGTGTAGATGACTTTATTGCCGAAGCAAAGCCTGAGGATAAAATGAACTACATCAAAAAAGAACAAGCAGAAGGAAGGCTGGTTGCGATGATGGGTGACGGCACCAACGATGCACCCGCTTTGGCTCAAGCAGATGTGGGCGTAGCAATGAACAGCGGTACGCAAGCAGCCAAGGAAGCAGGCAATATGGTAGATTTAGATAATGATCCAACAAAACTCATTGAAATTGTAGAAATTGGAAAACAGCTGTTAATGACCAGAGGAACGCTTACCACATTCAGTATTGCGAATGATGTAGCGAAATATTTCGCTATTATTCCTGCACTGTTTATTGTAGCTATTCCTGCTTTAAAAGGGTTAAATATTATGAATTTACACTCACCTGAAAGTGCAATACTTTCTGCCGTAATCTTTAACGCAATTATCATTCCTCTTTTAATTCCACTTGCATTAAAAGGTGTGGCTTACAAACCTATAGGGGCAAGTGCTTTGCTTAGAAGAAACCTATTGATATATGGCCTGGGAGGTATTGCAGTTCCTTTTGTAGGAATAAAATTAATTGACATTTTAGTATCCATATTTATTTAAAAATAAAAAAAATGAAAACAAATTTGTTACCAGCTATAAAGCTGACAATTCTCAGTCTTGTTCTACTCATAATAATTTATCCATTAATAGTTTTTGGTATTTCACAATTTGCACCAAATAATGGCAAAGGCGAAATCATCACACAAAATGGCAAAACCTATTATTCAAATATAGGGCAAACATTTACTGAAGATAGGTATTTCAATTCGCGGCCATCAGCAGTTGGATATAACGCAGCAGGTTCTGGTGGAAGTAATAAGGGAGCTTCCAACCAAGAATATTTATCTGAAGTGCAAGCAAGAATAGATACTTTCTTAGTGCATAATCCTGATGTTATAAAATCTGAAATTCCTGTTGATTTGATGACTGCAAGTGGTAGTGGTTTAGACCCAAACATTTCGGTGCAGGCAGCTTATGTGCAAGTAAAGCGTATCGCTAAAATTCGCAATACTACTGAAGCAACTTTACAAGAACTTATTAAAGTGCAAATAGAAAAACCATTGATTGGAATATTTGGCCCGAAGAAAATAAATGTGCTTAAGCTAAACATTGCATTAGACAATCTTAAGAAATAAAAATATGAAATACTTAGATATAAAATTGATTTTAGGTCTTGGCATTATTATGATCGGTGCATTTAACAATATTAATGCTCAAACCTTTTTGTCAGAAGTAGAACGCAGATCTGTCATTGCACAAATTAAGAACGAGTTAAAAGATAGTTTGAACAATACTTACAATAAGCCAACTTCAAAAACACTTGACAATTTCAAAATATCAGGCTATTTGGAAACATATTATAGCTATGACTTTGGCAAACCATTGGATCATAATCGTCCTGCATTTGTTTATGCTTTCAATCGCAGCAATGAGGTAAATTTAAATATTGGTTTCTTGAAAGCTAGCTATTCCAGTGAAAAGGTAAGAGCCAATTTAGCTTTGATGGCGGGCACCTATTCCAATGCCAACCTTGCAGCAGAACCCGGTGTTTTAAAAAATATTTATGAGGCTAATGCTGGAGTAAAAATTTCAAAACATAAGAACTTATGGATTGATGCAGGAATTTTTGCTTCCCACATTGGTTCTGAAAGTGCCATTGGTAAAGACTGCTGGAACTTAACAAGAAGTATATTGGCAGATAATTCTCCCTACTTTGAAAGCGGTGTGAAAATATCCTATACCAGCGACAATGAAAAATGGTTTGCAAGCGGATTGGTATTGAACGGCTGGCAACGCATACAGCGGGTAAATGGAAATAATATGCCTGCTATTGGACATCAGTTAATCTACAAACCAAATTCAAAAATAACATTAAACAGTAGTTCATTTATTGGAAGTGATACACCCGATAGCACAAGGCAGATGCGGTACTTTCATAATTTCTATGGAAAATTTCAACTCCATGAAAAATTTGGTTTGATTGTAGGTTTTGATATCGGTGCTCAACAAAAATCAAAAGGTAGTAGCGACTACAATAATTGGTATTCGCCGGCACTTATTGCTAAATACTCGCCATCTGATAAAATTAGTATTGCAGCAAGTGGAGAATATTACAGCGATGCGAATGGTGTAATTATTTATACTGGTACTGTAAATGGATTTCAAACCTTTGGATATTCTTTAAATCTGGATTATAACATTACTGACAATGTCATGTGGAGAATAGAAGGCAGAGGGTTTGCCAGTCAGGATAAAATATTTACCTTAGACAACGCGTCAAGTTCACAAAATTATTTTGTAACAACAGCATTAGCCATTTCCTTCTAATGGATAAAGATAAAACCGTTCAACATTTCCTTGACTTGATAAAAAAATCAAGGCGAGGTAAATTCAAAATTTATATTGGTATGAGTGCCGGTGTCGGAAAATCATACCGTATGCTGCAAGAGGCTCGGGCTTTATTGAAAAATGGAATTGATGTAAAAATTGGTTTTATTGAGACACACAATAGAAAAGAAACACACGACTTGTTGAAAGGGTTGCCGATTATTCCGAGAAGAACACTTTTTTATAAAGGTAAAGAATTAGAAGAAATGGACGTTCAGGCTGTAATAAACTTGCGGCCTGAAGTCGTCATTGTAGATGAGTTAGCACATACTAATATAGAAGGAAGTAAAAATGAAAAACGCTGGCAGGATGTAATCGAAATTTTAGAGGCAGGTATCAATGTTATTTCTGCTGTAAACATTCAGCATATCGAAAGTTTGAACGAAGATGTGAAAAAAATCACCGGAGTTGAAGTCGCAGAACGAATACCTGACAGTGTGCTTGCGCAAGCTGATGAAGTAGTAAATATTGATCTTACAGCTGATGAACTTATTGCCCGATTGAAAGAAGGAAAGGTCTACCAAGCTGATAAAATTGAAACAGCATTGAAAAATTTCTTTCAAAGTGACCATATATTGCAACTACGTGAATTGGCTCTAAAGGAGGTAGCCTCGCAGGTAGAGAGAAAAGTGGAAACAGAAATTAGTAAGCCAAGTTTTTTAAAGCGTGAGCGATTCTTAGCATGCATTAGCAGCAATGAAATAACAGCAAAAAGTGTTATCAGAAAGACTGCTCGATTAGCCAATTACTATCATAGTAAATGGTATGTACTATATGTACAAACACCAAAAGAAAGTGTGGATAAGATTGAATTAGCAAAGCAACGACATCTGATTAATAATTTTAAATTAGCCACTGAATTAGGAGCAGAAATCATTAAAATTGAAAAATCATCTATATCAAATGCTATTATAGAAGAAGCACACGAACGAAAAATTACAACCATCTGCATAGGAAAACCTCATTTGAATTTTTTTAGCGTTATTTTGTCTCCTAGTATATTCAGTCAGCTTTTAAAAAATTTATCATCGAACGATATTGACCTTATTATTCTATCATAATGAAAATTAAAACTAAATTAACATTAGGTGTTGGGCTTTTATTTATCCTAATTATACTATTAAGTATTGTAGGTGCATTTAATATTAATGCTTTAAAGTCGGATACAGAAAATATTTTAAAAGCAAATTACAACTCACTACTTTACTCTAGAAACATACTTTCTGTTTTGAACAACCCTTCCGAAAAAACAATTCAAGTCATTGAAGACAATCTTAAAAAACAAGAGAACAATGCCACAGAAATAGGAGAACTCGATGCGAATCTGGAGCTAAGAAATAATTTCGAAGCGTATAAGAAAAGCAATTCAAACAGTAGTGTCCAACTTGCTATTCAAGAAAACTTATTTCAAATAATGGATATGAATATGCAAGCCATTCAACGCAAAAGTGAAGTAGCTAAAACTACGGCAGATAAGGCGGTATTTTGGATAGTCGTAACAGGGACTATTTGTTTTTTAATTGCCTTTATTTTGTTGGTTAATTTACCTTCAAATATTGCTAACCCTATAAAAGAATTGACAGAAAGCATCAAACAAATTGCAGCTAAAAATTATTCAAAAAGAGTTCATTTTGAAAGCCACAGCGAATTTGGTGAGCTAGCCAAATCTTTTAATTCCATGGCAGAAAAACTGGAGGAATATAATAATAGCAATTTGGCAAAATTGATGATGGAGAAAAAGCGAATTGAAACGCTTATTAACAATATGCACGACCCTGTTATTGGATTAGATGAAAACTTAAAAGTAATTTTTGCAAACGAAGAAGCATTAAAAATTATTGGGAGCACTGCAATCGAAATTATCGGACATTTTACCCAGGAATTAGCGCTAAAAAATGATCTTGTTCGTAATTTAATTACAGATCTTATGATTGAGAATCCAATACTAGGTCAGAAACGAGCACCGGTAAAAATATTTGCGGAAAATAAAGAAAGTTACTTTGAAAAAGAAACTTTACATATCTCAATTGTTCCAACAGGAGAAAAAGATTCAATCTTGGTTGGGCATGTGATATTTTTGAGAAATGTTACGAGCTACAAAGAATTAGATTTTGCGAAAACAAATTTCATAGCCACAGTTTCACACGAACTCAAAACACCAATATCTTCTATAAAATTGAGTTTGCAGCTGCTAGAAAATGCAGAAATCGGCCATCTTAATGATGAACAGAAAAATTTAGTAGAAAGTATTAAAGATGACGCAACCAGATTATTGAAAATCACAGGGGAATTATTGAATATGACACAAGTTGAAAGCGGCAATATTCAACTTTCTATAATGCCGGCAGATCCTAAAGAAATCTTGCTCTATGCAATAAATGCAACCCAAACTCAAGCAGACCAAAAGCAGATTAAATTCAACATTGAATGTCCTGATAGTATCTCAAAAGTGCAGGCAGACAATGAAAAAACAGCATGGGTACTCACCAATTTAATTTCTAATGCAATTCGATACTCATACGACAACTCTACAATTTACTTGTCAATTATTGAAACCAAAAATAATGTTCAAATTTCAGTTCGGGACAGAGGTCAAGGAATTGCCCCACAATACAAAGACAAAGTATTTGACAGGTATTTCCGAGTGCCCGGGACAAAGAAAGAAGGTACTGGACTTGGACTTTCCATCAGCAAAGAATTTATAGAGGCACAAGGCGGACAGATAAGTGTAGAAACTGAATTTGGAGCCGGAAGTAAGTTTTCCATAACTTTAAATACACTTACTTAGTCCTACTTAACAAGACATTTCAATTATTTCTCAGCAATTAAAATGAAAAAAACTAAGTCCGTATGGACCAAATCTTTATACCACAAGTAATCCAATGCTCCTAATCGCCTCCATCTCTTCACCAATCCAGAATTCATCAAAATCTTTTAATCCGGCGAAATCATAACTCTCCCTCAAATGTAAAATGCTTAATGTTTCGTTATAGTTTGCTGCTTTCGAAATTACTTCACTGAGCCATAGACCTTGTTGGTGCTCAAGCTCTATCTCAAAGGTTTCAGATTTTGTATGAAATAATAAAAGCATATTTCCAGTATCAAGTGATTCTGATGAAGGAAGAATGCCTGTAAATAGGACGCGCTTGTTGCCGCTCAGATTTCTACTTTCATCAGCTTCCAAGATATTCTGAATATGATCCGGCTGAATAGTGGTTTCAGGTATTTCGAAATCAAACCATTCCTGTAGCTCATATTCAAAGCAGATACCATTCATAAAGTTGAATAACGATTTTTTTAGCCCGCCACTGAATAATTCATGGTCACAACCCGTAAGATCTTCGAATTCGAGGTCATTGTTTGCAAATGTCCCTATTTCTTCAGTGATCAATCTGACATTGTATTCTGCAGGATTCTTTCCAACGGGACTGTGCGCTGTCAACGCAAATTGATGCCAAAATCCCGATTGGACCACACCCGCTTCAAAGAGCTGGCGGACTACCTCAAGGGAATCTATCGTTTCCTGTTCATTTTGAGTAGGAAATCCATACATAAGATATGAGTGAACCATGATGCCTGACTGAGTAAAGTTTTGAGCTACTTTCGCCACCTGACCGACAGTGACACCCTTTTTTATCAGTTTGAGCAATCTGTCAGAAGCTACTTCCAGTCCTCCTGATATAGCGATACATCCGGAGAGAGACAGCAGGCGGCAAAGATCGGAAGTAAAGCTTTTCTCGAACCTGATATTTGTCCACCATGTGATGGTTAGCTTTCTCCTGAGGATTTCAATGGCTATTTCCTTCATAAGAGCAGGAGGGGCGGCTTCATCTACAAAATGAAAACCACGCTCACCGGTTTGAAGGATCAGTTCTTCCATTCTGTCCACGAGCATTTGGGCGGTAGTAAATTCGTAGTTGACAATATAATCAAGGGTGATGTCGCAGAAGGTACATTGGCCCCAATAGCAACCATGAGCCAAGGTTAGTTTGTTCCATCTGCCGTCGCTCCACAATCGGTGCATTGGATTGGTCACTTCGATTACGCTCAAATATTGTTTTAAATTAAGTCCTTCGTAATCAGGTGTTCCAACATCCTTCTGCTTGTAATCCGGCGCCATAGAACCATTAAAATACTGAACTTTATCTTCTAATAAAGTGAAAGTTCTTTTTAGGAAATCTATTGGACGCTTGCCTTCGATGTGTTCGATCAAATGAAGGATGGGTGCTTCTCCATCATCTAAGGTGATAAAATCAAAAAATTCAAATACTCTAACATCTTTTAGCGATCTCAATTCAGTATTTGCAAATCCACCACCCATGCAGATTTTTGTTTGAGGATAATGCAATTTAACCCATTGGCCGCATCTGAATGCACAGTAAAGATTGCCGGGAAATGGTACTGAAATAGCTAGCAGGTCAGGAATTGATTTTTGAAAATATTTTTCAAGTAAAGAAAATAGCATATGATCAATGAAGGAAGGAGCTTGTGTCAAGTGCTCATAAAGTTCATCAAAACTATGCGCTGACCTACCAAGCCGCTCTGCATATCTGCTGAAACCAAAAAACGGATCGATTAATTCTATGATGTAATCTGAAATGTCTTCGAGATACAATGTGGCGAGATGCCTCGCTTTGTCCCTTATACCCATAATGCCAAAAGCAAATTCCATGTCTGCCAATTGGTCAAATCTGCTAGCATTTGGTAAATAATTGCCTGAGCAAATCTGATATGCCAGCGATACGTCCTGGTCTTGAAGAAAGGCGATTATGGGTCCGATGGTTGAAATATATTCATTGCGGAGACTGAATATCCTATTCGCATTATCCGACGCCTGAGAATGATCGATGTCAATATTAAACATTTCAGTCAAACCTTCTACGCTGAATAATTTTAATATCACATCCATTCCAAGATCGGCCTGCATGGAATTAATGCCTTTTGTATTCAGAAAACCTTTGAGGTAGGGAGTGGCAGGATATGGCGTATTAAGCTGCGTAAAAGGAGGCGTTATTAGAAAGACATTCAACGGATCGCTATAATTATATTGGTAATAGCCGTAAAGGTACTTTGAATTTGAATTTTAAAGGAATTTATAAAAATGGAAGCAAAGTGTGCCACATATTACATTATAATTTAATGTAATAGCCAAATATATAATTGAAATTTAAAAAAAATACCAAAGAAATGTGCACTTATAATATAGATTATCTATATTTAGGTTAATAAAGTTGCTTAAGTAATTTTCTTAATTAATTACTAAAGTATCGTAGTTGCTTATTGTATTAGTATTCAATGATATAAATATTTAGTATTTATAAATAATATCGAATAAGTTATTGAATATTAAAAAGTTAGTTTGACTTTAGATTTTTTTAAATTTACCTTAATGGATTGATCTGCTGGGTAAAATCATCGGAGTTTCATTTTGATTTCTGATTTCTAATTTCTACTTTTTTCATTCTAACTTTAAGCTGAGCGATATATAGTTTTATAGAAATTTATTTGCAATGAACTTCAGTAAAAAATATGCTGCAGGTCAAATATTCTTCACAACATAAAACCTTTATCAATGGCACGCAATCCTAAAAACATCAGAAATATTGTTTTGCTTGGACACTCGGGTAGTGGCAAAACCACATTAGTTGAGAATATGCTTTTCGAAGCACACGAGATTAACCGTATTGGGTCAGTGGACGACAATAGTTCCACATCCGATTACGTAGAAATAGAAAAAGACAGGCATAGTTCAGTATATTCTTCATTGATGCATGTCAATTGGAAAGACTCAAAAATAAATATTATAGATACACCCGGTTCTGATGACCTTGTCGGCGAGAGCATTTCTTCCATGAAAGTTGCAGACACAGCTGTTTTATTAGTCAATGCTAAATATGGAGTGGAAGTCGGCACTGAACTCATCTGGGAATATGTAGAATCATTTCATTTGCCGACCGTGATCGCTATTAATCATTTAGATAGTCCTCAGGCTGATTATGACAGATCTGTTGCTCAGGCCATAGATCGCTTTGGTTCCAAAGTGGTTGAGGTACAGTATCCATTGGACGCCGGAGCTAATTTTTCTACGATTGTTGATGCGCTCAGAATGGTTATTTACAAGTTTCCAGCCAAAGGAGGTAAGCCAACCAAAGAAGATATCCCTGCGTCAGAAATGGAGCGTGCAAAAGAGCTTCATAACAAGCTTGTAGAGATAGCTGCAGAGAATGAGGAAGGACTTATGGAGCGTTATTTTGAGGAAGGCACGCTCAGCGAAGATGATCTGGCCAAAGGATTGACTATTGCACTTGCCAATCAGCAATTTTTTCCAATATTTTGTATATCTGCAGGTAAAAATATGGGAAGTGGCAGATTGATGGGTTTCCTGAATGATATTGCACCATCTCCTGCGGATAGGCCAGAGGCTAAGCTCGAAGATGGTAAAACTCTGGCGTGCGATCCTGATAAGGATACCACATTATTTATTTACAAAACTATTTCCGAAGCCAATGTCGGCAATGTCAGTTATTTCAAGGTATATAGCGGCACGATAAAGACAGGTGACGAGGTCACAAATGCCGAAAATGGAACGGTCGAAAGGCTCAACCATATTTTTATATCCAATGGCAAAAATCGCTCAGAGATTCCTCAACTTGTAGCCGGTGATCTTGGAGTTACGGTAAAATTAAAAAACTCTCATACCAATAATACACTCAATGGCAAAGGTGTTGGAAGAAAAATAGAATTGATTGAGTTTCCAGAGCCTCGTTTCAGAACAGCCATGGTTCCACCTGATAAAAACAGCCTTGAAAAAGTGGCGCGTGCCCTTACGATAGTTCATGAAGAAGATCCGACCCTTGTAGTGGAACATTCTGTTGAACTGAAACAAACTATTCTGCATGGTCAGGGTCAGCTGCACTTGGATATAGTAAAAGCAAAAATAGAGAAGACATTTGGCTTAAAGATCGAATTTGAAAAGCCAAAAATTCCATATAGAGAGACGATCAGGCAAAGTGTGGATGAGGTTTACAGGCATAAGAAACAAAGTGGCGGTGCAGGACAGTTTGCTGAGTTGCACATGCGTATAGAGCCTTATCATGACGGTATGCCTAATCCTGTAGGACTTTCAGTTCGAAATTCAGAAGTAGATGAGTTGCCATGGGGCGGAAAATTAGTCTTTAATTGGTGCATCGTCGGTGGAACGATTGATTCCAGATTTTCAAATGCAATAAAAAAGGGTATTTTGATGAAGATGGAGGAAGGGCCGTTGACAGGTTCCAGATGCCGTGATATTCGAGTCTCTATATTCGATGGTAAGATGCACCCTGTGGATAGTAATGATATGGCTTTTCAGCTGGCATCTACTATGGCCTTTAAGATTGCATTCAAAAAGGCCAATCCAAAGTTGCTGGAGCCGGTATTTGACCTTGAAGTTTTATCACCCGAAGATATGGTAGGAGAGGTGATGGGCGATCTACAAACGCGCAGAGCGATGATCACGGGAATGGATTCGGAGGGACACTATCAAAAGATCAATGCCAAGGTTCCGCTATCAGAATTGTTTGGCTACTCCTCTAGTTTGAGGTCTATCACGCAGGGTAGGGCTAAGTTCAAGCGTTCATTCAGTGAATATGCGGAAACGCCACCTGATGTTCAAAAGGTGTTAATAGATAGTCATGTTGATAATGATGAGCATGGAGAGCATTAAAAAGGAAAATTGATTATTTAAAATAAATATTTTATATCACTGATGATTCATAAGTTTTTAACAAGGTTTGTAAGATAACTTTTTTATAAAATATTAATCTATTATAAAATAATTTATTATAATAATTTATATATTTGTTTGGAATATTTATAAAATAAAAGTTTACACGTGGATAATAATCGACCTTTTAGAAAGCCTGACAGTGTTTTTTCAAGTAAAATAAAAGCAGGAAAGCGCAGAACATACTTCTTTGACGTAAAGCAAACTAAGGGAGAAGATTATTTTATAACGCTTACCGAAAGTACCAAGAAATTTAACTCTGAAGGTGTAGAGCGTCACAAGATCTTTTTGTATAAGGAGGATTTCAATAGGTTTTTAGCAGGACTTCAGGAGACGATTGATCATGTAAAGACCACATTGATGCCGGACTACGACTTTGATGAATTCGCACGTCGTCAGGAGGAATTTGAAAAGGAATATCAAAGTCGTAAAGAGGGTGAGAATGCATCTGAGGATGATATGGGTTGGTAAAATTTAATTGTTAATTGTAATTTATTAGTTGTTATTTGGATTCCAATGGATTGAGATTTGGTTTCAAAATTGGTTTGAAATAAATTTTGATATTACTTTGAATTTTAAGTAATGACATTAGATAATATGAATGCCATTCAGATATAAAGTCTGAATGGCATTTATGATTTTATACTTTATTAGAGCAGGATCACTTTTTTGTTTTCCATAATATTGCCCTTAGTATCACTTATTTAAACGAGATATATTTCTGAAGGTCTTCGCGTTAGATCTATATTTACTGATTGGTCGAAGTTAGGTTCGCTATCGTTCCGAACGATTTATTAATTTATGATTCGATACCTCTCAAGAATGACTAAAATGAATGCTCTTTCAAAAAAGTATGTGTTAAAGTATCCAAAAATGGGGACGAGGAGGCTCTCAAGTAATTGACAATCAATCAAATGTAGGCTTAACGGTTCGCAACCGTTGGGAACGGTTCCGAACGAATATTATTTTGGGTTTCATTAACCCCCAAGAGTGTGTGATACCAATGTTCTTATCAAAAAGTTTATCGGAAAATATCAAAAAATGTTGACGAGACAACTTGTAAATAATTGATAATCAATTAAATGTAGATTTAACGGTTCGCAACGGTTGGGAACGGTTCCGAACGGTTATTAATTTGGGTTTCATTAACCCCAAGAGTGTGTGATACCAATGTTCTTTTTAAAAAGTTTATCGGAGAATATCAAAAAATGTCGACGAAACAACTTGTAAACAATTGATAACCAGTCGGATGCAGATTTAACGGTTCGCAACGGTTGGGAACGGTTCCAAACGGTTGTTTTTTTGGGTCTGGCACCTCCCAAGAGTGTGTCATATCAATACTATTGCAAAAAAGTGCATTAGAAAGTATCAAAAAAGTTTAACGGATAGTCTCTCAAATAATTGACAATCAGTTTGATATGGACTTAACGGTTCGCAACGGTTAAGAACGGTTCCGAACGGATATTAATTTAGGATTAAGTACCTCCCAAGATTAAGTCATACCGGTGGTCTTGCAAAAAAGTGTATGGACTGTATTAAAAAATGTTGACGAAACAACTTGTACACAATTGACAATCAATTAAATGTAGGCTTAACGGTTCGCAACCGTTGGGAACGGTTCCGAACGAATATTATTTTGGGTTTCATTAACCCCCAAGAGTGTGTGATACAAATGTTCTTATCAAAAAGTTTATCGGAGAATATCAAAAAATGTCGACGAAACAACTTGTAAGCAATTGATAACCAGTCGGATGTAGACTTAATGGTTCGCAACGGTTGGGAACGGTTCCGAACGGTTATTAATTTGGGTTTAAGTACCTCCCAAGAGTAAGCCATACCGGTTCTTTAGCAAAAAAGTGGATGAGAAAGTATTAAAAAACGCTGACGGTACTCCTTATAATTAATTGACAATCAATGAAATGTAGGCTTAACGGTTCACAACCGTTGGGAACGGTTCCGAACGGTTAGTAATATGAAATTTTTTTCAACCAATTTAACCCCATTTTTCAAACTATTTTGTAACTTCGCCTTACATCCAAATATTCAAATCATTTTTTAACTTCAAACCACATATTAAATGAAAGGCAAATGTAAATTATGTAATGATACCTTCGTAGGTAGGGCTGGTAAAATGTTCTGTACCATAAAATGTAAAACCATTTACCACAAAGATTTAATTGAAAAAACAAATTTTGCTGCCATCCCCACTGACAAAATTCTTCACAGAAATAGATCCATTCTTTTCGAAATTATGGATGCAGGCAACTTCAAACAAAAGAAGGTAGAGCGGAAATTATTGGATTCCAAGAAATTTAATTGGCACCATTATACCCATGTCCACAAAAATGTCAAAGGCAAACTTCTGCAAATCATTTATGATTATTCCTGGATGATATTTTCTGACCAGGAAGTACTAATTAAAAAGGTTAACAAAATCACTAGATAATTCTTATCTAATGAATTTGCCAAAATCAAAAAAATAACTTAACGAATAAAGGATTTTAGAATGCGCAGATTATTACCGATTACCCATTACCCATCACCCATTACCCATGAATAATCCGTGATTCTGACAATTTTATATAAAAAAAGACCTGCCATGATAACATCGCAGGTCTTTTCTTTTTGGCATTTTCTGAAGAATATCTTCAAAAACCTTATTTAATTACCTAAATAGTGCTTAAGTAATTTACTTCTTGATACAGATCGTAATTTATTAATTGCCTTATCTTTTATCTGACGAACACGTTCGCGTGTTAAGCCAAATTTATCTCCAATATCTTCCAGAGACATTGGATGATCGATGCCAATACCGAAATACAACTTTATCACATCACATTGCCTATCAGTCAGCGTACTAAGTGAGCGTTCTATCTCGCGACGTAAAGATTCAACATATTCCAAAGCAGAGTCTGTGCCTGGTGTGCTACTGTTTTCAAGAACATCCATAAGTGAATTGTCTTCACCATCTACGAAAGGCGCATCCATAGATACGTGTCTCGCAGCCACACCCAAGGTAGTTTCAACCTCTTCTGTCGGGATCTCTAAAATAGAGGCTAATTCTTCAGCTGAAGGCTCTCTTTCAAATTTTTGTTCCAATTCTGAAAAAGCACGATTGATCTTGTTCAATGATCCAACCTTGTTCAATGGCAATCTTACAATTCTTGATTGTTCAGCCAAAGCCTGAAGGATGGACTGACGAATCCACCAAACTGCATAGGAGATAAATTTAAATCCTCTAGTCTCATCGAAACGCTGCGCAGCTTTAATCAAACCAAGATTACCTTCATTGATAAGATCACTGAGTGACAAACCTTGATTTTGATATTGTTTGGCAACAGATACTACAAATCTTAAATTTCCTTTAGTTAATCTCTCCAGGGCTTCTTGATCTCCCTGTTTGATTCTTTTTGCCAAGTCTACTTCCTCTTCCGGTGTCAACAAGTCTACTTTACCTATCTCTTGTAGGTATTTCTCCAAGGATTGACTTTCCCTGTTGGTTATTGACTTGGTTATTTTTAGTTGCCTCATTAAATTTTATTATTTAAAAACGGATGCAAAGTTACAACAAATTATTGTCTTAAAGTGCAGAACATCCTAAATCGAATAATGTTTAGCTCCGCTTAAAAGTTCACTAATCTTGTAAACTTCTTAAATATAAAGAATATTTTTTAACAAAAAAACTTTCTTATGCTAGAATTATATTTAATTTACCCCCAAAATCAAAATATAACTTATTTTAATTTTTTGGTGTACATCCCTATTTTCTAATAAATTAGGGCATTTCGAAAGAATTGAGAACGTTCACTATTCACATTCAACACGCGTCAAATAAAATAGATGAAGAAGACACAATTCGAAATAGAGTATTTATTCAGGGCTTCGCCCACCATTATCTACACCTTCATAACTACGCCTGCGTGCCTTATTCGCTGGTTTTGTGAGGAAGCAGATGTAGACAATGATCTCTTTACTTTCCGTTGGAAAGATTCTGAAGAGACAGCCATTCTTGTGGACGACTTTGAAGATGAGTTGCTAAGATTCCGTTGGGAAGATGCAGTAAGTGACAATGAATTTCTTGAATTTATTCTTGAGACATCTCCGGTCACTGAGGAAACAATCCTCCGCCTCATCGGTTGGGCAGAACCAATTGACCATCAATTTCAAATTGATTTTTGGAACAATCAAATGAAAGCGCTTAAAAAAGCGATGGGTGAGAGCTAGATATTTTTAATTTTTATTCAAACTATAACTTCCTTCCTAAAATATATTAAGTATGAGTGGTTCAGACCAGGATTTTAAACAATCATTAAGTCTTACAGATGCCACCATGCTGGTAGCTGGTTCTATGATCGGTTCAGGTATATTCATCGTAAGTGCCGATGTGACTAGAAATCTTGGAAGTAGCGGCTGGATGTTGCTCGCCTGGGTCCTTGCTGGTGTCCTTACACTCATTGCGGCATTAAGCTACGGTGAATTGGCTGGAATGTTTCCGAAAGCTGGCGGGCAATACGTCTACCTTCGTGAAGCTTTTAATCCTTTGATCGCATTTATGTATGGATGGACCATGTTTACCGTCATTCAGGCTGGTACAATTGCTGCAGTCGCTGTGGCATTTGCTAAATTTACCTCCTATTTTATCCCATGGTTTGGGGAAGACAATATTTTGTTTTCTATCGGTTCCTGGAATTTTAAAGGATCTCAAGTACTCGCTATTTTAAGTATTTTAGTATTATCAGGTATCAACCTTAGAGGGGTCAACCTGGGTAAAGTCGTTCAAACTTCCTTTACTCTTGCCAAATTGGTCGCTATCTTCGGTCTTATAATATTAGGCCTTACACTCGGTTTTAACCAGGAAATATTTACTAATAACTTTACTTTGTCATGGGATGCACAACATTGGGATGGAAGTACTTTTTCTTCTATCAGCGGGGTGGCACTGATACTGGCGCTAGGTGGTGCTATGGTCGGAACGCTCTTTTCAAGTGATGCCTGGAACAATGTAACTTTTATAGCCGGGGAGATCAAAGACCCCTCCCGAAATATACCTAAAAGTTTATTTTTTGGCACTTTGATCGTGACTGTTATTTATCTACTCACGAACGTAACATACCTTGGATTGCTGCCTTTGCAAGGGAGTCCGAATGGCACCGATGTCGTTTCTCAAGGTATTGCATTTGCTACAAATGACAGAGTTGGTACAGCAGCTGCCTCCCTTATTTTTGGCGTTTCTGCAGCAGCGATAATGAGTGTACTAATTATGGTTTCTACATTTGGGTGTAACAATGGACTTATCCTTTCCGGTTCAAGATTGTATTATGCTATGGCCAAGGATAACCTCTTTTTTCCAAAAGCTGGTAGATTAAATGAAAATGCTGTTCCTGGCTTTGGTATAAAGGCACAGGCTATTTGGGCTTCTGCCTTATGTCTTACCGGAACATATGGTGCATTGTTGGATTACACCATCTTTGCAGCATTGCTATTCTATATATTGACAATTGCGGGAATTTTTGTTCTAAGAAGGAAAAGCCCGGATACTTTCAGGCCCTATAAAGCATTTGGCTACCCTGTGCTGCCTATACTTTATATTGTTTGTGCCGCTGTGATCGCTTTTATCTTGCTGATCGACAAAACAGAAAACACACTTCCGGGACTATTCATCGTTTTATTAGGTATCCCTGTGTATTATGTAGTTAAAAAGAAATTCGCGCCGACTGCTGAATAAATGTGAAGAGCTTTAAGTTAATGAATTAAGAAAATCAAGGATTGCTTAATGGCCTTAATTCTTAATTGTCAAGCTAAGAATTCAATTTAGGCAATTTATTAATTCAGCTCAAGCGTAAATTCTCGTAACCTGGATCTGTTACAATTCATTTAACCCCCGTTTCATTATACATTTTATTCAAATTTAGTATCTTAATAATTCTTTTATATCTTGTCAAAAAGCTAAGAATTCAATTTAATAGGCAGAAATTTTATTGCCAAGAATGCACGAATAAATTCAATTGATCTCAAGCGGATAAATTGCCGTCGGTTTTAACCTGCGGATCCAGATTACAATTCCTAGGGTTTTAACCACTTGTTTCTCTATCAATATATTTTAACATTACTGAAATTTAAATATTAAAGAATTAAGAAAATCAATAAGCACTTAATGTCTTCAAGTTTTCAATTTTTATTAACTATCTACCATATTTTGTCGAATTTCTGCAACTACTTTAATATGTTCGTGTTCGTTTAAGGTCACATTTCAGCAGAATACTGTGAACAGACTATTTTCTAAATTTATACACGATAAAAATGAACATTCGCTTGATCATTGCCCTTATATTTTTTATTCTATTGGACATTTATGCATTTCAGGCATTTAGAGGAGTGACCAAGACTATGTCACCCGATCTTCGCAAGGTTCTTATGTTTGGATATTGGGGTATTTCAGCCTTGGCTTATGTACTTGCTATCGCAATGATGGCCAATATTATCACAGATAAAAATCATTTTCTGACGATCTACGGTCGCACATTTTTGATGATTTTGTTCCTAAGTAAGCTTTGCGCGCTGCCAATTTTACTCATCGATGATGTAAGAAGAGGATTCCTGGCAGTAGTCAATTACTTTATGGTAGAAAAAAGCTTCAATCTCAGCCGTTCAAAATTTCTTTCAGGTGTAGGTATTTTTCTAGGCACTGCCCCAATAGTAGCGTTGACTTATGGTGCGCTGCGCAATCCTTACAGATATCGTGTACATCGCAGCAATATATTCATTGATGGTCTGCATCCGGACCTGGAAGGATTCAAGATAGTTCAGATCTCTGATGTACATTCAGGTAGCTTTGTCTTTAAGGAGCCGATCGTTAACGGTATAGATCTTATAAATAAAGAAAAGGGCGATCTCGTGGTCTTTACCGGAGATATTGTCAATTATAAGGCGGACGAAATGGACGGTTTTTATGAAATTTTTGGCAAAATTCAAACGCCCTACAAAACAGTATTTTCAACACTTGGTAATCACGATTATGGTGATTACTATAAGTGGGATAGCAAGGCAGACCTTGATCGCAACTTTGAAAAGATCAAAGGCATACACAAGACATTAGGTTGGGATCTAATGCTCAATGAACATCGAATCCTCGAACATAAGGGTGCCAAAATCGGATTGATCGGCGTAGAAAACTTTTCAGCACTTCCACAATTTCCTAAACATGGAGATCTTACAAAGTCAGTTGAGGGTATGCCGCCCACAGATGTCAAGATACTTTTATCACACGATCCAACGCACTGGGATTTTGAAGTCAATAAAAATCACCAGGATATCAATTTGACCCTTGCCGGCCACACCCACGGATTTCAGTTTGGCATCGAGATACCCGGTTGGATCAAGTGGAGTCCAAGCCAATTTGTCTACAAACAATGGGCCGGTCTATATCAAAAAGGTGCACAATACCTATATGTCAATCGTGGATTTGGCTTTTTGGGATATGCCGGTAGGGTAGGGATATTGCCGGAGATAACGACGTTGGTTTTAACGGGTCGGAAGTAGATAATTAGTCTTTCTATAAGTAACTAAAGTTTCGGAGTAATTATACATTTGATAATCAATGGTATAAATATATAATTATTAAAAAATAAAATCACCTAAAATGTTGATTGCTAAATAACTAATTCAATTCTCGATTTTCTTCAATTCATTTAAATGCTTTCATTTGCTGGGCTCAACCATCGAAGTTTCATTCTGACTTCTAATTTCTAATTTCTAATTTTTACCTTTGATTGAGTAATAGCAATAGTCTTAATATAAATTTATAACGTCGAAACTTAAGTACGTAATTGGTAATTCGGATACAAGAATAGACTTTTACAAAAACTAAGGTTTTAGAGTTACTTTCCTATGGTGGTGCGCATCACGCTTGCACATCACGAAGTGATGAGCACCCCCAATGGGTCATGACCCATTGAAGGGCACTGCGCGCAGCGCATCGCACTTCGGTTGTTTTGCATTACAAAAATAATCGATTATAGCCCAGACCGGGTAGATCTGACTGCTATTTCCGTTCGCTTCTCGCATCCCGCCGTTCGCTTTCAATTAGTAATGGGTAATGAGAAATAGGTAATTTAGTGATAACAAAAATCGTTTTCAAATTTAAAGCTTTCCAATTATCGATCTTACCTCAGACCCGCAGCAATCTGCCAGCTCTTCCCGTTCGCCGTTCGCTGTTCGCCGTTCGCTTTAAATCACCCCCTCACTCCCTCACCCTCTCACTTTCTCACCTTTTAACCTTTTCACCTCCTCCCAATAATCGATACTCCTTAAAATCGAGCTACCATGCCCGCTCTCATTATTCATTATCCATTATTCATTATTCATTCATTATCCATTATTCATTGCCTTCCTCACTTTATTGTTAAAATACGCAAAAAAAATATTAAAAAGACATACTTATCTGATAATTTAAATATATTTGCGATTGACAAAAGTCCAAAAAGTATTTGTAATCTTCATGATTGTATTCATTTTATAATGACAATCAAGGGGTTATGTGCTTTTAATCTATTAAAACACACACATTACATAACAACTAAAACCTCGAGTTATCGAATAAAATCTACACTGCACCAATTTTTCGCAATGTTTTTCGGAAAAATATTGCCTTAGGTCTGAGTACCGAATGTTTTTAAGCTAGACAACACCGTCTATGCATCCCCCACTTTACGAATTCAAAATAAATCAATATCTGTGCCTCAACGCATAGTGTCTAAAGGAGTATGCTGAAAATCCTTTGAAAGAGAGTAAGCGTTAATTTTTAAATTAATTTGAAATGAAAAAAATTTACAAATTATTGTTTTCCGGAACTTATACATCTGTTTCTGGGGTACTTTAGTCGCAAAGTGGAACAACTCTTGACGCCCAGGGTTACGCTGTAACATTGCCAACTGCTTTTACCTTCAATGGATTTTCTGTTACTACCGCTACTATTAAAGTTGATGGATATATTGCTTTAGGTGTTTCTACATTTTCAAGTACTGCTCCTATTTCAAGTTCAGCTGCAGCCACGGGAATAATATCTGCATTAGGTATGGACCTTCAGGACTCAAAAAAGAAGCAGGTGCTAACGCTGAAATAAGAATGGTGCAAGTAAGTAACGAAATTGTAATACAATGGGATGATTTTAGAAGGTATACCTCTACTTCTGGTGTTAATGAAAGGTTTGATTTTCAAATAAGATTAAATACGCCAACAGGCCTTATTAACATTGTATACGCGTTACCTACAAATGTGGCAGCCAATATCACTTACCAACCACAAGTTGGGCTTAGGGGTACAGTAAACACTGATTATAATGCTTGAAGATTAACAACATCTATTCCGGATGCAACTCCATCTTGGGATGATACAGTACTTGCGACATCAAATGCGCATCAAGTTAGGTTCACAACTACCGCTCCAGCTGCAGTTCCTGATGCGGGGAGAACTTATACTTATTCACCTCCTTTTTGTACAGCTCCAACGCTCTTTAGTTGTCACAAATTTAACAGGTACAACAGCCACAATTGGATGGAATCCAAGTGGTGCAGCAGATTCTTATGACTGGGAAATTAGAAGTACCGGTGCATGTGGTTCGGGATCGCCACTACAGTCAGGTAATACAGCATCTTCATCTGTAAACTTATCAAGCCTAACTGCTAATACTCACCTATACTTATTGTGTTTGAACTCGTATGTGCAGGTCCTACTAATAGTGGTTGGGTTTCCGGTACCTTTATACAGGTTATTGTATCCCTGCACCAACCTCAGTAGATGGTTTAGGAATAACTAACGTTTCATTTAGTACTGTAAACAACACAACTGTCGCTGAGCCAGGAAATTATGGCGATTATTCTGCCCAGGTAGGAAATATAGTTCAAGGAAACTCAACCATTGTAAATATAACATATAAAACAGGCTTTACGTACGATACAAAAATCTGGATAGACTGGAACGATGATCTTGATTTTGTTGATGTAGGAGAAGAAGTTTATACCGGCACATCTACATCAGCCAATCCAACAACATTGATGGCATCTTTTTTAGTGCCTATTGCTGCTCCATTAGGACAACATAGGATGAGAATAGGTGGGTTAGATGTAGGACCACCCACTCCTTGTTATACTGGTTCTTATGGTACTTATGAAGATTATTCTGTAAATGTGGTTGCTCCATCTACGGATGCAATGGACTATGTAAATTTACAATTTCCGGCTACAGCATCTATTGTCACTGGAGGTACTGCATCAGTATATACACAAGGTTATGAACCTGGAGTAACTCCAGGAGCTGGAGCAGGTGCTGGTATAACAGTATGGATTGGAGTAAATGCAACAAATACTGATCCTGCTACATGGTCATGGTGCATGGACTGCAGCTACTTTTAATATACAAGCAGGAAATAATGACGAATTTCAAGCAGCTATCGGAAGTAGTTTGCCTGTAGGAACGTATTATTATGCAAGTAGATGGCAGTTAAATACAGGGCCATTTGTATATGGTGGTTATAATGCAGGTGGTGGTGGTTTTTGGGATGGAACATCTAATGTTAGTGGTGTTTTGACAGTTACAGCTGCTCCAGGGGCGGATTGCTCAAACCCTATAATTGTTAGCAGTTACCCATATACTTCAAGTACCACTACATGCGGTTCTGGAAATGATTATGGCACCCAATGCGGAGGTAGTTATGGTGGTGGAGAAGATCTTGTTTATCAACTCAATATCCCTGCTGCAGGCACATATCAAATATCTGTAACTGCTACTGGTGGGGGCTCATATATTGGCTGGTTCTTAAAGGACGGAGCTAATTGTGCCAATG
>NZ_JADJID010000010.1:0-142627 GCF_016707225.1 Candidatus Brachybacter algidus | reverse complement strand
TCAAGAATTTGGAAGAAGTGAAAGCTAACTCGAAGAATAGAACAGCAATAATCCAACATTTGTTGTGATTGGACAATAATGCAAAATATCAAATACAAAGTGAGAGGGAAGGAATTTCCATTGAGATTATAGCTACTTAAGAAGGATATTGATACCAGAAAGGTCAGGCAAAAATTCAATGACCTTTTTGTAGATATTAGTTGGTTTGAAGATGGAAATTTTGGATGACCTTGCGCAAATAAACATGGATTCAGTTAGTAATGGAAGAAATATTAACTTTCTAAAAAGGACTTAAAAAGATGTTTACATCGATGAAGCTATAAATGTCATCAAAGACCTTCCGGTCAATCGAGTTACTAAGTGACAGATAAGACTAGATATCACCAGGAGTAAAAGGACATTAAACCTTATTATATACAAAAGCTGCCACTGAAGGGCAGCTTTTATTTAAACCTCAATCGATGTTCATCCTTTAGATTTGTCCTATATTTGAACATTCACAACAGTAAAGCCCAGATCAAAAAAAGTCTTTTAGCCTCCGTTTCTCACTTTGATTGTGATTATGTCAGGCTGTTATTCATTCAAGGGAACTTCTATACCTGAGACTCCAATACTGCTTTATATAGCAAATTTTACAGTAGATAAGTTATGATGCACCCTTTCAGCTTGCGCAGGAGATAACAGAAAAACTCAAGGATAAGATCAGAAAAGAAACAAGACTCAAAATATGCAGAGGTAGATCCTGACATAGAGTTCGTAGGAAAAATAACGAATTTCATAGTTTCCCCTGTGGCGCCTCAGAACAATCAGGTCCCTTCAGCTAACAGGCTTGAGATCACTATCAATGTAAACTTCATTGACAATAAACATGAGAAGAGCAAGTGGAACTCCAACTTTACTTTCTTCAAAGATTTTAGCAAGGATGCTAACTTTATTGATGTGCGCGATAAATTGGCTAGTGAAATCTTTGATCAACTATCCGAAGATGTATTTAATAGGGCATTTACCAATTGGTAGATTAACTTTTTGTTTTTGGGTTAGCACATAATTACTATCTTGCAGCGTGTTTGCCTTATTATCTATGGATGAGATCAGTCGTTTGATTCAATTTCCTTCGATGTTCAAATCGATAGACAAAGGCATATTTCAAAAATTTTTAGATTTATTTCCATTTTTCAATCTATTTAGTATCCTACATTCTCTCAAATATCAGTCAGATCTAATTGACAACAATCAAGAATACAATCCACCGGTCTTGTGTAATGATGGGTTATATACCTGGTATAAAATGGGTCTGTTGTCCTTGGATCACCAAAAGTCAGAGATCGATGAACTTCAAACATCTACTGGAAAAGAAGTTAGTACTGCTGTCGAACGGCAGAGTAATGTAATAGATATTAATTCTAAAGAAAAAATAAGGGGCATTGGCAGAATAGAGGTTGTACCTGCAAAAGAGGAAGTTCATTCTTCTGAATCCGATGAAAATGCATGGGTTGAGAAGGTGCAGCAAGATAGGGTAGTTGTAAAATCAACATTTTATAAAAAAAGTAGTATCAACTTATCATTTGGCAGTGTGACATCTAAAGTTATAGAGGAAAAGGAGGATAGTATGGAACTTTCGGGATTTGCCAAATTTTTAAAGGGGACCGGTAGGCATGGAATTGTGGTTCCTGAAGATATGGACATCTCCAAAATACAGCTGGATCTTCCTGAAGATGCCGATTCTGCGCGAAATTTGGATGAGGCGAAAAAAGATATAAGTGTTGAAATAGGTGATACCAATGTGGCAGAAGTTGTCAAGAAAAAAAAGGTCAAAAAGCACAAAAAGAAAGAGTTCGTCAATCATCTAGTGCAGCAAAGTGTGTTGGATAATGATCTATTGATATCAGAGCCATTTGCTGAAATTCTCTATGCTCAGGGATATAAAGAGAAAGCAGTAAAAATTTATGAAAAATTAATGGAGAAATATCCAGAGAAAAAGATTAACTTTGCGGCTAAAATAGACAAAATAAATAAAGAAAATATTTAATATGATAGGTTTTATAACAGTTTTGATAGCGATCATTGGAGTTTTATTGATGGCAGTTGTATTGATACAGAACCCAAAAGGTGGGGAGTAGATGCGAATTTTGGTGGTCAGGCGGCGAATCAGCTTTTGGTGCATCCAACTCAATTGATTTTGTTGAAAACTAACATGGGTACTTGCAGCTTCTCTATTTGCACTTTGCATGGTAGCAGCTATAGTAGTGAATTCTTCCGGGCGCTGCCGCAGAACCTGCATTACTATCTCAATAGAATATCTTTTAAAGAATATAGAAAAGGCTTACTTTAGGGTAGGCCTTTTTTGATTAAATTAGATATATGCCATTAATTTCGAGTTATCCAAGCAAAAAGGATTTGAATTCATGTTATATGAAAATTTGTAATAAAATGTAGTAACTTCGATTTAGTCAAATTGAAAATTAAATATTTTTATATATTTTGAGACTGACGCTACTTTCAACAGATTTGCTTACCTTTTTTCACATTACAGTTCTACCTAAATGATGACAAGTACAGATCATCAATCTGATCGAATAGAATATTTGGATGCAGTGAGAGGCATAGCAGCGCTTTCGGTTGTCTTTTACCATATTCTAGGTTCACATTGGGACTGGATGAGGGAAACAAAGATTGCTATGTTTTTCTTAAATGGAAGTGATGCTGTAGCAATGTTTTTTGTATTGAGTGGCTTGGTCTTATCAATTAAGGCTATTAATAAAAGCACTGAAATAGATTCTTCTTATTATAAGAGGTATTCGATAGCAAGAATATTTAGGCTTTATCCTGCCTTTCTCTTTATGCTTATCATTTATTATTTGTATGCCCATAATAATGAAAATATTTTCACACTATTTAAGACGACAATTACTACGAATCCTCATTTTTTCTGGGAAGAGGCGTTATTAGTAAGAGATCACCATCATTTGTTTTTTCCTGATTGGACTTTGGGGGTTGAGGTTGCTTTGTCATTACTTGTACCATTTTTAGTGATAGTAGTACGTCAGAGTAATAAACTCTTAATCTTCATGATTATCGGATTGATGTTCGCAGGGAAGATATATTATTCGCAATTTTTATTACACTTTGCCCTGGGTGTTTTAATCGCTAACAATTTTAAAAGAATTGTTGAGTTTCGCGATACAAGCAAATGGTGGTATAAATATCGATGGTGGTTAATACCTATTGTTTTTTTCTTTTATTCCATGAGACATTTTCTTGCCCTGTGCCCTTTGCCTGGGAATATTCAATATTTTATGTCAAGTATATTATATATTGATGAATATGCTTTTTCCGGACTAGCATCCGCATGCTTATTGCTTTATATCATCAATACAAAACGAATCCAGGACATTCTTTCGCATAACGTATTTAGTTTTTGGGTAAAATATCATACGGTGTTTATCTTTCTCACTGGTTGTTTACGAATATTGTAATGCGTAATTTTGAATATTTACTCAATACATATTGTGGTGGAAATGAGGGAATATTTTTGTTTTATTATACTGTTTTTACATTGGTCTGTACCATATTGGCTGCTACATTTTTATACTATTTAATAGAATTGCCTGCTATTAGATTAGGTAAAAAATTTGTCAGAAGATTTGCAAGTACTTAGATATTTGTGGAATGAGTTCAATTATTATTTTTAATATCCCATTCATAATATATTATACCCTCTATACTTGTCAAAGAATCCATCTTGAACTGTTTGATGATCTTACTCCTTCGAAGGCAGCGGTTCTGGCAAGTGGTTGCACGGCAACATCATAATTACGCTCACCATCCGGCCAATAAATTACCAAGACTTTTTTATCATTCACTTTATTAAGAATGAGGTCAGACACTTTTGTTTTAGGAGAACGTCGATTTGCGCCTGTGCTTGATTTTCGGCGGTTCGGGACATCTTGCAGTTAAATAATGGCAATCCGGAGTAGATACTTAATCTCATCCAATATTCTGTCCAAGCTGGTTGATCATTTAAAGTTATGTCGTAATTTTCAGAACCTACGATGACAGCAGGTAAAGTATAAATAGCTTGATATTTTGAAAAATCTAAATTCTTCAAGTCCTTAAATTTTGTTTCAATTTCATTTTCTTGAAAAACATTGCTCAATCTAAAAGCATTTTGGTATTTGATAAAATCTGCAACATCTTTAATCATTATCATGCATAATATGACGGAAACTACATTTGCATAAGCAATATTTTTTGTTGAAATGATTTTGTAATATTTAAAATATAATAAAATACTCAAGTAGAATAAGATCCAAAATCCAGGCCATGAAAACGGGCAAGACATCGGAATTGAGTTATTATATCGATTTTTTTGTAGAAGAAATAAAACACCGAAAACCAATTGTCAAAAGACAATGGGATAAAACAAAATTTGACAAACGGGCCTGAAGCTGTTGCATACACTATAAGCATGGTAACTATCAATCCGATGATGAATTTTGAATTTCTAATTGCTCTTCCAAAAGACTTTAATCCATTTCTTTTGCCTAATATATAGCCTACTAAAATAGTTAAACCAATTAATAAATTATAGATCATAAAATTTCCAAGAAAACCTTGAGATTCTGACGAGACAATCGTAGTAATACAAGATTTTAATAATGGAACTATAGAATTGAAGACGTATGGTGTAATAATGGCTTCAGGAGCAAATTGCCACAAATCATATCCAAAACCCTGGGCTCCGGGACGACGCAAAGCCGCGTAACTATCGACAGAGTTTATCAAAACAAGTAGCAAAATTCCCGCTAAAGCAGTTGATAATCCTAAGGAAGCATATTTGGCTAATCCTGACCAGCTCTTTTGTGTCAAAGAAAGTATACTAAAATAAAGTAAAAATAAACCTATTGGTAAGGCAAGGATTGGTACATAATAAATGTGAAATAAACCGGAAAGGAAGATTAGTGCGAAAATCTTTAATGCAGTGGGCCAAATTATTTTTTCTCCCACGTGAAGCCGATAGATGTCCTTGAGTATGAAAAGTACAAAAACGCTAAACAATGAAATGGATAAGTTGAATACGCCATATATGAATTTTTGAACCTGCGGGTTGACCCAGGTAATCCCTATTGACATGATTATGATGAATAATATTTGTGATCTATAACTGGGTTTTATTAATTTATAGATAAAAACAGGTAAAATTAAGTGTAAGGCGAGAAAAAAGTAGTTGTGAATAGCAACCAAATGATGGCTGATATCAAATAAATGTTGATGAATAAATCGCATTAATAGTGCCAAAAAAGGTGTGTTGTCAGTAAAGAAGATGTATTCACCGAATGGGTAGTTCATTTGCGTATAATGCCAAAGTCCCATTGGACTCGCTTCTTGAATAACATATTGATAGAAAGTGAAATAGTTTTTCAGACCATCATAACTATTAGTAAACATAAATGCATCAGGATGAAAAACTACTTGGTTAAAAGCAATACAAATACATATTAATTGTAAAGTCCATATGGTAATTATGGGATTTGCAATAATTTTAATATAAATTTGCGAAAAAATAGCACTAAAAATTATTCCAAATCTAGCCATAATAACACCAAGTTTTAATCCGGAAGACGGATGGGTTGATAATTCTATCCATAGTTGCAAATCTATTGAAAAAATTCTGAATGTCGATTCAATATCTTGGATCTTGGTCAATGATGGTTCTACCAAATTGATTTCTTCGTTTGACATAGACAGGATTTCTTCTGAAGTTTATAATTTCCAATATTTCAACTTGGAAAAGAACAGAGGCAAAGGATTTGCTACTAGACATGGTGTTGATCATTCAAACGCTGATTATACAATTTATACGGATGTAGATTTTCCATACTTAGATGAGAACGTGCTTTCTGTTTATACAGCACTCCTGAGTGGCTCGGATCTTGTCCTTGCTACCAGGAATCAGAATTATTACAAACAGATCTCATCGAAGCGCGCATGGATCTCCAGGAATTTCCGATCTGCCGTTAAGATGTTATTCAATATTCCTACGACCGATACTCAAGCTGGATTGAAAGGACTTTCCTCAATGGGTAAAATGGCCTTATTGGATACAAAAATAGACCGCTATTTGTTTGACCTTGAACTTGTTAAGATTTGTGCGAAGCGTAAATTAAACATTACTGAGGTCGAAGCTACATTGAAACATGATATAGATTTGCCGGGCGTTTCGCTAAAGATATTGAGTAAAGAAGTGGTGAATTTGGTGAGGATATTTTTTGGTAGAGTAACTTTTAAAATTAGCATAGCCACATTGTTTCTTGATGAGTTTTTAATTTTTAGCCTATTATTATTTAAACACTTAATTGATTTGTATGACTCGAAGCTTTCTTTTGATACTAAATAATCAACTTTCCACAACAAAGCCATCAGCCATTCGCCAAAAGCCAATAGCTATTTCTGCTTAACCACTCCCTCTATCGGATTTCCAATATTCCCTGTAGGAGCCATAATATGAAGCAATGCAGCCACAGTAGGTGCAATGTCCGTGATCTCAACAGGAGCCACTATCTCTGCAGGTTTTAGACCCCAACCATAGAATATTAATGGAACATGAGTATCGTACTCATACAATGATCCGTGAGATGTTCCTGTGGTGTAAGAAGATATCCAACCCGGTTCTTGTATTACAAGGATATCTCCAGATCTTTTGGGATTTATTCCGTTTTTAATCTTATTGAGAAAGAAATTAGGGAACATAGCATCACTAATATTATGAAGGTCGATGATCTGAGCTATACCTTCATTAGACATCATGCCGGCTTTGAAGACTTCAAAGAATTCTTTGTACTCAATTTTCTTTTCTTTCAATAGATCAAAGTTGACAAAGTATTGATAATCTTCATATTCTATTAAGTATTTTCCTTCACCGAATTTTGAATTCAAGTGGTCAGTGATTTTTTTTAAAAAAATACTTTTGTCTAAAACGTTGCCTGGCAACTTATAATAGTGACTATGTCCCGGAATATCACATATACCATGATCTGCTGTCAGAAATAATAAATAGTTATCCTTGCCAACTTCAGCGTCTAATGTATTCAATAATTTTTCAAAATCCTTATCTAGTCTAAGATAAGCATCTTCTGATTCTATAGAGTTAGGACCGAATGAATGACCGATATAATCAGTAGAGCTAAAGCTCACTGCAAGGAAATCAGTCGCACTGTGCTTGCCCAATTGTTCACCTTTGATAGCTGCGACGGCGAAGTCTGCAGTCATTGTATTGCCAAATGGAGATGTGCGAATATTATCGTATTTGTATTTTTTCCCGGCAATGTATTTGTGTGGAAAAATTGGTTTGTCTTCTCCTTTAAGTGTATTTTCAAAAGGTTGGTTATCGATATCACTTTGAGTATAGGTATTGATAGGGTAGAGGGTCTCCCAGGTAGTATTTAAGTACTTTTCAGAGTAATTTAATTTATTGAAATCTTCTACCCATTGAGGTAATTTCTCCATATAATATGTTGAACTTGAAAAATTACCAGTACCATTATCATGCCAGTAGGCTGCATCAGCACTATGTCCGGCAGGCAGGATAGCTCCTCGATCTTTCAATGCAATACCTATGATCTTGCTTTTATTACCACTTGCTAATTTAACCTGATCTGCTATACTTGTGACCTTTAAGTTTCGCGGAGACATTTCTCCCGCTTCACCAGTACTTCCAACACCTGATACCGAAGAATCCTGAGTACAGTAGATGTTTTTTACCCAATGATCTTTCATACCAGTCATTTCCGGCTATTCCATTGATGGCAGGAGGGCTTCCTGCATATATCGTGGCATGTCCCGGCCCGGTGTTCGTTGGTGTATAGTTGTAATGATTATTGATACAATTCACGCCGCCGTTAATGAGCCTTTTAAAGCCATTTTCACTTAGTCTGTCATAATATCTGTAGAGAAAGTCATATCTCATTTGATCAACAACGATGCCCACAACTAATTTTGGTTGATCTAACTTTGTTGTATTAGCTTTTTTGCTTTGACTATATGCACCAAAATTGTACAAGATGCACATAAGAATAAGTCCTGTTCGAATCATATTATAAGATTTGTATTTGGCCAAATATAATAATATAAATATGATAATGAATTGAAATAAAAATAATAATGATTCAAAAATTTGAGTACTAATTATTTCCTTTTCAAATTATCAAGTTCTTTTGTTGTATTTATATTGATAAGGCTCTGCGCGCCAAGTTTTATATAGGAAATATTATCACAAGATTCAATAAACTTTTTAAGACTGTAATTGCCAGAATCATACCAAGCAAGCAGTTTTGAATAAATAGTGGGATTATATATTGCCAACATTGGCTCTAATTGATTATTGTCATCTTTCAAAAATACTCCGTCCAGCCTTTCCTTGTTTGTACTTATCATTTCATTAATAATACCCTCACTTAATTCTGGCATGTCACACGGCAATGTTATAATGCTACATCCACTGAGAGCGCGCATTGAAGAAAGTACTCCTGAAATTGGTCCGTAGGATCCATATTTATCTATGATGACAGGAAGGATATAATTATTTGATTGAGAAACATTACATGAAACATATATTTCACTGCAAAAAGGAGCAAGTATCTCAGCAGCATGTAGATAAAATGGTTTATTATTCCATAGCAAAAGGCTTTTATCAGTGCCCATCCTGCTACTTTTTCCTCCTGAGATGACTACGCCGACTAATTTATCTTTTGGAACCATGATTTGCCAAGTTGATTTAGCTTAAAATATTATGTCTAAATATCTAAGGTTTTACAATCGTATAGTTTCTATATTCAAAAAGCCTTATACCAGTAACATTCTCAAACCAGTATAGAAATTTATCTTTAATTCCGACACGCTGAGTAATCTTCGAGCCGTCAAAATCCCAATTCTTTTTTTCAATTCGCTGTTTCATCACTTCAGGATGACTTTCTTGAAATAAGGCAAGGGCGTCAATATCGCTGTAATTATAAATTTCTTTCGCGATGCTTGCCACATATGCATCATCATGCCATAATTTGTTGAAATCTTTGTGTTTTCTGGCTTGGATTAATGGATCCTTGACCCAACCATAATGATAAACGCAGGCTTCAACAGGGACCACATTTAACTTTCTGTCATTGATCCTGAAGCCTTGAGCATCCCTAAACGATCTGATTCGTTTATCATTTTTTATGATTCTAATTTCATTTCTATACCATTTTCGTGAAGTACCCACATAGTCATATGATCCATAAAAATGTAGGTATTTTAATAAAAGTCCGTTTACCTTATCGTTTGATTTATAGTTCAATAACGATTGTTTGATTGCCTCATGATATCGCTCATGTATTGCTTCATCACTTTGTATATAGATCGCCCAATCAAATGTTTGATCGATGAGATCGAAAGCTTTATTTGTTTCTACAGCCAGTACTTTACCACCTTCCCGCAGTGTATCGTCCCATACTGAATAATGGATTTCTATTTTGTCAGAGATAATACCTTTTATCAATGCTTCTGTCTCATCTTCACTATTCCCTATTAATACGATGAATTTATCACATAAAGGCAGCACACTTTGAATAGCTTCAACAACCGGGTAGTCGTATTTTATTGCATTTCTAATGATGGTAAAACCACAAACTTTCATGGTAGCATGTTAGCGCTTTGGCGCATTGGCGCTTTAGCTTGTTGCGAAAAAAAGATTATTCATTTGAAAAATAGGATTATATGATAGGTAGTTGTTAAAAAGCTGAACTATTAAGATAGTTTGTTTCATATCTTAATAGTTCAACTTTTTCATTAATCGCTTAAAAAACCTGAGAAATGTCGTTTCCACAGAAGAGCCAATAGCCAATAGCCAATAGCCAAAAGCCAATAGCCAAATACTATTTTATCTTCGAATACTGCAATTCATCAGCAAGTTTATCTGCTTTATAAACAGACCTAAGTGCCTCCAAGATACCACTTGAGTGCAATGAGACACATCTGTTATTGCTATCCACATCATAGATATATCTACTAGGTAAACTCTCGATATTACCATCGAAAATTAGTCCTACTACCTGACCTTTTTGATTGATCATAGCGCTGCCGCTATTTCCACCAATGATATCATGCGTCGTTACATAGTTCAGTTTCGTGCCTTTATTCATTGTGCTTTCAGCATCCAACCATTTTTTTGGAAGGTTCCATGGTTCTTTCTTTCCATAAGAATAATATTTGTCGAATAGGCCATAAAATGTAGTGAATTCAGGTGCAGTAGTGCCATTATAATCATATGCCTTCAATATGCCATCAGCAAATCTTAAAGTAAAGTTGGCATCAGGTGGAATACTAGTGCCATAGACACTGTAAAGAGCTTGACCCAGCAACTGAATGTTTTGAGTTTCAGCTGAAGCTATAGGATCGATGATTGTTTTGTAATATGCAAGACTGTCTTTAGCCATTTTAGCATATGCCAGTACAGGATCTTTAGAGTTGAGTACAGCATCAGGACCTTTTGCGAATAAATCCGCCAATTTGCCGGCATCTGCAACAATTGTACCAGCCACTAATGCTTTTGCCTGAGCCGGTATAAGAAGCGGGTTGTTATCGCCGTCAATAAGTCTGAGTTTATTCATTGACCATTTACTTACCTTACTTAATTGAAACTCAACGATTTTTTCTTCGATTTCTTTGTGATAAGATTGATCAAGTTTTAGTTTTGCGACCTTATTTTTCAATTGTTCATCTGAATTTCCCGGTGATCTTTTATCAGCAGGTTTCTTCATTTCTGTTGCGAGATCAATAGCTCTTGCCCCCAAAGCAAATAGTTCTGACCTGGAATTGGCTGGAGAGAATATTATTTGTTTACCATAGTATTTTCTCAATTCTTTGCGACTTTCAGCTATTTTACCCCAAAGGTCACCGTATTTTGCCTGTAATTCAGGTTTTGAAGCAATTGCAGCTTTAAAGGACTTTTCGAAATTTGCTCTCTTGCCCATCATATTAGGGTCTTTTAATCCTCCATAGATACCATTATATGCTTTTAAACTATTGGTATATCCAAAATAGGTATCAGTTAATTCTAGTTTGCTTTCAGGATGTGCATCCATATATGCTTCATAAGAGGAAGTAAGCGTTTTCATTAAATCAATCACGTGAGGTATGGTGAAATCTCTATCGTACTCCAACATAGCCACAGTGTTCAATCTCTTGGTAGTTCCGGGATTTCCAATGACGAAAAGAGGCTCGTTACCCTCAGCTCCATCTTTAGACCAAGTAAAGTGGTATTTAGTTTGGAGTGGTTTACCATCATCACCATAAACTCTGAAAAAAGTAAAGTCAAGAGTATATCTTGGGTAAGTAAAGTTATCTGGATCTCCACCAAAGAATCCAAGATCTGTTTCAGGTGCCATGACCAATCTTACATCAGTATATCGTTTGTAAGTGTACATTTGATAAATACTTCCATTGTAAAAAGTATGGATTTGAACTTTCATTCCTGTTTTAGTCTCATTTGCTTTGACCAATTCATCAATTTTATCATTTTTCAATTTGGTCTTATCTGCATCGGTTTTACCAAATGAAATTGCATCATTAATAGATTTTGTAACATCTTCCATAGCTACTAACTGATCGACGAATAGTCCTTTCACTTTTCTCTCTTCTTCCAATGTCGCGGCATAAAAACCGTTCTTAGGAAGATCTTCTTCTGGAGTTGTTACTTCAGTTACACTTTCTCTGCCACAATGATGATTGGTCATTACTAAGCCATCTTCAGATACAAACGAAGCAGTGCAGTAAGTAGAAAATCTTAAAGCCGACATTCTAACAGACTCAACCCATTCATCAGATGGTTCAAAACCATAAGTGTCTTTAAAATATTGATTTGGTGGATAACTAAATGTCCACATTTTACCATTATCATATTTGCCAGCTTCTACATTTGGATAATAACCTGAATAGTCATTAATATCCTGCATACTTTCAGTAGAAAGTTTAACTTTTTTAGGTGTTTTTTGCTCGGTGGTAACAGGTCGTCCTACTTGCGAAAAGGCATTATTCGCCATGAAACTTATTGCTGTAACAAGTAAAATTGTACTGATAATATTCAGTTTTATAATGTTTATTCTAATCATAATGAAGGTTTTATATTAAATATATATTATTTTAATTAGTATTGATCATAATCATTCTTAAGATGCGGAAACTTCGTTTCCTGAATATTTTTGACCATTGTGTAAATTTTTTCTTTCAGCTCATCAAAGTTTTCCTTTGTAATTGCTGATGTAAAAATCCAAGGTTGTGGGTAATTGCTTTGAAAATGTTCAAGATGTTCTTCAAGTATCTCTGCTTTTTCGTCATTTGTAAGCATTGCGTCAAATAAATTTTCTTTATAAGCATCTATTTTATTACCAACAATGAATGTGGGAATATTCTGTGCTCCTAGTTCTACAAGGGTCTGCTGCACTGTGATCAATTGATCTTCCATTCTTGGATTTGACATATCTACTACATGAACGAGAATGTCACTTTCTCTAACCTCATCCAAAGTACTCTTAAAACTTTCTACGAGATGATGAGGTAATTTGCGGATAAATCCCACTGTGTCAGACAAAAGAAACGGAACCTTATTAATTACTATTTTTCTTACAGTTGTGTCTAGAGTTGCAAATAATTTATTTTCTACAAACACATCGGCATCTGAAAGCACATTCATAATTGTACTTTTTCCTACATTTGTGTATCCAACCAATGCAACTCTAACTGTCGCTGAACGATTTTTCCGCTGTGTAACATTCTGGCGGTCGATCAATTCAAGTTTGTCTTTCAGAAGTTTGATCTTATCATTGACGATTCGACGATCTGTTTCGATTTCTTTTTCTCCGGGACCACGCATTCCAATACCTCCTTGTTGCCTTTCAAGGTGCGTCCAGAGACCTCTTAACCTCGGCAACATATATTGCATTTGAGCAAGTTCTACTTGTGTTCTGGCTTGGGCTGTCTGTGCTCTTTCTGCGAAAATATCAAGTATCAATGTACTTCTGTCCACGATCTTTCGTTTGAAAAGGGCCTCAAGTATATTTACTTGTTTTCCGGTGAGATCATCGTCGAATATAACGAGATCTACATCATTATTGAGGATGTATTCACGGATTTCTTCAGCTTTGCCCTTTCCAACAAAAGTACGATTGTCAGGATGCGGGAGTTTCTGCACGAATCGCTTTAGCGTCACAGCTCCTGCCGTTTCTGCAAGGAATGTGAGTTCATCCAGATAATCATTTAACTTCTCTTCTGTCTGAAATCCATGCACTACTCCAACGATTACAGCACGTTCAGTTTGCCTTAAAAGGCCACTGCTTTTCTGACCAACATTCCACTCTGCCAATGGCTTAATTTTTTATTAATTATTAATATAGCTTTCGAAATAGGTATGAGTAATGGGTAATCAGTAATCAGTAATCAGTAATCAGTAATCAGTAATCAGTAATCAGTAATCAGTAATGTTGTTTCCAGCGCACTCATTCTAATTTCTAATTTCTAACTTTCAAACCTTCTCACTTTCTCACCTCTTCACCTTTTCACCAATTTAATGATTAATCTGAGATATTCTTTCCAGCACGCTCATTCTAATTTCTAACTTCTAACCTTCTAACCTTCTCACTTCTTCACCTTCTCACCTATTTAATGATTAATCTGAGATATTCTTTCCAGCGCACTCATTCTAATTTCTAATTTCTAACTTTTAACTTCTCATTTTCTATCTTCCTCACCTCTTTAACTTTCCTCACTCATATCCATGTTATGGAATACATTGGTGATATCATCTTCTTCTTCCAATTTATCTATTAATTTGATAATGGCCTCCAAATGATCTTCTGCTACATTTTTTACGACTGTAGGAAGTCTTACCGCTTCAGCGGAAAGGATCTCGATATTTTGTTCTTCAAGTCCTTTCAGCATGGTGCCATAATCAGAGAATGGCACAGTGATCATAATATCATCGTCTTCTTTAAGGATTGATTCCAAACCGTAATCGATGAGAAGTAGTTCCAATTCTTCCAGATCCTGTCCTTCTGAGTTTATCTTGATAACTCCTTTTCTATCAAAAATAAAATTATGAGTACCACTTTCTACTATTTCACCACCATTTCTATTGAAGTGCATACGCACTGTGGCAATGGTTCTGGTAGGATTGTCAGTAGCAGTTTCAACTACAAAAGCCACTTTATTCGGGCCATAACCTTCATAAATAACCTCTTGAAAGTTCTCGGCATCCTTTGAAGTTGCTTTTTTAATGGCATTTTCAACATTCTGTTTTGGCATATTAGCCGTTTTTGCATTTTGTACAGCAAGTCTTAAGGATGGGTTATATGCAGGGTCTCCACCACCACTTTTAACAGCGATGGCGATCTCCCTACCTATTCTTGTAAAGGTCTTAGCCATCCCGGCCCATCTTTTCATTTTTCTTTCTTTCCTGAATTCGAAAGCACGTCCCATTGTAGTGTTATTTTTTGTTTGAAGGCGCAAAGATAAGAATCCTAACCGGGAATTGAGAATGAGAAATTTTGAATGTTGGATGTTAAATGATAAATTCCTGCAAAGAGCCATGATTATTGCATAATTTGGACCATTGCTTGGGTAAATTAATTTATTATTTGATGTACATAATTGTATGAAAGACCTATTAATGAAGCAATTGCGAAACTTAGTAATGTTCCTATAAGTATATATTCAGTTAATTTTCTGTCGTTTGCATTAGATAAATCACCGAATCTAAATACAGATTTTGCTGTTAAAAGAAAACCTATTCCATCCCAATGCCCTGAGATGATGAAGAGAAAAACAAATAAACGCTCCAAGATGCCTATATACTTACCTGCATCTGTCAGTGTTTGATCATTTCCTTTAATTGTATTTAAATCCCATTTCGAAGTTAGGATACCGATGACTATAGAAGCTACTGGACCAGTCAAGACTAACCCTAAGATTAGTAGCAAAACATTATTATCGTTTATTTCAAACAATTCAATTGGATGTCTAAAGTAATAATTTGCCACCAATAATAAAATAGCCAGATGCGCTGATTGATCGAGGAAAAACAATTTTCTTGTATTTACTGTCTTTGTTAGATATGATTTTGATAGATCAATCAGATAATGTGTTATAGCAATAAAGACGATTCCCGGAAAATAAGATTGGTTGAATTTCAAGACGATTAGCAACAAAACGGAATGAACCAAAATATGCAGATATAAATAACCTGACTTTATCTTTTTTATATTTCTGTCTTGTATCCACTTGGTTGGTTGTAATACAAAATCACCAATGAAATGGGCTATTAGTAATTGGATGATAAACGGGATCATAGGTTATTTATAGTTTTTTTATAATATGTATTTAGTTTTTGGATCTCATCATATCCTCCACGTTTAAGACCTCTGCTAATAGAACTTTGTAATAAATTCAATTTTTGCTCAAGTTCTTTTTGCCCAATATTGGGATTTAATAAAGATTGCTGGATGATATATGCAGTATTTTCTGTCCATTTGTTCATGGTGAGTGCGGCGAGTTCAAACATTAGGTTTAACGTAACATCTAATTCTGATTGCTCCGTTCTTATGCCCATTGTTTGCTTTTTTAGGTTATCGAAACAAAAACCGGCTCTGATAAATGCACTGCCATTTGACTCAGTTATCTTCGTTGTTTTAAAATCTTTCTCTCCTATGCCAATTGCAATCCTTACATCAATAAGTTTGATTTGCTTTATAGTGGATTTTAATAGTAGTAAAGATTCGAATGCTATTTCAGGACCTGTTTCTAACTGAAAGCTATCGCCTCTATATATTTCCCAGGATTTGTTTTTACTGCCTAGCCTGTTGAGTATTTTTTTAAAGGGCTCGATCCATTCTTTGGTTGTCACCTTTCTGGAGTCAATTATATCACCTGTAATTACGGCTGTTAATTTATTCATCATGCAAATTACATTATTCTTTATAAATTATGTTCTTATTGCTGCATAAATTGAAATATGTCGCTTTAAGGGCATAAATTCAATTATGTCGTTTTAAAAGCATATTAGAGGAACCCAGTTAACTCGCATTAGATTTAACTAGTATTAAAGTAAACCAGTAAAATAGTTGACCAGTATATTAGTAAGCAATATGATGATTTGAAAAGTACTATCATACTCTAATTACTATCCTACTCTAATACTATTTTACTATTATACTCGAATACTATCATACTCGAATACTATTATACTACATATTTATATATAAAAAAAACCAATTTAAATTCTTACATTTGCACTCATTTTTAAGGAAAAAAACAGCATATGCAAGAAGATCAGAGGATTGTACCAATCAATCTTGATGATGAGATGAAGACTGCTTACATTGACTATTCTATGTCAGTGATAGTGTCCAGAGCCTTACCCGATGTTAGAGATGGAATGAAACCGGTGCACCGCAGAGTGCTATTCGGAATGGATGGCTTAAGTCTTAATTTTAACAAAGCACACAAGAAGTCCGCTAGAATCGTTGGTGAAGTCTTAGGTAAGTACCACCCTCACGGTGATTCTTCTGTTTACATGGCCATGGTAAGAATGGCTCAGGATTGGAGTATGAGATACCCACTGGTCGATGGCCAGGGTAACTTTGGTTCTATGGATGGTGATAGTCCCGCAGCCATGCGTTATACAGAGGCGAGATTTTCAAAAATTGCAGAGGAACTGCTAAGAGATATAGAAAAAGAAACGGTTGATTTTTCACTCAACTTTGATGATACATTAGAAGAGCCAACAGTACTTCCATCCCGCATTCCTAACTTATTGATCAACGGCGCCAGCGGAATTGCCGTAGGTATGGCCACAAATATGTTGCCACACAACTTAACTGAAGTAATTGACGCTCTTGTGCAGCATATCGAAGAGGGTGAACTTACTGTTGATCAATTAATGCACCACATCAAAGGCCCTGATTTTCCAACAGGAGGCATCATATATGGTACTGCCGGTATTAAGGATTATTTTGAAACAGGTCGAGGTAAGGTAGTAGTCAGAGCTAAGGCCGAAATTGAAAATATTGGAAACAGGGAAGTGATCGTCATCACTGAAATTCCTTTCCAGGTCAATAAAGCAGACCTTGTTGCTAAAATTGCAGAATTAGTAAATGAAGGTAAAGTAGCCGGAGTATCAGATACCAGAGATGAGTCAGATAGAAAGGGGCTTAGAATAATAGTAGAAGTGAAGCGTGATGCAATGGCGAGCGTGGTGCTTTCTAAATTATTCAAATATACTTCTCTTCAGACATCTTATGGTGTTAATAATATCGCCCTTGTCAAAGGCCGTCCAATGGTATTGACCATTATGGACATGATGAGACATTTCATTGATTTTAGGATTGAAGTTATCGTCAGACGAGCTAGATACGATTTAAGAAAAGCTGAAGAACGAGCACATATTCTTGAAGGTTTGCTAATTGCACTAGATCATATTGATGAAGTGATCACATTGATCAGAGCCTCTAAGACGGTCGATATTGCACATGCAGGTTTAGTCAGTACTTTCAATTTATCCGATATTCAGGCGAAGGCAATCCTTGAAATGCGTCTACAAAGACTTACCGGTCTCGAAAGACAAAAAATTCAGGACGAATTCGACGAATTAATGCGCACCATAGCTTATCTCAACCAATTATTGGGAGATGAGCAAATGCAAAAAGACGTGGTAAAAAGTGAGTTGGTTGAAGTCAGAGAAAAGTTTGGTGACAAACGCCGAACTGAAATCACACATGCGGTAGGAGATATTACCATGGAAGATCTAATCGCTGATGATGCGGTTGCGATTACAATATCACACCTGGGTTATATCAAACGTACTAACCTTTCTGAATACAAATCTCAGAAAAGGGGCGGTCGTGGATCTCAAGGAAGCAAGACAAGAGATGCAGACTTTATTGAACATATGTTCGTAGCCTCAAACCACAACTATCTATTGTTATTTACAGAGCAGGGACGTTGTTTCTGGTTGAGAGTATACGAAATACCGGAAGCTTCTAAAGTTGCAGCAGGAAGGGTGATTCAAAACATCATCAACTTACCGCAGGATGACCGGGTAAAAGCTTATATTCCGATACAAGATCTTAATGATGAAGAATTTATCAAGAATAACTACATCATGTTCTGCACACGTCAGGGCACGATTAAGAAAACCTTGGTACAAGACTTCTCAAGACCTAGATCCAATGGTATCAATGCCATCACTATCCATGAAGGAGACATGTTGCTGGAAGCAAGACTTACAAATGGCAATAATGAGATCATCATTGCCAACAGAAAGGGTAGGGCGATCAGATTCAATGAAAGCAAGGTTAGGTCAATGGGTAGAAATGCTGCAGGAGTAAGAGGAATGACACTTGTCGGACCGAATGATGGAGTAGTCGGAATGGTATGTGTGGATCCTAACGATATGCTGGTAACTATTTTTGTAGTTTCTGAAGGTGGAAACGGTAAACGCACGGCCCTAGAGGATTACAGAGTAACGAATCGTGGTGGAAAGGGTGTTAAAACCATGAAAATCACTGAGAAAACAGGAGATTTGATAGCTATCAAGGATGTATTTGAAATGGACGAAATGATGATAACTACTAAACAAGGAGTTATCATTAGAATGCCTGTAGAGGCATTACGAGTGATGGGTAGAGCTACTCAAGGCGTAAGAGTTATCAAGTTGGATAAAAAGGACCAGATTGCTGATATTGCTGTAGTTAGAGAGGATTTTGTGACGGATAAATTTGAAGAGGAATAAATTTCCGCTTATATTTAAGAAAAAATTAATAGTTTTATCTTCTTATGAGCGAACCCTTATGAGCATTAGCTTGTTTGAGTATTCAAATATTTGAAATTAAATAAAATGGAGTCCACGTCTTGTTTAGATTATTAGTAAAAAAATGGCTCCGACTGAACTTTAAAATTTAAGAAATGAAAAACATTCTTTGGGTTATTTTACTTGTTGGATTTGTTAGTGTGAGTGCCTCGGCTCAAGATGATGGTGCGAAGCTTGCTAAAAAAGCAAAAAAGGCAATTACCAATTATTTTCTTGATCCAAGTACAAAGTCTAATCTTACTGAGGCAAAAGAACTTATAGATAAAGCTTTTGCTACAGGAGCTATTGATGGTGACGGAGTTGCATGGGCGACAAAAGGGGAGATATATACTCAAGTTGCTCAGAATGAAGCTGGGTTAAAGTCTATAAATCCACAAGCAGTGATTGAACATCCTGAGGCAGCATCAATAGCTTATGATGCTTATTCAAAAAGTATAGAAAAAGCGGCTAAAGAAAGTGCAAAAAAAGATGCATATGCTGGAATGAGCGAATTAATACCTTTGCTTAGTACAAGCGGACTTGAATATTTTTACGCCAAAGATTATGCAAAATCATATGAAGATTTCAATAAAATACTTCTGGCTCATGAATTAGTGAAAAATGCTAAAATGAAATCTCCTTTAGAAAAGCCTGAAGATTTAAATAATCAATATTATATTACTGCTTTGGCCGCTTTAAATAGTGGAAAAGAAGATATCGCAGGAGCATTATTCGAAAAGTCTCTGCAAGGTGGAAATAAGGCGGCTGAGATTTATGATGGTCTCTTTAGATCTTATTCTAAATCAAATCCTGCAATTGCGGAGAAATATTTGGCAGAAGGACGTGCAGCTTTTCCTGAAGATAATAACTTGTTATTTTCAGAAATCAATTTATACCTTTCACAAGGTAAGCTGGAAGCACTATTGAGTAAGTTGGATCAAGCTATTTCAAAAGAGCCGGACAACGTCTCTGTTATTAATACTCTGGGCAATGTTTATGATAAATTGTATCAAACAAGTGCGGAGGCAGGAGATACAACTAAGGCAAACGAATATTTTAAAAAGTCACTTGAAAATTACAATAAGGCACTTGCTAAAGATCCTAATAACAACTTTGCTAATTATAGTGTTGGAACGTTATATTATAATAAGGCTGCCAGTTATGTTAAATTGATGCAAAGTGTTGCAGATGACATGAGTAGTGCCGGTATGAAAAAGTATGAAGGATATGAAAAACAGATGTTTGCAATGTTCGACATTGCATTGCCCTACTTTTTAAAAGCAGAGGAAGTTGATCCTACTGACAAAAATACTATGATCGCTTTAAGAGAGATATATGCACGCAAAAACCAGCTGGATAAAGCCGGTGAATATGCTAAGAAGTTAGAAGCAAAAGATTAATACTTTTGTTTTCAAAATAACATAAAGCAGTCAGAGCTCTGGCTGCTTTTTTTTTGGTATGAGTTAAAACTCTAGGCTATCTAACGCATTGATTAATTACTCAAACAAAAAATAGGCTCTACGACGCTTAATAATTAGCCGTTGTCTTTGGATAACAAAAAAAAATATAGATGATATTGGACTTTATTCCGAATATTTAATTCGAATCTAGAAGGTACCGAATCCTCATTCCAATTATTAACAAATCATTCACATTATATTTTATACTTATTTTTTGTAAGTTTTATTTGAGTACAGAATATTATTTTGTAATAAATGTTAAGTTTGATATAACTAACCGAATTGAATAATTAAATGCTTATTTATAAATCGTTAGTTTTCAGTTTTTTAAAATAAATGAATTTCGTTAAGTTGTGATTATCAATGCTTTGTAGATTCAAAATATATATTATCTTTGCAGAATAATATTCTTAATCCAAAATAATTTCTAATGAAAAAGCAATTCGTAAAATCTAAACCAGTCGTTAAAGTAACTTTCAATCCTGCTGCTGATGTAATTAATGGTGGAAGTGAAGTGATCGTTCTAGGTGATTTCAATAACTGGAATCCTGAACTAGGTCTAAATCTTAAAAAACAAAAAGACGGTTCTTTCAAGGGTATTCTTGAACTTGAAACAGGTAACGAATTCCAATTTAAATACCTAGTTGATGGTACTAACTGGATCAATGATACAGAAGCTGATGCATTTGTCGCTAGCCCTTATGGTGAGGCAAATGGTGTGGTATCCACTATCGCATAATTAGCATGTGAATTTTAAATGACAATATTAAGCCGCTTTCATAGCGGCTTTTTTTATGCCCAGTATCAGCATATAGTATTATATTTATCATAATTATTCTCCTTTTTATAATTCGATACACTTTAAATTGATATTAATCTGTCAAGCCAACATGAATATATGTTTATTTAGCATCATTATATTTTTTATTTTATCTATTTTCGGACGTTATAGCTCATTCCCTTTACAAACTTTTCAATTTATTCGGCAGCCATCTGATCGAACTCGATGGTAAGAAAGGTTGCTATTTCGCTGTATGGGCTCCTAGTGCCACAAACGTGACAGTCATGGGCGACTTCAATCATTGGCGCTCGTCTCAGTTCAAACTTAATCCGCGTTGGGATAAAAGTGGTATTTGGGAAGGGTTTATTCCTGGTGTAAAGCATGGTGCAGTATATAAATATAATGTAACCGGGCCCAATGGTCAAGTCTTTGAAAAAGGGGATCCTTATGCTTTTATGTGGGAAGTACCGCCTCAGACAGGAAGTATCGTTTGGGATATACGCGAATTCAAATGGCGAGATGATAATTGGTTAAGCAAGAGAAAAAGTTTCAACAAACTAACATCTCCAATGTCTGTTTATGAAGTTCATTTAGGATCGTGGAAAAAACCTGAAAGAAAAGAAAGTAGTTTTCAGACTTATACTCAAATGAAAGAGGATTTGGTCCCATATGTTAAGGACATGGGATTTACGCATGTAGAACTTATGCCTGTGATGGAGCATCCTTACTATCCATCTTGGGGATATCAGATCATTGGTTATTTCGCTACATCCTCCAGATTTGGTACTCCTCAAGAGTTTATGGATCTTGTAGATGAATTCCACGAGCAAGGCATTGGAGTCATACTCGATTGGGTACCAAGTCATTTTCCGAGTGATGGCCATTCACTTAGTTATTATGATGGTACACATCTTTACGAGCACGGAGATCCACAACGAGGATATCATCCGGATTGGAAAAGTTTGATTTTCGACTATGGCAAAAAAGAAGTAAAATCATTTCTCATCAGTAATGCGCTCTTTTGGTGTGATTACTTTCACGCTGATGGACTTAGAGTGGATGCTGTAGCCTCCATGATCCATCTTGATTATTCTAGGAAAGAAGGAGAATGGACCCCCAATAAAGATGGAGGACGCGAAAATCTTGAGGCTGTTGAATTTGTTAAAGAGATGAACACAGCAGTCCATGCTTTCTATCCTGATGTATTGACCATCGCAGAAGAATCAACGTCATATCCATTGGTGACAGCCTCTGTACATGACGGTGGTCTTGGATTTGATCAGAAATGGATGATGGGATGGATGCATGATACTTTGAAATATTTCAGTCAGGATCCAATTCACAGGAAGTTTCATCATAATCAGATTACCTTCAGTATGGTGTACGCATTTTCTGAAAAATTCGTACTTCCCTTCTCTCATGATGAAGTAGTGCATGGCAAAGGAAGCTTGCTGACTCGAATGCCGGGTGATGAATGGCAAAAGTTTGCCAACCTCCGGTTGATGCTTGGTTACATGTTTACACACCCGGGAGCTAAGCTTTTGTTCATGGGATGTGAATTTGGCCAAAGTTGGGAATGGAGTCATATCAACGGTCTTGAATGGCATTTATTGAAATTTAATTACCATAAGAATATACAATCATTTGTCAGGAAATTAAATCAATTATTTACTGAATTAAAGGCATTACATTTTCATTCATTTCACCCGGCAGGATTTGAATGGTTAGCTGCAGATGACAGCGAAAATAGTGTTATTTCCTATATAAGAAGAGGAGAACATGAAAACGAATCGGTTATAGTAATTTTGAATATGACTCCGGTGAAAAGAGAGAATTATCGAATTGGGGTTCCGGCGAAAGGAAGTTGGAAAGAAATACTCAATAGCGACGATAAAAAATGGAGTGGTGGAGGAGTAGTAAATTCTAAAACCATTAAATCAGAGCGTGTATTTCAGCATAATAAGGCAGATTCAATATGTCTCACACTAGCTCCACTCTCAATCATTATCTTAGGTCCTACCATCAAAGCAAATAAACTTTGATATTTTGTACGATCTTTTCAATTTAATTTTTGATCCTATTTATGATCAATACACATACATTCTAAATGGAGCAAAATAAATATATCTGTATTCATGGACATTTCTACCAGCCTCCTAGAGAAAATGCATGGTTGGAGGAAATTCAAAATCAAGTTTCTGCAGCACCTTTTAATAACTGGAATGAACGCATTAACTATGAATGTTATGCTCCCAATAGAGCGGCGCGGATATTAAATAATTCAGGACAAATAAGAGAAATTGTCAATAATTACGAAAATATTAGCTTTAATATTGGTCCCACATTGATATCATGGATGGAGGAAAATGATATGCCATCTTATATGGAGATCATTGAAGCTGATAAGAGAAGTGTTAAATCAAATAATGGTCATGGTAATGCCATTGCACAGATCTATAACCATATAATCATGCCTTTGGCCAATGCGGAAGATAAATTAACTCAAGTAAAATGGGGAATATATGATTTTGAAAGCAGGTTTGGTCGCAAACCTGAAGGAATGTGGTTGTCTGAAACTGCTGTAGATACTGCCACGCTCGAAGTGCTCAGCAGCGAAGGCATATTATTTACAATTTTGGCACCAAGACAATTAGCTGCTATCCGCAAAATGGGGGAAAATGATTGGGTAGATATCAATGAATCAAATATTGATACGACACACCCCTATAAGGTTCTATTACCATCCGGAAATCAAATAAGTATATTCTTTTATGATGGAGTAATCTCTCAGAAAGTTGCATTTGACGGTATTTTGAATGATGGTGAAGTTTTTGCCAACGCCTTTATTCAAGCAGGAGAAAAAGCTCCAGATAATGCCTTGATTAATATAGCAACTGATGGGGAGTCATACGGGCATCATCATCATTATGGAGAAATGGCTTTGTCCAGTTGTATAGAGCATATAAACAAAAATCCAAATTTTATAATTACAAATTATGGTAATTACTTAGCATTATTTCCACCAACATTTGAAGCAAGAATTCATGAGAATAGCAGTTGGAGTTGTTACCATGGAGTAGAAAGATGGAGGTCTGATTGTGGATGTAATACTGGTGGTCATCCAGGTTGGAACCAGCAATATCGTAAACCATTGAGAGATGGGCTCAATTGGTTGAGGGACGAATTGACCAAGGTATTTCTAAGTAAAGGTACAGCCATATTCAAGGACCTAATGGCTGCTAAGCATGATTATATAAGCGTTGTCTTAAACAGAAATACAACTTTTGTAAAAAACTTTCTTCAAAAACATTTGAAAGAGGCTTTTGAAGAAGAATTGGGAATGAATGCACTGAAACTCCTTGAAATGGAAAGGCATGCAAATCTAATGTTCACCAGTTGTGGATGGTTTTTCGATGAGATTAGCGGTCTTGAAACGGTTCAAATACTGCAATATGCAAGGCGTGCTGTAACTCATGCAGAATATTTTGGAGCTACCATCGAGCATGATTTTAGAAAAAAATTAGAACTAATTCCAAGTAATCTTCCGGAATTCGAAAATGGAAGGCACGTCTATGAATCAATGGTGCTAACGTCTGAAATTAGATTAGAGCAAGTTGCAATGCACATTTCAGTCCTTTCAATTTTCGAAAGGGTGCCGTCTGAAATGAACTTATACAAATTTTTTGCGACTAATGAAGTTTTCAAACGCGAGTCTCATGAACCAAATCAACTAGTGATTGGCTCAGCAACTATGAAGTCAACACTTACATGGGCCACTTTGAATTACAGTTTTGGTGTTCTATATCTTGGGCAGACACATATAGTAGGCTATATTAAAAATGGTAAAAATCAACTTGACTTCAATGATTTCATGGATAAAGTCAGAAATTTGTTTAAAAATGACGATTTACCTGAACTGATTAATCAAATGCATAGCTATTTTGGGGCAGAACGATTTGGATTCAGTAATTTATTTCAGGATGAAAAGATTAATTTGCTAAAGATTATTTCAAAGAAAAATTTAAAAACAGCTGTTGAGAGTTTCCGCGAAATTTATAATTCGAATTTCAATATTTTGCATGAAATGTCCTTAACAGGATTTCCAATATCTTCAGGCTATGCGGCTATTGTAGCATTCGTACTGAATGCAGATCTCATGGATGAGTTGTCTTTAAAGAAAACTATTAATTTTGAAAAATTGATGAGTATCACTGTCATGATGCAAAAGTGGGAAGTCAAACCTGAAGATCCTGAAAGATTAGGTTTACTTGCCGAGAAACATATTTATCAGCAGTTAAGACTTTTTGAACAAAATAAAAACCCAACCCAGTTAGAAAATATTTCTAAAATTCTGGATTGGGTTAATATTTTATCTATTCCAATTAATCTATGGCAAAGTCAAAATGAGTTCTATGAAATCATTAAATCTTTAGAAATAGATTTAGGAGAAGTAGCATTGACTAGCGTTAAAAAGAAAATGAACTTTGCCTGAAAATTTAAACTTCGGGCTTTTCTTCAGTATCACTTATTCCGCCGGTTTCATCATCTTTGTCATTTTTTGAATCAATGTCATCAGATGCTGATACTAAAGGAACTTCTTCTATTTCAATTAAAGATTGCTCTTTACTTACAGGTTCGTCAGAAACTAGATGGTTAGGCTCTATATCAGATGATTCAGAATTATTGCTTAATACGATATCTTGCTCTTCTTCTGCATTTCCTACATGTGTTTCAGCAGACATTTCATCAGTTTCATGTGCATCTGCTTCTGCAGCCATCTCCTCAGCAGCTTGAGACATTTCGTTGAATTTCTCGCTTGCTTTGTCTTTAATGTCATCCATGACATCACCAAGTTTATCACCTACTACAGATGCTACAGCTTTGAAAGAATCAACTGCATCTTCAAGTGATTCGCCCAATACAGCACCTATAGCATCAAGGATTGACTCTTTCTGAGGAGTTGATTGTTTTGCTTTTTTTGCTTCAGCTATTAAATGAGCCGCTTTTTCTAGATCCTCGTTGCTTTCTGATCTAGATTCTGAAGCTGCTTTTATTTCAGCAGCGATTTTATCCTGTGCTGCTTTTCTTGCTCCATCTTTTTCTTCGCGGAGTGCTTCATTTTTTTCCATTCTTATCTTTCGTTGCTCCAGTTCTTCCTTTGTCTTAAGCATATCGTTTAGCTTAACTTGCTTTGATTGTACGCGATCTTCTACCATCCTTACTTTGGCTTGTCTGATCTGTACTTCAAGCTGTCCACCAGGGCCATCGATTTTTTTATTTTGGTAGTCAAGATCATTTTTGTCAAACTGGATGGATTTTTCCATTTTACCAATGGCCGACAATAAGCCGGACAATCTGCTATCCAACCTTTCTTTTGCTGAATTGGGGTTTTCATTGTTACCTTGAGACCCATACCTTTTTTCCTTGATAGCTTTGAAGGTGGCATCTAATTTATCCCAGACATTTTTCTTATCAGAGTTATTTAGCATTGCAGTTTTGAATTGAGACTGCAATTTCTTCAATTCTTCAAATAGTGGATGCAAGCTAAGTCCTTTGGATATTTTTTCTTCAATATCGTTCAGCGCATTCATAAAATCATCTTTGACTTTATGAGAACTTTCATTAAATGTTTTATCCATTTCTTTGCGCTTGTTTTTCAAGGCATCAAATGCTTCATTAGTAGATTTTTTAAGATCACTAATATGCTCGACAAAAATATTTTTATCGCGAATTTGTACTTGTACTTTATCCCAAAAGGATTTTAATTCATTCCAAATAGGTTGACTAAAAGCCGTAACCTGTTCGATTTTATCTTTAATAGCTTCTAGTTCAGAAGCATATGTGGCACTTAATTTCGCTGAGAGGACAGCAAAATGCCATTCAGTTTGGGCTCTATTGATCAAGTCAGCATTGTCAACAGTGACGCCTTCAGGTAGAATACTACCGGAAGCGCTTAGTTCGATCTCTTGCAAAACGAATCCCTCAGGAAAACTAACTTCACTTCCATTCCGCCAATCCTGAGTAAGATTTTTATACAATTCCTCTGTTGCAATATCTTCGCTGAAGGTATAAACATCAATTTTACTGTCTTTCGATCTGAGAGACATTGCAATAAGTACTTTCTGGTCACCTTTCTGACCCCAAACAACCAATTTAGACTTCATCTGTAATTTTTTTCTTCAATCTTTTTGTAAAGATTTGTATTAACTATGGTAAAAGGATAAATAAACCACTACATCATTTAAAATAGTTTATTTAAAAAATGTATTGATTTAGAAATTCATATATGTAAACACAAAGTAAGGTAAATATATTCCCTGATTTAAAAATAAATTAAAATATTTTATCATATTTTGATTAAATAGTCATTAGGCTTTCTTTATTCACAAGATTATGAGCTACTAAATATTCGGCTATCTGAACAGCATTTGTGGCAGCGCCTTTTCTCAAATTGTCTGAGACGACCCATAAATTTAAAGCATTTGGTTGTGATTCATCCCGGCGGATACGTCCTACAAATACTTCATCTTTCTCATGCGAATCTTTAGGCATTGGATAAGAAGATGTGGCTGGATCATCAATAACTACAACACCATCTGCATCATCAAGCAATCTTACTACGTCCTTTAATTCAAATTCTTTTTCAAATTCAATGTTTATTGATTCACTATGTCCACCGACTACTGGAATTCTCACAGCAGTAGCAGTCAATCTAATATTATCATCTGACATGATTTTTTTAGTCTCATTAACCATTTTCATTTCTTCTTTGGTGTAGAGATTATCAGTAAAAACATCGATTTGTGGAATGATGTTCATGTCTATCTGATGTGGATATGCCATAACCCCATCTATTCCTTCACGCTCATTCATCATCTGTTCTACTGCTTTTACTCCAGTTCCTGTGACTGATTGATAAGTCGAAACAATGACTCTTTTAATATTATATGCGTCATGAAGTGGCTTTAATACCACAACCATTTGTATAGTAGAACAATTGGGATTTGCGATGATCTTATCTTCATCAGTTAATTGGTCTGCATTGACTTCTGGAACGATTAATTTAACTTCTTCATGCATCCTCCATGCTGATGAATTATCAATAACAGTTGTTCCAATTGCAGCAAATTTAGGAGCCCATTCCAGTGAAGTAGAACCACCTGCCGAGAATAAGGCTATGTCTGGCTTAGCATTTATAGCATCTTCCATACTAACTACCTTGTATGTCTTTCCTTTAAAAATAATCTCTTTTCCGATAGATCTTTCCGAAGCAACAGGGATAAATTCGTCGATTGGAAAATTACGTTCTTCAAGAACCTTACACATAACTGTCCCAACTAAACCAGTCACTCCACAAACTGCAACTTTCATTTTATGTATTTTTTTAATTTATATTACTGAACAAAAAACGTCTAAATAATAAATATGCTTAATATAGAACCAAAATACTTACCCAATCCAAAACTAATTGATATTGAAAGAATTTTAGTTTTTTGGATTATAAAAAGTACTTTTACAACACGCAAAGATAGATAAAGATGCAAATCAAAATTTCAAATTTCTGCTTAATTATTTTATTAACTCTATTCAGTTTAGAGTTGAAGTCTCAGGTCAATGAAACCTTTTCAGGTATAAATTTTAATGAAACGGGGATTTGGGCAGGTGATATAAATAATTTTACTAAAAATAATTTAAGCCAAGGACAATTAAATGCTCCAGGTGCGGGAACTTCGTACTTTTCTACTCCTCTGAGCTGGGAGGATTCTTATGAATTTTCTTTTTGGGTTAAAATGAATTTTGCCCCTTCAAAATCTAACCGGCTAGGAATTTATCTTCAAAATGAAAATAGTGACCTGAATACAGGTAATGGGTTGTTTTTATCCATAGGTGAAGATGGAAGTAATGATGGAGTGAAACTTAATTATGGTTCACTGACTAGTTCAATTCCTATTGCCGAAGCCGGTAATGGACAATTTGCTGATATACTAGAAGGTTGGTTCAAAGGCAGTGTAACTCAAGGTCATCTCAAGATTGATTTCCAAAAAACAGACCTGTCTATAATTAATATTTATGATGGAGCTAGGCCCGATGAATTTATTCTAGGGCAACCAACTCATTTTGGATTTTGGATGACATATACAGTCACCCGAAAAGAAGAATTTTATTTTGATGATATCATAATTAAAAAAATTGAAGCTGACACTAAGGGTCCTGTGGTGGAGAACGTCCTAGCAACCTCATTAAATACTTTAGTGTTGAATTTTGATGAAGCTGTTGAGAATTCAGGTCTGATCAATAAAAGCAATTATGAAATTAGAAATGCGTCTAATGAGTTACTGACTATCCAGAGTATAAATGTCCAAGGGCAAAGTATTACTATAACTACGTCTGAAGCACTCAACGTTAATCCAAATACGATAAAAATTTCTAACCTTCAGGACCTTTTGGGTAATATTATGGTACCTCAAAGCATTGAATTTTCTTATACAATAGCAGAAACAGCAGGTCAATTTGATATACTCATCAATGAATTACTTCCTGACCCAAGCCCAGTCATCGGTCTGCCAAATAGTGAATTTATAGAATTATATAACTCTACAGCTAAGACTTTTAAACTGAGTGATTACAAGCTGCAAAAGTCCACCACACTTTACCCATTGCCTAATGTTAATTTTTTACCAGGTACCTATTTAATTATTGTACCTAATTCAGATCTGGCGCTATGGTCCGCATATTCAAATGTGTTTGGTCTGAGTTCATTTCCTTCTTTGAATAATGAAGGAACCACAATATCCCTTATTAATGGAGCTCAAAACCTAATTCATTCAGTTACATATGACTTGAATTCTTACAAGGATGCCTTAAAAAAGGATGGTGGATGGTCTCTTGAGCATACCTTAAAAGAAGGCGTTTGTGATGGACTCGATGTATTCAGGGCATCGACAGATGTGTCTGGTGGAACTCCGGGTAGAGCAAATACTAATGCTACAATAAGTGAAAATGCATTAAAGGTAATTAACGTGGTTTTGTCCAGCAATCAGTCTATAGAAGTCTGTCTGAGTAAAACTGTTGATTTTTCAGATCCTTCAAATGGGTTAGCTTTCCAGGGCGTTAATACTCCTGGGTTTACAATATTGTATAGTACTCCAATAACTGCTTGTTTTCAAATTCAATTTGATGAACCTCTAGTTGATGGTACGTGGTATAAAATCAATATTGGACCACAAATTACCAACTGTATAGGAAAAAAGATTGCAATTGATACTACCATAGGGTTTGGGCAGGGATTTGCAACACCTGAGGTCGGGGAAGTCATAGTGAACGAGATTTTATTTAATCCACCGACAGGAGGTTTTGATTTTGTGGAATTTTATAACAAATCTGATAAAATATTTGATTTGAATGGATTGATTATAGCAAATACACTTGGCAATAAAACATCACTTATAAATAAAACGACTTTTATTCAGCCAGGTGAATATCTGGTATTTTGTCAAGATCCAACGTGGCTAAAAAACAATTACAACGTTAAATTACCTAATTCGATACAACAAATGTTAATCCCTACTTTTAATGATGACGAAGGAAATGTAACATTATGGAATGGCGATATCATGATTGATAGCTTCAGATATAATGCAAAGATGCACAGCGTATTTTTAAAAGACGATGAAGGGATTTCTTTAGAAAGAATTTCTGAAGATGTACTTTCAACCTTGAATTCTAATTGGCAATCAGCTGCCACAGACATAGGAGGTGCGACACCCACTTATAAGAATAGTCAGTCAAGAACCATCAAAGTTTCTGATAAAATCCTGAGTAAAGAAGAGGATCATTTTTCACCCAATCAGGATGGTTATCTTGACCAGTTTATTGTCCAATATCATCTTGATAAACCCGGTTATGTTCTTAGATGGAGGGTGTTCGATGCTCAAGGGAGACCTATCAAAACTGATAATACAGGTGTTCTGACCGGAGCAGATGGTTTTGTGACGTGGGATGGAAGTACAGATGATAATAGTAGAGCTCTTCCCGGTATTTTCATCATTGAATTCCAGTTTTCTCATAGTGATGGAAGTAGCAAAAAGGAGAAGATCAGCTGTGTGTTGACGTATCCTAAGTAGCTGTCGGACATTTGCTTTTAGACTTGGTTTTTTTGTAAACAATTCATAGAAAGCTTATGGCTATTGGCTGTTAGCTGATGGCTCTGTTTCGCAAAAATTGATAAGCACGATTGCTTAACTTTACTTTATGATAAATTACAATAAGAAGACTTGGCAGATTATTTTCCACAGCAGAGCCATATGCCATTATCTAATAGCCATTAGCTTTTTAAAAGATATTCCATTTGATGGTGAAAAATAAAACCTGCTGGTTGTTAGCTAATGGACCTGTTTCGTAAATTATGATGAAGAAGATTAAATAACTTTACGTTATAATACGTTACAATAAGAAGAATCACTAAAGTATTTTCCAAAGCAGAGCCATAGGCCATTAGCTAATAGCCATTAGCTTTTCATAATCCTACAAATTCCTTTCTATGGTAATTCTTTTCCTGTCTAATTAAACACTGCTACTTCAATATATTTCTACCCATCCGCATACCTCATCTTTGCAAAACTGATCTTATGGAAGAACCACAAAACTCCGACTAATTGTGCGATCCAATATATTATTTCGGTGCTCCAGGCATAATTTAAGGTACTTTGCCAGATGTCTACTACAACATAAATTGCGATTAAGTAAGATATCGCACTCAATGTTTGTATTAAAAGACCTGTCAGCGTGGCTCCAACACCAGCAATACCATTGACATAAATAGATATTACTGAACTAAAAGCAACAATTATTAACAAAACGTAAAGAGTTGACTTAGAATCTGTAATCAAGGTCATATCACTTGAACCTAAAAGTGGATATAAGAATGTCTCCGGCCATATGATAATTGGCAAGGCTGCAGACATCGTCATAACAAAACAGGTAATAGCAGTCTTCCGCATACTTGGAAGGATGGAAGAATAATTAGCCTGACCCATCAGATTGCCAACAATGGTATTCGTGGCGGAACTAAAGCCCCATGTGGGAATAGATAGTATGAGATAAACTATCCTGACTAGATTTGAAATAGCCAATGCCCGCTCGCCCATGTCCTCTATAATCGCAAAAAATACAAACCAGCTTCCTAGTCCTACAAAATTTTGAGCAACTATTGGAGCAGCAAGTTTGAATTGATCTTTTATGAGTTTAAATTCTAATTTTGGTCTGGAAAAAATTCTCAATTCTTTGACATTTTTGTCAAAATATAAATAAAGCAAAAATATCACAGCACCAAAAGCTTCTGCAATAGTACTAGCTAACGCGCTTCCAGCAATACCCATAGATGGAAGTCCCCACTTACCAAATATCAAAGCATAATTTAAGATTCCGTTGACTATAAGTAAAAGCAAGGTTTCGACCAGAATGAACTTTGTCTTGGCGATTCCTGTATATAAAGCTATTAAGGTGACGCCAATGTATGAAAAGAATACTCCGAAAGATCTATATTCCATAAATTCTATACTGGCTTTCAAGACTTCCTTATTCTGAAGGAACAGCCCAAAAAACCATGGACTGCAGAAGTACATAAATAGGAACATTACGACAGCAAGACCAGCTTCAAATAGGCCTAGAGCCTGGAAATTTCTCCTGATGCCTTCTATGTCTTGTTGTCCGGCCTTATTGGCGATTATGATCTGCCCACCTTTGGAAAATCCATATCCAATAGCGTTAATCGTAAGATAGAAAACTCCTACGAAGCCGATAGCAGCAAAATCTGTTTCACTCAAGTGATATAGAAAGATGCTGTCACTTAGTTGCAATACATTTTGTGCGGCACTTCCTATCATAATGGGAAGTGCAATAGCAATAATCTGTCGAACAGAAGGTGTTAACTTCATTATCTTTTCACTTTGTCTGTCCAATTTTGAAAATTAATTTATGCTTTAAATCTTTATGATATAAAGGTTTGAATTTCAATTAATTTAATTAAAATTAAATTGGATACGCATGAAAATGCCTTTGGTTTAATAGCTTGTTATCGTGTTGAAGGTAAAGTATTTTTTTGGCTTTACCTTTTTAATTTGTCACCTTTCCACGTAAATTTTATACCTAAAATGGCATTTATCCCCACAATAATCACATAACTAACATGATACAATTCAGCAATAAAAAAATATTTAAAAAAGGACTTGTCGAAATAATTTGTGACAGTTCGTAAAAATATAAAATCAGCCATAAATTTTGTCATGATCATAAAACACAATAATTGTATCATGATATCACTTCCTGTCAATGCTCCAATAAGAACAAATGGAATCAAAATATTTGCTATCCATATTAACGCCCAGATAAACATCATTGTCTTTTCTTTATATTGAAAAGTTTTGCCGGCCCACCTGCTTCTCTGCTGAATAAATGAGTTCCAGTTGGGTTCTGTTCCTGTAAACGCTAATAAATCTTTTGACTTTGGGAATAATACACTTTTTGGATCCTCTTTAAATGCATGGTGAAGAAGAAAAACATCGTCACCAGAGGCGATTCCTTCATCGCTATTAGATTCTTTATATCTATAATAAACATCTTTAGTAAATGCCAGATTTCCACCACTTCCATTTCTAAACCAGTTTTTACGCATCGCTACAATTGATAAAGCAATAGATCCGCAATAATCCATTGTTTGGAAAAAATGAAAAGGTTTTGGTTTGATTGGTATCATTAATATTCCACCGGCAACTACTCGTATTCCCTTGTAATTGAACATGCTAGCCATAGCCACTAGCCAACTCTTATTTCTTAAAGTGTCTGCATCGACGGTAATAATGTGATTATGACTTGATATATCAATCCCTGCTTCTATGGCTTGTTTTTTACCCCAACCTATATTTTGAATTAATTTAATAAATTCATACTCCTTCTCATAAGTTTGTAGAAGAAACTCCCCTCCATCACTCGAATGATCATTAACACAAATGATCTCAAATCTATCTCTGTCATAATGTTGTTCCAGAATGCTTTCAATACATTTTGCAAGGTTATGAGCCTCGTTTCTAAATGGAATAATAATGGAGAATTTGACAGGATGGTATTTGGTCAATACAAATAATTCCCTCGTTTTAAGCCATTCAATTGTGGCATAAAAAAAGAAAAGCGCATATAAGCTGGCCACCAAAAATGCGAAGAGAATAAGCCAATATATCATTGGCTTATATTAAATATTTAATGGAGCTGTTTGCTTTGGGGCTTCGCAACCGTCAGCACAAAAACCATATAGGTTCAAAGAATGGTGTGTGATTCTAAAATTAAGCATTTCGCCGATCATGTTTTTTATGTTTTGAATTCTTGGATCACAGAATTCTACCACCTTGCCGCAATTTTCACAAATGATGTGGTCATGTTGTTTGTAGCCATATGATTTTTCATATTGTGCCAGGTTTTTACCGAATTGATGCTTCTTAACCAGATCACAATTAACCAAAAGCTCCAGCGTATTATAAACAGTAGCTCTTGAAACCCTGTAATTATTGTTTTTCATATGAAAATACAAAGTTTCAGCATCAAAATGATCTGCTCGTTTGTATATTTCTTCAAGTATTGCGTATCGTTCGGGAGTTTTACGACAAAGATTTTTTTCGAGATAATTGGAAAATATGATCTTAACCTCAGCAAATAATTTCTCATTTAGAGGTATCTCTACACTTCGGTCGATCATATCGTACTTATTCATAACATCGGATTTAGGCACATCAAATAAATTTATAAAGTAAAGTTATATAAAAAAGACGTAATATAAAATTTCAAATATATAAAGCCTTAATTACTTCTTCTAACACTTGATATGTAGGGAAGGTTTTTGATTGTCTTGACTACAACATTCATTTGATCAATGTTCGTGACTTCTAATTTGACCACACCTTCAAAAATTCCTTCATTACCATCGATCTTAAATGATTTGATATTCAGGCCAAATTTATTGATGGTTTCTGTGATAGACTGAATGATACCTGGGCCTCCATCAGTACCATTGATGGTAAGTTCTACGACAAAAGCGGTAGAGCTAGAAAGATTATTTGTCCAATCTGCCTTCAAAACTCTATAACCGTAACTCGCAAGTAAATGTTCACTGTTTGGACATGAAGTCCTGTGAATTTTAAGTGTATTCATTGTCGTTACGAAAGCGAAAATATCGTCTCCTGGCAATGGGTGGCAGCAAGAAGCAAATTGGAAACTAAACTTATCGGCGCTTTCACCATTGATTAAAAGGAGGGATTTATTTTTTGAATTGTCGACAATTGCGTCTTTTCCCTGATGCTCCTCTAATTCCTCAACTTTTGGCTTGGTGATCACTTCAGGTAGCAGTCCAAGTTTATTGTTCTCAATTTTAAACTTTTTAAAATCGATCTTAATTTGATTGGTTGTTATTCCCAGATACAATTCTAACCTACTTTTAAACCCAAAAAATTTGACAAGGAAGTCGACATTCTCTTCAAAGTCTAACTTTTGATTGCTGAGTTTTCGCTCTAATTCTTCTCGTCCATATTCTCCCTGTTGTTTGTCTTCTTCCTTCAGCGCTTGCTTGATCTTCGTTCTTGCTTTCCCGGTTATGACCATTTTAAGCCAACTTTCATTTGGCTTCTGATTTTTGTTAGTATTAACCTGGATCTGATCTCCATTTTCCAAAACATAGGACATGGGAACCAACTTATTATTGATCTTGATGCTGATAGCATGATAGCCAACATCAGAGTGAATGTTGAAAGCAAAGTCTAATGCAGTAGCACCTTTGGGCAAAGTCACCATATCTCCCTTTGGAGTATAACAATAAACTTCTTCACCATAAAGATTCGTTTTAAATTCAGAAATGAATTCCAATGCATCTTTATCCTTATCATCCAGAAGTGTTCTTACGCTATCGAGCCAGGTATCGAATACATTTTGAGAACTTGCTTTTACACCTTTATACTTCCAGTGTGCTGCGAAACCTTTCTCAGCTATATCGTCCATTCTTTCACTTCGGATCTGGACTTCGACATATCTTCCCCCTGGGCCTATTACTGTTGTGTGAAGGGATTCATACCCATTTGATTTTGGCATGGTCACCCAATCTTTTAATCTTTCTGTGACTGGGGTATAAACATCTGTTATGACAGAATATACTTGCCAGCAAATGCTCTTCTCTTTCTTAACTTCTACATCTACAATGATCCGTATTGCAAAGAGATCATAAATTTCCTCGAAAGGAACATTTTTGGTCTTTAACTTGTCAGCAATAGATGAAATAGATTTTGGTCGACCGATAATCCTGTATGGAATATTTAATTCTTCCAACTGATCGCTCATCCCTTTTATAAAATCATTGATGTAATGATTTCTACTTCTCTTTGTTTCCTGCAGTTTTCTTGCGATATCCTGATAAAGTGAGGGTTCAAGAATCTTAAGGCAAAGATCCATGAATTCTGTTTTAAGCTTGTAAAGTCCTAATCTGTGTGCTAAGGGAGCATAAATGTAGCTGGTTTCAGAAGCTATCTTGAGTTGCTTGTCCCGCTTCATAGAGCCAAGAGTCCGCATGTTGTGAAGGCGGTCAGCCATCTTTATCAATACCACACGTACATCAGAATTGAGGGTGCTAAGCACTTTTTTGAAGTTTTCAGCTTGAGGATTCTCCTGATTATAAGAACTATCTAACTTTGTCAGACCATCTACGATCCGGCTAATTTTTTCGCCAAATTGAATTTTAATATCATTCAGAGTGACGTCCGTATCTTCTACTACGTCGTGTAATAATGCGGCTACTATAGCAGTGGGCCCAAGACCTATTTCTTCTGCACATATTCTAGCTACTTCTATAGGATGAAGGATATAGGGTTCACCTGATTTCCGTCTTTGTTTGGCATGCGCTTGAACGGCTATTTCGTATGCCTGACGTATATTATCTCTATCTTCTTTGGATAAATCACTTTTGATACTTTTCAGCAAATTCCTATAAGAGCGCTGAATGATCAGTACTTCTTCCGGATCCATCTGAGGAGGCTGTGGTATCAATTGTTATTTATTAATTGTTAATTATTATTCCCAAAACGGTAACTTACTGATTGATGATTAGCCATTTTTAACACAAAGACAATTTCTTCAAAATAAGCAGCTTAAGGAAACGTTCTTTAATTAAAAGATTTTAGTCTTCAACTAAAATTTGGCACAGATGGAACTCTTTTTATTACAGCTGGCTTTTTGATTACTGATTACTGATTACTGATTACTGATTACTGATTACTGATTACTGATTACTGATTACTGATTTTAAAATTAGAAATTAGAAGGCTGAAATTAGAATTGCGCTTCGGATCGGAGTTATCAATTATCAATTGTCCATTTCTATCTTTGCCCAATCTTCAAATCTGCTACAATTTTCCATCTTCGCAATTATTACCAATTACCAATTACTCATTACCCATTTTCCTTCTCCGCCCAATCTCCAAATCTAATAAACCCTTCCATCTTTGCTATATTATTCATTGTTCATTATTCATTATTCTTTACCTAAGTCTGTCCATTGACTTGACCAACTTGTTATCCTTAATTATATATTTATTAGCGAAATAAAGCAGGGCCATACTGACGAAAGGAATGAAAAGTCCGAGACGAATATTGACATGTTCCATTTCACTTTGACGATTTTCAAAGTTAAGATAAAATAGAATTCCACCGACAACTATAATACTAAATATCACTACAATCGTAATTCTTGATAACAATAATTGGAGGTTTCTATTTTTATAGAGGAAAATATTTATAAAGGCAAGTGATATTGCTCCTGCTATAAGACTTACTAATATTGTATTATCATATGAATTAAAATAGCCGTCTGTAAATAATCCTGCTGACCTAACTTCAGGTGTTTCAGATCCTGCGAATTCGAAAGACGGCAAGTATAAGAAAGACATGCATGCTGCAGCTAAAAGCATAAATATGGATTGAATTCTTTGAATCATGGTAAAACTATGTTTCGTTTATTTTGAATTATAAATGTAAGGCATCCTTGCCCATCACTGTGGTGTATTTGAAAGAAAGTTTTTTGTCAGGGTAAATATATTGGAATGCGGATTGGCACATTAGTGTCGCTTCATGGAATCCACATAAGATCAATTTTAACTTGCCTGGATAAGTGTTGATGTCACCTACAGCGTAAATACCCGGTACATTAGTCTGGTAATCAAAGGTATTGACAATTATTTCGTTTTTATCAAGATTTAATCCCCACTCAGCAATTGGGCCTAATTTGGGTGATAGTCCAAATAATGGTATAAAATTATTGGCTTCTCTAATGATATTGCCATCTCTGTCATGAACAATAGTAACTTCTTTGAGTACACCATTGCCATTCAAAGCAGTGACCTCAGCTTCTGTAATCAATTCAACTCTTCCTTTTTCAACTAAATCCATGACTTTATCTACAGTATCAGGAGCTCCCCGAAACTCTTTTCTTCTGTGCACAAGTGTAATACTCTGAGCAAGTTCTGCAAGATAAACTGTCCAATCTAAGGCAGAATCTCCACCTCCGGAAATCACCAGTTTCTTATCTCTATAAACTTCAGGATCGCGAATGATGTAGTCAACACCTTTATTTTCGAAACTTAATAATTCAGGAATCGCAGGTTTTCTTGGTTCAAAAGATCCAAGACCGGCAGCAATAACGACTACAGGTGCTTTGATTTTACTACCGAGGGAAGTAGTAATTATCCATTTATTATCTTCTGTCTTTTCTAGTTGTTCTACACGTTCTCCTAAGGTAAATCCTGGTTCAAAAGGAGCGATCTGATCCATAAGATTTTGGACCAATTCTCCTGCTAAAACGCTTGGATATCCGGGAATATCGTAAATAGGCTTTTTTGGATAGATCTCTGTCAATTGACCTCCCGGCTGAGGCAGGGAATCAATGAGGTGACATCTGAGTTTTAAAAGTCCGGCCTCGAAAACTGCAAAAAGTCCTGTAGGTCCTGCGCCAATGATAGCTATATCTGTTTCGATCATTATTTATTTGTTCTTAAAATCAGCTTTTCTTTTTTCTATAAAAGCTGTAGTTCCTTCTTTAAAATCATCCGTTTCGGTACAAAGCCCGAATTGAACAGCCTCTTCATAGAAACCATCCTTTTCTTTATTATAAAATGTGTTAATACAATGAATAGTTTTAGCAATAGCAATTGGAGCTTTTTGAGCAATTACATTGAGAATTTCCATTGCTGTGGCTACTTCCTGACCTTGTTCCACAACTTTATTTACAAGTCCTATCCTGAATGCTTCTTCTGCATCAATTATTCTGGCAGTTAACAATAATTCTATTCCAAAAGTTTTGCCAACCAATTGAATAAGTCGTTGAGTTCCGGCATATCCCGGAGTTAATCCCAGATTGACTTCAGGTTGACCGAATTTTGCTTTTGCACCGGCGATTCTCATATGACACGCCATAGCAAGTTCGCAACCACCGCCAAGTGCAAAACCGTTCACTGCTGCTATAACTGGGACATGACAATTTTCTATCAAGAAAAGTACGCCTTGACCTCTCAGCGATAACGCTGTAGCTTGTTCTGCTCCAAAATTTGCAAATTCCTTGATGTCTGCTCCTGCAACGAAGGCTTTTTCTCCACTTCCAGTAATAATGACACCACGGATTTGTTGCATTTTAGGTAATTCGTCTCTGAAAACCATTTCTAATTCATCAAACACCATTTTATTCAAAGCATTCAGTGCTTCTGGCCGATTGATAGTTACAATAAGTATTGGTCCGTTTTCCTCTAATATCAAACTTTGAAAAGTCATTGATGATTAATTTAGTAATAAAAAAATTGCGCAAAATTAACCTTTAATTGCTGAAATATGTAGTACTTTTCACCATCAAATTAAAAATATATGATATTTATCCATGATACAGCTATTGTAGACGAAGGTGCTAAAATAGGGGAGGGGTCTAAGGTTTGGCACTTTAGCCACATTATGAAAGAAGCAATAATCGGTAAAAATTGTATTCTCGGCCAGAACGTCTTTGTTGCATCTGGCGTCTCACTTGGCAATAATGTGAAAGTTCAGAACAATGTTTCTATCTATGATGGTGTCGTCACTGAAGACGATGTTTTTTTAGGGCCAAGCATGGTATTCACAAATGTGATTAATCCTCGTAGCTTCATTGAACGCAAAGAAGAGTTCAAAACAACACTGGTCAAAAAAGGAGCAACTATTGGAGCAAATGCTACTATAGTTTGTGGAAATAATATTGGTAAATACGCGATGATAGGTGCGGGTTCCGTCGTGGTAAAAGATGTCTCAGATTATGCTTTGATCGTCGGTAATCCGGGTCATCAGATAGGTTGGGTAAGCAAATCAGGACTGCGTCTGGATTTTGATTATACCGGCAAAGCTGTCTGTCCACATAGCGGTGAGACATATCATTTGGATGGAAATAAGGTTTATGGGGAATGAGGATGCTATGAATAATGTATGGATGCTGCAGCTAGGCGATAGTCCAGCATCATGCGGGAAATAATGAGAGATGGCACTGTTCGAGATTAAAAAGGCAGGCGATCATTTAAGGGTCTGGAGAATCGTCTTTCATGGTTTTATTTGATAATTAGTAATCGGTTATATACTTTCGGTGCCTCATTCTGACTTCTGACTTCTGACTTCTGATTTTCTCACCTCCTCACTTTCTCACCTCCTCACTTTCTTACTTCCTTAAGGCATCTTTTTACGCAAATCTTTGTTTACATAGTGTATCAAAAACAATAACACAATGATCGCAAATATTCCAGAAACAGACCTCAAGAGAATTGTCATCATAGGCGCTGGCTTTGCAGGGTTGAAGCTTGCTCAGAAATTACTCAAATCTAAATATCAGGTAGTTTTGATCGATAAGGAAAACTATCATTCTTTTCAACCATTGATGTATCAGGTGGCTACTGCGGGGCTCGAACCCAGCAGCATAGCATTCCCGCTACGGAAGTTATTCCAACATGAGAAAAACTTTCACATCAGAAATGATGAAGTTATAAGTATTGATACTGAAAATAAAAATATCAGATTAAAAAATATTGGAAAGGTCAATTTCGATAAATTGGTGATTTCATTTGGAGCTGATACCAATTACTTTGGAAATGCAAGAATGCAGGAATTTGCCATGCCAATGAAATCAATTTCTGAAGCCTTGGCCCTGCGTAATAGGATATTGGAAGATTACGAAAAAGCAATATCCATCACTGATTATGATGCAAGACAGGAGCTGTTAGATATTGTAATCGTGGGTGGTGGAGCCACAGGTGTAGAAATTGCCGGCGCGCTTGCAGATATGAAGCAATACATTCTACCTAAGGATTATAATGAGATTGACAGAGATGAAGTTGATATTTATTTGGTAGATGCCGGTGACAAATTGCTTTCTACACTTTCAGAAAAATCGAGCATGTCAGCCGAAAAAAGTCTTTTAGAGATGGGTGTCAAAGTCATCAAAAATACTGTAGTTAAGGATTATGATGGAAATGTAGCCACCTTTTCTGATGGAACGACTATTCGAACTAAAATGGTAATTTGGGCAGCCGGAATTATAGCCAGAGCCCTTGAAGGAATGCCTGCCGACGCTTATGGTAGAGGGAGAAGATTATTAGTAAATGAATTTAACCAATTGACTAATTTTCCGGACATATATGCCATAGGTGATTGTGCTTTAATGATCACTGAAGCAAAGCCAAATGGAGATCCACAAGTTGCCCAAGTTGCTATCCAACAGGCAGTAAATCTTGCCAAAAACCTGAAAAACATTCAGGAAAACAAACCGTTAAAACCTTTTAAATATAAAGATCTTGGAAACATGGCGACGATCGGTCGTAAGAAGGCAGTTGCGGAACTTCCTGGATTCAAATTTAGTGGATTCTTTGCATGGTTGACTTGGTTATTTGTCCACCTGATGGCGATTTTAGGCACAAAAAACAAGATATTTATCTTTATCAACTGGGCATGGTCATATATCACCAGGGATCAGTCGTTGAGGTTGATCCTAAGAACAAAAGATAAAGGTTAACCCGATTAAAATATTTCTTTCAACTTATTGTAAATTAAGTTGAGGTTATCCAGACTAAATTCGTTGGATTCAGCATATTGCATCAACCATGCATCCTGCTTCCTTCCCCTCGTCATAGCTTCGTGATAACTCATGTCATCCCGAAATGTAACCATGGAATATTTGGAATAATAATCAGGGTAGGTTTTCTCAAGAGCAGTTTCTATCATCCGCTTTTTAAGAAATATAGGATTGGCAGTATGGTCCCGCATTTCATAGAAATTGTCGATAGCAAGATCAGCAATGGCATCAGTATCTTGCTTTCTATTTTGCTGGAATTCATGAAGCACTTCAGCACTTAACCCACCTCTTTGCTTCATTAACTCAGATAGAATAAGCATGTCTTCGAATGCACAATTCATTCCCTGGCCATAAAAAGGGGTTATAGCGTGAGCAGCATCGCCCATTATACATACATTGTTAAAGGACCATGGGCTGCATTTTATCGTACCAAGATGTCCGATCGGATTGGCTTGATATTGTTGCTCCAAGGTAGGCATCAAGTCTGTCGCATCATTAAAATGCTTTTCGAAATATGCCTTTATCCCCAAACCCGAATCTATCGTTTCAAAACTGTCTTCTCCTTTCATCGGTAAGAATAAAGTAAGCGTAAAACTCCCGTCAAGATTCGGCAAGGCAATCATCATCAGATGACCACGCGGCCATATGTGCAAAGCATTTTTCTCTATAGCAAAACCACCATCTTTCAACGGATCGATGTGCAATTCCTTATAGCCATAATCCAAAAATTCCTGTTGGAAAGTGTGCGAAAAGAAGGGTTGTTCATATAAATTTTTCCTGACGACACTTGCAGCTCCATCTGTACCCATTAGAAAATCGTAGGAAGTAGAGTGGTGGCCTCCATTACTTGAATAGCCAACAAATTTATTCTTGAAATCTACCTGAGTGCATGCAGCTTCGAAACTAATCTTTACATTTTTAAACTCTGACAATTTTTCAAGTAATAAGGCATTTAGGCCGGTACGAGAAATTGAATTGATGTATTCACCGGACCTACCTGAATAAGGTACATAATAAATTGTTCCATCTTTTTGGTGAAGTGCACGGACTGGCATCGGAATTGATATCTGTTTGAGCTCTTCATCTAGACCGATTAAACCTAGAGCTTTGATCCCTCTCGCGGATAATGCCAAATTGATTGATCTCCCGGTTTCTGCTGTGCCAAGTCTTAGGTCAGTTCTCCTTTCCAATACTTCTATCTCATAGCCATTACTTGCCAGATATGCACCAGCTAATGCACCGCACAATCCGCCTCCTGCAATCACAATTTTAGACATAATCTATATTTTTGAAAGTTCTTCTTTAATGATATTTGAAAATTCAAAGATATCCATGAAAGTATTATAGAGTGGCACCGGTGCAATCCTTATCACATCAGGTTCGCGCCAATCAGCTACAATATCTCTTGCTTCCAATTCATGAAAAAAGGATTTATCCGGATGTTGCATTTGAAGGGATAATTGACAACCGCGTGATTCCGGATCCTGAGGTATTAATATTTTTATTTGATCCTGAGGAAGATCTTCAAGACAATCCAGTGCAAACTCCACCATTAATTTAGATTTTTCCCTTAATCTGTGCATTCCGGCTTCTTCAAACACTGCCAAAGATGCCTTGATCGGCGCCATAGCCATGATGGGCGGATTACTTAATTGCCAAGCTTCAGCGCCTGACATAGACTCAAATTCATGTTTCATCTTAAAGCGATTGGTCTTTTTCGTTCCCCACCAACCTTCGAATCTTGGTCTTTCTCCCCAATCCTGATGCTTTTCATGAACAAAAGCACCTGATAATGCACCCGGACCGGAATTTAAATATTTATACGTACACCATACTGCAAAGTCGGCTCCGGTTTCATGAAGGTTTGGTTGAATATTCCCTGCTCCATGTGCCAGGTCGAAACCAACGACACAACCGTGTTTATGTCCGGCATTAGTGATATATTTCAAGTTAAAAAACTGACCTGTGTAGTAATTGACACCACCAATCATAATGAGTGCGATCTCATCACCATGTATGGCAAGCATTTCATCAATATCATCACGTGTGATTAGGGAAGAATTTCTTTTTGGTTTTAAGAATAATAGATCTGTTTCAGGATTAAAGCCATGAAAACGAATCTGTGATTTGACAGCATAAACATCTGATGGAAATGTAGAATATTCAATTAATATTTTGGACCGGCCTTTCACAGGATTGTAAAACGATACCATCATCAGATGAAGATTGACAGTAAGAGAGTTCATGATGACCACTTCGGATGCTTTCGCACCTACAATTTTTGCCATTGGTTCAGAAAGAGCTTCATGGTATGACAACCAGGGATTTTTAGCATTTACATGACCATCTACTCCCAGATCTGCCCAATCATCTAATTCTTGCTCAATGATGCGTTTTGTGGACTTAGGTTGAAGTCCCAGGCTATTTCCACATAAATAAATCTTGTCTTTTCCTTCCTTATTTTTAGGAATATGAAATTTATCCTTAAAATCTGATAACTCATCAGCTAGATCTAGTTTTCGGGCCCGATCAAATGTATTTTCCATCCAGTTTGTTTAGGTTTTTAATAATGACTTCCAGGTCTTTCCAAATAGTATAATGCTGTGCGTAATAAATGTTTTCATTCAAAACAGCCTCAGGTGTATGTGCCACTGAATTGTTAAAAGCACACTTCAAAACACCACTTTTAATGGCTGGTAATTGAGTGTCTTCTATTGGTTCGACATACCCTACCAATGACTTTTTTCCACTCATCACGGAAAATATATTTGAGAAATAATGGCTTTTATGCTTTTGAAAGAACACTAAAATAGGGCAAAGAAGTAATAAAACAATACTGAGTAAAAAATCCAAGGCTCTTTTGTTAGATTGTCCTTCCTTGGAACTTAATTGAAAAGAAAGTCCAACTGTGATCAATTCTCCCTGTTTGTCTTTAGATCTGCTACTTATGATAGTGAGTGCATCAGCAGGGGCCACTCTGAAATCAATCTCCTTATTCATCTTGGACATGGTTTCCATCATGATGCCGGCAGGAGTATCTTTCTGTGAAAAAATTACTTCATGTATATGATAAGCATCAGTGATATCGGTAAGGTGATCAATATTCCCAATATTTTCTTCACCATCATCTTCGAGAGCAATTCTTCCCTGAAAATTTATTTTTCCATTTTCAGAACTGATTAATCGTTCAATTCTGTCACTTTCAGACTTTGAACCAACTACAGCATAATTAATGTATTTTCTGGAAGTAAATCCAAAGGTATTGATGACGAAAAGGTTTTTCAAGAATTTTGTCAACACAAATATCATGGTTGTCGCAAAGCTTCCGAATAAGATGAGTAATCTTGAATTTCTAAATTGAACATCCAGTAAGCCATAAGTAATCAGTATAATTGCTGTTCCAAAAGCAACTGATTTGAATACTTTGTTCCAGGAAGAGATCTTTCTATAATGTCCCAAGGTCAATGCAGTCAAAACCCATACAATCGTATAAAATGGTGCATTGAACTTTTCAAATGAATTATTTATATGTTCAGGGTCATTAAAATAAAAATTAACCCACCAATCTTTGATAAGGATTAAAGAACTGTATATCAATGCCAAATCTATCAGGATAGGAAGCGCTTTTGAAAACCAAACCTGAAATATTGCTGTAATGGCTCGAAGTACCACAGCGAGTTGCAATGCAAGGATATATATTCTTCCTTTTCCTTTGTAATGCTTCTTGACAAATATGATCATGGCATTGTAGAAGATCCGGGTATAATTGATGCTTGACTTTTTGGTGCTCTCTCCTTTGAAATGTATGATCGTCGTCTTTGGCAAGTAATGATTTGTATATCCTGCTTCCAGTATCCTGTAAGAATAATCTATGTCTTCACCATACATGAAAAATGCATCATCCAATAGCCCAACTTTTTCCACAGCTGATTTTCTGAGAAACATGAAGGCTCCCGTCATCACTTCGATGTCTGCTTCCTGGTTTTCATCGATATCACCTGCATAATAGGCGTTGAAAAATGCGTTCTTAGGGAATAGTTTGTAGATCCCGGTCATTTTAAACATTGAGGCTGTTAGGGTAGGTTTGCCTCTTTTAGATTCAGGCAGGTATTGACCGGACCCATCGATCATTTTCACACAGACTGCACCTGCCTGCTCATGTGATTGCATATAATCGAAGCATTCTACGAGGGTATCTTCAGAGAGAATGGTGTCAGGATTGAGTAGCAGAATATATTTCCCGGAACTTTGGATGATGGCTTGATTATTGGCAGCAGAGAATCCTACATTCTTTTTATTCTCAATGAGTTTGACATCTGGAAATTTTTCCCTGACCATCTGCATTGAATCGTCGCTCGAATCATTGTCTACAACAAAAGTTTCAATATGAAGATGGTGGGTTGCCTTTGCCAGGGACAGCAAGCACTGTTCTAAAAAGTATCGAACATTATAATTTACGATTATTACCGAGAGATCCACCATTCAGGGGCCAAGTTAATGAATAATGAATAATGAAAAATGAAAAATGAGAGTTGACAGTGTTTTTTAAAATAAAATGAATATCGAAATTTAAAGAAACTCTACTAAATTAATCTAAGCACAAGTTTAATGTGATAGTCATCTAGAAGTTACAAACTAAATTAATCAAAGTAACAATTAATAACTAACAATTACCTCGCCGCTGCTACCTCATCATACTGAAAGTAGGGTACTCTTGAAATAATCGACCTGCCAAGAGTCACTTCATCCGCATATTCAAGCTCACCGCCGAAGGAAATACCTCTGGAAATGGTGGAAATCTTAACCGGAAGTTGTTTTAGTTTTTTGGAGATGTAGAACATGGTTGTTTCGCCTTCGATATTTGGGCTGATGGCAAGAACAATTTCCTTAATGCCATTTTTCTCAACGCGCATCACAATGTCTTCAATGTTGAGGTGATCAGGGCCGATACCATCGATAGGGGAGATCAAACCTCCCAGTACATGAAACAAACCATGGAAATGACCTGTTTCTTCGATCGCCATTAGGTCACGGATAGACTCTACGACACAAAGTACTTCAGAATTCCGTCTTTTATCTGAGCAGATTGAGCAAGTTGCCTCATCACCAAGATTGTGACATTCATTACATTCTTTGAGGTCGCGCTTAAGTTTGACAAATGAGTTAGAAAAACCTTCAACCCATTGTTCGTCTTTATTAAGTAAGTGGAGGGCAAGTCTTAAGGCAGTTTTACGGCCGATACCGGGCAATGAGCTAAAAGAATCAACAGCTTTTTCAATTAATTGAGAAGAGTACTTCATGTAATTTCCTGATTAAAAGGACTGATGTTGACGACGTTGACAATCATATGACCCTTGTGTGCTTTTGTAATAAGTAATAACTATACAAAGGTACAAAGACATCTTATAATTTTTACTATATGTAATAAAAATAAAAAGCTCATTACCAATTTAATGGAATGAGCCTTATTATTCTTTATATTCATTAAATACTAATTCAAAACTATTTTCCCAGTAAATTCTCCACCAGTGATTCTAATCCTATAAATATATGCACCCGGCATTAACTTTCGAGATTGCTGCTTAACAGGAATACTGTATGTACCAGCTTTTTTATTCATAGGTCTATCGAGCATAATTGATTGCCCTGACAGAGAAAGCAATTCCACCATAACCATTGTATCCTTTGGGATCGTGTAATTAATAAAGACATCTCCCATTCCATAACTTGCATTGTGCGCAAAACCTGATTTAGGTTTTTCATTCACTGCCGAAACTTCCTCACAATTGAAACCAAAAGGAAGTGGATCACCAAAATCTTTTAATAAAATCTTATCGGAAATAGGGTCATCAAGACATAACCATTCTGTAAACAATGATGCATAAACTTTTCTGAAATCAACATTAAACTGCATATTTCCATCATCGTCAACATCTGTCAAGCTTGGGTGCTCTCCGATTGTTCCATTTCCTTCGAGGCTCTTTCCAAAGGCCAACATGACACTTGCAGCTCCATGATCAGTGCCCGGACCTTCATTTTGTTCGACTCTTCTTCCAAATTCAGAAAATGTAATGGCAAGAATATTTTCTTCGTGCGCTGTACCTTCGAATTCCTTCATGAAATTAGCCATAGTATCCCCCAATATATTCATTAAGTATTCATGATCCTCAATTTGGGTAGAGTGTGTATCAAATCCATCAAGTTCAACTATATATATCTTTGTCTTTAAACCACCTTTTATAAGCTTAGAAATGATCTTCATCGATTGCGGAAAACTTCTGTCTGCATAATCCAGTGTCGAATCCGGGCCATTTTCATAAGCCGTTTTGATCGTATCAATAAATTTATAAGTGCTGTTTGTTAAGATTCTAACATATTTAAGTTGATCTCCATAAGAGCAATCCGGAATATCATCTAAAGAATGAACATTTCCACTTGCAGCAAATTCTTCTATCTGATCGGCGGAAAAAGTCTCGAAACCGACTTTATCAATGTTTTCTCCAGTAAGTAAGAGAGAACTGCCTCCACCTATCTGAATAGCTGGTGGATCTATTGGCGTATTTTCAACATAATCTGGATAGATTTCTTCAATATATCTTCCTACCCAACCTGACTTTACTAAAGTATCAGAATCTGAAGCACTTGACCAAATATCAGTCGACCTGAAATGAGACAAGTTTTGCTCTGGATATCCCGCACCCAGCACTACTTTCATCATTCCATTATCCCATAATGGTTTAAGTTTGCTCAAATGAGGACTCATCGCAATCTTATCATTGAGGTTGATCATCTGATTGTCCTGATAACCAAGGTCAGGTCTTGCATTATGATATGCTGATAGCTGATCTAATGGAATAATTGTATGCAATCCATCATTTCCTCCTTTTAATCTTATCATGATAAGGATTCTTTCAGATTTTTCCAGAATCGGAGGCATAGACCATCTAGTCAATGCGGATGCGCTGATAGGTAGACCTCCTATCACGAAGCCAAGTCCCCCTGCTAAGCCAAAAGATTTTATGAATCTCCTTCTAGAAAATTCTATATGGTCTGCTTCATGTAGTTTGCCATCCTGCAGTTTTGTACCTCTTTTTTTATTTATATCGCTCATGATTATAATAATATTAATAGTTGTATAAGAAAAAAAATTAATTGAGGAGATTAACCAAGTGTAATATCCGGCAATCTTTTAAAAGTCTCAAAAAAGCGTGACATTTGAACTGAAATAAAATTAGGATCCCAATCGAGATTCCATAGGCCCTCTGCATAATAATTATCCGGTAGGTCAGCCTTAAATGCAATCAATAAATTGTCATAATCACTTTGAGAAGCTAACCCTTGTACTAAATATTGATCCGCTAAGGTCCTTACTACATACTCAACATCATTACTATCATTTGTTAATTCTTTTAGATAAGCTATTGCTTGATCTTGCTGGTTCCAGATTATGTCTGACAAAAACCAACCTGTATAAAGCCATCTAACAAGCAAGCTGCCTGAATCTATCCAAGTTTTGTTTTCCTTCCAACCAGCCACATCTACAGGTTCAAAATATGTTTGGCCTAAAGATGAACAGAACCAAATGAATGAAGGACCACTATCGTAATCCAATTGTAAGCCGAATTGCTTAAGAAAGGCGCTGAAGTATTCTGTATGACTTTTTATATGGGTGTTAAATTCTTGGGCGTCAAAAAAATGTTCAGAGGCAAATAATTTCTTATAGACAGGCAACAACTCAAAATCATTGTCTACCAGAATCTGAGCAAGTTCATTGATTATATCATTATTCACTTCAGCATTTACAAAATGAGCATAAATCTTTTTGCATGTATGTTGAGCAATTAACATTCCTTTCTTTTCAAATAGCAAATCAATTACACCATTGTAGTCAAAATTCGCTGTTTCACCAAAGATCGTCTTCTCGTCATTATCGTGGGTTTCAGGATTGTATTGAATGGTCATATTATCATAATCAAAATCATTATAACCTGTAAATGCCCTGGCTGTTTCCCGGATATCCTGCTGAGTATAACCATTGTCAAGACCAAGCGTGAATAATTCGTATAGTTCACGGGCATAATTTTCATTTGGATCCCATTTATGATTGTAAACACCGCTCAAATAGATCAACATTCCTTTATCAAGACCGATTTCACGGATCATTGTCCTAAAATTTCCCATTGCATTTCTTTGCAAAAGGTTATGATATTGATATAAATATGGTGTATAGTAATGTTCGCCCCATTGAACTACGAGGACATTACTCCAAAAAAATAGTATTTTCTCTCTGATGGGATCTTGGATACTATAATTTATCCAATCTGTCGTAAACCTGTTATATATCTGGTAATGTTCAGTATCATCTTGTTCATTGAACTGATCAGGATTCCAGTCAGCCCAGATTGGCTTATTCTGAACAGGTTTATTATGAGCATTATCTAGCGCTGAATGGACTAATTCTAACGGGCTTTGATTTAGCGCACCAATTATATCTGCCTTATTAGCTCCATATCCTAATCTGCTATAAAAATGTTTCACTCTGGATTCATTCCATGGCATATCTGTACTTGGAACATATTCTTTAAGTGTGGAGGTATTACAATCTGCCATTATCAAATAATTTTAAATTAATTCATTGGGAAAATGAAAAATGAGGAATAATGCTTAATAACTGCTAAAATAATACATATATTATTACTAATTGTAAATTTTATTAAATTTAAAGTAGAAAGGTCAATAACTTTATTTAATTCTTTGGTTGTAATTTTTAATTATATATGATTAATTAAAATATTTTCAATCAATGCGAATCCCTTAACTTATTCATTTAAAAAGGTTTGAATTCAGCTGTAATATTTCGAATTAATTAATTTGTCAAATTTAATTATTCAGATATGTTTTATTTGTTACTTTTACTTTTTGGCACAACAGAAGTTTGAGTTTTCCAATTATACATAGTTTTAAATGATTGCCAAGGAAAAAAACTTCTGTATACTGCCTACTTATAGATTTAAAATTATTATGTTATATGGCATTTAAGTATCAATATTTAAAAAAATATTTGCAATGCAGCTTGTTTTGCTTGTTTGCATTCAATTTTCAGATAAGTCCTATACATGCAGAGACAAGAGTATTCAAAAATGCTTTCAAAGATATTGAGATTTCAGGAAGAGTAACAGATGAAGATGGCTTGACTTTGCCTGGTGTAAGTATTAAACCTGTTGGTCAGGCAGGTGGCTCAATAACGGATGTTAATGGTAATTATACCATTAGTGTACCTAATAGTACTACATTATTAGAGTTCACATATGTTGGATTTCTTGCTCAAAAGGTAGAAATAAATGGCAGAAAAACAATTGACGTAATTCTTAAAACAGACATTAAACTCTTGAATGAAGTTGTAGTTGTCGGATATGGAGTTGAACAGAAAAAAACTCTTACCGGCTCAGTGGGCATCATTAAAGGCGAGTCGTTGAAAGACCTTCCAGTACCAACCATAGATGGAATATTACAGGGACAAACTACCGGTGTGCAAGTGACGCAGAACTCCGGTACTCCGGGTGGTGGCATGTCTGTGAGAATCAGGGGTGTTAGTTCCATAGGTGGTTCCAGTCAGCCGCTTTATGTAATAGATGGTATCCCGGTCACTACCGGTGACTTCGCTCAGATAGGTTATGAAGGTCAAGGCGTAAATCAGCTATCTGACCTAAATCCAAATGATGTAGAATCAATAAGTATTCTTAAAGATGCTGCTGCTGCTTCTATATATGGGGCAAGAGCTTCAAATGGAGTAGTGCTCATTACGACCAAAAGAGGAAGTAATAAGAAATCATCTGTAAATTTCAGTGCAAGCTATGGTTGGCAACAAGCAGCTAATCAACTTGATATGTTGAATGCACGTGATTGGAAATTATATAGAAATGATCTGGCGAAAGCTGAAATATTTTCAGCTGAACAAATAGCTGATAATAAGGTCGATGTTAACTGGCAGGATGTAATATTTCGAACTGCGCCTATGGCTAACTATGAACTTTCTGCTTCCGGTGGTGACGAAAAAACTAAATTTTTTATAAGTGGTAATTTATTTGACCAGGAAGGTATTCTGATCGGCACGGATTACAGAAGAATAAATGGACGCGTTAACCTTGATCACAAAGTTAATGAGAGACTTAATATTGGTACCAGCATTGGACTAACTTATGCTAAAACGAATCGGGTAGAAGGCGATCAGACTTTACAAGGTCCTTTGCCAAATGGTATATCAACGCCGGCCATTTTTCCAGTTTTTAATGAAGATGGCTCTTACAATCAGGGAGGACCATACTCTAATGCCTTATCTATAGCCAATGAAGCAATAAACGAAAACTTTTCTTACAGAGGAATCGGGAACGTATACGCTGACTACAGGATATTAAAAGGATTAACCTTTTCAACTAAATGGGGTGTTGACTTTATAAACTTCAGGGAACATGCCTACGAATCAACTAAAACAGTTCAAGGAGCAAAATACAATGGTCTTGGTTTTGAGACTTTTACGAATGTTCTTAACATTGTCTCCAACAATACGCTGAAGTACCAGTTCGATATAGATAAAAGTAAGATCGAACTTTTAGGTGGTTATTCATTTGAAAAAAGAGAAGCAAGAAGTTCTTTTATTAGAGCTCAAGATTATGCAGATCCTAGTCTTCAATATATAAATTCTGCATCTACAATCGTTTCTGCTAGCTCTGGCGGCTCTGACAGTGGCATCCGATCATTCTTTGGTCGTGCGAATTATAATTTTGCTGACAAATATATTTTATCACTAACAGGAAGACTAGATGGATCATCAAGATTCAGTCAAAACAATCGGAATGGCTTTTTTCCGGCAGCCTCTGTGGGATGGAGAATATCTGAAGAAGAATTTTTCAAGGTCAATAATATTTCAGAGTTGAAAGTAAGAGCGAGTTATGGACTCACAGGAAATGACGATATCCCAGCCTTCCTTTATGCTGAATTATATGGAAATACTACATATGCTGGCCAACCAGCAGTATATCCAAGTAACATCCCTAATCCGGATTTGAAGTGGGAGACAACAATTCAAACAAACATTGGCCTAGATTTGGGATTATTTAAAGATAGAATTCAGGTCACACTAGATGTTTATAATAAAAAAACCAAAGATTTATTACTAAGCAGGCCATTACCTCCATCTTCTGGTTTTTCTTCCATTACAGAAAATATAGGTGAAGTAGAAAATAAAGGGTTCGAATTTTCTTTAACTACGGATAATTTAAAGGAAAGTAAACTTCAATGGTCAACGAGACTTAATTTTTCTATGAATAGAAACAAAGTCTTGAAACTATACAATGGCCAAGCTATTGATGATCTAGGTCGAGGTAGCAATAGAATAGAAGAAGGTCAACCTATTGGTATATTTTATAGCTATGAATGGCTTGGTGTTGATCCTTCTACCGGAGATGTAGTATATGCTGATAAAAACTTCGATGGGGTCATTACTTCTGCTGATCGCACTCGAATAGGTAATCCTCATCCTGATTTTATATATGGTATCACTAATAATTTAAGATACGGCAATATTGATATGTCTTTCTTCTTTCAAGGTTCACAGGGTAATGACGTATTCAACGGCTCAAGGTTATATCTTGAATCACTGCAAGGAGGTGATAATCAATTGGAAGCTATCAATAGAAGGTGGCAACAAGTTGGAGACATTACAGATATCCCTAGAGCTACAAATGATCCTACAGCTGCTTCGCAAAATAAAAGAGTTTCATCACGATTCCTTGAAGATGGTTCATACTTAAGATTGAAAAACCTGACATTGGGATATAATTTCAATAGAGAAAAATTATTTAATGGTAAAATAAATGCATTGCGGATCTATTTCACTGGTCAAAACTTATTGACATTTACCAATTATAGCGGACTAGATCCAGAAGTAAACTATAGAGGAAATGATAATGCGGTGATCGGAACAGACTTTTTTACATATCCTCAAGCCAGAAGCTTTACTTTTGGTATAAATGCTACATTCTAAATCATGAAAAAAATATTCATATACATTTTATTGGCTATCAGCATCGCATCTTGCGATGTACTTGATGTAGACCCTACAAATTCTATACCGGCATCAGAAGCATTCAAAACAAAATCGGATGCTGAAAGAGGTGTACTCGGTGCATATAATAGTTTACAGAGTTTAAGTTACTATGGCAGAGCCTATGGCATTTTTTCAGATCTAGCTTCTGACAATCTTGTCCATCCACCAAATGCAACTGCAATAGAATATACTGAAGTTGATAACAACGCAATTCTTCCTGAAAATGCTTCTGTTGATGGTATATGGTCAGCGCTTTATGATGGATTAAACGTGGCAAATAATGTCATTGCTAAAATCCCTGGAATGAGCGCACTTAATGAAGATGATAAGAATAAAGCACTTGGCGAACTTTACTTTCTTAGGGCATTGACACATTTTAATTTAATGAATTATTTTGGAGGTATTCCTTTGAAGACGACACCAACCATAGGTCTTTCTCAGATAAATGCAGGTAGGGATTCACCGGATGTAGTTTTTGATCAAATAATAAAAGACTTGATATTTGCATCTGAAAATTTGCAATCTTCAAGTCAGAAAATAAGGGCATCTAAAGATGCTGCAAATGCACTTTTAGCTAGAGTATATTTATATAAAAAAGATTACAACAATGCCATCATTTATGCTACGAAAGTAATAGATGGCAAAAGTTCCACGCTGTTACCTAATTACATTGATATTTTTGCAACAGATGGGTCAGCAGAAACGATCTTTGAAGTAGATTTTACTCCCTTAGATAGAAATAGAATAGCAGAGTATAATTTCCCTTTGACCAAAAATGGTAGAGGAGAAGTAGCGCCTTCTGCTGCTTTTATTTCTACTTATGATGCAAATGACAAAAGATTGAATGCAACTATCGCATATTCAGGTACTACTCCATATGTGATCAAATACGACGATTTGTCAACAGGCGGCGATAATGTCATTGTATTAAGATTGGCCGAGATGTATCTGATAAGAGCAGAGAGTAATGCCAGATTAAGTACAAATGTTAATCAGATCCAAAGTGATATAAATATCATTAGAAATAGAGCCGGCTTGAATGCAATATCGATCTCTGACTATCCTCAGTTGATCACAGCGATAGAGCAGGAACGGAGATGGGAACTCGCATTCGAAGGACATCGGTGGTTCGATCTGGTAAGAACCGGCAGAGCATTGGACCTGTTGCCAACAGTGAAAAATATTAATCAAACTTTATTTCCTATACCACAAAGTGAATTAATTACTAACAACAACCCGGGCATGACGCAAAATCCGGGATATTAATCAAACATATAAAAAATTCAAAATGAAACAAATACGTATTTTTTTACCAGTTTTATTGTTTTGCCTGGCACTATTTATAGGCTGCAAAAAAGATGAAGATATTCCTAAGACCAATGGCGCCTTTACGACAAGTAAAACAACTGTAACTGTAGATGAGGAGATTACTTTTACCAATACTTCCGTAAATGCCACTTCTTATACTTGGAGCTTCGGAGATGGAACTACTTCTGTGGAAGCTTCACCAAAAAAATCTTGGGCAGTATCAGGAGTTTATAATGTTACTCTATCGGCTACAGGAGCAGGTGGAAATACTATATCAAACGCTACGATAACAGTTACACCATTGACTGCTTTTACAGTTGAGAATGAAAGTGGGCTCTCAAGTGGCAGTCCTGTTCAGTTCACTAACAACTCAAAGGGAGCTGCATCGTATGAATGGAGTTTTGGTGATGTTGCTAATAGCAAATCTACCGATGCAAATCCTACATTCACTTATGCTGCAGGAGGAACTTATACTGTTACTCTGAAATCTACTGGAGCTGGTGGATCGACAATGGCTACAAAAGATATTACAGTGACCACTATTGCTTCAAATAAAGAATTATATTTCATTGAATTGTCAGCAGCAACTATTAATAAAGTGTTATTGAAAAGTGGAGAAACTCCTTCCGTTGTGGCCGATATTACTGCCAAAGGTGGCGTAGGTATTGCATATGATGCTGTTAATAGCAAAATATATTTTAGTGATTTTGAAGTGACTGGAGAAGGGAAAATTTGGAGGATGAACTTAGATGGAAGCGGAATGGAAGCAATCGTAACAGGTTTAACTGATCCTTACAGCATCGCATTGAATGTAGCAGGTGGTAAAATATACTGGGCAGATGATCTGGGTAACATATCAAGTGCAAATTTGGACGGTACAGGTGTTGTCACGAGTTTAATTAACATCCCTGATGGTCAGATGAGAGGTCTAGATTTTGATAACAAAAACAATAAACTTTATTTCTATGAAGTAAATGGTGAAAACTTATACGTTGCAAACGCCGATGGAACTAATGTTTCAGTTTTAATAGCAGGCATATACGGGTATTCAATTTTCGTAGATGAAGTCAATGATAAATTATATTATGATGATCGCACAAATGCTGCTTTGCAGAGATCAAATTTGGATGGAACAGGCAGTACTGTAATAGTTGCAGCACCTTCTACAAGGATTTTTGGTATTGCAATAGATGACTCTACCAACAAACTTTATTGGGCTGATAGAGACGCTGGTGAAATGAAAAGAGCCAATTTGGATGGAACATCTCCGGAAACAATTTTAAGCAGCTTACAAAGCCCTAGAGGAATTTTTATTAAATAACAAACTGACATAGACCGGGATATTCGTTCGAAATCCTGGTCTATGTCTATTTTATTTTTAAACAAAATCGAATGAATTTATTTCGAAATATACTAATGCTGTTTATAGCAGTTATCTTTTTAGATGGATGTAAGGATGATGATTTTCCTGTTCCCCCAGCCAGCACTGTGCCACAATTTACTTTTATTATTGATAATGAATCGACTGCACCGGCCAATGTGGTTTTTACCAATACATCAATAGTGCCTGTGAATGCGGGAATTCCTGATTATACTTGGAGTTTTGGAGATAATTCCTTCTCAAAAGACGTAAACCCTTCTCATATTTTTGAAAAGGCTGGTGTATACAATGTAAAACTTGTTGTTATTACCTCAGTTTCTAATGAGATCAAAGAAGTAACTAAGACGATCCTTGTTAAGGATCCAAATGCTTCTGGTGTGCCCGTTTATTTTACCAATGGGACAAAGATATTTCGCGGCTTAGTTAATTCCCAAAGTCCGGTGATGGAGCAACTTCCTGTTAGTTCGATCCAGGGTACTTATGGAATGGTTATAGACACGATAAATTCAAAATTATATATCTCAGATGTCGATGCCGGTACAATTGTGCAATCAGATCTGGATGGTAAAAATGAAAAGGTATTCAGAAGTGGTATCGATACACCAAATGGCCTTGTAATCGACTATCTTAACCAGCAACTTTATTGGGATACTTCGACGGGTGTTCAGAGAGCTGATCTCACAAATTCTGATGAGCATCAGATAGAAGATTTCGTGACAGGCCAGGCAAATGATCCTGAAGATGTAGCCATTGATGCGCTCAACAGGACATTGTATTGGATCAATTATAATGGCGGTATCTGGATGAAAAACTTAGATGGAAGTGGCGAGAAAGAGATTATACCATTAGTAGAAGGTGGAAGTATTCTTGTAGTTGGAAATAGAATCTATTTTGACTTTTATAATGGCAGCGGTGATATTCAAATAAAATCCGCAGATCTGGATGGAGGAAATATCGCAGTCTTGGCTACAGGTATCACCAGAATTGTTTATGGATTAGATTACGAACCATCCGGTAAAAAAATATATTGGGGTGACAGAAATGCAGGTACAATCAGAAGAGCAAATCTTGATGGAAGCAATGCTGAAGCCTGGTATGTAGCTGCCGGAAGTAGTCCCAGAGGAATAGTATTTGGCAAACAACCTTAAGAAAATGCTTAAAAAAAATTCATTTTTATTTTCTATAGTTCTCATTATTTTATGCATTGCATTTAATACTACAGTGGGACAAAATAAAGGCAAACAAGGAAAATTATTCATTATAGGCGGAGGTCATAAGCCTGCATCAATGATCAACAAAATGATAGATGCTTCAGGGTTGCATTCAGGAGGTTATGCTGTCGTGCTGCCTATGTCAAGCGAAGAACCATGGCCTTCCACTATAGATATTCAAGAACAATTTGCTGAGGCTGGTTTTAAGAGAATTTATGGTGTGATGTTCAAAAAATCTGATTTAAGCGACAAAACTAAACTTGATTCAGTGGCCAATGCAAAATTCATTTTCATTAGTGGAGGAGATCAATCCAGGTTTATGGACCTGGTGGCTGGAAGTAAACTTGAAACGGCTATTCATACAGCCTTTGAAAATGGAACTACAATAGCCGGAACAAGTGCAGGTGCTGCTATGATGTCAGAAATCATGATCACTGGTAATCAATTGAAAGATACAGCCTACAATGCGACCTTTAAAACGATTGTCCCTGATAATATTGAAACAAGAAAAGGACTTGGTTTAATAAAAAATGCCATCATCGATCAGCATTTTGTGATCAGAAGCAGGCACAATAGACTCTTAAGCGCAATATTGCAATATCCTGACATGCAAGGAATTGGCATAGATGAATCTACAGCAATTTTGGTAGATGGAGGTAACGTTGAGGTGGTAGGTTTGTCTCAGGTGCTTGTATTTTCAAATCCCGGTAATACTCAAAAGGTAGTTAACGGAAAGTATGGAGCTAGAGGACTTACTCTAGACATCTATCTTCCCGGTGAAAAATTTAAGTTGGGGAAGTAACCTGAATATTTAACAAATACATTAAAAGATGAAATGTTCTCTGACTAAACCGCCTGGGTTTTTATTAATATTATTAGGACTATTCATTGCTATGAATGCATACAGTCAAGTATCTAAGATTGAGAAAAAGATAGTAAAATCAATCGATAATAATTCGAATACTGCACTTGAATTTTTAAAAGAAGTGGTAAACATCAACAGCGGCACGCTCAACTTGAAGGGTGTAAAGCAAGTTGGAGATAAGTTTTCTGAAGAATATCAAAAGTTAGGTTTTGAGGTAAAATGGGTTCCCGGAGAATCATTTGGTAGGGCAGGACATCTTGTTGCTACAAAGTTAAGTCCCAAAGGCCCGAAGATATTGATGATTGGCCATCTGGACACTGTCTTTGAGTTAGACAGCCCCTTTCAGAAATACACTATGGCTAATGACAGCATGATGCATGGTCCTGGTGCCTTAGATATGAAAGGAGGAAACGTCATCATGTTACTCGCATTGCAGGCACTTTCAGAAAATAAATTGTTGGATGATTTGTCGATTATGGTATTTTTAGTGGGCGATGAAGAATTGAGCGGAGAACCATTAGCCCTATCAAAGAAGGAATTAATAGAAGCTGGTAAGTGGGCAGATATTGCTATTGGGTATGAAGATGGTGATGGAACTTCTGAAAATGCAAATATCTCAAGAAGAGGATCGGCAGATTGGACATTAACAGTAAAAGGGGTAGCAGCACATTCATCCCAAATATTTCAGAAAGATATTGGCGCAGGAGCAATATTTGAAACATCTAGAATTCTAAATGAATTTTATTTAGAATTAAGTAAAGAAGAGAACCTCACTTTTAACCCTGGTATAATCATTGGTGGAAACCAGGCTGAATTTGACCCTAAATCAAATACAGGTAAGGCATTTGGAAAAAATAATATAGTTTCACAGGATGTAATCGTCAGAGGAGATATGCGTGCAGTTTCGAGAGAACAGCTTTTGCGAGCTCGAAATATAATGCAAAACATTCTAAAAAATAATTATCCAAATACCTCCGCTAATATTGATTTTGGAGACGATGGTTATCCACCTATGACAATGAATCAAGGAAATAAACATTTGTTGGAGATATTTAGCAAAGCAAGCCAGGATCTCGGTTTTGGGCAAGTCTTCCCTGTAAATCCTCGAAATTCCGGTGCTGCAGATATTTCATTTGTTGCAGATGATGTAGAAATGGCTATTGATGGAATGGGTCTTTCAGGTACTGGAGGTCACACGATCGAGGAAACTGCCAACATAAAATTTCTACCAATAGAGGCAAAAAGAAGTGCAGTATTGTTGTATCGTTTGTCTAAATTAAATTTATAATTTTATATTACTGGTTATTACTCATCTTCTTATTACTAAATTCCTTAGTTTTATATTATAAATGCATGGGATATGAAAGAAGTAGATGAAGTAGAAAAATTAATGCCAGAGGAGATGCTCGAGATTAAACTCAGTAATCCAATTGAAAAAGCTGTGGGAATGCCGGCTGTTATCAGTTCAATAAAGCATGTTCTCGCTGAAATGCCTGCTAGTCGTGGTTTTAAAGCATTAAATTACCTTAATCAGTTTGATGGTGTTGACTGCCCGGGTTGTGCATGGCCTGATCCTGATGACGAACGATCAGCTCTTGGCGAATATTGCGAAAATGGTGCTAAAGCAATTGCTGAAGAAGCAACAACCAAATTAGTGACGCCAGATTTTTTTGCTCAACATTCCATCGAAGAAATGTTGAATTGGACTGATTACGAACTCGGAAAATCCGGTCGTATTACCCATCCGATGTATTTGCCACAAGGTGGCACACATTATCAGCCGATCGAATGGGATGAAGCCTTCAATCTTATAGCTCGAAATCTAAATCAACTCAATTCACCCCATGAAGCAATATTTTATACTTCTGGAAGAACAAGCAACGAAGCTGCATTTCTTTATCAATTATTTGTAAGATCTTTTGGTACTAACAATCTACCTGACTGCAGTAATATGTGCCACGAATCGAGTGGGGTAGCGCTTGGAGAGACTATTGGTATCGGCAAGGGCACAGTTAAACTCGAAGACTTTTACCATACAGATCTCATTATCATAGCAGGACAAAATCCGGGCACAAATCATCCTCGAATGCTTTCAGCCTTGAAAAAAGCAAAAAGAAATGGTGCCAAAATTATAGCTATTAATCCTATGCGCGAAGCTGGATTGATATCTTATGCTGATCCACAGACGGCTTCAGGACTTCTGGGACAATATGCACCCCTTGCAGACCTTTATCTTCAGGTTAAGATCAACGCTGATCTCTCTTTATTTAAAGCTATTGCAAAGATCATTCAAAAAAGACAAAAGACAGACGGCAATATTTTTGATCTTTCCTTCATCAAGGATCACACCCATGGATATGATGAATATATTAAATGTTTAGATGAGTATTCCATTGAGGAGCTGATCAGTCACACAGGTCTAGATAGTAAAGATGTATATGAAGCTGCAGACCTTATTGCCTTGAAACCAAATATCATCCTATGCTGGGCAATGGGTTGGACTCAACACAAAAATGCAGTTGAAACGATTCAGGAAGGAGTTAATTTATTGCTTTTAAAAGGCAGTATAGGGAAACCTTTTGCTGGAGCCTGCCCTGTGCGAGGTCATTCAAATGTGCAGGGCGATCGAACTATGGGTATATATGAAAAGCCCCCCAAGGCTTTTTTGGATCGATTAGATGAAGTTTATGATACAAAGTTTCCAAGAGAAAATGGATTTGATACTGTTGAAGCAATTCTGGCAATGAAAGAAGGCAAAGGAAAAGTATTCATCGCAATGGGTGGAAACTATCTTTCAGCAACACCGGATACGGTATTGACAGCCAATGCATTAAGAAATACAAACCTGACCGTTCAAATTTCTACAAAACTTAATCGGAGCCATGTGGTCCATGGGTCAGAAGCATTGATCCTACCTTGTTTTGGCAGGACAGATCTTGATATTAAAAATGAAGTGAAGCAATTCGTGACGGTGGAAGATTCAATGGGAGTTGTTCATCAAAGCAATGGCAATCTGAATCCAACGAGCGACCAGATGTTGTCTGAAGTTGAGATCGTTGTTCGAATTGCAAAAGCTACATTAAAGAAGAATGTTAAAATAAATTGGGATGATTACCTAAATCATTACGACCATATCCGCAATGATATTGAAAAATCAATCCCTGGATTTAATGATTATAATAAAAGGGTCCGTCAAAAAGGAGGTTTCTACCTGCCAAATGCTGCCAGATACAATGAATATAATACAGGAACAGGTAAAGCAAATTTTACGGTAACTACCCCAGAACCATTCAACTTAAATAAAGGGGAAATGATCATGATGACCGTAAGGAGCCACGATCAGTTCAATACAACTATTTATGGTCTTAATGATAGATATCGTGGCATTACAAATGAACGTAGAGTCATTTTTGTCAATGAAATGGAAATGAAAAAACGTGGTTTAGGCAAACTTGAAAAAGTAAATCTGGTATCAACTTATGGTGGAATAAGGCGAATCGTTCATAACTTTCTTGTGATTCCTTATAACCTGCCAAATGAATGTTGCGCTTCTTACTTCCCTGAGACTAATCCATTAGTGCCTATCACTGAAACAGCGAAAAAGAGCAATACCCCGATATCCAAATCTGTCATAATCACTATTGAAAAACAAAGCTGATATTGGAAAGAAGTACTTGGAATCAAGATAAGGCAGAACACATCATTCAGAAACTTATGTTGAGCAATGACGCATTTAGCCAATGGATGGGCATAGAAGTTGTTGAGATTTCACCGATATCGGTAATATTATCAATGGTAATTACAGAAGAGATGACGAATGGATTTGGTATAGCCCATGGTGGCATAATTTATAGTGTTTGTGACAGCGCTTTGGCCTTTGCATCCAATGCATATGGAAGACAAGCCGTATCAATCGAAACATCTATATCTCATCTCAAACCTTTGAAAATAGGCAATAGAGTGACAGTTACTTCTTACACCAAAAGAATATCAGGAACACTTGGACATTTTGAGGTGCTTGCTCATGATCAAACTAATGCGCTTGTTGGGATTTTTAAAGGAACTGTATTTTACAATGGAAAAGAATGGAATTCTTACGTAAAAAATGATAGTCAGTATAATAGTTAACCAGTTGACTAGTATTATAGTTAACCAGTTCGTTAGTATAACTTAAACTCTAATACTCTAATACTATTATACTTTTAAACATGTAATTTTTCCTTTCGTCCGAGAAGAATCTCATTGCTTTCTCTACGATCAGGATCAGGGACGCAGCAATCCACAGGGCAAACTGCAGCGCATTGAGGTTCTTCGTGAAAACCAACACATTCAGTGCATTTATCCGGTACGATAAAATAGTAGTCATCAGATACCGGGGTTTGTAATGCATCATATTTTACAATAGTGCCATCCTCAAGTTGATATTCACCAACTACTCCGGTACCGTCCTTAATGGCCCATTCTATGCCACCTTCATAGATCGCATTATTGGGACACTCCGGCTCGCAGGCACCACAATTAATACATTCATCGGTGATAATAATAGCCATGACTTATAATTTTTTGCAAATATAGGAAACATCAATGAATCCCAAAATGTTCATTTGTCGTTCTTTAAAGTAAAGTAAACGGCCGTTGTATAAAAATTTCTAAAAAAAGGAAGATCTTTCAATCCAGCAATTACCTTTTTTACTTTAAGTTTAAATTTATATTGATATATTGGATTTATAAAAAACATGGTCATATCCTCAATTGAGAAGTATTTACTAGCTATTTTGTCAAACCTTTCTATGCTAATGCCAGTATCATCCAATTCCATCAATTCTTTTACGGTGGATTCTGGTTCACCAAAAGATTTCAAAATGCTTTTGTATAAAAATCTTGGTAATAAATGAATCCAGGGCAACTTGGACAATACTTTACTTTTAACGATCTGTTGATGACCACCAAAAGGCATATACCAGGGAGGAAAGGCAAAAAATAATATTCCTCCGGGTTTAGATAGCTTCTTTAACTCTGGAATAATCTTTTCCTGGTCTGGGATGTGTTCTATGACATCCTTTAGTATAATGAGGTCAAATGACTTTAATTTATCTTTCATTGGATCAATGTCATAAATATTCCTGACAATGAATTCAATCTGGCCCGCTTCTACTTCTTTTTCAAAAAAACTAAGTGCAGTATCAACTCTTTTTTGTTCCAACTCGATCCCTGTGCAATGATGTCCTAATTCCAAAAAAGCTTTCAATACTCCTGCTTCACCACATCCTACTTCTAAAACTCTAAGTGGCGGTGTCATATCCATCTTCCCTTTAAGATATGGAATAATATGATCCTTTGAAGTTAGGTATTGAATTTTAAAATAAGTCTCTATATCAGAATGAAATTCAAGCATTTAACGTAGTTTAAGTAAAGGAAACTCTAGTACCTCAGTACTTGTTTTTGTCTCAAAATCTATATGGTATATCATTGCCATTATACCATTGGATATGAGCAACCAAGGCGCAAAAATAACATTATTATAGAAAGCGACCTGATCCATTGTTTTCTGAGTAAGTTTGACTGAAGGAGCCTTCGTTTCTATGATCATCTGTGGCTCACCATTGTTATTGAAAATTATAAGATCAGTCCGTTTTTTCAATCCGTTCTTTTTAATTTCAAATTCTGTTCTCATGAGTCCAATAGGGATATTATAATCTCTAATGAGTTTAGCTATAAGACTCTGTCTAACACTTTCTTCAGGGGTTACTGACAGATAAACTTTACGCGTCAAATCAAGATAGCAAGGACCTTTTTCTCGATTTGTAATGGTAAGCTCTTGTGCAAATGGCAAGAGGTCGAAATGTATTGGCATTTATTCATTTGGTCCTGAAAGAAATTCAGGATTTTGAAGAAGCTTTCGCCGGAGCGCTAGCATGGTACTTGTTTTTTATTAAGTCAGCATATTTATCCAGAAGTTCTAAAACCTTTTTTTCACTCTTTGATTTCACTATGACTCCAATATGATTATCTAGATGAAGTTTCCAAACAACTTCAGGATCATCAAATTCCTCATATCCGGCTCTAAGATTCTTGCATAAAGAGATTATGATTCCGGAATAGTTTTTCATTTTTTTTGGTGTCACATAACTAGAACCATTAGCTGCATGATCTTCAACCTTGGCCCATTCCTTCCATAGCTGGACTCCGCTGGCAAAGTAAACCATTTCAGCGAGATTAGCTCCTCCAACTCGACTGGCTGTTTCCAAAAAGTAAAACTGACCATCCTCATGGCATTTGATAAATTCTGTATGAGATGCGCTGTAGTTCATACCAAAAGCTTTCATTACGTCTTCATTCATTTTTTGAAGAGCCTTATCATCTTCACTGCCATGTGCTACTGTAGCTGATCGAAAAATTCCCCCACCATGAGCTACTTCAAACGGAGTGCTCAAATATTTGCTTACCTGGCAAAAAACCACTTTTCTATTATCATTTATTGCGTCAACATGATAAACGTCTCCCGGCCGAAATTGCTCGATGAGATAATTATGTCTTTTTTGACCTAGAGCATCTATGATATTCCAAACTTGCTCTGATGTATGACATTTCTCTATTCCTGTAGCAGATGCTTCTGATCGGGGTTTAATTAACCAAGGTGCCTTAACTGTTTTGAGATAATTGTCTACTTCCGCATCATTAAATAGTCCTATAAAGGCTGGCACATTTATCCCAGCTTCAGCAGCCTTAACCCGCATAGCAAGTTTATCTCTGAAATGACGTCCCGTCGTCTGTCCCATACCTGGTAATCTGAAGGTTTCTCTCACTAATGCCGCCTTTTCTACATCAAAGTCATCTAAAGCTACAACGCGATCGATCTTTCTGGAACGCATGAGATATGCAGTACCTCCTATCAGATCGTCCAAATTCCAATCATCATTTGGTTTTTCCTGGATGTAAAATATTTCATCGATATGTGAAGTAGGCCAAGGTTTTCCTTCAAGACCTCTTGAGGTCACAAGAAACACCGTATTACCAGCTTCCTTGCAAGCAATTAGGAAGTCTGCACCTTTGAAAAAACTTGAAATACATAAAAAAGTAGCCATATACTTAATTTATCTAAATTTTAATTTAATGATGCCAAGGCCTAAACCCCGATTGTTGTTCCATTTTCAATAACTGCATTTTTCTTCACAACTACAATTCCATCCACAATGCAATAACTTTCTGCCTCCATATTCTCAAGTGCCACACTTCCCACTATGCGAACGTTGGAACCTATGCGCGCGTTTTTGTCTACAATAGCGTTTTCAATATAACTATCATTTCCTATGCCCATTGCGATGCCCCCTTTATTATCAACTATATCTTCTATAGATTCAAAATAGTCGTTACCCATCAATATTGCACTCTTGATTACAGTATTATTACCGATTCTTGACCGAATTCCAATCACTGCCCTTTCAATACTTTTAGCATGTATTATCGCTCCTTCAGAAATGATCGAATAATTGATGATTGAACCAAATACCTTAGATGGAGGCAACATTCTACCTCGGGTATATACTACTTTCTGGTTATCAAATAAATTGAATTGTGGTACATTATCTGTCAATTCAAGATTTGCATCAAAAAATGACCTGATATTCCCTATATCTGTCCAATATCCTTCATATTGGTAACTAACTACCTTTCTGTTATCTTGGATTGCCACCGGTATGATTTCTTTACCAAAATCATCTGCATCAGGATTTTGCTCAAATAACTCCTCTAATGCCTTTCTATTGAAAATATAAATTCCCATAGAAGCAAGATAGTTTTTTCCTGAATTCATGTTTTTATCAGAAACAACTGAAGTCCAATCATCTAAAATATCAGCATTAGGCTTTTCTATGAATCTTGGGATACAGCTATTTTCATCGACTTTCATTATCCCAAAACTTGTTGCATCAAATGCATTCACAGGAATAGTGGCGATCGTCAATTCAGCTTCTGAATCAATATGAAATTGAGCCATAGCCTCGAAATCCATTTGATAAAGTTGGTCTCCGGAAAGGATAAGGATGTAATCATGATCATGATTCTTCAAGTGATGCATTGATTGCCTTACAGCGTCCGCTGTGCCTTGAAACCACCTGTCATTGCCGGCTGTCTGCTCTGCAGCAAGGATATCTACAAATCCATGTGAGAAAATATCAAAATGGAAAGTGTTTTTAATGTGCTTATTTAAAGAAGCCGAGTTGTACTGGGTTAAAACGAACATCCGTTTGACACCTGAGTTCAAACAGTTGGATATCGGGATGTCAATCAATCTATACTTACCACCAATGGATACTGCAGGCTTTGATCTACTTTTTGTTAAGGGATATAATCTGCTTCCGGCTCCTCCGCCAAGAATGAGGCTTATCATTTTTATCATTTCAATATAAATTTCTGGTTATCTAAATATTTGGATAAATAGGAATAGTTTAAATTCTAGACTCAAACTAATTCTTCATATAAGTTTTTATAGTTCACAGCTGAGCTGTCCCATGAAAAATCTAATTTCATATCGTGAGACTGTAGTCTAGTAAATTCTTTTTGATCATGAAAAACGGCTATTGCCCTGTCTATAGCGACTAAGGCATCATCCACTGAGAACTGTTGAAACCGGAAGCCACGACCTTCCCAATCTCCATGATCCCAAACGGTATCTCTTAATCCCCCAATGGATCTTACAATTGGCACAGTGCCATATCTCATTGCATACATCTGGTTCAATCCGCATGGTTCCACCCGTGATGGCATGAGAATGAAATCTGCACCTGCATATAATTGATGTGCCAAGGTCTCATTATATTCAAGGGAGCAATCGAAGATGCCGCTCAAATGCCATTGTAAATGCAAAAAGCTTTGATGAAGATTTCTTTCACCTGTACCTAAAACAACAAAAGATACACGTCTGCCACTTTGTGCACATTTCAAGATCAAATCAGGCAACAAGTCTGCCCCCTTTTCTCCTACTAAACGTCCTATAAAAGTAATCATTGGCAATCTCGGATCTACTCTGAACCTTTCACAAACTGCCATTTTATTATTTAACTTAAACTTTTTCACATCTTTAGCCAGATGGTATTGTATCCTTGGGTCATTTGTCGGGTCCCACGTCTCAGTGTCGATCCCATTGAGTATGCCTTTACATTTATGCCATTCTGATTGAATAAGTGGTTCTAAGCCATTACTACTGACTGACAACTCTTCCATATATGAATAAGAAACTGTTGTTACCCTCCACGCACATTTAATTCCTGTGGCAAGACTATTGATCATACCGTTCCAATCAAGCACCGGCGCAGCGTAAGTCCTGAAGTATGGTAGTAAATCTTTGTTATTCCAAGAAAAAATTCCCTGATAGACACCATTGTGAATGGTCAGAACTGTCGGTATATAAGAAAGAGATTCATACTCGGGACAATAATTCATCATGAAAGGAATTAACGCCGTATGGTGATCATGGCAATGAATCACATGAGGTTTTTCGCTAGAAGCTATTATCCACTGAAGCACGGCTTGTTGAAAAACCATATACCTTTCTAATTCATCACTATAGCCATAACCAGTATTTGGATCAGCATAGACACCCGGTCTGTCAAACATACCGGGAATGTGCACAGCAAATAGCGTAAATCCTAATGTATCATTGACTTCCTGCTCAATAACATATGGAATATATGATTGATTGAGCCTTACTGTTCCTCTATGTACTGCCTTAAATGGATGCTCCCAAAGCCACTTTGTGCCATATTTAGGTATAATAACCCCAGCCTGAACCCCAATTCTGTTCAAATATTTTGGCAGTGCCCCAACCACATCACCAAGACCTCCTGCCTTCGCAGCTGGGTAACATTCGGCGGCAACATGTAATACTCTCATCTTATGATCTTTTATTCTGAATTCTTTAGTTCTAAAAGTATATATATTTATTGAATTCCAAAAAATAAAAATTAAATAAATGCTTATGTATTAAATACACAAACAAAAACAATATTAGGCAATTTAATTAACTCATTATTAATCAAGTTATTTTAAATAAATAATACTTACAATTTCTAATGATATTTAAAAATAAAAATGTGAGGCAGCCTCAAATATTATATCTTTGTTTTTAATAATACGTTCACATCTTGAAAAATAACTTGTTGGATTCTGAATCAGAAAACCTGAATACTGATGATAAGATCATAGAAAAAACCCTTCGACCCGGTTATTTGGATGATTTCAAAGGCCAACGAAAAATAGTCGACAACCTGGAAGTTTTCATAAAAGCGGCCAAGCAAAGAGGTGAAGCGCTTGATCATGTGCTACTTCATGGGCCTCCAGGCCTTGGAAAGACTACATTAAGCAATATTATTGCAAACGAATTGGGTTCAAACCTTAAAGTTACCTCCGGTCCGGTTCTTGACAAACCCGGTGACTTAGCTGGACTGCTTACTAATCTTGAACCAAATGATGTCCTTTTTATTGACGAGATCCACAGACTTAACACTGTCGTAGAAGAGTATCTTTATTCAGCAATGGAAGATTATAAGATAGACATCATGATTGATTCAGGACCGAATGCGAGAAGTGTTCAATTGGCACTGAATCCTTTCACACTTATAGGAGCTACTACAAGACAAGGATTGCTTACAGCACCTATGCGGGCCAGATTTGGTATATCATTTCTACTTGACTATTATGATATTCCTACCCTTGAAGGCATTATCAAAAGGGCTGCCGGAATTTTATATGTTAAAACAGAAGATCAGGGAGTTCATGAAATAGCCAGAAGAAGTCGAGGCACACCACGTATTGCTTATGCTCTATTGAGGAGAATGAGGGATTTTGCACAAATAAAGGGTAAAGGCATCATAACTTTGGAAATAGCCAGAATGGGGTTAAATGCGCTTAACGTAGATGAAAGCGGTCTAGATGAAATGGATAATAAAATACTCAGAAATATTATTGAGAAGTTTAATGGTGGTCCAGTTGGAATCAGCACCATAAGCACTGCAGTGGGAGAGGAGAGCGGAACATTGGAAGAAGTCTATGAACCATTCCTTATCATGTCCGGATTTATCCAACGAACACCAAGAGGTAGAATTGTAACACCTAAGGCTTATAAGCATTTAGGATTTACACCACCAAGCTTGCAGGATTCTTTATTTGATTTAAGTTAGCAGGTGAGAAGGTGAGAAGGTGAGCAGGTGGTTCAAACAATCAGTGAAAATAAGCAATATCGCATTACTTTAACTTGCATTGTTCTATAAAATGATCTGGATAATTTCGTAACCACTCATTGATTTAACCATTATTACTGACCAGTGATTCACTGTACTACTATCATACTCTAATACTATCATACTGGTTAACTCTAATACTCTATACTCGCATAATCTCCTACGCTTGCGCCTTCGGAGTGCTGAAATTCATCGGAGGTATTGGTGGCATTTCCAGATCCTGAATATTACCATATGCTTGTTCAAATTTACCAATGTTTTCTCTGAGAGCATTCATCAGCCTTTTAGCATGTTGTGGTGTCATAATAATACGTGATTGAACCTTAGCTTTAGGCACATTAGGCATTACTCTTATAAAGTCAACAACAAATTCACTGTGGGAGTGGGTTATAATAGCAAGGTTAGCGTATATGCCTTCAGCAACTTCCTCGTTCAGCTCTATATTTAGTTGGTTTTGATTCTCATTAACTTCAGCCATCTTCCTGTGTATTTTGTTGATTATTGAAAGGTAAAGGTAGTAAAAATCAGTCTTACCCAAAAATATTCTTGTATTTGAAATTTTAAGGACTTTAAAAGAATATAAAGTCTAATTTTGATTACTAATCTATTAATTAATATGAAAAAAGGTTTCCTGCTGGCATTTATTATTTCAGTTCTCATAAGCAATGCTAATGGGCAAATGTACTTAAAAGTAAAAGTTGCCCCCCAATTCTACACAGCCTTCTTTGACACGCTGCATGTTCCTTCGGCTTTAAATAATTGGGACCCAAGTTTTAATTACGAAATGATCTCTGAAAATTTATTCAAAATACCTGCTTTTCAAGGAAATACTGAATATAAGATCACAAGAGGTAACTGGAATACAGTAGAGGCAGCTTTGAATGGGAATGACATAGCTAATAGAACGCTAACATATCAAAAAGGAGATACTATTGAAATCGAAGTAAACCAATGGAAAGATCTATACACTTCATCAGCCCATACTGCCAGTGCGCAAATACATCTGCTGAAGTCAGACTTTAATATGCCTCAATATTCCAGAACAAGGAGGGTTTGGATATACTTACCTGCTGATTATTACACAAGTGGGGATGATTATCCGGTGCTTTACATGCATGATGGTCAGAACTTATTCGACAAGCCATATTCCTTTGTTGGAGAATGGAAAGTTGATGAAGCTCTTGACCAGTTTGAAAGTTCTGGAGAAAGATCCTGCATCGTCATAGGTATTGATAATGGGGGAGGAGAACGGATCAATGAATATACTCCCTACAAACATCCAACTTATGGAGGAGGGCAAGGTGAAACCTACACGACATTTTTAGTTCAAACACTTAAGCCATTTATAGATAGTCATTTCAGGACACTTCCCGGACCTAAAAATACAGGAATCGCAGGAAGTTCATTAGGTGGTCTCATCAGTTATTATGCTGCAATCAAGCATCCTGAAATCTTTGGTAAAGTAGGGGTCTTTTCACCAAGTTTCTGGTACTCAGATAGTTTGTTTGCTGATGTAACAACATACGAACCATTTGATAATCAAAAATTTTATATCGTGGCAGGTCAAAATGAAGATGAAGACATGGTTCCAGACATTGATAATTATATCGATAAAATGAAGATCAGAGGTATCAATGATGAACAATTATTGAGACTTATTCAACCTGATGGACAGCATAGCGAATGGTTCTGGGCAAGAGAATTTCCGGCAGCTTATAAGTGGCTGGATCTTTGGGATAAAGGATTGGTAAAGACAGAGGAATCAATTGACAGTCAAATATTTATGAGCATCAACGAAAGCCCTTCTTTAAATCCAAGATTTATAATATCCTCTGAACTTACCACTCCAGCCAAAGTAGTTATTATTGATGAAAAAGGAAATCAATTCCAAACTTTTCTTCCAACGAATCATGCGACGATATCAATGGATTCTACAGCAAAAGCAGGAGTTTATTTCGCACACTTCTCCTCAGGAAAACATAATCAGACAATTAAATTCATCAAAATGTAGTTATTTCTTGGGCTATAATAAAACAATAACTCCCAGAAAAATTTGAACGGTATAAAATATAATTATGTATAATCTTTTGGTATTTATATTATTACTGACTTTTCCAGTTACAAATAGCTCATCAATTAGTACTGTGGATCATAAAGCTCCAATAGAAGAATTATCAGCATATCTTTTTCTATCAGAAACATGCCCCATTTGTATTAGTCTGACACCAGAGATTAAAAAAATTGAAGCAGAATTCTTAAACAAAGGTTTAGTCTTGCACCTCGTCTTCCCTAATGTCAAAGATTCTAATCCAGAAAAAATAGGCAAGTTTGTCAGAAAATATCACCTAAAATCTCAAGCATTTATTGATAATGAACAATCATTGACCAATAAATATGGAGCTTCCACCACACCTGAAGTTTTTCTAGTGGAAAAAAAGACGGATAGAATCATTTACAGTGGTAAAGTTAATGATGAATTTATCGCCCTGGGTAAAAGAAAACGCACTAACATCAATCATTTTCTATATGATGCTATTCGGAAATACCTTGAAGGAGATAAATCTACCGTTATTTCTACTAAGGCTGTTGGATGTTTCATAATCAAGGAAATAGACTGATAAACATCTTTGATAATGTCATTGCTGTTTAAAAAAAATTATATTTGTAACTCATAAGAGGTCATATTGACTTATTAGCATAATCTTGAATAGAGTATTATTAAATTTTTTCTCAAATGAAGTATTTACTAGCCTTCCTATTTGCCGCTCTTTTAAACGTTACATTTACAACTGCCCAAGATGTAACATTCTCCAAAGACATCGCTCCAATCGTTTTCAAGCATTGTACTTCTTGTCACAGGGAAGGAGAGATCGCACCCTTTCCTCTTACTTCATATGATGAGATTAAGTCCAGAGGACCATTCATCCAGTATGTCACCACCAGTAAATATATGCCACCCTGGAAACCACAACAGGGAATTCAGCATTATCAAAAAGAAAATTACCTTTCAGATGATGAGATTGGTCTTATCACGCAATGGGTAGATGCAGGTATGCCAAGAGGCAATGCAGCTGAAGAACCAGAACTTCCAGTGTTTCCGGAAGGTTCGCAAGTTGGAACTCCAGACCTTGTTGTATCTTTCTCTCAATCATATTTGCACAAAGGCACTGGGATCGATGAATACAGATATTTTGTAATTCCAACTAATCTTACAGAAGCCAAATACCTTACAGCACTTGAAGTGCGACCCGGAAATAAAAAAGTAGTACACCATACATTAGTTTGGGCAGACTCAACGGATGCATCAAAACAAGCAGACGCGGCGACTCCTGAATACGGCTATGAAGGAAGTGGAGGAAGTGCAGCAGGCAGCCTAGACAATCAATTGCCCGGTTATGTACCCGGTCAAAAACCGATAGTGTATAAGGATGGCCTTGCTATTAGGATCCCTAAACAATCTGATCTTTTACTTCAGATGCATTATGCCCCGTCTTTCACAGATGAATTGGACAGCACCACGATCAACCTATTTTTTTCAAAAGAACCGCCAAAAAGAATTGTGAAAACATACGTGGTTCTGCCTCTGCCACAGATTATAAGTGAAGCTTTTATAATTCAGGCTAACAAAGTCAAAGAGTTTCATGGAAAAATTCCGATTTCGACAAAAACTACATTATTGGGTCTTGGACCACACTGCCATCTTTTAGGTCAAAATTGGCACGTCTTTGCAGTAAGGCCTGGTAAAGATACTGTTGAACTTATCAAGATCAATGAATGGGATTTCAATTGGCAAGGATCATATAACTTCGTAAAACCAATTATTCTGCCGGCTGGTTCAGTGATTCATGCTCTAGCAACGTATGACAACACCGCTGACAATATTAATAATCCGAATAACCCTCCAAAATTAATTTCTTGGGGTGAAAAAACCTCAGATGAAATGTATTATTTGCCTTTGATCTTCATGGACTATAAAGCAGGAGATGAAGATTTAAACTTTCTTGATGAAACATTAGCTGTTGATTATCAAAAAGATGACAACTCTGGTACAGTTTTATATCCAGTTTATCCAAATCCGGCTGGAAATGAAACTAACATTTATTTTACTTTGGATAACATTGAAAAAATGACACTAACTATCATGAATGAGCAAGGAGTTATCATGGATAGCCCATTCAAATCGAAGCTTTATGCATCAGGTCAACATATAACGAAATTAAATACCCAGGACTACAAAAGCGGATTTTATTTCGTTATTCTAGATAACGGAATCAAAAAAATGACTCAGAAATTTGTAATCACACGATAATTTTCAAAATAAAAAGCATTAAATGAAATTTTTCTATACTCTATTATCTATTGTTTTTGCTGGCAATATCTTCGGCCAAACAATTAATTCAACATCTCTTCCTAAAGTCAATTCTGAGAATAGTTACTATTCATCTTTAAACACAGACTTGAATGAGATATCTAAAGTTGGAAATGGCCAAACGTGGGATATATCTGGCGTATCAGGTGGAATAACTACTCAAACTAAATATGAATTACCTGTCAAAGGAAATTACGGTTATTTGTATCCGCAAGCTACTTATTTTATTAATGAGGGTGGAGATGGCGAAGTTTATTATAAATCCGACGATACTGGTTTAAAATTATTAGGTGCACCTAGTCCATCATTTATTAATCCTGGCATAATTGAAAAGGGAGAAATCAGACCACCAATTTTTGAGATCAAAACACCTATGAATGTAGGAGATCAATTAAATCAAACAGCTTATTTGGTCATCGATATACCTGTGTCGATTATTCCAGACAGTTTATTAAATACACTACCAATAAAGCCGGATTCCCTTAGGTTGAAAATAACAACTAAGTATAATTACGAATGCACCGGTAGTGGTATTCTAAAATGTCCAGGAAAAGATTTTAGTGTATTACAGCAAATAGCAAATATCACCACAATAAGTAATGCAGAGGCAAAGGTTCCTTTTTTGGGTTGGATTGATGTATCTAATTTTGTAGATTTTGGTCTGGGAGAGGAAGATTTAATTACGAATATTACTTTCTGGTCTCCGGATCATGTAGGATATGTAGCTCAATTCCAGGTAAGACCTGATATCAAGGATATAGTTGTCGCTAAATATACTACTGAAGGAACATTGTTGAAATCAAATGATGATCAATATACGAGTTCAACAATTGAAATTTTTCCAAATCCTATTTCAACAGAACTTAGAATAAAAAATGTTGAGGGACATGTTGCTGATTTTGTAAAAATAAATTCCATCGATGGAACTTCGTTGATTGAAAAGCAGATCAATAATAATGAAGTTATAAATGTATCGCGGCTCAATCCGGGGCTCTACATTGTTAATTTATACCAAAATGGCCAGGTCATAGCTATTAAAAAAGTTATCAAGCTTTAGTTTGCCTTTAGAATATAAACTATAAAAATAAGAAGATCTTATGATCTTAGACTTGGCATATTTTGATTGGGACTGGAAAGAATTTTTTGCAGTTTTTGTTACACTGTTTGCAGTAATCGACATTTTGGGATCAATACCCATCTTAATTTCGCTTAAGGAAAAAATGGGTCACATACGATCTTTCTATGTGGTGGTATTATCAGGAATATTAATGATAATGTTCTTCTTTCTTGGAAGGCCATTTTTGGACCTTTTCGGATTGAGTGAAAATTCATTTGCAGTAGGTGGCAGCATCGTTATTTTTTTATTAGCGCTGGAGATGGTACTTGGAAAAGAAATATTCCACAATGATGGTAATCCAAAAGCCGGAACACTTGTGCCGATTGCCTTTCCTCTGATAGCGGGGGCAGGCACACTAACTACGATCATGTCCTTAAAAGCCACTTATGAAAATAGTGGTAAAAACGAGATAGTTATCCTTGTTGCTATTATTGTCAATCTCATCGTTGTATATGCGGTTCTTAAATCACTTAAATGGATTCAAAAGGTAATTGGAGTGTCAGGACTGATTGCAGTTCGAAAATTTTTTGGCGTAATTCTGCTTGCGATTTCTATTCAGATTTTTGTCAAAAATATTGGTAAAATCGGTTTTTAAAAATTGATCTTTGAAAATCGTTTGCAGTTAAAAGAATTTGCAAATGATTTTTAATGTTTAGTTTTGCGCGCTTAAGTATTGCTTTATGTCTATAGAAGTATCAGGATTAACGAAAATATATGGATCTCAGAAGGCTCTGGATGATATTTCCTTTTCTGTCAAAAAAGGAGATATTTTAGGATTCCTGGGCCCTAATGGTGCCGGGAAATCCACTACCATGAAAATCCTTTCCTGCTTTATACCACAATCATCCGGTGAAGCAAAAGTATGTGGCATGGATGTTAGAACAGATTCATTAAAGATCAGAAATGAAGTAGGATATTTGCCTGAGAACAATCCACTTTATAAGGATATGTATATCAAAGAATATTTGGCTTATATAGCTCGTCTGTACAATATCAGTAAACCTATGAAAAGGGTAGGAGAAATGATAGAACTTACAGGTCTAGGACAGGAACAAAGAAAGCTAATCTCACAATTGTCCAAAGGATACAAACAAAGAGTAGGTCTTGCTCAAGCAATGATTCACAACCCTCAGGTGCTAATCATGGACGAACCAACTTCAGGATTGGATCCAAATCAATTAGCTGAAATCCGTAACCTCATCCGCGAAATAGGTAAAGAGAAAGTTGTTGTCTTTTCCACACACATAATGCAGGAAGTTGAAGCCTTGTGCAATAGGGTTGTGATCATTAATAAAGGTAAGATTGTTATTGATGATGAAATTTCAAAATTAAATACTATTTCTCAGGGCAGCAATTCCGTTACTATTCAATTTTCAAAAGATTCCAAGGCTAATCTAAACCACTTCAAAGAAATTGCCGGTTTGAAAAACATAGAAAGTTTGGAGCAAAATTCTTATATGTTTACAAGCAATGATTCAGTAGACATCCGGGAAGCATTGTTTGATATCTCAGTGGCATCCGGGCTGAAAATCATTCGTATGGAACAAAAAACATTCAGCATGGAAAATGTCTTCCAACAACTGACAGCAAGTAAATAAAAGTAGTATGTGGACTATTGCATTCAAAGAAACATCAACGTTTTTTAGTTCGTTGGCAGGATTTATCATAAGTGGCGTATTTCTGCTTTTAATGGGGTTAATGTTATTCTTTTTCCCGGATACCAGCATTTTATCTTCAAATTATGCGACGATGGACGGTTTGTTCTATTTGGCACCAACGATTTTCACTTTTGTAATACCAGCTATCACCATGAGATTCTTTGCTGAAGAAATACAGTCCGGAACAATAGAATTATTAGCAACCAAACCAATATCAGATCTTAAAATCATCCTTGGAAAATTTCTGGCCGGTTTGTTTCTGATAGGCTTATGTCTTTTGCCTACGCTCATATATTATTATACAGTGTATCAACTTGGTTCACCTAAGGGCAATCTGGATAGCGGCGGAATTATGGGTTCATATGTAGGACTTGTTTTTCTATCTGCTTGTTTTTTGGCAATAGGTATTTTTTCAAGCGCATTGTCAAGTAATCAGGTAGTAGCTTTCATCATTGGAGCATTTCTGTGCTTCTTGTGTCAATGGTTCTTTTTATATGTGAGTAAATTACCTGTATTCGTTGGATCGTTGGATTATTTTATACAAAAGATAGGCATGGATTATCACTACGGAAGGATGAGTAAAGGAGTGATTGACTTAAAAGATGTTATTTATTTCTTATCAGTCATCACCTTATTTATCGGTTTTACTCACTTCGTATTGCAGAAAAGAAAATGGTAGAAAAATCGAAAGAATTGAAAGAAAAGGAACAAAAAATATTAAGTAACAAAACGCAAAGTATATATGCTTTAGCGCTGTTAATAGGGTTCTGTATAGTAATTAATATAATTTTCTCTTTTGTAAATTTCAAGATAGATCTTACGGAAGAGAAAAGATTTACCTTAACACCATCTACTGTCCAAATGCTCAATGGATTGAAAGATAATATTTATGTTGAGGTTTTACTGGAAGGCCAATTTCCTGCCGGATTTAAAAGGCTTCAAGAGTCTACTAAGGACCTTTTAGATCAATTCAGAAGTGAGTCACCTTATGTTCAATACAGATTTTTTGATCCGTTGGCCTTAGTTACTGTGGCAGAAAAAAATAATAGGATCAAGGATCTGGCTGAAGATGGAATAAAACCAACCAACCTAAGGGTAATGGAGGAAAATGAATCTACAGAAAAGATTATTTATCCTGTTGCAGTAGTAAAATTTGGATCTAAATCTATTCCTGTTAACTTATTGGAAAATAGTATTGCAGGTTTTAGTGATGAGGAAGTTCTTAACCAATCGATCAATCTTTTAGAATATAAAATAGCTGATGCAATAAATAAAATATTGAGGGTTCAAAAACCTACTATTGCTATTACTAAAGGACATGGGGAGTCGAAACCAATAGAAACTCAGGATCTTATAAATACATTATCTCCATTTTATAACTTGAAATGGATAAGCCTGGATAGCATGTATACCGTGCCTGACGATATCAAGTTGATCATTATGCCCAATCCATCAGTAAAATTCGATGAAAAGGCTAAATTCGTACTTGACCAGTTTGTAATGAAAGGGGGAGATGTCATGTTTCTGATCAATAGGTTGAAAATTGATATGGATAGTCTTCGGAATGTGAGAGCAGAGTATGTACCAATTGAAAATGATGTCAACCTGGAAGATATGTTTTTCAAGTATGGAGTGCGGATCCAGCCCAATTTAATTTTGGACCTGGAATGTTCTAAAATACCTTTAGTTGTAGGAAAACTTGGCACAGGTGCTCAGACTGAATTGTTTAAATGGTATTATGCTCCATTACTGTCAAGTAATTCGATCAATCCTATCGTCAAAAATATAGATAGAGTCAATGCTTATTGGACCTCAACTGTGGATACAATCAAGACAAAAACTGATATCAAAAAAACTGTTTTACTTTCATCCAGTCAATATTCCAGAGTTCAGTTTGCACCAGTCCGTATTAATTTTGAAATTTTAAGATATGATCCGGATCCCTCGAAATTTAATAAACCTAACCAACCTGTCGCAGTTTTGCTGGAAGGCAAATTTCCATCCTTGTATGAGAATAGAGTAAGTCCGGATATGCTAAAGACTCTAACTGATATTAAGGCAGAATATAAAAGTTCCGGTGATGAAGCTAAAATCCTCGTAGTTTCCTATGGTAAGTTGATTAATAATTTGTACAACCCGACACAAAGTGATTATATGCCTATGGGGTACAATACCTTTGAAAAGCAATTGTACGGCAATAAGGATTTCGTAATTAACGCGATTGAATACATGTTTGATGAAAAAGGCATATTGGCAGCACGCGCTAAAGAAGTAAAATTAAGGCTACTGGACACTGTAAAAATCAAAAACGAAAGATCTTTCTGGCAATTTATCAACGTTTTATTGCCAATATCGTTATTAGGGCTTGGAGCACTCTTTTTTAATATTTTACGCAAAAGAAAGTTTGCTTCTTAATTTTTAACTTTATTATTCTAAGCTCAATAACAGATACTCTATGTCTAAAAACTATAAATATTTATTTTTATTTTTATTATTACTAACTGGACTCGCTTTTTTTATTTATAAAAAGAATAATGTCAAAAGTTCTATGACTGATAGCAGCAGGGACTTTGGAATTGAAAATACAGACAAAATCGGTAAGATATTTGTGACTGACCGTTCTCATCTTGGATATACTTTGGAAAAAAGAAATGGTGTGTGGTTTGCTGACAGCATTCATCCTGCTGATATAGAATTCGTCAACATATTACTCACCACTATTCGGAAGATGTCTGTGACAAACCTTGTCCCTAAGACTGCTATCCCAAATATTATGAAGGATGTGGCTACGATAGGCAAGAAAGTAGAAATATATGACCTGGATGGAAAAAAACTTAAATCATTTTATATTGGTGCGACGAATCAACGGGTAAACGGTGTATTCATGGTTTTGGAAGGTTATAATATCCCTTATGAGATGGGCATCACTGGGTTCAATGGAAATATTGGTGGCCGATTCTGGCCATTAAACCTTATCGATGTTCGAAGTAAACAACTCTTTAAATATCAGGTAGGACAAATCAAATCTATAGAAATAACTTACCCACGTGACAAAGATGAGTCGTTTACATTGAACATTGAAGGCAATAGCAAATACAAAGTATTCCCGATTAGCACAACTAGGAAAGTAATAAATAGAGAAGTAAGCAAGGGTCTTACCGAAAGGTTCTTGTCCAATTTTGAAGATATACGTGCAGCTTATGTAATTAGAGATAATATGCTGGGAGCTGATACGCTTGTGTCCACAGTACCATTTGCATCTTATAAAATATTGGATAAGGATAATATAACAAAGACCGTAGATTTTTACCCGGTATTGAATGGTGAAAATAGGATTGGCTTAGGCTATGAGCCTGAGACATTTTATGCTGTAGTAAACAATAAGAATTATTATACAGCACAAAACTCCGTATTGAAGAAAATATTCTGGGGATATTCGTACTTTTACGAGAAGTGAAATACAATATCAAATATCTAATATTATTCCTGATAATACTTTCTTTTGCCGGATTCAAAGTTTCTGGTGAAGATGATTGGGGTTTCTTTGGGCATAGAAGAATAAACAGACTTGCTGTTTTTACTTTACCTGAAGAGATGATGCCGCTCTTTAAAAGTAGCCTGGATTTTCTAACTGAACATGCTGTTGATCCGGATAAGCGCAGGTATGCTTTCCGGCTGGAAGCTCCGCGTCATTACCTTGACATGGATGCATACAAAGACAAATGTCTTCCGCACAACTTCGCTGAAGCGTTTAGCGCATATTCACATTTGGAATTTATCAACAACAAGAATGATACCATTAGGATCAACGTCACTGATACCTCTTGGTGCAATGTTAGTAAATCGGCTGTGATGACAGATGGGAGATCCAGTTGGGAAGTAAGCAAAAGAGATGTAAGATATATCTATAATTTCTTTGTCTTACCCTCCTACTATGATGACAATTATAATATACCTATCGATTCTTTATCAAGACTTTATACGCAACTAAAGGGTAAAATGCGCTCTGTAAGGTTAGTAGATCATTTTACAGAACATGGTATAGTGCCCTATGTGATCGAGCAACAATATAACAAGCTTGTGAAAGCTTTCATTGCCAAAGATAAAGACAGAATCATCAATATATCAGCGGATTTGGGTCATTATGTTGCTGATGCTAATGTTCCACTTCATGCGTGTAGTAACTACAATGGCCAAAAGTCAGACCAATATGGTATCCACGCATTTTGGGAAAGTAGAATACCTGAATTATTTGCTGATGAACAATATGATTACTTTGTCGGGAAAGCAAAATATATAAAAAATATCAATGAATTTGCCTGGCAGACGATTCGTGAAAGTGGAAGACTGGCAGATACTGTGCTTTTGATTGAGGCTGAACTAAGAAAAATATATCCGAAGGATCAACAGATGTGTTTTGATCAAAGGTCAGGACAAGCGGTATGGTTGCAATGTAGAGATTTTGCTGCTGCCTATTCGGATAAAATGCAGGGAATGGTAGAAAATCGTATGCGCAATGCAATACTAGGTGTAGGTTCTATCTGGTATACAGCATGGGTTGAATCCGGAAAACCCGATTTGAATTTCCTTAAAGACCAACCTGTTTTTTGGATACAGGATTCAAGCGTTTTAAAATATGATGAATATATTAAATCAGGTAAGAAAGGGCAGGGCAGGGATCATGAATGAATAAATTATATTATTTAATTTTATCATATTCAACCATCTGAAATTCGATTTTATATGATATTTAATTGTAAAAATATATATTATAATAATATTTCATATTTTTGTACAAAATCTTGCAAGTATTACTAGATAAGGTTCATTTTAACTCATAACTTTGCAAGTATTACAGACTTTGAAAATAAACGAAACAATGAATAATAAGATCATTTTATTTTTCTGCATATTCAGCATATCTTTTAATGTATACGGGCAAAACCCAACTGATAAAAACGCATTGACATTCAGGGCATTATGGGCTGATTACTATAATCCAAATGGAGGTGACTTGTCTGATTATAAGAGTTACAGATATGGATTGAGTGCTGCCTATACTAGAAATATAAATAAATTTCTAAACATATCTATTCCAGTCAGATTCCTAAACGCAAAACTGATCGATCAATCTCAAAATACATTAGTTGCAGGAGGTGATATACAGTTACAGGGACAATTAATTAGTGGGAAAGGACAGATTATACCCTATGTTCTAGCCGGAGTAGGTACACATTATATCAAGAAAGACGGAGCTGATGTTCAAATTCCAGTTGGACTTGGGTTCGATATTAGGATATTTGAAAGAGGGTACTTAAACATTGCAACTGAATACCGTTTCAGTCTGACAGAAGATAGAAATAATTTTATTCATGGTTTAGGATTTAAATACCATATGGGTAAAGGCTCTACTATGGCAGATATGGATGGAGATGGCATTACTGATTCACTCGACCTTTGCCCAACTATCAAAGGGTTAAAATCTTTTAATGGCTGTCCCGATACTGATGGAGATGGTGTACCGGATAACTTGGATGAATGTCCAACTGTTGCAGGTCTTGCCTTGAGTAATGGATGCCCTGATACTGATAATGATGGCGTGGCTGATCAAGTCGATAAATGCCCGAATGAACCTGGATTAAAGGAAAATAATGGGTGTCCTAGCCTGGATCGTGACAGTGATGGAGTTCCGGACGCTACAGATTTATGTCCGGATGTACCTGGTAATAAGTCTGCAAAAGGTTGTCCGGATGGAGATGAGGATGGAGTAGCAGATGATAAAGATGAATGCCCGGACGTGGTAGGACTTATTCAATTCAACGGTTGTCCTGATACTGACGGTGATGGTGTTGAAGACAGGTACGACAAATGTCCAACAGTGAAAGGTAGTAAGTCAAATAAAGGTTGTCCTGAAATAGCAAAAAAAGATAGAGAAAAACTTGAATTTGCAATGAAAGCGGTTCAATTTGAACTTGGTAAAACAATTTTGTTAGCTTCTAGTTCTCCCATATTAAATGATATAGCAGATATCATGAAAAGATATCCAGATTATGTACTTACGATTAGTGGTCACACTGATCCTACCGGAAAGGCAGAAACAAATCGTAAACTAAGTACTAATAGAGCCAGAGCTTGTTATAACTATTTAGTTTCCAAGGGAATAAGCACTGGAAGGATGGAGTATATAGGTTATGGTCCTGACAAGCCAAGGTATGATAATGCTACTGAAAATGGACGACAATTAAATAGAAGAGTTGAGTTTAGTCTTGACTTGAAGTAACAAATTTAAATTTAAGAATTATAAGCCGGAGCATACTTTTGCTTCGGCTTTTTTTATATTCATTACTGTAGAAAAAATATATTCATTATAATTTTTCAAATATTTTAAATATTAGGCAATTTTTGATATTTTCAAAACAATATATCAAAATACTTAAAAATTTAAATAGACCTTCTGTTTATTCAAATTATACCGCAATTTTTCTTTAAAATAAATCTATTAATCTAGAATATATTCTTACCTTGTTGAACCAAGTACACTTATTAAAGTGGATTTTGGTCTAAAGCACATTTAAGATTAATTAACCCTTTTCGTATCATTTATGGGTAAAGACATACAAAACATTCAATTGAATAAGTTTTTCTTATTGACCTTATTTTTGATCACATTCATGTGCGCAAATGGCCAATCAAGATTCGCAGGACGATTGGTTGACAAAGCTTCTAAACAAGCCCTCATAGGTGCAACTATCATTGATATAAGTGATCCATTGAACAATACGATCAGTGATGAAAGCGGAATCTTTTACATCAATAATGCTAAATTCCCTTTGCAATTAAGAATTAGCTACATTGGATATGCTGAATTAGTGTACGATATAGCAGCTAATCCTGGTATTCCACAAGTAATCAACCTCGAAGAATCCGGACAATTGTTAGAAGGTATTGTAATCAAAGGCCAACGTGTATCAGATAAGCAAAAAGCTGATCCTAGATCAGTTGAATCTATGGATTTGGCAGCAATAAAAGAAACTCCTTCGATTAGCTTTTACAGCGGATTAGGGAATTTGAAAGGTGTAGATCTTACTACTGCTAGTTTAGGTTTTACTATTATAAATACCCGGGGCTTTAATAGTACTAGCCCAGTCCGATCTCTTCAACTAATTGATGGAGTGGACAATCAGGCTCCCGGGCTGAATTTTTCATTGGGTAATTTCTTAGGAGTATCTGAACTGGATATTCTCAAGGTAGATCTAATAGCCGGTGCAAACTCTACACTCTATGGTCCAAATGCATTTAATGGTGTGATCAATATGGAGACAAAAAGTCCTTTTTATCATAAAGGGCTATCTGCTTCAATCAAAGTTGGAGAACGCAATCTTGGGGAATTTGCATTTCGTTATGCCGATGTCATCAAAAATAAATCAGGGAAAGATTTCTTTGGTTATAAAATAAACTTCTTTCATCTGCGAGCTAATGATTGGGAAGCTGATAATTATGATGCTGTCTTTGAGTCAAGAGACAAATCGACCAACCCTGGTGGCTATGATGCGGTGAATATTTATGGTGATGAAGATGATAATAGATTCAAAAATAGTAATCTAAATGGCTATAAAGGTCTTACCACTTGGTCGAGAAAGGGATATAAGGAAGTCGATCTTGTTGATTATAATACAAGAAACACCAAAGCCAATATTGCCTTACATTTTAAGACATCTCCAAAAAAGGATATTGAATCTCCAGAATTGATTTTATCATCAAGTTTTGGCTCAGGTACCACTGTTTACCAAGGGGACAATAGATTTAGCTTGAAAGATATCCTCTTTTTTCAAAATAAACTAGAGTTCAGAAAGAAAGATAAATTTTTTATACGAGCATATGCTACACATGAGGATGCGGGCAATTCTTATGATCCATACTTTACCGCGTTACAGCTGCAAGAAAGTAATAAAACTAGTGAAAAGTTCTACTCCAATTTTATAAAGTATTGGCAGACAAATTTGAATAAAAGAATTACAGAAACCGGCTACCCTAAATTAGTTGCAATGCCAGATGGATCTTACCAATTCGAAGCAGGCAAGTTGGAGCAATGGTTTGGCACTCATCAGGATTCTCTCAATTCTTGGTATTCAGAGGCAAAAAATTATGCAGATGGTCTGGTCATTTTACCTGACGAAAATGGATTTTATGAGCCTGGGACAGAAAGATTCAATAAAAAATTCAATGAGATTACTAGTGCAACTTCAAACAGTAAAGGTGAAAAATTAGGGAGTAGATTTTTTGATAAATCAGCATTATATCACGTTCAGGGCGAATATAAGTTTAATGATAATTTTGCATATTACACTGTCGGTGGAAATGGTAGATACTATACACCAAATAGCAATGGAACAATATTTTATGATACTGCTGGAATAAAAATCACTACTTACGAATATGGTGTTTACGGAGGTCTAGAGAAAAAACTTTTTAAAGATAAATTTACATTTAATGCAGCTGTAAGAGCTGACAAAAACAAAAATTTTGATTTACTCATCTCACCTGCAGCAAGCGTAGTGTGGAATCCATCTCCTAATAATTATTTCCGCTTCTCATTTTCTTCGGCGATTAGAAACCCTACCTTGACTGATCAATACCTGAATCTGAATGTAGGTCCTGCTACCTTAGTTGGGAATCTCTATGGGGCAGATAGTGTTATTACAGTTGAATCCTTTATTGATCACCTTACAGATCTAAGTAACAAGGTAGAATATTTTAACATTGATCCTATTAAACCAGAAAAAGTTAAGTCATTTGAACTTGGCGCCAGAACAACTTTATTTGAAAAAATATATGTTGATGCCGGCTATTTCTATAGTATCTATAATGACTTCATCGGATATAATATTGGTATTAAGTCTGAATTTGATCCTGTGACTAGCCTTCCAAATTTTGTCAATGTATATAGATATGCTGCCAATTCAACCAATACTGTTACTACACAAGGTTTCAATATTGGGTTGAACTATTATTTTGCAACTTATTATATGGTTGCTGCGAATTATTCGTGGAACAAATTAAATAAGACATTTGCTGAAGATCCAATTATTCCAGCTTTCAATACTCCTGAACATAAATACAATGTTTCAATTTCAGCTAGAAATCTTGAGATTAATCTTGGAAGAAAATCTTTAAAAAATATAGGCTTTAATGTAACTTATAAATGGCTACAAGGGTTCATATTTGAAGGTTCACCTCAATTCACAGGTTTTATTAATAGTTATGCGCTCATGGATGGGCAAATTTCACTTGGATTGGATAAAATTAATTCTGTCGTTAAAATAGGTGCTTCAAACTTACTTAATAATAAAGTCTACCAAACATACGGTGGCCCGAGAGTAGGGAGAATGGCATATATTAGTGTAGTATATAATTTTGTAAAAAAATAATTATTTGTATTTTAAAATGTAATTTTATAAAAAAATGAATTCTATGATGAAGAAAAGTTTACTAACTTTATTTTTGGCTTTTATGATAATATGTAGCTCTTATAGCCAAAAAAGATACCTGGAACCGGTTTTTTCAGGTGTCACTAAAAACACATTAATCTATGGATATAACTTCCATATATTATTTGTTCCTGTAACTGGACACTCAACTTTACAGCCGTTAGTTGCAGATGTTTATACTCCTAATGGAGATACCGAAACAAAGAGACCTTTAGTAATATATTTCCACTCAGGAGATTTTTTACCTCACCCACAAAATCAAAGTATTAGCGGTAAGAGATCTGATTCAACAGTTGTTGAAATGAGTAGAAGACTTTCTAAAATGGGATATGTAGTAGCCTCAGCTGACCATCGTCTTGGATGGAATCCTGTTGCTCCTGAGCAGGATGCAAGGGTTAATACCTTGATCAATGCTGCATATAGAGGCGTACAGGACGCTAATTCTGCGATCAGATTCTTTAAGTTAAATGCTGAAACCTTTGGCATTGATACTAACAAGATTATCCTTTGGGGACAAGGAACAGGTGGTTACATTACTTTGAATACTGGTGCTTTAGATAAATATAGTGAGATAGTTACGACTACTTCACCTGAATCTAAATTTATTGGTACAAATGGTTTTCCAATGGTAATAGAGCAGTTCAATGGAAATATTTCAGGTACTACTTTAGGTAAAAATCCACAAAATGGTGATACACTTAATTTACCTGGTAATATTGGTCCATCTAATAAATTCCAACTTATTGTAAATATGGGTGGAGCTATGGGTGATATATCCTGGATGGATGAAAATACGCCACCGGTCATTTCGTTCCAAACTACTAATGATCCATTTGCTCCATATAAAGATGATGTATTAATAGTGCCTGGTCCAAACTTACCTGTAGTTCAGGTTCAAGGTGCTTATGTAATCCAACAAAAGGCAAAGGAACTAGGTTTAAATGCAGCTTTTGCTGATCATGAATTTATAGATCCACTTTCTGTTTATATATCTTCTATAAATGAAGGTAATGAAGGATTATTCCCAATGTACAAGGCAAATAGGTTTGATTCTTCTCCTTGGGATTATTGGGATAGAGCTACCAATGCAAATGATACTACTGGTATAAAAACCAATCCGGATATGTCATATTCTAAAGCATCTTTGTACATGGATTCTATCATTAATTATGTAGCTCCAAGAGCTTGTTTAGTATTGGATCTAGGATGTGATCTGACTGGAATCTTATCAAGCAAAACTATTACAGCGGACAATGCAGGCCTTATAGCTATGCCAAATCCTGCCAAAGATTTTGTTACCATACTTTCAGATAACAGAACCATAAAAGGTATTGTAATTTATGATGCTGCTGGTAGAACAATTAAAGCAATTCCTAATGTCAATTCAAATAAATATGAATTACAAAGGAACAACTTGCCGGCTGGTGTCTACTATGCTCAGGTGCGTTTCGAAAAAGAAAATGCAACTGTTAAGTTGATGTTCAATTAAATATAAATTAGGAGATGTTACTAATGTAAGTAGCATTTCCTTTTTTTAATATCCTTTTTAACCCTAAAATTTATTTAAATGACAAATAAAACTGCCTCCATTGTATCTTACATGACTATAATTGGCTGGATAATAGCATACGTAACCTATAGTAACCAAGTCGAGAAAAGTTCATTACTGAAGTTTCACTTAAAACAATCTTTAGGATTGTTTCTAGTGTATATGGCTTACTATGTTCTTATCTCTTTTATTCCAGGATTATGGAGAATCGGCTCTCTTTTGGGTTTGGTTGTATTTGTATTTTGGATAATTGGGGTCGTAAATGCTGCAAATGAGGCTGAGAAGCCATTACCTTTGGTTGGTGAAATTTTCGAAAAAAACTTGACATTTATTAGCTAACCAAATTGATGTATTAAATATAAGAGGAATGGATTGTTAAGATTCATTCCTTTTTTTATGGGTAAGGAGTAATGGGTGATCGGGTGATTTGGTGATTGGGAAATCGTTTGATCGTGAAATCGGATGATGAGCTTCTATGTACAATCTCCAGCATCAAGCATATAGAATCTATCATTTATAATCTGACTTCTGTCCCACTGTCCCACTGACCGCTGACCTATTTCACCGATATTAAGATCTCAACGACTGAGTCATCTCCATTTTGAGACCTTTCATCATAAACTTCATAATCAGCGTTGTAAGCCCTATTTAGATCACTATTCCATATTTCAATCCACTTGCTGTAAACTGATCCGGTCTGAGGATCACCATGGGCAACATATTTCTTGAATCTTCCTCCAGGCAAAATGATTCCTTTCAATCCTTCAGGTACTTCATCCAATGAAGAAACTTTGCAACCTAAAATAGTGGTATAAGGATTAAGGTGATCACTTTCATACTCTGCATAAACACAATATATTTTATCATCAATTTTATTTGGTATAGTATTAATTAAGCCCTCAGACATAAATTTGTTCCAAAGCCTAGGTATATCAATTATCGACTTGCCATCTTGATTGGTAGTTCTCACATATGCACCGATTATGTAGAAACTTTCTAAAAACTCCATATTTAATTTATTGTATAATGGTAATTCCCCCTTTAAAAGTTAAGGACTCTCCATATATGTCATGGCATTTGACATAGTAAACATATACACCAGGATTGGATAATTTGCCGTTAAAATAACCGTTCCAACCTGTTGCTTCATCATTAGGTAAAAAATCTACTTTAGAAAATACTTCTGCCCCCCATCTGTTATAAATTTTAAATTCATCGATGAGTGGGATAGTATTAATTTCAGTAAATACCGTTACATTATCATTGATTCCATTGTGATCACCAGGGCTGAAGACATTTGGCACGAAAAGGTTTATATCTTTTTAAAAACCCTTATTTCTATATCTTCTGTAGCGGGACAACCACTTTTGTCCTTAACCGACAATGTTAAATTTGAATTATATGTGGGCATAATAGTAGGGTAGAGGCAAGGATTACAATCGAGGTAATCTGCCCCTATCCATGCATCGTAAGTCATACCAATGGTATCAAATAAGAATTCAGGAATTATTTGATAAGGATGTCCGAATTCGATTGCTACTGATTCCGGAAGATTAAATGAGATGGCACCATCAGATGCAATAGTCCCTGCATAGTTGAACATACAGCCATTCTGATCTTCTCCCTCTATGTTATAATCTCCTGCTTTAAGTTGATCAAATAGAAGATTGTTATCACTTATACTGACTCCATTAATCTTAAATATGTATGGTCCCGATCCATTTTGAATAGATTCAAAGTAAATTGAACCATTTTCTCCAAAACAATTAGCATCGGTTATATGAGGTGAAACAAATTCTGGCTCCGTAATATTTTTAGACACATTGACTGTATCTGATGCGGTGCATTGATTTGCCAAGTTAATTACGGTGAGTACATAAATACCGCTTTGGTCTATTACAGGGTCTAAACTTGAAGCACCGCTAATAATATTACCACCACTGACCCCTGTCCAATTTACACCATAATTTGACACATTGTCAACTGAACCATGAAGCACCAACTGAGATATCTTACAATTAAGTATTCCCTCACTTCCAGCATCTACGATTGGATAATCACTAGATACCTCAACTTTCTGAGAATAAGTTGAACTACAGCCATTGTTTGTGTCCTTCACTAATAAATCATACGTACCCGCTGATCCGGCTTGAACACTGATTTGATTAGTTGGAGAAAGTATGGTACCATTCATAGTTGACCAGGAGTATTGATATGAATTGTCGTTATTGTCAAAAATAACAGAAACGTTCAGTTTACCGCAAGTGATATCATCAGGTACAAGTATAGTACCTGAAGGCTTTAAAATATCCTCATCTACATTAACCTGAATTACCGAAAGGCAATTATTTTGAGGATTTACTACTTGAAGTTGATAAATACCACCTGCATCTACGACAAGAGCCGAATCCTGTATTATTTTAACAATAGAACCATTCAACGTACTCCAGGAAATAATAGGATTGTTACCTGCATTTTGCCAGTTTGGAATAATTGTTTGGGTGATACTATCACAAGTAATTATAAACATATCCGAAACATTTAGAATTGGTTTGTCATTACTCTGAAAAACTTCAAGAGTGTCGCTGGCCTTGCAACCATTGATCAGATTAGTAACTTCGAATATGTAGTGACCAGGAGAGAGTACTTCTACACTTAAATTGTTAGTATTTCCATTAATGCTTCCATCATATGTTGACCATGAAAAATTGATAAAAGCAATGTCATCAGTTGATATGTAACTGCCTGTCACTATCGCCGAAAGTGCTGCACAGTCAAGTGTCTTATCAGGTCCGGCATCTGAAATTGGTTGATCAGGTGATCCATTTACATCAAAAACATGGTTTGTTTTACATCCATTTATAGGGTTAGTAACTGTCAATGAATAACTTCCCACACTTTTAGCTACGATGAAAGAATCATTTGCCTGTCCTGAAAATGTTCCATTAACTGTTTCCCATAAGTATATAGTTGAAGGTTGATAATTCATTAGTGAAGCCAAAAGCTTTATTGAGTCTAATGAACAGGTGATCATATCGGGCGTAGTAATTACAAGGTCCGGTAAATTTATATCCTTTAATACCGTGACTGTATCTATTGTAACGCAATGGCTCAAAGTATCCTCAACTTTTAAAATGTAAAAACCCGGATCAGATACTGCAATACTTAACTGCTCTGGATTACTGATTATATTTCCAGGACTATACCAAAGTGATATATAATCAGTAATTGGAGTTATCACAGATCCTTGCAAATTAATGATAGAATTAATGCAGTTTATAGTATCATTTAGCCCTGAATCAATAATTGGCTTAGTGACATTCTTTGATACTGTAATAGAATAATCTTTCGTGCAACCAGCACCGTCAGAAAGCGTAAATGTGTAAAGTCCAGGTTGATTGACCTTGATAGAATCTTTGGAAGGATCCGATAAAATATTACCATTCATCGTTGACCACATAGAACTCAGACCTCCTCCATTTGTCACAATTGGTGAAAGATCAATCGTTGTTTCTTGGCAATTTAGGTCAGAAGATTTTTGCAAAACAGCAGATGCATTAAAGGCAGTTTTTATTACCTTGATCGTACTGGTATCTTTACATCCGGTAAGAAAATTTTCTACAATCAGCGAATAGTCGCCTTCTTGATCAATTAGTAATATATTATCAAAATTATTGCCTATATAATTTCCATTTAAAGTAGTCCAAGTAAAAAGTAAGGGACCCGGATTAGATGCTGAGCCATCAAGTATAGCCTGTGTATTGGTGCAATCCAATGGTCCTTGTTGGACAATTATAGAAGTCGGAGGTTGTGAATTGTCATCAACCGAGATAGGAGCTGATGTGTAAGAGCAGGTGATTATATTATCAAGTGCATAAATTAACACCTGATACTGTCCCGGTTGATCAACGATGATCTGGTCAGTTCCTTGGCCTGACACAATGTTTCCTCCACTTGTAGTCCAGTAATATTCAAAATTGCCCATGAATGGATTGCTGGAATTATCTGTCAATGTAGCTTGTAAAGTAGTGGAATTGTTGATACAATCTAAATCGTTTGATTTGGAAATTATGATGTCAAAATCTATAATACTTAAATTAAGGTTTGCTATAGTATCACAAGGAATTCCAGGTAGAGTAACCGTGTACTGCCCTGCGGCAGTATATGAAGTGCCATTTAGGACATAGGATTCATCAGAACATATTATTTTATCTATTAATTTGATCTGCACAGGTATGATTTCAATATTGATTGTTCTAATGGAGTTACATCCATTGGATGCAGTAAACTCTTCCATAAACTCTCCTTCAGTAACATATGTGTTACCATTTGGTGAAGTATAACTTTCACCATCACATAAGAGCAAATCAACTGTTTCATTTATTGCCGAAGTATTGTCAATAGCAGTTTCAAAGCAAAATGATTGTTGATTGTTAGCGCCACCTGTAGATGCTGTCCAACCCCAAAATATTTCATTTTGACCCATAAACACATTATTTACTGCATCGTAACCAACTAGCTGAAGCACTTGTGCGCCATCCAAAAATATAGATAAAGTCTGCGTAATAGGATCCCATATAATTCTGGCAGGATGACTTTGCCCATCTTCAATATTACCCAAACCTACCGGACCGGCAATAGATGAAGTAAAGTCTCCATTAATATGTATTGAAGTATGATCTTCTGGGATATCATCATATCCCACCATTCCATTATCCCATGTATCGAATTCTATGATAATTGAATTAGGAATTCCACTGGCTCCGATACCTCCACCTGTTCCACCACAATTTTGATTAGTAGAAAAAACCAGACAGATTCCATCTGCCCCGGCATCATTATCTCCAAAATATAAATCAAACTCTAATTCAAAAGCTTCCTCGAAATCAAGAGGCGCATTATACCAAGAGCATCCTCTTTGAGTATTTGATGCTGCAGTAAGCTGAACACAATTGGGCGCCGTATTGAAAGCATTGAATTGGTTTGAAAAATTGGATTGATTAAGATTTAATATCCGCATTTTAAATTGTCCACCTCCGGCTACTTCATTCCAAACCCTGATATAGTAAGTAGCGCCAACAGCAAGGTCATTAAGTGATACACCCGGGTTGGGATTGTCACCGCAGTGTTGGTCATCATAACATCCTTCCAAAGCCACCGCACCGCAATTCCCTGAATATATTGCCATCGCAGGGTCATTGGCTGTGATCCCTTTTATTTCAATAGTCACACTACCACCTGCAGGTGCTATAAATGAAAACCACATATCTGGATCATTGTATGTCCCGCATGGTGGAGATTGAACGCCGCTGGCAGTTTGCCCGGTAAGATTATAGGTATTAAATAGCACCCCATTATTTGGAACGGCAATAGCTGTACAAGGATTATTAGCAAAAATATAGAGTGGATAGAAACAAAATTGAAATAAAAACAATCTAAAAAAAGTAATCATCTGTTGTGTGTGTGGCAATGCAATAAATGAAAATATATGTTGGCGAACTATGTCAAAGATAAGGCTAATATTTTAAATTTATAGAAAGTCAATATTATATAAATACCGATCTAAATTTATCTCAAAATTATATTCGTTAACTCTCTTTAAATTAAAGGCATAAAAAAACCCGACTAAAGAGCCGGGTTTTTAATCTTTTTAAAATGAAATTAATCTCTATACCATTTGGCAAGGTTGACACTAATCCCTAAACTGGAGAACTTAGATTCATATTTAAGATCTCCATCTGTAAGTTTACTTGCAAAGCCTAACTGTGCTTGTAATTTGATGAATTTATAACCAAATCTGGCAGTAATAGCCGGCTCTATAAACATCCATGTTTTATCTTCCACTGCGCTTTTATTCAAAAATTCAGTATCCAATTCAGACTGGGTATAACCTGAAGTGTTTAGATCATTGTATTTCACCGCCGAAAATCTTGGAGTAAATCCGAGATCAAAATATTTACCGACATATCCTAAAGCAGGTTGAATGAAGAACTTAGTGGCATTAACATCATAATATTTTCTAGAATTATCATTGCTAAAATCAATTTTGCCGAGTCCACCACCAGCATATGTTTCGAAAACAACATTGTCTGATATGTTAAAGAAATATCCTATTCCAACTTCATAAAGGTTGCCCTTATTAACGGTTTCAGATGTTATTCCATTTGATGTTGCATCGACTTTAAAGTTATTCCAGTAAGCGTTTCCTATGACACCAACATGATCAGTCAAACCAAATGCGGCTTGGAAATTGTTAAATCCAATACTAGCTTTCAATTCACCTTTTTCTTTTAATAGCGGTGCGTTGACCGCATTTGGCACATATAGTGTGGTGTTGCAAGAAGCAGCCATGAGGCAGACCATCAATATTGATGCAAAATTCACATACTTTTTCATAAATATAGTTTTTGTTTAAAATATAAAATTTTTCATTCTTCAAATAAAAAGGCGTCAATTATAATTTGTAGTATCGGGCATTTCTGAGATTATTTCGTAAATAGTCCCTTTATCTACCATTACTTGCTTCCAAAGTCCATTTGCATTAGACTTAAAAACATAGTTGGCATCACCATCGGATATAACCCAGGAGCCGCCTTTCAATTCTTCCTCCAATTGATCAGGAGACCATCCTGAATAACCTACATAAAATCTGATTTGAAATGGTTTAATGAGTTCAGACTTCACTAAGAATTTTAATTTATCAAAATCTCCGCCCCAATATACTCCCTCTGCTACCATTTTACTTCCTTCCAAAAGACTTCCAACATTATGAAGATAATGAATGGTATCTGTAGCAACCGGTCCACCAAAAAATACATCAGAATCAATTTTAGGAAAATTAGCCAATAAATCATTTACTTTCATATTGATCGGCTTGTTTAAAATAAACCCAATACTCCCTGTGGGATGATAGTCAGTCAATAAAATAGCAGCTTGTATAAAATTTGGATCCTGCATGAAAGGCTCCGCTAAAAGAATGTCACCTTGTTTTAATGTTTTTTTCTTTAACTCTTTCGGCATAAAAGATTCTTTAAGTTTTTCAATTTCTGATCATGCAGTTTCGGAAGTAATGCTCCTGTCAACTCTCCTTAATAACCCTCTTAACACAGAACCAGTTCCTCCGACTTCCATAGCAGATGTCATTCCATCAGCTATCATGTTCTGTATTGTTTGAGTCCAACGCACTGGTGCAGTAAGTTGAGCAATTAAATTTAGCTTTATTTGATCAACATCCATCCCAGGGATTCCTTTTACATTTTGATATACAGGACAAAGAGGCATTTTCATATTTGTATTGCGGATAGCCTCTTCCAATTGCTTGCGAGCATCCTCCATCAGTGGGGAATGGAATGCCCCACCCACCTGAAGAACAACTGTTTTAGTCGCCCCCCTGGCATTCAATTCAACACAAGCTTTATCTATACCTTCTATGGTCCCAGATATAACTAATTGTCCCGGACAATTATAATTAGCTGGTACTACAATATCATCGATAGAAGCACAAACTGATTCCACCACATCATCATTGAGACCTATAACAGCTGCCATAGTGCCGGGATTATTCTCACAAGCTGACTGCATGGCTCTAGCTCGCATAGAAACCAATCTCAATCCATCCTCAAAACTCATAGCTCCGCAAGCAGCTAGAGCTGAAAATTCACCTAGAGAATGTCCCGCTGCCATATCAGGCTTAAAACCATCTCCCATCATTTTGGATTTAACCAGTGAATGGATGTAAATAGCCGGTTGAGTTACATCTGTTCTTTTCAATGCTGCTTCATCATCTCCAAACATTATGCTCGTGATGCTAAAACCTAATATTTCATTAGCATTATCAAAAATTGCAGCTACTTCATCAGAACTTTCATACAGGTCTTTACCCATACCTAAAAACTGTGCACCTTGACCTGGAAATAAATATCCTTTCATCTATTAAATCTTTGTATTTAAAAAATTGAATTAATAACACCCATTCATAATTAAAGAACCTTGGTTATAAATTCTTTCTGATTCATAATATTATCAAAGCAAATATGCAATTTTTAATTTATTCTCCAACTTGTATGATAGAATTGTTTTAATTTAAAAATCTTTAATACCGTTATCTCTCATTAAAATATCATATACTTCTTTCATTCCTTCTGTAGCTGGTTTTTCAACAATTGTTAAATTTTCTCCAAGTCTCCTTGTCTCATAACTTTCCACTATTGCCACATCTATTAAAAATATCTTTTCTGCTCTGTGGGCGAATCCTACCAAAGATGCTGCAGGATATACCTGTAAGGAGGTCCCAACTATAATTAAAATGTCGCATTCTTTGATCAAATCCATTGCTGCACCCAGCAAGGGGACATCTTCTCCAAACCAAACTATAGCAGGCCTTATCTGGCCTCCGTCATCTGCTTTATCTGAAAGCGTCATATCGCCACTCCAATCAAAAATTACCCGATCATTCAATACACTTTTGGCTTTTAATAAGCTACCGTGCAAATGAAGAATATTTTTTGAACCGGCTCTTTCATGAAGATCATCGACGTTCTGAGTAATAACTTGGACATTAAAGTCCGTTTGTAATTCTGCACACAAGAGATGAGCTTTATTGGGTTTGACATTATTTAAATCCGCCCGACGCATATTATAGAAATTGAGCACCAACTCAGGATTACTATGCCAACCTTCAATACTTGCCACTTCCATTACATCATGATTCTCCCAAAGCCCATCAGCATCCCGAAAAGTACGTATTCCACTTTCTGCGCTGATGCCGGCCCCTGATAATATGACTATATTCTTCATTTTATTTTTTTTAATATCTCATTTAAATAAATTAATTTAAGTTTCGGTAGCCAAATTTTCCTTTTTGAAGAAGAATTTTTTTTTAATAAAATGCTAGAAGGTAGATTTTAGTCCCGCAACTGCGGGACCCATCAATCACATGGATATTTTTTTCTAATAAACCTATTAAAGAAAAAATATGAATCAATTGACTAAACTCCCCGCCGTCACTTTCTTTAGTCGGGCAACCATCTAACATCTAACATCTAACATTAGCCATCTACCCTTGTTTCTTAACTGCCAAAACTTGACTAAATTAATCCAGGGTAAGGTATGCCTGACCAATATTATCAATTATATCAGAAGCAATTAAAGACCTGAACCCAAATTTTTCCTTTGCAATATTCCCTGCTGTTCCATGCAAGAATACACCAATTATGGCTGCGTCGATTGTATCATATCCCTGTGCCAATAGTGAAACTATCATCCCTGTCAAAACATCACCAGACCCACCTGTAGCCATTCCACTGTTGGCAGTGTTATTAAAATAAATCTGCCCTGACGGTGCAGATATTACAGTATCAGCTCCTTTTAGTACAATTACAATCTTATTTTCAAAAGAAAATTCTTTCATAAAATTAATTCTCTCAATGTGGTTATTGAAAGTGCCAAATAATCTATCAAATTCACCTTGATGCGGAGTGATTATTGAGTTTAAAGGAATCAGTTTTTCCCAATGATCGAGTTGTGAAAATAAAGTAAGCGCATCCGCATCGATGACTTTGGGAACTTCTAATGTCTCTTTTAAAATATTTTTTAACATTTCAGATTGTACAAAAGTCAAGCCCATACCAGGACCGATAGCAATGGAGTTGATTTTCGGCGGAATGCTACATCTAGTAACTTCATTTGGATTTATATCAGGATCTATAAGTGCTTCCGGGAAAGCTCCTTGTATAAAATTGGCAGAACTGCCCGGAACGTGCAATGTAACTAGCCCACAACCAGTTCTAAGCGCTGCCTTACCTGCCAGTAAGATACATCCTGCTTTGCCAAATGTGCCACCAACTATAAAACAACTACCTGCATTATACTTATGATTAAGTCTATTATATGGTTTCAGTAGATTTCGAACGAATTCGGAATCTATATATTCAAAATCAGTTTGAATATCTTCTAAAAATCTATTAAAAGGCGCAATGGGTGCCAAGGACAGTTGACCTATCTTATTTTCTTTTAGATCAAGAAAATAAGCCATTTTCAAAGTGCCCAAAGCAACGGTGTGATCGCAAGCCATTGATACGCCTTTACTACCTGAGTCAGCGAATATTCCAGTTGGTATATCAATCGCAATTTTAATGGAAGAGAACTTATTTAATTGCAAAATAAGTATTTCAAGATTTTCTTCCAAATCTCTGTTAAGTCCTGTTCCAAATATTCCATCTATCAAAATTGTATGTTCAGGAATAATATGTTCTATTAATCCTATCCTTGAAACATGCTCAAAATCAATAGAAAGAGGTAATTCAGATGAACATATCATCATCTCTTGACTAGGTTTTGATGAAGTTTCAATAAGTATCAATTTAATATTGAATCCTTTAATTACCAATCTTTTAGCGATTTCTACAGCATCTGCTCCATTCCTTCCACTTCCAGCATATATAAGAATTTTATTATTTATATTATAATTATAATCAATGAAATATTTAACAAAAGCATCTGCGGCTAGTGATATTAAGTAAACAGAACTTATATCCAATTTATTTATTACTTCATTCTCTAGTTCTAAAACTTGTGACCTGGACAGTATCTTCACGTCTTCATTTTTTATTATTATTAATAGTCAAAACTACTTTTTTTGTTACTTATGAAAAAAAAGAAGTATTTTTGACGAAGATAATTAGTAAACCCATAAACATATTCGCTTTGGAAAAAAAACGTTTACTCAAATGTATAGGTATTTTTTTGATGTTTTGCTATGTAAATATTGGACATAGTCAAAATGAAATACACTATTCCCAATTTTATAATGCCACCTTAAATCTTAACCCGGGTCTCACCGGTATATTCAATGGAGACAAGAGGATATCAGGCAATTATCGAAGTCAATGGAGATCTGTTCCGGTGGACTATTTTACAGTTAGTGCCAATTATGACCAAAAGATTTATTCTCAAAAAAATGATAAAATCTTCTTTGGTGTCGGTGGCAATTTTAATTTTGATCAAGCTGGTGACGGAAAATTAGGCTTGCTAAATTTGAATTTGCAAGGATCATTTACTTATATGGTTAATCAACATTTCTTTCTGACTCCAGGTATTGGTGTCGGATTTGGTCAGAGAACTATCAACAGCAAAGGATTAAATTTTGCTGATCAATGGGATGGAACTCAAGTAATTTACAATCCAACAACAGGCGAAAAAGTAGATTTGGATACAAAGTCATTCGTATATCCGGAGACTTCTGCTGGTTTAAATATTAGATTACAAAATAGTTCGCGAACAAAGATTGATGTTGGAGCTGGTTTTTGCCACTTAAATTCTCCTAGAATGAGATTTTATTCAGGTTATGATTCAAAATTACCTGTAACAATGTCAGTTTATGGTCTTGGGTCGCTTTACCTGGCTCAACCTTTTGATTTGTTGCTAAATGCTGCTTATCGTAAGTCTGATGAATATAATGAAACTTTGCTCGGCGCAGGTCTTAAAGTATATCTTAGTTCGAGAAGAGGTAAAGAATTTGCTATTGTAGGAGGTGTTAACTTTAAAACTGATGATGCATGGATTCCGACAGTAGAACTCCATATTAATCAGATTAGAGCCGGAATAAGTTATGATATCAATAATTCTGATTTCAAGATAGCTACTGAAAAGAAGGGTGGTCTTGAAGTTTCTCTCCAATATATCATTACTGAAGTTAAACCTTTGAAAGATTACAGATCTTGTCCTGTTTATTAAATATAGCAGAAATCCCAAAGTTAAAAACATGATGAAAAATATACTTATAATTATAGTTTGCTTTTTTGCACTAAATCAAGTGCAGTCCCAAACTAAAAAACAATATCTTAAGGCAGCCGAAAAAAGTCTTGCTATTAAAGATTACAAAAGTGCAATGGTTAATTTTCAGATTGCCGCAGAATTCGATCCAGGTGATCCTGAATTGTTATTCAAAATAGCAGAATCTGCCAGAAATTTCCATGCTTACACTAAGGCAGAACAATATTATACATTGCTCCAGCTATCTGAAAGAAAGAATGAGCCTCAGTTCAAAGAATCTCTCTTTTGGCTGGGTGAAGTTCAAACGATTCAAGGTAAATATACTGAAGCTCAGGATAATTACAATCTGTACATATCTCAGAATGAAGGTGCAGAGAACGAAAACGTAACAGTTGCAAAGCAAAGACTTGAATCTTTAGATTGGGCTATAAAAAATGCCAGTGATTCTGTTGAATTTTACAAAGTGGAACAATTGGGTAGTGATATTAACTCTCCCTACAATGATTTTGCTCCATTTGCTAAGAATGATTCATTCTTTTATGCTTCAAATCGATTCACCAATCCTAAAAACAAATGGTTAATTGGAAAGACATTATTGAAAGACTCAATCAGCAATGGTGAGTTAAGCAATGCATTCAATGAGGACACTAAGCACAATGTAAATCTTACATTTACTCCTGATGGAAACAGAGTGTATTTCTCTAATTGCGATAATGCAAACTTTTCCGAAATCAGATGTGAATTATACTACAGAGATGTGATGCCTGATGGCACACTTGGAGCTGCAGTCAGGGTTCCCGACCCGGTTAATATCTCAGGATATACTTCAACTCAACCAACTATTGGTCGGGTCGATGGACTTAATAAAACGATTCTATTTTTTACATCTGACCGTCCGGGTGGAGTAGGGAAGGAAGATATATGGTATGTAGAAGTGAATGGTAACAGCTATGGCACTCCTATCAATGCAAAAGACTTGAACACTATTGATGCTGAAGCAACTCCATTTTTTCACCAAAACTCTCAGACATTATATTTCAGCTCTTTTGGACTGAAGGGATTCGGAGGATATGATATTTATAAGACTTCCTTCACTGATGGCAAATGGTCAGATCCGGAACAAGAACCGGCTCCACTAAACAGTAGCTACAATGATATATATTATACATTGTCTGACAATTCAAAAACAGGTTATTTTGCTTCAAACAGAGCAGGTTCCTTATATTTAGATCCAACAGAGGAAGCATGCTGTAATGATATTTATAAAGTTGATGTATTGAAAGTCAACTTATTGGCTTATGTTTTTGACGCCAATACACGCGATTCTTTACCAGGTGCTAAAGTTGCTTTATACAAGAGAAGTGGTCCTGAATTAGCTAGTCAACAAATTGAAACAAGATCTTCTTATTTATTCCCATTAGATCCTGGTTATGAATTTATGGCAGTAGCTTCCAAACCAGGCTATTATCCTGATACAGTATACTTTTCCACTAAAGATTTAAAGGACAATTCTGATATAGTTAAATTGTTCTACTTAAAATCTAAAGAATTAGATTTGGATGTATTGACATTTGCCAAAAAAACAGGTTTACCATTAAATGGCACTACTATAAGAATTATAGATACTAATGATCCAAGTAAAGAGCAAATCATTCAATTGACAGAATCAACTAACAGACATATATTCCCAGTAGAAAGAGGTAAAAGATATCTTGTAATTGCTACTAAAAAGGGATTTGCTCCTGACTCTGCTTATGTAGATACAAGAAATGTACCTGATAATGTAAGCAAAATTGAACAGAAACTATACCTTGGCAAAGGTAACCTTGAAGATTATCTGCCTATAGAGCTATTCTTTGATAATGATGAACCTGGTAGACGTTCAAGAACCTTAACTACAACTAAGACTTTCCCAGAAACATTTGATCCTTATTACAATAAGAAATGGTTATATAGAGATAAATATGTACAACCACTCAAAGGAGACGAAAGAACTCAGGCAGAGAAAATCATGAACAACTTCTTTGAAAATAAAGTCAAGAAAGGAAATGATGATCTTATCGCATTTACAGAAGCATTAGAAGAAGTTTTAGATAGGGGAGAAGCTGTAGGAATAGTTATCCAAGGATTTACTTCACCATTGGCTTCAAGTGCTTACAATGAAAAACTTGGATCCAGAAGGGTTAATAGTATTATCAACTATCTTAATAGAGCAAGTAAAGGCGCTATCGCTCCTTATCTGAAAAACGGTAAACTTAAGGTTTCTGAAGTCTCATTTGGTGAATCAAGGTCTCCGGCTGATGTAGTATCAAGCTATAGTGATCTTAGAAACTCTGTATACAGCGTAGCTGCTTCTAGAGAAAGAAGAGTAGAAATAGTTAATTTAAGTAGAACAAAATAATCCATATTTAGTCAAACTAGATAAAGTAATATCCATGAACTCATTTTTAAAAAGGTATATACAAATTGGCTTTAACAGCAATAAGTTAAGCAAGGTAGTGAAGCAATTATGCTTCTTTGCGTTGTTTATATTTGTTGGATTTCAAGCACAGGCAACGCATATAGTAGGTGGTGAAATGACTTACAGATGTCTTGGAAATAATAAATATGAAATTATTCTAACAGTCTACAGAGACTGTTATTATGGTGACCCATCAGTAGGTTTCGATGACCCTGCATGGATTGGTTTTTATAGAAATTCTAATAATACTCCTGTTCAGACTATCGGAATTCAAGGTGTATTATTCGTGCCTTATGATGCCACTGATACATTAGATGAGCAGTTAACTTCAGAATGTAATATTATTGGTCAGGATGTATGTGTGCACAGGGCTGTTTACAGAACAGTTGTTACTTTGCCTCAGATACCTGGGGGCTATACAGTAGTATATCAGAGATGTTGCAGAAATGAAACTTTACAGAACATTGAAGTTCCATTAAATACTGGAGCTGTATTTTCAGTAAAAATTGAAGGCCCTGCTTTGACGAGCTGTAATTCTTCTCCAAGATATGAAGACTGGCCTCCGATCTATGTTTGTGCCAATAAACCATTAAATTATGATCATAGTGCCATTGATGATGATGGTGATGAACTAATATACACTTTGTGTAATCCTTTTGAATCAGGTGATACGGCAGAAGGTAGAGTTTATCCTCCACCGCCGCCACCATTCACTGAAATTCAATGGGGTCCTGGATATAGCCTTAATAATCTGCTTGGGGGTCCTGATCCCTTACAGATTAATAGTTCCACCGGATTTATAACCGGTACACCTATCACCGTAGGTCAATTCCTAGTTGGTGTTTGTGTTACTGAAAGAAGAAATGGTGAAACACTATCAGTTATCAGAAGAGATTTCCAGTATAATGTAAGAGATTGTTCAAATCCTACAGATGCTTGTTTTGCCATACCTGATACCTTATGTAATACAAAAGAAATACATTTTAAAAACTGCTCTGTCAGTACCTTTGAATATAAATGGACTTTCTATGATGCTCAAGGAGGTATATTTGCCACTTCGACAGATTTTGAACCAACTATTACATATCCTGATTATGGAACCTATAGGGTTATGTTGATTTCTTCTGATGGCCCTGCTTGTGTAGATACAATGGATAGAAATATTGTGATCAGTCCGACTAGTATTAAAGCTGGATTTAGTTTAACAGTGCCTAATTGTAACAATGACATCACTATCAAAACAACTAATACATCAGCGGGTGCTTCTAATTATCAATGGTTCGTAATTAAAGGCGGAAACACAGTTGCCACAAGTAATGATTTCCAACCGGAATTTGTAGTTACCGAGGAAGGACTATACAATGTAGTATTGATAGCATATGCACAAAATGGATGTAGTGATACTATACAAAAATCAATAACTGTTAAAACACTTGGAGACGAAATTATCCCAAATGAATATACTTTATGTCTTGGTGAATCTGTGGATTTAAATCCAAATGGTGATCCAAATTTATTGTACACCTGGACACCACCTACTTATCTGACTCCTGGACCAAATGTACCTAACCCCACATCTACACCGCTGTCCAGCATCACTTATTTTGTAGATGTACTGGATCCAATTTCTGGTTGTGTTCTAAGAGATACTGTGGACGTAAAGTTAAGGACAGAACCAAATCTTGATTTTGATTGGACCAATGCCTGTGGTGTTTTAGTAGTTGACTTTATAAATAAAACAAATCCACCTGAAACTTATTTTTGGGATTTTGGTGATGGCATAGGCACTTCAACTGATGTGAATCCTTCTTATACTTATTTGACACCCGGAAGCTATTGGGTGAAATTAAGTAATATTGGAGGATGTGAAAGGGTTGATTCTCAATTAATTAAAGTTAATTATATCGATCTTCCATCGATTAATGATTCTATATATTTATGTGGAACCAACACAACTCCATTAAACGCTAATGGAAATCCAAATTACAATTATGTTTGGTCACCTGCTGATAAAATACTAGGTCCTAACAATATTCCCAATCCGATTGCCGTGATTGATGGTTATACTGTCTTTACTGCTACTGTTAGCGATCCTACCTTTAACGATTGTACTGTTGAAGCCAGAGTTGCTGTAGATTTGGCTGTATTAAATATGGTTAGCGAGAATGTTTTCGTTTGTGAAGGCGACAATACAACTTTGGGAGTCACGTTGAATGGTGGTGTTGGTACACCAACTATTGTATGGTCACCTGATGTAAATATAGTGGCAGGGCAGGGGACTACTCAAATAACTGTTCTAGGAGTAGAAGATCAAATTTATACAGTTACTGTAACATATCCTGAACCAGCTCCTGAAGGATGTACAATTAGCGGTTCCGTTACATTAGACGTTGGTACTTATGGGGGGGCAGTAACTGCAACAATTGCAGAAGTAGAAATTTTTGATGTAGAAAAAGTTCAATTATTTGCAAAACCTGATGGGTTACAATATTCATGGACTCCAACTGCCGGTCTAGACAATCCTAATGCACAAAATCCTATATATACACCACCACTAGGAACACTAGGACCAATAACTTTTACAGTTACAGTGACACAACCTGATGGTTGTAATAGAACTGCATCTGTAGATTTAACAGTCAATCCAACACTGTGTGACAAAGACCATGTATTCTTGCCGAATGCATTTTCTCCAAATGGTAAGGGTGATGTAGTAAATGAAACATTACGATTGTTGCAACAAGGCCAGGTTAATAAACTCAACAAATTGGTTATATACAATAGATTTGGACAAGAAGTATTTACTACTACCAATATCAATTTTGTTTGGGATGGAACATTCCAGGGAAAAGTACTTGATCCTGATGTTTATGGTTTTTATATTGATGTAGAGTGTATTGGAGGAGCTCAGTTTAAAAACCAAGGTAATATTACGATTGTAAAATAATATTGCTTTTAAAATTAAAAAAGCCGGTGTCGTTCAACATCGGCTTTTTTTATTATCTTAAAAGGCGACTTTGATATTATACGAAGGAATTTTGGATTGTTAATCAATTTCATTTAGTATTGGATGATAGTAAGATAATACTAAACGATCTAATTTCAATCAAGTTAAACCAAATAGAATTGACTAAAATTATTACAACAAACTGGTCAAGCAAAAATATGAATTTTGCAGTACTATTTTATTTCAATTGGAATGAGGAATAAATCAAGGTAGGAGGAATACTCTTTTAATTATTCTATTTAACATAATATTAATTATAGGAATATTATATCGTAAGATTAATTATACTGCAAGTTAACATGTGATGCTAATCCTTTGTTAAGAATAAAGTTTATTCCGGTTAGTAATCAAATAGTAAAAGTTGCGTAACATCAACATCCAGTTCAACTAGAATGGAACTTACTATCCATAAACTTGAGTATTTAAAGTTTACCAGAATTTATGTGCTGAATCATTAACATAAGCCTAAATTATTGGTCTTTTTGTTTTTGCAAAATTTTGTGCTTTATAATCTAGTCTAATTACTACCCTTCTTAATTTCTACAAATTAGTACATATTGAAATTTCTAATATATTTGTTTATTTCCATTTGTTGTCAGCTGCATATTTACCGGGTCCAAAAACATAAATTGTTCCATAGCTAAATAAAAATAAAATTGCTGATTCTTTTTCAAAAATCGGATCATTCAATTTGACAATAAATATCACCACTAACATTGTAATAATTAGCGGTATTGTAGCCAATCTGGTTTTAAAGCCAATAATTATCAGCACTGAACAAACCACTTCAGCGAAAACTGCAAGAATTAGGGAAGCATTTGAACCTATTCCAATTGGGTCAGCAAATTTTATTGCTTCAGAATTAGTAAATTTCATCAGTTTTGGCCAACCGTGCTGAAGCATCAAAAGACTCACAGACACTCTGAATAAAAATAAATAAATCATACTAAGGCCTGGTATTGCTACATTTTTACTCATTATTTTAAATGTTTTTGTTATTTAATTTGGAAATATACAAAAAATATTACCTTTGGAGCTTGGAAGTCATTCAACATGCTCCTTGTGAACTCCCCCAGGGCAGAAATGCAGCAAGGGTAACAAGTTGAGCGGTTGGTTTGGCTTCCATTTTTTTTAAAGGCAACTTTTTCCCTATCCACTCATTATATATAAAAACATAAGAGATGAAATTTTTTATCGATACAGCAAACATTGATCAAATCAAAGAGGCTATTGACCTTGGTATACTAGATGGTGTAACTACGAATCCTTCATTAATGGCGAAGGAAGGTATCGTTGGTGAAGACAATATCCGTAAACATTACCTTGCCATAGCTGAGCTTGTTGACGGAGATGTATCAGCTGAAGTGATTTCAACTGATTTTAAAGGAATGGTTCGGGAAGGTGAGATACTTGCAGATTTAGCTGAGAACATCATCGTTAAAATTCCTATGATAAAGGATGGAGTAAAGGCAATTTCGTATTTTGCAAATAAAGGAATTGAAACCAACTGTACTTTAGTCTTTTCTTCCGGCCAAGCAATCCTTGCAGCAAAAGCCGGAGCTAAATACGTTTCCCCTTTTGTAGGTAGATTGGATGATATTTCTTTTGATGGTATGGAATTGGTTGAACAAATCACCAATATTTATGATATTCAGGGATATGCAACAGAAGTTCTTGTTGCATCTGTAAGAAACTCATTACATATTATAAAGGCTGCAGAAATGGGAGCCGATGTAGTTACCTGTCCCTTGAGTGCGATCCTAGGCTTGCTCAATCACCCATTAACGGATATTGGACTTAAGAAATTTCTTGAAGACCATCAGAAATCTCAAGGTAAATAATTGAAATCGGAACTTCCATTTCTTTTAAATAATCTTAAAATACTTCATCATCGATCTCCCATGAAAATTGGGACTGATGCCTTATTGTTAGGTGCCTATCCCAAAATTATTAAAAAAACTGGCACCATCCTTGAAATTGGTTCAGGATGTGGTATTATTACGATGATGGCAGCACTTCAGCATCCAGAGTCGCGTTTCCTTGGAATAGATATTGATGAGTCATCTGTGGAGGAATTTAAAGAAAATCTTTGCAATAACCAACTTGATGGAAGGTGCAATGCAAGGTGTATTGGTTTAACAGAATACTCAAAAGTTGTGTCGAATCAGTACGATGTTATCATTTCAAATCCTCCATTTTTTACTTCTGATATGTTACCAAAGGATCATAAGTCTCGAATTTCCAAGCACACCACTACCCTATCATTGCAAGAAATTGTAAATTCTGTAAATATCCTTTTGAAGGAAGGCGGATTGTTTTATGTTATTCTACCCGTTCCTGAGTCAGAAGCAATAAGCCATTCTTTCAAAGCAGTTGGTTTTGAACATATAGAGTCTATGGACATTAGAAGCCTTGCTAGTAGCCCATTTTTCAGACGAATTCAGGTTTTTTCAAAAGGTAATTTTGATCAAAAATTAATCCTGAAGCAACTTACCATATACAAATCCCAAGAAAGAAATGATTGGACGGATGAATACAAAAAATTGCTTCAGGAGTTTAAAAACTTTTAATTATTTGAAATACCACCAATTATTTTCCGAGCTGCCTCGATTATTCTGGTATCCTCAACATTTACAATCCCTCCACTTGGGCCTGGTTCTATGTGAAGATCAACTACATCTCCATTGTTGTAATGATCCCCACCGAAATAATTTCGTACTGTTTGCTCATCTATTTCTAAGTCTTGAGCTATTTTACTAATACTTCCGGTAGGTAAACTGTGTTTAATTTGTCTCAATTCATCAAATGTAATGTTCATACTCCAATTTGTTTTATTAGGAAACTATTAATTTAAATAAACACGTTAAATTAATACTTTGTTTTGAGTTTTCAAAGATTTGTGCAATAATATAATTTGATAATTTATGAATCATAAATTATTAAAAATTAAATCCTAGGTAATTTTAATTTTGAGGATAAAAATATTGTATGATTACAGAATGTATGGTGTTGAATGAAATTCATCAACCACTAGAATTTTCGGAGATTGAATTATTGGCAAAGGATCGCCAGGTATTAGTTGAAAATAAAGCTTCAGCGCTCAATCACAGAGACCTGTGGATCACGAAAGGTCAATATGCAAATATACAACTACCATGCATACTTGGGTCTGATGGAAGTGGAATTTATGAAGGGAAAGATATACTCTACTTACCAGCCACTGACTGGGGAAATAATCCTAATTTTCAAGGCAAAGGTTATAACATTCTTGGAATGCCTTCAAATGGTACATTTTCCAAAAATTGTTTTATTTATCCTGACCAAATGTATCATAAACCTGAGCATCTTTCATATGTAGAAGCAGCAGCATTACCACTGGCTGGTTTGACTGCGTGGCGCGCATTAAAGACGAAAGGACAGGCAAAGCCCGGTGAGAATATATTAATTTCGGGAACAGGCGGAGGTGTGGCTATTTTCGTCCTTCAATTCGCTGTGGCGATGGGTTTAAATGTCTATGTAACAAGTAGTAGTGAAGAAAAATTACACAGTGCATATGAGCTGGGGGCGAAGGGTGGCATAAATTATAAAGAGGAGAATCTGTCAAAGAAATTGCTTGCCATCTCAGAAGGTTTTGATATAGTAGTAGATAGTGCTGGAGGGCCAAATTCCGGACAATTACTTAAAGCATGCAGATCGGGAGCTCGTATGGTCATGTATGGAGGAACAAAAGGTGATATCCAAAATTTTAGCCCTCAGATTTTGTTTTGGAAACAAATATCTTTATTGGGAACTACTATGGGCACTCCTCAAGAATTTAGGGAGATGCTAGACTTCGTATCAAAACATAAAATAAAACCAGTCATAGATTCTATTTATGAGTTGAGAGATGTAAATGAAGCATTAAAAAGAATGGAAAGTGGCATGCATTTTGGTAAAATTGTCCTTAACACAAGCCGCTAAATATGAGAATAGGTTTATTATCTGATACACATTCTTACATTGACCAGGATTGGGCTCAGTATTTTGAATCATGCGATGAGATATGGCACGCAGGAGATTTTGGCAGTATTGAAGTCCTCGATTATCTTCGGACATTAAAAAAGGTCCGTGCTGTCTATGGAAATATTGATGGAAAAGAAATAAGAAGCGAAATACCTGAAATATTAAATTTTTCAATAAATGGTGTAAAAGTCTTAATGATCCACATCGGTGGATATCCCGGCAAATACGACAAATTGGCAAAGCAACTTATTGAGGAGCATCACCCTACCCTATTCATATGTGGTCATTCACATATACTTCGAGTTATATATGACACTAAATATAAAATGTTAACAATGAATCCTGGAGCAGCCGGATTACATGGCTTTCATAAGATTAAAACACTTATTAGATTTACATTGCTTGATTCCAAAATCAGTGATGCTGAGATCATAGAATTAGGACCAAAAAGAATTTAATCTTTCCATTTTGCTACGAAGACATTTGTATCTCTTGTGCCTCCATTATTTCTGTTTGAACTAAAAGCAATTTTCTTTCCATCAAATGAGAACATTGGAAAAGAGTCAAAAGCATTATCAAAAGTGATTTGCTCCAACCCTGTGCCATCCACATTGATCATAAATATGTTAAATGGAAAACCTCTAGGACTCATATGATTTGAAGAAAAGAGTATTTTATTACCGGATGGATGCATAAATGGCGCCCAATTTGCTCCTCCAAGTTTTGTAATCTGTTTTAAATCGCTGCCATCAACGTTACACATAAATAGCTCCATTTTTGTAGGTTGAACCATATCTTGTGCTATTAATGATTTGTATTCTGTTATCTCGTCAGAAGTGGTAGGTCTGCTTGCCCTGAAAATTAATTTGGTACCATCAGGAGAGAAAAAGGCACCTCCATCATAACCCAATTCCTTTGTAACCTGACGTACATCTGATCCATCTAGATTCATAGTAAATAACTCAGGATCACCTGTGCGCATGCTTGTAAATACTATTTTGTCACCTTTAGGAGAAACTGTAGCCTCAGCATCATAATGTGGTGTTTCTGTTAATTGCTTTAAGACATTTCCTTTAAGGTCTGCCTGAAAAATGTCAAATTCAGGATAAAGCATCCATACATATTTGCCATTTTTTGGCGGTTCAGGCGGACATTCTTTTCCTTTTAAGTGCGTAGAAGCATAGATAACACTCTTACCATCCGGCATATAATAAGAACAAGTAGTCCTTCCTTTTCCGGTACTCAATAAGTTAGGAGTATTTCTGATACCTTGTTTATTTGGCTTTTGCTCTTTAGCTACCATAGTAAATATTTGATCACAAGACAACCCCCATCCTGGATTATTAGATTGAAAAACTAAGTTTTTACTATCAAAAGACCAATAGGCCTCTGCATTATCTCCTCCATAAGTCAATTGCTGAACTTTCTTAAGATGTTTTTCTTTTTTATAATGTTTTGTTTGCTTTGCAGGGGCAGGTTTATTCTGAGCTTGAAGGAAGGATGAAAGTGAGAAAACCAAACTTAAAACCGTTATGTACTTAAAAAACATAGAGAATATTTTTATTAAAATGAAATGTGTACTTTTGTAACTATTAAACACATTAAAGCCACAAATATCGTAATTCTGAACAGATTTAACATGAAAAAAAATATAATATTTATAATTTTTACCTTTTTATATTTTGTTACACCTCCAGTATTTTGTCAGCAAAGCCGAGCTATTGCGCAGATGAAGGCTGATGTAGGTTTTCTATCATCAGATGCTATGAAAGGTAGATTAACAGGAAGTATTTTTCAAGATATAGCTGCCGAGTACATTGCATCGAGATTTAGTGAAATTGGGTTGAAAACTAAAGGTGATAAGAATACCTATATGCAAACTTTTTACTTTTCTCCAGCTGCAGACCCACACTCTACTAGTCCTACCTTGGCAACAGGACAGGATTCACTAAAAATCATTAATGTTGCGGGATATATTGACAACAATGCCGCACAAACCCTTATTATAGGTGCTCATTATGACCATTTAGGTGATGGCCATAGTGGATTTAGTCTTTCTACAGAAGGTGGAATACATAATGGAGCAGATGATAATGCATCTGGGGTAAGTGTTATGCTTTATCTCGCAGAAACACTTGTTAAAACAAAGTCAAAATATAACTATCTTTTTCTTGCATTCTCAGGTGAAGAATATGGATTATGGGGTTCGAATTATTTTGTAAAACATCCAACAGTAGATCTTACCAAAGTGGCAGCTATGATCAATTTGGATATGGTAGGACGATTAAAAGATGATAATTCACTTCTTATAGGTGGTGTTGGCACTTCCCCAATTTGGAAATCAAAAATAGAGGCAAGCAATGTATCTAAACTTAAACTAATCTATGAAGAATCAGGATCAGGACCATCAGATCATACTTCATTTTATTTTAAAGATCTGCCTGTTCTTTTCTTTTTTACCGGGCAACATAGTGATTACCACAAACCATCTGATGATTTCGATAAGATCAACTTTAAGGGTATGAATCTGATCATCGAGAACATTTACACTCTAATTAAGAGTCTTGAAAAAGTGCCTTCGATTCCATTCACTAAAACTAAGGATGAAAAACAAGAAAAGATGGAAATGAAAGTCACATTGGGAATCATGCCGGATTATATGTATAATGAAGGCGGACTTCGCGTTGATGGTGTAAAAGAGGACAGACCTGCTCAAAAGGCTGGTTTACAGGTAGGTGATATCATCATGGAATTGGGGAAATTTAAAATTGCTGAAATTCAATCATATATGGAAGCACTGAACGGAATTAGTCCAGGTGAAAAAGTAATTGTTAAATTTAGACGTAATAATCAGATGATGAGTAGTGATGTTCAATTTTAGACTTATGAAAATTCAGCATCTATTCTTCTTTCTAATATTTGGATTTTTGTCTTGTGATAAAACTAAAGTTACTGTCGATATCCCGGAAAAAAATTATGAAGGGGTATGGATTGTAAGATCTGTAACAGGCAAGGTAAAAGACGATCCAGCTTTAGTTAGTATGGATAAATTCTATAAAGGAAGATGGATAAAATATAATAATGACAGCTCCTACACTACTAATATAAATGGTCAGTATGATTATGGTAAATACAAGGTTAAGGCTGATGACCCGAAGGTAGTATTTTTAAATAGCTTTAGAGGCGATACATACAATATAAATGCTGTTTATGATAATGCAGGAAGAGGTACTATCAATCATAGAATAAGTATTCCTGAGATGACTGGTACACAAGAATATGAAATATTGTGTACAGTTAAAGATTTTAATTACGGAGATCCTGCCTACGATACTTATTCGGCAGAGAATAATTATTGGCGCTTACCGGCCGAATCAAGTGAAAACGATTCCTTGTTAACGAAACGGTTAATAAATCATATTGATTTCTGGATCGCTTATCTCAATACAGCAGATAAACTTGAGCTTAGCAGTTTTGAGTATTCAAATTTGAATACATGCTTTATCTTTTCCAATTATGGTGTTCAGGCTTTAAAGTATGAGAAATGGGAAAATAGTTTTAAAAGTTTGTTCTATACAAGGGAAGAGGCAGAAAGGGCATTTAAATTGCTGAGTAAAGCTTTTTACAAATGTACTTTCGAAAAGAATGAAAATGCTTACACCCAAGGAATTAATCTCTTCACTCAGATAAAATATCAGCTTAATCAAGCTATAAAGAGCGGAGAATAGAAATTAATTTTTCGAAAAAATGGTCGGAACTACTGGATTCGAACCAGTGACCTCTTCCTTGTCGAGGAAGCGCTCTAAACCAACTGAGCTAAGCTCCGGATAAAGAAAAAGGTCATCAAATAAATTTGATAACCTTTTTCCTAATTTGAAACAGAAAATTACTTCTTGATAGTATCAGTAGTAACTGTAGAATCAGTAGTAACAGTAGTTTCAGTAACTACTGAATCAGAAGGAGTTTCAACAGCCATTGTATCAACAACAGTAGTTTCAGTTTCAGTAGAAGTTGTTTCACTCTTGCAAGAAGTCATACCGACAGATAGTGCACCTGCAACAACAAAAGATAGAATTAATTTTTTCATTTCGAAATAAAATTATAAAGTTATGTTAAATTTAAACACAAAGATAAGTCAGTTTTTAATATGTACTAATTTTTTCTAATATTTTTTTTTCATTAAAAACATTGTACTACAAAGGTTTTCGTAAAAAGCAAAAATTAATTTTTTTAATTGTATACTTTTTTGCCTTAAAAAACCGCAATTTTCCTTAACACTATTTTAACACAAACGTTAAAATATGGCATAATTCCTTAAAGAAAATCAACATCCTGAACATAAGGATACCGCATGAGGAATTTTATTGCAGTATGAAGGTTATATCCTTCGAAGACAACTTTATGTAGAAGTGTAATAATAGGGGCATTGACTTTATAATGATTAATAAGGCCATTTGTTATTTTTAGTACTCTAACTCCTTCCGCAAGACCAGACATACTTTTGGCAATATCTTCTTTAGTCTCTCCCCTTGCTAATCTTTGTCCAAATGTATAATTTCTGCTTGAAGAGCTGGTTGCAGTGGCGATGAGGTCACCAATACCTGCAGTTCCTAAAAATGCTCTTGTAGGCACATCCATAGCCTTTCCGATGAAAATTAACTCTCTGAGTCCTCTGGTGATAAGCAGTGCTTCTATGTTCTTGCCCATTCCGAGCCCATTTAACATCCCGGTACAAAGTGCAATTATATTCTTTAACGCTCCTGCCAACTCCGCTCCTAGTAATTCTCGAGAACCAAAAACAGCAAAATTTGGTCCATCCAGTATTTTTTGACAAATTTTAATAACTTCATCGTACTTACTTGCCACTACAGTTGCAGCAGGTTGACCGTCAAGAATCTCTCTGTAAAGATTTGGACCTGAAAGTGCGCCTATTCTAAGAACAGAAGTTTCTTCAAGAATAACTTCGCTCATGGTGCGAATATCCTTTCTTGATAATGTCGCATCTTCGTAATTAACCTGATTGATTATATCGAACCCTTTTGTCCCGTGGATCATTATGTGCTTCGGAGAAACAAATTCTGCCACCTGGCGAATTGCGCTTCGAAAAAACTCAGAAGGAATAATTGGAAAAATGATTGAACATTTTAACCCAATTTCACTGATATCATTTGTCGCAGATATTCTAGGATGCAAGTCATGATCAAACATTCTATGTTTAACGTTGATCTCATCCACTATTTCTTGCCTGCGACTATATATAAGCACATTCACGTTATGAGAAAGCAGGTGCGCTATGGTTATAGCAAATGAACCTGACCCAATGACCCCAACCGGTTCCTTATAAACTAATGGCGAGACAGGCATTTTTAAATTCTAATGATTGCGTAAAAATAGATTATTTTTTAGCATTCTTTGCTTCGGCTAATTTTTGCTGTTCTTTTAACATATTTCCCAGTTTCTCTGAGAAACCACCTTTCTTCTTTGGCTTCAATTTATAATCATCAAGTTCCTTTTGGATCTTATCCGAATTGATCATATAGTTTTTAGTCACAATAGTTTGTACAATGTTGATGATATTACTAAAAACCAGGTAACACGTCAGTCCTGAAGCAAAACTATTAAAGAAGAACATGAAAATTAGTGGCATAATATATTGCATATACTTTAAAGCCGGATTAGCAGCAGTAGATGTAGTATCTATGTTTTTGAAGTTATACCATGTATAAAGCAAAGTTGTTATAGTCCAAAGTACTGTGAACAAACTTAAATGGTGTCCTAATAATGGTACATTACCAGAAAAAGTTATAAAAACGTCGTAACTGGATAAATCTGTAGCCCACAGGAAGCTTTCTTGCCTGAATTCAATAGCCGCTGGAAAGAATCGATATAATGCAAACCAAATCGGCATCTGTAACAGCATGGGGAGACATCCACCCAGAGGATTGACGCCAAATTCCCGATACATGGCCATTGTTTCCATCTGGATCTTTTGAGCATCATCTTTATGCTTTTCCTTTAATTTATCTAATTGTGGTTTAAGTGAAGACATTTTTGATTGTGAGTAAATCATTTTGTATGTCAAAGGCCACAAAACCAATTTCACCAAAAGAGTTAGTAATAAAATTACTAAACCTTGATTATTAAAGAATGTGCCCAGAAAATTAAATATTGGTCGCACCACCCATTTGTTGATTGAACCAAGAATACTGCTCCCAAATTGTATTACATCTTCGAGGTTATTGCCATAGGCGCGTAAACGATTGAATTCATTTGGTCCTGCATAGATTTTCATCTTAAATGCTCCTCCATTAGAAAACTCTGCAGGAACAGATACAATCGCTTCAGTTTTTTTTAATTGAACATCATTCTCCCCTCCTTGTACTATTGAAAAGTCAGCGGTTTCAAAAGGTTTTTCAGGAATCCACGAGCTATTAAAAAACTGATTGACAGTAGAAAACCATTGAATTTTTTTGTCTGAACCTAATTTTACTGTTGCATCCTTTGTATATGAGACATAGTCACTTGATTGTTCAGGTGACTTATAATATAAAGTAGAATACGTTTTTTCGTATTTAAAGTTTTTTTCAAGCTTACTTAGATTATTTACCCATTTTATCATAATAGGCTTTCCGGAAGCCAATCCAGGATTGCCGATAATTTTTGATTCGTAATTAATCAGGTAATCAGATGTATCAAGGTTATATCTTTGTTCAAGAACTGAATTGTTGGGAAGTTGTGTCCTACTAATGAGTACATCACCTTCTTTAAGAGTTTGCGTTGGAAGAATTCCTGTGCTTAGCGTGGTTCCATTAGCTAGAGGAATTTGGTATTCCATGCTATTTGAGGGAGATTCCTGCAATTTTAAAGGATTGCGTATTTCTTTACCTTTATTGTCTTCAGCACTGGTTTTAAAATTTTTGAGTAGAATTTCTTTAATTTTTGCTCCTTTATTGGTCACAGTAAGTGACATAACGTCATTACTTATGGTCTCTGTCATTTCAGGTGTTCCTGACGGAATGTTTGCGACAACTGAATCATTTTTCACGATAGAAGCAGAATCTTTAGTATTAGCAATTAATTGCAAAGCCTTAATAGAATCCGCAATAAATTTATTCTTACTATCAATTGCCAGGGAATCCTGGTGCATTTTTTCTTTTTCTACCTTTTTTTTCTGGCTAGTGTTCACTTGCATCCAAACAGTAAATAGTGCCGCTAAAAGTAAAAAACCGATTATATTATTTCTATCCATTTTATTCTTGAATTGTTATGATGCTTTGGGGTAAGAACTTTAAAAATTGTTTTTCCACATCATGCTTTCAGTTGGTTTATCAGACCTAACATTATATTTTGCACTTTGTTTTTTGTTGTAATAGTTATCAATATCGCCATCAACTTTAAAATAAATTAATTGGCCGATGGGCATGCCTTTGTAAATTCTTACTAGATGCGAAACGCTAATCTCCAAGGTCCAGTGATTACAAAAGCCTACATCGCCTTTGCCTGCTGTTGCATGTATATCGATACCCAATCTACCAACAGAAGATTTTCCTTCCAGAAAGGGCACAGTTGCATGGGTCTCTGTATATTCTTCAGTGATGCCAAGATACAAAACACCTGGTTCTAATACAAAACCTTCTTCCGGAATTTCAAAAGTATTTATTTTATTATGCTTTTTGGCATCGAGTATTTCATCACAATAAGTGGCAAGATATTTGCCTAGATGAACATCATAAGAATTAGTTCCTAATGCAGATGGTCTAAATGGCTCAACCACAATAGTTCCATCATTAATGCCTTGTAATATTTGCTTGTCTGAAAGTATCATATCTTAATAAAAAAGGAGATCAACGTTAGTCGATCTCCCAGTATTCAATTAGTTGATAATGAGATTACTCTTCAATTATTTCGAAAGCTACAGATGTCTGAACATCTTTGTGTAAGTTCAGTTTAGCACTATAAGTACCAATTGATTTTACTTCTTCTTCTAAAACAATTTTCTTTCTTTCAATCTCGATACCAGCTTGTTCTTTCAATGCGTTAGCGATTTGGACATTTGTCACAGATCCGAAGATTTTACCACTTGTACCGGCTTTAGCACCGATTTTAAGTGTAACACCATCCAATTTGGCTGCCATTTCTTTGTATTCATCCAATCTCTTGGATTCTTTTTTGTCCTCTTGCTTAACCAATTCGTTTAGCATTTTTCTGTTACCTGCGTTTGCAACGATTGCAAGGCCTTGAGGAATAAGGAAGTTTCTACCGTAACCGTCTTTAACTTTTACGATTTCGTGTTTACCACCTACCTTATCTAATTCTTTTAATAGTATAATATCCATGTTATTTCTATCTTTTTAATAAGTTATTTCAATAAATCCGCTACATAAGGAAGCATGCCTAAATGTCTAGCTCTCTTGATCGCTGTAGCCATCTTTCTTTGATATTTCAAAGAGTTACCGGTAATACGACGAGGAAGAATCTTACCTTGTTCATTAATGAATTGTAATAGAAAATCTGGATCTTTAAAATCAATATGTTTGATACCGAATTTACGGAATCTGCAATATTTCTTTCTATTTTGACCTAAGCTTGGATTACTCAGGAATTTTATATCGTCTCTTGAAGCCATGTTCAATGAATAATTTAGTTAGTTAATAAGATTAGTTTGATTCAGGTGCATCGTTAACAGCAACCTCTTCAGTAGCTACATCAGTAGTAGCTTCCTGAACAGGTTCAGGACGTGGCTTGTGAGCAGGTCTTGCTGGTGGAGAATACGGCTTTGGCTCTTCAGGCTTTACCTTTTCTTTAACCTTACCTATCTTACCTTCTCTCTTATCAGCATTGTATTTGATGCCAAATTTGTCAAGGCTGACAGTAAGGAAACGCATGATGCGTTCATCACGTCTAAGAGCCAACTCCAATTTGTCGATGACAAGACCGTTTTCAGACTGGAACTCAACAGTATAGTATATACCTGTTGATCTTTTTTTGATATCATAAGCCAATTGTTTAAGGCCTAATTCATCAATAGCTATTATCTTACAACCTTCATTTTTGATCATGTCGGTATAAGTGCTTACTGTCGATTTTAAATCATCGCCCGACAGTACAGGATCTACGATGAAAGTTACTTCGAATTGCTTCATTCTTAAAGAAGTATAGTTTAATTAATTAAAAATTTTAAAATAGGGTGCAAAGGTAGCATTTATATTATATATGACCAAACTATTATAATAATAAATTGAAGAAGAGTGATCTGGTGATGAGTAATCAGTAGTCAGTAGTCAGTAGTCAGTAGTCTGTGATCAGTAATCAGTAATAAGTAATCAGTAATCAGTGATCAGTAATTAGTGATCAGTGATCAGTATTAGAATGTAGTTGACAAAAAAGGTATATCTAATTTAAAAATGGCAACTTTAGGGACAGGTCGCGACCTGTCCCTAAAGTTGCCATTTTTAAATTAAAGTAAACATCCTTACCTTTTCATCTTCTCACTACCACACAAAAAAAAGCCCGTTCAAAAATTGAACAGGCCATTTTTTATAAAGACTTTACGCTTAGTTGTAAGAGTTATTGTCTTCTCTGCTTCTGTAACCACCTCTGTTGAAGTCGCCACCACGGTCTCTGTTACGATCACCGCCTCCACCTGAAAAGCCACCAGGTCTGCTGAATTTGTTTCCACCACCAGAACCGCCGCCGAAGCCGCCTCTGCTTCCACCACCACCACCTGGTCTTCCACCAGTTTTAGGTGCAGATTCTTTAACAACGATAACACTACCGTCTAATTCAGAATCGTTAAGTTCTGCGATGGCATTCTGACCATCTGATCCGTTAGCCATTTCTACGAAACCATAACCTTTAGACATTCCTGTCTCACGGTCCATAATTACTTTCGCTTCTTTGACTTCACCGAATTGTTGAAAAATTTCAATTAAGCCTTCGCTTGTTGTACTGTTGCTTAATTTAGCTACAAAAATGTTCATTAGAAAAAATTAAAAAATTAAAAAAAAAATTGTGAGTGTGACATAGATCCGAAATGATTTTGAATAACTATAAAGTTGATTCTATTCCAACCCGGTGCTTAATCCATTACAAAGATAATCGTATTAATCAATTATTAGTTTTTATTTTATATTACTATTTTGTTAAATTTTATCAAATCTGATTTTTTTAAATTTAATATCCAAATTCTATTGCTTTGAGTGACTGGTTGGCCAGATTAAATAACTAATTTTTTTATATCTAACAATGCTTCGTCAAGGCCTTCTACCCTATCTCCTCCAGCTGTTGCATATCCTGCTTGACCTCCTCCGCCACCATTTATCCTAGTAGCTACACTTTTAATCAATTCACCGGCACTAAGTGCTCTTGATTGAATTAGATCTTCTGATATGTTTATTTGTATTGTTGCTTTACCATTGGTTTCATTTCCTAACACAACTACTCCACTGCCCATTTCTCTAATGAGATTAAAACCAAGATTTTTCAATAATTTACCATCTGAAATGTTTGTCCTTGAAGTAATCATATTGACAGCTCCTATCATCTGAACGTTGTTTAATAAATCTTTTTGAATCTGACTAACCTTTTCAAGAGAGAATTGATCCAATTGTTTGCCAAGTGCTACATTTTCTAGTTGCAACTCCTCAACTTTGATTTTTAAATCTTTAGGATTATTCAATAATGATTTCAATGCCTTGACTTCATCCTGAAATTCATTTAAGTACGATAAGGCAGCACTGCCAGTCATTGCAACAACTCTTCTTACTCCTGCCGCTACAGCAGATTCAGTTGATATCTTGAATATCCCAATTTCCCCTGTAGAGGCGACATGTGTCCCACCACATAACTCTACTGAATAGTTTGGATCAATAATAACTACCCTTACTTCATTTCCATATTTTTCTCCAAATAACGCCATAGCGCCTGTCTTCATAGCCTCATCCTTTGGCATGGTAGTAATGACTACAGGGATATTTTGTCTAATTCTTTCATTTACAAGTGCTTCAACCGACTTTATTTCTTGGTCCGTCAACTTTGCAAAGTGAGAAAAATCAAATCTTAACATCACCTCATTAACCAGACTTCCCTTTTGAACGACATGCTTACCAAGTATTGCTCTCAATGCTGCATGCATTAGGTGCGTGGCTGTATGATTCAGTGTGATGAGATGTCTGCGAGTGGCATCCACCTCTGCATATAAATCTAATGCAGGATTTGACGGCAAATTATCAGTAGTGTGTATGATCAGGTCATTTTCCTTTCTTGTATTTATGACGTTGATAATTTCTTTGCCAGAAGTCAATTGGCCTAAATCTCCAACTTGTCCACCGCTTTCAGCATAGAATGGGGTCTCTTTTAGTACGATTTGATATCCTTTTTGCTCCTTTTGTCTAAAAGCCCGATATTTTATAATAGAAGTCTCTGTACTTAATTTATCATAACCTATGAACTTGACTTCAACATCCTCTTTGAGTATAACCCAATCTTCATTTTCAACAACTGAGGATGCCCTACTTCGATCCTTTTGAAGTTTAAGTGCTCGATCAAATCCAGCGACATCCACTTCTTTTCCTTTCTCGTGTGCCATAAGAATTGAAAGGTCGATCGGAAAACCAAAGGTATCCATAAGTTCAAAAACCTTATCTCCTGGCAAAACATCACTTGATTCAGAAACTATTTGCTCAAATCGCTTAATACCGGAGTCTAGTGTCTTAAGGAAAGAAATCTCTTCTTCATGTATTGCTCTTTGGACAAAATCCATTTGCTGATATAGTTCGGGGAAAACATTCTTAAATTGCATGGCAAGGACAGGAACAAGTTGTGACATCAATGGCTCCTTAAAATTAAGAAAGGAAAAATAATATCGAATTGCTCTTCTCAATATCCTCCTGATCACATAGCCTGCTCCCGTATTCGAAGGAAGTTGACCATCTGCTATCGTAAAGCATATTGCTCTGATATGGTCTGATAGCACTCTAAAAGCAATATCTGCTTTAGACATTGTCCTACCGTAATGCATGCCAGTAATTTCCTCGATTTTTTGCAATGTAGGGGTAAATAAATCTGTATCGTAGTTTGATTGTTTATTCTGAAGAACACGCACAAGTCTTTCAAACCCCATTCCTGTATCAACATGTTTAGCAGGCAACTGGCTTAAACTCCCATCTTTTAGCCGGTTAAATTGAATAAATACATTATTCCAAATTTCTATGACTTGAGGATGATCGTTATTGACAAGGGAGGCACCATCAACAAGTAATTTTTCTTCTTCTGTTCTGCAATCAACATGGATCTCGGTACAAGGTCCACAGGGACCTGTATCTCCCATCTCCCAAAAATTATCCTTTTTATTACCTAAAAGAATTCTTTCCTTGGGTAAATATTTAGACCATTCATCAAAGGCTTCCTGGTCCATAGGTATGTTTTGTTCTTTATCACCTTCGAAAACAGTCGCATAAATTTTATCTAAAGGAATACCAAATTTATCATGTAACAATTCCCATGACCATTGAATTGCCTCTTTTTTAAAATATCCGGCTGTAGGATTTTTAGGATCACCAAATGACCAATTACCAAGCATCTCAAACATGGTATGGTGATATGTATCCACCCCAACTTCTTCAAGATCATTATGCTTACCACTTACTCTAAGGCACTTTTGAGTATCTGCTACTCTATGATATTCAATAGAACTATTACCTAGAAAAAGATCCTTAAATTGGTTCATTCCGGCATTTGTAAACATCAAAGTTGGATCATTTTTAACCACTATTGGTGCAGAAGAAACGATTTGGTGCCCCCTTTCTTGAAAATATTTTAAAAATATGTCGCGAATTTCATCAGAAGTAAAGTTGCTCACAGGTTATTTTATTTTAATAGTTATGCTTTTATGTATGCAATTTAAATAACATATATATAAAATATATATAATAATTTGTTTAATCCTTGGGTAATTGGACATCAGGATGTATTTTTGCGCATCCCGTGTTCATTTAACCTAAATTTTACTTATTGCTGCGCAAAAGTAAATAAACCATTATTAGGAAAATGCAGAAAAAAGAAAAAATTGTTTTTAATAAAGAGACTTTACAGTTTGAAACCGTAAAGTCAGGTAGTTATCTCAAAGGTATTTTCTTTACCTCTATTCTCTTGATCTCAGGATTGACTTTTGGATATTTCGAATACAATACGTCAATTAGAACCAATACGGATAACGATTTCGCAGCTTATGAACTTAAAAAGCTCGAAGACAAATATGCCTTGATCGATCAGAAGCTCAATAAATTTTCAACTAGCCTTGACAAACTGCACAAAAAAGATGCTCAGATCTATAGTGTAGTAATGGGCGTTACACCTGTAGATGAGGATATTTGGCAAGGTGGTACCGGTGGTAAACAATCTAACAACTCTTTCGCCAACTTATTCAACTTGAATATTAATAAAATAGAAGATAAAGCCGACAAACTTAACCACCAGATTAGTTTGCAAACTAAATCTTTAGACAAAATGTATAGAGAAGCACTCGAGCATGAGGATTATCTTGAATGTGTCCCAAGCATTAAGCCGGTTAAAGAAGGTGCTTTAAACAGAGATATAACCTTGTTATCTGGTTTTGGTAGAAGATTACATCCTGTTTTTAAGATATGGAAAAAACACACCGGGATAGATTTTTCATGCCCAAGAGGCACACAAATAGTCTCCTCCGGGAAAGGAGTTGTTCTTAAAATCAATGGTAATGGCAGAGGCTTTGGAAAACACGTGCTAGTTGATCATGGATATGGACTGCAAACCTTATATGCACACATGTCTGAGATCGATGTTCATGTCGGACAAAAAGTAGAAAGAGGATCACCACTTGGCAAAGTTGGTGCAACAGGAACTGCTACCGCTCCGCACCTTCATTATGAGGTGCATAAGAATGGCGAACCTATTGACCCAATTGACTTTGTTTTAGATGGTCTGAACCCTGCAGAATATAATGCTTTATTAAAGCAAGCTGCAATCGAAGGAAAATCTATGGATTAATGCCAAAAATTAATCCTTCAAATTAATTCAAATATCTGTTTGTATATCAATTACTTAGGCTTACCTATATTTATTTCCCTTTAAATGAAAGTGATTAAAAATTTTATTGGAGGCCAATTTTATGATGCAGTTTCCAATAATTTCCTAGACAATGTGACCCCGTCCTCAGGCTTGGTTTATGGAACAATCCCAGATTCAGATGAAGAAGATGTAGCATTAGCAGTCACTGCTGCCAAAAATGCTTTCCCTTTATGGTCTCAAACATCTTTGGATTTAAAGTTTCAAATTTTAAATCGTATCTCCGACTTGATCAATGAGAATCTTGAAGCGTTGGCTTTAGCAGAGTCTATTGATAATGGAAAACCTCTTTGGCTTGCGAGAAGAGTAGACATACCTAGAGCAGCATCAAATTTTCAATTTTTTGCAACAGCTCTAAAGCATTATGCATCAGAATCTTATCTAAACCCACCTAATGTAATATCTACTACCCTGCGCCAGCCTATAGGCATAGTTGGATGTATTTCACCATGGAACTTGCCATTGTATTTATTTACATGGAAAATAGCTCCCGCACTTGCTGCAGGAAATTGTGTGATTGCAAAACCATCAGAAGTCACTCCCATGACAGCTTTCTTGTTAGCTCAAATTTGTAAAGACGCCGGACTGCCTGATGGAGTTCTGAATATTTTACACGGAACAGGCCCCAAGGTTGGTTCAGCTATTGTAGAACATCCAATGATCAAAGCAATTTCTTTTACCGGTGGAACTGCTACAGGCCAGCAAATAATTCGGACTGCCGGTCCAATGTTTAAAAAATTATCACTTGAATTAGGCGGAAAGAATGCTTCCATCATCATGGATGATTGTGATTATGGGTTAATGATGAAAGAAACAGTTAGATCAAGTTTTGCCAATCAAGGCCAAATATGCCTCTGTACTAGTAGATTGCTAATTCACGAAAGCATATATGACAAGTTTAAAGCAGATTTCACATCTATTGTTGGTAAGATGACTGTGGGCAATCCGTTGGATGAATCAATAAAGATCGATCAAGGTGCTATTGTTTCAGAAATGCACTATAATAAGGTTCTTAATGCAATTCAGCGAGCACGAGATGAAGGGGGAACCATTCTATCCGGAGGGGCAAAAGTAGTTCTGGACGGAGAATTGGAAAATGGATTTTACATTCGTCCTACCATTATCGAAGGATTAGGTCCTGAAACACGCACTAATCAGGAGGAGATATTCGGTCCTGTGGTAACCTTACAGAAATTCTCGACAAAGGAAGAAGCGCTGGCCCTTGCGAATGCCAGCAAATATGGCTTGGCATCAGTTATTTGGTCACGAAATACTGATCACATACATTTTCTAAGCCAAGGCCTAGAATCCGGTATAGTATGGATAAATTGCTGGTTAGTCAGAGACCTAAGAACCCCATTTGGAGGAATAAAACAATCAGGTATTGGCCGAGAAGGTGGTTGGGATGCCATGAAGTTTTTTACTGAGGTAAAAAGTATTACGCAGGTGATTCCAAAATCCTAGATGCTTCAATCAATTGTAGAGGTTCCAATTGCTCTCAAAAACGTATTAAAAGTTAGAAATCAGAAATTAGAAATTAGAATGAGGCTTCGATAGTAGTGTCCAGCAGCTAGATACTTCTTACAGAATGCGATTTGCTTTTATTTGCATTCTTTCGAAGTATGGGTCTAATCTTCTAGCCAATTCTTTCCAATTTTTATGTGGAACCATTGGATATAGATGATGTTCCAAATGATAAAGGTGCTCTAAAGAAATTATAGAGTAAAATTTCCCCCTAAAAAGCCTTGTTTGCAATAATTCATTTGAACCTTCAGGTGCGTGTACCAAGTAAGATGTGAAAAATGGAATAATCCAACTGCCCATGATACTTAGCAAAATGTATAATATTAGAAATATTGAAATTTGAATAAAAAATATTTCACCTAAAATTATGAGTATAATAATGCCTAACTCAAGAAAAAACAGCAGCCATTCCTTCTTACTGCCATTATTAAGTACTCACTAGCATTATCAATTCTCATTGCCGTTATATGTTTAAATATGGATACTTAAGGCTTAACTCGCTCCGCTTCGTTTCAATAGTATTTTGAAGTTGAGCTGACTCCTCTGAATCGGGAAATAATGGCCGATGAGCACTAAGGCTATTAAAAGCCTCTATTTCTTTTAAAACCTTTTGATCAGTGGCAGTGAAATATGTTTTTTGGAAATATTGCCAGACTAAATCCACAGCTACTTGACTGGGATGTATCATATCACTTTTGTAAAAGCGATAATCCCTCAACTCATCCATAATGATCTCATAAGCAGGAAAGTACTCAATATTCTCGGGATATAATTCAATCAGCTTATTAAGTGCAACGAATAGGATTGATTTACTTAATTGATTCTCAACAAAACCGTCTTTAGCGTACCTCACTGGACTTACAGTTATGATCACCCTGAATCCGGGTTCAATCGGCAACATTTTTTCTAAATAAATGACATATTGATTTACTAACTCGTCTACAGTTAGCATTTTTCTATGAAATATAGAACTGGGCTGTTTATGACAGTTGGCCACGACTTGACCGGTTTCTTTGATGCGATATATAATAGCGCTTCCCCATGTAATAATTCTTACAGGATGCTCAACATTGTAGTGGATACTCTGCTGAACTAAAGAATTTATTTTATTTAATAAAATTTCTCTATCCTGATGCTTAAATGACCCATGATGTTCCCAGGAAAAGAATTGATTATTATGAATTTGAAGTTCACTTTGGATGTATAATTGTTCTTTCCGTATTCTTTCTAAAATATTAAGAATGGAAAGCGGATTAAAAAGTATACCAGCAGGGTTGTTAATCACAGAAAGCCCGGATTGGATTAACTTTTCACTTATTTCTTCAGAAAAACACGATCCAATCATCATGCATTTACTTGCCAGTGAAATAGGGCGAGATGGTGGAATGCGTATTATTGTCCTGAAAAGTGGATCCATGCAGTTTTGAGTTAAGTGTCAAAAGTAAAAAAAGATTATACTTTCTGTACATTTAGCATTAATATATAGATATTTAACAAGTGTTATATATTGTATAAATGAACACATAGTAGTGTATTATCGTAATGAAATCATAAAACGCAAAATTTAATATTGAAAATTTTAACTTTAAAATGAAATTTTAACATGCTTCATATTCAAAATATTTATACCTTTACTTCTATTGTTTTTAAGCTAAATATATATTTCAAATGCAGAAATCTTTACTATTAGTAATTCTTATGACTTGCGCAGCTTTAGTCACGCGTGCTCAGGACATTCATTTTTCTCAATTTTACGCTTCACCCCTTAACTTAAACCCAGCACTTACAGGTGTAATGAACTGCACTGATAGGCTTACAATGGTTTACAGAAACCAATGGGCAAGCGTTCTAAAAAGTAATGCTTTTAACACCATTGGTGTATCATATGACAGAAAAAACACTGTAGGCCGAAATGATTATTGGGGTTTCGGTGTAAATCTTTGGGCTGATAGAGCAGGTGAATTAAATTTCGCTACTGTTTCTCCACAAATAGCTGCCAGCTACAGCAAAAAAATGGGCGGTTCAAGAAAGTCTGCCCACTATCTTTCATTCGGTGTCGAAGGTGGTGCATCAAATAGAAGTATTGATTTTTCATTAGCCAAATGGGGTTTGCAAGGAAAAGATGGTGTACATCATCCAGATTTCCCATCAAATGAAAATGAAGCAAATTTTGACAAGTCATTCTGGTTTGGTGAATTATCAGCCGGTTTACTATGGTTCTCTACATTTGATGAAGATAATAGCTTTTATGTTGGTGGTGCTTTTAGCCACATTACAAAACCAAGTCAATCATTCTTAGTAGATGGACCGGATGTTCCATTATATGGTAAGATCACAGCTCATGCTGGAGGGGATTTTGCCATCACAGATCAATTGAGTCTGGTACCGGGAGTTGTTACATACTTCCAGGGACCTTCTTTCCAATTAAATGCTGGTACTTCACTAAGAGTATGGTTAGATAAAAGCAGATGGAGTCGTCAGGATATACAATTTGGTATTTGGACACGTATATCTAATCATTGGCAAAAAGCACTTGATGCTGATGCAATTATTCTTTCTACAAGATTGGATTATAATCAGTTCACAATAGGTTTTAGTTATGATTTAAATATTTCTTCTCTAACTCCAGCAAGTAATTATAATGGAGCAGTTGAATTTTCTTTAGGTTATTTGATCTGTGGTCCTGAGCGTAGAGGTGTTTATTGCCCTACTTTCTAATCAGTATTCTGATATTATATCGGATCTAGGAGTCTTCCTCTTTAGAAATAAAAAAATAATATGTTCAGTTCGAAAAAGAACGGCAATGGTTCATCTATGGAAGCGTTTTCAATAAACAGTATTGGTTTAGGTTCAACTATTTCAGGTGATATTGTCGCTAAAAATGATTTTAGGATAGATGGAGCTTTAAATGGCAATTTGACGTGCGATGCACGCATTATTATTGGTGAAAGTGGCAATATTGAGGGCAACATTATTTGCGCTTCTGCTGTCATTCAAGGTAAATTGACCGGGACCCTAAAAGTATCCGATACGCTCGAAGTGAATAGTAAAGCTATCATTAACGGTGAAGTATCAACCGGCAGATTGATCATCGAAAACGGTGCCATCTTTAATGTTAAATGTCAGATGGGTATGGCAGCAGGAAACAAACAGAATATTTCTAGTTCTAAAAGCAACACTAAAGAGTTAACTTAAATCATCTTGGAACCAAATCAACCTCAGCTTAAAGAAAAGTCCACCGCATACCTCAAATATTCTAGTTTAGGTTTTCAGCTTGTTGCAGTTATGTTAATATCTGTATTTTTGGGAGGTTATCTTGATAAAAAATGGAATGCCGGCAACCCACGATATTTTACTGTAGGACTAATTATGGTGCTTACTTCAGCATATTTATATAAAATCATTAGAGAACTTACAAAAGAGAAGCAATAGTTTTCTCTCCCAAATCATGCTATGCCATTTAAAAAGTTTCTTCTTTATCTTACCCTTTTCAGTGGTTTGGCATTAATATTGCATTTCTTGCTAATACTTAACTCTACCTTAGCAGTTTATGCTGATTTTTCATATTTGAGCATTGTCTTCTTCATAGGATTATCAGTTATATTTTATTACTTAGGTCAAATTGTATCTCGAAGTAAGAATCTTTATCTTTTCAATGGCCTGGTGGCATTTATTGTAATTACTAAAATGACTTTCTGCACCCTTCTGATCATTGTTTATTTTAAAAAAATGCACCCTCCTGATAAGTTCTTTGTTGTACCTTTTTTCCTATATTATATTATATATACCATTTTTGAATTATTCTTTATGTCAAAGTTTGCCCACAAAAAAATCAATTGACGCTGCGCTAACTTGGGCAATGAGTAATGGGTATTAATCAGCAATCAGTAATCTAAAGTTTCAAAATTATAGGAAGCATTCCATCTGTGTGAAAATTTTGTCAAAGACAAAATCTCTCCGTAATCTCTCTTAAGTGATGTTGTAAAAATTTACTTTTTATGATCGTTCAATTCAAAATGAATATCTCAATCTTTACGCTCAAATAAGTCATTAATCTGAGTAAAATTGATCAATTTATAGATAATGATTATTTTGAACTAAATTGCCTCTGTGATACAAAAAATCTGTAATGGGTAATGTGTGGTCGGTGATCAAAGTCTTTCCGGAAGGAATAGAATTCAGTACATATTCACATTTCTTTTATATATTCAATAGATATACCTTTCATCAATTTTTTAATACTTTCGCACTATAATGCGTTTCTCCAGATTAGAAATAAAAGGGTTTAAAAGTTTTGCGAATGAGACTGTCATTCACTTCAATGAGGATGTGACAGGAATTGTTGGGCCCAATGGTTCTGGAAAATCTAACATTGTTGATGCTATAAGATGGGTTCTGGGTGAACAAAAAAGCACTGAACTCCGATTGGATAAAATGTCTAACATTATATTCAACGGTACAAAGTCAAAGAAACCTGCAGGAATGGCTCAGGTATCTCTTGTCTTTGAAAACAATAAAAAGATCCTTCCCCTTGACTTTAACGAAGTAACAGTCACCCGGATCCTGTATCAGAATGGTGACAGTGAATACAAGCTCAACAATGTCACTTGCCGGCTGAAAGACATTTACTCATTGTTTGTAGATACAGGTGTAGGCAGCAATACATATGCCATTATTGGTTTTGGAATGGTAGAAGACCTGCTGAATAATAAAGATAATTACCGCAGGATGATGATCGAGCAGGCCGCCGGCATCTCAAAATATAAATCCAGAAAAAAAGAAACCCTCTCCAAACTGCAATCGACACTCGACGACCTTAGCAGAGTAGATGATCTATTAGCAGAGATTGAGGGTAATATGAATACACTCAGAAAGCAAGCAAGAAGAGCGGAAAAATATCTTGAACTTAAAGAGCGATATAAGGCCAATGCTTCTACTCTATTCAACCACCAAATAAAATCAATCAATGAAAGTATCATTTCAACTTTTGAAAAATATGAAAGGGAAAGAAAAGCAGCGGAATTAAAGGAAACAGAGATCCACAATATCGAAGCATTGGTCGAAGTTCAGAAAGCCGCTTTGCTTGAAAAGGAATTAGTTCTTTCTGAATTTCAAAAGAAGACTAATATTATTCTGGAAAATCAAAAGGCGCTTGAAAAAAAGCGAGATATGAATATCCAAAGAATAGCCTTCATAAAAAGTAGAGCTGATCAGTCTATTTCGGACTTGGGTAAGCTAAAAATGCAGCTCCAGGAATTGAATATGCAAAAGTCAGCTTTGATAACTCAACTACCTGATACTGAAACTGAAATTATTTCGCTCAAAAGTGATCTGGAAACGAAAGAAGCCCAATTAAAAGAGATTAAACTACAATTGGGATCAATAGAGTCAGGACTTGCACCAGTACTCGCTGCATATGATGCCGCCAATAATCGCCAATACGAGATAGAAAAACAAAATGCTATAGCCAATGCTCAGTTGTTGTCAATTCAAAGCGATACAGGAAAGAACAAAGCTCATGAAGAAGAGTTATCGAATCAATTAACTTCTTTAACGAACCAGCTTAACATTGTAATCAGCGTATCAACAACAAAAACGCAGGAGCTAAACGCGGCATTGGACATTGTAGAATTAGAAAATGCAAATCTGGCTTTAAAAAAAGAAGCGTTAGAAGGATTTACAGAAAAGAAAAAGCTTTTAGAAAGAAGATCAGACAACATTGAACACGAATCAAAGTTACTAAGATCCTTGATCGACAATTTGGAAGGCTATCCCGAAGCGGTTAAATACTTGTCAAGTAATGTAGATAAATCCAGAAAATTTTACCTATTAGCAGACCTGATTAATTGCGATGAAAAATATCGGACAGCCCTTGAAAATTACCTGGCACCATATTTGACTAATTTTGTAGTCCCTGACTACAATGATGCATTTAACGCTATCAATTTATTGAGTTCTAGTCAAAAGGGAAAGGCGGGCTTCTTTATTATGGAGTCATTTAAGGACAAAAAAAATGGAAGCCCGGATATTGATGGTGCCATTCCGCTCACATCATTAATACAATGTCACCCACAATACCAACCTTTATTTAATCATCTACTGCAAGATGCTTATTTGGTGCATAAAGTAGGAGCATCCAGTTTTGATTCCTTGAAGATATATCCCGGGGCACACTTCATAGCAGAAGATGGTAGTATCATAGTGAGTCGTGGTCAAGCAGCTGGAGGTTCAATAGGATTAGTGGAAGGAAGCCTACTAGGCAGAAAATTACGTTTGGAAAATCTGGAGGAAGAAATCAGAATTTTGAAAAAGGAGGATAGTGAATTATTTATTAAGATTTCAGACCTGGAAGATGAAATAAAATTAATCAACCAAATGACTGTCCGGCCTCAAATTGAAATATTGCAGAAGGAGCTACAGAAACTTAATGATAACTCTTTACAACTCAAAGTAAAAATTGAAAATGTAACGTTGCAACTCCAGAAAATAACTTCAGATGAGTTGCTTCTTATGCAAAAATTGACAGAATTTCATGCTGTAATAGAAAATAATGCCGCGCCTTTGGTGCTCTTAAAAGCTGATTTGATAAAGCTGAACATTGAAATACAGCAAAATAAAACAAACCAGAAGGAAAAGGGTGATGAATTTAACCAGCTAAATACATTGATCAATTCTTTGAAGATGAATCTTGTTCAGGTTGAAAACAAAAGCAACAGCATCAATAGAGAAGTCAACTTAATAGATCAACAAATCATCAATTTAAATAATAATAGCAAACAACTTGAGAATACTCAACAACAAAGTTTAATCGAAATTGCATCACTGGAAAGTAACATTCATGAGACAGAAAGTGAAATCGTCGCTATGTCAGCAGCTTTCAAAGGATCTCAAAATGAATTGTCAGAAGTGGAAAAACTATACTTTTCTGATAAGAAAATAATCGCTGAAGAAGAACAAAATATTAAAATAAATCAAAGGAATTTGTCGGGAATACAAACTATGGCAAATGAATGGAAAGATAAGTGGCAAGCAGCAAAATATGAAGCTAAAAGAATAGAAGATAACTTTGAAATAGAATTTGGTGCTATACCTGAACAAGAATCAGAAGCGTCTGGAGCAGAAAATGATATTTCTGTCATAGCTGACCAAAATTTAAAGCTGAAGAATTCAATTCTGCAATTTGGGGAAGTAAATCCATTAGCACTCGAAGCTTATCAGGAGATCAAAATCAGATATGATGAGATCGTAGCGCAGAAAACCGACATACTTGAATCAAAAGAAATGTTAGCCCAAACATTAAATGAGCTTGAAGCCACTTCTACAACTAAATATTTATCAGCCTTTGATCAGGTAAGAGATAATTTTAAAATGGTATTCAGAAGCCTCTTCACAGAAGATGATGATTGTGATCTAATAATAGAAAATGAAGGAAATCCATTGGATTCAGATATTTCAATTATTGCTAAACCAAAAGGTAAGAGACCTCAAAGTTTGAATCAATTGTCGGGAGGTGAAAAAACATTAACCGCAATAGCATTTTTATTTTCTCTATATTTATTAAAACCTGCACCTTTTTGCATCTTTGATGAATTAGATGCACCATTGGATGACGTCAATGTAGAAAAACTGAACAGGATCATAAGGAAATTCAGCGCTCAGTCGCAGTTTATTATTATTACACACAATAAGGCAACAATGGCTTCTGTAGATGTGATGTACGGTGTTTATATGGAGCAGCAGGGAATAAGTGGCTTGAGTAAGGTGGATTTTAGAGCATATGAACATAATATGATTCTTGAAAAAGTAGAGAATTAAAGTTACTTGCTGTAAAATTATTGATGCGCCTTCACTTTCACAACCTTACCAAGATGTGAAAGATTATACCAAAGATTTTTTTATGTTTGTACTGAATTTTAAATGAATAGTTATAACCAAATGGAAGATTTAATTCAAAAATTAAAAATTGAGATCATTGAAGCATTAAATCTTCAGGATTATTCACCTGCAGATATTGATTCCGATGCGCCTTTATTCGGAAGTGGTCTTGGTTTGGACAGCATTGATTCGCTCGAATTAATGGTTTTGCTAGAAAGGAATTACGGCATTAAAATCGAAGATCCACGAAAAGGCCGTGAGGTATTGGAAAGTGTACGTTCTATGGCTCAATTTATTCAGTCGCAAGAATCTGAAGCATAATATATGAACGGCCTGTCCGAAGTTTGGATTACAGGTATTGGTATTGTCTCTCCTTTAGGTATTGGTTTTGAAGAAAATATTCAAAAATTAAAATCAGGTGTTAGTCCACTTAATAAATTAACCGGGTTTAATTCTATACACAATGGTCTTTTGACAGTAGGCCAAATACCGTTTTCTAATGATGAGCTGAAAGACAAGCTTTACATCAGTAATATTTTGAATTACAGCCGCACCACCCTACTTGCATTGATTGCAGCTCGCGAAGCCTTAAAAGGTATTGACTCAAATGAATTAATGAAAAATATTTCCTTAGTTTCTGCTTCTACTGTTGGGGGAATGGGAAATACAGAATCACATTTCTCTGACATACTTAAAAAAGTTTATACACCTGATATTGATTTTATTGAAGAGATGGACTGCGGTTCTATAGCGAGATCCTTGATCAAGGAATTGCAAATAAAAGACGATTTCTATACAATAAGCACAGCATGTTCTTCATCCAGTAATGCCATTATGATGGGTAGTCGTTTTATTCAGACAAGCAAGAAAAAAATGGTATTGGTGGGAGGTAGTGATTCATTGAGTAAATTCGTCATCAATGGTTTTCTTTGTTTGAAAAATGTTGATCCAGAACTCTGCAAACCATTTGACCAAGACCGAGTTGGACTTAATTTAGGTGAAGGGTCAGCTTTTTTACTCCTGGAAGATAGCATCCATGCTATTAATAGAAATGCTATACCTTATGCTAAGGTAAGTGGATATTGCAATGTTAATGAGACATACCATATGACAGGTTCCTCACCGGAAGGAACTGGTGCTATTTTAGCTATGAAAGGTGCATTGAGCAACGCATATCTTAATTCAACCGACATTGAATTTGTGCACGCTCACGGGACTTCCACTGCTGATAACGATCTTGCTGAAAGTATAGCAATTAAAAATGTTTTTGGGCAACAACAATTGTTCGCATCGAGCAAACCTTTTACTGGTCATACACTTGCTGCAAGCGGAGTTATTAGTAGTGCATTAAGTATCGGCTGTATGCAACAAGATTTTATATTTCCTAATCTAAATTTCAAAACCCCAATAGAAAATGTGGGTATGAATCCTAATACTAGAATGATTAAAGGATTGGATGTTAATCATACCATGATCAATTCATTTGGCTTTGGAGGAAACAATACTTCACTCATCATAAGCCGAACTTGAAATGTATATATTATCCATCCATTCCGTAATTCCTTCTTCTAAAGATCCTAGCCAATTAGCTGGTAAGATGTATTTAGAAATGGCGGAACAAGATTTCTCAGATCTCTTTGAAAGAAATGAAATGAGGAGGTTAAGTAAATTGATCAAAAATGGAATTGGATGCGGATTGAGAGTGCTTAAGAATAGTAATCAACATAAAATAGATGCCATCATAACGGGAACCGGGAAAGGTAGTATCTCCAAAATCGAACAATTTCTATCTGATATTGACACTTATAAAGAAACAGCTCTCAATCCCAGTATATTTATTCAATCTACGCACAACACTATTAATGGTCAGATCGCTCTAAAAACTGGCAGCAATACTTATAATGTAACACATGTTAATCAAGGCATGACTCTTAGCAATGTGTTGAGTGATGCTGAATTATTTTTGTTACAGCATCCGGATGCATTGATATTGGTTGGAGTTTTTGAAGAAAATACTGAATTTAATATTGAAATTCATAATTCAGCTGGGCTTAGCGGCATAGAATCAGATGGAAGTTACCAAATAAAGTGGGGTGAGAGTGTTACCTTTTTTATATTATCAGGGAAAAGCACTCCTGGCAAAGTGAAAATAACATCCTCTAAGACCTACACTAATTTTAATGATTCAAATCATTGGGAGTCGTTAATAAAAGATATAAAATTAGATACATCAAAAATAAATAATACAGCCTTTTTGCTGGGACATAATAATGCGATTGAACTAAATAGCTATTATGTTGACATAATAAAATATTTGAATGAATCCAAAATTCCATTTAAAGGTTTTAAAGAAGTCACTGGCGAGCATGACACTGCTGGTGGTTATGCTATAGACCTTGCAAATCAGATTTTAACAAATGAAGTCACTTTCAATGAAATGTTTCAAACAGAAAATGTACAAAAAATAATCATCATCAATCATTTTAAAGATTACATGTGTCACGTATTGACTTTAGAACTAGCTGATTAATTTGTGTAATTTTGCATCAATAATGGTCAAACACTTATGAACAAAAAATCCTATTCCTTATTAGAGCTAAATACTTTTATAAAAAGAATTTTAGCATTAAATTTTGATCAGGACATCTGGGTGAAGGCAGAAATCCTGAGCTTGAATATAAAGAAAGGACATTACTACCTAACCCTCATCCAAAAGGAAGAAGGAAGTAATGAAATAGTGGCACAAATAAATGCCACAATATGGTCGACAGAAGTACAAAGAATTAAAAAAACAAATCCTGATCTTGATAGCTACTTTATTGCAGGACATGAAGTTATGTTGGGGGGGACTCCTATTTTCCATGAAAAATTCGGTCTGCAACTAAGGATTTCTTCTATTGATACTGCATTTACCAGAGGAGCTCTTGACCAAAAAAGGGAAGAATTATTTAATCGTATAAAAGTTGAAGGTCTGCATGAGATAAATAAAACCCTTAAACTCCCACTCGCCTTCAGAAACATTGCAATCATCTCTTCGGTCAATGCAGCCGGATATATTGATTTTATAAATCATTTACAGCATAATCCATATAAATTGACATTTGGGTTACATCTTTATGATAGTGTAATGCAAGGCATCAGCATTGAAAGTGAAATGATTAAAAGCTTGGATCAAATAACATCAGGTCATTTAGAATTTGATGCTGTAATTATCATCCGTGGTGGTGGGTCAAAGGTGGATCTTTCCGGATTTGATAATTATAATCTAGCACAGAAAATTGCTAATTATCCAATTCCCGTTTTTACAGGTATCGGACATGATATTGATATTTCAAGTCTTGACCTGGTCGCGCACAAATATTTTAAAACTCCTACAGCCGTAGCTGAATATTTTATTGAAACTAATAGTAGTTTCCTTGGCGAAGTTCACGAGCAGGTGAAAAAAATATTGAATATAGCGCAGAACGCTTTTACTCATATAAATTATGATTTAAAATCCATATTGAATAATTTAAGAAATGCATCTAAGGATAAAATAACTGGATTCAAATACAACCTGGATAAAATAAAGGGAGAAATCTATAAATCAGCCCAGATAAAGATTAATCATTCACAATTTTCTATAGAATCAATCAAGCAAAAAATAAACCTGCAGAATCCTTTAGAAATTTTAAAGAAGGGATATGTTATCGTAGTTCAAAATAATAAAAAGATAAAAACCGTCAAGGATTTTGACATATCTAAACCTGCTGACTTAAACTTTGCAGATGGTGTAATAATAGTAAAACATTAAATGGCTAAAAAAACAGAATTTTCTTTCAACGAAGCAATGGAGGAATTAAAAAGTATACTTACCAGGATTGAGAGCGAAGATCTTGAAATAGATGCAATACCTGCGCTCATTAATAGAGCAAAGGAGCTTCAAATAATTTGTCAAGAGAAATTAACGCAATTGCAACTTATCATTGATGATGATAAGTAGTATAATGACTATTTGTATGAAATTTATTGAAACTTAACTATAACTTAATATAGGATCGGTCATAGACATTACGATAGAAATGTACTTTTACATTCAAATAAAGTCTATGACGCAAACGATAACACAAATGGCTTCAAGAATACTAATTGTGGATGACGAAGAGGATATCAGAGAGATATTGCAATTCAATCTTCGGAAAGAAGGTTATGTAGTTGAAGTTGCAAAGAGTGGTAAGGAAGCACTTAAAATAGCTGATGAATTTCTTCCGGACCTAATCGTTCTTGATCTCATGATGCCGGAGATGGATGGTGTCGAAGTGTGTAAGATACTGCGACAGAACGAATTACACAATGATACAATTATAGCATTTTTAACGGCACGCAATGAAGATTACACACAAGTAGCTGCTTTGGATACAGGAGGAGATGATTTTATCTCCAAGCCAATTAAACCAATGGTATTGATCAGTAGAATAAAAGCGCTACTTAGAAGAACAACTAATTCGGAAGGACATAGCAATAAGCATATTTCAATTATCAATAACTTAACCATTAATCGTGAACAACATGTTGTAATGAAAGATGGTCAAAAGATAGACCTTGCAAAGAAAGAATTCCAGTTGTTAAACCTTATGATCAGTAAACCGGGAAAGGTCTTTACAAGAGATGAGATTTTTAGAAAAATATGGGGAAACGATGTCATAGTTGGCAATAGAACCATTGATGTGCATATTAGAAAGATTCGTGAAAAAATTGGAGAAGAAATAATTAAGACCGTTAAGGGAATTGGTTATAAATTTGATTTTTGATGGTACTAAGCCATAAAGTGTGTAAGTTATAAAAATGAATAAATTTATAACGAAAAACAAAAAAGCAAATGGATTCAAAAGATTTTATCAGTGATGAGATTTTAAAGCAATTTAAGACAGGAGATGAATTGATGAGTTTTCTAACATCGATTCAAAAACGAGGGATAGAAAAGATACTAGAGGGCGAAATGGATAGCCACTCTTGGATATGAAAAGCACGATAAAACCGGTGCACCAAACTCAAGAAATGGGTTTAGTAATAAGAAGATTAAAACTAGTTTTGGAGAGGATAACATTCAGGTACCAAGAGATAGAGATGGTAGTTTTTCACCGATGCTTGTTCCAAAGCGAAAAGGAATGGCTGAAGGTATAGAAAATATCATCATTTCATTGTATTCAAGGGGCATGAGTAATAGCGATATAGAAAACCAGATCAGGGATCTATACAATGTAGAAGTATCAACTTCAACGATTTCAAGAATAACAAAATGCTATAACAGAGGATATTGTAGCATGGCAAAATAGGCCGCTGGAAGATGTCTATTTGATTGTCTGGTTAGATGGAATTGTATTTAAGGTAAGAGAACAATCCAAGGTAATAAACAAGACGATTTATATAGCGATCGGCCTGAGGCAAGATGGTATAAAGGAAGTGTTGGGTTTGTGGCTAGGGTGGAAAGAGAGCTCCAGCTTTTGGATGAGTGTATTGACAGACATGAAAGCACGTGGTGTAAATGATATACTCATAACAGCTACAGACAATTTAAATGGTTTTACGGAAACGATCAAAACGGTTTTCCCACAATCAAACACTCAAATATGCATTGTCCATCAGATCAGAAATGCATGCAAATTTGTGTCATATAAAGACCGAAAGCCATTTACAGCTGATATGAAGAAAATATATGGAGCGCCAACGAAACAATCAGCAGAGGCAGCATTTAAGGACTTTGCAATGACTTGGGAAGATAAGTATCCGTATTCAGTACAATCATGGAGGACTAACTGGGATGAATTAACGACTTTTTTCAGCTTCCCTTAGAAATCCGTAAGATTATGTATACAACTAATTTAATAGAGAACCTGAATGGAAAAATCAGAAAATATATACAAAAACAAGCTTTCTTTTCCAACTGATGAATCTGTTATGAAATCAGTTTATCTGGCCATAAGAGAAGCTACAAGGAAATGGTCCATGCCTATTCATAACTGGGGCGTGGTAACCAATCAATTTATTATTATCTTTGGAGAGAGATTAACCAATTTTATGAAAGCTTAGGGGAGCCCAAAAAACAACTTACACACTTTGTGGGATAGTGTCTTTTGATCAATTCTACGCTTATTTTCTTTTTATAAGTTGCCATTACTTTAAGTATTTCGGAACATTTCCCGATAAACACTTTGGTAACTTAATTGGTTAATAAATTTACATTCAAAAAGTAATTCCAACCAAAATTGGGTTTCATCACATTCCTCCACAACAATAAACAACTTTGAATATTTCTCTTTTAAAGACCGTGCTCTGCAAGTCGCACCCTATCACACATTAACCACTCATGTCTTTCGTCGATTATTTTATCCCATTCGTCGATTATTTTGCTCCATCCTACCCAATATATCTACATTTCCAAATTAAACAAACGTTTAATTATGCCCCGAAAAAGATATACCAAATAAAAAAAAAAAAAAAATTTATGTTAGGCATTAAAAAGTTAGTTTTAAATACGGTGGAAAACGTTTTTTGTTTTTTGTTTCCAAAACGAAAATTAAATATATCCTCGCCGCATTATTTAAATAACATAATGTTCCGAACTAAAAGAACAAATAAAATTTAAAGCATTTCAAACATTTTTGAACATGGTTTTCGATCTGTGACCATGGACTTCCATCTTTGCAAAGAACTCACGATGTCCAAGAAAACACTTTACCAATTCTTCTCCAACAAGGAAGAACTATTGACTGAATGCATTGCATCCTTCCAAGCTAGGAATCAAGAGCAATCTGATGCAATTCAAAAAGAGGCCTCTAATCCATTAGAACTTATATTTTTGGTTTTTAGGCATTTCACAGAAGGAGGCCCAACAAAAACAATCAATAAAAATACCTGATCTAAAAATATTACTTCGATATATGGGAAAATGCAAATAGTTGCAATGAACATTACAAGTCATTAATAAAATTTAGACAATCTGAAAGAAGGTAAAAAGCAGGTCTTTACAGAGAAGATCTGAATGAAAAATAATAGCAAAGCTTTACCAAAAGACATTGCTACTTTCTGACCAGGATTTTTTCCAATAAATGAATTCCTGACCTGTAGAGGTAATTCATGAGTTAGTCGTCTACCACTTGAACGGTATATGTACAGATAAAGGCAGAAAGCTAATTAATGATTACAGCTTATAAAATACTTTAACAACTAATCAAACCGAAAAATATGTCAAAACGGAATTTAAAACATTTATTGCTCAGTTGCTTTGTAGCCATATCCTTTGGCAGCAAATGCCCAACAAAATTTTTCTGTGGAAGAAGCAGTCCAATATGCCATCAGAAATCATAGCAGCACTAAAAGATGGAATGAAATCTCTCAGATGCTGAAGCTCAATGAAGCGATTAAAGCAACAGGTTTGCCCTCAATTAAATGGTTCTGCTGAATATCAGTATTTTATTGAAGTGCCTGCGATGCCTTTACCGAAGGAGTTCGATCCAACCGGCGAAGGTGGAACTATAGGCCTTTCGTGAAAAGAAATAATCTTAATCTAGGGCCTAAATGCAAGTATGCTTGTATCGGATTTATCATATCTTGTGGCATTAAAAGCCGCTAAATTGTATAGGAGAATATGTCAGGTCTCAAACTGAAGCCAACTCCAATTACTATTAGAAAAAATGTAACTGATTCATACACACTGTATTGATTGCAGAAAAGAATAAAAGCACAATTAGAAAAGAACATTAACATTTATCCAGACGCTTAGAAAAGAAGTCGGTGAGATATATAAAGCAGGACTAAATGAGAAGTTAGATGTAGACAGAATTGATTTAAGTATCAGGTGTTTTACAATCAACAATAAACGCATTGAGCAGAAATATTGAAATACTGAAAAATGTACTAAAATTCCAAATGCAACTGCCTATGGACCAACAAATAACGTTGACGGATAATTTTGATGTAATATATAATGAAGCTCAAACAGAACAAAGTAAATCTGTTGAGCAAATTGAACATTCAAAAGGACCTGAATACAGATCTTATTGGAAAAGGAAATTGAATTGGCAAAGCTGGATATCCATCGTTTTAAAAAGGATATCTTCCATCCCTTAGTGTTTTTAATCTTTGGCCGGTTTTCAATCGGACAATATATTCAAATCAGGTGGTTTATGGATAACAACATCTCTAGTTGGTATAAAATTAGCAGTACCAATTTATGACGGAGGCGCCAAAAAGCTAATATCCAAAGAGCTCAAATCGTAGCTGAAACTAACATTATCGACAGAAACGATTTTGAGAGAGCTACCAACCTCGTGGAAGCAATAAATGCTCAACAATCTTACCTCAACGCATTAAAAACAGTTAAAGACAAAACAAAAGTCTCTGGACCTCGCGCAGGAAATCTTTCGCGTTTCTCAAGTGAAATATAAGGAAGGAATCGCGGCCAGTTTCGAAACTCAACAAGCTGAAGCAGAATTAGCAGAAGCGCCCAAGCGGGCTTGATCCAGGCTCCGTCAGAAGTCATTACTTCTAAATTTGCCATTGAAAAGCACTAGCAACTTCGAATAATTAAAAACGAAATAACTTATATCAACATACAATCATAAAAAATGAATTCAAAAATACCGACTTCCGTATTGCTATCTAGCGTCGATCATGCAATCATGGGCAGGTCCTTCAGATGAGAAAACACTTATTGCCAAGCAAAAATAACTCGACCAAAAGAAGCACAAAGAGATAATCTTGAGAAAGAAATCGCTATTCTTAAAAGAAATCGCAAAGTTTGATAAATCATCAAAAATTGAATTAGAAAAACTGGTTGGCATCACTCCGGTAGTGACTAAGCAGCTTTTACCTCTCAAGGAAGTAATGGGTAAAATAGATGTCGATGCAAATGCCCAAATTTCCGCTTCAATGCCTGGTACTGTGACAACCATCTTTGTAAAAGAAGGTACTCATGTTAAAACAGGTCAAACATTGGCTCAAATTGACAATGAATTGGTTAGTGAAATATCACTCAAGCAAAACAAGCAGGGAGCTTCACCACAGAACTATACAAAAGCAAAAGCACTTTTGGGACCAGAAGATCGGTAGCGAAGTTCAATAATTTCTTAATGCCAAAACAACAAGGATAATGCTACAGCTTCTTTAAATACAGTGTATCAGCAGAATGACAATGTATAAAATAAAAGCGCTATATCCTGGAGTGGTGGATGAAGTTAGCATCAAACTTGGCCAAACTACTTCGCCCGGTATGCCAGCATTTAGAATAGTTGGAACAAAAGGCCTTAAGCTCAAAGTCATTGCTCAACTATATAAATAAGGTAAA
>NZ_JADJID010000009.1:0-33832 GCF_016707225.1 Candidatus Brachybacter algidus | reverse complement strand
TCTTGGATACATCATATTCATCCACTTACTATGAAAACTGCCATCTGTATCTGTATTTGTTCCAAACTTTTACCGTCAGTATCTACTTGCCCTGTATATTCAAGATAGGTGTCTAAACTTTCTGAATAATTATCAGGATAAATAAGTCTTACCCGTGTTATATGGAGGGTCGAAATACATAAACTTAATTTTCCCAAATAGCTTTTTTGCAAGAGCTTCAATACTTCCAAGTTATCTCCTTCAATGAAAAGGTTTTCGGTTGAGTCAAAGTCCACACTTTCATCACGAGCAGGAATAAGCGTGGCAATGCTTGGCTGCTGTATGGTTTTAAAACAGTCGGCTTTTCCTGGCCAATTCATTCCATAGCGTTCTTTACCAACATCAATGCTTTGCCCCAAAGTAAGGCGTAGTTTGTCCCAATCTACTGAAAGCCCTTCTGTGAATGCTTCAGGGAAAAGCTCTTTTAACTTTCTCAATTGCTCTTCGGCAATATTCATTGAGGTAAGTTCTTGTTTTTGTATCTCTGCTATACTTTCTATTTTAAATTAGATTCCATTTGATTAGGAATAAATCTGTTTTTATGAGTTCCTGTTCCAACTTTTGTTCAATCTGGTCAATCAAACGGTCTTTACTCTGTTCAATTTCTTTTGCTGCACCATCATATTCACGCCAAGCTGCATCACGTTCATTTTCTAACTTTTTGCGTTCTTTCTCCAGCTTCAGTTTTTCGGGAAGATTTGGTGCAAGCCTTGCCACTTTCTTAATTTCTTTAATTTGTTGGTCGAGTTCTTTTAGGGTTATTTTCAAAGAGCTTCGTCTGTCCTCTCCCCATAGATCCAATTTCTCTAATTCAATTTCAAAATAGTTTGCGTTGCGTTGTCCTATTTCGTCTATAACCTGCAATTGGTGTGCTTTTAAATGGTTTTCCAATTCATCAGTAATCTGAATGGGCACTGTGGTTTTAGTGCCTGAAATAGATGCAGGGAGAGAGAAAAAGCGTTCGCAAATTTCTTTGGATAAAACATTTCCATCTGATGTAATAGCTGAAAGCTGAACAAATTCTTCTACATCAAAAGAGGTAATACATAGCACCCTGCCAAGCATATAGCCTGATTGACCGATGTAGGCTTCAACAGTTGATATTTTCTTTACTGTATTGGAGTAGTCAAAGGTTAATTCAACCGATGGCAAATCTTGCTTTTTACATTCTTCAATGATTCGTTGAGCTAATGGATGCCCAATTCTATAAACATTTGAATCGTCAATTGCCTTGCCTATACGGTAAGGACCGGGATGAATTTTAAGGTCGTTGTATGGATTTTTAAGCAAACGGAAAGAATGCTCATTTGCTGAAAAGTTTGCATTGCTGTTAAGGGCAAACTGTGTGATGTTCCACAACCAAGATTCGTACTTTGAAAGATAATCTTTACTCTCTTGTAGATTGATGCGTAATTTTTCGTGTACTTCTTCATCAAAGTTTTCTAATAACTTCTGCCTTGTTTGTTGCATAGCATCAGAAATATTCACTTCCAAATCAGCTTGCAATTCATTGAAAGCTACTTCAATTTGTGTGGTGGTTCTGCACTCTTGATAAATACGGGCAATACGCTTTTCAAAATCAACTCCATTTTCGATACTTCCTAAAACTTCATCAGAAGCACCAAATACTCCATTGAACAACTGGCACTTATCACGAAGCAATTCATAAACTCTAACATCTGCTGCATTGGCTTTATTCAGAAAGTTTACTACTACTACATCATATTTTTGACCGTAACGGTGGCATCTGCCAATACGCTGTTCAATGCGTTGAGGGTTCCAGGGCATATCGTAATTGATAACCATAGAACAAAACTGTAAATTGATACCTTCTGCTGCTGCTTCGGTTGCAACCATAATCACTGCTTCATCACGAAAATAGTCCACTAATGCAGCCCGCATATCAGCCGTTCTTGAACCTGATACTTTATCTGTGTTTTTGTGTTTCGCTACCCAATCAGCATAAATTTTACGTGACTTTTCATCTGTATTTGAGCCATTAAACAAAACAACTCTATCAGCATAACCCCTTGCTTCGAGTATATTTCTCAAATACAATTGAGTTCGGGTACTCTCAGTAAATATGATAGCTTTTTTGGGAGCACCTAAACGATCCATTTCATTGAACCCTTTTTCAAGAGCTGTAAAAAGCTTTTCTCCTTTGGAGTTTAGCCTTATAGACTTTGCAAGTTTTTCAAATTCCTTTAGTGAATTTATTTCTGTTTTTATGTTTTCAATATCTTCTGAAGTGTAGGATTTTTTCTCCTTTTCCTGTTCTTCATCTTCTTCGCCTTCCCACTCGTCTTTTAATTCATCATAGGTTTCAAAATCGAGGGCAAAAACTTCATCTGAATTTTCTGTTTCTGATACCTTGACGATGTTTTCCAATTTATTTGCTAAGCCTTCTAAAGTACCTGAAATAGCAAAAGTTGAGGAGGCTAAGAGCCTTCTTAAAATAAGTGTCATCAACTTACGCTGACTTGCTGGAAGAGCATAAAGATTATCTGCTTGCAGATAATCGCTTACCAAATCGTATAGGCGTTGTTCTTCTTCTGTCGGAAAAAATTCTTCTACCAGTGCTATTCTGTTTGTATAGCGTATGTATTCTAAAACTTGCCTTCTAAGGGTTCTTTTACAAATGGGTTTTAAACGTTCTTTCAACTCTGTTGAATGTTTCTGCATCTGCACCACTATTTACCCTGCTGTATTGTGTTTTGAAGCTTTTTAAATCGCCAAATGAATAATCATCAATAATGCTTACCAAACCATATAATTCTAATAATGAGTTTTGTAAGGGTGTGGCTGTTAAAAGAATTTTTGGGGCTTCATTCAATGATTCTTTGATTGACTTTGCAATTTTGTTATTTGCCTTGTAAACATTTCGCAGGCGGTGTGCTTCGTCCACTACTGCCAAATCCCATTGAATTAGTTTTAAGTATGGTTCTTTTGTTCTTGCAAATTGATAGGAACAAATAATTATATCGGCTTGGTCAAATGGATTGAGTTTACCTTTTTTAATAAACTCATTGAAAGATTTAGCTTCTAAGATTACCGAGTTTAAAAAGAACTTGTCTTGTAATTCCTGTGACCATTGTTTACGAAGGTTGGCAGGTGTAATGATTATAATCTTTCTTTTACGTTCAGCCCATTTTTGAGAAATAACCAAACCCGCTTCAATTGTCTTACCTAAACCAACTTCATCAGCCAAAATAGCCCCTTTGGACAATGGAGAACGAAAAGCAAACAAAGCTGCATCAACCTGATGAGGGTTGAGGTCAACTTGTGCATCCACCAAAGTAGATGCCAACTTCGAGATCACTGTCAGACGAACTGCCTTGGTAAGTTCGTAGGCAAAATATTTGGCGTGATATGGGGTAAGACTATTCACCTATAATGTTGTTTAATGCTATTCTTATTGCTTGTTCTGCTTGTGGTTCACTATCTACCAAATGAGCAACTTGGTCTGCTAACCATAAGGCTATTAGTTCATCTGAATTGATGTTGAATAAGTGAGCAAGTGCCAAAACGTGTTCACGTTTTGCGGTCTTTTCTCCTCTTTCAATTTTACTTACAAGGGCGGTATCAACATCTAATTCAGCTGCAATGTGCCGAAGTAGCATTTCTTTTTCCTCCCTTGTATTTCTAATTAAATCTCCGAACTTGTTCATTACTTTGTTTGTTTGAAATCAATTTGTTGATTATTGACAAATGTACAACAAACAAAAGAAAAATGAACAAAAACTTTAGAGGACTTTTCAACATTAATTCACTTTTCGATAAAATCCTGTCTTTGGCTTTTCTAAAAGCATTGGTACAGAGTTGTTTAGAAAATCATCAACTGACCTTTCGGATAAGCCCAACTTTTTACCAATGGCTACTGCTTCCTTTCGTTGAAATTCTTGTGGTAACTGGTCTAATAGCTGTTTTTTGTTGTTTGGCATCTTATAAAGAATAGGGTCTTTGTTTTCTTCCAGATTGTTGAACATTAAAAGGCTATGTTGCAAATACACATCTGAAAGCATCAAAGATGCTTCAAAGTCATCATCAGTACAGGTTACATCTTTAGAGCAATCGCCATTTTCAAACTTCCGTAAGGAAGTGAAAATCATACAAAAACGGTACAAGATTAAACCCAAACGAAATACAACACTTGCCGCATCTTCGCCTGTGAAAATCACTACGTTTTTGAGCTTGTCGAAAAAAACTTGATTGAGTTTATTCCATTGATTCTGTGTTAAAAATACTTCGGTTGGGTATTGGTTTAGAAAATCAACAATCTTTAAAACTTGTTTTGATAATGCTTCAAAGTGGTCGTTGTAAACAATTCCGCCTGGTCTTGGTGATGGGTCTTGCCAAACGATTTCATTTTTAAAAGCATAGAAAATAAACCGACTAAATAAACCATCTTCTGCCGAAGCGATTAGCTTAGGCACTTGGGCAGGTGTGCCTGACAAGGCCACCGCCAGTTGTGGGTGTTTTATTTCTAAAAGTTCACGGTTGGTTTTTCTTGCTGCTGATATTTTTTCGTGATGAAAAGCGGCTCTCATTATGTGTGAATAATTGCCCCAATCTTGCTTGTTTGCTCCACTCATTGCATCTGCTTCTGTTTCGCAAATAATGCCTTTACCATCATTGTCTTGTAGAATTTGCATCATCATTGCCTGACTGCAATCGGCTGGAATGAAAAGCAATTTAAAGGCAGGTTCTTGTGGTTTCTCAGGTATTGGGTCATCTTTCTTACGTTTGCTTAGTTGAGCTTTATACTCTACCATTTCATTTTCGTGTTGGTCTTTGGCTTGCTTACTGCTTTCCACCATTCTTTCGTGGATTTTATCGCCTAATCTTTTTGCGTTTTTCAATACATCCTTACCGCTTGCAGCTGGAGCAATGATGAATGAAAACAAATGCGGATAAACTCTTTCTTGATGATAAACGCCTTGTACATCAGGCAAACAACCACTTATAATACATAAGGCACTGGTTAAGAAAACATCTCTTTTACGTGGGTCGTTATCAAAAGCTCTTGCACCTTCACGAAATAAATCGGGCATTAAATTGATGGCTTCTATTGGAATAGTAGGCGTTGTTTTGAGGTAATCTTCTGTTTGGTCGTTTGTGATTTCCTTTTTTTGCGAACCTGCAAGGTTTGCAAACTTGCCAAACTCTGCTACATTATTTTGATAGGCACTTTCAATTGATTTGCGTATTTCGGTTTGGTTTTCGTGGTAGAAATTTGATGTAATCAAATTTTCTGCCTCTGGGTGTGGAATACCTCTGCGATTGCAATTACAAGCTAACTGATATAAATAATTGTTGCGGTTTCCATTATTGTATGTCAGAATGTTGTTAGTGAAACTAACACATTCATTAAAAACGGTGTTAACCGAATTTTGAGCTTGCTCAAAAAGAGGTTCGCTTAAAGGAGCTTGCTCCTGCAAAGCAATTTTAAAAGTGCTTGCACTTTCATTTAAAAAGGCGTTTGTGTCGTCAGACACAAAACAGAGCCTTGTAATGTCTTTACATTTTGGGTCGGCTTCAATACTTATTTCCTTTTCATAATAGGCTTGTACTTGCTTATAGGCTTGCTCGTGGGTTTCGTGGACTGTATTTACTTTGATAAACACTTTTAAACCATCACCACTTGGGCTTGTGAAACAAGCATAAGTAAAAGGTATTTTGACCGCAAGGTCAAAAGCCTGTTGTAATTCCTCTGGTGTAAGTTTGTCAAAATCAAGATGAACGCAACCGCTGTAAGCGGTGAGTAACTTTTTTTTCTGCCGTCTTTAAAAGTAGCTGAAGGCGTGAACGCCAAAAGCTCTTTTTTGAGTTGGTCGGCTCTTTCGGGTTTACCCATACCTTTAGCCATACGAATAGCATTTATGCTATCGTGGTAAGTGCCGGATTTGATATTAGAAATTATTGAGGAAAGTGAAACGTCCTCAATAGGTATATTGAAATTCTTATAAGTCGTTATTGTTGTCATCAGTAGAAAAATTAAGGTTGGTAAATTTTGCAGGTACAATACTCTTTTCGAGTAGATCCATAATGTCTGATAGACGGTAGTAGATTTTATTACCTACCTGACAGTACGCAATTACATTTTCGGTACGCCAATAAGCTGCGGTACGCTTGCTTATATTCATAATCTGGAGGAACTCCTGATTATCATACCAAACTTGGTCGGGTTCTGTTCTTTGCTTGTTGCGTACTTCTATGGTCAAGACATCTAAACGCTGTTTGATTTCTTGAACCTCTTCTTCGGAAAATCTATAAAAGCCCATAATTATTTACGTTTGTTTCTGATTAAATAATTAGCTGCTGCCGTTTCGATGTCCTCTGAAGTTTCCTGCTTATTACGCATTAACCATTCGTCTATTTCTTGTCGGTTGAAATAGAGCTTTTTTCCCTGTGGGCAAAAGTGTGGGATTTGCTTTTGTGAGGTTAGCTTGTAGAGATGTGATGCACTGATGTCAAGATACTTGCAAGCATCATTAAAATTGAGTACTTCTTTTTGAAGTAGGTTTTGCTCGTCAATTTTTTGTTCTAATTGACTTAGCTTTTCGAGAATTTGATTTACTTCCATCATTGTATATTTATATGATTATGGAAGCAAAGGAATGCACTTTATGGGAACTATGGTAGTTGCACAGGGTTGCGCAACCCTATGTTATTGTGTTTATTATCAGTTATTTAGGTTGTTTATTTTTCTTTATCTTTTTTTGCTCGTTGCATTAAATGAATGAATTTTTCCTGCCAAAAATCAACTGCATTAAAGTCTGGAACATCAAAAGCGTTCTTGATAGAGTTGGCACTCACATCTTCTTTTTGCTTGGATGAAAAGCTCTCAGCTATGAAGTTGAAAATATCGGTTTTGTGTTTTGCTTCAATGATACCTTCATACAAGGCTCTGAATAAATAGGCTATTTCTTTGACAGTAAGATTGGTTTTTAGTTTGTTTTTAGGCTCTTGCTGGGCTTGAATAGAGAAGTCGGCAAATGAACCTAAATAGCCTTTTTTGAAGTCTTGAAGGGCTTGTTCTGTTGCTTCTTGGAATAGGTGGAAATGTTTCTCATACCATTTAAAAACGTGACCAAAATATTTACTTTCATACTCTGACATTTTAGAATAATGATCTGGTTCAGGATTAGGAAACCAATAATCTCTATAATACTGTTCTTTCATAGTTTCAAAGCGAAGCTTTGGACTATGGGTTTTAAACTGGCTCAATGATACCGTAAGGTATTTATTGATTTCATTGTTGTTGAGGTGTTGGGTTCTTTTGTAAATGGTTTGAACAAATTCACTCAATAAAGGACCTTCCATAAATCGGTTGAAATAATCAGGGTCGAATTTGTACTCTCCCATAGGTTGTCAAACTTGTGTTTGTACTCAACTGCTTCAATTGATATTCTCAATTCAAGTTCTTCTACTAAAAATATTTGTGGTGCTTCCATATTTATAATTTGATTTTGATTTTGTTGGCAGCTTCCACCTTTTTCTCGTTGATAACCTTTGCGTATATCTCGGTAGTAGAAAGGTTTTTATGCCCTAATAATTTTGAAACGGTGTAAATGTCTGTGCCTAAAGTCAACTGAAGCGTAGCGTAAGTATGACGAGCACAGTGAAAAGTGATGTGCTTATTGATGCCTGCATCAATTAACCAATCCTTTAAGTAGGTTTTGTTCCAGTTGCCATATTTAAGCCCTGTAAAGACCTTTTCTTTTGGTTCTTTTTGTTCGCCTAATAATTCTCTTGCTTCTTCGGCAATGGGTAAGGTTTCTGCTCCATTGGTTTTTTGTTGACGAAAACGAATGAAGTAGCCTAAGTTTTCTGAATGTTGAACTTCTGACCATTTTAGTTTCTCAATATCCGACCATCTTAAACCAGTCAAACAAGAAAAAATGAACATACGCTTTAGCGTTTCATTTCGGCAATGGGTGTTGGCTAATTTTTGTAATTCTTCAAGGGTTAAAAATTCACGTTCTACATCATCCTGTGGAAATGGTTCTACTTGCTCAGATGGATTGAATTTAATAAGACCCTCTTTTAAAGCCTGTTTGAGTGAAGCTCTTAATTTATTGAAGTAGCTGTATTTTGTATTGAGTGAAATTCCGTCACCTGTTTTGGTTTTGGCTTCATAGTCCAGGTAATCTTTGAACCCTTCAACCCATTCTTTATCTAATCGCTCAAAGGTTACATCTTTAGGATTATAGGCTTTTACTAAAATACGGACTGCATTCCAATTACCATAATTGCCTAAACTGGCTTTTTTCTTTTCGGTAAGTGCATCAAAAAACTCAAAGAAACTGCCTTTCAATTTCTCTTTATCTCGGAAACCGTAAATGCTGTTTTGAACTTCTAAATGTCTTTTGCTTCGGATGCTCTCAGCCAATTCAAGGATTTTTTTGTTCTCGTCCTTTTGGGCTTTGGTTAAACTTCCTTTGTCGGGTTCGGGTGTGAGGTATAAACCTAAATGCTCATACTCTCGTTTTCCTTGGTCGTAGTAGTCAAGGTAGAGGGTAATCTTGTTACCCTTTTTGCGTTGTCTTAATGCTATTTTCATACTTCATCAGTTAAAAAGATTATCAATTTCGGAACGTGGTATAATTGTTCTCCTGCCCAACTTGCCAGCTTTAAGTTCGGCTCTTTGAATCATTCTTTGAATAGTCCAACGACTTGCACCTAATAAAATGGCAGTTTCTTGAACGCTTAAAAATTCTTTATCTCTAAGGTTTAAAAAATTACCTGTTTTGATTGGCAAACTTTGCAGACTTTGCAGGTTTTCGGAATTTGCAGAAGTAACGGATTTGATTTGGTCGGATAGAGTAGTTTGAACCTTCTCTTCTCGCTTTCTTTGTTTGTATGCTCTACTGGCACATTTATGACCACAAAAACGAGTTGTAGTGGTTTGGGCAACAAATGCCTGACCACAATATTGACAGAATTTCGGAATTTTAATATTACTACTCATATGTTGCTTATTAGTGCCTGATGTTGCTCAGTGGTGCTGATTGGTGCATCATTTCACCAGTACCTTTCAATTTGTGCCTTTGGGCAACAAATTTGTTGTTTGAGCAACAACTGGGCAACAAAAATAAGCAATAAAGTGCAATTGGGCAACAAATAAGAGAAGAAAGTGAACCTATAAACCTAACAATAGTAGGCAGTTAGCAAATAAGAGAAGGATAACTACTTTCCAATACAGAAACTACTAAAGATCTTCCCCAACACATCTCTGTCCACATCCACCCTGCCGGTGATCTCGCCCAAATAATGCAGACATCTGCGGATATCTAATGCGAGCAGATCTCCGGATATGCCGGAATCCATGCCTAAAGAGATATCATCTAAACTTTCAGAAACCTTAATAAGCGCTGCTTGATGCCGGGCATTGGTGACAATGGTGTCTTCTGTATTGATAGTAGCGCCAATTGCATTTTCATATAATTTTGACTTGAGAGAGTCAATACCAATGCCACTTCGGGCAGCTATGTGTATTTCTGCATTGAGGACTTCGAATTGTGGAGGGTCATCCTGCAGGTCTATTTTATTGTAAACCCTGAGCGTTTTGTTAGCATATGGCTCCATCCATTTCAGATTTTCTCCGACTTCGTCATTGATGTCCATGAGGTGAATGATGATATCCGCCTTTTCAGCATTTGACATGGAACGTTCTATTCCTAAGTCTTCGATAGTGTCCCCTTTGCTTTCGCGAATTCCGGCAGTATCTATGAGGCGAAATAATACGCCATCTATGTTGAGACTTTCTTCAATCGTATCACGTGTAGTACCTGCAATATCGCTTACGATGGCCCGTTCCTCATTGAGTAAGGCATTTAGCAAGGTTGATTTGCCGGCGTTGGGACGACCAATGATGGCGACCGAAATACCATTCTTGATGGCGTTACCAAGGGAAAATGACTTGATTAATTTATGTGTGGAGGTTTTTAATTGTTCGATGAGTAATCGAAACTGAGTCCTATCTGCAAATTCAACATCTTCTTCTGCAAAGTCTAGTTCCAATTCGATCATAGCAGCGAAATGTATCAATTGATCCCTCAAATCATTCAGATCTTTGGAAAATCCTCCTCTTAATTGATTAAGTGCCGTTTGCTGTGCAGCTGTAGTATTGGCAGCGATGAGATCTCCGACAGCTTCAGCCTGAGCGAGGTCCATCTTACCATGCAGAAATGCCCGCTGAGTGAATTCTCCCGGTTGTGCAAGTCGTGCACCTGCTGACAGACATGCCTGAAGAATCTGTGACAATATATACGGCGAACCATGTCCACTGATCTCAGTGACGTCTTCCCCGGTATAACTGGCCGGATTTTTATAAATGGAAACAACAACTTCATCAATAAAAATGGCCGTTTCAGGATGAATGATATGTCCAAAATGTAGGGTATGAGTCGGTTGATCCTTTAGTTTTTTTCCTTTAAATATGAGGTCCGTTATTTCAATTGCTTTCTGACCGCTGAGCCGGATAATACCGATTGCACCTATGCCCGGAGCAGTGGAGATGGCAACAATGGTATCGTCGAGAGAAGTGTAGATAGTTGTTAGTTATTATTTGTTAATTATTATTTTTGGTTTGATTGATGAGTTCTAATTAAATTTAAAGATAGTGTAAAGATGTGAGAATGTGAGAATGTGAAGAGGTGAGGAGATGAACAGCGAACAGTTGCGAAGATGAGAATCTTGCTCTTAATTTATTAAAGTTGTTATAAATGAGATGATGAGGGAATTGGAAGTTGATCAAAAATGGGTCGGCACTATCCAACAAAAATTATAAAGCAAATGAATAAAATGTCATCAGCTGCGTTACTATTTTATCATATCCTAATCATTAATTAATTTTCGTTATCTTGTCACATCATTAATATAAGTACAATGAAGATTCATCCATTCATTATGTCCATAGTAATTCAATTAATTTGCCTGAATAGTATCTCGTGTCAATGTTGGGACCCGGGACCATTTCCACCGGCATTGGATTCTTTTTACACAAGAATTAATCAGGCAGAATTATTTATTACTGATAATAATTTAAATGCTGCTATCAAAAGTTATGTAAAAGCATCGGCATTTCGGCCGCTTGATTATTATGATAGAGTGAATTTATTGGAATGTTATTTACAATCTGAGAGGATGCCCGAGGCAGTCAGTGTTATAATACAGATGGCAGAAGATCAATTTCCCTTGGTTTTTTTGAATGCCAAGAAATATGAGGATTTGATCAATGATGAAACCTGGATATATTATGTTCAAAATAATTATAATGCTCCTGCTCCCTTCCCTGTCAGAAAAATTATTCGAGAAACTTACGATGAATTTCAAAAGTACGTAAATTTTAAAAGCCTGATTCAGCGGCATTAGTATATCATAGTATAGCTACCAAAATGAAAAAAATGATACTAGAGTACGACTATCCATCCGAACAGGCGTTAGGCTATGGAGGATCGATGTACCAACCATCGATGTATCAGCCAATTTTTATGTTTTTCGTAGTTGTATCTGATTCAATTTTTAATTCGGATTCAGTCTTTCAAGACCAATTACTGCGGGGAAAAATGTCCCCGGATTTAATTGCAACCTACAATAAAATCAAAGGAATGACGGATTGCGGTTGCGCTCCATTTACTGATGCTATTTATTTTGAGTACAATAACAAGCTTTATTCTTGCACAAAAGAAAGAGAAATTTTTGTTAATAAATGTCGGGAATTACTCCATATGCCCTTATTAGCCGATGTGAAAAAACTCATAGCTTATCAAAATAATAATCCACAATTTAAGTTCAGAATTGGTTACAATGCCGGCAGCACCTATATTAAAAAACTGAGAATTCAGGTGAGCCATTTGACATTAATAATTATAGCGATCAAATTGAGTTCGTAAAAGAACTCGGACAAAATGATTTTCATTATTCAAAATAATAAATTAACTTTGAAATAAATCTAAAACCCAAGCATTATGAAAAATTAGTTTAATCTCCGTCTTCCCTCTTTTCCTTTTTATTTTATTTGGCTTAAGCAGCTGCCAAACGGTCCGAAATGTTCATAATGATGCCATAGACATGGGCTTCTTAAAGAATAAGGGAGATGGTAATACCAATCTTGTATTTGACGTAAATAGTAAAACAGCAGGAATCAATGGAAGTGTCATATATTCTCCTGCAGAAAATGTGTTGCTTGGAGCCGGCATAAGTGCTTTCTCATACAAGTTGTTTGACGACAATTCCGAATACAATGATTTAAATCTTGTAGAGGATGTTGGAAGACTGAAGGGCTATAAAGCAAGAGCAAATATTGGCTATTATGACAACTTTGGACAAACAGGCAAGGGCTATTTTGAATCTATGCTTACTTTGGCTTATGGATCGAATGTCCTAAGATTGGTCGATTTATATAACCCAGATAATTTAATTTTCAAGTACAAATATGATCCATTCTCATTTGGGTTACAATTTGGAGTAGGGAGAAATTCTGACAATGTAAGTTTGATGGGAGGATTGAAATTCCAAAGATATCTTTTTGGCAAACAAATTCCTGTATACAGAAATTACAATGATGCTATAATTACGGTTGAAGGAATATCTATATTCCAAATATTCTATGGAATGCGTTTTGGAAAGGGCCCTGTAAAAGGAAATTTCCAGATCAATGTAAGCATTAATCCAAATGATTATAACGATTCTGTCATTGAGCCATATCCAGGCTTTTCTTTTGGAGTGACGTATGCTTTTGGAAGAAAGAAGAAGGATATTTAATAAAGTAGTCAGAAACAAGTGAAGATTAAAAATCAATGTGGTACTAACTTATAGAATACCTATTAAAACTGCATCAAAGTATACCGATTTTTGGTAACCGATTACTTACCATAATTATGGCAGTCTTTCTAATCTCTGCATATTACTAACTAAAGGATTTCCTATAAATATTTAAATGGTTTCATTTGCTGGACTCAATCATCGAAGTTTCATTCTAACTAACTACCTTCTAACTTCTAATTTCTACCTTACCTTGAGTAATCGCAATCTTTTTAGGGTTTATTTATAACGTCGAAAATTCAGCTAATTACCCATTACCCATACCATGTCACTCATTTCCTTCATTCAAATGTGGGTCTGAAGATAAATTTTCTGTCGGAAAGGCATGATTAAAACCAATTTTTGTTGGCAATATTTCTTCATCATCGTCATAGTCTTCCCAAGCCGTAATCTCCGATACCAGCGTCTCCACATGCCTTAAAATGAAAGGTGTTTTGATCTCTTCAGGTCTGTAAATAGCAATAGTTTTAGGTGGACGCGGCTCCATGTAGTTTTCAATGATCGGATAATTGATCATGACAAGTATTTTACCATTGAACAATTGCTGATATACCAAACTGCCATTAAACCTGATTAAATGTTTTTCAATATCCGGTTCCATTGTCTCATAAATACCACTTCTTACATTGCCCAAGGTGCAAATGATGGCGTTGAGATTGCTGAATTGATCTGAATCAGATAGCTCAATTTTCAAACCTCCTTCCCCGCATATATCTATCAGATCTGTTTTAATCTGCTCCCTTAAGCTTTCATTCCAGATCTCCCGGTATTTGTTTGTATTTTCTAAAACAGTATTATAGTTTTTAACCTTATTCTTCAGGTTATCAACATTAAGGTCAATCATCGTGTTATTTATTTTTACAGATAATATTATCAACTAAGATACATATATTTCTGATATTTGAATTTATCACAACAACTAAAATAATGAGTAGAAAAGTACTATTAGCGGGAGGAAGCGGACTTATTGGTAAAAATATTTATCAACTTTTAACCCGATTTGGATACGAGCCTATCATACTATCCAGAAATGAAAAGTTATCCGAAAGAAATGATTTTATATACTGGGATCCTTCAAAAAGCTATATTAAAATAGATGGTCAACTCAATGTGCGTGCCATCATCAATCTTTGTGGTGCGGGAATAGCTGAAAAAAAATGGACAGATGATAGAAAAAAGGAGCTTGTAGATAGCCGTATTATTCCTGCCCATTTCATCGCAGAATTAATTAAAACTGAAAAGATAAAAACCGATGTATATCTGGGTTCCTCAGCCATAGGGATTTATGGTGATCGCCCAGGAACCAATGCCTGTAAGGAATCAGACGAGGCAAATGGCGACACATTTCTGAGCAAAATATGTATTGAATGGGAGAAAGCGCAAGACAATATTCCAGACACTGTCAGAAAAGTTCTTGTTCGAACAGGCATTGTATTGGCGGAAGAAGGAGGCGCTCTCGATCAATATCGCCCTCTACTTAATTTGAGGATGGCTCCATATTTTGGTGGTGGGAAACCTTACATGTCATGGATAACGATAGATGACCTTTCCAACATGTTTTTGCATGGAATAGAAAGCAATATATCAGGAACATATAATGCGGTTGGCGACCTTCCTGTAAATTCCAAGGAATTTGCCAAGGCTTTTATCCGGAGTCAATCCAAATGGGCTGTGTCAAGAAGTGTGCCAAATTTCGCAGTTAAGTTAATGCTCGGCGAAATGTCTGCCGTCGTCCTAGAAAGCCAGTTTGTCTCGAACGAAAAGATCAAAGCGACAGGATTTGACTTTAAGGCCAAAACTATTGATGAAGCTTTCGAGCAAATAAAGAAATAAAACGAACGGCGAGACAAGCGTGCGCAATGGAGTACCGGCGGATGGCTCCAAGACATCTGACGTTTTGGTAGTTAAGAGAAGTAAAATTTATGAAATCCATTGGTACCATTATCTTCATCGTAATATTGCAATATTACAATTAAACCTTAATGCACCCTAAATTCATTCAACTTTCTAAGCAATAATTTATTCAATCAAACGAAAACATCCGACGACGCCAAATATCAGCATACATTGTTATTTGAATTGAGAAATATGATGGTGAAGATGCGTCGGATGGCGTAAACAAATTAAGCTGCGGAGCACCGTCGGATGGCTCCAAGACCTCTGATGTTTTGGTAGCCTAGAGAAGTAAAATTTATGAAATCCATTGGTACCATTATCTTCATCGTAATATTGCAATATTACATTTAACCCATAATGCACCCTAAATTCATTCAACTTTTTAAGCAGTAGTTTACTGAATCAAACGAAAACATCCGACGACGCCAAATATCAGCATACATTGTTATTTGAATTGAGAAATATGATGGTGAAGATGCGTCGGATGGCGTAAACAAATTAAGCTGCGGAGCACCGTCGGATGGCTCCAAGACCTCTGATGTTTTGGTAGCCTAGAGAAGTAAAATTTATGAAATCCATTGCTACCATTATCTTCATCGTAATATTGCAATATTACATTTAACCCATAATGTGCCCTAAATTCATTCGACTTTCTAAGCAATAATTTACTGAATCAAACGAAAACATCAGACGACGCCAAATATCAGCAATACATTGTTATTTGAATTGAGAAATATGGTGGTAAAGATCCGTCGGATGGCGTAAACAAATTAAGCTGCGGAGCACCGTCGGATGGCTCCAAGACATCTGATGTTTTGGTAGTTAAGAGAAGTAAAATTTATGAAATCCATTGCTACCATTATCTTCATCGTAATATTGCAATATTACATTTAACCCATAATGTGCCCTAAATTCATTCGACTTTCTAAGCAGTAGTTTACTGAATCAAACGAGAACATCCGACGACGCCAAATATCAGCAATACATTGTTATTTGAATTGAGAAATATGGTGGTAAAGATCCGTCGGATGGCGTAAACAAATTAAGCTGCGGAGCACCGTCGGATGGCTCCAAGACCTCTGATGTTTTGGTGGCCTAGAGAAGTAAAATTTATGAAATCCATTGCTACCATTATCTTCATCGTAATATTGCAATATTACATTTAACCCATAATGCACCCTAAATTCATTCAACTTTTTAAGCAGTAGTTTACTGAATCAAACGAAAACAAATTAAGCTGTGGAGCGCCGCCTGATGGCCCCAAGTCATCTGTCGGTTTCGTTTAAGCTCCACGTTGTCGTTAACAATTTGTCAACTTCTACCAAATCCTTCAGTTATTAGACGAAGGGAATACTATTTTTGTAATTAGAAAGTTTATACATCTTTATGTTTGGAATAGGCTGAAAGCAAGCCTATACTTGCATTTTATTTATGAGTTTTAATTTGAGATTCAAGGCAAATCAAAACAACAGATAATCGTACTTTGTATATTTAAAATTTGGTTTAATTACCTTTGATAAATTATTAAAAAAAGCTTTCAATGCAACATACTGAAATAGAAGCATTAAATGACCGTGTTTTTGCTGGTAGCGAATTTATTGCCAGACTTACCAAGTCCACCGCCCATGTAATAGTGGGTCAGGATCATATGATAGAAAGGCTGCTAATTGGATTGTTGACCAAAGGTCATGTCCTGTTGGAAGGATTGCCAGGCCTTGCTAAAACACTTGCCATCAAGACACTCGCAAATCTTGTCAACGGCAAATTTTCAAGAATTCAATTTACTCCGGATCTTTTGCCCGCAGACATTGTAGGGACAATGATATACAACCCGGCCCAGAATCAATTTTCAGTAAAAAAAGGGCCAATATTTGCCAATTTTGTGCTTGCAGATGAAATAAATCGTGCTCCCGCCAAAGTACAAAGTGCGCTATTGGAAGCAATGCAGGAGCGACAAGTGACCATCGGAGAGGAAACATTCAAGCTCCAGGAGCCATTCCTTGTCATGGCAACTCAGAATCCGATAGATCAGGAAGGGACTTATCCACTGCCAGAAGCACAGCTGGATCGATTTATGCTAAAGGTGACCATCGATTATCCAACTAAAACAGAAGAACAAACCATCGTCCGAAGACATATGGATTCTTCTATCGATATGCTGCAAGAGCCTGTAGCGACGACTGAAGAGATTCTCCATGCACGTGAATTATTGAAAGCCATATATCTGGATTCCACTCTGGAAGGCTACATTCTTGACATTGTGTTCGCTACGAGAGATATTGCAGCTGCAGGCATTCCCAAATTACAGCCAATGATCCACTATGGCGCTTCACCAAGGGCAAGTATCAATCTTGCTCTGGCTGCCAAAGCTATGGCATTCATTCGGAGAAGAGCTTATGTCATCCCTGATGACATCAGGGCGATTGCCTTGGATGTATTGCGTCACAGAATCGGCATCACTTATGAGGCAGAGGCAGAGGGTATCACCAGAGAATCAATCGTGACGAGTATCCTCAATACGATCAAGGTCCCTTAAGTCATTCTTCGATTTAACTTTTATCACAATTCGTGCTTATGCGTTTTTTCTTTCTTTTGTTATTATTTTTTTATGCGCTGACATTCCTACAATCTCAGAATACAACCTGTAAAACATTATGGGAAGGAGAAGGTAGTGATGGCCAATATTACCTTGGAGGAAGAATAGACAAGATTCATGCCATACGCATATTTTTGTGCAGAAATGGAAATAAGCTGAAAGGATATTATGAAATGGTGAGTTCTAAAAAATTAATGGACGTAGAGGGTTTTCTAAAGGGCGATTCTATCTTTTTGGCGGAATATTCTGCTAACCAAAAGGTAATGGGCATGATCAAAGGCTATCTTAGAGACAGTAGTTATGTGGCTGACATGACCACGCCTGAAGGTATCTATAACGGTACGATCACCGCAAGGTTACAAAAAAACTGGGCATTATGTAAGAAACCAATTAATCCGGATTTTGCCAAAATTATTTTATATAAATCTGCTGAAAATCCTGATCAGCAAATGCTCATTTCCTATCCGAACGACTACGCTTTCAGGGGCATATTAAATGATGAGAAGCAACATAAGACTTTTTATTTTTCAGGGCGCAACCCTGAGAAAAAAGAAAAACAATACAAGATTACCACCCTTACGCATGCGGTCTCAACAGGAAAAATTACTTGCAGCCTCCAGAATGACCAATTTGTTCAATCTACCCTTACCGGTATAAGCAACAAAATGAAACCTACAATCACAATTCCATTAGATTTTATTGAAAAAACTGACCGCAGAAGTGCTTATGAGATTCATTTTCCGTTTACCGGAAACAAAAAAGCTGATCTTAGTATAGAAATGAAAGTCAGTGAGATAAGCCATCAATTTGATTCTATTTACAATTTGGGTTCTGTAAAAGATATGGAGGATGAACCATTTGGAAGATCTACCAATATGATCGCATGGTTTGAACCTTCATTCGTATCCAAAAAATGGCTTTGCGGACATTTTATTGTACACAATAGTTTATTGAATCAATCTAAAGTTATTGCCTATAATTACAATTATGCATGGAATAGAACTATCAATCTCGAGGAGTTAATCCGCATAAAAGCAGGACAGGATATAAATTGGGACAAAGTAATAGCAGACGAAAAAGGTCAAGGCAGTGTCGATACATCTTCAGAAACATATGGCGAACCAGCTGTCGCCTACAGTGGCGTTTTACTTACATCTAACTATGATAGATTATATGATAGACAACAATATCAGACTGCATCGAAGATTAAAGGGTTGAAGTGGAAATGGTGGAAAGCAAATTATTGGATATTCAAAAGTCAGCAGATCTAAATCATGGAAGTTAATAAGCTACTTCAGAAGGTCCGTAAGATCGAACTAAAGTCAAGAGATATTTCCAATCACTTGTTTTCTGGAGATACGATGAGTATTTTCAAAGGTCGCGGAATGTCCTTTTCTGAAGTACGAGAATATCAATATAGTGATGATGTAAGATTTATAGACTGGAATGTTACAGCCAGAACCGGAGTGCCCTTTGTTAAGATCTATGAAGAGGAAAGAGAACTCACGGTTATGTTGGTGGTGGATGTGAGCAATTCTTCTTTCTTTGGATCAAAAGAGCTGTTAAAAAGTGAGTTAATTACAGAATTAAGTGCAGTACTCGCTTTTTCAGCGGTACAGAACAATGATAAAGTCGGACTGATTCTATTTTCAGACAAAATAGAGAAATACATTGCCCCTTCCAAAGGACGGAATCAGACATTGCGCATCATTAGAGAATTGGTCGATCACAAACCAAAGAGTGCTAAGACAAGTATTAATACTGCAGTTCAGTTTCTAAATAATGTAGTCAAGAAGAAATGTATATGTTTCTTAATTTCAGATTTTCTTGATGAAAATTATGAACAATCTCTTCGTATTGCCGGCAGAAAAAATGACCTGATAGCTATACATATCGAAGATCCTGTCGAAAGAATCTTACCACATGCCGGAGTGATAAAGGCTATAGATCCGGAGACAGGCATCTCTCATTGGGTAGATACTGAGGATGAAGTATTCCGAAAAAAATACTCCGAATTTTACATTTCGAAAGTAAATAAACTGAAACAAGTATTGGGAGAAAGCAAGGTTGACCTGATCCGAATATCTACAGATGAAGACTACGTCAAAGCATTGTTGAAATTCTTTAAATCAAGATGATGCTTATAAATAAACTGCGCTTTTGCTGGATTTTTCTTGTTTTAGTCATCACAGGATCGACTGGAGCTTTTGGCCAGATCCAGATGGAAATTACTGCTGATACCAATAGAATGATCGTCGGTGATCAGCAAAAGTTGATTTTTACTATCACTTGTGACCCGGAAATTAGTATCAATAAGCTAGACTTAGACAGCATCACAGCAGTGGAAGGTTTCGAATTGAGTGAAGAACAAAACTGGGTTGAAAATACGACACCGATGTCTAAGATCCTGACCAAGGACATCACCTTTACAGCATTTAACCCCGGTGAATATAACTTTCCTGAAGTTACTTACCATTATTCTTACAAAGGGAACAATAAATCCGGTAAGTCCAAGTCTTGGAAACTAACTGTATTTCCGCTCAACACTAGTGAGGAGGACATCGCACCTAATAAAGATATTATAGTAGAAGTGTATTTTCTAGACAAATACAAATGGGTAATTATAGGATTAGGAGTGCTTGCTATAATCGGTATTGCAGCCTATTTCATCAGGAAAAAGCTCAATAATAAGCATAATCTTGAGTTTTTAAATAAACCGAAAGTCGATCCTGCACTGACAGCAAAAACAGCTTTAGAGAAATTAAGAACCGGAGATCTATGGAAAAGTGATGATCATAAGCCTTTCCAAACTGCATTATCCGGGATACTCCGTAGATATCTTGCAGATGCTCACAGCATTCGTGCCATGAATATGACCAGCCATGAGATCGTCCAACGCATGGGTCGTGCTCGTATGCCTGAATCCATGATCGATGTGGCCAATAAGGCATTGAATATAGCCGATCTGGTCAAATTTGCAAATGCTCAAAGCCGCAATGAGATCAACTATTCGTTCATTGGAAAGGTAGAAAACCTGGTGGATGAAGCAGAGCTTTTTCAAAGCCTAAAAGATAAATCCGACTTATGATGTGGGAGATCGGTTCAGTAGGTTTTAAACAGGCGTGGGTACTATTATTACTGCCACTCCTTTGGTATCTGATTTATTTCTTTCAGACCAGAAAAGCAAAGCCTTCAGGGATTTATTTGCCTACACTTTTTTCAGTATTAAAAACACATAATATTAAGACCAGGTTGATCCGACTATTACCCTGGCTTAAGTACATCGCCCTATCTCTTTTTCTAATTGCGTTGGCACGACCGCAAAAGATCAATAAAGAAGAGGTGATCAATTCCAGTGGAATCGATATTTCTATGGTGATCGACCTTTCCAGCTCTATGCTGGCTAGAGACTTTAAACCTAACAGACTTGAGGTGACTAAACAATTGGCGCAGGAATTCGTCAAGGAACGCCCAAATGACAGAATAAGCATCTCAATATTTGGAGGGACTGCACTGGGACAATGTCCACTTACTTCTGACCATAGGATGGTCCTGGACATCCTGCAATCGCTGGAACAAGGTGTCCTTGACGATGGCACGGCTATCGGTATGGGGCTTGCATCTGGTGTCAATATGCTTAAGGATAGTAAAGCACGCAGTAAGGTCATCATTTTGTTGACTGATGGAGAAAATAACGCAGGTTATATAGATCCACTCACTGCAGCGAAACTGGCAGAAGGCTATGGCATCAAGGTTTATGTGATCGGTGTCGGAACTGAAGGTCAGGCAGAAACACCGCTCAGCAGGACACCGTCAGGTCAGATCATATATGTATATCAACCTGTGACGATAGATGAGCCGCTGATGACAGAGATCGCCAATCTTACAAATGGGCAGTATTTCCGTGCTACTGATGAAAGTTCACTGCAAAAGATTTATAATCGGATTAATACGCTTGAAAAAACAAAAATTGAAAAGACCGTCCTTAAGAAAGGCGTTGACTATTTCAGAATATTTGTTGTGACAGGTCTTCTGCTGATCTTATTAGAAATCCTACTAAAAAACACCTGGTTGAGAACTCCGGTCCTTATAGAATAAAAATGATCCTTTGGTGAGTATAATGAACATAACGGTAGAAAATCCATATGCATTGTTACTATTGCTGACAGTGCCTATACTTGCTATCATGATGACATCATGGAGGAAAGGACGGATTATTTTGTCAGAAAAAATAGTCAACAAGACAATTTTTGACAAAATTTCTGTGCGCAAATCTGATAGGTTTGGTTTGCGGAGAGCTATCACTTTATTCGCCATCACATTCATCATTTTTGCCATCTCAAATCCACAACTACCGGGTGCAAAGCAATTAGTAAACAAAGAATCTTCTGATATCTTTATTGCCTTTGACATTTCCCGAAGTATGCTTTCACAGGATATTGCCCCTGACAGAATTACTAAGGCTAAACTTTTTGCAGTAAAGCTGGTCGAATCCATGCGGTCAGAACGCATAGGATTGATCGTTTTTGCCGGGGCAGCTTATGTATACATGCCGCTGACCAATGACTATAATGCTGCGATAGATTTTATTAATGGACTTAGCACGGAAATGGCGAGCTATCAGGGCACAGCTATAGGTGATGCGATTGAAGTAGCAGAAAAGGCCTTTACTCAAGAAGCTAATAGGAGCAAGGGATTGATAATCATATCTGATGGAGAGGACCACGATTCGGATGCCGAAAAAGCTGCAGAAAAGGCTTCACAGGGAGGGATGGTCATTACTACCCTTGGAGTAGGAACCGAACGGGGAGGGATGATACCTGACAACTCAACTGGTGGAGCCAATTATAAGTTGGATGACCAAGGCAATCCTATCCGTAGTAAGTTAGATGCCTCGGCTTTGAAAAAAATCGCTACCAAAGCACAAGGATCTTATTACAATATTGGTGATAATACGGAATCACTCAAAGGTGTTCTCGACATGGTATCTAAGCTCGACAAAGGAGAATATCAATCAATAGATACGTCAAATAACTTTAGTTTGTACCCGTTTTTTCTCTGGCCTGCAGCCATCTTACTAATGATAGAGTTGCTAATGGGTATGGGTTTATTGATCACAAAAAAGCAAACACATGAAGTGTAGATTAATAAATGATCGGACAATAACTTCATTAATCTTGATGATGGGATTCTTCATTGTAGAGATGCAAGGCCAATCTGTGCGTTCCTTAATGAAAGAAGGTAATAATGCTTATAAAGCCCAAAATTTTGCGGAAGCTCAGTCGGAATATAATAAGGCAAATGCACTAAAACCGACATTCAATGGACTGTTCAATGAGGCAAATGCCTTATTTCAACAGAATAAATATAAGGAGGCCTCAGAACTGAATATGGCTGCGCTTGGGCAAGCAAAGACCAACAAAGAAAAGGCAATAGCCAGTTATAACCTGGGTAATAGTTTCTACAAAAGCCAGGACTATAACAAGGCCATAGATGCTTATAAACAATCTCTCCGGCTAGACCCTTCAGATTTAGATGCTAAGAAAAATCTGACCAAGGCTATTGAAAAAAGAAACAGCAGAGTCAGCAAGACCAGAAGCAACAGCAAGAGCAAAAGGACAAAAAAGACGATAAGCAAAGCCAGGCTGATCAAAAAGAAAATCAAAAAAACGATAGTGGCGATCCTTCCCAACAGGATTCTGATCAAGAGCCAAAATCGCAAGAGGATCAAAAATCACAAAAAGATCAGGCAGGCAAACCCAAAAGCTTAACTCGCCAGGAAGCTGAAAATATGCTGCGCATCATGAAACAGGAAGAGCAGAAGACCAGAGCTAAACTCATGAAGCAGCAACGTCCGGAGGAAAGGAACAGTGGAAAAGATTGGTGATTTAGCTAATTGAAAATGATTGAAAATTGAAAATGAGATTTGGCAGGACTTCAGGAATCCAATCTGCAGGCGATCATTTTTATAACTATTGATGTTGGATGATTAGCGATTGAGATAGTTTTTAACTTGTGAAATGGACAGTATTTAGGTAGCCACCTACGGGGCTAGTTTTCATAACATGATATTTTGTTACAAACAGTTAGGACCTACGGCCCATATCGCTGTTAATAAGGGCTTACTTTTATTAATTTCTTGTATTTCATTATCAATGATGATTCTTTGCCCCTTTAGGGGTTTTCTGTTTGTAACGATGGTGTAATGGGTTACACATGCCCCACTAGGGGCTACCTGTTACATTCCACAAACTGGCATCAGAAAGCTCATTACCAATTACTAGTAATCTCCATCATCCATCAAAATCAAGCACTTCCGCCCATTTTAACATATTACCTATTACTCATTACCCATTACTTATAACAACCTTTATTCTTCATAAAAATATTCCCTACATTTGCAGCTACTCAAGCAAGATGTCGAAACAATTAGATCAGATAAAGCAACCTGTAAAAGAAGAGCTGGAGCGCTTCGAAAAGCATTTCCGTAAGGCAATGAAAAGCAATGTTGCCCTGTTGGACAAGATCATGTTTTATATCGTCCAGCGGAAGGGTAAGCAAATGCGCCCTATCTTTGTATTTCTCAGTGCCAAAGCAGCCGGAGGCACCACGGAGGCCACTTACAATGCAGCATCACTGGTAGAATTGCTCCATACGGCCACTTTGGTGCATGATGATGTCGTAGATGAAAGCCTAGAGCGCAGAGGGTTCTTCAGTATTAATGCACTTTGGAAAAATAAGATCGCCGTTCTTGTCGGAGATTATCTTTTGTCTCAAGGTCTACTATTGGCCGTAAATAATAACGAATTTTCATTGCTGAGGATCTTGTCCCGGGCGGTAAAAGAAATGAGTGAAGGTGAGCTCATGCAGATCGAAAAGCACGTAAACTTGACATTCAGGAAGCGGTTTATTTTGATATAATCAGACAGAAAACAGCTTCATTAATTGCTGCTGCCTGTGAAGCAGGTGCCGTGTCGGCCGGTGTCAGCCCGGAAGTTTCTGAACAATTCAGAGTTTTCGGAGAGAAGGTTGGTATTGCCTTCCAGATCAAAGATGACTTGTTCGATTATGGCACACAGGATGTTGGAAAACCGCTGGGTATAGATATTAAAGAGAAAAAGATGACGTTGCCGCTTATCTATGCCTTACAAAACACTGATCGCCCTACTAAAAAGCACATAATTAATTTGATCAAAAACCACAGTAAGGATCAGAAAAGCGTGAAGGAGGTGATAAGTTTCGTTCACGCCAGCGGCGGTCTTCAATATGCTGAATCTCGTATGATGGACTATTGCAGGGAAGCCATTGACCTTCTTAAAACGTTAGCAGATAATGACGCCAGTAAATCACTCGTTGAGCTAATCGATTATGTGACTAATAGGGAGAATTGATAAGATATTTATTATCTTTACAATTACTTGAAGAGCAATAGATTACATACATTCATTATTAATAAATTTAGAAATTACAATTGGAAGTACCTATTAGTATCTCTGATTCTTTGTAGCTCCTCTTTTGTCTATGGTCAAAGTAAATTGATTCTTACTACCGGAGTTGATAAAGGTTGGACCATTACTAAGAAAAATCAGCCCTATCCTACCAACCCACTACCTCCTAATACTGACTGGCTCATCAATAAAACTCCAGATGTACTTAATGATCAATGGACGGATAAAGTAGTTCTTGCCAATATTACACTTGACCAAATAATTCCCGTTCAGAATGTAGGTAATAAAGCTAAGCCTATTTGGATCGCTGAAAATCTCTGCAACTACCTGTACGATGCCCCCAGCAAAGCAAGTACCTATAATTTCAGAAAGACATTCTATCTTTCAGATTGCATTGACATCAAATCGGCAATTTTACTATTTACCACGGACAATATTTGTAGATTCTATATCAATGGAAAGCAAATTGAAAGGTCCGGCGGTTTGATAGATTTCCCAGGCAGTATTAGTCAGTGTCAGCAGATATGCGGTGTGTATAGCTCTGTCTATGTTGAAAACCCACCTGCTTTTATGTTTAACAGTCAGGGTGTCAACATTCTTGAAATAGCCGATGTCAAGGACTACCTGCAAACAGGCATCAATGTCATAGCAATTGAAAATCTTAATACCGGTGGCTGTGAAACTAACTATGCATGGGTGTGTGCCAACATGGAGATCCAATACACCGGAAGTCTTATTACTACGCAAATAGATAATCTTGTTCATCAAGATTGCAGTCATGATGGTAGTTTTGAAGTAGTGCCTACCGGTGGTATAGGTCCCTACATCTTTAGACTTGGGAGTATTAGTCAGAATAATGGAAAATATAAAGATCTTTCGGCAGGAGATTATTACGTCGTAGTAGAAGACGCCACAGGATGTGAGGAAAAAGTCGCAGTGACCGTCCAAAATTGGAAGGTATTGCCGGAACTGGTGGTTGAGGATATTGACATAAGCACAGATTGTTTTGACACGACCGCTTCCATCACTTTGAATCCCAAGGACAAAGGTTATGACATTCAGTATTCAATTGATGATGGGCCCTATTTAGATCAATCTTTGTTCACAGATCTTTTGCCGGGAGTCCACAAAGTAATTGGCATAAATGAGTTTGGTTGTAATACAAAGCCATATGAATTTGAGATCTTTTTTGACGAAGGAAAAATCGTCAAAAATGAAGTGATTAATCTTTGTCATGGTGAACAAATTCTGTTATTTGGTAAATTGTATGATCGATCTCAAATTATATCAGATACCACAGAAATGGCGGGAAGTCGTTGTGATACAATACACCGTATCGACCTGAGAATAGCTGAATTGAAAGAAAAGGAACTTTCATTTGAGATCTGTCCGGGTAATACCATCGATTTAAACGGAACGATTTATGCGGAGTCGGGTAATTATTCACAGCATATCATCGATAAGTTTGGATGCGACAGCACGATCTATATTAGAATAGATGAAAAGGATGAAAAACTATGTGCTGCGTCAGGATGTGACTTTTTTATTCCCAACGTTTTTTCACCAAATGATGATGGAATAAATGATGTATTTAAAGCAGATGCTTACTATATCAAAGTAGGTCAACTTTCAATATTTAACAGATGGGGTGCTATGATCTTTGATTCAAATGGTCCGGAGTTCAGTTGGGATGGCTCTGTCAATGGGCAAGTGGTAATGCCCGGTGCATATGTCTATATCCTTAAAGGCGTGTGTGTCAATGGGATTCCATTTCTGAAATCAGGAAGTGTGACTGTGTTGAGATAATTATTTACGAAAAAATTTATTATAAATTATATTTGCAAAGAAGTAGTTCTTAAATTCAAATTACCAACTAAAGAATAATGCCAGTTTATAAATTTCTAAAAGCCTTCTTTTTATTATTCTTTTATTGAGCAAAAATCTTGCTTTTACCCAAAGTAAGTTGATTCAAACAACAGGACTCAACAAAAACTGGGCTATTACAAAAGTCAAGCAACCATATCCAACGAATCCCAAACCTTCAAATACAGACTGGTTGGTTAATAAATCTACTGGGCTATTAAATTCGGATTGGACGTTTGATGTAAAAAAAGGTGCCTTGGCGGGAACTCAAACTTTTATTGTTGGTCAAATTGGTAATAGTGCAATCCCTATATGGATCACAGAAAACCTCTGCAACTACTTTGAACCTATTAATGAGCCAAGCACTTACAATTTTAGAAACACCTTCTCTCTGGATAATTGCATAAATATAACAAGTGCGACGATAAGATATGCTACTGATAATTCTTGTAGAATTTATATCAATGGAAATCAGGTAGTATCTCAAAGTGGCTTTTATGATTATGAAGGTTCTACTATTGATTGTGATCAGGTTTGTGGCAAATCAGGTATTTATTCTGCTGTGAATCCTCCCGCAACTAAATTTAATAGAGGGGGATTTAATGTGGTAGAAGTCGCTGACATAGCATCCTTTTTGGAGCAGGGTGTTAATGTCATAGCCATTGAAAACCTTAACTCAGGAGGATGTGGTGTTAATTTTGGTTGGATATGTACCAATCTTGAAATAGAATATAGTACTACTGATTTGAAATTGCTGGTAAATGAAGTATTCAATTCTACTTGTGAGAAAAAAGGCAGCTTTACAGTATTTGCCTCTGGTGGCACCGCTCCATATATATATGAATTTAATGGAATTTCGCAGACAAATGGTATATTTAACGACATTGATCCTGGCCTCCACAACGTAGTCGTAAAAGACAAAATGGGTTGCGAGCAGAATGTGGAAATTCTAATTGAAGATAAAGGCACTGCGCCATTGTTGGTGATAGACGAGTTGGATAATCTCAAGGAATGTGGTGATGAGCACATTCGTAAAGATGTCCGTATCGAATGGGGGAATGGCGTGAAGTTTTCATTAGACAATGGAGTATTTACAACAAATAATTTCTTCGATAATTTAAATAATGGGCCCCATTCAATAATTGCGATTGATGAAGACGGATGCAGATCAATCCCCTTTAACTTCGAAGTAACAGGGAGTTCCGAGTTTATCCTAAAGTATATAAATGAAAGAATATGTTTTGGAGAATCCATTGAAATCATGGGGACAAATTATTCTACATCAGGAGTATATCTTGACACAATACCTTCAAATGGACCATGTGATACTCTAATTAAGATTGACATCAATGTAAGATCATTGATTACCGCCCAGATTAATGCTGAGGTCTGCTATGGTGATTCGATTAGGATAGGTAATAAGGTGTATAATTCATCATTAAATGATAATCAAATACTTACTTCCAGCACTGGTTGTGATAGTATTTTGAATATTTCTGTCAGACTGTTGGATGTTAAGAGCTTTGTTGAAACCGAATTATGTGCCGGAGAATCAGTCAAAATTGGTCAGGAAAATTATACAAATGACGGTACATACTCCCAGGTAATTCTTTCTGATTCAGGATGTGACAGTACATTGACGATCCGTATTTCGATGAAGGATGAAGAATTGTGTGAAAATGAGTATGCGGCGATATTACATTCCGAATGTCTTCACGTAAATGGAGATCAGTTAATGACTATTTTGAGGTGGAAAGGAAAAATGTCACAATCAGCCGATGTATATATTTAATCGATGGGGAGCGGTATTATTTTCTTCTAATGAACCAAATCCTAAATGGGATGGAAGATTCCAAAGATCAAGATGCTGCTACTGGAGTTTATGTTTATATGGTTAGAGGTTTTGTAATAATCATACCATTTTCAAATATGGCGATGTGACACTCATAAGGTAATTACCAACTATCAGTCACCGCCAAGGTAAGGATAGAGATCAAGCAATGCGGATTGGATAATCTAAGAGCATCATAACATGTTTCTATCGTCGCTCCTGTCGTTAAAATGTCATCAATGATTAATAGGTGCTTATGTCTAATAACATTCTTAGATGCAACAATCGTACCTTCCTGATTTTTCAACCTGTCTATTCGTCCAAAATGAGTTTGTGTTTCAATATTTGATGATCTTTCAGCACATGAACCAAAGGTAATTCCAGTTTATCCGCCACAACCTTAGCTATTATAGCACTTTGATTATAACCACGTTTTGATAATTTTATTTTGTGGATTGGAACATGCAAACGCCGTCTAATTTCAGGTCGACCGGGAGAATTTTCATAAACTTTTCAGTTCAAATTCAGCCATTTTTGGGCAACATCGGGCCTATTGCCATATTTGATTTTATAAAAAACATTTTAACAGGCGCATCTTTTTTGAAATATGCGGGGCTAAGCTACTTTAAGGCTTCCTATAGACACCAGTCTATCTACCATTTCATTTTTCAATACTGATGGATAGGATGTAAATACTGTTTCTGTAAGACATTTGGCACAAAAAGGTTTTCTCATCATTGATCGAAGCCCCACAAGAGACACAACTAACAGGAAATAGGATCTCAAGAATATATTTTAGAAACTTCATATTGGTGATTTTAGGTTTCCAAAGATAAAAACTTTTCATCCATTCAGATAGCTAAGTCCCTTTTTTCAGGATTAATTTCCGCAATTTCTCTTTACAAGTTTCTGCACAATTAATGGATCAAGTTGATTATTTTCATCCTGTATATAAGCTATACATTCTTTAAGTTGAGATGTTACAGTGACAGGATTGTTCAAATCGAAATTTAAATTTCAGTAAAAAGTTTTTAAAAATCCTCTTCCAGGTATTTCCCCATATCAATACCATTTAATGTGCCGAACTTAAGTAATTGATTGTCAATATCATCACCATATAAAAAAAAAAGGGTATACCCATTTCCAGCGCATAGAAGGAATAAGAACCAGTATGATTGCTGGTGATATATTGAAAGGAAGAAATATGGTCGTAAAGCCTATCAACAAAGCCTGCATCGCCAACATATCCATTAGTTATTACAGTGAAGCCTGCATCCGTAAATGTCTGGTGGTGGCCTTGTAGAATGTCATAATAATAAAGACAAATCGTAACTGGTTGAAATTCATCAGGAAGTTTTTTTAAATCCTCCGCATACTTTGAATACCCTTCACTAAAATCAAACTGGCTTGAGGAATGAGAGGGAAAAGCTAAAGTGCCCTTTCTATCAAGCTTTGGAACAATATTTTTAAACCTCCTGCACTTCGGGTATAATGGCCCGATGGCATAAGCTTGGTTTTTCAGTCTGTTTTTTCAAATTCATTAACTCTATGAGAATTGTCAAGGAAAATTAATTCATTTTTACTTGATTTTAATCTTTCAAAGAATAATGAAAACTGAAAGTTGACGCCATGTTCCAGAAGACAGCATTGTGCAACTGGAATGTAAAAGGAATTTTATATACCAATCTGAAAATACGATCCATTCCATAAAGCGTGCTAAGTCTTGGCTTTTTCTTCTGCTCCTTCTTCAGCCTTTCCACATATTCCTGATCTACTACCAGCATACTTTTATTATTATTGAAGAGATAGTGATCATGTTAACTTAGCTGCTGACATCCCCTTAAATCCTTTCATCAACACCACCATCGATATCATCATGATAATATGAGCCACGTCATTGTGATTGAATTCCGGTGAAATACTGAGCTTAAAGATATACACAAATAACACAAGAACTCCAATTCCTATGCCCCACATATAATTCTTGCTCCTACGATTCTGCGTTTTGCTGAAGATCTTCATTTCCAAATATAATCCTATTACAGAGATACATACAGCAGTGTAAATCGTAACAACCAGGAAATTCATGTAAAAGTAAGTTAGTACCATAAAAACGATCAATAACAGCATTAATATTTGCTCTGTAATCTTGATTGTTGTTGGCTTTATATCCTGCCAAAGCTCATTTGCTAAAGCATGTCTAAAGGCAGCGATACTGGCATAATAAGCTCCTCCTAATGCTATAAGCCATCCCGGAAATGAATAACTTAGACCAAAATAATATTTAAAACCATGACTAAATATACCTCCCAACAGCGCAGTAATACCGGTAAATAATAGAAACAAGCTATATTTTTGACAAAATCATACCGACCGGCGGGTGAACGCATTACTGAGATAGCGCAATAAGTGCAGATGAAAAAAAGTGCAATATTGGTCGCAACTGTTGCAGGTTAGTCTAATTTAACCCCAAATAATTCAATCATATATTCACATTTAAACTTTGCAATCTTACTAAAATTAAACGATTTTGTAAAAAATATTTAAGCCCATTCAATCCAATTACGCATTTTCCGTCTATAAATGCCGTGTTATTTGTCATTTGGATAATTTGCATAACTTTGTAAAATAACTTTATACCAAATGTTCCATCTAAACTTGAAATATCTCCGTCATAGACGCCAACTTTCACAGCAATTACTTGCTGAGGAACTTGGAATTCCGCGCACGACTTATTCAGAATATGAAAAAGGGAACACAGAGCCAAACCTGCGTCTCCTGACCCGGATGTCTGAATTGTTTACTATTTCTTTAGATCAATTGATCAGAGAGGATGTTAGTTTGGGCGTTTGGAAGTATTTAAAGACAACAACTTAAGGATTCTAGCCATGACGATGGATGGAAATGGCCATAACAATATTGAACTAGTAGAAACCAAGGCTGAGGCTGGCTACATGAACGGCATGTCAGATCCTGAGTATATCTCTGATCTCCCTAAGATCTCTTTTCCTTCTATGAAGAGTGGCCTACAGAGCATTTGAAATACGTGGTGATTCAATGTTACCACTAGAATCAGGATCCATCGTCATTTGTAAATATGTAGAAAAGCTGACAGAGATAAAAAGTGGGAAGACATACATCGTCATCACACACAAAGATGGCGTCGTATATAAGAGATTACAAACATTAAAGGACGAAGCCCGCATAATCGCAATATCTGATAATGAACTATTTACGCCATATTCCATTGAATATGCGGACATTCAGGAATTGTGATCTTATCATGCACATATTGGATTCAATGATGTCAAAAATACACAAGATAATCTGCTGGAAGACAAAATAAATGACATCCAAAGGAGGTAGTTCTGAACTTCACAAGGCAAAAATCGGCAATTACAAAAAAATGTTTTCACCCCAAAACTTGCCTTAGAGGTGGGTGGTAATTGGGTATTAGAAAGTTCCTACTCAATGAAGATTTCCAATTATTTATGAAAAAAAACAGTCAGAAATTTTAAAATGATAAAAAATACGAAATTTGCCACGCTTTTTAGAGAAGCATCATTTTAGTTTCATAACATATTATAAACCAACGTCTAATGAGAAAAGCTGACTTAGTTTAACAATTGCAGAAAAACAGGAGTTCCGAAAGTAGATGTACTTGTCTCGATCGAACCTTTTTTACTGAAATTAAAAACTCTTTGTCTAGTGGAGAGAATATTTATGTTCGTGGTTTCCCGATCATTTATTATCAAGAAAGAGCGAAAAAATAGGCCGTCACATTAAGAAGAATGAGGCGATAGAAATACCTGAGCATTTCATTCCTGCTTTCAAGCCGGCTAAAACTTTTACTGACTGCTAAGAATAAGTGGTATTAGTAGCGCCTTGGTAGAGAGGATTAGTATGTCGAAAGGTTCTGTTTCCAATATTAAATACCAGAAATGAACGTAATTGCCTCTGCGGCTTTACTATTCTGTATTATTTATTTTGGATTTAGTCTGACAGACAAAATAAAAGTCAAGTCCCACAAGTGGAACAGCTTGATCAGTTGAAGAATCAAACGCTTGTCGCTTAGAGTTTAGTTTCGTTATCAATGCTGAACCTGTTGTAAGATTAAACATCACCAAACGATATCCAGTACCGTCATTGAGAATCAAAGAGAATCGTCCATGTCTGGTATGTTCAGAAAAAAGACATGGAATGGCGGGGTTGCTGAAGTCGTCTTACTATTGAGGGAAGCGTCACATGGTCTATAGCTGGTACCACTTATGGTGTCGGAGTTAGATATGTGGAGGGGAAAGAGAGGGAATTTTGCGTTGAAGAGCTCTAAAGCTCCGGAAAGTGCTATCTCGCTCGACCCAAAAGAAACAAACCACCGTGTCAATCTAGCAACCATATATGCGGAATCGCCACCAAAGGATAATCCGATGAAGGGCATAATGATGCTATTGGATATGAGCAAAAGCGAACCAGAGAATATCACAGTGATGAATACTTTGGGTGAACTGGCTACCAAACACAGGTCAATGGGATAAGGCGATCACCAGATTGGAAAAGTCTTATCAATTAGATCCAAAAATAGAGAGACACCTTGCCTGCTTAGCATGGCTTATGAAGGTGCCGGTCAACATGAAAGCACATGAGATTGCAAACTTTGTAATCAAAAGGCTAATTCAGAGAGCATTAAATAATATTATTAACAAAAAAAATACGAGTATGCCTTGCGGTAAAAAACGTAAAAGACACAAGATTGCAACCCACAAGAGGAAAAAAGATTGAGAAAATCCGTCATAAGAAAAAGAACCGGTAGGTAAATATTCTTAAACAGCGCTTAATCAAAGAATACAATATCATAACTGTTATTGTTGAGATGTATACACATTAAGCGCTGTTTTATTCTTTAAAACAATCAGACTGTGAATAAAGAGCTGATTATTAATTCTTTGCCTTCTGAAGTTGAAATAGCCTTAGTTGAAACAATAAACTTGTTGAAATTCATAGCAAAAGACGAGTAATTCTTTTAATGTTGGGGATATATACTTACAGAGTAAATAAACTGATGGCGGACTCAATGCTGCATTTCTCCTGGATAATATAGGGAGCAGAAAAGATGCATTTTTTGCATTACACTGACCTTGGACCCAAACTTCCCTTCTGTTATAGAATATACCAAAGAGATCACTAATAAGTCTCCTGGTTAACGATTCATACCATGGATCTTACTAAAGAGATCCACAAGAATGGCAAGATACAGGACGTCATGGACAAAAGGACCATGATGCTGGTGCAGATCCTCATGGAACCTATCTCTACGAAAGGTCCAAGATTAAG
>NZ_JADJID010000008.1:0-33220 GCF_016707225.1 Candidatus Brachybacter algidus | reverse complement strand
AAATTCCATCATACATGACACATCAAAACCAGGAGGGCATATCACTAGATCATTGCTTTCATATTCCACTGTGACAGTAGTTACACCTATAGTTGTAAGACCACATGAATTGGTAGCAGTAAAAGTAACAAGTGTCACCCCAAATGGATAAAATCCCGTCTGCATTTGCACCGCCATTATTAAAGCTAGTGATAACGATCGGCTGACCACAACCTGTGGCGGTGGCTAAGGCAAGATCGACCTGAGCTGTACAATTATTGGATATTAGTTGGCTCTATCGTTACATTTGGTGGTACTATAAGATTCGGTGCTGTAGCCCCAGTGACTGTAATGTTCTGGAAGATGAACGAACTTTTCCATCAGTTCTCCGGAAAGTAAGAAAAATATAAGAATCAATCGACCGTATATTGTTTGACATATACATCGCATCCATCCCCATTGATCGTCGTGTCTACATTGGCTGAAAAATAATTTCATTGCAGAATTCTCCCTAAAAGTATTGGACATCCTGTGACGCTTGTATCATTTATATTAGGATTGCAACCAGCCATATCCAGATCAGCAGGCCATAGTACGTCTCCTCTATCCAATGCGTTTGGATTGGTTACATTAAATGTTTTAGTGCAGGACGCTGAGTTGCCTCCAAATCTGTGTAGCCGTAAACAATGTCAATTGTACCTTCATACTATTGCAGTCCAACACAGAGTTTACCAAACCATGTGATCACAGGATCACCGCAATTGTCCGTGGCAGCTGGTAAGATGCCACCTCCCAGGATTGAGGGTATCGGTTTGGAAACATGTAAGTTCGATGTCTACATCAGCACCACAATTCATCTGAGGAAACTCTTTGTCTTGCACTGTTACAGTAAATGAGCAAGTAGTGCAGTTACTTTCATATTGGTCTGCACTTTAAAATCAAGTTATTAACTTGACCGACTTCATCACATGTATGTTACACAATTGTGTATGAATTATCGGTTGACTTTTTAATGGAAATAGTTAATGGACCTGCGCAATTGTCAGAATAATCAAAGCCCAGGCTATCGGCACATACGATGCCTGTCTCCGTATTTCCTAGCCCGACATTTATATTATGGCAAGTAAGGTATGGAGCTTGTTGATCTTCGACAGTCACATTATAAGTGCAGGTAGACGAATTGTTGCATCCATCATTTGCTCTGACTTCAATGATATGCTCACCGATGAGGAGCGAAGTAGAGGTGTTAAATACCAGTAATCCATCCACACGGAATGAAAATGTTACATTATTGCTGCAATTATCTGTGGCTATCACAGCCGGAAAAAGAATAATTGGCTACATAGATCCTGGGATGAGACCGATTGTAGTATCTGCAGGACAAAAATAATAGGAGCTGTAGTATCAATGGACATGATGAATTGAGTATCACGTGCACTAGGAGTATTATTACATTCATCCATTACTGTCCAGATTCTTCTAATTTTGAATCTACCCGGACAGCCCATTGGAATTGTTTTATCCACTTTACCAAACCAAGTATAACAGACGCCTCTCAAAGGATATCCCATCCAGGTCGGTTCACCTGTGACGGAAGTATCCTGGCTAAATTCACTGCAACTCATCGTAGTATCGTTAGAAAATACGATCTCCATCTAATACTGGTCGCAAGAACCTTACGGTATCCTGGCAGGTAGCTGAATTGCCTGAAGCGTCAGTGGCTTTGTAGGTTCTGACTATTTCAAAGGTATAAGGAGATGGACAAGTATAGTTTTTTTCTGTGTGACTTAGAATAGTCACGGTGGGCGGATTGGTGCAATTGTCAGTAACAGTCACCAATTCGGTATATGGAGGCTGTATACTATATATTTCTATACCGCATGGCAATTCTTTAGTAGCACATTCAAACGTTGGTGGCATTTTATCTTCCACAAAGAATTGTGTAGAACAAGTCTGGTCAGCGATAGGATCATAAATAACTGCTGTGAGAAAATGCCCCACATCATCACAATCAATAATCGGCGCTGACCTCCAACAATGGATAATTGTAGGGATGCAAAGTTAATATATGTAGGAGTAACAAAATATCCAGGCGTGATCTGGGACGTGCCGCTTTGGCTAATTGAAATGTTCACCCCTGCCAGGCAATTCAAAGCAGCCGCCTGTGCTGTGGCTGAAATAGAAATAACAGGAAGTTCTTCCTGTTGCTTTTTGTCAATCGCTTTGCCTTTTCTTTGTAAAAACTTCATAATTCTAACTGTAGTTTACTTAAATGAATAATGACCTATTCTGCAAGTGAAAAAGGCCAAAGGATAATACTTTTACTACCCTTTGGACAAGAAACCTTATTACAAAATATATCATACCGGTAAAGTCCGGGATTGAATACTGTTTTTGGGAAAACGCTTATTCTTACTTTTTAATAGTAGCCGGCCACGAATGACCGGCTTCACGGTTCTATTAAAAATTATTCTTTGATATTAGAAAATATACTTAATTATATATCTCTAATTATTCATTCTTTAGATATGACAAAATTATGTAATATGTTTGAGCTCACAATACCACCGAATAATTAAATATTAAATAATTTTATAATATATAATGAAATAATGGATATGAAGTTGATTCGCTGGATGCCTTGGTGCAGCATGGTTTAATTCATAAAAATAAGTCCTAAAGGAGGATTCTCAAGAATGGAATTGCTACCTGGCAAAATAGTTGTATTAAATAAAAATGTAATATAATAAGGTAAATTCAATACTTGTTGGGTAGAAAAAATAGTTATTGAATGATTTACCCGCTGCAAATTATGGTCTATCCGCCTCAGACTTTCCAAACTCCATATTTGGATCCTTATGCATCTGTATCACCATTTTTCCTCCTTTCATAATATCACTGTGCGTAATATAGGACTTCAGGTAAGGCTGATTATTAAACGTGATCCTCTGATATATTTATCTTTTGGATCTTTCTCTCCAAGACATGTATTTCGAATATCTTACCATTTGGCAGATGTAGTTTAAGATCTTCCATTCTTGGGCTTCCGATGACATATACACCATTCCCGGGATGCACCTGGTAGAATCCCATAGCAGACATCACATACCAAGCGCTCATCTGACCCGCATCTTCATTACCACATAAACCATCAGGTTGGGAAGTATACATACTATCCATCAATGTTCTCGTCATGGACGCTGTCTTCCATTGCTCACCTGCGAAATTATACAAATAGGGTATATGATGATTTGGTTCATTGCCCTGCGCATATTGACCGATTAATCCCGAAATATCCGGACTGGCTTCTTCCCCCATCGATCCACTTGCATTAAATAAGAGTCAAGTTTATTTGTAAAATATTTGTCACCTCCCATAAGTTTGATCAAACCATGCACATCTTGAGGCACGAGCCAGGTATATTGCCAGCCGTTGCCTTCACAATAATCATTCTCTCGATGTTTGGCTTCGAATGGACTAAATGGAGCACGGAATTGTCCATTCGCCAACTTTCCACGCATAAATTTTGTATTAGAATCAAAATATAATTTATACAATTTCGCTCTTTTATCATAGTATGCAGCATCCTCTGTCTTGCCCATAGATTTCGCCATCAAAGCAATACAAGCATCATCGATGGCATATTCCAATGCTTTGGCGACTGATTCATTGACAGAATCGGCTGGAATGAATGCTAATTTCTGAATGTATTGAATGCCGTTAATCTTTTGCATAGCTGACTGTTTCACTGCTTCATAAGCCAGATTCGCATCAAATCCCCTATGCCCTTTCATATAAGCATCCACGACCACAGGCACTGCACTATATCCGACCATCGTATTAGTTTCATTCCCGGACAAATGCCACACCGGCAGCTTACCTTGTTGCTTATATATATTAAGCATAGAATTAATAATGTCATCGATCCTTCCGGACTGAGTGATCGTCAATAAAGGATGCAAGGCGCGATAAGTATCCCAAAGTGAAAATAGAGTATAATTAGGTTTGCCATCGCCGGAATATACTTTCTGATCGCTGCCTCGATACTGGCCATTGACATCATCATACGTTGAAGGGAAAAAATAAGCATGATATAATGCTGTATAAAATATAGTCTTCAGATCACGTGATGCATCGTATTCTACGGTGGACAATTCCTTGTTCCAGGCATCAGAAGCATTAGTTTTTACTTTGTCAAAATTCCAGCCGGGTACTTCTGTTTGCATATTTAGCAAAGCATTCTCTGAACTGACTGCCGAAATTCCAACTTTAACCATCACAACTTCTTCTTTTGCAATGCAAATTTTATAATTGCTCTTGCACGAACAGTTGTTAGTTTACTTCCATCGATTGAAATTGAGTCATCATATAATTGAAAAGATTGCAGCCTTTGTGATAGTTTAATTGCAAAATAAACTTGTTGGTTTTTAGCCCAACCTTTCGACTGTCTATATCCAGTGATGATGGAATCATTTACCACTTCAATATGAGTTTCGACAGGACTATCCCACCCTGTACCGAAAGCGAGATCCAGGACGATATGTGAATTGTTATTTTCAACAAAAGTATATCGATGCATACCCACTCTTTTAGTAGTAGTCAAGTCAACTTTAACGTTATAATCTTTTAAGAAAACACTGTAAAATCCGGGCTTGCAGATCTCCTGATTATGAGAAAAAGAAGATCCATATCCGTCCGATAATTCATCTTTATTTGCTGGTTTAACTTTAACTTTTCCGGTAGCAGGCAGCAGTAAAATATCATTCCAATCGCCGATGCCGGTGCCACTCAGATGCGTGTGTGTGAATCCAAGAATTTCCTTACTCGCATAATTATAACCACTACACCAGTCCCATCCTTTGTCTATGTTCACCGGCCCTAATTGAACACCTCCAAACGGAACATTGGCGCCCAGAAAGACGTGGCCATGGTTAGCAGTGCCGATGAATGGATTGACAAAATCTATAGCTGACTTGTTGGTTTTCTGGGAAATAACAGTGCTTGGAAATAGGGTTAATACCGCCAATGAGTTGAGAAGTATAATTTTTAAAATGCGATTCATGATTATGTTTCTAGTTTTTATTCTTACACAATAGTAGAGAATTCATTTCAAATAATTGAGTAGATAATTTAAGAGTCGTTTTTTTATATTGATCGAAGCTCATATATATTTCGAAAATATGCTGAATTCTTAAAGATCAGTCTGAAAAGATATGCAACTCAAGGGAGAATCTTAAATTTTCACACATTAACATATATAATTTTACGAAATATGATATTTTTAAAAATTAAATTAAATGCATAATTATTTTACATTTATTTACTATTATTTATTTTCTATTCGATTATTTTTGAAAACATAATAAACATTAAAATACATTTTGATGTCAGTGAGGCCAACTTAATTACATGTAAAGAAAATTTTACATTTGGTTCAGTTAATAATGTCTAATTTGTGTTCATTATCAAAAAAGGGATATTAAGTACATCCAGATTTGGAATATAATAATGAATAACATTTTAACAATAACTCTTAACCCATAAAATAATTAACTTTTTACATTGATCTTAGCATGATTTTTAAATCACCTAATACACACACCACATATTTTACACTGAATTATGTTCAACTCTTTTGAACATTGATTTTCTTACTGCGATCTATACTGATAGGTCGATGATGTATTGTTTGCGCTGATCGCGTGAACTGAATGGTTGTGCTTAACCTCCTTTATGTGTATTTTTAAATTCAAAAAATTAAAATAATGAAAAATGTTAAATTCTTAATTTTTGCAATTATTATTATCTATAATTCAAATACGGCTCACGCTATTTCTCCATACTTGGAATCTCAATGTGGAACTACCTGTGGACAGGCTCAATTAATCTATAATTATGGAGAATAAAGTTTATAGTTGGACTCCTGTTGAAGCACCTTCTGTTCCAAGTACAGTTGATTGGTCGGGAACCTTGTATTTTAAAGTGATAAATCATTCAACTGGGGCGGTAGTTCTAAATCACTACAAAACAATAAATTTATTAAATGTAGTAGTAACATCAGTAGCTGGAGGAGGCAAACAGAGCGTTTTAGACATTTCAAGCGCAATCTTTCCAGTTGCAACAAATGGGGTTTTTAACGCTGCTCCTGGGCAGTACGATTTAATTTATTATTTATATGTGAAGCTTGAGAATTTACCATATTCATCAGGTTACAAATATATAGGGAGTAATAGTGTACCCTTAACAATTGATGCAAATGGGACTTCATTTCCAAAAGAAGTGACACAATCTCAAGTACAAAATACCAATACGCCAACAAGTTTAAAGGTAGATGGTTTTACCCTTGATCCTTCATCTACGACCCCAGTATATTCATGTAAATCTTTTTGGCCATTTAGAATTGATTTTTCAAATATTACAGAATGCAGAACCTACACGATTAAAGTCGATTATGCTGATGTTACTGCATTAGGATGTGGGGCTTCTCCAACTTATACTTCTGGACTAACTTATAATCTGAATGCAGTATATTCTGGAGGAATAATGCAAAATTATGTTGAACTTCCCAACTTCAACACTAACACTCCGATAATAAATTCTGGAAATAATGGTAAAACATTTAAACTAAAAATAACAATTAGTAATACAGGGGTAGCATACTGCTCTGCCGCTATAATTTACCGGTGTATAAGTGTTTCTGGTGCTGCTGCATCCACAAATCTAGAAATTGTAAATGGCGGGTATACAGCTCCGACAACCATAATTGGGTCAGCTCCATTGTTGACTTATTCATCTGTAAATTTTAATGCGGCTAGGAATGCCACTTATGCAGTATCTCAATTTAACATTTCTTTGGAAGCATCTAAAACAACTTCTGGACCTTGGGTAACAGTATACTCCGGAGCATACGCTACGCCACTTTCAGGAGGTATTCCAGATGTGCAAATAAATAGACTTCCTGCACCAGCTAATGCCACATTTGATTCATATCCTGGTCTTTCGATACCCACTTTTACCTCTTGGCCTCTTGTTTGGGGGATTAATCACGGATACATTTATTACAGACTTACTGTTTCGGTGCAAAATAATTGTAATACTGCAGCTTCTCAATTTTCATATTTTAAGCTAAACCTATCAAATCCATTAACAAAAGAATTAGGTGACCTTTTGGATATTTCTAATGAAAAACCTGAAACTTTTATGAATGAAAATATTGTAAGTAATATAAATGAAGCATTTAGTGAAGAATTGACCAATAAAATTGAAAATTATCCTAACCCCTTTAAGAATGAATTAACCTTCACTCATTTAGGCGAAAAGTCGGTAATTTTAATTTACGATCTTAATCAAAAGATAGTTGGTAATTTTGAATCGAATTCAGATAACTATACGTTTAATACAAGTAATTGGATGAGTTCAGTATATTTCTACCAAATTAGGAGAAATGATGGAACTGTTTCTGTAGGGAAAATAATTAAAATGGAATAATGATCAACCATTCATTATATAGAACTAACAAGTGCCATCATTTATGGCACTTGTTTATTATTATTATTTTTATTATTATAATATTTACTCAAAAATCATTTACTCAGGCGATCGGTCGTGTTGGTGTGGGGATTATTAATTCAGATGGAAAGGTAGATACTATTGGTACCGGAACTCAACCTCAATTTGCGTATGAGTTGTGTGAAGGTGCATGTTTTCAAGTAATTAGCCTAGATTTTACATTAGATCCAACTCAAGCAATATTGGAAGACACAATAATTTGGGAGTTTCAAACCGGGTTACCTAAAATCAGCATGGAAAATTCTCCATCCATCTGTTTTCCTATAATAACAACATTAGAAATTGTAACATTACACAGATTTGTAACAAATTTCCCATCAGGTCAGCCTTCCTTCAAATCATGGTATACAGAAACTTTCTATTTGATTGTGAAAAAATGTCCACCAGAAGCATTTTTCATCCAAGACAAGGAAATTGTTTGCCAAAATAATTTTGTTCAATTTTCAGATTCATCTTTTAGGCATCCTGATGAGTGGGAGTGGAAATTTGAAGGCGGCAAACCTTCTTTTTGGTCAGGCAGGAATCCTCCATGCATTGAGTATAATATTCCAGGTATATACCAGGTGTCATTATCGGTAAAAAACGATCAAGGAATTGATACTTTAATTAAATATAACACTATTGAAGTGTTCAAAGCTCCAATAAAACAGGATGGAATTGAAACTCATTTTGTAGGAATGTACGGTAGAGATACATTAATTAATTCATGTGTGAAAGGAGATATTTATAAATGGAAACCTTCAGAAGGCCTTTCATGTGATGATTGTGAACAACCTATTTTGAGATTTGGAGCAATTAAACAATATCTCTGTATAGTTTCTGTCGAAAATGGAGTGTGCTCTGACAGCTGCATTGTAAATATTAGAACAGAGATGGAACTACCTAAAATTTTCTTCCTAATGTAATCAGCCCAAATTATGATGGCATTAATGACATCTTTGAAGGCAGTTGGTCAAACGCCGAAATCCAGGAGTTACACATTTATGATCGGTGGGGGGGCGTAAAATACAGTTCGAATTCAAATTTTACATGGGACGCCACATATAAAGGACAAGAAGTTGATAATGGAGTGTATGTTTATTATGTAGTTTATAAAAATAACTTTACTGGAAGTAAGGAAGTTAAATCTGGAAGTGTTACAGTAGCAAAATGAGTGAATTTTAATTAGTGCTTTTCCTTTCGTGAACTTCCAAAACGAAATATTATTGATGCTTACTATTATAAATCAAGACTTTACTGTGAGAACTAAATACAATGGATTATATACATCTAAATCCCATCCAAGCAGGGTTAACTTATAATATACATAATGAATCAATATAATCAATGGAAAAAATTTGATCATTTTCATTAATTTTTAGTATTATATTCGTTAAATGGACTATTTTTGAAGAATATGAACTAGGGGAAGCAGGGTCAGAATTTTTTTAAAACAGTGGAAAAATAAAAACTTAATTAATATAGGTACTTGTTTTGATTGGGACATTTTTACTAACCAATATGATATGAAAATTGGAAATATAATATTAAGATTATATTATGCTCTTGGAATTTCTAGTTTACTTTTTATAGTAAACAACTATGGTCAGCCAGTTATTATTACTTTCAATGTAGTCTTAGGAATAGCAATGTTTGCAGCTTTGCTGTTTGTTATTATGTTAATTGAAAAATATTTTTTCAGAAAAGATGTTCAAAGTAAATAGTTATAGATAACATTGGAAATCATTTCTAAACGGTTTGTATTGGCCTGACCCCCTAAATACTGGATAGTTATTTTAGAAATTAAGTTTCTTCTTCAATATCAAAGTTGAAATTTTTATTTTCTATTATTATAGTTTCTCATAAATGAATAAGCAAAAAAAAATGCTCCCCAATATTTCATTGAAGAGCATGCTATTTTTTTATTTCGCAGAATAATTAATCCACTACAACCATACCACTTGCCATAAACCTGATCTCTGTCTTAGGTTCTGTGATGGCATCGATCTCATCTTGAGATTTCTTCGCGTCTTCAGCATAATGCTTCAGTTCTTCCACAGAAGTAGTCGTTAGTTTGGCCTCTCCTTCCAATACGACATTTTTACCTATTGCAGCGACAGGAACGAAGAATGCATAATCCTTCATTTTGACAAATGCTGTTGTATTATCATCCACAGCAAGTTCAATCCAACAACCTTTTGCTGAACAAACATCCAGCACCTTTGCTTTTACTTTAGTTTGAATGACAGGTTCTTTTTCAAGTTTGGCGGGAAGTTGAGCAATATCCATTGCACCCTTAGATTTAGGTTTTTTACCATAATAATCACCCACCTTTGCATCTCCGGCAGGAGGCTGAGCAAAAGTAACGATGGCAAATAGCGTAAATAGTGAAAACAATATTGATTTTAACATAATATATTTTTAATGGCGAAGATATAATTTTATTGGTTTTAAACAATATCTTGACAAATACAAAATAAGAGAATATAACTGCCGAAGAACGATTTTCCCCCTCGTTTGAGGGGGCCAAGGGGGAGAAAAATCCGAAGTTATTTAGATTATGTTTTGCTAGTTGTTAAAATCATTAGATTATGGCGTCTATCAACACCACGGCTGTCGCCACCCCCGCCTATTCAAGCGGGCAAGCATCTGCCAGAGGGGAAGTTGCGACTTTATTTCTTCTTTCATAGAACATTTAGATATACAGATCTAAACATATATCAATTAAATTGAAGTGAATGAATATGACCTCAAAAGGGGAAAATGTTCCCAACTGCACTTCTACCAATGCTGAAACAAAAAACCCCGGCAATATACCGGGGCTTTAAAAGCTTGTCTGCTTAAAAAATCTTGTAATAGAAAAGGTTCTTGTCCAAAACACAGTGACAAAATCCACTGCTGTCGATATGAAAAATTAAATTATCTTCCTTGTAGATGATTCTATACCGGAAAACTAACTATAAAAAATAAAATAATCAACGCTATAGTCACTACCATCCAGAGCCTGACATCTTTTACATACTGTTTTACTTCTTTTGTAACTGACATGTTTCTTGTTTATAAAAACGATTAATAATAATCGGCTCGTAAAAATATAAGGGACTTTCTACTCCCTTATGCTTGCAAATATGATACAATAACAATTAATCGTAATATCTTCCCTGAAAGCCACTGCCTGACTATTTTATGTTAAAAGTTTCTATATGGGATTTCTATCATATTATAGTTAAAATTATATGTTTGTGTATTTATAACTAAATCGCTGTTTTTTCGTTATACTTTCTTTCGCTTTCAAAAGCCCTATTTCAACACAGTTTTAAGCTATATGCATATGGTCATCAGATACACATTTAAGTTATTTTTAGTTCTGTCTTTCATTGGTTTTCAACAAATCGTCTCTTCAGCACAATCCAAAACAACTTTCTTCGGAACTATCACTGATGGGGAAACCGGAGAAACACTTATAGGTGCCAAGGTTGAAATCATTGATGCCAACAAAGCTACTGTGACTAATGAATATGGATTTTATTCTATAACAATTCCTGCTACTGATACAATCATCCTATCAGCTTCCTACATCGGTATGGAGACTTTCTACCAGCGACTTCCAGGCATGAATGATACCAAATGGAACATCGAACTCATGCCAGGCACTACTACGCTTGATGAAGTCATCATCGTGGCTGACCAACTCCGCGATAAAATGAGTTCTACCCAAATGAGTATGGAGCAGATCTCTGCTAAAACAAGTAAAGTCCTGCCTGCTTTGTTTGGTGAAGTGGACATCATCAAGACGCTTCAATTAAAAGCAGGAGTTTCATCCGGCTCTGAAGGTAGCACAGGTCTTTATGTCCGAGGTGGTGCAGGTGACCAGAACCTTATCATGCTTGATGAAGCCACCGTGTATAACGCCAATCACCTTTTTGGTTTCTTCAGTACCTTCAATTCTGATGCTATTAAGGATGTGCGTCTCTTTAAAGGTGGATTTCCTGCCCAATACGGTGGGAGATTGTCCTCTGTGATAGATGTCCGCATGAAAGACGGCAATAATAAAAAGTTAAGCGGATCAGGCGGCATAGGGCTTATCACCTCAAGATTAACACTGGAAGGCCCAATAGGTGAAAATACAAGTTTTGTAGTGTCCGGAAGAAGAACCTATGTGGACCTTATTACCAATGCAATAAATAAAAGTCAGGAAGATAAGCCTGATTTCAATAAGATACCGGGCTACAACTTTTATGACTTAAATGCCAAGATTAATACCAAGTTGGGAGAGAAAGACCGTATTTATTTAAGTGGATATTTTGGTAAAGACCAGTTCGCCCTAAAGGATAGCACGCTTGATCTTGGTTTTAGCTGGGGAAATGCCACTTTAACAGCACGTTGGAATCACATCTTCAACAATAAACTATTCGCCAATACGTCCTTCATATTTTCAGATTATAACTACGATATTTCTAATGAGATCAGTGGTTTTAGTTTTTCCCTCGGTTCTAAGATCAGAAACTATGCCGGAAAAATGGACTTTTCTTATAACCCAAATTCAAAACATTCCATTAAGATGGGTATATCTACGACCTATTATGATTTTACTGTAGGAAGGTTGAAGGCAGGCTCGGATGATGGATCCATTTCATTTAGTTCGGGCATAGACAGAACCGGCATGGAGTATGGGTTGTATGTATCTGATGAATTTGAGATTATAAAAAACCTTAAAGCTAATGCAGGCCTTCGTTTATCAGGATGGACGAGCAACAACTATTTCGATGGAGGCATTGAACCAAGACTGGCACTTTTATATGAAGTCAATCCTAGATGGTCTATAAAAGGAGGTTATGCCAGAATGAAACAATACGTCCACTTAATATCCAATTCCGGCATATCACTACCTACTGATGTGTGGTATCCCTCTACAGATGCTGTTCATCCACAACGATCTGATCAGGTTTCAGCAGGATTTAGTTACCTGATAGCTAAGGGCTCTTACTGACCAATGAATATTATTATAAATGGTTGAAAAATCAGGTTGATTTCAGAGATGGTGCCAATTTATTCCTGAATGAAGAGATCGAAAGGGAATTTGAATTCGGAAAAGGATACGCATACGGGACTGAAGTGAGTCTCGAGAAAGACTTTGGCAAACTATCAGGATGGATCGCCTATACTTTGGCATTTGTCAAGCGAGGAGGCTTCCCTGGCATTATGGACGGTAGATATTTCTCACCAAGATATGACCGAAGGAATGATATTAAAGTGGTCGCTACCTATAAATTCAACAGAAGATGGACCGCCTCAGCTACATGGGTATATGGATCAGGCGATCTGGCGTGGCTCCCTGGGGGAAGAGCTTTATTTCAGGATATAAAAGGCGGATCGATTGATCCTGTCACGCCTATTTATGGAGACCGAAACACGTTCAGACTTCCTGCTTATCATCGCGGAGATATTAGTGTAATTTATTATATGTTTCCGAAATGGGGAGAAAGTAATTTATCCTTGAGTATCTACAATGTCTATGATAGAAGAAATCCTTACTTCCTAACTCTTGAAACAGAATTTAAAACAGTAAAACAGGGTGAAGTCGAAGTAAAGATCCCTGAAAAGATCAATGCGAGACAAGTTTCTTTGTTTCCAATACTTCCTTCTATCACCTGGAATTTTAATTTCTAAAAGAAATAGTAATGAAAAATCTAATTATATTTTGCTTGTCGCTAATGACACTAGTTTCTTGCAATCTTAGTAAAGAAGTAGACATAAATCTAACAGTCTATGGTTCGCAGCCTGTGGTAGAATGTTACCTTATCCCCGGTGAACGATATCAACTCTTACTAACTAAGAGCAATAGCTTCTTTGATCCTCTGACGATAGATAATCCGGCGGCCTATCTTGAATCATTACTATTGAAAGGAGCTGATGTCAAAATCATTTACAATAATGATACAATTCAACTCCAGGAGACCCTAACATTTAATCCTGACAATGGTCAGATCTCCAATTATAGTGCGCAGGAAATCGTTCCTGATGATAGCAATTCGACATTTGAATTGCTCGTTACTCTTGCTGATGGAAGTACAATCACAGCTTCGACAATCATTCCTACGTTGGTCCGAATCGATAGCACCAAGGTGGAATATGCCAATCAGAATAAAACCAGAGCAACCATATTCATCTACCATCAAGATGACAGGAATACGTTAGACTTTTATCGAAGAATGATCCATGTATCATCCTTGGATAGCGCTGCACAGCAGGACTATACTACTGATGATAAGATCAATGACACAGAATCGGTAGCATACGGTACCTTTTATGAAAGGGAGGATAAAAAGTCTGTGGTTGGAGATACTTTAATATTCACATTAATCCATGTCACTAAAGAATACAACGACTTTTCTTCCAGCAAAAGTAATGCCAACTCTGCCAATGGCAATCCTTTTGGCCAACCAGGTCAGATCAAATCAAATGTATCAGGAATCAGTAAGCCAATTGGTATTTTTACAGGATTTAAGATTAGGAGGGATACGCTGTATATGCCGTGAGGGGGATGATGGGTAATAGCTGAGGGCTTATAGCTGATGGCTGATGGCTGATGGCTGATGGCTGATGGCTTTGTTCTGGAAAATTGATTAATTTGTTTCCAAAAGGGGGGGGTTAATTGAAAATGGAAAATTGAAAATGAGGCGGAGAATGGGAGGTACTGTATAATCTAATTTTGGGCTTATAGCTGATGGCTGATGGCTGATGGCTTTGTTCTGGAAAATTGATTAATTTGTTTCCAAAATAGAGGGTTTAATTGAAAATGGAAAATTGAAAATTGAAAATGAGACAGAGAATGGGAGGTGCTTTTTGATCTAATTTGATGCTTAAAGATTAAGGAATAAAGTTAATGGCTATTGGCTATTGGCGGATGGCTGATGGCTTCGATGTGGAAAATTGATAAATCTGATTACTCATTTTCCATTACCCATTAATCATTACTCATTACCGATTACCGATTACTGACCACTGACCACTAATTACTGACCACTAACCTCTGATAACCCATCACTTATCAAAAATTGCTGATTATTAAGTCCGGAATTTGCATATTTGCAAGACACAAGAAAAAGGACATGGACATCAAAGATAAATGGGTTTGGATCACGGGAGCTTCTTCAGGCATAGGAAGAGCACTAGCTATAGAATTTTCATATCATGGCTGCAATCTGGTGCTACTGAGCAGAAATATAGCGGAACTGGAGGTCACTGCCGGAAAATGCAACCCAAATATAAAGGCCATAATTCAATCTATAGACTTATCGGATCCTACCTCCATCACAGGCGCGGTGGCTCATCTCAGAGTTAAAAATACACCCCTGGATATTCTTGTCAATAATGGGGGCATCAGCCAACGTTCAGCAGCTATCGAAACCCAAGATGGAGTAGCCAGGAAAATTTTTGACATAAATTATTTTGGAACAGTGAATCTTACCAAAGCCTTACTGCCTCAAATGATTGAAAAAGGGGGAGGGCAAATAGCCGTCATCACAAGTCTGGTTGGCATCATTGGAAGCCCTAAAAGGACCTCTTATGCGGCAAGTAAACATGCATTACATGGATATTTTGACAGTCTTAGAGCGGAATTATTTAATGAAAAAATTAAAGTAACCATCATCTGCCCTGGATTCATAAGGACAAATATTTCTCTTTCTGCTGTCACCGGTGATGGACAAGCACAGAATAAAATGGATGAAAAAACAGACAGTGGTATGGAGCCATCCAAACTTGCTAAAATAGCTGTCAAAGGTATTGCAAACCAAAAAGAGGAAATATATATCGGCGGCAAGGAGATCCTTGCTATTTATTTAAAGCGATTTGTACCCGGTATTTTTTCAAGGATATTAAGAAATGCCAAGGTAACTTAAAAGTTATATTTTCGAAATTTTTGACTTGACATGTGAAGGGAAATCGGTATAAATCAATATTATATAGCAATAAATATTGCTCAAAATTACCGATAGTCAGACGAGATTGACACTTAGTCCGAAACTCCAGCTTATTTATTTAAAACAAATCATATTTGTGTAGAACATTGATTTACAAATCAGTTGTTTGTTTTTAATTGGGCTCAATTGAAAATTGATTTCTACGGTAGTAACTAAAAAATTGACACACTTACTAATTAGTTTACCTTTTAATCTCTGGTCATCATTTGAAAAAATTGAACACACTTAAGCATCACTAAAACGGAAATCACTTTGCTCAATTGCAATCACACTATGCAATTGAGCAGTTTTTTTTATTCACCTTCCACTTTCATTCTTTTTAATGAATATTGAAATTACTGTTCAACATTTTAATATTTTGCTAACCATCCAATGGTTTTTAAAGTATATTAGCATCAAGTAAATATCTTTCATTGAAAATATTAATTCAATTAATCATCGTCGTCATATTTTGTGCTGTAGCATTGGATTCAACAGGACAAACGCTGGTTTCAAAGGTTTTACTTCGGAAAGAACAGGGATTGAATGACAGAGAAGCCAATCTGGTGGTCCGTGATTCTTTTGGATTCTTTTATGTGTCTACAGATGTCGGTATAATGCGATATGATGGCAGAGAATTTGTGTCCGTAAATACCAGCAATCTATTTAAATATATCATAGACCCCTCCAGTTTAAAATCCCTATCTATAAGCCCCAACGGCAAAATTTTAGTCAGGTGTGAAGAAAATAAAGCATTGCTCTATATCGATCCTGGAAGCATTGTCTTATCAGCTATTGAGAGTAAGGTTCCAATGGAATACATCGTATCGGGAAATGAAATCTTTGGTGTTAGTAGAGAGAAAGATAGTTATGTAATTTATGTGGTGGATTGGAAGCAAAAGGTCGCATATAAAAAATTATATTCAATCAAGGAGAAACCTGAGAATGTATGCCGGGTTAACGGAGAATTTGTAATTCAAACAAAAAACGGCATATTACTAAAAGGGAAGAAAGGGATGACAATTATTCCCGATAGTAAAGGGAGTATCATCAACAATCAAGGAACAATATTTTTAGCAACAGAGAAATCAATTGCTGTTTATAAAAATGGTGCTTTTAAGGATATATTTAAAATAAAGAAAGATGACTCAGATTGCCGTATCCTTAAAACTGATAAAAAGGGAAACTTGATAGCAGGATATGGCACATTCCCGCGATTTGTAGATAGTTTCTACATCGTTGATAAAGCTCTAAAATGTGTAACTTTCAAAACATTGTCAGAGGATGTCAAAATATCTAAAGATGTCTACACAGATGACGTAAACTTTATGTGGATGATGGCAGGACATCATGGATTGCTAGTCAAAGGTCTACTGCGGGATGGAGCAAAGTTCTACAATCTTAGGCCTTATCTTAAGGATGAAACTTTTGGTTCTGTTATTTCGGGAATAGCAAGTGACGGTGAGGGTAAAATACTTTTCACTCCGGAGAACCAAGATCTGATATATTTAGATACAAAAACGGGAAGAAAAAAAGTTTTGTTTTCAAAAGAAAACGGAGGTCAGGGATTTATTAATAATGGTAAAATATATTATGATACTAAAAGCGGGCACTTTTTTGAATTTGCATATTCAGAGGGTCCGGAATGTTATTTGTTCAAAATTGATCCTAAAAAAGAAGTTTTCGAAAAACATACTATACCCTTTTTGATAAATGATTTTATAATTGATGAGAAGGGTGAAATACTGATTTGTGGTGAAGAACCGGAGAATCAAAATGGAATATTGGCAGCGTATAATTTAATAACAAAAAAAAGTAAAATACTACTAACAACAGCTGCGCGAATAAATACCGTTTATTATGATAATCACACCAATACCTATTTTGTAGGAGCAATGGATGGCCTTTATATATTGGATAGTAATTTTAAACAAATATCAAAAGTTGATGCCCTCCAAACGGATGAAAAAAAATTCATTCAATATTCTCGAATTAATGTGATTAACAGATATAATGATAAAATCTTACTGGGTTCTTTGGGTGGCGGTCTGTATGTGCTGGATGCTGGAACATATGAAGTGGAAAGACATTTGATGACAGGAGATGGATTATCTGACAATAAGGTAGTGGGAATAATAAAAGATCTAAAAGGTAATTGTTGGCTGCCTACTTTTAACGGTATCACGGTAATTAATGCTGATTATACAATAATTTCAGTCATATATCAGCAGGATGGACTTCCTAATAAGGAAATGAATACCAAGGCATATACAATAGATGAAAATGGATTTTTATATTTTGGTACGGTAAATGGCATGGTAGTTATGAACCCGGAAAAAGTGCTACAATGGAAAAAATCACATGGTTTTTTTATTAATCAGGTTCAGGTTAAATATCCGAATAAAATAGAAGTATTAAAGGACTTTTCTTTTAAGAGTAATTTTATTAATATGGAAATTAATTATTTTAAACCGGATTATATTTATAATTTATTTGACAATTTTCCACCAAATATCATCAGTTCCGAAAAACTAACGATCACTACAAAACCAAATACAATCTTTGTATCTAAGGCAGAACCTGGAAGCTATTTAATGAATATTAATTTTCCAAATACGGATAGATTTGATAAATTCAATTTTGAAATTATTCGCGATTATACAAGAATTATTATTGCTGCTGCTCTGTCTTTAATAATTTTTTTATTAGTTCAAATTATTTCCTTACGTAAGAAAAACATAAGGCAAAAAGAAAACGCAATCAAGGCTAAAATCTCCATTCTTGAATTGGAAGCTTTGCAGTCGCAAATGAATCCACATTTTCTATTTAATGCGCTTGGCTCGATCCAATATTATATTCAAACTGAAAACATTGATAAAGCGGATGATTATTTGTCAGATTTTGCACAACTAATGCGGATGATTCTAGAGTCTTCCCATAATAAATTTATTCCTGTAAGTCATGAAATTAAATTATTAACTTTATATATCGGATTAGAGCAGATCAGATTTAATAATAAATTTGATTTTGAAATTAATGTCGGAAAAGACGTAAATCCTGAATTCAACATTCCACCTATGCTTACTCAACCATTCATCGAAAATGCCATTAATCACGGATTGAATAATTTGGCAGAAAGAAAAGGGAAACTTGAATTAACAATTAAAATGCTGGAAAGGGATGTCCTTTCTTTTATTATTAAAGACAATGGAATCGGCAGGATAAAGTCATCAACTCGGGTAAAAAGTCATAAATCACGTGGAACACAAATAGTGAAAGAAAGGGTAGATACTCTGAATGAAACAAATTATTTTAATGTAAAAATTGAAACAAGTGACTTATCAGAGGGAGTACCAGATTCGGGAACGCAAGTCGTCATTACATTTCATGATATGAATACTTTTCTAAATAGAAACAATGGAATTCAAAGCAGTAATAATTGATGATGAGGCCAATCTCAGAGAAGTAATTTCAATCAAGGTTGGTAAACTTGACAAGGATGTCAAGATAGTCGGACAGGCATCTAATGCGGAAGATGGATATAATCTGATCAAAGCAATTAACCCTGATATTGTATTTCTGGACATCACTATGCCCAATGAAAGTGGGCTCGAAATGATGAAAAGATTCGAAACGGTGGATTTTGAAGTGATATTCGTGACAGGTCATAGCGAGTATGGCATAGAAGCTTTAAAGATGGATGCAATTGATTATCTGTTAAAGCCAATCAAATCAAAAGACCTGTTGAATGCGATTCTTAAAGCAAAGTCGAAGATTGGAAATAAACAAAAAATCCGTCAATATGAAGAATTGTTGCAGCGAAGTGAGGAAAGCATTGACCAGAATGTTAAAGTACCAATACCGGGTTCTAATTACTATGATTATATCGAAATATATAACATCATTCGATGCGAAGGATGGCAGAAATACACAAAAATTCATTTAAAAAATAATACCTCCCTATTAAGTTCTTACAACCTGGGTGTATTTAGAGAATTGTTATCTAAGTATGGATTTTTAGATGTGCATAAATCGCATTTAATTAATAAAAAACATATATCTAAATATTTAAATGAAGGAATTATTATCATGTCAGATAATTCGCAGGTACCATTATCTAGAAGGAGAAGAAATGAATTCATGAATGAGGTTAATAAGATTTAATCTCTAACCCAAGTTTCCGTGGTTGATATAAAATCCTAAAAGGATTGCTTTTACTAAATTAGAAGGTAGAAATTAGAAATTAGAAGTTAGAAGTTAGAAATTAGAAGGAAGAAATTAGAAATTAGAAGGAAGAAATTAGAAATTAAAATTAAACTTTGATTGTTGTGTCCAGTGAATGAATCCAACTATCTAAATTGGAAAAAGTCTAAGATAATTAATATTAAAAGCAATGACAAAACATTGATGTTTCCCCTTTTGAGGGCAGCGACATTCATTTCTATTTAATATTTATGTTTAATTTTGAATATCAATGATTCCAAAAGAAGATGAAAAAAGTCGCAACTTCCCCTCTGGCAGATGCTTGCCCGCGTGAATAGGCGGGGGTGGCGAAGCCGGGGTGTCAATTGGTGAAATAATACCGTGCTTTTAAAAAACAATTGGTAAATAAATTAGACTTATTCCAACTTCATTTCTAATTATTTCGTTTTAATAGGATAAATACAGAAATATGAGAAATTTACTTTTTTTACTGTTCGCAATTATTTTGGTTTCATGCGACAAGAATGTCGATAACATCAAAACACCTTTGATCGTGAATAGCAAGTTGACAGGTGATTTGCAATCCGGCGCTATTGAATTATTTAAACAATCGGTTCTAACTGAGGATGCAGATAAAAACGTTATCATCTCCCCATTAAGCATACAATATGCGATAGGAATGTCTGCAAATGGTGCTTCTGGGGTGACTTTGGATGAACTTATGAAGGTACTTGGAGCACCATCCGAACAACTCAAGGATGTAAATGCCAATTTAAAAGCGATCACTTCCAATATAATTGGAGAAAGTAAAAATTATAAAATTGGAATATCTAATGGTGTATTCTTTGATGCATCAAAATTCCAAATGAACGATAATTACAAGGGTGTTCTAACAGAATCTTACCAATCAAAATTGCAGCAACTTAATTTTAAAGAGGTGGACAATAGCCTTAAAGAAATTAATAGCTGGGTCTCAGAAAAGACCAATGGCAGAATACCTAAAGTCCTTGATAATATCCAGGATGATGAATTTATGTTTTTGATAAATGCGTTATACATGAAGGCCACATGGGATCAACCATTCGATGAAAGGGCAACTTATGCAGCAGAATTTAAAGATTCGAAAAATGCAGTTCATCCAATGCAATTGATGAACCAAAGAGCGGATATTGCTTATTACAAATCTGATGCAGAGAAAACGATTGTCATGCCGATGGCTGGAGGCAAACTGGAAGCTGTTTTCATCTTACCTGAGCAGCTTGGAGTGATTGATTACATAAGTCAAATGAGTACTGCAGGTGTTACTAAAATGACAGAAAATGCAGTGAAAAGAGACTTGATGATCGGACTTCCCAAAATGGAATTATTGATGAAATATGACCTTAAAAATATTCTTCAGGATATGAATATCAAAACAGCCTTCGGAGAACAAGCGGACTTCACAAAGATGGGTACTGCCACCAACCAAATAATACTGACAAGAGCGCTTCATGATGTCTTTATGAAGATGGATGAATCCGGTATGGAGGGTGCTGCGGTCACTACTATTGGAGTAGGAGTAACTTCCCTTCCTGAATATGTTGGTTTTGACAGGCCATTCGTAATGTTAGTTTATGAAAAAGCCACAGGAGCCTATTTATTCATGGGTAAAGTAGAAAAGCCGTAAATAATTTTGGAAAAGAACTCATATTATTTGGTCATGATGCACAGCATCATGGCCTTTTTTATATCTCCAGAAATTTAGGATTTGAATTTACTACTTCCTGATATACCATACAATTATGTGCATGGGCACCGGGTAAATATCCCGTGCTCATCAAAAATTCGTTGACAATCTCACCTCCGGTAAATTTGAATGTTTTTTTGAAAATTTTAACCCACTCTTCTTTTGTCAAAGGGTGATGATGATCCAACCAGGCTTCGAATGAACCATGAGATTTTTGGATCTCCAGGATTGATTTTGCGTTTTCAATAGCAGCATTTACCTTCAGACGATTTCTAATGATGCCGGCATCACTTAAGAGTCGCGCTCTATCATCTTCGGTATATTTAGCTACTATGTTAATTGAAAAATTGTCATATGCTGCTCTGAAAGTTGATTCTTTTTTTAGGATCGTCTCCCAACTTAGGCCCGCCTGATTAATTTCCAACACAAGCCGACAGAATAATTCATCATCATTGTGTATCGGAAATCCATATAATTTATCGTGATAGGCTTTGTGGAGTTTTTTTTTGTCTCCTGTCATGATGAGGATGGCGTTGCAATAGGACATATTTGGAATTGTAAATTAACGTGAATAATGGTTAAGCAACATTCAAATATACCTCTTTAGAGAGTTCGGTTGTGCTTAATTTAATGCTAGGTTTTTTAGGAAAGAAATGATATGCACAGAGAGCAGAAATCGCATTGTTCAAAAATCCTTGCAGAGCTCTATGTCTGGTGTGCTGTATGTTACATTGGTTTTTCAATTCGTCATTGACACATTCTATTAGTGCTCGTTTTCTCAGCAGCACCTTATCGTTATCAGATAAGTTCATAGACTTCATGTTTTTACGTCTTTTAAAGATCAAGTCTACACCATCATTCCATAGGAATTGGGCTAGTTTGTCAGATATATATCCTCTGTCGCCGAAGAGTTTTCCGAAAACTTCTTTTACCATTACGGAGAGAATGTCTTGATTCCTGTCATCTACATTTGCCTTGGACAGGTAGAAGTTCAACAACTCACCTTTGTCATTAATGATCAGGTGAAGTTTAAACCCAAAAAACCAGCCCATTGTGCTTTTAGATTTAGTCGCAAAACCTTTGAAAACCTTGTTCTGCTTTTCTCTTTTTATGTGACAAACATTTAAGGTTGTTGAGTCAATAAAGCTAATTCCGGTGCATGCTCCCAAACATCTGTCTTTCAAAAACATCAACAATGGAACAAAAAGTCGGTTTTGTGTCTGATTAAATCGCTCATATGTAACCAATCCAGGAAACAGATCTCTCCAATGAACTAAAACCAATTCATTATAGTATCTTTTAAAATTGGTATAAGAACTCAAATGAAAGCAAATGTAAATCGTCATCTTTTCTGATAGACACAATGATGATTTTCTATTTCTGAATTTCTTATTTCCAGTTGAAATAGCCCTTTTGCACTCAATTTCATCAAATCCTTGCAAAAATCGTCAACAGTAATGAAAATTTCTATAACTTTGTGCTTATCCATAGGAGAATTATTTGATTTATATTGTTGTTTGTCAGACACTAATATATTAAATATTCTCCTATTTTTATAATATTTAGCCTTTTTTCTTATCCATTATTCACGTTAAATTATAAATGATAAGTTTATAGTTAGGCGGGAAGTCAATTGAGTAACTTAATTAGATTGATTGCGGAGAGATTATTGATAAAGTTTGTAAATATTTATAATAAAATTAAAGCAAGTAGGATAGACATGACTTTCATGCTATTTTTCACGTTTTCCATTGTGGAGTTTTCCTCTTTTCCCATAATTTTGAAAATTCAAACATATATTTTCGGGTCATTGTTTCAATTATTCTATCCGTTAGTACATCAAGTTTTTGTTGAGGATTATTCGACATACTTACAGATGATTGCCGTGGGTGAGCCTCCCAAAATACAAATAATATTCTGCCAGTTTCCACGTCTAAATCGTAACCTTTAAAATAAATGTAACCTCTAGCATTCACATCAAATTCTCCTGTCATATCAGGTTTTTCTTTGACAAATCCTTCTGCTTTAATAATGCCTAAGTGATCAATATCGTATTTATCGCCAAAATGTTTAAGTAGATCCAGAATATATTGAGGGGTAGGTTTTATTCTTTCCGCCCTCTTTTCACTATATTTATGAGTTTGGATATAATTTGTATATGCTGTATAAAGAAAGTCTGAGATGCTATCCAACTTGCTTAGATCCGAATAATTGTTATCTGAAATATTTTTAATATTCTGATAATCATTTTCATTCAAAACAGCTTCAAAAGCCTTTTTAAACCTAAGATTATAAGAAGTAGAATAGTTTTTTAATTCCCTTTCTTTTAATCCAACTGTTATATTCCTATTAAACTTATAAAAACGAGCATCAATATGACATAATGTAAATTGGTTTTCACTTTGACAAAAAATAGATGTCTTTGCCAAAAATATAATTAAAAGCAAAAAATAGTTTTTAATTTTCATAATAAGTTCAGAAATTCAAAAGTGATGAAATTTGATATTGCGTGTCAAATCTACTGGAGTCGTTAATTTTTTGGCTTTCTAATTTATTCTATATATCTAAATTATTTTAGATTAAGTTCTAATTGTTTCTTAAAACAACAGAAGCATTGCAAGAATTGACACCCCGGCTGCCGCCACCCCTCTGGCCAGAGGGGAAGTTGCGACTTTTTTTCATCTTCTTTTTAAAACATTGATATTTAACATTATACACATAACGATAAAATAGAAGTGAATGACTCTGCCCTACAAAGGGGAATTCGCTCACCAAAATTATATGCCATAATTGATCATGAATATCTGCGTCATCTGCGTTCCATATTTCTCGAGTTACGTCTTTGATATTGGAAGCCAAGCGCTATATATCAACTAACTTCTAATTTCTGACTTCTAATTTCTGACTTCTAATTTCTGCCTTCTAACTTCTAATTTCTCATCTACGGAAATAACCTACCATATCTTCTCGGGAAGGGTATTGTCTCGCGCATGTGATCTAGACCACAAACCCATCTTACCACTCTTTCTAATCCTAAACCGAAACCGGCATGAGGAACAGAACCAAATCTGCGAAGATCGAGATACCACTCAAATGCTTCAAGTGGTAATTCGTGTTCAGCGATCTTTCTTAACAGCACATTGATGTCTGTCTCTCTTTCTGAACCACCGATGATCTCCCCATATCCGTCCGGTGCGAGTAAGTCGACACCTTTTACAAGATCAGGATTACCATCCACTTCTTTCATGTAGAAAGATTTGATCTTTGCGGGCCAGTTATAGACCATCACAGGAGCATCAAATACTCTGGTCAATACCGTCTCATCACTGTTTCCAAAGTCCTCGTCATCACTGAAATTGCGGGCAGATTCGATCCAACCCGGGATGTTTCTAGTTTTTTCAGTAAGTATTTCTACATCTTTGCGCAGCTGGATGATCTTTCCTTCGTTAAACTTACGTTCGCCCTTGCTGGCAGTTTTAATTTTTTCTTCCCGCTCTGCGATTTCAGCCTGCACTACTGCAAGTTGCTCATGAGCATTCTTAAGGTCTTCTTCCTGAACTTTCAAGGCATTTTTGCCATTGACTTCCAGTTCGCCACGAAGGATCTTGGCAGCATCATTGTGCGTGACTCTTGGGAATGGTTGAAGTACGTTTTTCAATCTGTCAACATCTCTTTCAAGAATGGCAAGTTCTTCCGGACATTTTTCAATGATCCTGCTTACGACACTTTTGATAAATGCTTCGATGACTTCCATGTTCATATCCAGATCAGCAAAAGCGATTTCCGGCTCTATCATCCAAAACTCAGAAAGGTGCCGTGGAGTATCAGATTTCTCAGCACGGAAAGTCGGACCGAAAGTGTAGATTTTACCCATAGCCATAGCCATAGCTTCACCATAAAGTTGGCCGGACTGAGACAAATATGCCGGTTGGCCAAAAAAATCAGTTTCAAACAAAGTCGTCGTTCCTTCTACGGCACTACCGGTAAAGATTGGTGCGTCCATCTGGACATATCCATCTTTCTGAAAGAAATCATGTATTCCCATGATGATCTCGTTTCGAATGCGCATGATGGCCCATTGACGACGTGATCTCAGCCACAGGTGGCGATTGTTGGAAAGAAATGTAACTCCGTGTTCCTTGTTGGAAATAGGATATTCTAAGGCAATACTATACACGCCCATGTCAGTAACCTGGATCTCGTAACCACCTATTTGCTTTTCGTCTTTAATGACATTGCCTTCCACCCAGAAAGAGCTTTCCTGAGTTAGACTGGATGCCTCTTCAAATGCTTCTGCACTCACGCCGTCCTGACTTACTACTGCCTGGCAATAGCCTGAACCATCGCGCATCAGAATAAAGAAAATACCTTTTCCTGAGCGGATATTTGATGCCCAACCTTTGAGTTGGACTTTCTTCCCTTCGTGTACACTGGAGGTCTTTGATATATTGATGTGCCATGATAATAATGTTTGTTTGAGGGTGCAAAAGTAAAATATTTCTGTTACTAAGTGGAGGGCTTTGTCAAAATAATGAATTTAGCTAAAATAGAGTGTGTAGGAAGATGTTGAAGGTGAGGTGAATATTGGGGGAGTGCCATTGTCGATTGCCCATTCGTCTGAACCACTGATTAAACGGATTAAAGGATTTCACTGATTTAAAAATTAGAAATTAGAAATATGAAATTAGAATGATTACTGTAAACGACATTATTTAATTCAAATATCCATTGTTCAATAATCGACTTAAAGTAACATATCGAAGTAAAGCTTGCTCTTATCACTCGATCACTCATTTGTCTGAACCACTGATTGAATGATTTTTCTGATTATACTGATTTTAAAATTAGAAGTTAGAAATATGAAATTAGAATGATTACGGGTAAACGACATTATTTAATTCAAATAACCATTGTTCAATAATTGACTTAAATTAGCATGTCGAAGTAAAGCTTGCTCTTATCACTCGATCACTCATTTGTCTGAACCACTGATTAAACGGATTAAAGGATTTCACTGATTTAAAAATTAGAAGTTAGAAATATGAAATTAGAATGATTACTGTAAACGACATCATTTAATTCAAATATCCATCGTTCAATAATTGACTTAAATTAGCATATCGAAGTAAAGCTTGCTCTTATCACCCGATCACTCATTTGTCTGAACCACGGATTAAACGGATTAAAGGATTTCACAGATTTAAAAATTACAAGTTAGAAAAATGAAATTAGAATGATTACGGGTATGATAAAATGATGTTTTACGAAGAATAGTTTGGAGTTCGTGGTAATCATCAATCGGCGCTGTCAACTGACGACTGATCACTGACGACTGATTTCTATTTACAGTTTCTCAATAATAGATGTCGAAGAATATCCCTCTTCAAAATTAATAATAATGACTTCCCCGCCGTTTTCAGTTACTATATCGGCGCCAACGACTGTATCCGGAGTGTAATCGCCACCTTTTGTAATGACATCCGGAATTAATGCATTTATCACATTAAAAGGAGTTTCTTCCTCAAAAGAAATGACAAGATCGACTGGTTCAAATCCGGCGATTAGTTCCATTCTATCAGCCAAAGTATTGATAGGGCGATTATCCCCTTTGAGTTTCTTCACAGATTCATCACTATTTAAAGCAATTATCAATTTATCACCTAGCGCTTTAGAAGCATTCAGGTATCGAAGATGACCCACGTGAAGTACATCAAAAACACCATTTGTAAAAACGACATTAAAACCTGATTGCTGCCATGTTTTCACCATAGATACAGCGTCTTCCAGGGAATTGATCTTAGTCAATGACATTAGGATTGATTTGGACGTGAACCGGATGATAATTTTTATTGATAAGTGGAAGCAAAATTAGCGATAGGATACCAAATACAATGGTCGTGACGATCTGCACATTGAAAAACATAATATTGGCATAACTGAAGGCATCATCACCTTTGATGCCATAGATGGCAAGAGCGGCCATAGCCATAGCATGGTAAGTACCCATACCTCCAGGAGAAGGAATAATAATCCCAAAACTACCGAAGACAAATACGAGAAGTGCGGCCATAATGCCAAGATGTGCAGTGGGTCCAAAAGAGAAAAATGCGAAATAAGCCATCAGAAAGTAGAAGACCCATATCATCAGACTATAAAATATAAACAATATAGGATGCTTGATATCCTTGATAGTTTTTATTCCTGCGATAATACCTTTCAGAAAACTCTTGATTTTCAGATATAGTATTGATTGTGCTATTCTTTGTTTGAACAGAATAAGTAGCAAAACAAATAGGCCAATTCCTACCAAAAAGGACTGAAAGATCCAACCTTTGGAAAATGCTACCATATCAAAGTCTCTCATATTGGCAGCGAGGTAATCGTGGATCTCTTGGTATTGAAAGTAAAATGCCAGCATGATCACCAAAGACATGGTAGCAAGATCGAGTATTCTATCCAGTGCAATGGTTCCTAAAACATTATCTAACTTAATTTTTTCATATTTCGCAAGGCTACCCCCTCTAACTACCTCTCCGGCACGGGATATTCCCAAATTAGCAAAATAACCAAGCATTATTGTCCAAAATGCATTGCTGAATTTGATCTTGTAACCAAGTGGAGCGCATATCATCTGCCATCTTAAGGACCTTACGACATTGCTTAGTTGGTAACTAATCAACACAGCTATCATCCACCATGGATTGGTAGAGCGGAAATCTGCAACCAGTTTTTTGAATAAGCTACAATCCTCAGGAGCTATACCATCTATGACACATTGGGCCTGAAAGGCTTTGCTTTGAGAACTAAACACCCAATAAAGGATTCCAGCTCCAATAGTCAGGAAAAGTAAAAACTTTAAAATATCACCAAGAAATTTGATTCGGGGACGGCTCACACTATTCTGTTATTTGCATCGGGAAATACCGTTGCCGGTTTAAATTGCTTAGCTTCTTCAGGAGTAAAAAGTCCATAGGCGATAATAATAACTATATCTCCTACATGCACTTTACGGGCAGCAGCACCATTAAGGCATATAGTACCCGTTCCTCGCTCTCCTCTGATGACATAAGTCTCCAGCCTTTCGCCATTGTTATTATTCACTACCTGGACGCGTTCACCTTCGAATAAGTTGGCAGCCTCCATGAGATCTTCATCTATGGTAATACTACCTACATAGTTGAGGTTGGCTTCTGTGATTATAGCACGATGGATCTTTGACTTAAAAAGCTGAATGAGCATAGTGGCGCAAAGTTAATTTTATAATTTAAAAAAACCGCATTAACGGAATGGATGTGATCCAAAGCTCGCAATGCGGTTATTTATTATGCGTTAATTACGGATAGGTCCGAATTGTATTTACATTTTCCTTTCAAGAAGTTTGAAGAATTGATCCAACTGAGGCATGATAATGATTCTGGTTCTTCTGTTAATAGATCTTCCTTCAGCAGTGTCATTGGTCGTCAATGGATTAAATTCACTCTTACCACCTGCAGTGATTCTCTTAGGATTGATCGCATACTTAGTTTGAAGTACTCTTGCTATAGATGTTGCTCTTAGTGCACTCAGATCCCGTTGTCGCGGATACCTGCCTTAACGATCGGAACATTATCCGTATGTCCTTCGATAAGGATCTCAAGATCAGGTTGATTGTTTAATACCTGAGCTACTTTACCTAGAACATTACTTGCTGATTCTGAAATATCATAGCTTCCGCTTTTGAAGAGCATTTTATCAGAAAGAGAGATCATTACAATACCTTTTTCTACCTGGATCTGTACATCATCGTCCTGCATGTTTGCCATAGCACCTTTTAAATTCATGACCAATGTCATATTTAAAGAGTCCTTGCGCTGCTGCAGATTGGATAGTTTGGATATAATTATCTTTAGCACCGATATTATCAAGTGATTTTTTAATACTTTCAGCCTGGCTGCTAGTTACCACAGAAAGGTCTTTCAACTGACCAAGTACGGCAGTGTTATTTTCTCTCATGAAGGCGATCTGCTTGTTAAGTTCTTCGATCTCTTTATCAGAAACCCGACGTCTTTTATCAGCTTCATTATTAGCTGTTTCACAGTCAGTTAATTTAGATTCAAGGGCGACATACTGGTCACTCAATGACTTATACTGAGCCTCAGCGGCTTTAAGTTTTTTTCGGTTTTACAGGAGGAGGTAGCTCCAATTACTGCGAATAATAAAATAAAATGAATAAATTTCATGCTTCTATGGTTTTATTTTAAAAATGCAAATTAAAAATGAATTGTACATTAGTTAGTTAATTTTGGAGAACGAATATAGTCAATCAATTATATATAAATATCTGAAAAACCGTTCTTAATGGGGACAAAGGTATAAAAATTTAGATAAATTATAAAAAAAGTATCTATTATACCATAAAGTTTAGGTAAAATTACTGAGTAAACGTGTAGATATGGATATTGTTTTAATAAACTTAATTTTTGCGTTTTAAATAAAGCTTAAGAGAATTGTTGTTACTTGAACTGAGGTAGAAGTGAGAAATCTGAAATCTGAAATTAGAAATTAGAAACCTGCCCGACAAAGCTCTAGCGGCGGCGGGTTAGAATGAAACTTCGATGATTAAGTCGAGCAAATAAAATCTATTAAATAAATATAAGAAATTAAATAATCATATATTTATAACGTTAATTATCAATATAATAAGCGCCATCAAACCCCAAACTCCAAACCCCAACCATCTAAAGTTTAATCATCAAATCAGGATCAACTGGTTCATTATTTTCCACAATTCAAAATGAAGATGAGGACCGGTAGAGGCTTCTCCGGTATTTCCGATGGTGGCTATTTCCACAGCTTGTTCCACGAACTGACCTACATACACATTGAGTTTAGAATTGTGTTTGTAGGATGATAGAAAAACCTTGAGGATGCATGATCCATACAGTATAACCATTTTCACGTGTATATCCGCTCGCCAATATATATCCTGAAGCTACTGAGAGAATTGGAGAGCCGGACTTGGCAGCAAGGTCTATACCGTAATGATATCTAGTTGGATCGAATTTTGAAGTAATTTCCCCTGATATGGGTTTGATGAAACTCATGGCAGGCAAAGGAACGTGATGTACCTTAATTTCTTTTGCTTTTCAATTGGAATTTCCACTTTTTAATAGTGGATTCTACTTGCTTTTCTTCTTTAATATCAGGAGTTGTGTTGACTCTAGTAATTAAATTCTGTATGGCTTTAAACTTTGTTCTCTTGCTTGGGACAAAGTTTCCAGACTGTCGATGCGAATGGCAAGATTTTTTATAGTCTTCTCCTACCAAAGACTTTGGTAAGGGCCCCAAGAACCTTATGAGGCTGGTTTGGGTAAATAAAATAACGGAAACAATGCATATAATGAGGGCGAATAAGGCAGTCATCCAAATGACTTTTAGAGGATTGTAATAAGCCGCAAACCTTTGTGTCATCGACTTTTCATCGATTATTACTACCTTATACTCCTTTGTAAGATTGTCTTTTAATTTCTGAAAATTAGTTTTTGAGTCATGTGTTATTAATGCCTTGTTTCAAAAGCTAATTGAAGTACGATTTGCGATAAAGTCAGCGGTGAAATTACAAATTTAAATTGGAGTAGGTTTTATTGTTGGGACACAAGAGCAGGGTATAGTTGTCATAGAGTTAGCATAATCTATTTTAAAATTAATATTGATGTAAGATGCTTTTTTGGGTGGAAGTCTTGAATTAATAAGATGTCCAGCATTATTTATATGGTAATTGATCTACTTTGAATATTCGTTAGAATCAAATGTTTTAAGCACTCTTAGTCCTACCTATATTGGTTAGCAGCCTTGGATTTTGCCAATTTATAAAATATAATTGTACTTTTGTGCGAAATTTTGTTAAATACTCGTTCATACACTGTTGAATCGATTTTACGTTATACATAAAGCATTTTTTACTTTGAAGGCAAATCAATCTAAATATTTTTTTCTTCTTTTTTAGCAGTCATCATGACCTCTTGCGCCTCTCCTAAAAGAAAAGGAAGATGTCGGTTTCATAGGTCGTGCCTACCAGAACATGACAGCCTATTACAATGGCTACTTCAACGCTGACGAGATCATAGATGCTGCCATTCTTCAGATAGAAGCCAAGCATCCGGACAACTTCCAAAATCAGCTAGTCATTTATCCTTACCTACTTGATGTAGATAGCAATACGGCTGCAGGTACGCTTAATGTGGCTATTGAAAAACTTAAAAAGGACATCTATCTGCATCAGGCAAGCCATTGGGTAGATGATAGTTATTTCCAAATGGGTAAGTCTCAGTTTCTCAAAAAGGACTTTGAAAAAGCGGAGAACTCATTCAAATACGTAGTTCAAAACTACAGTGCCGAAAAAATGGCCAAGGAGAAATTGAAGAAAATGTCCCCGAAGCAGAAGAAAAAAAGCTGCTAAGAAAAGGGAAGAAGACAAACAAAAAGAATAGAGGAGAGGAGCTGCTGAAAAAGCTGCCAGAAATGGGACTACAAGCAAGGCAACTCCAAAATCAACTTCACCGCAAGTCAGTGAGCCCAAATCAAACGATGAAAATCTATGATGAGAAAATAGCACCTAAGAAAACCACTTCAAATAAAAAAACTAACTCCTGCTCAAAAGAAAAGGCCAAAGAAAAAGCCGCTGATAAGAAAAAGGCAGCTGCAAAGAAAAAAAAGCCAGTGCAAAGAAAAAGTAGGAGATAAGAAAGCAAGTAAAGAGGACGACAGAAATGTTACTGCTATAGATAAGCTATGAAAAGGCTGTAGAAGACCAGAAAAAAAAGACGAGGCAAAAGCAAAAGAGGCAAAGGAATCAGTATCCATCACGGTGATGATGGGCGGATCACCTGAACCTGAAGTAGTTAGTAAGCCTAAGAAATATATATTAAAACACAGACCGGTATTTCAGGAAGTACAGCTTTGGCTGGCTAAAACATATATCCAACGGCAATTCTGGAAGACGGAAGCAGAATACTCCGTAGCCTCAAATCTGATGCCGGTACATTTGATTTTGTAAGGAGAGAAGCCCTGCTTACTGAAGCAATGGTAGATATGGACCGTGGAAATGCTGTAGGAGCTATTCCAAAAAATCACAGCCGCTCTTCCACTTGTAAAAGACAAAAAAAAGAAAGGCTCGACTGACTTATAAACTTGGACAGTTGTACACAAATGTTAAGAAATATGACATGGGCATATGCTCAGTTTGAAGCTGTAGAAAAGCTGAAGCCAAGTTACGAAATGACCTTAATGCAAGACTTGTAAGTACAGTAACAGTCTTGTGATGGGTAATATCTCTAATGATGATCTTAATTCAAAACTTCGCAAGATGCTCAAGGATCTAAGAATGAAGATTATAAGGATCAAATTTATTTCCCTGATGGCGGATGTCAACCTTAAAATAATGATATAGCTTCAGCTATAAAAACCTTCAGGCCGAAGATTCAAGCGAGTAAAAAGGTGCTGTAGATAAGTCGGACAGTTATCTAAAGTTTGCAGATCTGTTCTACGGCAGAGATGAGTTTGATTCATGTATCATTATTATGACAGCACAGGAACAGCTTATCCTGGGATACAAGCCAAGATATAGTGAGGTTATTGAAGGAGATAATTTGAAAGATATAGCTCAACATCGAAACAATCAATTATCAGGATAGCATCCTTCGCATCAGCTTAATGTCCCCGAGCAACAGGAAGAACATGCTAGAAAGCTGATTAAAGGCGGCAAAAGCTAAAGAAAATTGAGTGGCCCCGGAACTGCTGCTTTACATCCCAAGGATTTAAT
>NZ_JADJID010000007.1:0-222451 GCF_016707225.1 Candidatus Brachybacter algidus | reverse complement strand
ACCTTTATTTAATGGATGATTTATTATAAATAGTAATGAATTAAACATAATATAAAATTTTATTTATTACATCAAAACAATCGTCATGATAAGTCTGCGCGAAAGCAACAGGTATTTGGGGTTTTCAACTGACTGAATTTAGTTAAAATGAGTCAATAAATATCTATTTAATACGTTTCAGATACTCCCCGTACCCACTTTTAATATACAATTCAGCAAGTTCGTTTAGTTGATCCCTGGAGATAAACCCTTTTCTAAAGGCTATCTCCTCTATACACCCAATCTTATATCCCTGGCGCTTCTCGATAACTCTTATAAACTCTGATGCGTCATGCAGTGAGTCGAAAGTGCCTGTATCCAGCCAGGCTGTGCCGCGGCCTAAAATAGACACATTCAGATCTCCACGATTGAGATATTCTTTATTAATATCTGTGATCTCGTATTCTCCGCGAGGAGAAGGAGCAAGATCGCGTGCTATTTGTACAACAGAATTGCCATAGAAGTAAAGTCCGGGAACGGCGTAATTCGATTTTGGTGAATCTGGTTTTTTCTTCGATGCTGATGGCCTTTTATTTTCGTCAAACTCTACGACACCATAACGCTCAGGATCTGAAACTTCATATGCAAAGACATATCCCCCTTCGACATTGCTCAACTTTTCTAACTGTTCGCCAAGGCCTGCTCCGTAGAATATATTATCTCCAAGTACAAGGGCTACTCTATCATTTCCAATGAATTCTGCACCCAAGACAAAGGCCTGAGCAAGTCCATTAGGCACTTCCTGCGCCACATATTCAAATCTGCAACCGATATTTGCACCATCTCCAAGTAACCTTTGAAACTGACTTTGATCTTCAGGAGTTGTGATGATCAGAATTTCCTTTATTCCTGCCATCATCAACACAGACAATGGATAGTAGATCATCGGTTTGTCATAGATCGGCATGAGTTGCTTGCTGATCGCCTTGGTGATGGGGTAGAGTCTGGTGCCGGAGCCGCCGGCGAGGATAATTCCTTTCATTTTTTTTAAGAGGTTAGAAGGTGAGAATGTGAGAAAGTGAGAAGGAGTCCACCCCCTTGGCCCCCTCCGAAGGGGGACATGTGGAGAGCCGCATGGTTTTGTTTATTATTCAATGTTTTAATATTAATGGAGTGAGAATGTGAGAAGGTGAGAAGGTGATGAGGAGTTAAACAAGTTTTTTTATTAATCCTGATAACATACTTTTGATATGATTCAATTTTCTGAACATCTCAGGATCTTCTTTTATATATCCGATTCTATTTGATAAAATATATTGGGTTTCCAGTTCTGCGCAGGATCCAAGGGAATAAAAAAGAAACCTTTTAAATTCAGGACCACTTTGCCTGGCTGCCCCTTCTGCTATATTAGACGGAATAGATATGGCGCATCTTCTCATTTGTGAGGAAAGTCCATATTTCTCATCTAAAGGTAAACATTTTGTGATTTCGTAAATGCTGGTAACTAAATCCATAGAAACTTGCCAGACCACGAGGTCTTTGTGGGATGAAATTTTCATTTTAATTAAGCTTTGGTGATCAAAAACACTAAATTAAACATTATTCACCAAACCCTATAATAAATAACAAAAATATGCTTTTGACCTCCCTTCTCACCTCCTCACTTCTTCACCTTCTCACCCCTTCTATTCCAAATCTTCCAAACTTAATCTCTCCCCTTTTTCAATATTCCTCTTCACTTTCTTTCCCAACACTTCTTTAAAAAACTTCGGATGCAATCCAAATCCCGGTCTGATCGAACGGATATTCTTCTCAGTTAAAACTTCACCCTCAGCAATATCCTCTACTATATAAAGCGATCGACTAAAATCCTTCCCTTTCTTCTGCTTATCAAATGGCTTTCTCTGCTTCCCGGACGGCTTTGACCATTTCTGTGAATTCTGCTTCGTTCATGGAGAAGGATGCGTCCGGGCCACCAATACTGCGGTCGAGGATGAAGTGCTTTTCAATTATTTTGGCTCCAAAACAAGTAGCTACGACAGGTGCAGTGCTTCCGATGGTGTGATCCGACAATCCGACAATCATATTAAATCGTTCAGCGAAATCTTTTACCATGATCATATTTGCTTCTTCGATGGGAGCCGGGTAGGAAGATGTGCATTTTAATAATGCGATGTCCTCATTGCCCATGCGCTCACAAGCGTCGATGGCAAGTTCGATGTCTTCGAGTTCGGCGATGCCTGTGGAAATGATGATGGGCTTTCCTTTGGATGCCACCAATTCTATCAATGGAATGTCTGTTATTTCAAAGGATGCTATTTTGTATGCCGGAACATTCAGACTTTCTAATAATTCAACAGCTGTTGGGTCAAATGGCGATGAAAAACATTCTAATCCTTCTTCTTTTGCGACGGCGAACAATTGTTCGTGCCACTCCCAAGGTGTAAATGCTTCCGAATACAAACTGTGTAAATTACGTCCTTCCCAGATGGTGCCTTTGATCAAAAAGTCATTCTTCTTTGAATCAATTGTGATGGTATCAGCTGTGTAAGTCTGAAATTTAATTGCGTCCGCACCGGCTCGTTTTGCGGCACGGATAGTTTCAATAGCTGTGTCCAGGCTACCGTTGTGATTGGCGGATAGCTCAGCTATTATGAAGACGGGGGAGGTGGAGGATATGGTGTAATTGCCTATTTGCATTTTTATAAAGGTAGAAGTTAGAAGTTAGGACTTTTAAGTGGATAAATCACGAGGCAATTAGTTTATTGGAATTGATTAATTTTAGAGAATTTAATGAAGATTTGAGATATAGATTTTTATTTATATTAAAGTCCTTTGACTTAAATGTTACTTCAAAAACAAGAGTTCACGGAGGGATTTTAATCTTTGATTAAAATTTTGCACAGATGAAACTGTTGTGCCTTGATTTGATTACCCATTACGCATTACCTATTTCCCATTATTTATCATTTATCACTTGAATTCATAATGTCACCACCTTCGGGGTTTTGGGATTTTCATGCATTTGATTTTCTATAAAAATGTCAACCTCGGTTTTTGCTTCTCTTACCCATTGTTACCCTTTTCCCCTTGTTTTCTCAACTTCGTTTCACCGTTTTTCAAAGGAAGAGTAATCCTTTGAAACAAAACCTTGTTAAGGTTTATGGTCCAGAAAGTTTTACGGATCCTTTACAACTTAGGAGAGCCTGACCTAAACCCTTTCCAGAAATCGGGATCGAATAGTTGCAGTGTTTTCATTCATGTCAAATCGAATTGAACCGATTGGCTCATTATCCAACTTTGCAATGAAATAAACAAAGTTTTGATCATTTATTTTCCTTGAAAACCAATTATTATGTTCCTCCAACAATATTGGATTTGTATTGAAGGACCATTTTCTTACTTCAGGGTCAGATGCCCATTTGTAGGTAATTTCTGAGTCCTCAGGTTTTGCTCTGGTCAATTCGATTGATGCAATATTTTCCAGCAATTGAAAGCATTTATTTATGCGACTTTTTGATTTTCCATCAATTATTTCGGTAATATTAATATCTGAATTGAGGGCAATATTTAAAGCATTTTCAATTGCTATTTCAGAAAAATTACCCGCATCGATGAAGGCATTTTGTGAAAGAAAATTTTGATAAAAGTATTTTTGATTTTCAACAAAATATCCGGAAATTGGAATACAACCGGCTGCAAATACTTCCAATAAAATGGTGCTGCAGGGCACGATGGCGACATCAGAAGCCGACATTATTTCTGCCATTTGATATTCATCAATAGCATGTGATAATTTAATTCTACTCTCATTCCCAACAAACACCTGTAATGATTCTGAATGTTTGTAAGCACTTCCTGTGACGACATTTATAGTTTTAAATGCCGGAAATTGAATTGCAATTTTTAAAGTTCTAAGAGTCAGATCTAATTGATCGCCTCCACCGAAACAAATAAAACAAGACTTAATAGAAGTAATTTTCCTTTTATTATTAGCTGCTTTTAAGAACGGTTCTCTAAGCAGAGCAAAGTTGGGTCCGAGTGCAAAATAATTAAATGGATCAGTTGAATAATCCGTGGAAGTTATTCCCGGAGCTTGATTTATGATGACATCAGAATGATAATTTTTATCGTGCAGGTCATCGATGCAAACGATTTGAGAACCTTTTTCCCGCACTTTTTGATACAGTTCTGAAGGGAAATGATGACCGTCTATGACTACTATTCTCTTTTCATCACACAGATCCAGAAAGTCATTTTCTTTCTTAATTTGAATCAGTTTGTAATTATTTTTGGTCAGAATATACTCGAAATCACCGGTTATTTCTCTACAAACGAATGTGATGTCATACTTGGAATCCAGCATTTGGACCATGGCCAGACAGCGGTAGAGGTGGCCCATGCCGAGAGTGGTGGAGCCGTCGGCGCGGAGGAGGATGTTCATAATTATATCTTTGATATTATTATGAACATCCCAGGCCTACGACCTGAGATGATGAGGGAAATCCCAGGCCTACGACCTGGGTTATGGGAAGTCGCCCTTTCAGGGCTAGTGGATAACCAAATATTATGAAATAAACTATTAAAATAACTACTCATTACCCATTACTCATTACTCATTACCCATCTCCCATTTCACCTCCGCCATCTTCCAGTCACTTTCATTGTCAATGTCCTGAACTTCCATTTCTGAAAGAATGATGACTTTAGAATTATCCGAGTACAAACTATTACTAATTAATTCCGGTCGGAGCCAATACCACTGACCTGCATCGTGATAAGCCGCTGGTAGGTCCTGACTGCGGGTATGGCTGTATTCAGGCCAGTTCATGGATACAAAATTATCTTCATCTACCTTTAAGGATCTAAGGATTGGAAATGAAAAAGGTACGACAGGAAATACACTTGCTATTTCATTTTCTAAAAGATCTAAACCAGCTGTTAAATGCGATGATTTCATCAATGGAGCAGTGGGATAAATACAGCAAACTTCGTCGAATGTTCGATCTTCTTTTTTATAGGATTCCAGTACTTCTCTGATTACTTCAAGTGTCGTTGCTGTGTCGTTCGAAGTATTTTCTGACCTTAGGAACGGTACTTTAGCACCAAGTTCAAGGCTGATATTTTTTATTTCTACATCATCTGTGGACACCATAACTTCATCAAATAAGCCACTTTTTAATGCGGCCTCGATCGAGTAAGCGATAATAGGTTTCCCGTGGAAATTTTTAATATTCTTTCTTGGAATTCTCTTACTTCCTCCACGTGCCGGAATGATGGCCAGTCTAGGCATTGTAGTAATTGTCGATGGTGTTGATGACGTATTGTTGTTCTTCTGAGGTCAATGTCGGAAACATAGGTAGACTAATGCAATGTCGGTAATATTGCTCTGAATGTGGCATATCTCCTTCCTTCCATCCAAATTGTTTGTAATAAGGCATCAAATGTGTAGGTATATAGTGGATCTGAGCAAAAATATTATGTTCCCTAAGATGTTTGTATAGACCTAATCTATTCTCTGCTTCAATCACATACAAATGATAAGCATGACCTTCGATGACACCCGATTGACCTAGGATATATGTTTTTTCCTGAAATGCATTTTCATAAATTCTCGCTATTTCTCTTCTTCTTTTTAATCCTTCTTCAGCTCGATTTAATTGGCTCAAGCCGAGGGCAGATTGGAAATCTGTGATTCGATAATTGTATCCTAGCTGTTGCAATTCCATATACCATCCGGGGTATTCATCGCCTCCACCACTGGCGAATTCCATAGAATTAGTATAATTATCATCTCCTTTAGTAATACCATGGGAGCGCAATCTATTTAATTGCTTGTACAATTCTTCGTCATTGGTAGTGATCATCCCACCTTCCCCGCAAGCAATGTGTTTGACAGGGTGGAATGAAAATATGGCAAGTTCAGCAAATTTGCCATTTCCGCACCATTGTTCAACGCCATTTGTGTCTTTAAAATACCCTCCGGGAGCATGACAGGCATCTTCAATGATCCATAAACCGTATTCATCCGCTAATTTTCTAAATGCTTGCAAGTCCACTGCTCTTCCCGCAAAATCCACTGGAATAATTCCTTTGTAGTTCCCCTCAGGGTCATTTTCTAATATCTTTCTTACAGAATTAATATCAAGTAAATAAGTTTCAGGATCTATATCTCCAAAAACAACTTCTCCACCACAATATCTAACGCAATTAGCAGAAGCAGAAAAGGTAATCGGAGTAGTTATTACCTTGTCTCCCGGTTTTACATCCAGCGACATTGTACAAAGATGCAGTGCGGCAGTGCCATTAGAAACTGCTACTGCGTATTTGCTACCTATGTATTTAGCAAAAGCATTTTCAAACTCACCGATTTTAGGGCCTTGAGTCAGGTAGTCTGATTTCAGCGATTCTGTTACAGCTGCGATGTCGTCATCTGTTATATTTTGGCGTCCGTATGGAATGGGGTTTCTCATGTGAGTGTTGTGCTAATTATTTTTTAGAAGTCCACCCCCCTTGGCCCCCTCCGAAGGGGGACATTCGTGTGGCCTCATGTTTGTTGTTATTAGTGAAAGTTGTTCTAATAAGGATGGTTATATTTTTTGTAATAAATATGATCGTATGATGTCCCCCTTTGGAGGGGGCTAGGAGGTGGACTCGTTTGCACCTTCAAAGTTATTCAACATTTAGGTGGACCAACCAATTTACTATCCAATACTTCGCTTAAATCGATTCATCCACATGCTCCCTGATCAATTCGCGCAAAGTCTCCACCGTCTCCCACTCCGTATTCTCCCCACTATTATATGAAAATCCAGGTTGTACGATTTTTGCATTGAATTCCTTTATAAATTCATCCAATTTCCAATTGTGTGTACTGGGAATAATGGTATAATATTTACCAAGGTCATATGTGTAAAATGAATCGGATGAAGTGATCATTTCTTCATGGACTTTTTCTCCGGGGCGGATACCTACAATTACTTGTTCGCAATTCGGGCCAACAGCAGTAGCTACATCTGTGATTCTGTAAGATGGTATTTTAGGTACAAATATCTCACCTCCCCAAGCGTGTTCCAGGGCATGAATGACCATTTCAACTCCTTCAGTCAAGGAAATATTGAATCGGGTCATATTAGGATCTGTGATGGGTAATTTTCCTTCTTTTTTCTTTTTGATGAAAAAAGGAATCACAGAACCGTTTGAACCCATTACATTGCCATAGCGCACTACAGAAAAGCGTATTGGATTATTTCCTTTAATATTATTAGCAGCTACAAATAATTTATCAGAAGTTAATTTTGTCGCACCGTATAAATTGATAGGAGCACAAGCTTTATCTGTAGATAATGCCACAACACGCTGCACCGTTGTTTCAAGACATGCATGGACGACATTTTGAGCTCCTACGACATTGGTTGCGATGCATTCGTCTGGATTGTATTCTGCGATATGCACATGTTTCATTGCCGCGGCATGGATGACATAATCTATGCCTTTCATTGCTCTTACCAATCGATCCTTGTCTCGCACATCACCGATAAAAAACCTGATCTGTGGATATTTCTCCGGTGGATAATCTTGAGCCATTTGAAATTGCTTTTGCTCGTCTCTGGAAAATATCACAAGTCGTGAAATGTCAGGATGATTCTTAAAGATATATTGGGTCAAAGCCTTACCAAGGGAGCCGGTGCCACCTGTGATGAGGATTGATTTGTTAGAGAAGGAAAAGGTCATGGTTGTTTGTTTTTTGATGGTCCACCCCCTTGGCCCCCTCCAAAGGGGGATATGCGTTTGGCCTCATATTTAAGTTTAATTTGAAAAACTTTTGCTCTTTGGTGTATTTTTCATTTTTCATTCTTCATTAATTTACCCGTACATCTCTTCATAATACTTCCTATAATCACCACTGGTCACACGTTCCAGCCATTCTGAATTAGTAAGGTACCAATCGATGGTTTTTTCTAGGCCTTCTTCGAAAGTAACGGATGGATACCAACCAAGTTCTTTGTTGATCTTAGTAGCATCGATGGCATAACGGCGATCATGTCCTGGGCGGTCTTTGATGTAGGTAATTAATTGCTCAGATTCTCCCTGAGTCCTGTCGAGTTTGCTGTCCATGATAGAACACAATAATTTTACCAGGTCGATATTTTTCCACTCGTTAAATCCACCGATGTTGTATGTGTCACCTACTTTTCCATTGTGGAAAGCTGCATCAATTGCAGTTGCATGGTCTATAACGTACAACCAGTCGCGAGTGTACAAACCATCTCCATACACCGGTAGGGATTTTTTTTGAATGATATTATTAATAAATAAAGGAATTAACTTTTCCGGAAAATGAAAAGGACCGTAATTATTGGAACAATTGGAGATCATGACCGGCATGCCATAAGTATCTCCAAAGGATCGAACCATATGATCAGAAGATGCTTTGGAAGCGCTGTAAGGTGAATGCGGATCATACTTTGTGTCCTCTGTAAAAAAACCAGTTTCACCGAGTGCGCCGTATACTTCATCAGTGGAAACGTGGTAAAATAAATGGTCATCCGTTTCATTATCCCAATGTTCACGGGCTGCCTGAAGCAGGTTTGCTGTTCCCATGACATTCGTTTCGATGAATACAAATGGATTTTCTATCGATCGGTCTACATGACTTTCTGCTGCAAGATGAATGACATGGGTGATGTCATATTTTTTGAATACATATCTTAAAGTTTCAAGGTCGCAAATATCTCCTTTAATAAAGCGATAATTAGCAGCGGCTTCGATGTCTTTGACATTTTCAAGATTACCTGCATAGGTCAATAGATCGAAATTGAAAATATTATATTCCGGATATTTATTGACAAATAATCTGGCTACGTGGGAACCGATGAAGCCGGCAGCACCGGTGATGAGGATGTTTTTAGAACTCATTAATTTATTTTAAAATTGAATTTTTACAGTCTAAGGTTTTTTCAAACCTTCCTAACTTTTTTTTTGGGAAGTATTCTTTTGATGTCATATATAAACTGCTAAGGACACCTTGGTCAATTTTTTTATATCAAGATTCAATTATTTTAAATTCCATTCATTGATGGACTTCTCCAAGAGCGACAATAAAACGTTGCCATCATAATCATGGTTTGATTGAATGTTCGATAAATGAAGCTTTTCATTCCTTGATAAATGGGGCTCATTGTCCAAAAAGCTTGTGAAAAGCGGAATACCCAAGATCGAACATAAATATCAATCAATCTGATAATTCTCGCAATGATTCTAATGCACAATTCATTGACATATTTTGTAATTGCATAAGGTGAAAGGGCAATTTGTTTTCTCTTTGGTAAATTTGGACATCCCAAGTGGAAGAGTGCAAGACAACTCTTGAAATGCCTGCTTTTTACCTGGATCTATTTAACGTCCCTAAATATTTACATCATTGGTGGTTAACGGTTCCCCCCGTGGCAACAATAGCTGTCTTCCATTGCTTTCATTCAATCTTCAAAATTTGTGATATCAACTTGCTGGAAGAATTTCCGTTTGATAGATTGTGATTTACGTTTTGCATTTTGCCTGTAGCTAATTTCCAGGATGCCCAGATCCAATATCAGGATCAAAAGTGCATCAGCTATGTGCGAACCTAGAATCCTGCTCCACCGGTGGGGCGTTTTTCTTCCCCCCCCCCCCCGGCGGGCGGCCCCCCCCCCTGGGGGAAATTTTCCCCTTCCCCGCGGCGCCCCCCCCTGGGGCCAAGCCTGGTTTTACATTATAAATAAAGCTTCCTTTTTGTTCTAAGACGGGGCTTACCTCATGGATTCATCTAATGATTTTATACTTCTCCATATATTCATGGGCAATTCATGGATTCACCCAGGGCCCCCCCTGTTGGGGGGGGGGTTAAAAATTTCCCCCCTGTGCTCTGGGCAATGAAAGGTTTAAGCCCGCCGGACCTTGGCCCCCCACCCTGGCTCTTGACAAAGGCAATGTTGATATCCCGCTGGGTATTTTCGATTACTTTGGCAGCTTCCGCAACTTTAATTGAGGCGGCTTTGTAAATTCCGGCAATAATTACTTGACCATATAAATCAGCAATTTTTTCGGTTATTTCCGCAGTGGAACCTGAAACGATTTTCAGGATCTTTGTCACAGTGTGCTCTTTGTCACCGGGGTTTATTCTTTCAGGCGAATATCCGGCATGAAAATCGGTATTATATGTTAGACCAGATATTTTTTCCAATACAGGAATACAAATTTCTTCTGTTGCACCCGGATATACAGTCGATTCGTAAACTGGCCTTTTTTAATTCTTTCCCAACAGTTACTATTGCCTTGCCATGAGTGGTCATTGTAAAATCAGGTGTATTATTTTTATCTACTGGAGTGGGACCTGTTACGATATAATAATGAAAGCTCTCAATATCTTTCAAAACCGAAGTTAAGGAAAGTCCAGTATTGCCTGTAGAATTAAGCACTGAATTTAAATTCTCAGAATCAATCTCTAAAGTTTTATCCAGACCTGAATTTAATTCACTAAGTCTGGTTTGATTAATATCAAATCCGACGACTTTGAATTTTTTTGCAAATTCAACTGCGAGAGGAAGACCTACATATCCGAGGCCAATGATGGCTATTTTTTTACTCAATTACTTTTAGTTCTTTTTAGTTAATTGTTCTATATCATTCAAATCTTTGTGTCTGGCTGAAGATTTTTTAGCAGTAATTAATTGATTCAAATGAATGACATTAATAATTAAATCTTCTTCGACTTGGTATCTGACTTTATTATTAAAGACTTCCTCAAATTCTACTCCTTTCATTTTTGTCATTATATCAATGGAGACCGGTGGTCGACCAAATTCAAAAACATCGAATTCTTTTATATTTAAAAATCGTTCCAATGTCATACTAAACAAGGACATTCCAAATTCATCAAAGGCATGAATTATTTTGGAATAATTTTCACTAGTTGGATTTACAAATAGATCCATGTCTCCGGTAGTACGCTGATAACCATGAATTATAACAGAATATCCACCTACAAGAACATATTCAACACCTGCCCTTTCAAATGAAGATAAAAAATCATTAAAGTCAGAATTGAATATATTGTTTGTCATTGACTTTTCCTCATATTGAAATGAGTTTTATCCATTATCCTTTTATTCGAATAAGGAATACCATAAGCTGAACATGTAAGCTGCCATGAAGCGGACAATCGTTCTTTTACTGAACGGCTCAACCAATATTCAATATTATTTCCCTTTTCTTCAAAGGAAACAATGCGCATGGCAGTTCGGTCGAGTTTAATTTGGTTTTCTTTCACGGTCTCCCTATCGATTCAAAATAAAATCCATTTTGTTGCATCGTGGCCGGATCGAAGATATTTCTACCATCGAAAATGGCTTTGTCGATCAATTTACTTTTAATGAAGTTGAAGTCCGGTGAACGGAATTCATTCCACTCAGTGAGTATCATCAATGCATTTGCATTATTTAAAACCTCATATTGGTCATTCGCGTAGGCTATTTTATCACCATATAATTTTTCCACATTTTCCATTGCTTCCGGATCGAATGCCTGGACAATAGCTCCTGCTTTTAATAATTTTTCAATGATGTATAATGCCGGAGCTTCACGGATATCGTCTGTATTTGGTTTGAATGCTAGACCCCAAAGAGCAATGGTTTTACCTTTCAGGTCACCTTTATAATAATTTCTGATCTTGTCGAATAGGACGGTTCTTTGTTTTTCATTGACCTTGATCACAGAATCCAGAATGCTGAACTCGTATTCGTTCTGGTCAGCTATTTTTGCCAAAGCTTTGACATCCTTCGGGAAACAAGACCCTCCATAACCAATGCCGGGAAATAAAAACCTTTTTCCAATTCTCGTATCAGAACCCATGCCTAGACGCACCATGTCTACATTAGCACCTACTTTTTCACATAGATTTGCGATCTCATTCATGAAAGTGATCTTGGTAGCAAGAAATGAATTCGCAGCGTATTTGGTCAACTCTGCAGAACGTTCATCCATGAAGTAAATCGGATTTCCTTGTTTGACGAAGGGTTCATAAAGGGTGCGCATCACTTCTCTGGCTCTCTCAGAATTAGTACCGATTACGACTCTATCAGGCTTCATAAAATCTTCCACAGCAACTCCTTCTCTTAGAAATTCCGGATTGGAAACCACATCAAACAAATCTTCCGAAATAGTCTTTGCAATGGCATTATGAACCATTTCTGCTGTTCCTACAGGAACTGTGCTTTTATCGATAATGATTTTATATTTTTTTATCAAATTGCCCAACTTATTCGCTACATCGATAATGTAAGATAGGTCGGCAGAACCATCTTCTCCTTCCGGAGTAGGTAATGCAAGGAAAATAATATCACCAAAATCCACTGCTTTTGCAAGATCAGTGGTAAATTCCAGTCTTTTCTTTTCGATATTTCTGTGAAAAATTACTTCAAGTCCAGGTTCGTAAATAGTAATTTTACCTGCGCTAAGACTTTTGACTTTTTCCTCATTTATGTCCACACACATGACATGATTGCCTGTCTCAGAGAAACATGTTCCTGTGACGAGTCCAACGTAGCCGGTGCCGATAACTGTGATGTTCAATTGTTAATTATTAGTTGTTAATTGTTATTCTACCCCGATGTGAAGGGACTGTAAAATGTTTGATTTGAGCAAGGAGGTTCAATTGTTAATTATTAGTTGTTAATTGTTATACTACTTTGATTTGAAGGATCTATTAAACGGTTATTTTGTGCGAAGTTGGATAATTGTTAATTATTATTTGGGTGTGGGATTCCTATTTTGCTTTGCTTTCGATGTTTTTATGATACTGGTTAGCATTTTTATTAGCTCGATGCTAATTGAATTTAGTCTTTCGAATTTATCTTTTGAAATAAGATTCGAACCATTTAAAAGCTCTAACCAATATATTGTTTCATTGCTTTCTTTTTGAGCAATTGACAATTTATGAATAAAATCCTTTCCACTTTCGGCATGTTGTGCTTCTCTATATAATGCACCGATCGCTGTTCCTGAGCGTAAGAGTTGATTTGATAAAACAAATTCTTTCTTTGTTGTTTGTAAATCTCTGCATAATTCAACAACATCAAGGGCAAACTGAAAACTTTTGGTTTTAAAGTGATTCTCTGTCATAATTCCGGGTGAATTTATCTATTTTTATATATTCTTCAATCTGTGCAAAAATAACAATTAACAACTAATAACTAACAATTACCGCATGGCTTCGCCGTCAATAAGTCGCACTTATAGCCCTAAAATAAATCACTAAAATATTGATTATGTTATACTTAAAAATTTAAATAAACATAATATAAAATAATTAAACGGTGGATGGTTCGAGTTGTTTTTTATTGATTTCTATTTGTAAAGCAATACCAAGTGAGTCAAAATTGACAACTAATTTGCCTTTGGATTTTATTTGTGAAATGATGCCTTTCATGCCGAATAGCGGACCATTGGAGACTTTTACAGATTGGCCGAGACCATATTCTACCTCTGTTAAGATCAGATCTTCTTCAATTCCCTCAATTCTCCTTAGTATCTCTATCTCTCTATCTTGAACTGGTCGCAATTGAGGACCGGTTTTGACAAAATTGTACACATATTCCGTTTCAAGAACTTTGACATAATCCTGAGCTGGTATCTGTACAAATAAGTAACATGGTAATATTGGAACTGTGTGATGCACTATTTTCCTTTGGTAGCGCTTTGTATAATTGCGCATTGGAGCATACGAAATCACTCCTTTTTTATCAAGTTGTTGGAGTACAATTTTTTCACTTTTGTACTTCACCTTAATAGCATACCAAGCATTTTCACTTATATCCTGCATCGATTATATTTTTGATGACCATAGCAACAATGGCTCCTGACCTTTTACTGTCAATGCATATTGTCCATATTCTGAATTACTGAAAATTACATAGCGGATCTTACGTTTAATCACCACTTCCGCTTTTGATACCAATGTAGAAAGATACTCTCTGTCGATATCCCCAAGTATAATAAGGTCAACTATAGGCGAATCAACACCTGTAGCAAAGGCTCCTGTAAGATACACATGATCAACATTGCCTAATCTTTCTATCACATCATTGATGATCTGATCGATACCGATATGCTTTAAAAGGATATTGTGAATCTCGCGGAAAAGCGGATGGGACGTATTTGCAGAGAAGATCTTTTTATTCCCATTGGGGATAGAATTGATTAATCCGGCCTTTTCAAACTTGTTTAATTCCAGTCTTATGGCATTGGTGGACTCACCCATCTCGCTCTCCAGACTACGAAGATACGCTGTCGCTCCCTTGTTCAAGAAGAACTTGAAAAGTAACTTGACTCTAGTCTTTGAGGATATTAATGTTTCTATCATATCAAAAATGAGTAGCAAAACTACTCATTTTTAATTATTTGTGAAGCAAAATAGTGTTAAAAAGCTGATTGTTACTAAATATACAGAAAAACTACCAGTAGTTTTCTAACATAAATACGGTTTGGATTTTTACACAAAAGAAAAAAGGGCCGAAAATTCAGCCCTTTAAATTATCTATTGACAATTGGCCAAACCTTCCTGAGCCTGATCAAGCCCCCATGTTGGGCTGAGGTCACTTGCAGGCTTAAATGCTTCAAACATTCTTACTGATTTTTCAAATATAGGTTTTGCAACAGCTTTGCCACCCCCAAATTGCTCCGGAGTATAAAATGTAGTTTGTGCTTCCAGCATATACGGCCTTGGATTGGTCGGATCCAGCTTCTTAGCTTTATCAAGTGCACTACTGGCCTCCATACCATAAGTCTGCCATCTGGCCATGGGATCGACTGACATAGCCATCACAGCGGACATTTGCTTTAAGCAATATATCTCAGAATTATCCTTACTAAGTGCATCAGCCTGAGCAATCAATTCATTTGTTTTGGCAGAAACTTTATCTTTATCTGCTGTTTCATCCATCCATCCCGCAAGGTTATTTGTGAGCGCAGCGTAGTAATAAGGTAACCAATTTGTTTTTTCGGAATTTGCAATTCTTTCAAAATATGCTGAAGCCGAACTCATTTCATTTGATGTCTTAGCATCTTTAATTTGCTGAAGTCCCGCAGCCATTGCTTTCTCATAACCGGATTGTGCAAACAAACCTGTCGAAAGTAATAGAACACATAATAGAAGTAAATTTTTCATTTGTTAAAATTTATTGATAAAATGATTTTGTGAAAAAGTCTATAAATTATTATTGATATTATCCAATGTCCTGTCTACACCCCAACTCATAAATACTCCTAAGAAAACGCTTTGTGCAGTAGGAGGTTGAACGGCTTTTCTTACATAAAGATTGTTTTCATCCAACAATCTTGAGCTATAATTATACCCAAATATTTGCTTTTGATTAAATACATTATTGAGACTAAATACCACTACCGCATTACTCTTGAAAATGTTAGTCAGCCAATTTACACTTACATTATGGCTTTGATAAACCCTTGTTTTTTCACTTAAGAAATCCTCAGCAGGTAAATTTGGGTTAAAATATGGTCTACCTGACGTCACTGTATAACTCCAATTGATGCCGATAAATTTACTCATCCAGAATTTCTTTAGCACTATACTTCCGGAATGTCTTGCTGCAAAAGTGGGTGTGGCCGAAATAGGATAATTTAAATAATCTCTTTTTGTGTCGATGTAAGAATAACTCAACCAGTAATTAAATCCCTTGAAAGTTTTTTTGTCTCTCCAGAAAAACTCAAGTCCACGCGCATAACCTGTGCCGTTGGTATTAGCTATGCTTATAGCATTATCATCTGTCTTGACAAGGCTAACATATTCTTTATCATAAGCCTGAATCCTAAATGTATAATCTTTTGTCAGCCATTGATAAGTAAGGATGTAGTGATCAGCTCGTTGGAAGTCAAAATCATTGTCAAATAACAAGTATTTTCTTTCAGGTGTTTGGTAAAAGATACCGTAATCCGCTGTTAGTTGCATCTGTGGAGCAATCTTATAGGAAAGACTCATTCTTGGGGCAATATTGGCCCTTGAAATCAATTTACTATATTCAATTCTTATGCCGGGACGAAAGGCCAGATTTTTTGAAAGATAAATATCTGACTCAACAAATGCGGCTCCATAAGTATCCTCAATATCAGTTTCACCATTGAAAAATGCTGAATTGATATCCGCATGATCTTTATTATACCATGCTTCTGCACCAAATCTCAAAGCATTCAAACCATCAAACTTCCTTTCAAGGAGCGACCTCAACTGCCACATTTGTTGGGTAGCAATAGATGAAAAATTGACATTGTCCAAGGATTCAATGCCGATATTCATCAATTGCTGATTTTGATCATTTAGTAATTTAGCATCTATGTTGTCCTTATTATAACTATAACTCGCTACACCGAAGTATTTCCAATGCTTTCCTAGGGACTGTTTAAAACTTGTATTGAAGTAAACATTGGCATTGTCGACACGATAACCATTTTTTAGACCAATAGAATCAAGTGACTCCTGCCGAATACCCTGCTTGCCAAAACTATATGTGGCGTATGCTTTGAAAATACCGTTCTTTTTTGTTTTAAACCTATAATTCATATCCCCGTCATGACCGATAGGTGCCTGAGATATGTCAAAACGTTGAGGAATAACAGCCATGTACAGTCCAAGATTGGCATAAGAATAGCTTGCTCCAAAACTTTGAGTCTTCTCCGAATTGACTTTTTGAAAGCCGGCTGAAAGAAAAATTGGTGACACTCCAAGTTGAAACTCACTTCTTGCAGGCAGATCAACACTTTCCAGATTAAGTACAGCACTAAGTGCTTGTCCATATAATGCGCTATATCCACCGCTCGTAAAAGAGGTTCCGCTAAATAAAAAAGGCGAAAATCTGCCTCGTGAAGCAATGCCCGGAATACTGGAATAAAAGAAATTATTGACCACTGCCCCATCGATAATAATTTTGGCTTCTTCGGCAGAACCACCTCTAACGAATAAGCCTTCTTGCTCGCCGACTTTCTGCACACCAGGCACCGTCTGAAGAGTTGCTGAAATATCAGCGTCAGCTCCGGCAGTAGTAATTATATCCAGTAACGAAAGCACAGTAGCACGTTTTTTGTCACCTGCTTCAAATGAACCTGCGGTAATAACTACGGCATTCAGTTCAGAGATCTCTTCTATTAGCTTGAGATTAATTTCAATATTATTCTTGTTGATATCAAGATACTGCTCGGCAGACTTGTAACCAATAAAAGATCCTATGAGAGTCACCGGACCTTCGGAGGAAGTCTTAAATGTAAATTTTCCAGTAGAATCTGAAATAGCACCATCATAAGCATCCTTTATGTAGACATTTACACCAGGAATACTATTGCCATTTTCATCCGTGGTTTTTCCATGGATGGTATTTTGTGCGTATGAATCCAGTGAAAATAAAAGAAACAAAAATAGGGTAAGGACTTTAATCATTTCTTTAATTATTTACAAGTAGTCGTAGTATAATCTTTGTTAGTCTCGGTTCATGCCGACATACCTCAAGACGAGATATACTAGCATAGCGAGTGATGAAAGTGCTGCTGCCACATACGTCATGGCTGCCCACCAAAGTGCATCTTTGGCTCCGGCATGTTCTTCACCATAAGCGATGCCGGAAGAGTCTAACCATGCGAGCGCTCTATTGCTGGCATCGAACTCAACAGGGAGCGTGATGATACTAAATACCGTAGTGATAAAGAAGGCTATAATGGTGATGAGTAATATAGTTGAGTTGCCTGTCGCCCCCAGAACTCCAAGTGCAAGCATCAGTAAAAATTGCTGTGCTGTGGCTGCAAATTGCACCACAGGAACGATGGCTGATCTGAATTTAAGCATGGCATAAGATGTAGCATGCTGTACAGCATGGCCACATTCGTGTGCAGCGACTGCAGCCGCTGCAACACTTCTTCCATTAAAAACATCAGGGCTAAGGTTGACAGTTTTATTGCCGGGATTGTAGTGGTCTGAAAGGAAGCCGTCTACCGATATGACCTGAACATCATAGATACCATTGTCTTTCAACATTTTTTCAGCGACTTCTTTGCCAGATAATCTTGAATGAAGGCCGACTTGGCTATAATGGTTAAATTTTGATTTCAACCTTGCACTCAGAATCATTCCAACTACGGTTCCAATACCCCCAAGAATCATATATACTAAATAACCACCACCCATTGAACAATATATTTTAGAAATTAAATTTATTAATAACTCGCTAAAAGGTCAAAGCTCTAATCCAGATTTACGACAAATCCCTTTATTCAAGTTCCTCAATTAATGAATTCAGCTCCGAAAAAGTTCCTAAGTACTTCCGGTATCCGAATACCTTCTTCTGTTTGATTATTTTCAAGTAGAGCGGCTACTATGCGCGCCAGTGCTAGAGAACTACCATTCAGTGTGTGTAACAACTGCATATTATTGTCTTCATCCCTATATCTGAGTTTCAATCTATTCGACTGAAAGGTCTCAAAATTCGACACAGAGCTAACTTCTAACCATCTTTCCTGTCCTGCTGACCAAACTTCAAAATCATATGTCATTGCTGAAGCAAATCCCATATCTCCGCCGCATAATCTTAGGATTCTATAAGGTAGTTCAAGACTTTCCATCAATCTGGCTACGTGTGCTACCATTTCCTGCAATGCCTCATAAGATCTCTCTGGTTTCTCTACGCGGACGATCTCCACTTTATCGAACTGGTGGACTCTATTTAGACCCTTGACATGAGCTCCGTATGATCCTGCCTCTCTTCTAAAACAGGGCGTATAAGAGGTCATACAATACGGTATAAGGTGATCAGGCAGAATGTCGTCTCTAAGAATATTAGTGACAGGGACTTCGGATGTGGGAATCAGATAAAGATCATCTTTTTCACAATAATACATCTGACCTTCTTTGTCGGGCAACTGGCCTGTAGCCGTGGCACTGTCTTCATTTACAAGATGAGGAGGCAGTATTTCTTCATAACCGGCTTTAGTATTAAAGTCCAGGAAATAATTAATTAGCGCTCTTTGCAGCTTGGCTCCCTGGCCGCGATAAACTACAAACCCGCTTCCCGTGACTTTCACACCGAGTTTCAGATCAAACAAATTATATTTCTCACCAATCTCCCAGTGAGGGAGCGCATTGGGCGGCAATGTGGGCATAACTCCTGTGAAGTCCTGATATACCATATTGTCATCAGCACCAATGCCAAATGGCACACTTTCATGAGGAATATTCGGGATAGTATATAGATGCTCTTCAAGTTCTTCCTTAAGCGACTTGAGCATTTCTTCTTTGATCTTACTTGAATCTTTAAGCAGGCCTACTCTTACTTTCAAGCTATTGGCTTCATCAATGGCTTTATTTTTCATTAATTCTCCAATAGCCTTTGAGAGATTATTCATCTCTGAAAGTTCAGTTTCCAGAGCAGTTTGTACTTCTTTTCTCTGATCATCAAGTACTATGATCTGATCTATTATCACTAGTTTTTCTTCCGACCAATTCCTTTTTTTAAGGCCAACATCCACTCTATCTCTTTGGTTACGAAGCATTTCTACTTTAAGCATGGGAATAAATTCATTAAATTATTGAAAATTGTAATTTTTAAGGTGCAAATATAGTTTAATAAAAAAAGATATTGTACATTTGCGAAATCATTTCAAGCCGAGAGGGCTTAAGCCATTCAAATCTGGGTTAAGGCTAATTTCAACGAAAGAATTTTCCGAATTAAAGTTTTTTACATTACCAAATCGGTCTTTTAAATTGTGTTATTGGCACTTGGTTTGAAATTTCAAATTTTTATCTTTTAATCTAATTTTAACTCTAGTTTATTCACCAGAATAAATAAATAGTCATAGTTGTTGTCCAAAAAGGGGCCCAACTATTTTTCCAAAAAAAATAACATTTATTTGTATGTATGACATTTTGCAATTGGACAGTATGTTGGTCCCGGAGCTAAGAGAAGTAGCAGAAGCAAATGATCTTAAAGGATATAAAAAATTAAGCAAACAAGAGCTGATTTATAAGATCCTTGATCAACAAGCTTTAAATACTCAGATCACGCCGGAGCAAGTGCTGGCCATGGAAAAGGAAAGCTCAAAAAGCAAACCTCATCAAAAAGAAAGGATTTCCGCTCCAAGACCCAACAACAATCAAGACGAGGAGGAAGCAAACCTTTTCACCACGAGCAAACAAACTAAAGGAGCTGCCGCGGACAAAAAGCCAAAAGCTAAAAAACCTCTTCCTGCTAAGAAAGAAACTAAAACTGCGCAAGCAGAAGGCGAAAGTGCAAAAGGTCCACAGGAACCTGCAGTGATCGAACCAGTTGTTGAAAGAAAAAAATTCTTCACCTCCACTCATCTCAAAACCGCAGCAACAGAAACTGCACCTGCAGATATCGAGAAAAATTCAAAACCCGCAACCGAAACAGTCCAGAATACTCCTGCCGAAAAGCCCTTTAAAGCCAAAAAAGCTCTTAAAACTGAGAATGCTGTGACTGCAAACAATGAAGTTGCTGCTGAAGCGCCTAGAGAAGTTCGCGAATCAAGACAAACAACTAAACCGGAACCTGAAGCCCCAAAATTCAACATTGACTTTGATGGGATGATAGAAGGAGAAGGTATCCTGGAAATGATGTCTGACGGATATGGATTTCTAAGATCTTCAGATTATAATTACTTAACATCTCCTGATGATATTTATGTATCACCTTCACAGATCAAATTATTTGGCTTGAAGACAGGTGATACTGTTAAAGGAGCTATACGACCACCGAAGGAAGGTGAGAAATATTTCGCCCTTCTGAGAGTTGCTAACATCAACGGTCTATTGCCAAGTCAGATCAGAGACAGGGTTCCTTTTGACTATCTAACGCCTTTATTCCCAATCGAAAAATTCAATTTGAGTGGAAGTAAAAATGGTAAAGATTATGGCAATAGGATGATCGATCTATTCACACCGATCGGAAAGGGTCAACGTGGATTGATAGTAGCTCAGCCTAAGACAGGAAAAACCTTCTTATTGAAAGACATCGCAAATGCTATAGCAACTAACCATCCTGAATGTTTCCTAATTGTCCTTTTGATCGACGAACGTCCGGAAGAGGTTACTGATATGAGAAGAAACGTAAATGCCGAAGTAATTGCATCCACATTTGACGAACCAGCAGAGAATCATGTTAAAGTGGCAGGTATCGTACTTGAGAAAGCAAAGAGACTTGTAGAATGTGGCCATGATGTGGTAATCCTTTTGGATTCAATCACAAGACTAGCAAGAGCATACAATACCGTGGCACCTGCCAGTGGTAAAGTATTATCTGGAGGTGTGGAAGCTAATGCTCTGCACAAACCTAAGAAGTTCTTTGGTGCTGCCAGAAAGATCGAAAATGGTGGTTCGTTGACTATCCTGGCTACGGCATTGATCGATACCGGTTCGAAAATGGACGGCGTCATCTTTGAAGAATTCAAGGGTACGGGTAATATGGAATTACAACTTGACCGAACTTTGGCCAACAAAAGATTATATCCTGCCATTGATCTTACCAAGTCAAGTACACGAAGAGACGATCTATTGCTTGATAAAGAAACATTACAACGCATGTTTATCCTTAGAAATCAGCTTGCTGATATGCGTCCTGATGAAGCAATGGAATTCCTCAGAAAGTATATTCTTGGAACAACCAGCAATGAAGAATTTCTGACCTCAATGAATGGTTAGTATCTAAATTGAAAATATAGAAGTCCCTTATGACGCATGTTGTAGGGGATTTTTTTTTGTCCAATATTAAATTTTCTTAATTTTGGAGAAAATGGCAACGTTATTGGAGGTGAGAGGGTTATGAGATTAGGAGAGGGGTGGAGAATTGAAAATTGAAAATTGAAAATTGAAAATGGGGCGAAGAGTGGGAAGGATATATCTAATTTGACTTTTGGCTTGTAGTTAAAAGCTTATGGCTTTAATTCCTCTGAAGCAATTTGCATGTAGAAATCAGTGCAATCAAAGAAATCAATTTAATCAGTGGTTCAGACAAATTAATGATGGTTATTGGCAGGAAAGGGAAAGTTGAAAATGAGGAAGGAAAAATGAGCAATGGAAAATTACGGCATCGCTAATGTATTCTAACATATGAATTTACGAATTCAAATCTTTCAAAAAATTAAATATAAATATCATTTACATCACATAGTAAACCCTTAATTGAAAATGAGCATAAAAAGAATTCTTGCACCAACAGACTTTAGTGAAGTCTCTAATAAAGCTATTGATGTGGCAGTGGCAATCGCTACCAAAGGCGATGCTGAGATCGTATTGATGCATACATCTCTTCCTACGGAAGGGATCAATAGCAATGTGTACGCTGCCATCTATATCCACGAATATCTTGAGATCAAGAGAAAAAACCTACAACAGATGGCTGAGCGCCTGAAGGAAAAAGGATTTGATGGTAAAATATCTACCGATAATAAGGTAGATTTTACAGTTCCTTCTATCGTAAACGCTGCAGCGGAATTTGAGGCTGATCTCGTTATAATGGGCTCTACTGGGACCAGTGGACTCAGTGGGGTGATTCTTGGAAGCACAGCAGGCGGGGTTTTATCAAAGATCGATCATCCTTTATTTCTTATTCCAAAGGATTATGTCTTGCCTGAAAGTGGCCATTTACTCATCGGTACTGACTACAAAACAGCTGTTGATCCAGGTTCTTTGAACATAATTGAATTCTTCAAGGAGAAACTTAATTTTAGAATCCAACTTATCCATATCGAAAAAGAAGGGGAAGAAAATGTAGATAGAGAAAAATATGTTAGAGATAATTTTAAATCTCTGATAGATGGAAGTATTAGCATACCTGGTGGTAAGGTTGAAGAAGCCCTATTGAAACTCAAAGAAAAATATACTAATGCTGTATTGTGTACCGTAACTAAGAAGCGTAATTGGTTTGAGAATATTTTTTACCACAGCGTATCGAAGTCGCTAGCACATTATTCTGATGTTGCTTTGTTGTGTTTGCATGAAGAGTAGGTTTCGGCTGATGGCTATTGGCTGATGGCTGATGGCTCCATAGTAGTAGCGAGAATTGTTTGTGTCTTTAGGAAAGGGGAATTGAAAATTGAAAATTGAAAATTGAAAACGACGCGAAGATTAGGAAGTAATGCCTAAAGCTTAATGCTTATAGCTTTTGGCCATTGGCTGTTGGCTCCATATTGGTATCGAGAGGTTTAGGAGGAAGGGGGGCTCCATAATGGTATCGAGAATAGTTTGTATTCTTAGGAAATTGAAAATGGTGCGAAGTTTGGGAAGTATTTATTGGTGCAATTTCCGGGCTAAAGCTTAATGTTTATAGCTCATGGTCAATGTCATTAAGTTAAGCAATTGAAATCAATAATCTATTATAGACTATATTTCGGTGCCCTGCACCTGATAGTCTATCAAATCTATTTCTATAAATATCCCTTTGCGCTGCACCTTTGCTTTTCTTCCAGGTGCAGCGCACCACAATATTTATCGAGTTCGTATGAAGGCTGCTCCAAGGTGCAGCGCACCGGGATATTTTGAAAGAACCTATGGCCATAACTTTATGACATTGAGCTTATGCCAGAAGGCTAAATTTGTTTAAAATACAAATCATAATAGTATCGTGGGTAACACCATCATTTGTAATTTATCATTTATAATTATTTACAGCACACCCATCACCCTATCCTATCACCCGATCACCCTATCACCTGATCACCTGATCACCCTATCACCCTATCACCTGATCTAACTCCCTATCAATTAAATTTTTACATAATTAAATAAATACCAATCATTTATCCTAAAAATACTTTTAAAATAAATTTTGATATTCAAAAACATTGACTTACCTTTGTCCCACTTTTCTAAAAACATTTAATTATTAATTCCTATGAAACGGACATTCCAGCCTTCAAGGCGTAAAAGAGTAAACAAACACGGATTCAGATCTCGTATGAGTACTAAAAACGGTAGGAGAGTCCTTGCCAACAGAAGAGCGAAGGGAAGGCACAAGCTGACTGTTTCTGATGAGATGAAGACTAAGTAAGTTATCTTTATAAAACAAAGAGTAGGCTATTGGGCTATTGCAGCTTGATAGCCTATTTTATTTTAACGTGAAACGAACCTTTGCACTTCCCCGCGACAATAAACTCAAAAGTATTGTCACTATCTCAGAACTATTCAATGAGGGCAAAAGCCAATTTACTTATCCTATAAAGATGGTTTATTCCGTCCAACCTTCTTCTGGTCGGCTACTTTCCTTCAAAGTTGCTGTCTCGGTTCCAAAAAAACTATTTAAAAAGGCGGTGGATCGCAATACCTTAAAACGTCGGTTAAGAGAATCTGTTAGGCTGAATCAGGCATCCCTACATGAAATATGCCAATCCGCAAACATTAGCCTCGACTTTATGTTGATCTTTGTAGGTAAAGAAATGACTGATTATCAACAAATCGACAAAGCTGTCCGTTCTTTATTTGAAAAATTAACCAGAAATGTTCAATAAAGTAAACTTCTTCATATTCGATCAACGAATCCGACCCGCTTTAAAGCTTTTACTTATTGTCCTTTTTTTATCTTCAACCCTACATGTTTCTTTTGCACAAAAGTTTCTTCAATTAGAAAAAGACTTTGTTAAAACCAAACTCAAATATGGCTCAGGGGATGAGATCATCTTCAAACTCAGACAAAGTGATCAATGGATCCGAACTGCAATTGATGAGATAGATGTGGACAATAATGTCATACATATGTTTGGATTGACTGTGCCGATCGATTCAATTGAATATATAAAAAGTTACAAACCTTTCATATCTCCTGTCATTGGCGAAGTGCTGTGGAAGGCCGGACTTGCTACATTTGCTACTTCGGCATTATATGGTATATTTTTCCAACCTCCTAATACTCTGGACTTTCTTATAGCAACAAGCGCGATTGCCCTGTCAGGATTGGGACTCAAGCAAATGGCAAAGATCAGAAAAGTATATCCGATAGGCAATAAATACAATTTAAGAGCCATAGATGTCACCATTTATTTACAAGATGAGTCGGCCCGACCATAATATTCACAGTATTTTAACACGCAGGATGCAACACGCTTTAGCGTTTTGATGTTTTTATGAGCATGAAATCAAAAATTTCTTTCGGTATTCTTAGTATTCTCTTACTATCACTTGTTCGAGTTGAGGCTCAAGATATACCTATGGTTAATTTTGATGGGTTGGCACCTTTCTTATCAAAGAAAAATGACACCACCTATGTCGTGAATTTCTGGGCAACATGGTGTAGACCTTGCGTGGAAGAGCTTCCATACTTTCTTGAGGCTGAAGAAAAATTTAAAGGACAGAAAGTTAAATTCATCATGGTAAGTATGGATTTTCCAAAAATGTTGGAAAGTCGCTTAAAGCCATTTCTCCAAAAAAATAAATTACCCGGGCAAGTCATTTTATTGAATGATCCTGACGGTAACACCTGGATTCCAAAAGTAAATAAGGATTGGGACGGAGCTATCCCTGTCACTTATATCTATAATAAAGAAAAAAGTATCTTTATCAGCACTAATTTTGAAAATGCTGAGCAACTAATAAAAAACATTAATTCAATAAATTAAAAAACACATGAAACTATTTCTTTCTTTTCTAAGTATAGCCTTTCTATATGTCGGAATTTCTGCCTTTACAATGCCGGCTGATGGTGGCTATAAAGTAGGTGATACTGCTTCAGATTTTAAACTTAAAAATGTGGATGGCAAGACCGTTTCGCTGGCAGACTTTAAAGACGCTAAGGGTTATATCGTTATTTTCACCTGCAATCATTGCCCCTTTTCTGTCGCTTATGAAGACAGAATCATAGCACTTAATAATAAATATGCCAGTCAGGGTTATCCTGTCATAGCTATCAATCCCAATGATCCTGCAGTTTCTGAAGGTGACAGTTACGAGCTGATGCAAGAAAGATCCAAAGAAAAAGCATTCACCTTCCCCTATCTATTTGATGATGGGCAGAAAGTATTTCCTGTATATGGAGCTACGAGAACACCGCACGTCTTTTTGTTAGATAAAAACCGTGTTGTCAAGTACATTGGAGCTATCGATGACAATGTAAACGAACCTAAAAGCGTTCAGGTTAAATATCTGGAAAATGCTATTGAAGCATTAAAATCTGGAAAGGAAATCAAGACGAGTTATACAAAAGCCGTTGGTTGCTCGATCAAGTTAAAAAAATAAGTTTTGAGTATGTTTATCAAAAGAGAAGCGCCGCAATGCTTCTCTTTTTTTATGTCCGGAACATTCTTTTATTTATAAGGCAGAATGCCTTAATTGATCCGGATCATTTAATTCAAAATGAAAACAATGGCAAGCTTGCTTTTTATTATTTGGTCATTTAAGGAAAAATGTGCGCCGGTAAAAAGATAAACAAGTCCAATACCGAAAAGGCTTCATAATAAACCGTTTACATTTGGATAACCTATTGTCGGCTCGGAATTCAACTACAAAAATTTGGTCCAAGAATAAAATACGATCCGCTTAATCTTTATAGCCCTGTTCCTTGCCTATTGATTTGATACTCATAATTTTTATTCATATTTCTGTACCTGCCCTTTAGTATCAATTGAGAATTGTTTTTTCTAATCTCTGAAATAACATCATCAGCGCTCGAGACTTTCATGCCATTGACTTCATTTATAATGAAACCTGATTCCATGGCGGTTTTCCCTGAAGGAGTATTTTGATAGATCGTGTGAACTATAACTCCTTTCTCTCCATTCCGCATTATTTGTTCTCTGAGTTCTATACCTATCGCCTTCAATTCCAAATCAGACCTAATGATCACATCAAAAGCGGTTGAAATAGGACTTGTCAACTTGAGTGATCCTGTATAGGAATTATTGCTTCTTAAGTATTTTACGTTAACAATATCTCCCGGTTTATATAATGCTATTTGTTCCTGAAGGGCCGGACATGAGCGAACGATTTTACCATTAATTTCAGTAATTATATCACCATACAACATTCCTGCCTTTTCAGCTGCTGAACCTTGAGAAATTCGATTTATAAAAACGCCAGTTTCCGGATCTACTCCAATTTTCTTTGACAAAGCATCGCTTATATCTTCGATACCAACGCCAAGCATAGCCCTCTGAACCTTGCCATAAGACATAATGTCGCTGACCATTTTACGTACAATATTGCTAGGTATTGCAAAAGAATAACCTTCAAATTTTCCACTTTTAGTAAAGATAGCAGTATTTACCCCTATGAGTTCGCCACGCGCGTTAAGTAATGCACCACCACTATTGCCTTCATTGAATACAGCGTCTGTTTGGATGAAAGATTCAAGAGGGTAAGCACCTTTTAAGAGATCGATAGTTCTTCCTTTAGCAGAGACTATTCCGCTGGTGACAGTAGAGCTGAGCTGATAAGGGTTGCCAATAGCGATGACCCATTGTCCGATCTGGACTGAATCACTATTGCCGAGAGATAAAAAAGGCAAAGAAGATTTATTGATTTTAAGAACTGCAATATCTGTTGATTCATCTGAACCAATGAGGGTGGCTTTCCATTTTTTCTTGTCAGAGGTCATGACCTCAAAAGAATTGCCCATGGAGATTACATGATGATTGGTAACGATGTAACCATCTTCTGAAATAACTACTCCCGAACCCTCTGAAATGACAGCATTCTCTTCATTGTTCCAAAATTCATAACCACCATTTCTAACAGCTATTTTGACCACAGCTGGTGTCCCTATTCTGGCTGCATTAATAAAATCTATCGGAGGGTAACTACTAGAAGAACCTAAACTATGGTTAACAAACTTGCTCCAGGCGTTTTGGTCAGTATTCTTTAACTCCTTATCCTTACTTGAAAACAAGCTAAAAAGGACAGTACTTAAGAGGACAGATAATGCTATGATTATTAGATCTTTTTTTTGGATCATGCTTGTCATTTTTGAAACAATTAACTGATAATCAATTAAGAGAATTAAAGTTAAACAAATGAAACGAAATACTCTTAGCTTTGTTTTATCAAAATCACAAGTGACATAACTCAATAACAAAAAATTAAGATTAAATAGTGGAAATTAATTTTAGTAAATATCAGGGTGCAGGGAATGATTTCATTATGATCAATGGCTTTGAGTATGATGAATATAAATCATTGACCCAACATCAGATTGAAATACTATGTGATCGGCGCTTTGGTATTGGTGCGGATGGATTGATTGTCATTAAACCAACACCTAAGTATGATTTCGAGATGCTGTATTATAACGCAGATGGATTTCCCGGGTCTATGTGTGGTAATGGCGGCAGATGTTCTTTCAGGTTTGCACAAGACATCCAAATTATAGGAGAAAAAGCTGATTTCAAAGCTAGTGATGGGCCCCATTCAGCTTTCCTGAATAGCGATGGCATGATCTCGCTCCAAATGAAAGATGTAGATCAGATCAAGGAAATAGAACATAATTTTTTTGAACTCAATACTGGTTCTCCGCACATTGTTAAGATAGTTGCCGATCTTTCAGAAGTGAGTGTGGTCAATGAGGGAAGAGCCATCAGAAATAGTGAGCCCTATATTAAGGACGGAATCAACGTCAATTTCGTCCAACTATTTTCAGATCATATGTTAGTTGCTACATATGAACGAGGAGTAGAGGATGAAACTTTATCCTGTGGCACCGGCGTGACCGCTTCAGCATTAGTTGCCATGAAAAAAGGGTGTTTCAGCGAAAAAGTGGAGGTCAGAACAAAAGGAGGAATACTAAATGTAATGGCAATCATGGATAAATCCGGAAAAATGTCAAATATTTGGTTGACAGGTCCGGCTGTATTTGTATTTGAGGGATGTATTGAGCTGTGAGATGAAATGGAAAATTTATAAAGGGGCGAAGGAGAGTGAGTAGTTTTTCATGTTAAGGGTGGCCTAAAGCTATAGGCTGATACCCAATGGCCAATAGCCAATAGCTGATGGCTTCGTTGCAGAAAATAGGATACCTTTCTTTCACCAACCATCAATTCGTCAGGAAAAATTCAGTGTAATCTAATAAATCAATTAAATTCCTGCCTTTGTTGGCAAGCAAGCGAGGATCAGACAAATAGCCAAAAGCTGATTACTGTATCATGATTACTGATTAACAATAATACTAATACTGACATACTCTAATACTGACATACTCTAATACTGACATACTTTAATACTGACATACTAACTACAGCATCAACTCCAGATTCATTTTAGCATTTTTTAATTCAGCCAGCGCATGCTGATCGCTCATTTTGGTAGCCATAAACACTCCTTCCTCATATATTTGAAGGGCATCTTCTGCATGTCCTATTTCTTCATAAAGCTTTGCGAGATGATAATAGAGACCTACGTAGGATGGATTTGCTTTTTTTAATTCCAAATAATAATGCTCTGCCTGATCCGGCATATCGTTAGTTTCATATTCTTTAGCCACAGCAAATAAAATAAAACTGTCATGCGGATCCTGCTCCAGAAGATCCATTAGTTCTGTCAATCGTTGCGTCATCATTTCTCCACTTTTTTATAGGACTAAATTACAAATTACAAGTGTATTCTTTCGCCAAAAGCGTTGCTATGGTTGTATATTAGAATACATTGATGACTATCATCTGTTATGTAAATATAATCATTCATTATTTGGTAAAAGAAAATTTACATGCCTAATTTTCACCTGGATAATGTAGAATGCTTCAAATCCTTAACCTGCAATGCATTAGACTCCTGAAAAAAGTTAAAACTTTTTTGCTTTTTTAGTGCTTGATTTAAAAGCTACATTATAGGACTTTACAATTATTTTTTCAGAATATTTTTCCTTATCTTTGCAGCTTTTAAAACGAAATATTATTCCGATTATGGACGACAATCCTGATCATTTTAAAATACTATTTCGTTGAGCAAATCTTCGCTCTTTTGTTGAATAAATGATATTTAATTTTTAATCTATGAAAATATTGGTTTGCATCAGCAAAACTCCTGATACGACAGCTAAAATAGCTTTTAAAAATGATGGTCGTGACTTTCAGGCGGATGGCATACAATTTATAATGAATCCTTACGATGAATGGTATGCATTGGTCAGAGGACTTGAACTTACTGAAACCAGTGGCGGAACTGTTACGGTTATAAATGTAGGTTTGGCGGACAATGATACGATTATCAGAAAAGGACTGGCTATCGGAGCCTCTGACGCTGTGCGCATCAATAAAGATCCCGAGGGAGCCTGGGATGTGGCGCATCAACTGGCAGCCTATATAAAAACACAACAATACGATTTAATCCTTTTGGGAAAAGAGACTATTGATTATAATGACTCTGAAGTAGGAGCTACACTGGCAGAATTATTAGACCTGCCCTTTATTTCATATGCAAATAAACTGGACATAACCGGAACTTCTGCAACTATCAACAGAGAGATCGAAGGTGGAACAGAAACGATGGAGGCTCAATTGCCTTTGGTAATTTCCTGCGCAAAAGGTATGGCTGAACAGCGTATCCCTAATATGAAAGGTATTATGACAGCTAAAAGTAAACCACTTGTAGTAGTTGATCCTGTGACTGTAGTTGATCATGTTACGCTGGTGACTCATGAACTGCCTCCGGCTAAACAATCAGTCCATATGATCGCTCCTGAAGACACAGATGAGTTGATTAGACTTTTGCACGAAGAGGCAAAAGTGATCTGATCTTATTTAGTTAAATCATTTCCCAATAATTCAAAAAAAGATATCTTATGTCAGTTATAATATTTGCAGAGTCTACAGATGGAAAAGTCAAAAAAAATGCATTTGAAGCTGTAACTTACGGCAAGAAAACAGCCGAGTTGATGGGCACTTCCTGCAAAGCCTTTACTTTAGGACTTGCCGAAAACGCTAACGAACTTGGCGCATACGGAGCTGAGGAGGTTTACAATATTTCAGATGAGGTTTTTAATAATTTTGATTCACAACTATTTACAAGAGCCATTGCAGATGTATTTAATCAATTGGGTGGTACTATCCTAATTTTGGCAAATACCGCTATGGGTAAGTCACTTACAGGAAGGCTGTCAGTGAAACTGGATGCTGGTTGTGTATCAGGAGCAAGTGGATTACCTCAAAATAATGCTGGGTTTCAGGTTCCTAAAAGCGTTTATTCAGGAAAAGCAAAAGCCCTTTACAATATAAGTTCGGATAAAAAGATCATATCACTGATGGGAAATGCCATCAAGCCTGAGAAAACCGGAAGTGCAGTAGATGTTAAATCCTTATCAGTAAATATAGGTACTCCAGCCATCAAAGTTATCTCTAGAAAAACAGTTAGCGGAATAGTGCCATTACCTGAAGCTTCTTTGGTTGTATCTGCTGGACGTGGTCTTAAAGACCCTTCAAATTGGGGAATAGTAGAAGAACTCGCCTCAGAACTAGGCGCTACTACTGCCTGTTCAAGACCAGTAGCTGATTCAGGATGGAGACCTCACCATGAGCATGTAGGACAGACAGGTGTAGCTATCAGACCTACATTATATATAGCACTGGGAATATCAGGAGCAATACAGCACCTGGCAGGGGTGAACAATTCCAAAGTGATCGTAGTAATAAATAAAGATCCGGAGGCTCCTTTCTTTAAAGCAGCGGATTATGGTATCGTCGGTGATGTATTTGATGTCGTACCAAGATTGATAGAATCAGTAAAGAAATTCAAAGCAAGTCACTAAACTAGACTTTCTCGTAAATTTGGTTTTAAATTAATTTCATGATTTAAAACTCATTTTTCTATGTACATTTGATTAAAATAAAGCCTCGGTGGCCTCAGGAAAAAAAATACTATTAGAAATTGTTGCACTATCTCATAGCGTGACACAGTCCAACAACTACGCAGTTGTATTAGGAGAGAAAAAAGGTGGGCGGAGACTACCCATCGTCATAGGAGGTTACGAAGCCCAGGCTATCGCAGTATCTATGGAAAGAATGGTGCCAAACAGACCACTTACCCATGATTTGTTTAAAAATGCTTTTGATACTTTTGGTATTCAGATCGTAGAGATTATTATAAGTGATTTAGTAGAGGGTATTTTCTATGCCCAATTAGTGTGTGAAAGAAATGGAGAAGTTTACGAGATAGACAGCAGAACATCAGATGCACTTGCTATGGCAGTTCGATTCGAATGTCCGATATACACATTTGATACTATTCTTGAGACAGCCGGTGTTGTGCTGGAAATTGCCCCTGATGGTGATGAAGAAGAGGAAGCATATGATGAAAGCAATAGTTACTCCACGAAATCATCTGAGACTTTGACAGAACTTCTTGAAGAAGCACTTGGTGAAGAAAATTATGAAAAAGCAGCCAAGATCCGCGATGAGATCAAAAAACGCAAAGGGACTAGCTGAACATAGCTATAATATTTAATTTATATCAATTGCTTACTTTTGAAGTTTTGGTCACAATACACCCATGAAGATAAATACCACTTGTAAATCAGAATAGTTTAAACAAATTTGACCAAGCGACTTTCAGCTCGTTATCTTATGGTATAATTTTAGTCTCATCTATATTTGCGTTTCGTACTACTTATCGCTCGCGGCGATATAAAAACAATATCTATTCGAAATTTATTATTTAATGCCACTGGTATAAAGTAATATACTCAAGTTTAGGAGGGAAAAAAAAGGGGGGTGGTTGGTGTTGTGGGGTTTGTGGTGGGATTTGTTGGGTTTTTTTTTTTTTTTTTTTTTTTTTTGGTATAAAAAGGAAAAAAGGGGAGTGGGGGGGGGGGCGCCCGCCGCACGAAAAAAAAACAACCAAAAAAATTTTTAAAATTTTTTTATAGTTTTTTTCTTAAAACCCCACTAAGTAATATATTATTCGAATTGTTATCATCAAGATAGCCGGCAATTCTGCGCCCATTTCCGAATTTACAGTCACTAGGCTAATTTAGTAAGTGTATTTGCTATTAAACTTTTTTCTTCTACAAAAATAAAAACAGCAATATTCATGTTGTTTTTTATAATATTAACATATACTAACAAAGTGTTAATATTGAAAATTTTATTGTACTTTTAAATCAACATTAAACACTAAAACTAAAAGTATACAGCTGTTTTTTTCAAAAATATATTTAATCAGTGATTAATAGTTGTATATAAATATATATTAATTTTAATATATTAATTTTTAATAAATCTGTACACTTTGACTGATTTAATAAACTAACTATTAATTTTTTTTATCAACTACCAATACTATTAAAATGAAAAAATTATTAAGCATTTCGTTTCTTTTTCTCTGCTTTCACTTATTCGCCCAGTCAGATCCAGGCGAAACTCAAAAAGTGAATATTGCAAAAGAATTTCTAAAAACAAAAATCAACGAATTAGGATTTAGCGAAAAAGATCTTTTAGACCTTAAAGTTTTAAAATATACTATTTCAAAGAAAACTAATTCTACCAACATCTATTTCAACCAGCTAATTAATGGGATGGAGGTACGGAATGCTACGGTCAATGTCCATTTAAAATCTGACAACTCTGTCTTCAATTGGGGCAATAGTATAGAACCTATTTCAAATAAAGATAATGCTCCCATGGCTGCCTCACTCAATGAAAAGCAGGCTATTCAAGCAGCAGCAAGCCAATTAGGATACAGTTTTAAATCTGAAATTATTGAGAAGAAGGACAGTAAACTGAAAAATAATTACAGATTATATGGCAACGCTAAAATATTTAGTGTTCCGGATCTTTCCCGAGTAGACATTCCTGTAAAACTAATGTATGTCAATTTAGAGGGTGTTGTAGTACTGACATGGGAACTCAACATCTCTGCTGTTAATGGAAGCGATTGGTACAATATATATATAGATGCCAATAATGGCAATACCGTACTTAAAGAAAATTGGACAAAGGAATGTAACTTCGGTAGTCATGAAGGAACTCATAGTACTTGTGAAGTACACGACTTAAAAAAGAATAATTCTATTAATTATGTCACACCGATATCCATGTCGTCACCATCTATTACAGCTGTTGGAGATGGATCTTCTTATAGAGTATATGCTGCTCCTATCGAAGCACCTTCATTTGGTGCAAGAACATTATTGGCGGACCCTGCTGTGGCGTCGGCATCACCATTTGGCTGGCATGATACCAATGGTGCCACGGGTGCTGAATTTACTACTACACAAGGCAATAACGCCCATGCATACACAGATCTAAATGATGATGATAATCCAGATGCCGGTTCATCACCAAGCGGAGGAGCAGGATTAGATTTTGATTTTCCTATTGATTTGACTTTGCAACCCAGCACATATAGACCTGCTGCTGTAACTAACTTATTTTATTTCAATAATTATATACACGATTTTGCCCACGTATATGGTTTCGATGAATCAAATGGCAACTTTCAGGAAAACAACTATGGAAATGGAGGACTTGGAAGTGACTATGTATATGCCGAAGCTCAGGATGGTGGTGGAACCAACAATGCAAATTTTGGCACGCCAAATGATGGAAATAATCCAAGAATGCAGATGTACCTATGGAACTATTCAAGTCCAGGAAGGGACGGGGATTTCGACAATGGAGTAATAGCACATGAATATGCACATGGAATATCAAACAGGCTTGTAGGCACATCTGTGTCATGTTTAGATAATACCGAACAAATGGGAGAGGGATGGAGTGACTTTTTTGCCTTTGCGAGTACATGGCAGGCAGGAACGAACCTTACCAGTTCCAGAGGTATTGGTACTTATGTATTGAATCAATCGACAAGTGGCAATGGTATCAGACCAACCAAGTATTCTTACGATTTGATAATTAATCCCTCTAAATACAACACCATTAAAACTGCCGCTATTCCACATGGAATTGGATATGTATGGGCGTCAATGCTTTGGGATCTTACTGTAAAGTTAATAGATAAAAATGGAGAAAGCCAGGGTCTGGATATAGCTTTAAATCTCGTCATGGAAGGCCTAAAACAAACAACTTGTTCTCCGGGTTTTGTAAGTGGTAGAGATGGAATTTTAGCAGCAGATGCGTTGCTATACAATTCTGCAAATACTTGCCTTATTTGGGAAGTTTTTGCAAGAAGAGGATTAGGTGTTTCTGCAAGTCAGGGTAGTACTAGTAGTCGAAGTGATGGTGTAGAAGCTTATGATGTACCTCCTGTACCGGTTGGAATGGCCGCTCCTGCAGTTCAAAGTACTTGTTCAGGAAGTCCAATTGCCGCAATAACACTTACGGCAGATGTTCTAGGTTCGACATTTTCATGGACCAGAGACAATACTGTTAACGTCACAGGTATCCCTGCATCCGGAACAGGAAACATTTCCGGTACCTTGACTAATCTCACAAATGCTCCAATCACTGTGACTTTCACCATCATTCCATCTAAAAACGGGTGCAATGGTTTAGCATATACTGCCACAATTACTGTCAATCCTTCACCTACTTATATTGCCACCCCGGCATCACAGAATGTTTGCCAAGGAGCAGCTATAACAACGATTGTACCATCAGGTGGAGCTCCGGGAAGTATTTATAACTGGACCAGAGACAATACAGCCAATGTCACGGGGATCCCGGCTTCCGGTAGTGGAAATATTTCGGGCAACCTTATAAATTCAACAAATGCTCCGATTACAGTAACATTTACAATAGTGCCTGTGAATGCTGAATGTCCCGGCACTAATATTTTGGTTACAGTTGTTGTCAATCCAACATTGAATATAACTTCAACCCCAGTTTCTCAAACAATTTGTTCGGGGAATTCAATTACAACTATCCAATTAACTGGATTAGCTGCTGGTTCAGCTGTTTCCTGGACGAGAAATAACACCGGAACTGTCACAGGAATAGCTGCTTCAGGCGCCGGAAATATAACCGGGACACTTACCAACACCACGACCAGCCCCGTGACTGTTACCTTCACTGCTCATTCTACCTTAAATGGATGTGCCGGCCCGGATATAACAACTACTGTTTTGGTCAATCCAACACCGACAATTTTGGCTACACCATTAACACAAAATGTTTGTTCGCAAAGTACCATCACACCTATAATAATTACAGGCGCAGTCACAGGAACAATTTTCAATTGGACCAGAAATAATACAGCTAATGTAACTGGAATTGCTGCTTCAGGTAGCGGTAACATATCCGGAACTTTGATAAATACTACTAATGCACCAATCACTGTAACATTCACCATCACACCTGTAGCTAATGGCTGTACCGGAACCACATTACTTGCGACAGTTACAGTAAATCCTGCTCCACCAACCAGTATTTCTGCTAACCCTAATCCGGTATGTACAGGTGAAACAATGTATTTGTCAGCTACCGGCGGTACAAGTTATTCATGGACAGGTCCAAATGGATTTACGTCTTCACTTCAGAACCCTTCCAGAAACATTACTTCTGTAGCAGATGGTGGTTTGTATACAGTTGCTATGACTACTATACAAGGATGTAATTCTAATTTGAGTATAAATGTAGTGGTTAATCAAGGTCCTTTAGGAGCGATCTCTGCTAATCCCAATCCTTTATGTACCGGAAATACGTTGAATCTGGACGCACCATCAGGAACATTTTATGCATGGACGGGACCAAACGGATTTACATCTACATTAAAAAATCCATCAATTCCAGACGCACAACTGGTCAATGATGGCACTTATACGGTAGTTGTAACTTCTTCACAAGGATGTGTAAAGTCTTTCAGTGTGGACGTGGAGATAAAACTTTCCCCAATTGCCAAAATAGGATTCGATCAAACTACAGCATGCATGGGCTCTGAGCTTCAACTGTTTGCGAATGATGGTGGTTCGTATGTTTGGACAGGCCCGAATGGCTTTACATCTACTGCTCAAAATCCAACTATTGCCAATGCATCAGCAGTCAATAGTGGCAATTATAATTTTGTAATTACAGCGCCTAATGGTTGTTCTTCAGCATCTTCTACGAATATAGTTATTCAGGAACTTCCAATAGTTTCGGCGTTGGCCAGTGATTATGAAGTATGTGAAGGAAGTACTGTTTCATTATTTTCCTCTGGAAATGGCGTTAATTACCAATGGAATGGACCATATGGTTATATATCTAATTATCAAAACCCTGTGATAGAAAACATACCGGGCTACATGTCAGGTATTTATACGGTAAAATCTACAGGAAATACAGGATGTGTCAATGCTGTTGGATTAAGTATTGTGGTGAGTTATAGAATTGAAAGCAATGCATTCGCTACTCCAAATCCTGTGTGCGAAGGTTCGACCTTGGAACTGCATGCCACAGGCGGTGATTCTTATATATGGACGGGTCCAAATGGATTTCATTCTTATGAACAAAATCCTGTGATCCACAATACATCATTGGCTGCCGCGGGTGAATATGCAGTGGTGATCCACAATACTGGCGGATGCGAAGACGCAATCAATTCTTTTGACGTGGCAGTAACTCCTGTTACTTCAAAAGCTCAGGCTAGTGCTTCACCTAATCCGGTGAAAGAATATAATACTGTACAATTTACTTCCAGTAATGGAGTATCACATAGTTGGACTGGTCCGCTCAACTTCAGTTCTGATATTCAGAATCCTTTCATTCTTAAGATAACACGATTTAGGGCTGGTGTTTATACAGTAGTGATAGAAAATGAAGAAGGCTGCCTATCTACTGCAAAAGTAAATCTGAAAGTTCTTCATACCAATAAGAATGGTCAATTTATAATGGCAGGTGGAGATTCTGATCCAAATCTTAAGACTATTTTTGCCACCGAAACCACTACCAGTGATATTATAACAGGGAATATCTATCCAAATCCTACTGAGGATCTTTTACATTTTGATATGGATGCTGCTTCTATTGAGTTTACTATTTATAATATGCTTGGACAAGTAATAATAAACAATCAGACAACTTTTACAAATTCGATAAATACTGCTGAGCTTAATTCCGGTATTTATTATATCATTTACAAATCATCTGAGAATGATCAATTGTTCAAAAATCGGTTTGTCAAGATAAAGTAATTCCAAACGAAAAAATTTAATTGGTCATTTTTAATTAAGTCTGAAATAAAAACCCCCTTAAAGAAATCATCATTAAGGGGGTTTTTTAATTATTTACAAGACCTGAAAATAAATTTTTTGGAATTAAAAATGAAATCATTCCTTCAAAAGATCAGCAGCTTCAGCGTTCATTCTTACTTGCTCTGGATTTTTACATCCTGGTATGACAGCAGTAACACCCGGCTGATCGAGACACCATGCCATGGCCCATTGAGACATGGGAACACCTGATGGTACTTCTTCATTCCTGATTTTTTCAACTTCCACCAGTTGCTCTTTCAGCTGGTTGGCACTTTGTTTGGAGCGCACATCATTATCCGGAAAGGTACTTTTCAAATTATACTTTCCTGAAAGCAATCCACTGGCCAAAGGCACTCTGGCCAAAACACCTAAGTTATCTTTAATAGCTGCGCGCAGATGTCTTTGCTCTGCGCTTCGATCTAATCTGTTATATAATATTTGAATGACTTCGATCCCATATTGTGAGGCTTCTTCTGCTTGGATCTGTGTCGTTTTATTTAATGAACAACCAAGATGTCTAATCTTGCCGGCACTAATTTGTTTGTCTAATAACGTCCATAATTTATCATTACGAAAAGCGCCATCAGGTCCGGAATGGAATTGATAAAGATCGATGTAATCGGTCTTTAATGCCCTTAGACTTAAGTCCAATTGTTCGACAACTTTATCAGCCTGGAACACATCCGTTCTGCTCAAGAAATCGTGAAACTTGTGTCCAAATTTTGTTGCCACGAACCAACTTTCACGATCATTTCTTGAAAAATAATCCCCAATAAACTTTTCAGACAGGTGGTCGCCATAACACTCTGCAGTATCAACAAGCGTAATACCACATCGCTTGGATTCCTCCATAATGTCATCTACCATTGACTGAGTATAATCAATACCCCACTCTCCACCAAACTGCCATGTGCCGAGGCCTATGACGGAGACTTGTTTATTTGTTTTGCCTAAAGTTCTGTAGATCATGGTAATTATAAATGATTTAATGGTGAATGGTGAATATAAGAATCACTACTTTCTAAAGGGAAAAACTTGAGAAATGTTTTGAATTATTTGAAAAAAATGAAATGTCACGAGATATCCAAAAAGAGGAAGCATATAACGAAGGTTATATTTTATCGCCTAAAGGGCTAAAAGAAAATTACTATGATAATACCGTTTTTGCGATAAAAAAGAATACCTGAATCAAATTATATACAATACTTCACTTTCCATTATTTTCGTACTTTTATCCTTTCTTCATTATCCTTTTCCTTTTTTTATAACGTAGGAGTTTAAACTTATGGTTTTTTCTACCGTTCATTTCTTTTAACACATAATCAAATTTTCAATGAAGTTTTTGTCTACCTTATTTTTTGCACTCTTCATCTTAACATTGTCCGCATCCAATTATCACGGTGAGATCCACCAATTTAAGCAGCCGGATGGCACCGTAGTCGACGTCAAACTGTATGGCTCAGAGTTTTATATCAGAGCTGAAGGACTTGATGGTTTTACGTTGATTAGAGATAAAGCGACTAATTGGATTTACTATGCCAACGTTTCATCCGATAGAACAGAATTGGTAGCAACCGATATTAAATACTTGGGACAACAGAATAATATCTTCAGCCTAAGATCCGATATTGGCCTTCCTCAGCATCTGGATATATCCCCAGAATCTTACAATAAGATCATGGACGACAACGCACATAAGATGTTTAACCAGCCTTCTATGGCGGCTGTGCAAAAAGGATACGGAAATCAAAATAGAGCAGATAAGGTTTTAGAAGGAAATTTGAAGGGTCTTTGCATCGTCATTGATTTTTCTGATGAAGTGAATCCATTAGGTATCGAAGAATATGAAAATCTATGTAATGGATTAAATTATACTAAGTACTCCAATAACGGTTCATTAAGACAGTACTATCTGGATGTGTCAGGTGGCCTTTTGGATTATGAAAATGTGGTTTATGGGATCTTCAGAGCACCAAAGACTTTCCAGGAATATGATGACATGCCCTATGCGCAAGGAGCACAGGAAATATTGGGGCTAACACTGAAATGGATAGATGAACAAGGTTTTGACTTTTCAAATCTATCAACAGATGAAAATGGCACCATCATGGCTATCAATATGATGTATACAGGCAATCCTCCTGAATGGGCTCAAGGTATGTGGTATCATCAGGGATATTATGGTGCATTCCAGGCAGATGGTGTCAGAACAGGACGATATAATACTTCACCTGCCGCCGCCCCTCTGTCTATTGGAACCGTGGTGCACGAAAACGGACATATGATTGGTCAGTGGCCCGATACTTATAAGTATGACAATACTACAGGACCAGATGGCATAGGAGCTTTTGATGTCATGTGTGCAACGGGCCCTGAACATAATCCCGTTTTGCCTAATCCTTACTTTATTAACAGAGTGGGATGGGGCCATGCTCTTGAAGTGAATGACCTGAATACAAGATTAAGAGATACTGCCAATATTTATTCAAGTTATATTTATAGAAATAAGGCTAATGAAAGAGAATTTTATATTTTTCAAAATAGATTAAAACAAGGTAGAAGTGCCGGTATTCCTGATGAAGGATTGACTATCTGGCATATAGACAGAGATGGAGATAATCAAACAGAACATCACGAAACATATCTGGTGCACAACAATAATAACATCAACGAACATAGTGGTGCTTGTTTCAGAAAAGGCAGAAATGAGGAGTTCAATTTCGATTCTACTCCAAATTCTGACTGGTATGATGGGAATCCGAGTGGTCTTAGGTTATGGAATTTTGGTGAGAAAAATGCAGAAATGCAGTATAGTATCGGCAGAGGACCTGCTATATCTGTGGAATATTTAAGTCATACAAATGATAGCAATGGTGATGGCCAAATAATAGGTGGTGAGACATTCGACCTTAATGTAAACCTTACCAACCTTGATCTTGGGCTTTCAACAACTTCAGTAGTGCGTTGCAAGGCTGTAGGTCCGAATGCTTCTTATGTAACAGTCATCAATCCGGTAATTCAACCTGGTGATATTGAGCCAAACGCAACAATCTCTGTGAGTTTTCAGATTTCTTTAGAACCCGGGACTCCAGATTATACTGTACTAAAATTTAGGTTTGAGGCCGAAGAAGACGATAGAATAGCTTTTGTGGAAAAGGAAATATCCACTGGATTCGTATATCTCATGGATAGCATTCAGGTATCTTCCTGCAGTGCCTTGTACTTGGATCCTGGAGGATTGGATGCTTATGATAATAACATTGATTATGTTCAAACTTTCTACCCTGCTGATCCAAATGGAAAGGTCAGCGTGGAATTTTTTGAATTCAATGTAGAATTCGGCTCTGGGTGTAATAATGATTATTTGAGGGTCTTCAATGGTCCGGATATTTCGGGTACGGTTCCTAAGAAGTATTGTGGAGAGACATTGCCTCCAAAAATAGTTTCAACTGATCCCAGCGGTGCATTAACTTTTCAGTTTCATTCAGGTCTATTCAATGTATCTCCAGGGTGGAAGGCCTTTATAAATTGTGAGTTTCCATTGAAAAACAATAAGGCCAAAGATGGCTTAATTGCAAATATTTATCCAAATCCAACACACGATAAGATCCATATTACCTTCGGTAAAATAGCAAATTACAGCATTACTGTAATGGATATGATGGGCAATAAAATAAAGGAATACGACTTGAAAAATGATGACGTATTAACCCTACCTCTAAATAATTTGGTAAGTGGGGTTTATAATGTTCAGATCGTGTCAGGGCAAAACTTTACGACAAAAAAATTGATCATTCAGTAATCAAACATTAATTAAATTTGGAATAATGGGCAAGATCCTGGTAACGGGCGGATGCGGTTATATAGGAAGTCATACTATAGTAGAACTTATTCAACTTGGATATGAGGTGGTATGTATAGATGATCTGAGCAATTCTGATGGTTCCGCCATCGAGGGAATCGAAAGCATAACAGGTGTTAAAGTAAAGAATACAAAAATCAGTGTTGGCGATTCAGTTGCATTGCAGACTTTTTTTAAGGAAGAAGGTCCGATTGAAGCGGTGATACACTTTGCCGCATTTAAGGCTGTAAATGAATCAGTTATTTTCCCTCTAAAATATTATCAAAATAATCTTGCAAGTCTCCTTGTCTTAATCGAGACTATGAAAGATTATCACTGCAATAATTTGATTTTTTCCTCTTCTTGCAGTGTATATGGAGATGCGGAAACACTTCCTGTCAATGAGCAAACTCCATTGGGTGTGATTCAGAGCCCTTATGCCAGAACAAAACTTATTGGGGAAGAAATATTACAGGATTGTTGTCTTGCAGATCCTGAATTTAAAGTCATTGCTCTGAGGTATTTTAATCCGGCAGGAGCGCACATTAGTAATTTTATAGGAGAATCCCCTACCATAAATGCTTCAAATCTGGTACCTGTGATCACTGAAACTGCCATAGGGAAACGACAGGAAATGAGTGTGTTTGGAGATGATTATCCTACCAGGGATGGCACTTGTATCAGAGATTATATTCATGTATCAGATATCGGATCAGCTCATGCCATAGCTATTTCTTATATGAAAGATAAAATGGATGTTTCCAATTTTGAAATTTTCAATTTGGGTTCAGCAAATGGAAACACTGTACTCGAAGTAATTCATGCATTCGAAAAATCAAACGGTCTTTTTCCAAAATTCAAAATTGTACCAAGAAGAGCAGGAGATGTCATAGCAATATATGCGGATAATAGGAAAGCCTTGGATCTATTGAATTGGAAGATTAAGCACAATCTAGAGGATATTGTGAGAACGGCGTGGGAATGGGAGAAGAAGCGCTCGATATGAGTAATGAGTAATTCAGTGGTCAGTGGTCAGTGGTCAGTGGTCAGTGGTCAGTAATCAGGTCAGTAACTTAGAATTTAGATATCAAGTTTTAGGTGAGAAAGGAAGAATGGAAAATTGAGAATGGAAAATTGAAAATGATGGTCAGTTTCCTTAAGCAATGCTATCTCGTTTCCACAGCAGAGCTATCAGCCAATAGCCAATGGCCGGCAGCTTTAGTGAAGAGGTGAGAAGGTGAGAAGGTATGAGAAATTCAATATTCAGACTTCCGGTTTAATATCAATATACAATACTGTCCTTTAGGATATTATATGTTCTAGTTTCCACAGCAGAGCTAACAGCCAATAGCCAATGGCCATCAGCCATAAATTAGTAAAGCCGCTTTTCTTCAAGGTTTTCCCAAGTATCGAAAGGAGCATTAAAATTACTCATGTCCATTTTTATAAATGGAATACTACGATCACTATGTGGAAGATCCAATTCGCGATAAATGAAAGAATCATCAAATCCTGCCTTCGCAGCATCGTCCTTGCTTGCTATATAATAAACGGCTTTTACTCTGGCCCAATATGAGGCCCCCAAACACATTGGACATGGCTCACAAGAAGTAATAAGGATACAATCTGTCAGTTGAAAATCGTTCAAGGCCTTGCACGCATTCCTGATGGCTATCACTTCTGCATGAGCAGTAGGATCATTCGTGGTGGTGACACTATTGGCGCCGGAAGCGATTATTTTGCCATCTTTCACTACAATTGCTCCAAATGGTCCACCTCCATCCAGGACATTTTGAACAGCAAGGTTGATGGCACTTTCACCAAGTTCGCGTAAAGTCAGATCTTCATTCATTTTTTATCAATTAGTAACTCAAGTTTTCGAGTAAGGTTAAATATTGCTTAACATATATATATAATAGAATAATAATATATCTTAATATTTTGATATCTAATTTATTATCCAAACAATTAATATTTTAATTAATCTGTTCTCTCAAATATAAGCGTAACACAACATTCGAAGTTTTATTCTAACTTCTAATCCCGAATAAGATTTTCTACTCCTTGCAAACGTGATAATCTAGCTCGGGACTTCCGCTATACTCCAGTTTCTGACTTCTAACTCACAGATCAATGATACCAACTGTTTCACCGAATATAATCGCGTTGAAACTTCATTGAGTTTGGTCGATTTAATAAGTTTCAGCTCTATGCTTTGCTGTTTCGAGTTTCCAGTTCTTCCACTTCTCACCCATGATTTTATTCATACCTTTATCTATGACAGAGTGCTGAACAAGGTTTCTAACAGCTACAAATTTATTAGCAATACTGTTATGAGCTCTCAGTGCCAAGGAGAAACCACTATCCACGTATTCAATATAATGCCACCAATGAGGGGGTATATAAATAGTATCACCATGTTCGAGGATGGCTTCGATGCCTTCTGCCTTGCGCAATGCGGGAAATTTGTCATAGTCCGGATTATGCAAATCTACTTGACTTTGGACTGTAAATGGCTGATGATAAAGGTATTTTGACTGATCTTTATCAAAGAGCAAGACCTTTTTTCTTGTATGGAATTGTGTGAGAAAATTAGAAGGACAATCAATATCAAAATGCAATGGTGTGATGCTGTCTTTACCTCCAAAAAACATAAAAGGGAGCGTTTTTACAAAACCATCCATAATAGTAGGCCAGGTAAAATCTTCTCTTAATTCCGGAGCTTCAGCAAAAATATTAAATAAGAATAGGCGCAAATCTGTTGGACCTTTTTCGATAGCCTCAATATATGTCTTGAAAGCTACCTTCTTCTTTTCCATATAATGTGCACCAGGATTATGAAAATTTTTATCCACAAGGGGTACCTGAAGGTCTCCGTATTTTTCTTTAAAGAAATCAAAGGACCACTTATCCAACCCTACCCAATCCTTCGACATGTCGGTAAGTATAACCGGCAGATTCTTATCCAAATATTCATTTTTAAATGCTTCTTTGGATAAATTTGACCTTCTTTCTATTGACTTGAGAATCATGAGCTTAGAAAATATACTTGATAAATTTTTAATAGATATATTAAAGCTATAAAACAATGCAATACAGCCTTATTAAGATTTAATCATCTTCTATATCCTATTAACTAAAATATGAAATCTAAGTTTCATTTTTACTTAATTTTTTTCAATTAATTAACGACAGATCGACCGAAATTGTGCAAAAAATTAAGAAATAATTTCCTTGTATATTCTATTTAACTAAAAATTCGATGCTGGAGGGATGTACCTTGTCTCTAAATACTTCAACTTTAGACTTTACAAAGTCAGATTGTTTGCATGTGTAGATATTGACAAATTGTTGAGGATTCCTGTCGAAAAGAGGAAACCACGAACTCTGTATCTGCACCATGATGCGATGTCCCTTTCTAAAATTGTGTGCAATGTCCGGCAAATTGAACTTTACTCTATCATCCTTACCGGGTTTGAAGCCCTCCGGATCAGAAAAACTATTCCTATATCTGCCACGCATGATCTCGCCACGAACCAACATCTGATAACCACCCATGGGCACTTTATCAGAGGAGTATTCTTTGAAGTCATCAGGAAAGACATCAATTATTTTTACAACAAAATCAGCATCTGTAGTAGATAATTTAACAAAAAGGTCTGCTATTACAGGACCTATTGCCGTCACATCTTCTTCAAGTATATCGGATTGATAGGTGAGAACATCACTCCTTTGGGAAGTAAATCTTTGATCATCAAGCATATATTCTCTGGTTCTGTTCCAGCCAATCTCACTTCTGTAAGGAACCGGATGGGCAGGATCACTTATGTAAGAATCTGATCCGGTAGCTTTATCTGATGCAGCATTCTGACTTAGGCCATTCTCTGATGTCAAGTACAACTTATAAGGACGTGAACCACTAGGTGGCCATGTTTCAAATTTATGCCAATTATTTTCACCTGTGATGAAGACATTCACCTTGCCACCCACCATTTTATTAGGGCTGTCTTCCAGGTATTTTTTAAAAAACGGGATCTCCATTTCATTCTGATACCATTCAGCAGTTTTTTGTCCAAATTTTACATTTCCAATTGAAGCTCCATCTCCTCTTCCACCCCAATTACCATGATACCAGGGTCCCATGACGAGCATATTATCTGAAGAGCTGCTTTGTGATTCAAGGGTTTTAAAGGTATTCCATGCACCATAACAGTCTTCTGCATCGAAGAGACCACCGACGACCATCACGGCTGGTTTAATGTCATTTAAATGAGGCAGTGGATTGCGGTCAGCCCAAAATTTATCCAAATCAGGATGTGCATACATGTCATTCATAAACTGAAGACTATCACCAAAATAATTTTTTTTAATATCGGATAATGCTCCGGCCTTCAACATAAAGTCGTATGAATCTTCTGAAAATTTTGATTTAACTGATGCATACTGCTTTAATGGATTTGGTCTTGGCAATCCAAAGCTCCTGTAAAAATTAAAAGCATCCATCAATGCAAATGCTCCATTATGATGAAAATCATCTCCTCTGAACCAATCTGTCACAGGTGCTTGCGGGCTTACGGCTTTCAACGCTGGATGCCCTGACAGTGCAGCCATCGTAGCGTAAAAACCGGGATATGAAATACCCATGATACCAACATTGCCATTATTGTTTTTCACATTATTGGCCAACCAATCGACGGTATCATAAGTATCTGAAGCCTCGTCTATATCCTTGCTTGATTTTTTGTTGGTGATAAATGGTCGGATATCTTCAAATACGCCTTCACTCATAAATCTTCCTCTTACATCCTGAAACACTATAATATATCCTGCTCTTAGGTAATATTTATGATAGGTATTGTATAGTTCGGCAAATTTTTCCACGCCATAAGGTCTACATGAATACGGGGTTCTTACCATTATGATAGGATGCTTTTTTGACAAATCCGTGGGAATATAAACGGAAGTAAAAAGGCTTATACCATCGCGCATTTTGATCATCTTCTCCTCCTTTGTATAATGCATCCGCATATACAGGGAGTCCTGACTGTTCTGGGCTGATAGTGAGTGAAATACATTTAAACAAAGGAAAAGAAGAAAAAATCTAGCAAATCTCATAGAATGAATATTAATTACAGATAAAATTAAGTAAATCTTCATCAGTTGGGCAAAAATTAATGCAAGCAAAGTCAAATTTTGAAAAGAATTGTAATTTTTGAACGGTAATTGTCTTATTGGATGTGAACGAATCTATTAAGGAGTATTTACAATAATAGCAACGACATTCTGTATAAGAGAATAAAACAACGATTCAAATAGGTGGGACATCTATGTGGTAATGCGATAGGAAGCTAATAAAAAAAGCAGATCCGGAAAATGGATCTGCTTTTTTACCAATAATATTCTTAGTTAATTCAAAAGGAATCGGAATGTTACCCCTCCTCTTTGAGATATCGTCTTAAACTGTTGTGATGTCTTAGGACTTGAAAGATTGTAGTCATAAAACAGTCTGAGTGTAAGATTCTTGTTGTATTCATACTCAATATTCGGGGCTATTCTAAATGTAGTAGCACCTCTTGAAGTAAGTGTCCTGTCCTGATCTATAAAATGACTCACAGAAATATCATCTCGGTAAGATACATCCAGTCTAAAAATAAGGTCATTGGCAGAAGGTGCTTTTCTGGAGCCACCGGCACCTGGCTGTGAGGAAGTTTTGGTTGTATCTTTTTCCTTATCCTTTTTCTTCTTAGATTTTTTCTTTTGGAATTCTTTCATAAAAGGCAACTTTACGTTGTGCATTTCATATCCGGCTCCAATCGTGAAATCAGAAGTTTTAGTCTCATTCACCAGGTTATCAACGAATGACAAAGAAAGGTTTCTGATTTTTTTATAATCTACATTAAAGGTAATGTCATTTTTAGTTTTAAAATCAAACCTGATCAAAGGGGACAATCCTTCTGTGATAGAAATAGCAGGTATCTCCAGCCTACTGTAATAATTCTGTGTGATTGGATTGACCAATGTAGGGTCATTCGCATCGAAATAAGGAGAAGTATTAAAGCTATTGACTGTCAACGTAGATTTGTACGCATGAGAGACATTGATACTCGAGAAATATTTCTTAAAGAAAGCAATCTTAGTCAGTCCATTATATGTCACCTGCCAGTTGACCTTTGGAGTAGTCTTAAATGCATCTAAATTCTGCGTGGCGGCACTTTTGTTTGAATAAGCAGCCAGGAATGCAGGCACAAGCACCTCTTGCTGTATCCTTCCAAACCCTTCAGCATATCCTGTAGTTGGATCCGGATTAGTACCTAACCTATTTGAAATAACCACCCTATTGGATTCAAATCGCTTGAACACATCGTCAATATCATTAAAGAAAGTACCCAATGTAAAGAAAGTCGTGGTATAAGAACCGACATCCCTGCCGCTATATCTACCAAACCCTTCTCCGGGGGCCTTGATCTTGAACAATTCTGTGTGCGTTTCCTGATAGGTCTTACCCGCGTTTAGATCAATTTTAAAATCGTTGAAAGGTTCTAGATTGACTCTTCCTTCTATGACTTGATTCTTACCAAGGATAACCAATTGATTTTGGAATATATTCTTAGTGATCCATTGATTATTCGGTGCTATGGCCCTTTCAAAATATGCATTGTCAGGTTGCCAGCCAGCTACATAACTAAGTCCGGGAGCATCCCAGGAGTCCATACCCAAAGCTGTGGTCTTAGGTGTATATCCAGGAATTGAAGAGTTTAGGTTTTCCGTATAGGTTAATCTGGCTTTTCTCACACTAAGCAATGGCCTTATCAGTATACGTTCTGCAAGGGACGGTTGATAGTTCGCCCTCCTCTCTATTCGTTCCTGCTTGCGTTTAGCCTTGTCTTTTTCTTTCTTAAGCTTAGCTTTTTCTGCTTTCGTCAGACTCCCTGTGGAAGTAGAGTCTACTTTTGCATCACCATCCTTATTTTTACCTATTTTACCATCTTCAGGAGTATTTTTATCGCCTTGTTTCTTTGGAGGTGTGACTTTATCACCTTTTTTAGGAGTAGTCTTAGTACCGGGTTTTTCAATCTTTTTGAGATAGTCCCATTTAGCATATAATCTATCAAAACTTAGATCAGCATTGATCTGTCTGATCTGAGTATTCTGGATCACATTACCCAAAGTATCCACATTGATAGCAGCAGCACTCCAGGTATATGAACCTCCGTACAATGCCCGCATCGTAACCCACTCCATGAATGGAATGTTTTTAAATGGCACGTTATAGTTCAGGTTGAATGTATGCTTATAGTTTTTATTCCTTCCAAGATTTTTTACATTATTCCATATTTCCGCTCGATTGCTATTGGTATTAAAAGCAGGATCAGGAAGCCCGGAATCTACAAATCTGTCACTTAATTCATCTATTACTGCAGTATTCTGAGCGACAAAATCAAATTTCAATGATTTGGTGAGATCCCAGTTAAGACTGTAATTTCTATCCCACAAGAAGTTCCTTGTTCTCCAGGTACTTTGGAATGGATCCGTAAACCTGTACAATTTAGTGCTGTATAATCTATTGAGTTGGGTATTAAAGGTAAATGTATTGGGAACCAAATTAAAATTAAGGTCCGTAATAAACTTGACGTATTTATCCTTTTTGATTGCCTTAGCAAATGGAGCTATATAAAGAGGCTTCATTGTAAAGTTGTAATCGAATCCACCTTTGTATTGATCTGTTTGATCATTGGCTATGATGGGATCAGTACGTTTAGTTCTGGAATGTCCATAAGTAAAACTAAAGTTTTCTATGTCCCACGGAAGCGGAGTTGAGGCTTTGTTTAATCTCTCTTTGCGTACATTATTGAATGAATAACTGGTAATATTTTCGTATTCTATCGCTTGTTCGCGAAGACTATCTTTGACATTTGCATCTACAGTATTCAGTTTATCTTTCAATTTTATATCCAGATCGTAAGGATCATATTCCGGCGTTTTAACACTGGTAGTATACTGATAGTAAAAAGGAATTTTAATTCCGGTCTTACCCGGTATAAATTTACCAAGTTCCAGATTGGTGCTGATATCATATTGATAGTTGGATTCAATAGCTCTCTCCTGGAGTCTTTGATCCAGCGCTCCCCATCCAAGTGAAGAATATGCGCCTGAAAGCGTAAGTGTACCAAGGTCAGCAAGTTGAAAATCTAATCTGGATATAGCAGCTACACCACCCCGCTCATCGAATCCTGTCATCCGGAGTTCATTGACCCAGATCTCACCACACCGTGGTATTCCGCCATCTTTATTATGGATGCCTATCATTATCCCTTTGACGTAACCAAGGTTAGGATTCCCTTTTACAGTAATGGTATTATTTGGTTTCTCTGGATCCGGCTTTGAGTAATAAGTACCTACACCATTTAATTTATTCCTTTCTTCTTTCAATTTAGTGAGCACTTCCAAAGGAAAATTGAAAGCATTCTGTTCCAGCCATACTTCATCACTGTATAAAAAGATGTCATTGGACAATGCTTTAAGTTTGTCCAGATCTGACATTTTTAATGGAACCTCATATTCATAGTAGTTATCAGTAAAGTCACTACCGATTCTCAGGAAGAGGCTTAAATCTCCTTCAGGAATTGAGTTATTCTGATCAGCAAGAGTCTCCGCATGAACAAACATTTTCAATCGGTCATATCTCCTCATGTCAATGTTTGTATTTTTGAATACACCTACTCTATAATCTTCAGGTAGATTACAGAAATTCATTGCAAGTGATTGTTCATTCTGAAATGTCTCAGCATATGCACCTACAGCTCTCTCCAATCTCAAACCTTTAGGCAGGACATAGGATACCGGGATTTTGGCAGAGTTGTCTTCAAAATTGACTGCATTCAGATCAAATTTTAGATCTGAAAAAGGAGGTTGAATAATGATAGGACCGTCTATAGCGCCCGTAATACCTCTGGTGTACTTCCTCCATTGATTCCTGACAAGATCCATTCGAGCAAATCGCATGATGGTTTGTTGACCGAAATCTTTCATGAATAATCTCATGAATCGAATAGATCGAAAATCGCTAATACCCCCTACTGTTTGTGTTGGCTGATTGATCGGAACTTTAAATCTGTACCAAACCTCCTCATCATTTCGGCCATGTATCGTATCTGTAATGAATTGGTTCAGCTTAATTCCATTACCACCGTCCCACTCTATTGGAATCTCGTATTGATAATATGCTTCAGATTCGTTCAGCGAGTTGTCATTGTTTATATCTTCCCGATCTGGATAGTTGGTAGAGGCTGATTGGACACTTGCATTACTTTGTGTAGGCTTTGAATTACCTTCTTGTCCGTTGAACTTCCTATATCTTTCAAGAATGGGAGAATTGTTGTCAAATTCTCTAAAATGCTGGAAGTCATCGGCAGAAGGATCAGCAAGGATTTTTGCTTTTGCATCCGCACTCAAATTCGAGTTTTGAATTGCATTGATAAAATCAGTATAGTACGCTCTTTCCTGTTCACTGTTTAATCCATCAAGTCCAACATCCTGAGCCTGACGCTTGGTAAGGTCATTGTCAAAAGCATTGATAAATTGGTTAACTGCAGGAATATTACCCCATACTGAATTAAATATTTTTTGATTATCATCATTGGGACCAGGCAGGCCGTTTTCAAAGAAATTTCTTGAATCCCTCAATACATCCTCAGAAACATTCCCTAAATTGATAAATATCTTACCGCTTGAAGTGTTTTGAACACCATTAGGTCTGGCCAAGAAGGGACTCAACATATAGAATTCAATAAATTCATAGTTTTGTGCCTCAAAATCAGAGTTTGTAATAGCCCGCTGAATCCCTGCCCATCTAGAAGTAGGTTCATTGAGACCACCCGCAGAGTTTAATCCTGCAGAAAATCCAGGATAACCACCCGGGATATCAAAGTTATAAGGCCCTCGCTCTGTCGGATCATATACTACGTCAAAAGTATATAAGCCGTTGTTGATACCTACGACATTGTTCCTTCTTTTGAATACCTCATTAATAGCAACAAATCTCGAGTATGGGTCATTGATATCAGTTGGGTTTAAGGCATTAACCTCTGCACGGAACCAATTCAAGTGCGCTCTATTGGCACCATAGGCAAGATTGTTCGTCAACATTGATTCCTTGAAAAGCGGGTTATTGTTGGCATTATCGTTCTGAGGTACACTTGAGATAAACCATTCCTGGGTCGGGGTTCTTAGATCAAAACTCGATGTACTTCCTTCGAAGTCATCTATATAAGCAGAACCACCTACGTCAGCCAAGTTATTGATAAACTTCGAATGACCCGGTTGTAGCAAGGCAAATTCGGAAGTCAAATTGACTTTTGAAACTTCTTTAGTCTGAATCAAGGGCAGCTTATCAACGAGTCTTGTCAACCATTCAGCATCTTTCGAAAAGTTGAAATCTACCCCGTACACTTTATTATTAAGCGGATCATCTCCGAGATTGACTTTTTTGAGTATATGGTCTTTCTGAAAGTCTCATGAAGGTACCTCCAATATTGATATTCTTATTAATAGCATAGTCTGCGCGCAAGCCCATCATTGACTTTTGCTGAAAACTGAATAAAGCATTATCCTCAAAGGAGACATTGACAGGTACTCCTGAAGTGAGATAGGCATCATTGATGATGTTGACCTTACCCGCAGAATAATCTATGGTATAATCTTGATTTTCTACCAGTTGCGTACCTCCGGCTGTCACCTTCACAGAACCCTGAGGCACATTAAATGCACCTAATGAGATCTCAGAAGAGACTGAAGATTTATACGACCCCTTTAAAGTAAATCGATTTTTCTCGGGATATTCACGTGCCCTGGTTATTGTCCTGGTATAAAGATCAGGATAAGTATAGCGCTCTGCTAGGCTAGAATTATTAATTTTTTTGGCGAGATCACTTCCAAATGGCTCCAGCACCGGGAACATGATCCTACCAGTTCTGCTATTGATCGTGACGCCTTCCACAAAGTCAAATACTCCATCCGGCTGCGGATCACCCGTAGTGTTCAAGTTGTCCAGATTGAATATTCTCAAAAGAGGTTGACCTTTGAGGTCTGTATCTGGAAGGAATCTTTTCTGCCCATAACCCGGATCTTCGTAAAAAACATCAAGCCTAAAGTCCAGCGCATTTGTTTGATATGCTCCGACAGAATATATGTTTTTCATCATCAGATTCCAAAGTGGAACTTCCGTTTTCTGTGATGTAGCTTTTAGTAATTTGACAAAAATCACATTCGGCTCTACCGGATTTACGGGAACTTCATAAGAAAACTCTCCTACTTGATAGATCTTGTCATTATATCTATATCTGTAGGATACACCCAATACTTGATCTGGCCTTAAGCCAATATTTATTGAAACGAAGCCTAATTCAGGATGAAAGGTATAATCAGTTCCGCTTCGAAGCTTTCTTGCTCTTACTTTTTCAAAATCCTTAGTTTGAACAAGGTTTAATGGGGAGCCTTGCAGGGTATTAATAGTTCTGCTGAGCGGACGACTATTTAATGAATCCTGAATAGCAAGTTGATTATACAACTTGTTTGAATTGTTGTTCGGCAACTCAATTCTTCCTGTATAATCAGGATGATTTACAGATAATGTATCGTTGATCAGTGGATTATAAGTGGTTAATGTCTTCCATTCACCCAAATCCGCCAATGCTACAATGTCCCTTACATCCTCAGTCTCCTGACGGTCATTGGTTACCCAAACCTCAATATCTGTTATGGAGAAAAGCGAATTGATCTGAGGGAGGGTTTTCAGTGCATTATTAAACTGATTTCTATTGTATTGAGACAATAGGAAGTGTTTATTTTCATCATATTGGTCGATGGGTAGTGAAAAAGTCTGTAACTGACTACCACCTTGCAATTGTAAGTTTTTCCGTTCTGATTTCTGCTGGGAAATCAAACCGGTTACTTTCAAATGACCGAACTGGAGATCAGCTTTTATTCCGAAAAGAGACTGACTACCTTGAATTAGCGAACTACGCAATGGCAAACTAACGTTACCCGCTTCAATTTTTCTAAGAATATCGTCCTCTCCAAAGCTTCCTCCATCAAAATTTATCTTGATCACCTGGTCAAAATCAAATTGGGATTGAGTATTGTAATTGGCGTTAATATTTAATTTTTCGCCTACTTTCCCAGCAATACTTAAGTCTATGGTAGGTTGAAAATCAAAATTGGTATATTTTCTTTGGCGCTCAGTAGCTGTTGGATTGAAGGTATTATTGGAGCTCAAGCCCAGGTTGATGTCTACACTACCTGCCGGTTTGATATCTATATTATCACTTCCAAAGAGTCTGGTGATGATGGAAGTACTGGTCTTATAACCTTCTAAAGGGTCTTTTGCCTGGCCAGAATTTTTACCATCCGATATACCTGCCAACTTATTAAAATAAGACGTTTCTTGTTCTTTGGCTTTTGCTGCCATAAATTCTGAGAAGGTCATTCCCACAGGAGCTTCCAGAAAATCAGAACCTAATTTTGTAGATTCAAAGTAACTATCAGTTTCAGGATCATAATTGAATCCCTGATCGATATCAGGAGGTAATTTTAGATTGATTGGATTGGTCGTATCGATGGGATAGATGGACTTGCGCACCGGAATTGTATCCTGTGCGTGTTCATCTGTAGATTCTTTAGTGTTATTTAAGAATCCTCTTCTAATCAGGTTCCCAGCGGTCAAGGCATAAATCCCGAGACAAATGATTAAAACAGGACCGAATGTGTTGATTTTAAAATTCATATAAATAAGTCAACTTGCATTATTCGCAACAAAAAAATAGATGATATTTGAGCTAGCGCGGTTCTTTAAAAAGAATAATCTGTGCTCAACTAATTACTGTTTTTATTCGTGGTGAATTGCTTTATTCAAAATTTATGTGTTTATCTTTAAGGTTTCGACTTACACTAAACGCATAAGTTTTTGATTTCGTTTGTATTCTGAAAAATTAACACTTTTTCTTTTAATCTCTCATATTCAACTAGCCCGACAAAGCCCTTAAGGCTGCCTTGACAAGTTGTTCCAAATTATATTCTTTCCCTTCTTTCAATAGTGATGTAAGCGTCTTTTCTATGGCAGCCTTCTGAAATCCAAGAGCCTGCAAGGCAGCTGACGATTCATCCCTAAGAATATTGGTACTATTACCTTGCATGGTGACATGCTCAGATTCAGGCTCCTTGGCTAATTTGTCCTTCAAGTCAATAATGATGCGTTTGGCAGTCTTTGGGCCGATACCTTTGACCTGACCAAAAACTCTTTCATTATCATAAATAATAGCCTGACGAATGTCGTGAGGCATTACGGAGGAAAGAATCAATCGCGCTATGCCTGCCCCAACACCATTGACAGAAATCAAATGCTGAAATAAAGATCGTTCTTCTTCGGTAAAAAAACCATATAAAGTATGTGAGTCTTCTTTGATTAGTAAGACAGTCAATAACTTAACCCGCTCCTTACCCTCCAATTGAGAGTAAGTATTGAGGCTAATATTTACATGGTAACCGATACCTGATGTCTCCAAAAGGACATAGGTTGGTGTCATCAAAGTAATTTTCCCATCAATGTATGAAATCATGAGGCAAATCTGTGTTTTTTGCGCGGCAAAGGTACACAAAATATAATACCAAGCTAGCTTTTAAGCCCTAGTAATTTAATACACACCTATAGAGAACATGAAAATTGCAAATTATGACTAATAGGAAATTAAAGTTGGCAAAACCTACATTCTGCTTCAATTTTCGTCCGTAAAATGTTTCCTTCTTTTTTCCTGATTGAATTTTTCAACATTGAAGGCCTTCGTGCCACCTCTAGGTATTGAAAGTGACTGCCAGGGATCCTTGGCTAAGAGTTTGGCTAAAAATACGATTTGTCCTACGTGATAAGGGTAGTGCGCAAGTTGGCGATTGATAGCCTCCATCACAGTGTGGCCCTCATTGCGAATATAGATTATCCTGTCCAAATCCTGACTTCCTAATGAATTAAGCGCATCTAAAAAACATTTCCACCCTTCTTCCCAATGCCGCATGATGTCTGCCGACGTAGAAAGGTCATTGTCAAATTCTGCTTCTCTCTCCCGCCATTCCTTCTCCCCGTCAGCCGTCAAAAAATCAGTCCATCTTGACATCATATTGCCCCAAATGTGTTTAACAATAGTGCCGATACTATTGCTTTCATCATTCAACTTCATCACAAAATGCTCGTCGCTCAGTTGACTCATCGCCTTTTCGCCCAAAGATTTATAGTATTCCATTTGCTTTATCACACTTCCCAGATAATTGTCATTGATGTTGTCCATCTCAATCTTTTGTTATTTCTAAAAAGCCCTTGACTGCACGAAGTTGCCCAAAGGTGAACCTGTCTGGCAACTTTTGTTTTAGTTCAGTCAAGCTTAAGTCAAGGTGACCTTTTATTGCCTTAGTAATATCTTCAATATCAGGAACTTCCACGTAGTCATATATGGATAGTTTTTGCTCGCCTATAAGATGGGCGATGTGGCCTTCAATAGTGCTTTGAGCCAGATTTCTTTCCTCCGCTATTTGTGGAATTGATTTTTCCTCTTGCAACATTTGTAAAGTGATCATTCTAGTATCTACTTTGACTTTCTTTTCACTTGGAGCTCTAATTTTTCGCTCTCGTTTGACGGGAACTATCGAATCTAAAACTTCGTCCCTCCTGTCCGGGACTATATCAAATTCATCACAATAATCTTTAATGATACCTAAGATCTCCTCGCCATACCTATTGACCTTCGCTTTGCCAAAACCTTTAACTTTCAATAACTCTGACTCATTTTGAGGCATATATGTCGATAATATCCTGAACACTTCCTGATTTCCGATTAGATAAATCGGAATATCTATGGACTTACAAAGTTCATCCCGCCACTTTTTCAACTTTAAGTATAGTAGATTATGATCTCCCGGATCAGCCATATCACTACCGGATCCTGCTTTTTGTTCGTTGTTGTAAACGGAAAGTTTTTTTGCCGGAGGAGCGTATCCGGTCTTGGCATTTAAATATGTGACAATACTAAAATTATCCACCATCTTCTCCATGAGATAGACTTTCAGGCTCATGAGTTGGTATAATTCATTTAAATTTTCAGTGACCTTCGAAGATAGATCTTTTAACTCTGTTGATATATGATTTTCCAGAATATTGCTCAGTGTCTGCTTATGGAGTGGAAGGAAGTACTTCAAAGCATCATTTAACCTTTGATTCAGGCCGGCAAGTCCCGCTTCTCCACCGCTTTCATCGCTCAATTTCCTAAGACTTGGTAAAAATTTGTCCACGATGATCTGTTGATTCGTAAAGGATGTCCTTAATGCTTCTGCTTCCGGAAGACTTTCTTTTGAAAATTTGTCCACGACCTTTCGGATCTCGGCGTGCATAAAATTCGAAAACTTCAGTAAATCACTGCAGTCAAGCATTTCAGCCATTAAAAGATATGCATATTTCTGCTTAGAGTCCTGCAAATATTTATCTATTTGGCCTTGAAATGTTAGTTTATTGACTCCTTCCTTAATCCTGCTATCATAAACAATGGCATTCGAATCTATCCTTGAAAGCAATACGATACCCGCTAAACTGGTACATCTGGATAGCGCCACATATACCTGCCCGCTGCTGAAAGAGAATGCCGCATCGATCATGACTTTGTCAAATGTCAATCCCTGGCTTTTGTGAATGGTGATGGCCCAAGCCAGTTTGAGAGGGAATTGCAAATACCGGCCTAATACTTTCTGTTCCACAGTACTTGTCCCATCAGTAATGCTGTATTTGGTATTTTCCCAAAAATCCCGGCCAACATATATCTTTTCACCTTCACAATCGACCACGACATTATCGTCGGTACAAGAATGGACCACACCGATCTTACCATTAAAGTATTTTCGGCCCATATTGTCATTCTTTATGAACATTACCTGGGCGCCGACTTTTAGGACCAAATTGAAATCATTTGGGTATAAATATTCGGGAAAGTCATCCTCTATTTCCGCCGTATATGTATAGGCTTTTGTATTGAGCTCTTCCAACTTTGATTGATTCGCCCTATCGGCTCGAGCATTGTGGGACGTAAGTGTGATGTATTTGTCGTCCTTGAATGGGATAAAGTCAGGTTGATAGTTTTTATTGAGCAGGGCGACGTCCTGAGGAGTGAGTGCATTGTTCCGTACTTTATTAAGCAATTCAATAAAACTTTCTTCCTTTTGACGATATATTTTAGTAAATTCAATACAAATCGGTCTGTTTTCTTCCACAACCTTTGATTCGAAGAAATAAGGAGACTTATAATATTTGGAAAGCAACTGCCATTCTTCCTGCTTTGCTACAGGAGACAACTGACTTAAATCACCAATAAACAGCAACTGAACCCCACCAAAAGCCTGACGGTGATTGCGCCTTACGCTTCTAAGCATGGTATCTATTGCATCGAGGACATCGCATCTTACCATCGAGATTTCATCGATGACCAGCACATCCATATTGCGCAGGAGATCCAGCTTTTTTTTGTTCTGACGGATGTTGCGATTTAACTCTGCTTTGTATTCATCTGTGGGTATAAATGGTGCAAAAGGCAGTTGAAATAAACTGTGCAATGTCACTCCACCTGCATTTAGTGCAGCAATACCTGTCGGCGCTGCCACCAAGATGTTTTTTGGGCTGTTGTTGATGATGTATTTTAGGAAGGAAGTCTTACCGGTACCGGCATTTCCTGTGACAAAAATACTTTCATTTGTTTCATTGATGAAACGGCATGCGAGTTCGAAAGACTCATTGATTTCTAGTGTTTGCATTGGTTTAAAATTAGCACTTATTGAAGAATTCATAGGACAAATATTTTGGTGAATAGGTTTTGAATTTGTGAAGATTAAGCAGTGGTGCTTGTTTTATTAAGAGATTTATTTTAGTTTTTGTATTTAAAATAGGATTTTATAGAAAGCATTTTTTTAGAAAAATGTTAGATTTTAATTTTTATGTAAAGCATTTTATATATCGATAGACATCGTTGGCCAAGTATATTCTCTACTTTTGTATTGACACAAAAAGTAGCAAAAAAAGTCAAGGCTGGACGTCCTGCCTACGTCACGCATCTGCCAGCTAGGGTTCATACACATCTTTTTAATTTATATCAAAGTGAAACTTTGGTGACACCCCGACGTAGGTTAACCTACGCCGAACCTTCACGATCATTGTTTTGACTATAAATTAATGTACATCATTCGCTGTGGAACGTTGAGCTTAGGTTAACCTAAGTTCGTGTGTCTGCAAAATTCATTTTGCTTATAATAAACTTAAAATCAATAAATTATCTTGCTATTCATAGAAGAGCCTTTATTGAAAAAATACTTATGTATAAACCCTACCTCTACAACAGGGGAAGTAAAAATTTTAACGCCCAATCCCAACCAGCCAGCCATCCATCTTCATTTAATTAATAAAGCAATTATTTTGTATCAACCATCTACAATCTTTTATTAACTAAATAAATTCAAGTAATTTATACACTCAAATTGACCTAACAAAGATAATTCGAAAAACAAAGAAGTTTCAATTTACAAACGTTTATAGTCGTTTGTAAGCGTTTATTATCGGTTATCTTGAATAAATGGAAGATTTTTGAAATACACTTTTCGACTACAATAAATATACACTCAACAATCTAACAACTCCTTATATTTGTACATGCGCATCCTCCTACTTCCGACTTATTTATTTTTACTGACTCTGGTATTATTTTCCTGTACCAAAACACCTCCTCCGATGACTGAAGCAACTGATTTCTGTTCCAAAATCCACAGAAATGATTCAATTAGTTTGACTCAGGAATTATCCGATTACCAGGAAAAAATGAAGACCCAAACAGGCGTATATGTTTTGGAAGATGGCGGCAGGTCGTTGATAACCCGGGCATGGCTTTCTGAGTATGCAGAAAAGACCATAGATATTCAATACTTTATATTTTCAACAGACAACGTCGGCCTCATTGCATGTGATTATTTGGTGAGAGCGGCAGATCGTGGTGTAAAAGTCAGAATCCTTGTAGATGATATTATGGTGGATGCAGCATTGGAGGATATTCTCATCTTTGACAGCCATCCAAATATAGAGGTCAAAATATACAATCCCGGTGTCAATCTTGGGAAGAATATTTTCAATAAACTCCACAAATTTGCCACCGATTTTCGCTCTGCCAATCAACGTATGCACAACAAGACCTTTATCGTCGATAAGCAAGTCGTCATCACCGGAGGCAGAAATATAGCAGATGAATATTTTGATTACGATCATGAATACAATTTCCGGGACAGAGATGTCCTACTGATGGGAAAGGTTTCCGGAGAGGTAAATAAATCCTTTGAAGAATTTTGGAACAGCGATCTGAGCATTCCTGCCGTCGATCTTATAGGAAAGGACAAGATTGTGCCAACTGAAGCGAAACGTTTCGACAAACTTCATGAATATGCCTGCAATCCGGATAATTTCTGGCCACAAGTCAGAAACGAAATCGAAAATTTTAGAGACATCATTGAAGAAATCAAAAAGTCAAATCATTTCATTTGGTTAGATAATGTCGAATTTGTCTCAGATATACCCGGCAAAAACGACGGCAGCAAAGGCCTTGGAGGTGGTGGAGTTTGCACGGATGCACTGATCAAACTGATTAAAAATGCAAATACAAGTTTAGATCTACAGACGCCATATTTAATAACAACTGAGCTCAGCCGCGGGCTTTTCAGAGATGCTGTAAATCGTGGTGTAAAGATTAGAATACTTACAAATAGTCTATCTTCCACTGACAATGTCGAAGCCTTTAGCGCCTATCAATCGGACCGCAAGGAGTTGTTGGCGACCGGTGTCAGAATCTTTGAATTCCGTCCGGATGCTGAAGAACGTATGTCCATCATGACCGGTGAATTACAAAAGACAATCGATTACAAACCTATATTTGGTCATCATGCCAAATCTATGGTCGTAGATGGCAAAATCGCTGTCATAGGCACCTTCAATCTTGACCCGCGTAGTGCCAATCTCAACACAGAATGTGTGGCTATAGTGCACTCAGATCTAATTGCACAGGGAGTATTAAAAGGAATGGAAGAGGAATACAAACCCGGCAATAGTTGGGAGATAACTAAGGATTTCAACCCTGATTCAAAAGTTTCGAGAAAGAAAAGGTTGAAAACCTGGACGAGGAAAGTGCTGCCGAAGGGAATACTGTGAAAAAATTATAAATGGTGAATGATAAATTATAAATGGTGAGTAATGGGTAATGAGTAATGGGTAATGGGTAATGGGTAATAGGTAATGGGTAATGGGTAATGGGTAATAGGTAATAGGTAATAGGTAATAGGTAATGAGTGATAATTGATAAGTGCAGTTACTTCGCATTTAAAAAATTAAATAAAATTCACTACATGAATAATGAATAACTTAGCCAAAATAGAAGCGACAAAAGTGAGACATAGCGAGCGGATTTGGGTGGATTGGTTCATAAAATTAGACATATAAACTAGTTAGTGGTAAGTAAAACGTAGAATCGAGAAAAGACAGAATTAAACAACAAAATTTTATCAATATTTTAATGGCAATTTATCAATATTATTTAGCATTTATTCCTAAAATTGGAATACTTAAAAAACACGAAGTAATTCCAAATCAGATTGAAATAAGTAAAGAAACTGAATATTTTGAAGCAAATACAGAGGAATATTGGGAATTAGCTCAAGTAACTTTTCACGAGATTAAATTGGAAATTGACAAAATTGTTGAAAAAGCAAATTGGGGAAATAAAAATGACAGTTTTAATTGGAAAACTTATAAAGACGAAATAGATAATGATGCTTCGATGTTAATAAAACCTGAAACTGAAAAGATAATTGAACTTTCATTCAGAGCTGATTTAAGAGAACCTAATTTAAAATTTTTATATGGAATGTTGGAATTGGCTAAAAATTATAAAATGATGCTTATGGACAGAAAAGGAAACTTAATAAACCCAAATTTTGATGAATTAAAAACTTTTATAAAAATGTCAAATTCTTTTAAATTTATTGAAAATCCAGAAAAATTTATTGATGATTTGCATACCGGAAAAATAAATATTGAATAAATAACCAGACACTTATCGAGTAGACGGCCTCACCAGATTACTACGATGTATGTGCGGTTCACACCACCCCAATATCATTAAGTTAAGGCCATATGTTCATTCAAAATATCTCGGTGCGCTGCACCTTGGAGCAGCCTTAATACGAACTCCATAAATCTAGTTTCCTCATTCCACTTTCTATTGTCATCCTCGATTTGTATTAGATTCCTCGTTTCACTCGGAATGACATCATAATCTATTTTTTGGGAAGTTAAGCGGTGGCACAGCCACCGCCTAACTTCCCCCTTAAACCCCAGACACTGATCGTCATTCCGAGCTACGCGAGGAATCTTCCCCTATATAACTAAATTTAATGTGCTGTAAATCTGGTAATTAAAATAATTAGTAATAGCTCCCCCTTGGCCCCCTCAAACAAGGGGGATATGTTTTCACCGCTTACTCTTCACTCTTATTGTTACCTTTTTAATTTTGGAAGCAAAGCATTACAGTGGAACCAACATCTAATCGCGCAGCTGCGGGACCATCTACCTTTGTTTGTTAACTGCCGAAACTTGAGTACTTAAAACTAATTAAAAATGCAAAATTTACCAATCTACGTTTACATCACATTTGGTGTTACTGTACTCGCTGCTATCTTGCTTTTCTTCAGAGCCACCAATTATTCGAAGCCATTTATTATTGGTTCGCTTTCTTGGATAGGACTTCAGTCAGCGCTAGCCATTTCGGGGTTTTACAATGATACTGCCACCATGACGACAAGATTTACCTTGTTATTTCTGCCGGCGCTGCTTTATATATTGTCGCTGTTCTTCTTTAAGAAGGGAAGGCAAATTATTGATGACTTGAATTTGCCAACGCTTACACTGATTCACACAATCAGAATTCCAGTAGAAATGGTATTATTCTGGTTGTTTCTGCATCACTCCATTCCTCAGGCGATGACCTTTGAGGGCAGAAATTTTGATATACTTTCCGGAATTACGGCGCCTTTCATTTATTATTTTTCTTTTGTCAAAAAGAAATTAGGAAATAAATTCATAATTATTTGGAATTTAATTTGCCTGATATTATTGATAAACGTCGTTTCAAATGCGCTGTTATCCTTACCGGAGCGGTTTGAGTTATTTGGTTTTGAGCAACCGAATATCGCTCTCGGATTTTTTCCTTTTATGTTATTGCCCACTTTTCTGGTACCCCTGGTGTTATTGGCTATGTTGGCGAGCATCAGGCAATTGATAAAATACAAACCAATGAATTGACAATAAATATTTGGAAGTAAAAAAGTGTAAAACAAGTGTGGCATTCGCCAACAAGGTATTGGAAGAACAGGGCTGAGGTGCGAACTTCAGCTTTCGTGTTTTATGTGTGTACTGTGGATTTATCTTTAAAGATAGGATGATCCGGTTATTGGGAATTGATTGATCTGGATTTTAGAAAATAAGGAAGATGTTCTGCTTTAAATCAATATCTTTGGAGAAATTGGAATCACATTTATGTAGAGTTACCCAAATTGGGTGGATATGCGAAACTCTGTGAGGGATATAAATAAGTTGGGTAGGTTTAAGAATAAACTATGAGTTACGATATAATTTTTCCAGATAGAAATGGAATTACTGGGAATGAAACAATTACAACTGAAAATAATATTGTGCTCATTGGAGCAAATGGTTCAGGTAAAACACGATTAGGTGTTAGAATTGAGGAATTGACCCAAAATTCTATCACAGTTCATCGAATAAGTGCCCAAAAGGCCTTAAATATTCCTGACTATGCTGAAATTAAAAACATTGAACAAGCAGAAAACGAACTTCTATTTGGAAGGTCTGACGAGCATGCTAATATTGATAATAAAATGAATACAAGATGGGGCAGAAAACCTGCTACCTTCTTGCTAGATGACTATTCAAGGCTTCTTTCATTGCTTTTTGCTAAATCAGCTGAAAGAGACAGGGATTATACGCTTGCTGCGAAAGAAAGAGAAAGTTATTCAGAAGTACCAGATGCACCTATAGACAAAATTATTTCTCTATGGAACACAATAATGCCACATAGAGGAGTCTCATTTGCCGATGGAAAGGTCATGGCTCATAAGACAGGGCAAGATGAGTATCATGGTCAAGAAATGAGTGATGGAGAAAGGGTTATTTTGTATTTAATCGGTCAATGTTTATGCATCCCTGAAAATTCTATAATTATTATAGATGAACCTGAAATTCATATACACAAATCGTTAGTTGATAAACTATGGAATCAGATTGAATCGCATATTCAAAACAAACTTTTGATATATATCACTCATGATTTAGATTTTGCTTCATCAAGAACTGATGCCAAGAAAATATGGATTCAAGAATATAATGGCAATAATCAATGGTTTTGGGAAGATACACCTGTTGACGAGAATTTACCTGAAGGTTTAATGCTTGAAATAATTGGAAATAGAAAAGATGTGATTTTTTGTGAAGGTGAAAGCGGAAAACTAGATTCTGCAATATATCAATTAATATATCCTAATCACCATATAATACCAAGAGGGGGAGGCGACAAAGTTGTTGAAGCTACAAAAGCATTCAGAGCTAATACTGCTCTACATCATCTTACTGCTCATGGGATTATTGATAGTGACTATAAAGAACCAGCAGAAATAGCAGCATTATTAGGTCATAATATTCATACTATATCTGTTGCTGAAATTGAAAATTTATTTTGCATAGAGCCTGTATTGCGAATAATTTCTGAACATTTAGAAATGGATGCTAATGACAAAGTAAATGAAGTGATAGACTTTTTAATTGCTTCTTTGGTTGCTGAATTTAGTGTTCAAATTTCGTCAAAAGCTGAAAAAATAATTGAATATCAGCTCGGAGCATTTTCAAAGGAATCTAATTCAGAACAAGGCTTAACAGATGGTCTTAAAACTACATTGGAAAGAATTGATGTTTCAGCAACATACGAGGAATCAAGAGTTGCTTTTCAAAATGCCATTGATGAAAGGAATTTAGAGAAATTACTCCTGATATATAATAGAAAATCCCTTCCAAATAGACTTTCTGGAACTTTCGGCTTAGCAAAAGGAGAGTATGGAAAACTATTAGTTCGTTTATTAAAAGGGAGCAGACAGGCGGAGCTTATTGCTGCACTAAAACAGTTCTTACCTGAAATATGAAATAATAAAAGCACTACTCATTCGAGTAGACGGCCTCACCAGATTACTCTGATGTGTTGCGCCTCTCACACCATCGTGCGTGCGAATCACATATAGGGCGGTTCATTACCCACAAAAAGGATACTTACTATTCCATGTTAATAAATGTCTCTTAAACATCCTTTCTCTCTCTGCTTTTAGCTACTTATACAGTGGAGTTTGCAATTCGTGGCACACACAGCACCCATAAGAAATTGCTGTTCATTGTTTAAATGAAGACTTTATGGCTTTTGGTCGACATCCTTCCATTTGTAAAAATAGAAAAGCCAACGATCTAAGCAGCGTTGCTTTTCTGCATAGAAAAGAAACCTAAGCAAGCGATGAAAATGATCGGAGGTCAGATTCCATTCACAGTGCATGCATATGAGCGTTATGGCAAATAATTCTGGAGGAAGAATATGGAATAAATACTTGTGAAAAATGAATATCTTTAGAGGAATTTAACTTGTGGTAATTGCGCATTTATCTATATTGGCGATATATGTGTTATGAAGTGAGGGATATAAACCAGTTGGGTGCTATGTTAAAAATGCCAAACTATTGCTATGAAAGATAAATCAGTAATATATCCTTCAAATAAACTATTAATTGAATTAGCAAAAATTTGTAAGTCAGTTTATGGAAGTCCTATAAACCATAAAATACTAACAATTAAAGATAAAAAGCTAAACCATCAAAGAATAATTCATGGTTCATTACATAGAGGTTTTTGTAGATTATTTTGGAATGAAGAATATGTCATAATTGCATTTCGGGGTACTCGTGAGAATTTGGACTGGCAAATTTCTAATCTCAAACTATTTCCAACGCGACTTAAGAATTGTGGTACAGAACCACAATCAATAAAAGTACATTTTGGTTTTCAAAAAGCTCTTTATTATACAGACAAAACAACTGGACTGAAAAGTATTGATGCTATTTACAATCATCTTGAAAGTAATGATTTATTAAATGGAGATAGAAAAATTATTATTACAGGACATTCGTTAGGAGCGGCAATTGCAACTTTATTTGCAGTTAAACTCCGTTTTAAATATAAGAATATAACTGATAAAAGTATTGAACACATTATTTTATTTGGCTCTCCCGCTGTTGGATTTGATGAATTTAAGCGTTATTATGGCGACTTAAATTCGAGGACATTAAGAGTTATCAACGGTTCTGACATTGTACCTTTTACACCTCCGTTTTTCTTTAGACATATAGGTGAGTCAATTTGGTACAATAAAACACAAGTAATCGAAAATGAGAGTTGGTTATTTAGACTATTGTATTCGTTAAAATTACCAATTAGCAATTTTTTTAAAGAACATTCTATGGAAAAATATATTGAAACGTTAAAGGGCTTGAATTAAAAGCACAGCACCCAATCGATTAGACGACCTCACCAGATTACTGCGATGTCTGCGCGGCTCACACCACCCTGCGTACGGACTACGTGCAGGGCCATCTTTAACTCAACCGAATTTGTTTATAGTATTCAAGCATTGAGATAGAAGCTGCGACTTCAAGTGATTTGCAATTACTGTATTTCTGAAAATGAAAATCGTGTTCATCACCACTAACCTTTGAAGTCGCCCTTATAAATACAGATCGTTAAGCCCAATCAAAAAATTAATAAAAAAATATTGTTAAATATTATTATCTTGCTTGTGTTTTCTAAAACCATTTGCATTGAATTATACAATATGTCTAATTAACAACTAAAAATTCAACATTATGTCTAATAAATATTTATCAGAATTTGAACAGGAGTTTGAAATGGATGATGAAGCAAATGATTCATCTAGATTAAATAATGAATATAGTTATGAAGTTGATGATGAATTTGAAAATGATGATGAATTCGAAAATGACGATGAATTTGAAAATGATGGTGAACTCGAAAGCGATGATGAGTTGGAAAATGATGATGAATTCGAAAATGATGATGAGTTGGAAAGTGATGATGAATTTGAAACTGATGATGAATTTGAAACTGATTATGCTTCCATGAGTCGTGATGGTAATTATGACAGGGATAGGGAGTTCGAAAATCGTTTATATAGAGCAATCAGATCGAATGCAGATAATGAACTCCAAACAGAATTAGAGATAGATAACATCCTGCATGAGATGGAGCAGGACTATTTTTTTGGATCTGCTAAAAGGTGGCTTAAAAGAAAAGCAAAAAAGTATGGCAAATTTGCTATTCCTGGTTATGGTGCATTAAAGGCCGTATCGTCCTTAGGTAGAATTAATATAAGAAACTTATTAAAAAATAAGTTACTTCAGACAGCTGCCGGATTTATTCCTGGCGCAGGACCAATAGTAAGCAAAGCAATGGGAATAGCCGGTGATGTCCTGAATAAGGCTGATGCCGCTAAACAAAGAATTGAAGATGTAGTTCAGGTTGGTAAAGATGCATATCAGAATTTAGCAAGTACAATTCCTGAAGCTCAAAATGAATTGGAGGTAAAAAAGGCATCTAATATTGCCTTAAGGAGTGCTCTTAATAATCAGCGCCTAAATAGAAGTAGAAATCGCACAGTAATTGACAATAGAAAAAGTACACAATACTCAAATAGGACAAAAAGAATAATTAATCTTCAACCTAATTCCAGAGTTGCAATTTTCCCATTAAAAATTTCTATCAATAGAAGACAAAAAGTGATCCCTATAAAGCCTTCTTCTATCGTAGTTGTCAAAAATAACAGGATTATCATTTGGGAATTAAAATAAAAAGTAATGCTTGATGCTGCTTTATATAAGCCTAACTCTTTTTTACTTTCTAAGATAGAATCTTTGAAAGCTAGGACTGAGTTGTTAACAGGGTTGAATAAAGTTGTATCTACAAAAGTTTATTTAAATATAAAGCCTGCCCAATGGTTTCCTATTAATAATCAATTAAATACTGTTGCAAATAAAATTTCTCGTCAATTAGACACCTGTACAGATAGTTATTTGATTTATGCAGACGATGAAAGGCAAAAAAGTAAGTTAATAAATGTACTGGGTGAAATTGAATTACAACTATCACAGGCATATAACTTCTATGATACCTACATGGATATTCTTACACAAAGATTAAGTCCTGTTTTAGGTCCTTTGCTTAGAGGTTGCGATGAAATTGCAGCAGATGGATTAAAACATGAATATCTTACATCTGTTACAAAAAATCCAATTGTTTATTGTGATAGAGGTTTTGGAGCAAGTATTTTACGTGAAGGTGTAACACTTGCAAAAACTGTAAATCCTGTCGCCTTTATCGCTATTCCATATTCCAGGCTGGCAGAAAAATACAATTTAATTTCAATTTATCATGAGGTGGGTCACCAGGCATTATATAAACTCGATCTCGTTGAACCGTTTCGGCAAGTCTTTTCATTGTCTGCAAAAAATGCTGGAGCAAATCAATTACTTCAAAACATGCTTGCTAACTGGTCAAAAGAAATCATTCCGGATTTTTGGGCTTTTGGGCATACCGGTATGGGGCAAACATCCTCTATCAGAGATGTATTATTAGTTCCCCAAGCAATGGCATTGAGTATTTCACCTTATCAACAACACCCTCCTCCTTATTTGAGATTTCTAATTTCTGTAGAATGGTGTCGTTTCTTATGGGGTCGAGGTGATTGGGACGAGTGGGCTGAAGAATGGGAGACTTTTTATCCTGTTGAATATTTAGATAAAGCAACTAAAGAAATTATTCTACAAGCAAAAAAAATATTACCAAATATTGCAAGGGCAACTATAACTACCCGGTTTAAAAAATTAAGCAATAAAACTATTGCCACCTTTTTTGATATGGAAAGTATTAGCCCAGGTAATTTATTAAAATGCAAAAACAAAGATCATCTTTTAAATCAATCAATTGGAGTTCAACTGTCTGCATTTAGACTTATAAGAGACAAAAATAATATGCCGATTGCTAAACTAAATGCAATTTTAAATTCATGGCTAATTAACCTAAGTACACAAAATAATTATAATCACAATTAAAAATTAAGATATATGCCAACTGATTCATTATTTAAAATCCATGAGACTTCTCAATTCAAATGGTCTGATATGCCCTTTTTCCTTATAGATTATTACAATTATATGTTGGGTATTGTTCACTCAAAAGATAAAGATCAATTTAAGGATTCAAATTTTAAATTTTACAACCCTAATTTATGTTTGGCATTTAATGGATATTCAAATGATGATAAAGAGATGAATAATAACACTTATTGTCAAGAATTGAAGGAAGAAAATAATTTAAATAATAGCCCATGTTACCCACAATTAAATTATAACCGAATAAGACCATTTGATAACAAAATAATTAGTACTAAACTGCAGCTTACAAACCAACTAGGCATGGGTTCAGTCATCTGGTTATACTATTATGAAAAAATGGGCATATTTAAAATTTTGGGTGCATTACTAGATGATTACAACTACAAAGGAAAATATACTATTAAAATAAAAAAAGACTATGCAGTCCTATTAGAGCATGTATCTACCATGTATCGAATGGGAATTTCCTCTAATTTAAGGGACAGGGTTACGCTTTATGAAAAGTCGCTGGGGCTATCTATTGATAATAATTATGGCATGGCTACCACACGAAATGAAAGTTTCATGAAAACTTTTGATGGGATTTTAAAACAGGCTTTGGAGCATTATGCTTACAGGAGATTAGATAATGCGATAAATTTAGCATCCAACCCTCACCCAACAAGGTCTTCCGTGGCTACTTTAACCACAATTAAAGATTCTCTTGAAAATCTTAAGAGTCAATTTCAACCTTTTTATTACGGACGAAATACCATAAACACTTTCCTAGGCATTGCAACAGTATATGCAACTATATGCTTAATACGTTTGCTAAAAGGCGAAATAGGCATCTCTCCACAATTTGACAAACCTCAAGATTTTATCCCAGCAGCGTATGATATACTTGTAATGGGTAAGCCTGCCGTAAATACAGACAACAATCGGTTTATAATATATGATAATTGTGCTTCATACGGTTACCGCCTATTAACAGATTTTGAATTGGTGGACACTTCATTATTTAATCCAAGTAGTATTATTGATGATCCGCTAAATTTATGGATTAATAATATAGAGCCATGGGTGGAAGGGTATAAGAAAGCGGTGGGTTCTATTAAAGATTGATTAAAAAATCAGTCTAAAGGAAAGAAATTTTTTAGGCAGAGAATTTAACCTCCTCAAAGTTTGATTAATAATATATTTAATTAATTTATTTTATAAATCGGTAAAATGTGCAAAGAGATATTCTGAACAAAGAGATTGAAAATCTTTTTTCAAAAAAGGAAAATGGAATAGTTTCTTATGAAATACAACCATCAAACATCAATGTTTATAACACTGATTTAAATGCTCCTTACTATGGTGGTAATTTCGATTTCTCCTATGATGGTGGATTGAACGAGGCGACGGTAACCTTTAGTACATATTTTTCATATCGAAAAAACTTTAGTAATGCAGAAAAAAGACTTTTTGAAAATAATTTATTACAAGCGATAGATGTGTGGGACAATGCAGCAGAGCTTCAATTAAAGGATGTTAATGGTAATTACAATACTAAAATTAAAATTAGATTCAAACTCCGCCTAGTAAAGAATACTAAATATGCCAATAAAAAAACAGATGTGCATCCCAATGGCACGTGGTCTTCTTGGTTTAATGGCAAAGACCGGGAAATTGTTATGAGGAATCTGAATGTTTTCATAGGCTCGTCAAGAAATGTTTTGGTACATGAATTAGGACATGTGTGGGGCCTGATGGATGAATATGATACGAAATGGATTGAAATGAAATTCAGTCCTGCCCATGTAGGAAAAGGCTCTCCGCTTTTGAAAGATGAGAAAGCAATTATGAATTTAGGTTATCAGGATGAAATATTTAATTCAGGTGAATTCAGGACAAGATATTTTACACATTTTGGAAGAAAAATATTGGGCGCGTTTTGGGGTTTAAAAGACTATATGTTACCTATTAAAGTTAAAAGCAACATTGTATCTACAGTGATTATAGGCAGGATAAACCTGCTCAAAAAAGACATTCAAGGGAGCCCTCCAAACGCCGCGAATGTTTCTACACTTAATCCGGGGTTTACGAACATACAAATAGCAAAAAGGGGAAAAGTAAGTGAAAGAAACAAGGAGTTTGGAAACAATCAGGAAAATAATTCATTTGTGTAAAGCGGTAAATTATGCAGAGAGATAATCTATACCATGAAATCGAGCATCTCAATTCCAAAGGAGATAACAAAACAACTATTCCAGTGTCCCTTGAGATTGGGGAAGAATCGGAAATAAGTAATCTGAAAATCCAAGCAAGAATATTATGGCCAGCCTTAGGATTCCCATCAGTAATAAGCCCCAACTCAAGTTCTTCATCAAGTCCCATGCTAGATGGCGATGCCTGTAAATGTATTTGTGTACTCCTGTTATCTAACCAAAAATATTTGTCAAAAGAAGATGCTGCTAAGTATCTACGTTATGTGCCGTGGGAAGAACGCAGCCGCAGGCATATTCCGGCAGGGCAAACAGGTTCCTTTGCAGCGTCTGATATTCAAGTGCGAAATGAGTTGCCGGGACCAAAGCTTACAATTCCTGGTTGGAAAGATTTACATGGCACCGGTATTTCGTTTGGTGGCGACCGTGAGGGTGAAAATGGAATTGCTGTAAAGTTAGCGAACTATGTAAAAAATTTCTACAGTAAAAATGGGTTGCAGTACTTGCACGAGATTAGGGTTTTTGAAAAGGTATCGGCTCAGCTTAAGGAAGGACAGTATAATCTTTTTTGGAATAGTGAAAACTTGAAAGAGAATGCACCTTCAGCAGAAATAAAACTACTGCTCGATCAGTATGCTTTACCAAAACGTCAAAATACAGAGCTTTAGGATACACAATCTAAATTTCTGATGGGCGAATATGAATACGAATATGGCAGCCTTCACAAACCATACCGGACTGAGTTACAGATGCGACGGAACCGTACTGAAGTACTGCACCCGCTTTTTGTGAAACATTCGAATAATAGTGGCTTTAAAATCGGGCACATTACGGATACCCATGTTAGCGTGAGGGCTAATGTTTATGAAGAAAACCTTAAAAAGGAAAATAAGAAAACGCAATTCAACAATTGGAATAAAAGCTTTATCAAGGCTTATGGTAATGCAAAGAAAGACTCTGATATATTGCTGTTGACAGGAGATTTAATCGATTATGGAAGGGGGCATTGGGGTTTAACTGCAAGTAACAGATTGGGAGAAGACGGGCTTTACCATGGCGACCGTAATTGGTTTCTTTTTTATTATCTGCTGGCCTCCGGAGATTCATATCAAAAGCCTACTTATACAATTCTTGGAAATCACGATTGGCGTCTTAATCCCTATCCTCCATTTGCTATTGCAGGTTCACCATCACCCACGGCTTTTTTTCATAATCATGTTGAGTTAGATAAAGATACACCGAAAGGTAAAGAAAAGGAAACTAAACGTCTTTTGAAAGCTGCTCATGGTTATGGTTATGATCGAAAATTCACTTACCATTTAGCATCTGACAATGATTTCATAAAGAAATTTTGGGATGACGGTTCTCTTTTAAAAACGGTAGGAAAACTCATTGCACAAAGAAAGACCCTTGATGAACCACATCTTCCTGTCGAAACAACGGTTGAATCTGTTGGTTGGTATCTCATGACAATCAACCCATTTCTGGATTATTCATTTCCATTACCTGGCGGTCAAAACGTGTTGATGCTTGATTGGGCTGAAGACGAGGACTTATTTTTTCCATTAATGGAAAATGGCAAAGAGTGGCCTTTCATGCCATGGGAAGCAGAAAAAGCTACTATGCCGGGGCCAAAAGCAAGAAATTGTCTAACATCAATTCAGAAGAATTTGATAGAGGGTTTTTTAGCGAAAAAAGGAAATTCTAAGTTCATCGGAATCCATGCACCAGCTATATCACCTTATCCAGACTGGTCTGACTTAGATCTTATGAAAGGGAAAAAGATTTATGGTCCAAATGAAAAAGCACGTGGCACAAAACATTATGCTACACGCATGCCAGATGGTAAAATAGAGAAGTGGAATGGCCATCCCATATTTGCAGTTCTTCCAAATGAATATGGATATGGTGCTGTAGCGGACTATAACTCATTTAGTAAGGACAGAGATTGGTTTATTAAAAAAATGACAGACTCAAAATCCGGTGTTCGTGCTATTTTTTCCGGTCATATCCATCGTGATGGGCTGTATGTTGTGCATATAACTACAGACAAGGAGAAAATTGCGCCTACTCTTGTTGGAAAGATGCTTGTAAAAAGCCTGCTTCCACCAATCCAGTCTCCAGCTAACCAAGGCCGTAGTATCGGACTGAAAACATTTCCTTATAAATATCCATTATATATAAATACAACAAGTGCAGGTCCAAGGGGAGGTTTTTTTGCCCGGAAGGTTACGGACAGTGAAAAACAAGGAGGAGGTCTAACCATTAACCCGGGTTATTCGCAGGTGGATATGGAAAAGAATGGAGCAATTAGCCGGGTGCAGTTCTTCTCCATTTAGCTTAACCCATAACCTTGAAGGATTTCGAAACCTCTGGATTGTAAACAATCGGAACAATCTAACCATTCCTCTTACTCATCTTTTCCGCCCTCGTGAAAGTGTTCTTAGACCTAAAATAAGTTGACTCCAAAAAAGTGGGCAAGTCACTAAAAAAGTACAAAAAATCAGCAAAAAACAAAGATCTAATCGAGTTCAGGCCACATATTCGGGTAATTTTGGGTTAATCATGATTTCGGGCTACCGGGCAATCGCTATGATCCAACTGGTCCGAATCCTACACAGGTTTATGCTGCTGAAGTATCCGATGAGCTTAGGCGCTTGGCCTTAGGTTTATTTGATACTTGCCTCTGTTTCGATTCTCAAAAGCCTCCAACCAGCGAAATTTATTGCACACATACTATAGTTGATAAAAACAAAAAAGCAATTAGATTATACATGTTGGATTTGCGTTCTCACTAAGAAGATTCAAGCCAAGTACATTTTATTTTACATTCATTATTATGTAGAACTTAGGATGCATGGTTGCTTAATGAGCTACTCACAAGTAGGGCAGATATCTGATAATAATACCCAAGCATTAATACATAACCCTGCACCATTAACCTTTTTTGCTTAGACCCCCAAATTTTCCCACCATCCAATTCCCATTCCGTACCTTCACCCCCCTAAACCAACAACCTCCTTATGTCTGAAGACTTTAAAAAAGTATTGGAACAACAACTCTGGAACATCGCCAATACGCTGCGTGGTAAGATGAATGCAGACGAATTCCGGGATTATATCCTGGGATTTATATTTTATAAGTATCTAAGTGAGAAGATGGACCTCTTCGCCAATGAGATATTGAAACAGGACAATATTAAGTTTAGGGATATTACGCCGAAGACGAAAGATGGGGCGGAGTTTATAGAAGCGATCAAGGAGGAGGCATTGGACAAACTGGGTTACTTCTTGAAGCCGGAAGAATTGTTTGCAGAAGTGGCGAAACGTGGGCAGGGAGACAATGAGGATGATGTGGACAAATTTGACGCAAGCAAGACCAATTTTATTTTGGAGGACTTGCAGAAGATCCTCATCAATATTCAGCTGAGTACGATGGGGACGGATAGCGAAGAAGATTTTGACAATCTTTTTGAGGACATGGACCTGAACAGTTCCAAACTCGGGAAAACACCCGAAGCACGGAATGTCATCATCTCAAAAGTGCTGACTCACCTTGACAAAATTGATTTCAAACTGGAAGAGAATGACCATACGTCTCAACAGGAAAACGACATATTGGGCGATGCATATGAATATCTGATCGGACAGTTTGCCAGTGGGGCAGGAAAAAAGGCGGGTGAGTTTTATACACCTCAGGAAGTTTCCAAAATATTGGCGAAGATCGTAACCACGGGAAAGAAAAAACTAAAATCTGTTTATGATCCTACTTGTGGCTCGGGCTCTTTGTTGCTGCGTGTAGCTAGGGAGGTGCAGGATGTGGGTAACTTCTACGGACAGGAGATGAACCGCACGACGTACAACCTTGCGCGCATGAATATGATATTGCATGGTGTACATTACCGCAGTTTTGATATAAAACAGGACGATACCCTCGAACATCCACAGCATATAGACCAACAATTCGAAGCCATTGTCGCCAATCCGCCATTTTCGGCGCAGTGGAGTGCCAACCCTTTGTTTACCAGTGATGATCGGTTTAGTCAGTATGGAAGACTGGCACCGGGAAGTAAGGCCGACTTTGCCTTTGTGCAGCACATGATCTACCACCTGGCAGACAATGGCACGATGGCGCTTGTATTGCCGCATGGTGCATTGTTCAGGGGCGGTGCTGAGCAACACATCCGCAGGTATTTGATAGAAAACAAGAACTTTTTGGATGCCGTCATTGGATTGCCTGCCAATATATTTTATGGAACGAGTATTCCGACCTGTATCCTGGTTTTTAAAAAATGCAGGGAAAATCCCGAAGACATTTTATTTATTGATGCCAGTGGCAGTGATCATTATGAGAAGGTGAAAACTCAAAATGTACTCAGAACCAAAGACATTGACCTTATCATTGAGACCTATCGATCGAGGACAGAAACAGCAAAATTCAGCAAAAAAGCATCGCTGGAAGAAATCGCCAAAAACGACTACAACCTAAATATACCAAGGTATGTCGATACATTTGAAGCGGAGGAAAGTATAGACATTGATGCCATTGCAAACGAATTAAAATCGTTGGAAAATGACATAAAATTAAATATTCAACACCTTTTAAAAAGCGACCATTTCATTAAATCAACTAAATGAATTAAATAAAATTTCAACAAGCCTTTTAATATTGAAAACCAAAGACGAATATACAAAAGATGAAATGAAACAGTTTCCGGAATTTGAAGGAAATGGGAAAAGAAGAAGTTATTAGAAATACGGCAAGTAGAGTAACTAGAGAAAAGCAAATCAATTTTACCAAATCATTTAATGAATCTGAAAACTTAATATATCACTTAAAGGATGGAAGAGGAATATGGAAATTGATCGAATACACAACAAAATCAGATAATTTTACAAGTCCAAAAGATTTGATGTTAAAAAGGTGATATTCCTATACAAAGGATGGACAATTGGACAATCATGCATAAACTGTGAGTTAAGAAATAAAATTAGATTACTTTCAATTGCAGAATTTGAACATTAGCATTTATTCAAATTACTTTTTTATATTAATTGTTTCAGACATTGGACAGAAAGAAATAGAAAGCCAAATCGCTGGTCAGGCATTAAGAAGAATTACACTACATAAGATTAATAACTTTGAATTTCATTTCCCTACCTTACTTGAACAATCCAAAATCGCCACCTTCCTCACCGCAGTTGATGAAAAACTACAAGCCCTTAAAAAGAAAAAAAGCCTTTTGGAAGTTTACAAAAAAGGGGTCATGCAAAAACTGTTTTCGCAGGAGTTGAGGTTTAAAAATGAGGATGGGAAGGAATTTGGGGATTGGGAAGAGAAGAAATTGGGGAAGTTTTGAAATTTGGTAACGAACATAAATAAAAGAATATAATAAATTTTGGTAATGGCAATGATTACAAACATTTAAGTAAAGCAAGTATACCTCACAGTAAGATGGACAAGTAAAAATGACTAAGGTTGAAAATTTTTAATTAATGAACTTGAAAGGGGCAAATTTATAAACCAATAATATATTGAAATGGTAAAATGACTGTGATTACTTTGTTTTATAAAAATTCATTAGAGATTAGTTGAAAATTTATTTTTATTTATTTTTTTTAATTAATTGAAAATACATAATAAAATTTCACAAGGTGGTGCTCCAAGTTCTCAAAAAGCAGATTTTCAAAATAGAATTAAGTTTCCTCCTGTCAAGAACAAACCCTCATCGCCAATTTCCTTTCCTCCATAGACGAAAAAATAAACCATACACAGACCGAAATAACAAAAACGGAGGTGTGGAAAAAGGGATTGTTGCAGAAGATGTTTGTATAGAGGTGCACGGCCGTGCCCCTATACACGAACCAATATAATACAAATGGAAAAATATCAAAATAAATACCGCATCCAATCACACCGCAAACCCAATTGGGATTATTCGGCGGAGGCCATGTATTTTTTGACCATTGTAACACAACACAGGGAATGTATTTTAGGAACCATTGTAAATCACGAAATGGTATTGTCCGATTTTGGAAAAATCGTCGAAATGGAATGGTTTAAATCATTTGAAATCCGGGATGAATTATTATTGCATACATTTGTTACCATGCCAAATCATTTGCATGGAATTGTGGAAATACGCGAAAAATGGGATGGGATGGATGGTGGAACGGACGGATGGTGGGACGACGGACGTGATTGCGGCGGTCGTTGATTCGACGGCCAGAGGCCCGCCTCCCCCCCCTTCCCATCCCCCGGCTCCCCCGGTTCCCTTCCACAATGATCAATATCCACAAACCCGACCGATTCCATCGACACCGATTTATTATCCATAAAACGAAACCCGCCAATTCGATTGCCAAAATCCATTTCATCATTTATGGCGGGATTCAAATCGGCGGTAAATACAAAAATTGATGATTATATTGATGAACATCAATTGAATATCCCAAAATATAATAAAAAAAATCATTTTTTTCAACCCAATTATCACGATCACATTATTCGTAATGATCGTGAATTCGGGATTATTGAAAGATACATTGTCAACAATCCAATGAATTGGGGAAAAGATAAAATTAATGGCTAAACAATCCGAACAAATATTAGAGGAACAGCTCATCGTGCAATTGCAAAAATTAGGATATACCTATGTGCAAATCGATGGTGAAGTCGACCTATTATTTAATCTTAAAAGACAATTAGAAAAACACAATCATTCTGCCTTAAAAAGAACCGGAGAAGAACAATTTTCAGTAACAGAATTTGAAAGGGTTTTAAATATTTTAAACAAAGGTTCTGTTTTCGAAAAAGGCAAGACCCTGAGACAAAAGCAGCATATTTTAAGGGATAATGGAGACAATCTTTATTTTGAATTCCTGAATATCGAACATTGGTGCCAGAATCAATATCAGGTAACCAATCAGGTAAGCCAGGAAGGAAAATATAAAAACCGCTATGATGTCACGATCCTCATCAACGGTCTGCCATTGGTGCAAATAGAACTCAAACGCAGAGGGCTGGAACTGAAGGAAGCATTCAATCAAGTCAATCGCTATCAGAGACATTCCTTTAGCTCCAATGCTGCCCTATTCCAGTATGTACAGATCTTTATCATCAGCAATGGCGTAAACACTAAGTATTATGCCAACAATAGAAACCAAAGTTTCAAACAGACTTTTTATTGGACAGATATAGAAAACAAAAGGCTTTCCAATATTTTGAACGGTTTTACAGATGCATTTTTAGAGCCTTGCCATCTCAGCAAGATGATCTGCAAATACATCGTACTCAATGAAACCTACAAGATCCCAATGGTGCTCCGCCCTTATCAGTTCTATGCAGTGGAGGCATTGATAGAAAGGGTTAAGTCGCAAGGCCTTGCTACTCAACCCAAGAACGGTTATATATGGCATACCACGGGTTCGGGCAAGACGCTTACCAGTTTTAAAGCCAGTCAGATCCTCATGGCTTTACCGCAAGTGCACAAAGTAGTATTTGTAGTGGATAGAAAAGATCTGGATAATCAAACGATCAAGGAATTTAACAGTTTTCAGGAAGGCAGTATCGACGGTTCTGACAATACGCAAAATCTGGTAAAACAGTTTACAGGAACCTATGTGGACAAAAAAGGGGAATCAAAAAATTCAAACCTCATAGTAACCACTATTCAAAAGCTCAATACAGCCATCAGCAAACTCAAATATGAGTCGAAAATGTCTGAGCTGAAGGACAAACGCATTATTTTCATCTTTGACGAATGTCACAGGAGTCAGTTTGGGGACACGCACAAAAGAATAAAAGAGTTTTTTAGCAATGCCCAAATGTTCGGATTTACGGGAACGCCTATTTTCGCAGACAATGCCGCCAAAAATGAACACGGCAAGCGAACCACAAAAGATTTGTTTGAGGATTGTTTGCATAAATATGTCATTACCGATGCCATCAAAGATGAAAATGTTTTAAAATTTTCCGTAGAGTATGTAGGCAGATATAAATGGAGAGACGAACGACCGTTCGCCTCCAATATCGACATTGAGGTAGAAGACATTGATACAAAAGAATTGATGGAAGACGGTGTCCGATTGGAGAAAATAACGGATTATATCATTGCGCATCACAGCCGAAAGACCCACAATCGGGATTTTACGGCAATGTTTTGCATCAACAATGTGGCTACGCTCATCAAGTATGTTGACCTATTCAAAAGGAAAAAAGAAGAAGGTTTACACAATCTGAACATTGCAACCATCTTCAGTTATGGCGTGAATGAAGATGATGCAGATGCCAACGGAATATTAAACGCGGATCAGGATTTTGATCAGATGGAAATGGCTGCAGATCCTCCGGCAGGATATAAAATAAATCTTCACAGCAGGGAAAAGTTGGAGGAGTTTATCGGCGATTACAACAAACTATTTGGGGACAATTTTACGACCAGGGACAGTCAGAGTTTTTACAATTATTTCAATGATGTTTCAAAAAAAGTAAAAGAACGCAAGATCGATATTTTGTTGGTGGTCAATATGTTCCTCACGGGTTTTGACAGCCCGACATTAAATACGATGTATGTGGACAAAAATCTGCGGTATCATGGATTAATTCAGGCATACAGCAGGACGAACAGGATATTGAACGAGCAAAAAAGCCAGGGCAATATTGTTGCTTTCCGCAATCTTAAAAGTCGCACCGACGAAGCCATTACATTGTTTAGCAATAAGGAAGCGATCGAGGTCATCATCATGAAACCTTATGAAGATTACGCGGTCAAATTTGATGAAGCATTTGACCATTTGATTGCATTAACTCCTACGCTGGAAAGTGTGGATGAGTTGGTGAGCGAAGATGACGAGTTGGAATTCATCAAGGCATTCCGGGATCTGATGAGGATAAAAAATATTCTCGCTTCCTTTTCAGATTTCAAATGGGAAGACCTGGAAATGACAGAACAGCAGTTTGAAGATTATAAAAGCAAGTATCTGGACCTATACGATAAGGTAAAGCGTGGACATGAAAAGGAGAAAGTTTCTATCTTAGAAGATGTGGATTTTGAGCTGGAATTGATCCATCGGGATGAAATAAATGTAACCTATATTATTTAGCTTTTGATCAAATTAAAATCACAGAAACAAAAGGATACTTCAAAGGCTGAACAGGAAATATTCAACTTACTTAACAATGAAATTACCCTGCGTAGTAAGCGGGAATTGATAGAGAAATTTATATTAGAGAATCTACCTGTGATAGAAAACTCGGATGAAGTACCGGAAGCATTTGATAAATACTGGAACAAAGAGCAGGAGGAGGCCTTTTCAAAATTAGTCACTGAAGAAAATCTCTCTGCCGGAAAAACAGAAAAATTAATTGAGAACTATTTATTTGCAGAAAGGCAGCCATTGAGAGACGAAGTCCTGGAGCTCATAGATGGCGACAAGCCAAGTGTGCTACATCGAAAGAAATTAGGTGACAGGATACTGAAGCGTTTAATGGACTTTGTAGAGACGTTTATGAATGGGATGATGTGATAGATAACGCATATGAGACACATTTTCAACAAAACAGTTAGTCGAATTTAACTCTCCGCTAGAGTAATAAACTATTATTTTAAAGTCTAAAAAAAACATGCAAACCAAAAGACGACTCTGGCTAAAACAAATTGGCCTAGGTATTGCCGGCATTGGTTTGACCAATGTACAATCTTATGCATCTCCGGTATTGTCAGCAGACTTTATTGACAATTTAGGAAATGATAAATGGCTTAATTTATTTACGCTCCAATGAAAACCCATATGGCTAACACAGCTTTAAAATTATGTTTCTTATCTTCCTTCCGCATCCGAGATTTTAAACAAACATCTTTTAAAAACAACTTTTACTCCTTTGTCACTTGAAAAACTCATTATCTCCTCATCCCATCGACATAATGTCATTCCGAGCGAAGCGAGGAATCTATATGCTTATTCAAATAAGCCATCTTCGTGCATATTTCAAAACGATTTCAAAAAATATGAAATGCGTTCTTTTTAAAATCAATATCTTTGGAGAAATTAGAATACATTAATTGCGCAAAGCAGGCCGAATTGGATGGATATGTGCTATTTTTGCATCGCGTATGGACAAGTTCAATTCTATCATAAGACGGACTAAACACACACGACACCGGTTGACCGACATACAATCGACATTTGCAGAACTAAAAGTGGAAGCTGAAAAACACAAAAGGAGTAGGTCTCAGTGCGTTTGATATTTTTTGTATCTTTGTCTTTTAGTTTAAACAGTAAAAAGATGAAAGCAGCAGATACAAATATAAACTTGGTTGATAGCTACTATACGTTGCTGAAAAGCCTTAGTCCCAACAATAAATTGGAACTTATTGCAAGGCTTTCAAAGTCATTGAAAACTGAGAAAAAGTCTAAAGATAACTCCTGGAAGTCTTTGTTTGGAGCTTGGGAACTTAACCAATCGGCAGACGATTTTGTAGATGAGTTAAAGAAAGACAGAAAATTCACCCGTCAATCCATTGACTTGTGAAAAAGTATCTTTTAGACACCAACATTTGTGCATATTTCTTCAATGGCAAATTCAATCTCACAGAAAAAATTGACGAGGTTGGTTTTGAAAATTGCTGTGTTTCTGAAATAACAATAGCTGAACTAAAGTACGGAATTGCAAAGAGCACACACAAAGAAAAAAACCAAAAAGTTCTCGAAATATTTCAGGCAAAGATTTTCATTCTTCCTATTTTCCCGGCTCTTGACATCTACTCAACCGAAAAGGCTCGATTGAAAACCAAAGGCAAAATGTTAGACGATTTTGATTTACTTATTGGTTCAACAGCCATTTTCAATGACTTGATTTTAGTAACAAAAAATGTTAGCGATTTTGACCGACTTGACGGAATTGTTATCGAAGATTGGACAATACTCTGATACATCACAGCAGGGCTGAAGTGCAAACTTCAGCTTTTGTGTTTTATGTAAGTGCTGTTAATTTACCCTTATCGATAGCAAGATCCTGTCTTTTGAAAATTGATTGATCTGGATTAGATTCCTACTTTCGGTAGGAATGACAGAATCCTTCTACCCCCATCCCATTGAAATAATGTCTTTCCGAGCGAAGCGAGGAATCTTAATGTGCTAAGTTTTTTCTTTTTGGGCTTTGTGCAATTTGTAATACACACGATTTCAATAAATATGAAATGCGTTCTTTTTAAAATCAATATCTTTGGAGAAGTTACAACACATGAATTGCGCAAAGCTGGTGGAATTGGGTGGATATGCGCTATTTTGTGTCGCATATAAATAAGTTACCACTCATTAAAATATGGAAAGTACAGAACGGAAGATAATAGAACTCAATAACAACTATTTTTTCGAAGAATTCACATTTGGTCAAAACAAATTCATTGATCACTCAAATGGACAAGAATTGGAATTTGCAGATAATGTCATATGGATAGATGATTTTTTTCTTATATTTCAAATTAAGGAAAGAAACTCTGAAGTAGAAAAAAATATTGAAAACTGGTTCAAAAGCAAAATAGAAAAAAAAGCAGTTCAGCAAATTAAGAATACGCTTTCATATATAAATAAATATGATGAAATCTTAATTACAAACGAAAAAGGAGTAATACATGATATAGCAAAAGCTAAAATAAATGTTCCATTAAAACTGATTGTTTACAATCCAGGAATAAGTTTCAACCAAAAATTAAGAGATAAGAAATGCTATTTAAGTTCTCAAGTTGGCTGTATCCACTTATTGCACATTGAAGATTACAACCTGATTTGTAATATACTTATAACTCCTTATGAAATTTTAGATTACTTACAATTTCGTGAAAAATTAATAGTAAACAATAAACTTGGTATAAATTATAGAACTGAGAACTATGTCTTAAAGCATTATTTAACAGACCATAATAATTTTATACTTAATAATGAGATTGACAAATTAGAAATCAATTTAACAGTAGATTTAAGTGCTTTTGATATTTCTGACATTGTCAAATATTTTAAAAATAAAATAATTGTAAACTCAGAACGAACTGAATACTATTTTATAATAAAAGAATTGGCGAAATTACACAGATTAGACTTGAAGTCGTTTAAAGAAAGGTTTAATTATGCTCTGGACAAATGTAGAAAGCAAGAATTCGATATTCCCTATAGAATGGTAAGTTCTGAATCGAAATGTGGTTTTGTATTCATACCTCTATTATTCGAAAAAAAAGATAAAGCTCAAAATGGTTTACAAAATTTTACTAAAATCCATATGTACGATCAGCAGTTAGAAAAAGGGATAGGAATGATATGTTATTACAATAGTAAAGAAAGATACTTTGATATTTTTTGGACTTATAAATATGAGCCTTGGGAGAAGGATTTGGAATTTGAAGCTCTAATTTATCCCGAATTTCCTCTCAGACCTATCAGAAAGGAACTTGGATTCAGATATGATATAGAAACAAAATGAATGAATTAACGAGTGGTAACATGCGGTATGATGTCAGCTCGGCTAACGCCGAAGCCGCCACATACCGCCAAAACGTTAGCAGTCAGCTCAAAAGAAGACATTACGTAAACAAATGATAATGAGAGAAAGAAAAAAAATAGCAATAATTGGAGGTGGAATTGCAGGTTTAACATTTGCCCGAAGTTTGACAAACGAAGATTATGAAATTCATATTTTCGAGAAAAAAGAAAGTTTTAGGGAAATAGGAGCAGCCATCAGCGTATTCCCAAATGCTCTTTGTGTAATGGATGATTTAGACTTGTTAGAGGAAATCTTACAAAATAGCGGACAATTTAAAACTGTTTATTTAAAGACCAGCAAAGGAAAAGTTTTAAGTAAGTCCGAACCTAAAAGCGACTACCCTGTAATTTGTATTCACCGAGCAGACTTACACAGTATTCTTTTAAAAAATATTGAAGCTAATCTTTACAATGATTTCTCTTTAAAAGATATTGCTCACTTAGATAATGGACAAATTACCATTCAATTTGAAAATGGAGAAAACAGAGTGTTTGATGCTGTTATAGGGGCAGACGGAATACATTCAGAAGTTAGGAAACATATCATAAATGATGGAGAACCGATTTTTAGAGGATACAGTATTTGGCGTGGAGTTGTAAAAACGAATTTTGAAATAGGATATGGTAGCGAAACTTATGGAATCGGAAAAAGAGTAGGAATAGTCCCAATCAAAGACGGAGTTTATGGTTGGTGGGCGACCTGTAATGAAACGTATATGCAGGACGATAGCCCTGAAGGCACAAAGGATAAATTAAAACGATTATTTGGAGATTGGCATCATCCTATTCCTGACTTAATGAATAATACCGAAGTCATTTTAAAAAACAGTTTAATTGACAGAAAACCACATAAAGGGTGGTCTAGAGGAAATGCAATCTTACTAGGCGATGCTGCTCATCCAACAACACCCAATTTAGGACAGGGTGGATGTATGGCTATTGAAGGAGCTTACATTTTAGCTAAATCAATTCAGAAATATGGATTGACCAAAAAAGCTTTTGACAGATATGAAAACCTTCAATATCCTCGGTCTGAAAACATTGTAAATACAAGTTTGAAATTGGGTAAAATGGGACAAATAACAAATCCATTACTTATAAGGTTAAGAAACTTTGCATTTAAAGCAATGCCTTCAAGTGTGGCAATGAAAATGATAGACAAATATTTTTCATATAGAGTTACAAACATTGAAATATAAAAGCCGAACTGCTAATCGAGTAGACGGCCTCACCAGATTACTCTGATGAGGTGCGCCTCTCACACCACCCTGCGTACGGTTCACGTACAGGGCGGTTCATTAACTTGACCGGATTTGTTGATAGTATTCAAGCATGGAGATATACCCACGCGACTTCAAGCGATTCATGGTCCCAGTAGTGCTGAATATGGAGCTTGCTAGTGCTTCGGCTCGTTACCCCGCACATTCGAGACTTTCACTTCCTAGATAATAAATGTCCTTTCAGAAACCCTTACGCTCTCTGATTTTAGCTACTTTTACAGAGGAGTTTGCCATTCGTGGCACACACAAGGGTTTGGCGAAGAAGACCTTACAAAGATTAAAAAGACCGAAAATGAAATTAAACATACATTTATTTCTTAGCCTTTTAACTCTGTTGACTTCGTGCAATGGACAAACAGCAGATAAGAAAAATAACACAAACCAATATATAAATGGAGACACAGTAAAGGAACTTGGAAGCAGTATAATGGTTGCTTACCAAGACAAGAAAAACGTTTATTGGTTTGGCAGTTGGGAAACAGGTGTTTATAGATATGATGGAAAAACATTGATTAATTACACAACAAAACATGGTTTGCCAAACAATAGAATTGATGAAATTAAAGAGGATAAATTAGGTAATATTTACTTCATTAGTTGTTCACCTCAATCGACAATTGTCAAATTCAACCAACAATCATTTACTACAATTATAGCAACCCAAAGCAATGAATGGAAACTTCAATCCGCTGATTTGTGGTTTAGAAATGCCTATCAATCTGAAAAAGTATATCGGTTTGATGGTAATAATTTTTATGAATTGACGTTACCAAAACCACCTAATTTTCCAAATTCATTTGAAATCTATAGTATTTATAAAGACCAAAAAGGAAATATTTGGTTTGGTACAAACCCTGTTGGAGTTTGCCGATATGATGGAAAATCATTTGAATGGATTACAGAAGAAGATGTGACAGAATTTCGCAATGAAGGTGCAAACGGTGTACGTTCTATTTTGGAAGACAAAAATGGTGACTTTTGGTTCAATACAGAATTCCGTTACAGTGTTTACGACAGCACAACATTAATAAGTAATAAATTTTATACTAGACATAAAAGCATTGGCGGTTTAGATGGAAAAATTGAAAGCAATTTGGACGAGTATCTATCAAGTGTAATAGACGATAATAATAATTTATGGTTTGTAACATATCGTGATGGCGTTTGGAAATATGACGGAAAGAACATTACACACTATGCTGTTCAAAATAATTCAAAAGACATTACTTTATTCAGCATATACAAAGACAACAATGGCGACCTATGGCTTGGAACACACGAGAACGGGGCATATAAATTTAACGGAGAAACATTTGAGAGATTTAAACTATAACAGAAAGAAGAGCAGCTGCTAATCGAGTAGACGGCCTCACCAAACTACTTCGATGTCTGCGCGGCTCACACCACCCTGCGTAAGCGAGCTGCGCACCTCAAATTAAAGTAGTTAATCCATCCACGGATCAACCAATTGAGCCGCTCGATACGATCATCAAAGTTCATCGGTATGGCCTTGCGGTTTATTACCTTCAGTTTTTCCTTCAGCGTTTCCCACTTTTTCTTACTTACTACCAGTTGATATTTACCCCGTTCTCCTTTCTTAATGGATTTCAATAAATATGAAATGCTTTCTTTTTAAAATCAATATCTTTGGAGAAATTAGAACACATTAATTGCGCAAAGCCGGTGGAATTGGGTGGACATGCGCGATGGTGTATGAAAAGTAAAAAAGTTAACAGTCATTTTATGGTGACATTACCAGTATTACAAAGTCGAAATTAATAAATTTAAAAATATGAAAATCAGGAAAGCATTGTTATTATTAAGCTTATTTGTTATCCCCTTTTTTGGAATACAAGCACAAGTTGTCAACTCTTCTTATGTAACAAAATTTGGAGAGAAAGCCTTACAATTCTCAATAGTTGTTCCAGCAGATAAAATAGAAGTTTGGAAACTGTTTACTACTGACAAAGGTCTTGAAAAATGGATAGCGCCTGTTGTAAAAACAAATATGAAAATTGGAGGGTGGATTAGAACGAACTATGATAAAACCAAAACAACCGAGGATACAACAGCTATTCAATTGGACATTATTAACTACTTAGATAGTGAAATGTTGACGCTAAAAGTAAATCTTAACGAAAACTTTCCTCAACAAGCAAGAAATGAAGATAAAAACCTTCAGGAAATAATTCAATTTATTGATATTGGAAAAGGAAATATAAAGATTATTTCAACTATGGTTGGTTGGGGACAAGGCAATGATTGGGACAAAGCTTATACTTTCTTTGAAAAAGGTAATGAGTGGACATATAAGGAGCTATTAAAATTGTTCAATAGCAAAAATTAATTATCAAAAAACAACGAACCGCTAATCGAGTAGCCAGCCTCACCAGAATACTCCGATATCTACGCGGCTCATACCAAGCGGGCGGTTCACCTACTGGCCCTCATTAACTTGACCGAATTTGTTGATAGTATTCAAACATGGACAGAAATCTGTTAAAAGGACCTTTGAAATTCCAATGGAAACAAAACATTAAATTGAATTACACGTTTTTGGAGCATAAATTAAAGCCATAAAATATAGGCAAATTGAAAATAATTACCTGGAATTGCAACATGGCTTTTCGTAAAAAAGCAAAATTCATCTTACCTCTCAAGCCGGACATTCTTGTAGTGCCGGAGTGCGAACATCCGGACAAACTAATATTTCCGGATGGCACTCAAATTCCAACTAATATTATTTGGAATGGTGATAATAAAAATAAGGGTCTTGGGGTACTTTCCTATAATAATTACAAATTGAAATTGCTAAAAATTCACAATCCACTATTTAAAAATATTCTTCCAATTCAAGTGACCCGTGATAATTGCAAATTTGTTTTATTTGCTATTTGGGCTAATAATCCATCGGACAAAGATGGTCCATATGTCACTCAAGTATGGAAGGCAATTAATTATTATGATAAATTAATCAAAAGAAAAAATACAATTCTGGCAGGCGATTTTAATAGTAATTCCATCTGGGATCGCCCTCGCAGAATTGGAAATCATAGTGATGTTGTCGCATATTTAGCTAATAAGAAAATCTATAGCGCATATCACACATTTCACAAACAAATTCATGGCAAAGAATTACATCCGACGCAATTCATGTATAGCCATCAGGATAAGCCTTATCACCTCGATTATTGCTTTGCTTCCTCAGATTTTATTAGCAGAATGACCATTGTCGAGATTGGAACGCATGAGGCCTGGAGCCATTGTAGCGATCATAAACCGGTGGTGGTGGAGTTTCATGGGTAATCGGTAATCGGTAATCGGTAATCGGTAATCGGTAATCGGTAATCGGTAATCGGTAATCAAAAAAATGATTTTCAATTCTAATGGTTCTAATTCATAAATTTAATTTGTGCTTAGAAGATCTAACAATCAACTAGCTCCTTGAACAGATGAGCGAGCATTTCATCCGGATCATCACAGAAGCCCGGATGGATCTCAGAAGTTTGCAGAATGGTACTTCTTTTGGAAGCAAGCCATCGGAAGCGGAAAGTTTGTTCAAGGGAGGCTATTCCAAATGCCGTTTCATCTCCAATGCTCACCAGTTCAAACGATCGGAGGTGCATCTCGAGATTGTCTATATCAGCATCGCAATGAAAAGCTCTTAGGCGAACTTTGTCCAGCTTATATTTGAGCTTAAGATATCCCAATTCCTTACAAAACATAATGATACCAAGGTTTATAGCTTCACCGCGTTCGACCTTAGGGACATATCGGATAATAGAATATTCAAATAAGTGCTTCCCTTGCATCGATGGCTTCTTTTAAGAATATTCCAGAATTAGCCAGTCTTGTCTTCAAAAACTGACGATAAATATTTTTTCGTTCGTCCACATCGACTGTTTCCAAATGTGTAATAATGAAATCGTTTGGTATCAAATCGATTATAGCATCAATGACTTCTCCGCTGAATTTATTCTTCATAAATGCATCAGCTTCTGTCAGCTTATCTGCTATCGGCAATAACACATGATCCTTAATCATGCTAAAGGGACGTAATGCATGATCCTCCCATGTATCGATATTGTGATGAAAATATAATGCTGCACCATGATCGATGAGCCAAATCTCCCGGTTCCAATACAGCATATTGGTATTCTTAGCAGTTCTGTCAAGGTTTGTTAAATAGGCATCCAGCCATACGATTTTTGAAGCAAGAAGACCATCCATTTCATAAACTAAAGGGTCGTAGGTTATGGCACCAGACATATAATAAACACCCAGATTAAGGCCGGTGCTGAATTTTAATAAGTCCTGGATCTCCTCATCCGGTTCGGCTCTTCCAAAACCTTCATCCAACTGAGCAAAAGCCAAAAAAGGCACTTTGAAACCCGCGACTCTAGCCAACTCTGCTCCTATGAGGTCTGCTATCAGCGCTTTTGTTCCTTGTCCCGCTCCACGAAATTTCAATACATAATTAAGCCCGTCACTTCCTTCCACAATGGCAGGCAGTGAGCCTCCTTCGCGCAATGGTGTAATGTAGCGCACTACATCAATCTCCCTGATATTTAATTCACTGATATCCATAGATGAGGAATCCCTGTTATAATTGATTTTGAAATAAATGAAGCTTAAAGATAAGGGTTCTCAGGATTTGATGGAAAAAAATGAAATCTTATCCGTAGACATATTGAATACTTCTTGATTGGCGAGCATAAGTTATTCATTTCTCTACAACCTTTATATGTAACTTGATAATTCGTTTTTTTAAATTAAACACTAATTTCTTTTTAGCCACTAATTCCACGAATGATGCTTTGCATCTAACACGAATTTATTAAAGCAAATTCGTACAATTAACTTCGGTGCTGCTTACTACATCGTGGCTAATAATATTGATTTTCTTGGCGAATGCCCTAAAGAAAGTAAAAATCTTAGTCTAATTATTAATGACGATCCGCATAAATTCTTGAGTCTCACCTCTAAATTCATACAGTATTACTACCAAAGTTTTTTTTAGCGGAATACGGTGATGTTTGGGGAAAATTTTCAACTCATCTTTACATCATCGAAACGCACATAAAGTTTGTGCAGATTTTGATCATAATTTTGGAAAGGGTGATGCTTAATAAATTTTAAAAGGGAACTTTGGTAACGACCGAAATTCCCTTTTTTTTATTTAGAGATGTTGGTTGTATTTTAATTGATGAGTAAAATTTCGAAATTGCTTAGTTTATCGATATTGAATGATATATTTAATACAAGATTTACTTATCTATTACTCCCCTTTAGCCTAAGGGTCATTCATTTATTTGAATATTTAATATCTAGCTCATTGATAAATTGTAAGATTAACTTTTAAAAGTTCTTGTTGTAATGATTAAATAGTTTAAATTTTATACTTACTTTTTGTCTTAATACAAAAAGTAACAAAAAAATCAAGGAGACACCCCGGCTTTGGCACCTCGCTACAAGCTAGGGTTTATACACATCTTTTTTGTTTATTTCAAAGTAAACTTTGGTGACACCCCGACGTAGGTTAACCTACGCCGAACCTCACGATCTATGTTTTTACTTTAAATATTGTACATCATTCGCTATGAAGTGCTGAGCGTAGGTTAACCTACCCCGAATCGTTCCTCTCGGGACTGTGAGCGTGCGCGTGTCTGCAAAATTAATTTTGCTTATAAGTAACTTAATGTCTATCAATTATATTATAATTCTAATTAAGCCTTTTTTTGAAAAAATACTTATGTATAAACCCTAGCTTTCAGAGGGAAATATTGTGCTAAACAAACATTTTATACCGAATGGAAATTCGTAATAGTCCAAATAAATTTGGACAAACGACTTTCAGCTCGGTATTATACGGCAAAATATTGGTCAATTATATAATTCCGTTTCGTATTAGATCATAAATATCAGCGTTATTTGAGTTCCCTTTTATTCATCTTGTTATCCATTTGATTTTGGAAACAAAGCATTAAATTTGAACTGTTTTCTAATCTTAGCTATCTACCTTAGTTTCTTAACTACCCAACTTTGAGTTCTTTACCTTAAAAGACCAGGTAATATAAAATAAGGCGATCTCATCTCCTTGCCCATTAGTGCCAATAGTTTGGCAGCGGAATGTTTGTGGTTGGGAAGTTATTATAGCTTCTTCAATAGCCAATCTCATTGCATCACCGCTATTGCATTTAAACATGGTAGGCCCAACAGCTTTTTTTGTAAAACTACCTTCTATGTTAGTTACTAACATAGAAATAGAAGGCTTGGCATTTCTGACATATGCCATTGCAAGCAGGCCGGTACTCATTTCGGCAGCCATAGATAATACAGCGAAATAGGTGGACCGAAAAGGATTTTTATTGATCCAATTGTACGGCACTGAAATTGTACACGAAGTGAGACTTATTTCTTTGACCTTCAACCGGGCTATGAAGGCCATAGGTAAATGGCGCATTAAGAACAGTCTGTACATCCAGGGACTGGAAGCTAAACGAACAAGACTAGCTGACTCCTTTGACTGGTTTGAGCGATAGTTATCAATAACGTCAGAAGTCGTTTTATTCATAATGAATTCCAGTTTCGGCAATAGGTAAGCGATTGTAGATGGCTGATTTTAGAGGCTTGCCCGACAAGGCATTGACAACGGCGGGGTAGAAGGTATATAGTAGATTGATCCATATTTTTCTTTAAAAGAAACAAAGTTTGACTGCTGAAACTTGAATATTAATTAACTGAAGTTTCGGAGTTGATTACAGAGTTGAGTATCATCAAGATACAAATTTAATACATTTCAAATAATATTATCTAAGTTGTTATATTTCAATTAGTTAATTTAATTTATGAATATTCGAAATTTAGGAAATTGGTTCCACCTGCTATAAATGATCACCGGAATTTCATTCTAATTTCTAATTTCTGATTTCTAATTTTAAGTAGAGTCATATCAACGATATTAAAGAAAATATTTTGGTCCGAAACTTCAGTAATTAGTTCTGAATTCTTTCTATTTGTGCCCCGATCGCATTTAACCTGGTCTCAATATGCTGATAACCTCTGTCTATTTGTTGAATGTTGTCTATTCGGCTGACTCCTTTGGCCGACATAGCAGCAATCAAAAGGGATACTCCTGCTCTGATATCCGGTGAAGTCATGTTGATGGCACGGAAACGGCTTTTGCGTTCCAATCCAATCACTGTAGCTCTGTGAGGGTCGCAAAGAATGACCTGCGCACCCATCTCGATCAATTTATCCGTAAAAAATAGTCTGCTTTCGAACATTTTCTGATGGATCAACACGCTTCCTCTTGCCTGAGTAGCCATCACCAATATAATACTCATGAGGTCAGGTGTAAATCCCGGCCATGGCGCATCATAAATGGTCATGATCGAACCGTCTATAAACGTTTGTATCTCATATATTTCCTGAGCAGGTATGTGAATATCATCTCCTTTTACATTGATCTCAAGTCCTAGCTTTCGAAAAGTGGGAAGAATAATTCCAAGATCTTTGACAGAAGCATTGGTGATAGTAAGTTCTGACTGAGTCATGGCTGCCATGCCGATAAATGAACCTATCTCTATCATATCAGGAAGGCACCTGTGGGTCGTTCCGTTTAGTTTCTCTACACCTTCCACGACAAGTAAGTTAGATCCAATTCCTTCGATCTTAGCACCCATGCGGACGAGCATGTTACTCAGTTGTTGAAGATATGGTTCGCAAGCAGCGTTATAAATGGTAGTCTTACCAGGAACCAGGACAGCAGCCATTAGGACATTGCCTGTACCGGTGACTGAGATCTCATCCATGTAAATATAGTTGCCCTTAAGATTGGCACCATCTATGTAGAAATTTCCTGCATCTTCATTGTACACAAATTTAGCACCCAGCTTTTCAAAGCCATGAAAGTGAGCATCTAGGTTCCGCCTTCCGATCTTATCTCCTCCAGGTTTTGGAAGATAAGCCTTTCCGAATCGACCTAGTAGTGTGCCCAGAAGCAGCACTGAGCCTCTTATTCTTTTGGCTTTTTCCTGATATTCAGCAGATTGAAAATAATCAAGATTGATATCAGCGGCATTGAAAGAGTATTCTCCTTTGCCAAGTTCTTCGATTTTGACACCAAGACCTTTTAACAATTCCATTTGCAGGCGCACATCCAGGATATCCGGAAGATTGCTAATTATAACGGTCTCCGCTGTAAGTAAAACCGCCGAAACAATTTGTAGGGCCTCATTCTTGGCGCCTTGTGGCTCGATACTTCCGGACAACTGAGCTCCTCCGGTCACTAAAAAACTATCACTCATTTACTATTGGTTAACATTTAGGACCAAATCTAACAGGAAATTGATAATTGCCACTAATTTATTTCATAATAATACTATCTCTTTAAAAACTTTGCAATGAGGTTTGGAATGTGTTATTTTACAACATGAATCTGAAAAACAAATAATGTCAAAAAGACAAGGCGAAAGTAAAGGTCTTTTTTATCAATTTATGAAGCAAAAGCCTCGCGCAATTGCCTTAGTTTTTATTATTATTTGTAGTTTCCTTGCTATTTTCGCCTACTTATTTACAGATGATAAGACACCTAACATCAATGAACAAATACCGGCAATTAGTTTAAAACAACCCGGTTTCAGTATTAAATTGATCAAATTTCCTAAAAACAATGATGTTCAGCAATCTTCATGGTTGTCTTTTATTTTAAATGGGGAGGAAGATGCTTACAGATATGTCCCTGTGGCTTGGTATGATACTGAAGGTGATAGTCTAAGATATAAAGTATATGATGAAGATTTGATTCCGGATTCAATTCCCACCATAGCCATACACAAAGCCGCTTGGTATCTGAGGTCAAGTGATATTTCATTCATTGAAAAAAAGGGAAACTCTTACGAAGTTTTAATGACAAATAAGTCCAAACAAATACTCGAAATAGCATCCATAAATAAAAAACTGAATGAAGAACAAGTCGAAAAGAGGACATATTGGTTGGGTACAGATCTCTTCGGTCGGTCATTATTAAGCAGGATTATTTTAGGGATTCGTTTTAGCTTATTTATCGGATTATTGGCCGTATTGATATCGATCACGATCGGCACTTTGATCGGTATGGTTTCGGGGTTTTATGGAGGAAGAGTAGATGATGTGCTTAGTTATATCATGAATGTATTCTGGAGTATACCTACGTTAATATTGGTTTTCGCGATAGTTCTGGTCATGGGGCGTGGTATTCAGAATATTTTTATAGCAGTAGGTCTGACTATGTGGGTGGATGCGGCCCGGTTAGTGAGAGGCCAGGTGCTGGCTCTTAAGAAAGAAAAATATGTAGAATCCGCCAAAGCTATGGGCATGAGTACCATGCGTATTTTATCAAAACATATACTGCCTAATATGTTAGGACCATTGATAGTGATCGCCGTATCAAATTTCGCTTCAGCTATCATCGTAGAAAGTGGTCTGAGCTATCTGGGATTTGGTATTCAACCTCCAACTCCATCCCTGGGTTCTATTCTTAGCGAAAACTATGGATTCATCCTCAGTGGTAAGCCAATGTTAGCTATAGCACCCGTTTTGGTATTATTATTCCTCGTTTTAGCTTTTAACTTGGTTGGCAATGGTGTAAGAGATATCTTTGATGTAAAAACGAATATACAGCCCTGAGCAATGGTAGATGACATGCATATATATCAAAACAAAATAAAGAGTCTCGAAAAGAGCCTCTTGTACAAAGATATACAGGTCAACTCATTGTCTCAAATCACCAAAGAGATCAATGAAAATGCTTCTGCAGAATCACTTTACACCCGTTTTAGTAATTTTCTTAGTGCTGAAATGGCCGTCGATAGGATGATTCTCTTATTCTTTGAAGATGATGAATGGAGAATAAAGACTAGTATTGGGATGCCGGAGATGAATGCTGTCGATTATGCATCTACACTTAAAAATTATTCGAAGCCCTGCTTTTTGTCTAAAAAAGATAAGAAATTCTTTCAGGATCTTGAATATATTATCCCTATCAGACATAAAGATAGCAGCATCGCATATGTCATACTCGGACATTTTGGTATGGAATTGCGAACTCACGATAATTATGAATTTGTAACTACTCTGGCCAATATTATTGCTGTCGCTATAGAAAATAAAAGACTTTTTAATCGCCAAATAGAACAAGAGCGTTTTAACAACGAGATAAAGCTGGCAAAGGAAGTTCAGCAGATGATGGTGCCTAATGAATGGCCTCAAACGAAGCACTTTAAGGTGTCCTCTATCTATCGACCACTTTGGAATATAGGTGGTGATTACTTGGATTGTTTTGAGATAGACAATAACCGCACTGCTTTTTGTATCGCAGATGTATCGGGCAAAGGCATAGCAGCAGCTATGCTAATGGCAAATTTTCAGGCTATTCTCCACCAGGTCATCAAACCTAGTATTACATTGGACAATTTGGTATATGAACTTAATAAAGCCGTAGTGCGTATCACCAACAGTGAAAAAATTATCACCTTCTTCATTGGAGAATTCAATAAAAAAACTCGCACATTAAGTTATATCAATGCGGGACACGTACCTCCTATCATGCACATGAATGGTGAGTTGCATTTTCTGAATAAGGGTACGACCCTATTAGGCGCAGTGGAATATCTTCCTACCACGGAGGTAGCTACCGTTGAGATCAGTGCCAATGCTACCCTGGTCCTCTATACTGATGGTATAACAGACTTAAAGGATCCAAGTGACAGGTCATTTGAAGATGAGATACTCTATAAATTTGTATGCCAAAACTGCACAGAGCCAGTCAAGAATTTTAATGCAATGCTATTGAATCAATTGGAAATATTCAATGTAAATCAGGATTTTCCGGATGATATAGCAGTCTTAACTTGTAGGATTATCATATAATTAAATGCTAATCGTCTTGATTTTGTGCCATTTAATCTATTAATTATAGTAATTTTGGAATAATCTTTCCTCCTTTGGTGTTTATATAAAAAAAATGAGGTTATAAAAAAGATATAGATGAAATCCTACAATAACAATTATGTTCAGTCACAACGTGATAAAAATATTGCCAGCCTTTTGGCTATTTTTTTAGGATGGACAGGTGTCCACAAATTTTATCTTGGAAAGATCAAGTTGGGCGTGTTATATGCAGTATTTTCCTTCACATTTATTCCCTTTTTTCTGAGCGTCATCGACTTTTTAGTGCTAATCACTATGAGACAACAAGAATTTGAATCTAAATACAATGTAGACATACCATTTACTACACCAAAGAATTGGAGATCGCGACAAGTCGATAGAAGGAATCGAAGAAGAGGTAAGACTATTATCTTTTCCGATGAAAAACCTTACTATGACCGTGCACCAGAAAGAAAGCCGGATGTCACTTTTAGAACTACCATACCTAAAGTGGTCGGATTGAGCGCCAATAAAGCTTATCAGGAAGGATTAAAACTTTTTGAAGATTACCAATATAGAAATGCACTCGAACGCTTCCAGGCTGCCTTACTGATTAATAGAGAGAATCCACAAATACTTTTTCAGATGGCATGCTGTAATTCATTGCTTGAACAAAAAGAGGACTTGTTCAACAATATGCAAAAAGCAATAAAGAATGGATTCAAGGATTTTGATAAGATTCAAACGCTTGATGCTTTAGCATATTTCAGGATTCAAATTGAGTTTGATGCGTTTAAGGATTCGGGATTTACTAAATGGCAAATTCAGGATGAAAAAGAAGCGTTAAATGAAATAAAAAGTCCTGAGACAATTGCTCCCGAAGTAGAAATAATTGAGGAAAACCAGGAACCATTGTCCACAGATGAATTATTGGCAGAACTTAAAAAGCTTGGTGAGTTAAGACAAAATGGCGTTCTTACTGATGAACAATTTGCGGCTCAAAAACAAAAACTGTTCGCATGACGTTATTAATCTAACTTTATAACCAACAATACTTTTTATAATGTTTGCATCCGAATTGATCGTATCTGAAATTACTCCGGTTAGCCCTGCTAACACCGGAGATGATGCTCTGCGTATCATGGAAGATTTTTTTATAAGACACCTGCCCATAGTTGATGGTCATGAAGTAATAGGCATTATTTCTGAGGAATTAATACTTGAACATGACACAAACGAGCCTTTGGAGTCCTACCAAATGCCATATAAACCAGCCTATGTCAAGGCAAACGATCATGTATTTGAAGTTCTTGAACTCATATCGCTAACTAATCTAACTTGTATTCCTGTAGTAGACAGTAACCAAAAGTACCTAGGTGTCATTACCCTGGAAAAATTAGTGCAAAGTTTTGCATCAGAGTTTTCTTTCAATGAAGCCGGCGCCATTCTGGTGCTTGAGATAAATAGAGTTGACTATTCACTTACCGAGATCAGCAGGATAGTAGAATCTGAAAACGGTATGATACTAAGTAGTTTCATTTCACAGAATAGTGGTCCAGACCCCAGCAAGATATATGTAACTTTAAAGATCAATCTTTTAGATGTTCAATACCTAAAAGCTACTTTTGAGCGATATAATTATGTAGTGCTAGCGACATTTACGGAGACTGAATATATCGATACGCTGAATGAAAGATATGAATCTCTCATGAACTTTCTGAATATCTAAGTAAGAAGTATTAGGTAGTAAAAATTCGTCGTTAGAAATGAAACGCTATAAGTATTTCTTTAACTCATTATAAAGTTAGATGTCTGAAATTAGAAATTATTTAACCTGTAATGCTTTAGTTCCAAAATCAAAAAGATAACTTGATGAGGTAAAAAGTAAAATGCAGTTGAGAAGATTTCCCTCATTTGAGGACTATGGTTTTTACATAAAATTATTCAGATTTAATTTTTTAGGTATTCACCCAAAATAAATATTATTAGCCACAAATTGCACGAATGATGCTTTGCATCTAACACGAATTTATTCGTGCAAATTCGTGCAATTATTTTCGATGCTGCTTGCGCGGTCGTGGCAAATAAAAGCTTTAGGAATTTTTATTTTTACAAGATTTGCTTGCAATTTAATCTTTTTCTTTTTGCCACTAATTGCACGAATGATGCTTCGCATCTAACACGAATTATTCGTGCAAATTCGTGCAATTATTTTCGATGCTGCTTGGGCGGTGGTGGCTAAAATTTATGGAGTTTTGATCTATTATAAAAGTTAGTGTCATCTCTGTTCCATTTCCATCAAGTTATCATTAGATTTTGGAATCAAAGCATCAGATGTGTACTAATTTCTAACTTAGGTTGAGTAATAGTAAGACTTTTAGAAAATATATATACCACCGAAACTTCAATTATTTATTTATCAGGGACAGAATCTCTGCATCTAAATATTTTCCATCGTAGTGATAACTTTCCTTAAAATATCCTTCCACCACAAACCCATTGTTGACTAATAATTTTTTTGAAGCCCTATTCTCCGGATTAATATTTGCTTCAATAGTGTGGAGTAACATATTTTCCCAGCCATATTTTATAATTCTCTTCAAAGCTTCATCCATAAAGCCTTTCCCCCAAAAGTCCGGATGTAATAAATATCCCACTTCTGCCCGGTGATGTTGTGAATCTGTCTTCCAAAACCCTATCGTACCCATCATTCTTTCAGAATCTTTAGAGGTGATCACCCATAGGATACCTGTGTTATTCTTTGCTGCTGCATCAATGTTATCGATGATCGGAAAAACATCTTTTACTGACTTTTCCGGCAATCTGTCAAGGTAACGAATGACCTGAGGATGTGTCCTTAGATTAAAAAAATCAGTGGCATCTTCATGCCCTATCCTGCGGAATTCTAATCTTTCAGAGGAGAGCACCGGAAAGGGATTGAAGTTAAAATATAACATATATAAAGGCTTATTTTAATTTGTGCATCACATTCCGGACACTTTCCAGCATCTCATTTGCCGTATTTTGATCAATGAATCTGGCATAAACAGCACCCTCAAGTTTTTGCATTATTTGTCTTGTTTCCTCTATAAACTCATTACTGAGCTCAAGCTCCTTCAACTTATCAATGACAGAATTGATTGAAAACTTAGAAAATGGAATTTCCAGTTTTTCAGAAAGAAAACTTCCTAATGTTTCATTAAGACTCTTGAAAAATTCTTTCCAGTTTTCATTAATCTTTAAATTCTCTGCTTCTCTAAGTAACTCGTTGACATTTGTCTCCTTTGGAGGAATTTTGAGGGCTTGGTCAGATTCAAGAATATCTATTTTGGCTTCAGCTCCTTTAGGCTCAGTGCCGGTTAAATTATTATGCTCCTTTTTAGTTGAAGGTCTGAAGAGAAAAGCGATAAATGCCAGCAACGCCAAACTACCTGCGGTAACCAATATAATATTTCTATTTTTCTGAAAATAGGAAACTTCTTTTACCAGCTCCGCTTCATCGCTCTGTGAATCTGCTTTATTTAATCCCTGACTCACCACAAGAGGAAGCGGTTCAGGTGCTATTGTTTTATATTCCTTTGTCTTTGGGTCAAAATATACAAATGGAGGAATATCGATGTTATACTTTCCCGGCTTTTTAGGAGTAAGATCTATGACATAAGATTTAATGCCAGTCCATTGCCCTGATGATTCCTGTTCTGTATCTTCCAACACTTCAGCCGGATAATAGTCGAAGATAGAGTCTGTGCTTAGCGATGGTGTTTGGATTTTCTTCATATCACCATTGCCCGATATTTTAAAATTAAGCATAGCTGCATCATCTGTGGTCAATTCAACTTTATCACTCGACACAGAATATTCAAAGTTACCAACTGCGCCAAGAAAGCCATCTGGGATAGGAGTTGGCAGAGGCCTAACCTCAAATTGCAAACTATTGGTTCTGAGTTGTTTTGGCTTAGAACTAGAAAATAATGAGCCGAATGGATCATCATTGTCCATCGGAATACCCACAGTCAAGATGGCCGGATCTATGACCATTTTTCCACTTTGCTGTGGAAACAGCGCAAGCTTTCTAAGAGTTCGAACCATATATCTTTGACCCCCAAACGATTTAACTTTGACACCCCCATCGAAGTTTTTAAAAGGTTTGACGTATATGCCGGTATATTTTGATTCGCTATTAAAGTTGAATGAGGAAACATCCAACCTGGAATATATTTTATATTCAAGTGTAATCTGCTGTCCGGGGTAAGCGACTTCCGAACTGATCTCCATTCTGGCAAAAACATCTCCACCATTTTGAATTTCATCTGTCAATTTAGCATCACTTTTTCCCTCCAATACTTCCAAAGTTATCGGTTTGGAGGTAAAGATCTTACCGTTTACCTTTACTGTAGCGGGACCAATAGTAAATCTTCCTTTTCTTGTAGGCTCAAGAGTAAATGTATATGAGCTGGATCTGGAAGCTTCTCCATTTATAATGCTCGTCTGTGATGAAAAGGTCGGTGGTCCGAGAACTTTGAAATCCGAAAAGGTCGGAGGAGAGAGATCCACTCCGTTTCCATTTTCAATCTTAAAATATACTTCAAAATAACCATCTAAAGGAACTTCATTAGTCTCTGCTTCAGCATAAAACCTAACTTCCTGTGCTTTTAGAAAGTTAGTGATGGAAAAGAGAAAGAAACTAAAAAAGATGAATCTTTTAATGCCTGACATATAGTGGTTAAGATTAATAATTATAGTTTCTCAGTTTTGAATTTATATTTTGGCTTTGTTGCTTTGATGGGTGCCTCTTGAGGCTGTGTACTAAAAGGTTTTAAGTCTGGAGAATTAAAAAAGTCCTCCATCGAACCAAATCCTTCAAAGAAGTCATTACTTCTTTTCGGTTCATTTTTCTCAGCTGATTCTTTTATTCCTTCTGGGTTGGCTTTCACATAAATTTTTATTTCATTGCTAGAAAGCTCCTTATCAGCACTTTTGTATGTCGCCTTCCCTATGGTCAATTTGCCTATGATCGTTGGTTCAAGTACATATATATAAGTAGTCTTTCTACTTTCACTTCCATTGATAAAAGAATAAGAACTTGAAGTATAAGGTCCGTTTACCACATTGAAGCCATCAAATGACGGTGGGACAAATGAGCCGGAAATATTAGAGGCCACAAAAGTTACTTTAACCTGATTACCAAAATATACGGTATCCTTACTCAACTGCACTTCGAGCATTGTGCCTTGGCCGAATGAAAGAAATGCAATACAAATCAAAATACCTGTTAAAATATTCTTTAATGCTTTCATTTTAAATTGAATTAATCTACCATTTAAAAAAAAACTTACCACTTTGTTTCACCATTACTAATGAGATTACACGAGTAACAACGCAAAATTACTTAGTGTTTAGATAGATTGCAGGTCGATAACAAATAATTCACAATTCATATTAAAGCTTAAAAAAATAGGGATGTCGCAAAACATCCCTATTGTTAATTCTTCGATCAAAAAGGAAGATCATCTGCGTCCGTATAGTTGGGCGCTGCTTGCGAAGGTTGATTGGATTGAGTCGAATTAGAATTATATTCGTTGCCCCCACTTGGATTAGATTCTTTTGAGTCTAAAAACTTAAAAGTATCTGCTTTAATGTCGGTAGAATAACGATCTACACCATCTTTATCCTGATACTTTCTGTAAGTGATTTTCCCTTCAATGTAAACTTTGCTGCCTTTCTTCAGATATTTCTCTACAATCTCTGCACCTTTTCCCCAAATTGAAATATTGTGCCATTCTGTTAGAGTTTTCCTTTCGCCTGTTTTATCTACATAAGTCTCGCTTGTAGCAAGTGAAAAATTAGCAACCGAGTTATTCTCGAATTGTCTTATTTCAGGGTCTTTGCCCAGGTTCCCAATTAAAATTACTTTGTTTACCATAATAGTGAGATTTGAATTTTAAAATATTATATAATTAATTTACAATTTTGTTTGTTAAAACCAGCCAAAGATACTGCTATTAATAATTGAACCAATGAAAATACATCAAATAATTTGAACATTTATATCATTGTCCTATTTTTTGGTTAAACTATGCTTTCCATTTCATTTTTAATGGCTCCAAAACCTCCTTCTATTTCTTTGAAATTGTGAATACCTCTCGATTTCAAAATCGATGCTGCCATCATACTTCGATAGCCACCTGCACAATGCACAAAAAAAGCATCTGTTTCTTTAGCATCATCAATCCAGTCATTGATATTTTCCAGAGGAGTATTTCTCGCATTTTCTACGTGATTTCCTTCAAATTCTGATTCCTTTCTAATATCAAAAATTACGCCACCTTTAGTGGTCAATTCATCTATAAACTGATTTGAGGAAATTCTGTCTACCTGATCTATTTCTTTACCAGCGTCCTTCCATGATTGGAATCCACCTCCGATATGTCCCAGTTGATTATCGAACCCTACTCTGGATAGCCGTAATGATGTTTCTTCTTCTTTGCCCGGATAAGTCACGAGGAGAAGAGGAGTTTTAACATCCACGATCAATGCACCCACCCAAGGTGCGAATTGACCTTCTAGACCAATATTTATAGACCGTGGGATAAATCCTTTTGCAAAATCTTCCGGATTCCGTACATCAAGTATCAATGCATTGGATTCATTAGCAATGGACTCAAATTCAGCCGGATTAAGGGCTACTTTACCTTTATCCAGTACATCTTCAATCTGTTCATAGCCATCCCTATTCATCTTAACATTCATGCCAAAATAAAGGGGAGGAGGGGTCAATCCATCTAAGACTTCAGTGATAAATGATTCTTTATCAGGTTGTCTTAGCGCATAGTTCATTTCTTTTTGGTGTCCCAAAGTGTCCGAATTTTGCTTCATCATGTTTTTACCACATGCACTGCCGGCACCATGAGCAGGATAAACAATGACATCATCAGGAAGTGGCATAATCTTATTGTTGAGGCTGTCATAAAGATGCCCTGCCAGATCCTCAACAGTCAAATGGCCTGCCTTCTGTGCAAGATCAGGACGTCCAACATCGCCTAAAAATAAAGTATCACCGCTAAAAAGATACTTAGGTGTGTTATTTTCATCCAAAAGCAAATAGCAAGCACTCTCCATTGTATGGCCGGGAGTATGCAGTACTTTAATCTTTATATCACCAAGTTCAAATATTTGCCCATCTTCTGCTATTATTGCTTCAAAACTAGGATTGGCGTTAGGTCCGTATATAATGGGTGCACCTGTGGCTCTGCTAAGATCTACATGACCAGAGACAAAGTCAGCGTGAAAATGTGTTTCAAAAATGTATTTTATCTTGGCACCATCCCTTTCACTTCTTTCGAGATAAGGTTTGATCTCTCGCAAAGGATCAATAATAGCCACTTCATTTTTACTTTTAATATAATATGCTCCTTGTGCCAGACAACCTGTATAGATCTGTTCCACTTTCATTTGCGATGCTCTTTTAATATTCGATGTGTTTTAACATAGAATATCGATTAAATAAAATATTTCAAAAATAGTTCTTTAAACAATATTGTTATGGCCATGACCAGTACAAAATATCCAAAGATGGGTTTGAGTTTTTCATTACTTATTTTTGTAGAAAAAGTACTGCCAAGCATGATGCCTACAATAGCAACACTAGCAAATGTAACCAACAGTTTCCAATCGATCACCACGTCGTTGTGTAGGTCACCCATGAATCCCATTAACGATTTCACTGCAATAATAATGAGGGATGAACCAATTGCCTTTCTCATTTCTACCTTTCCTAGCAGTACAAGTGCCGGAATAATAAGAAATCCGCCTCCAGCTCCTACAAGGCCGGTCAGAGAACCCTCAAAGAACCCTGCCATTGTGATTTTAAAGAAATTTAGCTTAGTATCTTCTGTTTTTTGAATTTGACTTTTACGCATCATTGCAAAAGACGCAGCCAACATGAACCCTGCGAAAATTAAAAGAAAAAAAGTAGGTTTTGGCACCTGCATTGCCGTACCGACAAAAACGGGATCCGGGATTAAAGGTATTAAAAGTGTTCTGGTGATAAAGACCGTGGTAATAGAAGGTATCCCAAAGAAAAACACAGCCTTCCAGTTGATATTGCCTAATCGGATATGATTAATGGAACCGGAAAGGCTGGTTAGACCAACAATAAAAAGAGAATAAGCAGTAGCGATCACGGGATTTACTCCAAAAATATAAACTAAGATAGGAACAGAAAAAATAGAGCCTCCCCCTCCGATCACTCCGAGTGAGATACCCATCAGGAATGCTCCTATATATCCAAGTATATCAGTGATCATAGGGCCTGAAAGTATGCACTTGGACGGTATCTGTCTTCAAGATAGTTCTCATAAAGGGCTTTGATCCTCCTATTGATAGTTTCAAAGCCGATCTCTCTTCCCCAAGCCATCAGGCCTTTGGGGTAATTAGTGCCCAAGGTCATGGCTTTGTCAAGATCATCCTCAGTGCAAACATTCATATATACAGTCTCTACTGCTTCATTAATGAGCATGGCCATGATACGATCGAATATACCTTGTTTGGTAAGAATAGCTCTTTTAGGCATCGTTTCTTCCAATTCAGGATGTGTATAAAATCCTTTACCTGACTTTCGGCCTAACCAACCCGCATCCATCAGTGAACGCTGAGTGAGTGAGGGCCTATATCTGGCATCCTGATACATGGCATTGTATACAGACTCAGTTACCCTGTAGTTAACATCATGTCCAATAAAGTCCATCAATTCAAAAGGCCCCATTTTAAAACCACCTATTTCTTTCATAGCTTCATCGATCAACTTGCAACCAGCCAATCCCTCATCAAAGATGCGCAATGCTTCTCCATAAAAAGGTCTTGCTACTTTATTAACGATAAAACCCGGAGTATCACGAGCTACAGCAGGGCTCTTTCCCCATTGTTCCATCAAACTTATCAATATAGACAAAACGTTTGGGCTAGTTTGTAATGCAGGAATCACCTCTACCAATTTCATAACTGGAGCCGGGTTAAAGAAATGAAGCCCCGCAAAGCGATCAGGATGTTTTAATACAGAGGCAAGCCTGGTCACACTGAGAGAGCTGGTATTGCTGGTGACTATGCAATCTTCGTTAACAATACTTCCTACATCATTCAGAATAGAACGTTTTACCTGAACGTCTTCGATGACAGCTTCGATGACCAAATCTACCTGAGCGATGTCTGCCATTTCACCCGTCCATGTGCATCTTTTCAAGAGTGCTTCAGAGTCTTCAGCACTTATTTTGTTTTTCACAATCAAGGATTGCATCGTAAATGAAAGCGATTGTTGTGAGTGTAGGAGCGTCTCTTGGATTACATCAAAAAATATGACTTCACAACCATTGGATGCCGCCACTTGCCCTATGCCTGTGCCCATCGCCCCTGCTCCTATTATTGCAACTTTATTTATCGTCATTATCAATTTTTCTGTTAAATACTTACAAATATTCCTTGAAAATACAATTTAACGCTAGTTATTTTCCCTTAAAAGAAGGTGGACGCTTTTGTAAAAATGAGTCCACACCTTCGTTATAATCGTAGGATTGTCCGGCAAGAGTCTGCAGCTCCTCCTCGATAGATAGCTGCCTATTTAAGTCTGAAGTCAATGAATTGTTTAAAGCTTGTTTAGTTAAAGCAAGGCCATAGGTAGGCATTTCGGCCATTTTTGATGCCAGGGCATTAACACAGTTATCAAAGTCATTATCTTCATATACTTTATATAACATGCCCATCTGCAGGGCGTCTGCTGCCATAACCTTGTCTCCTGTCATCATAAGTGCCGAAGCTCTGTTCCATCCTATGAGGCGTGGTAAAAAGAATGTTCCGCCGCTGTCAGGAATCAGACCAATTTTAGAAAAGGCCTGGACAAATGAGGCACTTTGTGTAGCTACAACGATGTCTCCAGAAAGAGCGATATTAGCCCCCGCGCCAGCAGCCACGCCATTGACTGCACAAATCACAGGTTTGTCTAATGACCTGATTGCTTTGATTATTGGATTATAATGTTCACGAACGATGTCCTGCAGGCGTGGACCATTTGGATCGACGACCTCCTTCAAGTCTTGTCCTGCACAAAAAGCTTTTCCTGAACCCTGGACAACCACACATCTTACCTCATGCGATTTACATAGTTCAAGCGCATTCTGTATCTCAAAAGCCATTGCCTGATGAATAGAATTGTAAACTTCAGGTCGATTAAAAATAATCCTGGCAATGTGGTCCTGGATGTTAAAATTTATAAATTGATAAGACATAAATAAAATAAGGTTATTTCGGGCAAATATAGCAAGAAAGGATGTAAAATCGGGGATGATTAAAGATCACCTTCCTTTAAATTTCATTCAAAATTTCATTAGAAGGATGTTTCTTAATTATGGAATACTATTTAGAAGCCTAAGTTTGGTTCGGCGCGACTTAAATTTCTGATTATCGTACTTCTCTGGATTAAAACCATCGGAGCTCCTAACTTTGACTGTTTTGATAATTATTGTCTAAAAAAAAAAATTAGGACACAATCAAACTTCTCTTTGTTCTATTGATTTGACAACAGCTTTGTAGATCAATTAGTCAATCTCCTCCATAAATCTTACAATGGCCTCATAAGTCTCTATCGGCTTATCGGCGTGTAACCAATGCCCGGCGTCCTCCAAAGTTTCTAAATGTGCATAAGGATACAATGCTTTAATATATGCCATATCTTCATTTTTGACATATTTACTCTTTCCACCTCTCAGGAACAAAGCTGGTCCATAATAAGGTGTATCCGACTTTACTTCATAAGTAATCTCATCATAATTCTTCTTAAGCACAGGAAGGTTCATCTTCCAATGAAATCCTTCCCCTTCGCTGTTACGTGAAAGATTTTTCATTAAAAACTGTATGGTGCCATCCTCTTTAATAGTAGAAGATAATGCCTGCTCTACTTCTGAACGTGTAGACATTGAGTCCAGATCGACACCTTCTAAAGCATCAAATATGTCGTCATGTCCCCTTTTATATTCTTTCGGTGCCATATCCATTGAGATTAATCCATCTGTTACTGCCGGATATGCCAATGCAAAATACATCGCCACTTTCGCACCCATTGAATGGCCTATAATGACCGCAGAACCAATTCCTAAAGGCCCAAACATCTCATAGACATCAGAAGCCATTATAGACACATTGAAGGTATTGCTGTGAGGTGAACGACCATGATTGCGCAGGTCAAATGCTGTCACCCTATAATGCTCGCCAAGCTTCCGCGCAATCGTTTGCCAATTATCTAAAGTGCCGAACAGTCCATGAAGAATGACTATGTCAGGCCCTGTCTCTCCGTAATGTTTATATACTAAATCGATGGCTTTCTATTTTTATTCAACAAAGATAAAACATAATATCACTGGAAATGATCTCAAGAATGAGGAAATTCAATCTATGTTTTGCTGATCTTATAAATAAGATAATAATTCAATTTGCAGTAAATGAAAGAAAGCTTTATAAGTATTGCAATTACTCAATTATAAATTAGAAGTTAAAAATTAGAAATTAGAAGCTTGCCAGACAAAATACTGAGACGGCGGGAAATCTCCTATGGTTGCGTTCAGTGAATGTATCCAATAGATCTTAAAATAAAATCTGCTTAAAAGATCTTTCGGCCAAAAGGAAGTCAGGCTTGATTATAGATAAACAGGAAGCAGCTGAATTTTTAATACCTTTGCGTTATAAGGTTGAAAATATTATGAAACAGCAATGCAATTAAAAAATCTTGATAAACATATCCGCTATTTCAAAGCCAGAGGAATTGGATTGTATGACAAATACAAACTGCACAAGATGCAGCGATACCAACCATTTGAATTAAATTTCTTTGGCAAAAAGATCAAAGTTCCAGATTCAGGTTCCTTCCTCGGTGTATATCAGGAAATGTTTGTAGATGAAATATATAAATTTGTTTCTAAGAATAACTCACCGCTTATCATAGATTGTGGCTCTAATATCGGTCTTTCAGTCTTGTATTTTAAACAAAAATATCCAAAAGCAAAGATCATTGCTTTTGAGGCTGATCCACAAATTTGCGAGATTTTGACTCACAATATTAATGAATTTGACTTGACTGATATTGACATCCATCCTAAAGCAATTTGGACACAAGATGGATTTATCGAATTTCAAATAGAAGGTGGTGCGTCAGGCATGATTACTCAAGACAAATCCTCTCATGATAATATTATTAAGATTCCATCGGTTCGACTCAAATCACTTCTTGAAGAATTCGATGTCATTGATTTTCTTAAGATAGATATAGAAGGTGCAGAGTATGATGTGATCAAAGATTGTGCGGGTCAACTCCATAAAGCACAAAACATCTTTATTGAATATCATTCGATGGATGATAAGACTCAACAATTAGGAGAGCTTCTTAACATTCTCAAAGTTAGTGGTTTCAGGTATCATATTACGGAGGCATTTACATCAAAATATCCATTTATTGAAAGGAAAACAATGATGGGCATGGATCTACTTTTGAATATTTATGCATATAAGTGATGAGTTATAAGTGAAGAGTAATGAGTAATAGCAAGTTCCATGAACTGCGAATGTTTTCCAAATATAATAAGCTACGGGTCATAAAATTTAAGTGATTGGCCATCAGCTATCATTATTTCTCTACATCCTTTACCAAATTTTCAATTCTCAATTTTCAATTCCTAAATTGGCTTATTCGGTAGCACACTCAGTGCGAATAAATCCGGCAATTCCATCGCCGAAAGAACAGTTTTTGTTCTCAGCAAATAGTCAATTACGTTGGGCATACTGGAGATGGGTATATAGAAGCCAGGAAGTCCGTAGTTGATTTGCATACCAAATAGCCCCTTTGCATGAAGATCATATATCATGTGAAGGGCATCTTTTACCTTTAATGGGATGTAAAGAATGGATCCGTCCTTACTCAAGAACTCCTCTGGATTCAATTTAGCGAAATTATGTGCCATAGTGCTATCGGTAAACAAAAGTACCCAAGTGTTTCCTTCAAAATTAATGATTGATGGATGCCATTGATCTATATCTGCAGCAGCCGGAATAATAAATACCCATTCGTCCAATTCTAAAAAAGGAAAGTAGAGATTTGAATTATCTTCAATCGTACCTTCCGGACTGTTAGCAATGGTGCTTAAGGTTATAAAATCAGGTTTTTCAATCATATTGTTTATTCATTTTGTACAATAAAAAAAACTCCCGGTTTGAGCCGGGAGTTTTTATAATACATCTAATATAAAAAATTATTTAATAACTACAAATTGTTTAACAGCGACTTTAGAGCCATTATCGAAGATCATTCTATAAGTACCATTGCTTAGAGATTGAGTAGATATCTGAACTTTTCCACCTACAAGGTTCAAATTGTTCATTGATACTCTTCTTCCTAGTACATCGATAATCTGAACAAACATTTGACTTTCTTTGCCATCATATTTGACAGTTAAGACATCAGCCGTTGGATTAGGATATACACTAAGTTTAGAAGTGAAATTCGCATCATAAACACTTGAAGGTGTAAGGTCGTAAGTATATGGTCCAAAAGTACATCCATTTGCATCTGAGATATTAAGCACATAAATACCCGACTCCAGATCAGAAATATCTTCTGTAGATGCGAAAGCCACGCCATCTTTAGTCCATGCGAAAGTAAGATCATCAGAAGGACCATTCAATTCTATACCAATAGATCCATCATTACTTCCTAACTGAGGTGTTACTACTTCTGAGTTCTCTACTGAATATACATAAGGTCCATCGATCGTGATCGAAGTTTCCTTAGCACATCCTGAACCGTCGGTCACTATGATTAAGTAAGTACCAGGCTGAACATCTTGTTTTGATCCATCATATCCATTCTCCCATTCATAACTGATAGGGTTAGAACCACCATCAGGAGTGACCTCAATAGAACCAAGTAAGTTACAAGAAGAATTTTTGTGTGTAGCGTTCAATTGCAATTCCAGATCACGGTGAACATTGAATGCACAAGTGTTTTGATTGCCAGAGGCATCAATTATGACATATTCCTGAGACGTGTTTCCAAGTGGAAACTCTACATCAAGAGCCAACCCTTTGATCTGCTCAAAAAGCACTTCTGTACAATTATCATTATAAGATAGATCCAAATCAACCAAACCGCTACAGCTATTTGCAAGGAATTCACCTGAAGGACAATTGTTCCAGCTAGGAGCAGTATTGTCTATTACAGTCACATCAACTGTTTTAATAGTTTTATTGCCACTTCCATCTATGAGTGTTACTTCTACTGATTGAACGCCAAGAGAACTACAATCAAACTCAGAAGGAACCATTGTTACGGTAAAGTCTGAACAATTGTCTGAACTTCCATCATCAATTTTAGGGAAGTCAAGCAATGCTATTCCATTAGCTTCGATAGCTATTTCTGTAGTTTTTAATTTAAGCGAAGGCTTTTCTGTATCCTGAGACTTTAGATTAATTTCTTTTGAAGTACTACAGCCTGAACCATCAGTGATCGCTACCGTATAAATCCCTGCGGATAGACCGTCAATAGAACTTTCTGTAGATCCATTATTCCATAGATATGTAAATGTTCCAGAACCACCTTCTGCAGTTATTTCTATTGTACCTGTTTCGTCCTGAGGACATTGAGGTCCATTAGATGAAATCGCAGACAAAGCAATTTCGTCAGGTTGAGAAATAATGACATTAACTACTGTCAAACATCCCGCTTCATCCTGAATAGTAGCAGAATATGATCCTGCACTTACATCTTCAAGCGTGGCAGAAGTTGCACCTGTGTTCCAAAGAATACTTGGTGTACCGGTTACATTTGAAAGATCAAGTGTTACGGAACCGGTCTGAGCGCCATAACAGCTGGCATTTGTTACTGATGGCGCAGCACTAAGTGTACATCCTTGAACATTTATAGCATATGCACCTTGAGTAGAACATCCATGAGCATCAGTGATGATGACAGAATAGGAACCCGGTGATAACCCTGTGATCTTTTTAGTCGTTTGTCCTGAAGACCAAACATAAGTATATGGTCCTGTACCACCAGAAGGATTGGCAGTAATCGTTCCGTCATTACTGTTAGCACTTGTAGCCTCCGTTCCACTAAAAGTAGAAGTAAGCACTACCGGCTGAGTAATGCTGAAAGATTGCGTAGAAACACATCCGGCATTATTAGTGATAGTTACCTGGTATGAGCCTACAGAAAGCCCTTCAATAGATGAAGTTGTAGCTCCATTCGACCAGGTATAATTATAGTTTGTTTCATTGATAGTGATACTGCCATTAGCGGCACCATTACACTGGATCTGAGAAACGCTAGAGGTTACATTCACGTTATTATCCACTTCTACAACTGTTTCATCTGAAGCCACACAGCCATTTGTAGTATTTGTCACATGCAGCACATAAGTGCCTGACTGATCTACATCGATGTTTACAGCAGTAGGATCTGTAAGAATATTTCCATCTGTAGTGGTCCATAGGTAAGTGTAGTTGTTTCCTGTAGAGGAAGCACTGCCGCTCAATGAAACTTCACCACCGCTGCACGGCAGATATTCATTGCTACCTGCATTAGCTATCGGAAGTCCTACAGCACCGTTGATCTGTATAAAGTTGGCATTAAAGCAACCTAATGATGTATTATATATAGTTAATACATAAAGTCCCGGCGCGCCTACTGTAATATTTGTCAATAATGGATCTGAAATAATCAAACCATTTGAAGTGGTCCAACTATATGTATATTCAGTCCCAGTAGAAGAACCTGCAGAGCTAATAACCAAACTAGGGTTGGTACAGCTTAGTTGTTGGCCATTGTCAGAAATCAGTACAGTTGGAGAAGGAATATTATAAACCTCTAATGATGCAGAAACACTGCATCCTTCAGCATCAACAATATTGACAGAATAGGTGCCCGCGAATAGATTATTTATACTTGGCGTGGAAGCTCCATTACTCCATGAATAGGTATAACCGGGATCGCCTCCTGTAGCAGAAACGCTTACACTACCATTAGATTGCTCGCAAGTAGATTGTATAGCCTCCTGGCTGGCAATAGAAATAAGGCTGGTCGGCCCGTCAACGGTAATATTTCCTGTCGTAATTTGATCACCTTTACTATCTGTGATTAAACAAGAATATGTACCTGTAGGCACGTTACTTAGATTTTGAGTGGTTGCACCGGTACTCCAAGCGTACGTATAAGGTGATTTACCCCCAAAAACAGAAAGATTTATAGCACCTGAAGCGGATAGACTACAATGAATATCAGTTACTTGATAGTTCATCGCCAAAGGTGGAGGCTGAGGACAGTTATTCATAAAGTTTACCAAAGTAGCGAGACCCACTTGACTTACTTCAGTGATCTGACCATTTGGACAGATTCCATATATGGTTGGATAATAACTCAGGGCATAATTATTTGGCATGTTAGGTCCATTGGTAGCCGTTATGTCTATGATTGGATATGGTACACCCGCTGTCCAGTCACCTTGAGATGAAGGACAGTTCTGATCATACAGACAATTAGTAGGAGTGGATATATCTGATTCTATTCCAAAAACCATAACCTGATCAGTTCCGTCAGGTCCATATTGTTCGTAAAGATTTTTCAAAGTATGCGTTTGGTGATAATTCCAACAAGGACCGCACCAGGTAGCAAACATATCTATATATACCGTTTTACCGGCATCAAGATATTCCTGCAAATGGTGTGTATTGCCATTCAAATCTGTAAGAATCCAGTCTGGAGCCTGCGAACCATTTGGTAGTTGCGCTTTCAAACTGCCCAAAGCAAATATTGAAAATAATAGAAAAAGGAAACGTTTTTTCATTGATAGAATGTTTTATAGAAACGAATTATTGGATATTGGCGCTAAGGTAATATTATTATGAAAAATATAAAGACAATTATAGAATAATGTTTTGAACATTATGATAAATACAAATTTTAAATTTAAGAATACTACATTTTGATTTTATAAAGTACTGCAAAAATGCCAAATATCTCCTAATAACCTTGGTTGTGCCGAACGAACGCAAAGCAATTGACTAAAAAAAATTTCAAATGTGGTTTCTATAAATAAACATTTTCGATAAATACTAAAAAAGCAAGTTCAAGGGGGAAAAGGTTAAAAAATGACTTATGATCTGCTAATTCTTTTATAGTTTACTTTATAATTATTTTTTTAGATCCTACTTTCAATTTTCCATCATAGACATTTACTCCGTATGTACCGGAAGCAAATTCGTCTAAATTGATTGAGGTATTATCATTATTAGTTGCAGAAAAATGTTTGAGTTTTTTCCCTGTAATATCATACAGTTCGATTGTAAATTTTCGACCTTTGGGAAGATCACTTTCTATAGTGATATTCAGAACATCAGATATCGGATTGGGATATAATTTTATAGAAATATCATACGCACTTGCCTGGACTTTGTCTGTACTTAACTTATTATTGTCGATACTCCAGACCACAGAAGACAGATGAATCTGGTCATGCCCATCGACCCTAATCAATTCAGAGGTATCTTCCACATAGACAGCCAGGAAATTCAGACCAGGCAGCAACTCACTTCCGTTCAGAGAAAATTCTTCACCTGTTACTCCTGTGATTTCTCCATTTAACTCCCATATACTATGGAGTGTATTCGGTTGGGGCTTGATGAGATTAACATTAAAATCTATGGTTTCATTTTCAATGACCAAATCCAAACTTTCAGGATAGTAATGATTAACAGGCGAAACAAGTCGATGTATTCTTTCCACAATAGCCTGCTGGCATACTGAACAAAAAGGAGCACCCAGCATCCTCATCTTACAAGACTGGTGTGGACGATACCACTGAGCAGAATTGCCGCTGCAACAATGTTGATAAATACCTACTTCATTGGTGCCGATCCAATTCTTCCATCTTACTTTCTCTGGATCAGTTTCCTTTGTCATGTTAACATTCTCGCCGGCATAAAAATCACCTGCATAATATTCATCTGACAGTCCTGCAAAGGAATGTCCCAACTCATGTATAGTTACCTCTATAGATTGACTGTGAAGGGAAGCCGTAGCAAAAGTACCACCGCTGCCTCCATAATATGGTGTATTTGCAAGAATTATAGCTTGGTCATAAAGTGGAACATTATTGGCCAAAACACTGAATATCTTTCCCTCTTCCAAGGGGACTAATAGTCTGTGAATATCAAAATAATCAAAAGTTGAACCGAAGTAATTATCTACGCTTTGCACTTCATGGGCAGGTTCTGTAACGTCAGTAGCTGTGCCAGGATGATCTGCACCACTTTCATTAGAAGGTACATTGACAATAAATACATTGAAATAATTGCTATATCGATCAAACGGCTGCACGGTGAAGAAAACATTGACAAAGGCTTCAGCATCTGTTTTGAATTTTGCCAACTCTGATTCTTGATAACCGTCAGGTAGAATTACTATATTGATGAATTTCTCAGATTTTCCTGAAAAGAAGATGGTATCTACCTTAAAAGACTGCGCCTCACATGCAAGACTCATGAAAAACAAAAAGGCAATGGCCAAAAATAATCTCATTTAGATCGGTTTTTATTTATGAATAGTAGTTTTGGTCAGGACTTTTTTCTTGAGATCATCATTAATCCTGGACAGAGTGATCACACTAGTGGCTGGAAGAAGATCCATTCGAACTGATATGAAGGCGCTGTCAAGCTTAAAGATTCTCTTTTGAAATTGGCCTTTATCATCGGCATATTCGACAGATTTAGTAAGGACATCAGCAACATAAATGCTGGAAAGTTCTTTGGATTTTTGGTCTGATTGTTTAATTTGATAATTACCAGAAATGTTGACTGCCAGAGTCTTGTCATTATCCTTCAGCTTTCCGGGTTTTGTGATAGAGTCCACAAGAACGGCACTGTACTTATTGTCTTTATTGTAAACTTTATAGGTTAAGAAAATTAGTTGGGGAGAATCTTCTATGTAAGTTATAGAATTCTTTCTTATTGAGCAATTCATAAGCAGAACGCTCAAAATCAAAATAATTGAATATTTAGTCAAGTTTGAATTTTATAGCATAAAGCTAATAAAATACAAAAGGCCGGGCGTAAATATTTTTAGAAAACCTTTGTTATCACTCACCCTAAAGCTAGAAGTCATTCCACACCTATTGCTCTAAATCAAAAAAATAACTTGAGATGAAATGTAATACATTAAAGAAGGGTAAGAGATCTCCTGAACTTCAAGAAGATACCAGAGAGATTCTTTGACATTCCACAACCATTAGTAACTATCTAGTTCTTTAAACTTACCTAGCAAGTAAAATTTAGAAAATATTGAAAAACGAGCTTTTTTACTGAGTATCATTTACATTCTACCTTTTTATCTGTCTTTTAGATGACTTTATCTAAATCTTTTAGTATAATTTAAATTAATAATTAAATTTGGTGCATCATGGGCTATTCTATAGACTATTCCCTACGTAAAAGCAAAGATTCAAATTCAATTATCATGAAAAAACTATTTTCTTTCGTCCTGTTCATAATGGGATTTACTTCTGTTAATGCTCAGATTGACGCATCTCTTATGAGGTTTCCTGATGTATCCCAGGACAATATCATTTTTACTTATGCCAATGATCTTTGGCAAGTGCCTAAAGCTGGTGGGCAGGCAATAAAGTTGAGCTCACCTCCCGGACTGGAATCTTTTCCAAAATATTCTCCGGATGGTAAAGAAATTGCATTTTCTGCCAATTATGACGGAAATATGGACGTATATGTCATGAATTCAAATGGCGGAATACCAAAAAGACTTACCTCACACGGTTATGGTGACAAGGTAATCGACTGGTCTGTCGATGGCAAATCAATAGTTTTTAGTTCGCTAAGAGAGAGTGGTAAGATGCGATTCAGCCAGTTTTATAAGGTTCCTAAAGAAGGTGGTCCTGATCAAAAAATGCCTTTTGAATATGCAGAATATGGTGCATTCAGTCCGGATGGAAATCAAATGGCAGTAGTCTACATTTCGCAAATATTCAGGACATGGAAAAGATACAAAGGGGGCACGAAAGGAACCATTCAAATATATAATCTTACAGACAATACAAGTAAAAGATTATCTCCGCAAGAAGGAGGTGGGGATGAATTTCCAATGTGGCACAATGATGAAATCTTTTTCATATCAGACCGTGGCAATGAGGAACGCATGAATTTGTGGAAATACAATATCACAAATAAGCGCATAGAACAAATTACTTCTTACAAAGATTTCGACATCCATTTTCCATCTCTTGGCAATGGTGATATTGTCTTTGAACAAGGAGGAAAATTACATTTATACAATATTGCATCCAAATCAAATAAAACTATTTCTGTAAACATTACTTCTGATATGTCTGCCTTAATGCCGCGTTCTGAATCTGTGGAAGACTACATACAGAATGTGAATATTAGCCCGGATGGTAAGCGCATACTCATAGAATCAAGAGGAGATGTATTTTCTTTACCGGCCAAGGAAGGAGTAACGCGCAATCTTACCAACACTTCGGGAATTGCTGAGCGCACGCCTGCCTGGTCTCCTGACGGCAAGAACATTGCTTACTGGTCTGATGCTACAGGTGAATACGAACTGTATGTAATGGAAGCTGGAGCGGAAGGAACTAAAAAGAAATTGACCTCATATGGTGCAGGCTTCAGATATACACCTTACTGGTCTCCTGATTCTAAAAAAATATCCTTTATAGACAATGCAGGTGAAATTAAGATCTTCGACCTTTCCAATTCTTCTACATATGCTGTGGATGAGTTACTGCAATTTTCTCATGGAAGCACTCAGGGATTTACATGTGACTGGTCCTCCGATAGCAGATGGATGGCCTACAGCAGAGACATGCCAAATTCTCATCAGGCAGTATTTTTATATAATCTCGATAGCAAAAAGGCTAGCAAAGTGACAGACGGATTTTACAATTGCAGCAATCCTATGTTCGACCCGGAAGGTAAATATTTATTTATGACAACAAGTCAAGTCTTCAATCCTAATTATAGTGATTTTGATAACACATTTGTATATAACAATTCGAGTCAGATCGGTGTCATTACACTTAGTAAAGATTCTGTCGCTTTCCTGGCGCCAAAAGATGATGTAGTTGCAACCAAAGAAGAAAAGAAAAAGGAAGAAGAGCAGAAAAAAGACGCTAAAAAGGATAAAAAAGGAAAGGAGGAAACTAAAAAACCTGAAAAAGTAGCAAAAATCGACATAGATCTGGACAATATGGAGCGGAGGATGGAGATACTTCCAATTATTCCAGGCAACATTGGATCCATCAATCCGATGAAAGGAAAGATCCTGTTTATGAGATATCCAAATACAGGAAGCGATGGTGGCAGTTCAGCTCTCAAGTTTTATGATTTCGAAAAGAAAGAAGAAAAGTTGGTAATGGATGGTGCTGGTTATTATTTGATAAGTGCCGACAAAAGTAAAATCTTAGTAGAAAAAGGAGGGGAATATGCTGTCGTAGATCCTTCAGAAGGAGCCAAATTTGAAAAGCCAATCAACCGAAAATCTATGATCGCCACCATCGATCCAAGAGCTGAATGGAAGCAATTATTCATGGATGCATGGCGTATACAAAGGGACTATTTCTATGATAAAAACATGCATGGTGTAAACTGGGAAGGTGTAAAAACCAATTATTTAAAAATGCTTGAAGGAGCAGCCAACAGAAATGATGTCAGTTTCATTCTTGGTGAAATGATTGGGGAACTAAACGCTTCACATACATATAATAGTGGTGGAGATCTTGAGCAGGGCAAGATTCATGGTACAGGGTATCTGGGTGTCAATTGGGCAGCAGATGGCAAATACTACAAAATCGCAAAAATTATCCGTGGTGCGGAATGGGATGCAGAAGTTCGTTCGCCGCTGGACCAATCTGGTGTAAAAATAAAAGAAGGTGATTACATACTTGCTGTTAACGGTATTCCTATTACTACAGATGGTGAACCTTTTGCCGCTTTTGACGGATTAGACAACACCACGGTGGAATTAACCTATAATAACCAACCATCGTGGACAGGAGCAAAAAAAGCAGTAGTAAAAACGATGAGCGATGAATCCAGACTGCGTAATTTGGCTTGGATAGAAAACATGCGAAGCCATGTGGATAAAGTTTCTAATGGCGATGTCGGTTATATATATGTACCTAGTACAGGGTTGGATGGTCAAAATGAGCTAATGAGAATGTTCAATGCACAGATGGATAAAAAGGCCCTCATCATAGATGAAAGGTTTAACAATGGTGGTCAGATACCTGACAGATTTATTGAAATGCTTGACAGGAAGCCACTAGTATACTGGGCGACAAGAGATGGAGAATCCTGGAAATGGCCACCAGCAGGTCATTTTGGCCCAAAAGTGATGTTGATCAATGGATGGAGCGGATCAGGAGGCGATGCTTTTCCTGATTATTTCAAAAAGAGAGGCTTGGGTCCTTTAGTTGGAACCAGAACATGGGGTGGTCTCATCGGCATTAGTGGTGCTCCACAACTTATAGATGGAGGTAATATCACTTCACCTACATTTAGAATGTACAACCTGGATGGCACATGGTTTAAGGAAGGACATGGTGTAGATCCTGATATACCTGTTGATGAAGATCTGGGTGCTTTCTCCAAAGGTATCGATGTACAATTGGATAGAGCGATAGATGAAGCAATGCGGTTATTGAAAGTCAGACCTTTTGTAATGCCTCAGAGGCCCGCCCCTGAAACGAGATAAAATTTGTCTTATAAATAGAAAAATGGAGGTCAGGCGGTAATAGCCTACCTCCTTTTTTTTATACTCAGTTTTTATAAGATGAATTAGCCTGATTCATATTGTCATTCTCACTACCTGAAGTAACTCTTTCTTTCTGCTTTTAAGATTTTTATTTTTTTAAAGAAAATTATCTTATCTTGGATATTAAAATATAGGGTCGTGACCCTTTTCTTTCATATTCTTATTTTTAACTAACTAATGGACGTTAAAGAAGACAACTTACAAGTTGCATTACAGAAATATTTTGGCTTCAATAAGTTTAAAGGCCAGCAGAAAGAAATCATTGAAAGCCTGCTAGAAGGCAAAGATACATTCGTGCTGATGCCAACCGGCGGAGGTAAATCACTATGTTATCAACTTCCGGCACTGCTGATGGAAGGTACTGCCATCGTCATATCACCGCTTATCGCCTTGATGAAAAACCAGGTGGACTCTATCAGGGGTTACAGCAAGGAAGACAATGTGGCGCATTTCCTCAATTCATCGCTTAATAAAGGGCAGATCAAACAAGTCAAACAAGACATTGATGATGGTAAGACTAAGTTGTTATATATAGCACCGGAGACTTTGACTAAGGAGGAAAATCTGGATTACTTTCACAATTCAAATATTTCTTTTGTTGCAGTGGATGAAGCACATTGTATCTCTGAATGGGGACACGACTTCAGACCTGAATATAGAAGGATCAGAACGATGATAGAAGCTATCGGAACTAAAATTCCGGTGATAGCACTTACAGCCACTGCCACACCAAAGGTCAGATCAGATATTGTTAAGATCCTGGACATGGATGATGAAAATACTTTTGTTTCCTCATTTAATCGGGACAACCTTTATTATGAGATCCGACCTAAAGTGTCCAAGGAGCAGACAATTAAGAGTATGCTTCAATTCATTAAAGGACATAAAAAGATCTCAGGTATTATATATGTACAAAATAGAAAGACCACTGAGGATCTGGCTGATATACTTAATGTAAACGGTATAAAAGCAGCTCCTTATCATGCCGGTTTGGATGCCAAACAAAGAGCGAGGACACAAGATGATTTCCTCATGGAGAACATCAATGTCATATGCGCCACTATAGCTTTTGGTATGGGTATAGACAAGCCTGACGTGCGCTTTGTCATCCATTATGATATACCCAAAAGTATTGAGAATTATTACCAGGAAACAGGACGTGCAGGAAGAGACGGTCTTGAAGGAAATTGTGTTGCGTTTTTCTCGGTAAAAGACCTTACACGACTGGAAAAATTTCTAAGAGACAAACCTGTAGCTGAGCGGGAGATGGGTGCTTTATTGCTCCAGGAAGTAGAAGCTTATGCAGAAAGTTCTGCTTGTAGAAGGAAGTTTTTATTGCATTATTTTGGTGAAGAATTTGATGCAGAAGGTTGTGAAAAAAAATGCGATAACTGCCGTCATCCTAAAGAATTAAAAGATGTCACAGAAGAAATGCAACTAGCATTAGAAATAACCAAAGAACTCAACGAGGGTTATAACATCAAGGTCTTGGTTGATTTCATTACCGGGAATCCTACTCAACAGCTTAAGTTATATAAATTTACAGAATACGATTCTTTCGGATGCGGGAAAGAGTATGATGAAAATTTCTGGAATTCGATATTCAGACAGGCATTACTTCGTAATTATCTATTTAAAGACATTGACAATTATGGCCTGATGAAAATATCAGATCTTGGTCATGACTTTATGAAAGAACCTTCATTGATTCAAATTCCGCTTAATCAGATATTTCCTGAAGATACTACGCCTGATGATGAATCCGGGGGAGGTACCGCAGCCCTTGATGAAGCTCTGGTCAAACTACTCGATGATGTAAGAAAGCAGGAAGCCAAAAAACATAAAGTACCACCATTTGTGATCTTTACTGATCCTTCTATCGAGGATATGGCGACGCAATACCCTGTATCAATGGAGGATATGGCGAGTATCACAGGTGTAAGTAAAGGCAAAGCCGAGAGATACGGTGCCCCTTTCATTAAAGTCATCTCCAAATACGTTGAAGACAATGAAATAGAGCGTCCTATGGACTTTATGGTCCGACAGATCGTCAACAAATCGAAGATCAAGGTCATTATCATTCAATCAATTGATAAGAAAATACCTTTGGAAGACATCGCCAAGGCCAATAATCTCGACAGAGATGAATTCTATCAGGAATTATACATGATCGTAACCTCAGGTACTAAACTAGACCTCTCTTATTATACTGAAGACCTCATCGATGAATATGTCAAGGAAGATATTTTTGATTATTTCATGAATGCAGAAACAGACAATCTGGAGACTGCGACTGCTGCTCTCAAAGATCTTGATATCACTTGGGAGGAGATTGAACTTATGAGGCTTGTATTCTTATCAGAAATGGCAAATTAATATGCACATTGCTATTTTAAACGGTCCAAACCTCAATCTTCTCGGCATGAGAGAGGTAAATGTATATGGGAAGCAGTCATTTGATGATTTTCTTGCTGAGCTTGCCATTCAATATCCCGAAGTGCTATTTTCTTATTATCAATCAAATGTAGAAGGTGAGATCGTTAACGACATTCAGGAAATTGGTTTTATAGCGGATGGCATACTCATCAATGCAGGAGCATACACACATACTTCAATAGCCATTGCTGACGCGATCTCTGCTGTCAAGAGTCCAGCTATAGAGATACATATATCTAATATTAGTGCCAGAGAACCTTTCCGGCATGATTCGTATCTCACTTCCAAATGTGTAGGAATGATCAGTGGCTTAGGCCTTGATGGATATAGGCTCGGAGTAGAGTACTTTTTAAAAAATCTGGCAAAATAAATCCAATTACATACGATTGTACGTATCTAAAAGCGATATAAGATTAGGAAAGAAGATTATTTTAATTTGCAACGTTTTATTATTCACAGCTTAAGTGATTCTATTTATATCTTTACTTCAGATATATTATAATCATTTGTTAAAAATATGTATCAGTTTAGATTTTAAAGAATTTTTGTAAGCTTTTTCAATTTCCCTCGTATATATAGCCTTAAAGCCTATTTACCAAATATAATTACACTCAATGATATTCAAAAAAGCACATATGCTATTTGGTCAACTTCAAGAAAGCCTCGCTCAGATAAATAATACGCAATATACCACACCTATAGAAACGCTCGATGGAGCCACCATCGGCCAACATACACGTCATGTAGTGGAACATTTCCAATGCCTGGTGAAAAGTATAACTTCTGGCAAGGTTAATTACGATGATCGCATAAGAGATCTTGCCTTAGAATCCAATATATTATCTAGTATTGAAGCTATTGAAGTAGTAAAAAAAGATATGGACCACCCGGATTTTGAATTAAATGTCATGCAGGATTTTATTAAGAGTGATTTGCCGATGGGTGCTATTAAGTCTTCTTATTATCGGGAAGTGCTCTATAATATCGACCATCTGGTACACCATCAAGCACTTTTAAAAATTGGTCTGCTTGAGCTTAAACCAACTATGCACATGAGCGAACATTTCGGTTATGCTGATGCCACTATTAAATATAAGAAGCATGTGCACGCTGAGTTACCTTCCTCTTAAACAAGGCTTTTTCGTAGTCAATAACCGCGACGAAAGTCCACTCAGAGCTGCCACATTTCAACCGGAGCCGATGGAAATTGATGGTGTCAAAATAATGGCACCCATCGACGCGACGGTCAAAGGCACCTGGATCGGCATCAATGAAGCCGGCAGAATGGTTTGTCTAATGAATGGTGCTTTTGAAAATCATGTAAAAAAACCATTGTACCGCAAAAGTAGAGGTAAAGTTACTCTTGAATTCCTTACAAATATTGATGCAATAGCTTGTTTTGAAGCTTCAGATTTTCACGAGATCGAACCTTTTACTTTGATAATCATTGATCAGGAAAACATCAAGGTCTTCCGCTGGGATGAAGTAAAAAAACATGTAGAAATTTTAGATAAAGATGTGCCGCACAATTGGTCATCCTCGACTTTATACGAACAAAAGGTAGCTGAATCAAGAGCTGAATATTTCCTATCTAATATTCAAATGTTCATCGAACAGAAAGAAAAGATAATTGCCTGGCACAAAGATGAGATTCAGGATAGTCCAAAAATAATACTGGACCGACCACAGGTCAAGACTATCAGCATCACGACAATACATCATAATGGTGCTAATTTTGAAATGGTTTTTCATGACTTAGTCAATCAAAATACATTTGAAACGTATCTCAATATTAAACAGCAGCCACATGAAATTCATTGAAACCTATCCTTTTAATTATTCCGTAATTTGATGATTAGAAGGATTATCAACAGCAATCCATTTTTAATCAAGCTTCTGCATTGGGAATACTGGCCGATGTCAGTAGTTTATTTTCCACTTTCCATTTATTACATATATCTATCTGCACGTGCCGGTTCCTTTTTCTTTTGGTCGACGTCCAATCCTACCATAGAGTCCGGCGGCATGATGTTTGAGTCAAAGTGGAGCATTTTCAAATTAATACCGCCCCAATATTTCCCAAAAACAATCTTTGTTTCAGAAAATGATACAGTAGAAGATACATTTATAGCCCTTGAAAATTCTGGAATTAAATACCCATTCATTGCCAAACCTGATCGCGGAGAACGCGGCTGGGCAATTAAAAAAATTGAATCGGCAGAGCAATTGAAAGTTTATATTCAAAAAAGCCCGGTGGACTTTCTTATTCAATCATTTGTGGACATGCCCGTTGAGTTAAGTGTCTTTTATTACAGACTTCCTGATCAGGAGAGAGGAACTGTATCGTCCGTTTGCTTTAAAGAATTGCTTAAAGCGAATGGCAACGGAAAAAGTACATTGAAAGAGCTAATCATGGCCAACCCTAGAGCCTTGCTCCGGTTAGATGCCTTGAAAGAACAACATGCAGCAGAAATGGACAGCGTTTTGCTAATTGGTGAAGAAAAGTTATTAGTACCACTTGGCAATCATTGCCGGGGCGCCACTTTTTTTGATTATAATCATATCATTGATGAGTCATTAATAGATGTATTTGACCATATAAGCAAACAAATAGATGGCTTTTATTATGGACGTTACGACTTAAAATGTCAAAGCCTGGAAGATTTGAAGGCAGGAAAAAACATTGCTATTGTAGAACTTAATGGTGCAGGTGCAGAGCCTGCTCATATTTACCAGCCGGATTATCCACTATTGAAAGGACAAAAAGATATTTTCTTTCATTACAAAAAGCTTTGGGAAGTAAGTATGGCCAATGCACGGAAAGGTGAAAAATTTATGACTATTGCTGAATTCAGAGATCTATTAAGAAGACAAAAGGCTTATAAGTTAAAAGTAAATTCAGCCTCATGATCATCAGCTTTTTACTTGGATTCTGGGGTTATCTGATGATCGCCAATATTAATCTTGGAGTATTGGAACTCGCTAAACATGGCAATAAATCAGCATTGACCAAATATCTTGTTGTCATTTTGACTTTTGAATTCATTTACTGTTTCGGATCATTATATTTCATGCAATATCTCATGATTTATCCAAAGGTCATCATAATCGCTCAATATATTGCCATAGCTTTTCTTCTCATTCTCGGTTTTTGGGCGCTATTTGAAAAACCAAAAGATATAGAAACAGAACGTAAGAACATTATAAGGCGTGGTTACTGGTCAGCCATAATACATCCACAACAAGTGCCATTCTGGCTGTTCTGGGGCATCATCCTGATAGAGAATCAAATCATCAATGGAGATATCGGATCTTTATTGTTTTTTGCAGCATTTAATGTACTCGGGGCCTTTTGCATGTTGATGATCTACGTGGTATACGGAAATAAACTCATCAGTCTAATAAAACTAAATTTGCATATTATAAAAAAGATTGTTGGGATAATATGCCTTGTTACAGCTTTGTATATGACGTGGGAACTGTTTAAGAGCTGATCATCTTACATATTTATAAAACGCTTTCTTATGTGGTGGATTTATGCTTTACTTTCTGCTTTATTTGCTGCCCTTACTGCCATATTTGCCAAAGTTGGTATGCAAAATGTCAATTCAAATCTGGGGACAGCTATTAGAACAATAGTGGTACTGGTGATGATCTGGTTGATCGTATTTTTTAGAAACGAAGCAAAGGACATTGGAAACTTAAGCAGAAATACTTGGTTTTTCCTGGGTTTCTCTGGAATTGCCACCGGACTTTCATGGATCTTTTATTTCAAAGCGTTACAAATGGGCAAGGTATCTCAGGTAGCAGCCGTGGATAAACTAAGTCTTGCATTGACCATCATTATAGCGGCAGTCTTTCTTGGAGAATCCCTGACCTGGAAAACCGGACTTGGTGCTGCACTTATCATTGGAGGAACAATAGTGTTGATCCTAAAATAAAAATATGCAACTTGAACATACATCTTCAAAATCTATTGAATTCATTCTCGACTATCTCACCGACATGGATAAATTCGCCTCTATACATCCTGTGATCTCTAAGATCAAACCATTGGGAAGGCAACATTTTATAGTGTATGAGACACTTCAAATAGGGCCAGTTCCCTGGTCATTCACGTATCCTGCGCAAGTAATATTAGGCCAAGATGGCATGAGCGTGACGATTAAGGCCATCGTGATGAAAGTAACCAAGATTGAAATGGTTTTTGAAATTAGTAAAATTGGCCCTCATAGCCTCATCAAAGAGAAGATCCATATGGAAACACCACTACCTGTTAAAAAAATGATGCAAAAAATCTTTAAAAAGCAACATATCCAATTCTTTAAAACGCTGGAATCATTGTAGATGCGTTGTTTCGGCTGTTGGTTGTTGACTTCTTATTAGTGACTAGAGTAGTTTGAATTCTTAGGAAAAGAGAATTGAAAATTGAAAATGAGGCGAAGATTGTTTTGATTATTTGCAATGGAGATTATAGCTTGAAGTTGAAGGATGTTGGCTACCGGATCTGGGAAATAATAGTATTACTTTTAATAAGAATGGCGAAACTGCGTAAAGATTAACGTTTACTTACAATTTAGGATAAATGAAAACATACTCTCAGATGGCTACATAAATCCAGACCTATTTTACACCAAAAAATATTCGTGCTACTAATTGATTCGTTCTAAATCTCATAACCCAAATTCTTATCATAAAATCGTCTTACTTCTAACTCTATAAACTCTTTTTTCCATCACCCATTATCTTCCATACAAATACCTTATCTTCACGCCCATAAAAATAAAAGAACAATGAATAGACTTATAGCCCCGTCAATGCTTTCAGCTGATTTTACGAAATTGGCTGATGAAATTGAAATGGTGAATAAAAGTGAAGCAGCTTGGTTTCATCTCGACGTCATGGACGGTGTTTTTGTTCCTAACATTACGATGGGCTTTATTGTCATTGACGCCATCAATCAACTGGCTGAAAAGCCGTTGGATTTGCATTTGATGACTGTCAATCCCGAAAAATATATCGAACAATGGCGTGATGCCGGCGCTGACAATATCACCGTTCATTATGAAGCATGTGTGCATCTTCATCGAGTCATCCAACAAATAAAGCATACAGGAGCAATGGCAGGAGTAGCTATTAATCCACATACTCCGGTCAGCGCATTGTCAGAAATAATTGAAGATCTGGACCTCGTCATCTTGATGTCAGTCAATCCAGGATTTGGTGGGCAGTCATTCATTCCGAGAACATACGAGAAAGTAAGAGAGTTATCGGAAATGATTTATCGTAGAAACGCTAAAACCCTTATCGAAGTAGATGGTGGCGTCAGTCTTTCAAATGCCGGCAAATTAATAGAAGTAGGGGCAAATGTTTTAGTAGCCGGAAACACGGTCTTTTCTTCAGAAAATCCAACTGAGACAATTCATTTGTTAAAAACCGTCACATCACACAATATAGAGGTTAGATAATCCCTTCTAATCCTGTTCAAAAAAATTATCTGGATGACTTTTTATACTCGTGTCATTTTATTGACCATTTTTTTACTTCAATTTTTTCGTGCCAATGCTCAGGAAAGCAACACTTACATCATAGGCTATGTCAAAGATGAGGTAACAAAAGAGGGTGTAGAAGGCGCACTTGTCTATGAAAAGTCTCTTCAAAAAGGAGTAGAAACAGATGAAAATGGATTTTTCCAGTTGTCCGTTAATCCTGGTGTCAGTCTTGTTGTCATCATCCGCAGAGTGGGTTACGATCTGGCGAGTGTACAGCTGGACCCTGTAAAAGATGGGGAAGTAAAGAAGCTTGATATTAGTCTCAATCTCAAAGATGCAGGTAAGGGTGTGACTATATATGCAGAATCTATTGGGGACAAAAATATGGTCCGGGCCAATGTACAGGAATTCAAATTACTGCCTTCCGTATCCGGCAATCTTGAAAGTTTATTGCCTTCGATCGCTCTTGGTACGACTTCAGGATCAGGTGGAGAATTAACCTCACAATACAATGTACGTGGTGGAAATTATGATGAAAATTTAGTGTATGTCAATGATTTTGAGATCTTTCGACCACAGCTGATCCGCGCAGGTCAGCAAGAAGGGCTTTCCTTTCCGAATATTGATTTGATACGCGATTTGGCTTTCTCCAGTGGTGGTTTTGAAGCAAAATATGGCGATAAATTGTCATCGGTATTAGATATCAAGTATAAAAGACCTGAAGAAACAAGGGGTTCATTCATGGCTAGTATGCTGGGTGCTTCAGCACATTTGGAAGGAAGTTTTAAACCTATAAAGAAACAAGGTGGCAAGGTTAGGTATCTACTGGGTGCGAGATACAAAACCACTAGATATATCCTTGGTTCACTGGACACCAAAGGTGAATACTTGCCCAATTTCATTGATCTTCAGGCATATGTGACCTATGATTTTAAACCGAATTGGCAACTTGCATTGATTGGGAATATCAATCAGGCTAAATATAATTTTACACCGACAGAATCTGAGGTGGTGACTGGAGGATTCTTCTTTCCAAACAAATTCAGTGCGGACTTTGAGGGTAAGGAAGATGACAAATTTAAAAACAATATGGGTGGCCTGGCACTCAATTTTGTCCCAGCCAAAAAACAAAATCCTTCCTTTGTAAAGTTTCTGACTTCTGTATATAATGCAGATGAGGTGGAAGCGTTTGACATTTTATCCTATTTCCAGGTGACAAAGCTCGAACTAGATCTGGAAGGTGGTAAGCCGAAAGAGATTGGAGTGCTGGGCAATGGAGTGCAACACAGCTTTGCCAGAAACAGATTGCAAAATATCATCCTCAATGGTGAATTAAAGGCGGGTATTGAGATCCCAAGGTTTAATGATGACAAAGGATATGAAACTTCACATTTTCTTTATGGAGGCATCAAGGTACAGCAGGAACATTTCAAAGATAGGCTCAACGAGTGGGCAAGGACAGATAGTGCCGGCTATTCATTGCCCAATGCAGAGGAAGAATATCAGTTGGCAAGTGTGATAAAATCAGTCAATGATGTGTCTTCGACCAGATTTACAGCTTTTGGTCAAGAGACATTTACCTATAAGAAATTAAGTAAATATGAAATTCAAACGACCATCGGAGCAAGAGTGGGTTATTGGAGCTTCAATGATGAATTTATAGTTTCGCCAAGGGCACAGTTTCTGGTTAGGCCTTTGGGTAGAGAAAATCCTATCACGTATAAGGTGGCAGGAGGAATATATCAACAGCAGCCATTCTATCGTGAAATGCGGCGATTGGATGGGACTTTGAATACAAATATCAAGTCTCAAAAATCTGCTCAAGTCATTGGAGGAATAACTTATGATTTTATCGCAGGAAAGAAGGAACCTGTCAAATTAAAGATCGTTGCTGAGGTATATTATAAAGATCTTTGGGATCAAATATCTTATAATGTGGACAATGTACGCGTGAGATATAGTGGAAATAATGACAGCAAAGGATATGCAAAGGGAATTGATTTCAGGATCAATGGTGAATTTGTTTCAGGTTTTGAAAGTTGGTTAAATCTATCTTTCCTTGATACAAAGGAAAAAATATATGGCGTACAGCATAAGGATGTTACCGGCCAACCTGTGGACTATGTACCTAGACCGACTTCAAGGATATTTGCAGGGTCATTGTACTTTCAGGATTATTTACCTAAAAACAAAAATTTCAGGACTCACTTGCAGTTAAACTTTGGGTCAGGACTGCCTTTCGGACCTCCTGGCGAGAATTTAGTCCAAAGAAATGCAGTTAGGTTCAAGACTTATCAGAGAGTTGACATTGGATTTTCCTACCAACTTTGGGACGAAATAAATCGCGATGAAAAGCCACATAATTTATTCAAATTCACTCGAAAGACCTGGATAAGTTTAGAAGTATTTAACCTAATGGATGTTCAGAACGTCGCATCAGTCAATTGGGTAAAAGACTTTAACAACATTTATTATTTCTTCCCCGTCAATCTGACATCAAGGAGATTTAATCTGAAGTTGAGGATGGACCTGTGAAGGAATGTTGAATGTTGAATGTTGAATGGGACGCTCTTTAAATAAGTAATGGGTAATGAGTAATGTTCACGCATTTAACTAATCTAACAAATTAGGTGAAAGATTTCCATCTTGGACATACTGTTCGCTGTTCGCCGCTCGCTGTTCGCTTTCTCCACCTTCTCACTTTCTCACTTTTCATAGGTAATGGGTAATGAGTAATGAGCGAAGATTGGGCTTAGTGCCTTGATTATAAGGTGTAATTGGTAATCAGTAATTGGTAATTTGAATTACGAAAAGTGTTGTTATGACTGGCTTATCGTAATATTGCAATATTACATTTGTGATATAAAAGGTTAACCAAAAAGAATATATCATGATGTTGAGTAATGGGTAATTTGCTCGAAGATTGGCAAGCTGTTATATTTTATCAGTAATCAGTAATTGATAATTGGTAATTCGAATTACGAAAAGTGTTGTTATGACTGGCTTATCGTAATATTGCAATATTACATTTGTGATATAAAAGGTTAACAAAAAAGAACTGTATCATGATATTGGGTAATGGGTAATTTGCTCGAAGATTGGCAAGCTGTTTTATTTTATCAGTAATCAGTAATTGGTAATTGGTAATTTGAATTACGAAAAGTGTTGTTATGACTGGCTTATCGTAATATTGCAATATTACATTTGTGATATAAAAGGTTAACCAAAAAGAACTGTATCATGAAGTTTTACACCCTTCTCACCTTCTCACCTTCTCACTTTTCATAGGTAATGAGTAATGGGCAATGAGTAATGAGCGAAGATTGGGCTGAGTGCCTTGATTATAGTGGTATCAGTAATCGGCAATCAGTAATTGGTAATTTAAATTACGAAAAACGTTGTTATGACTGGCTTATTGTAATATTGCAATATTACATTTGTGATATAAAAGGTTAACCAAAAAGAACTATATCATGAAGTTTTACCCTCTTCTCACCTTCTCAACTTCTCACTTTTCATAGGTAATTGGTAATGAGTAATGGGTAATGAGCGAAGATTGAGCTGAGTGCCTTGATTATTGTGGTATCAGTAATCGGCAATCAGTAATTGGTAATTGGTAATTTGAATTATGAAAAGCGTTATTATGACTGGCTTATCGTAATATTGCAATATTACATTTGTGATATAAAAGGTTAACCAAAAAGAACTATATCATGAAGTTTTACACCATTCTCACCTTCTCACCCTCTCACCTGCTCACCTCCCCACCATAAACTCAGGATCTTTTTTAAATCTCACCCAATCCCCCTTACATTGCTCCAACATCTCCCGCATCTGAATCTGATCTTTTGTAGACAATCTATCGAAATTACCATCGTCATCCGTGATCCATTTATTTAGGTAGATCATCATATTGAAACACATGGTTAGTTGACCGGTAGCGACCAACTTGTGTAATACATTATTCATGCCTTCAGTTTCTGTAAACCAAAGGGTAGTGCCAAATGAAGATGCCTCAGCGACCGTCTGTGCGATCCTTTGACCAACAAAATTATCATAGGTAATGGTGGAGTTATCCGGTAAACTACTTTTATATTTTGGAAAATCTTCTTCTGTCAGGCATTTGATCAAAGTGGATATTCTGCGCAGTTTGTAATCGTTGTCCACATATAATTTATTGTAATTCAGTCTGCGAACCACTTTTAAAAACACTTCCTGCATGAGAATAGATAGAGAAAAAATGCGATCTTTTAATAGAACTGAAAGCGTTCCGAAAGGCACTCTTGCAATGGAAAGTGGACCGATTTTGCTTTTGTAAAAATCGAAATTAGGACCGACTAATTTTTCAACTGATGATTTAATCTTGTTACTGACTTTTTTGATTGCCCAAACTTTAAAAATTAACACAGCGATTAGAGAAAATGCAAGACCACTGCAAATTCCTTGTAAAAATTCATTGCCAAGACCAAAAATTAGAGGGCACATTAAAGCAATAATAGCGCTAAGTAATATCCAATTAAATCGCACATTGTACTTGATGAAATCCTGAAAAGTCCTCTTTGAAAACCAAGTATCATCAACATTAGTAGCTTTGAAACTGGACATATTAGGAGAGGAAACATCAGAGACAATGACAAGGTCAAAGTAAGGTTCACCTACTTTAGAATTGTATTTCAACACACTTTCAATCCCTTGATTGTCATAGATGCCGCCATCCATGAGGCCGACAGTTCTATTATTTTTGGCGTGTTTTTCCAAGTTAATTGAATCAGCATGCACAAAATCATTTGGCCATAACATGGGCTCAAAACCGCCTGGAAAGCAAGAGGAAGAGGCAAGCACATCAGAGAGTTTAATTTCTACTGCTACCGCATAAGGAACTATCACCCGGGCACTGCCATTGAATTTGCCTTTGTTTCTGAAGCGAAAATTAAGACCATTGTTAAATTCTGTGCTGTTATATACTAATGCTTCGAGATGAGAATCCAAATGTCGGAATTCTTCGAGTGTCTTACCGAAAGTGTAATGCTCATCGTAAATCTCAGCGAAGGCATTGATGATATTACGCCTCTTAGTTTTGTTATTCCAGATACCTTCCGTACTTAGTTTGATAAAACTCTCCTTCAGGAGGTCCAGATTTTCCAATCGGTCTAATAAGAAGTTATATATCTCTTCGAAAGTTTTATCTTCTTGTTTTTGCAGTGCATAGATCACTCCCGGAATCGTACCTCCAGACACAGTCGAGATCATTTTGACCTGATTGAGGAGTGGAGTGCCTCCCCAATTCAATCTGTTCAAATAAGACATGGTGCCAAGATGAAATGATGCTGCGCGATAGCCTCCACCTGAAAAGCTCAGTGCTATTTTATTGAATGGATGAGTAGGGCAATTTGATTCAGGCATTTTATTTTCTATTTTAAATCATTATTTTAGGATGAAATAAAAGTACGAAAAAGATAGAAATCAGAAGTCAGAAATCAGAAATCAGAAATCAGAAACTAGACGCTAGAAACTAGATAATAGAGACAAAGTGACATGATCACCAAATCACCCGATCACCTTATCACTTGATCACACATCACCCGATCACCCATTTTATATCACAGAGGACAATAACTTCAAAATGAATAACACCAATAAATTGCTCAATGGTGCAAAGATTTAAAGCTGATTTGAGAGAATTTTTTTATTTAAATAAAATAACCACAAAAAGAAAATCTTCTCATTATAATTTAAGAGAGGCCACAAAGAGATTTTAATCTTCAATTAAAATTTTAGCACCGATGTAACAGTTCTAATTATTTTGAGATTTTTGAATACAGACTACCCATCACCTGATCATTTGATCACCTTATCACTTGATCACACATCACCCGATCACCCTTTGATTCTTGAACAACTTCCCCCTTTCTTCGTTTACTTTCTTAATATTTATGACTGGAACCTCTTATTTTATCAATATCAATGACCGACCCATTGAGGTCAAAATCGCCAAAAGCCCGGGGCGTAACATCCGCATGACTTATAAGGATGGTAAAGGACGAATTTCTATACCGCGTGGCACATCACAAGCTGCCATGGAAGCAGCGGTAACTTCGATGAATAAATGGTTGAATGAGTTGGCATTGAAGAAGCCACATTTATTCAAACATGCCTTATCGGGGGCTTTGGAAGGAAATCAAATTAAAATCTTAGACCGAGAATATGAACTTATCATTCTCGCCAATAGAACCGGAACGACAATCAGAGGTAAAAAGAATAGTAATCAACTGATTTTTGATATTCCTCAATCTATTATGCATGACACGGAGGCCAAGCAGAAATATATACCCAGTGTCATTTCTAAAATGTTTGCTGCAGAAATGGAGGAGCGTATCCATTCTATCAATGGCCGCACGATACAGGGAAAACTGGGCAATGTGACTTTGAGAAGCGCCTCCAGTCGCTGGGGTAGCTGCACCGGCAGGAATGACATTATGATCTCCAATCGTTTATTACTTGCCCCCACTGACATCCTTGACCATGTCATCATCCATGAACTGGCGCATATAGTACATAAAGATCACTCAATAAAATTCTGGAGACTTGTGGCTGCTCATGATGTATCTATGAAAGCTCACCATCACTGGCTGAAGGTACATGGCAGCACATTGCTTTTCTGAACCGTTTTTACTTTTACCAAAAAAACATGGAAAGTATCTAAATTTTCACTTTCAATACGTATATCTTCTAAGGGTGAAATTATTAGGAGTAAAATTTCATTCAGAATAATATTTGGCTTGGGTGAATATCCTACATCGTGATATTTCGATCAAATACCTTATTATATCGAATAATATTCGGTTTTTGGCTAAAAACTTACTTCTTTAAGATGTTAAAAATAATTAATTTTCAGCATTAATAATATTTTGTGTAAACTGTAAAACGTTGATAATTATACTGTTTGTGGAGAATTGAAAGAATATCTAACTTTAACTCTAATTAAATTCTAAAAATTATTTTGTTTAGATGGAATCAAAAAAATATATTTGCTACTCATTCTTTGACTTAAATATTCATTGTTAAAAAATTAAAACATATTTTATATGACAAACGCACCAAAGCAAAATGAAACAAAATCAGGCTCTATTCTCCCTTTAATAGTGCTTCCTGCAGCATTTGTGCTGGGCTACCTAATCTATAAGTTTGTATTCGGAGCTGCCAGTCACTTCAAAGATGGCGATAATACAAAAGATCCACTTGCAGGCGACTACATGGGTATGGTCTATAAAGGAGGTTTTATCGTTCCTGTACTCTTAGGTTTACTTTTCATCACGATTATATTCTCTGTAGAGCGCATGATCTCTATCTCTAGAGCATCAGGAAATGGTCCAGTAGATAAATTCGTAAGAAATGTTCAATATGCACTTTCAAAAGGTGATGTAAGTGGAGCAATTGCAGCTTGCGACAAACAAAAAGGCTCTGTGGCAAACGTCGTTCGTTCAGGTATTACTACTTATGACAAAATGTCTCGCGAAACAGGAATGGACAAGGATCAAAAAATAGCTGCGATTCAGAAAGAAATCGAGGAAGCAACTTCTCTTGAACTGCCTTCATTAGAGCAAAATCTTCCGATTATTGCTACTATCGCTACCATTGCTACACTTGTAGGTCTGATCGGTACAGTACTTGGAATGATTCGTGCATTCGCAGGTATGGCGACTACAGGTGCACCTGATGCTTCTGCTCTTGCCAATGGTATCTCTGAGGCCTTGATTAATACTGCCTTGGGTATTACTACTTCAGCTATCGCAATCGTTGCTTATAGCTACTTTACTACAAGAATTGACGGTATGACCTACAGAATTGATGAGGCAGGTTATAGCATGCAGCAGCAGTTTGCTTCTCAGTATAAATAATTAGTGTCCATAAGACGTTTAATTATTTGAAAGACAATTCTTTAACAGATAAATAAATTATATGCCTAAGCATAAAATAGCCAGAAAAAGTACCGCAGTAGATATGACGGCCATGTGTGACGTATCATTTTTACTACTTACTTTCTTCATGTTGGCAACTAAATTTAAGCCACCAGATCCTGTAGAAGTGATGACACCGGCATCTATTTCTGATACTAAAATAGCAGAAACAGACCTTATGATGATCACGATCGACAAAAATGGAAGGGTGTTTTTCGACATGGACGGTGTTCAAACTAAACTTGATCTTATTGAGACGATCAATAGGGATAAGAATCTAGGTTTAACAGCGGTAGAGAAAAGAAACTTTTCACTAAGTTCAGGTATCGGTGTACCATTCAATCAGCTTAAAGCTCTATTGAAATATTCCCCTGCTGAACAAAAACAATTCAAATCGACTGGCATACCCGTAGATACGGTGCTTACTGATAATAATGAGTTGTTTAAATGGGTAGCATATGGCAGGATTAGTAATCCTAAAGCCAGGCTTTCAATAAAAGGCGACGGAGGTGCAAAATATCCTGTAGTGCGTGCAGTGTTTGCCACCTTAGCTAATAAAAAAGTACAGGGACATAAGTTCTACGCTGTTACTAGCTTAAAAGCAGATCCGAATAAACCGGAAGACGAGAAATAAAATTTTAACTTTTATAAATAGCCGATTCTTATGGCACAAATGGATACCGCCAGTGGTGGTGGAGATAAAGGTAAAACCAAGAAACTATCAACCAGAGTAGATCTAACACCAATGGTGGATTTGGCATTCTTGTTGATCACTTTTTTCATGCTCACTACGACTATGAATAAACCTCAGGCGATGCAGATCAATATGCCGGTAGAAAGAGAAGATGGAGATCCTCCTCCACCGGAGATTCCTGCTGCCAAGGTAATGACATTGATTCTAGGTGCAAATAATACCATCTGGTATTATGAAGGACTTGGAAGCCCTGAGATCAAAAACACTACTTATCAGGACATTCGACAGATTATTCTTGATAAGAAAAAAAGTGTCGAAGCGTCAGTATTGCCTACTGATAAAATAAAATCAGTAGTAATCATTATCAAACCTACCGATGACGCCAACTACAAAAATGTAATAGACATGCTTGATGAAATGGCTATCGATAAGGTAGGAACCTATACAATGGTGCCTGTTACTCCTCAGGAATTAGGATTACTTGATAAGTTTAAAAATGCGGGTGCACCAGAACCTGCAATAAATTAAAAATATAACGTAGAAATAAGTTGTATTGTGAAACATTATAACTTAACTTTGCGTTATAAAATAAAAAGGTAAAATGAAAAGTGAAGAAATATTAAAAGCGGATATGCTCGATCTCATTTTCGATGGTCGCAATAAGGAGTATGGGGCTTATGATCTTCGTAGACGATATCCTAATGCAGTAGCCAAAGCTTTATTGGTAGGAGTACTTATAGCACTTGCTGTGCTGAGTTATTCTATTCTTAAGGACCGTTTTGCTGATCTGATGGCGAGCGATACTGATGTAGAAGTCAATCTGACGGATCTCGAAGCACCACCGCCAATGAAAGAGAATGAGCCACCTCCACCACCGCCTCCTACACCTCCACCACCACCGGAAAGAGCATCTGTTCAGTATGTTCCACCTGTGATCAAAGAAGTAGTAGCTAATGAGACTGCAGTGACAGATGTAAAAGATCTTGAAGAAAAAGATCCCGGTGTTAAAACAGTAGAAGGAGATCCAAATGCTAAAGTAAATATTGATATTAAATCTGATGCCATAGGATTGGTAGAACAAAAGGAAAAAGTGGTCGCAGTTAAAGTAGAAGATGATAATAAAGTCTTCACTGTGGTTGAGCAACAACCAGAATTTCCGGGAGGACAAGGTGCTATGTACAAATGGATCGGCGAAAACCTTAAATATCCTTCTGAAGCAAGAAATAATGGTTTGCAAGGAAAGGTAATCATGCAGTTTACAGTTGAGAAAGATGGTTCTATCAGTTCCGTTAGAGTTGTAAGAGATGCTGTAGGTGGTGGAGCCGGAGATGAAGCTAATAGAGTGGTCAAAAAAATGCCAAATTGGAAGCCAGGTCGTCAGAACGGTAAATCCGTTAGGGTACAATATACACTTCCGGTAACATTTAAGTTGGAAGAATAACGTATTTTGTTAAATAAATAATAAGAAATAGCAATGTGGGATTCAAACCAGTTGCTATTTTGTTTTTAGTAAAAGTCGTAATTTGAAAGACAGAAATAATCCATTGACTACTTCCTACCAGCTGTTAGGAACAGTCCTGGCATTAATTATAGGAATATTTTTTACAGGCTTGGGAATTGGTATACTTACAAACTTTGTTACAATACCGGGTGATGAAGGACCAATGCTCAAAATCTTTGGAGGCCTTCTTGTCGTATATGGATTATTCAGACTCATAAGAGTCTATCTAAAGTTCAAATCCGACTCAAAATTAAATTGAAATGAAATTCTTGAATGTTTTGGTACTGGTTTTAACTGCACTGTTTCTGAACAGTTGCAAGGAAGCTGATAAAACAGCAAACCGTGATACGCCGACAAAAGGTAAGATTCATATTGCCGTGGACGAAACATACAAGACTATGGTTGACAGTGAGATTACAGTTTTCAAATCTGAATATAAGGATGTTGAGATCACTGTGGATTATGTTCCAGAAGCATATGCAGTTCAACAATTGCTAACAGACAGTGCAAGAGCCATTGTAATTGGAAGGGAATTAAATGAAAAAGAACTTTCAAAATATAAAGCAAGAAAATATGATCCCAAGTCGATTCGTATAGCTACAGACGCAATTGCAGTCATAGCCAATCCAAAAAACAAAACGGATGTACTTGATCTGGTTCAGTTAAAAGACATCCTATCAGGAAAGTTGACTACCTGGCCGGATGGAAAGAATATAGAAGTAGTAATAGACAATCCCGGAAGTGGTATCATTAGCTTTCTGCAGGACTCAGTGCTGAAAGGTAGCCCGATGAGCAAATCTATTTTTGCATTGAAGAATCAACAAGAAGTATTGGAATATGTGGGTAGTCATGAGAAAAGTATAGGTTTCATTGGTGTTAATCTGATCAGTAGTTTTGATGCAGATGCCAATCAACAGTTTCCTGCCACGATCAAACCATTGGGCATTTCGAAAGGAGCATTTGATAAAGCATACAAACCTTACCAGGCTTATGTGGCTTCCAGAAATTATCCATTGTTGAGGTTTACTACTTTGATAGTGGATGAGGCTTACAATGGACTGGGAAGTGGATTCGCTACTTTTGTAGGATCAGATAAAGGACAACGAATAATCCTGAAAGATGGACTAGTGCCTGCCAATTCTCCTATCCGTTTGATAGAAGTTAATACAAACTAAAGACCCTTATAATACAAATTGATAACCATAAATTAATCGAAAAATGATGTATAAAAAAATTCAATTATTCAGCGCATTTATGTTGCTGGTTTTCTCCATGGGAGCTCAGGATATAGAGTCCGCATACAAGTTATTGTCATATGGCAAAGCGGAAGATGCAGTAGAAATGGCACAGAAAGTAGTTAGTGCGGATCCTGCAAATCTGGGTAATCAATTTTCACTTTATAATCTCCTGAATGCAGCAGAAAATTATACAGAGGCAGCTAAAGTATTGGAAGGTATAAAAGTCGCAGATGCAAATGGTCCTTATGGCAAAACTGCAGACGTGATTCAGCAATTAGCTGCAGGTGCCAATGCTGAGGATCTTACCTCTGCAATAGATAAGGCCATCAGAAAAGGGAAAAAAGCTAAAGGGTTTTTATACAGAACCGTAGGTGAGTATTTCTTGTTCGGCCAAAAGAAAAATCCGGTTAAGGCAATATTTTATATAAAAACTGCTATTGATGATTATTCTTTGAACAATGCATCCACCAGAATGATTCTTGGTGATGCATATAGTGCTAAAAATGATGCAGGTAATGCTGTGACCAATTACGAATATGCAATGGAATTGGACAAGACCAGTGCGGTGCCACATTATAAGATCGGTACGACTTACATAAGAGCAAGAAACTATGAATTTGGAGTTCCTGAATTGAGAAAGGCTATTGAGACAGATCCTAATTATATGTTGGCATATAAAGATCTTGGTAAATACTATTATGATGCCGGTAAATATGAAGAAGCAAAGGAAAATTATGGTAAATATATTGCTTCAACTAAGCCAACATTGATCGAGAATATTCAATATTCAAACATACTATATTTTGCAAAAGACTATGAAAAAGGAGTCCAAGTAATGAATCAAGTGAAGGCTGCAGATAAGGATAGTAAATATGTAGGTATCAACAGATTATTGGGTTATTCTTATTATGAGACAGGAAAATATGATAAGGCTGAGCAACTTTTGACTAATTTCTTCAGCAATCATGATACTTTGAAAATTCTTGCAGAAGACTACATCTATCTTGGTAAAATACAAGATAAGTTGGGCTCTGACAGTTTATCTATGGCTAAGTACGACAGTATGTCCAGATCTAGTTATCTAATGGCTTTCCAAATGGATTCAACCAAAGAAGGAGTTATTAAAGAAATAGCTGACTCTTTGTACAATCAGAAGAGATATGATGAAGCGGGATTCTTCTATTTCGCCAGAGCTAAATCTACCAACCTTGCAGCTGATTATTTTTATGCAACAAGAGCAGATTATCTTGGAGGAAATTATGTCAGAGGAATGGAAGCGGCACAAGGAATAATCAATAAATTGCCAGACGAGCTAGCAGGACATCTTTGGTTGGCCAGAAATGCAGCTTTACTTGATACAATTAATAAAGGAGCAATGGCTGTGCCACTTTACGAAATGGTAATTACAAAAGGAAATATTGATAAAGCTAAGAATGGTAAAGATATACTCGAAGCACTTAATTGGCTTACGGTTTATAACATCAATATAAAACAAGATTACGTTAAGGCGCAGTCCTATAATGACCAGGCTCTGGAGATCGATGCGAATAATGAACAAGTGATGAAGTTGTTTAACTTCCTAACTGATGTAACTACGAACCCACCTAAAAAATCTACCAAGAAAGGTTAGATTAAATTCTAAAAACAGCATGAGGAGCGTTAGGAAACTAACGCTCCTTTTTTTTGTCCATAGATGAAGCTTTGAGTGCATTAAAAAATATTTATATTGAGCCAGTTTCGTCATATTTTGATGAAAAAAATATTTTTCTATGAAAAAATGGCCAATATTAATTTTCTTCTTTGTTTCTCTAGTCACAGCCAGCGCTCAGGAAACTCCTTATGTCCCTTGTCTGGAAATGCCTAAGATCATTAGTAATTATTATGCAGATATTGATGCGCTCAATAATGTGTACATCTTTGGTTTTTCACCTGAAAGAAATCAACGCTTTAAGACGTTAGCCCAGTCTTATCTTGAGAAATTGGCTAAAATAGATTTTAAACAATTGCCACAGGGCTGCAAGGCTGATTATGCTTTATTCAAAAGAAACCTGAATGGCGATATTGAAGATTCTGACAAAGAGAGTATTGACTATCGCAGCATGAATGATTGGTTTCCCTTCGCAGATAGTATTTATTCACTTGAAAAGTGCAAGCGAAGGGCTGGAATGCTAAATGCACAATTGGTCGCTTCCAATTTCTCAAAAGCTATCAAAGACATAAAAGTATTAAAGTCAAAAGCTGATCTTAGTAAAAGTATTAATGTACCTCAGGCAAGAATCGCTAACAACATCATTGATGGTCTAATTGACGCCTTAAAGAATACCAATCGTTTCTATTCGGGCTACGACCCAATGTATACCTGGTGGGTTCCGGATCTTTATAAGGAGCTGGATATTGCATTGAAAGATTATGCTAAAACATTTACCGTCACTGCAGAGAAAAATGCACCAGTGAAGGATAGCACTGGAATCGTGGGATTTCCTATCGGCAAAGATGAATTGATAAGGCAATTAAAATACGAAATCATTAATTACACACCAGAGGAGTTGATCGCCATAGCCAATAAAGAATTTGCCTGGTGCGACAAAGAATTATTAAAAGTTGCTACTGATATGGGTTTTGGCAATGATTGGAAAGCTGCTCAGGAAAAAGTGAAACAAAGCGCTGTTCCTCCAGGAAGCCAGGCGGCAGAAATGGTGAAATTATACAATCAATCCATAGAATTTATAAAAAATAAAGACCTCATCACCTTACCTGATCTTGCGAATGAGACTTGGCGGATAGCTATGATGTCACCGCAGCAGCAATTATACAATCCTTTTTTCTATGGCGGAGAGGAATTTGCCATCTCCTACCCTACGAATACCATGGATTATGATGCAAAGTTGATGAGTATGAGGGGCAATAATCCACATTTTTGTCGTGCTGTCGTGCATCATGAAGTATTGCCGGGACATTATTTACAGCATTTTATGAATGAACGGGTGAATACCTATCGAAGGTATGATACGCCATTCTGGACAGAAGGTTGGGCGCTGTATTGGGAGCTATTATTGTGGGATGAAGGCTTTGCAAGGGGTCCTGAGGATCGAATCGGAATGTTGTATTGGAGAATGCACCGTTGCGCCAGGATCATCTTTTCTTTGAACTACCACATGGGTAAGTGGACGCCACAGCAATGTATAGATTTTCTTGTGGACAGAGTCGGTCATGAACGAGCCAATGCGGAAGCAGAAGTCAGGAGATCATTTGCAGGCGGATACGGTCCTTTGTATCAAGTTGCCTATATGTTGGGTGGATTAGAGTTTATGTCCCTGAAAAATGAAATGACAAAGGGTGGTAAGATGACTGTCAAGCAATTCAATGATGCGGTGATGCAGCAAAATGCCATGCCGATCGAGATGTTGAGGAATATACTACTAGATCTTCCCATCAAAAAAGATTATAATTCTGGATGGAAATTCTATGGAAAATAGGAGTGTAATTATTGAAGATAATTGTGGTAAATGAAAACAAGTTAATTCAGGCATATATTAGAAACTAGACTTCATTCTGCCAAAAGTTCACTTTATCTAAATACTCATTTTCAAAGTGGACAATTCTATTCCTATTAAATAGAATTATAATTTCCTATTCATGCAAATCCTCATGTTGTGGCGGCAATTCCTTGACTTCCTTTTCTATTTCTTTATGTTCTACATAGACAGCATATTCTGCAGGCTTGATGTGACGTCCTTTATATTCTGCATATACTTTGGTGAACTCTGCACCCATATAAAGGATGGCAGCAGTATAATAGATCCATACCATGACCACGATTATAGATCCTGCGACTCCAAACATAGAGCCTGCGCCAGTGCGAGAGATATAGATTCCGATAACAAATCTGCCCAACAGGAATAAACAGGCTGTAAAAAATGCCCCCATGCGTACGTCTCTCCACATGATCTTCGCATCCGGCAGCACTTTAAATATTGTTCCAAAGAGGATCGTGATGACCACAAAGCTGATGACAGTATTCAGCACATTGGCGAGTAATACTGTTAATTCAGGAAATACATTTGATAATCTATCCATCATTGCAAGCAAAGCACCATTAACAAGGAGTGAAACAACCAATAGAAAACCAAGACTTATGATCATCGACGAAGAAAGTAGACGGTCAATGATGAGTTTAAGCCAGCCTTTTTTGGGCTTGGCTTTTACACGCCAGATAATATTAATTGAATCCTGAATCTCTACGAAAATACTGGTCGCACCGATTAATAAAGTAATTAGACCTATGGTAAACGCCATAGTTGATTGATCAGATAGTTGGATGGATTTGATCATTTCCTGGATCTGTAGCGCTGCAGTGACCCCTATTAAGCCATTTAGTTCGACGAAAACTCGTCCTTCGATCGCTGCTTTTCCATAGAAAATTCCTACCAGAGATATGACCAATAAAAGTAAAGGTGCGAGTGCAAATATGGTGTAGTAAGCTAGTGCTGCACTCAGCTTTAACCCTTTGTCGTCAATGAAGTCGAAAAGTGTATTCTTCGCGATCTTAAAAAAAGGAGTTTCGAAAAAGCTGCCCATTTGTTCCAATTATTATTGCTAAAATTATTAAAAAAAAGGGAAAGGTCATCGTTTCGCTCCAAATAAAAAATCCGGACCACTTCAACAATGGTCCGGATTTAAATTATTATTTCAAGTTTCGGTAGTTGACCAACAATGGTAGATGGCTGATGGTAGAAGGTATTTAGTTAATTGATTAATATTTCTCCTCTTATCTGATTTATAAGATAAAAATTACCATTAATTGAGGAAAAGCCATCTAAAATCTACCCCGCCTTGTTTGGCGGACAAGCTTCTACCATCTAACATTTTATTAAGATTCTAATTATTCTTAAATTTAATCTAGTTTTACTACCGAAACTTGAGTTATTATTAATAACTCTTACCTGATCTTCACAAACTTACTCACGATCCACTTATCAATGTCTTTGGACTTCCACCTGATTTGATACACACCGCTTGCAAGATTTGACGTAGAAATGTATCTGTCGGAGGTCATCTTCTGAACTACCTGCATCTTACCATTGACATCGTAGATTACATATTCTATCGCTTCATTGCTTTGTGTGTCGAAGTACAATAGGTCATTGGTCGGGTTCGGATAGACCGTGCCCGTTACTTCTGATCTGGTAGTTAATCCATCGCCATCACCATCGATGGTATTTCCACCTTTGTTTGTATACAATACCCTTAGGATGACTTTGACAATGCTCGGACAGCCATTTTCATTCGTGATGGTCACGGTGTAGACACCTGCCATGTAGCGCGTTACTTTCTTGATGAAAGGATTCTGTTGGTTACTTGTAAAACCTAACGGTCCTGACCATGAATAAGCTACACCATTGCTGCTTGCGATAAACTGCACAGGGCTGTTTTCGTTGAAAGGATTTGGTGTGGCATAGGCAAAGGATTTTGCTGATGGTTTTACCACGATGGTAAGTTCTGCGTAACCAAAGCATCCACCTTCATTGCTGATAAACACGTAATAGGTTCCCGAAGCGGCCGGTGTGATATTGTCGATCCTCAGGCCCTGTTCGTTGCTGGTGAAGCCGTTCGGTCCATTCCACTGATAAGTACTTCCTCCCTCTGCATGCAGCTGTAAGCTCTGCCCTTCACAGATCGTGTCCTCTGAGGCTGTAGCAACAGCATGTATCTGATCATAAACTTTCACCTCGATAGATGATATGGAAGTACATCCTGTACTTGCAGTAAGTTGAACCGTATAGGTTCCGCTCATATGCATCGGAATGTTTTGAATGACCGGGTTCTGTTCAGTCGACGTATATGTCGCAGGACCTGTCCATACAAAGTCTCCACTTCCCGTGGCAAACAACTGGATCTTAGAACCTTCGCACGTCTGTGTCAATGTAGGATTGGCTGATAGTGCCGGTGGTGTATTGATAGTAATGTTCAGTGTTGTGGTGGCCGTACATCCATTCGGACTGGTTACCGTAAATGTGTATATTCCACTGTTGGCCAAGGTCACATGTTCTATCTGTGGATGCTTTTGGTTGCTTGAAAATCCATTAGGCCCTGTCCATGCATAACTTCCCGCTCCTGAGCCATGTAGAAGTAGTGTGCTGCCTGTGCATGCTGTGTTCTGCTCATAGGTAGCCTCTGCTATAGGAGGATAGTTAACCTGTAATGTATCTTTCAATACCAACGGACATCCGGCTGCATTGGTGATCGTCACGGTATATGTTCCACCCTGTTGGTGGCTAGTAAGCAGGATCGTCGGGTTTTGCTGATTGCTCGTCCAACCCTGTGGGCCTGACCAGTCGTAAAACGCTCCACCTATAGCATTCAATTGTACGGTGCTTCCTACACAAGCAGGATTTGGTGCGATGCTAATCGTACCTACCGGTGTCGGATTGACGATGACAGTGGCTGTGATCGCAGGTCCCGGACAACCATTGGCTGTCGGTGTGATCGTAAAGGTCACAGTGACCGGTACTATGCCTGTATTGATCAGGATACCGCTTATATTGCCACTCCCTGATCCAAGGATACCTGTCACAGTGGCCGTATTGTTACGGTTCCAGTTAAAGGTAGTTCCCGCTACATTTCCTGTTAGTATGATCGGTGTAATATAATTGAAGGTACAGATCGATTGGGAGGATGGTGTGGCTACTGCATTCGGAGTTGGATTGACGAGTACCGTTGCTGTGATGGCAGGGCCTGTGCAACCATTGGCAGTCGGTGTGATCGTAAAGGTCACGGTGATAGGTGCGAATGTAGTATTGGTCAAAGTACCTGAGATGTTACCGGATCCACTTGCAGCGATACCTGTGACAGTTGCAGTATTGTTGCGTGTCCATGCATATGTGGTTCCAGTGACATAACCTGTTAATTCAATGGTGCTTATTGCAGTTGCAGAACAGATCGTTTGAGATGCCGGTGTCGCCACTGCATTCGGAGTTGGATTGACCAAAACTGTTGCAGTGATCGGAGCACCACCACATCCGTTGGCCGTCGGTGTGATCGTAAAGGTCACGGTGACGGGGACGGAGGTAGTGTTGGTAAGTGTGCCCAAGATATTGCCTGATCCGCTTGTAGCGATACCTGTGACGGTCGCTGTATTATTGCGTGTCCATGCGTAGGAGGTGCCTGTGACTGCTCCTGTCAGCACAATCGGGCTGATACTTGCAGCTGAACAAATAGTCTGGCTTGGAGGTGTGGCCACAGCATTTGGAGTTGGGTTTACAAGGACCGTTGCGGTGATAGATGCTCCTACACAACTATTCGCTGTCGGTGTGATCGTGAAAGTAACGGTGATTGGCGCATTGGTTGTGTTCGTTAGTGCTCCTGAGATTTCACCGGTACCACTGGCTGCGATGCCGGTTACTGAGCTTGTATTGTCACGCGTCCAATCATATGTCGTGCCGCTTACTGCGCCCGAAATTACAATCGTTGAAATAGAAGCTGCAGAACAGATCGTCTGGTTTGGAGGTGTGGCCACTGCATTCGGATTTGGATTGACCAAAACTGTTGCAGTTATTGCAGCTCCCGGACAACCATTGGCTGTCGGCGTGATTGTAAAGGTCACGGTGACAGGTGCATTGGTTGTATTGGTAAGTGATCCAGTGATGTCACCGCTCCCTGAGGCTGCAATGCCGGTGACAGATGCTGTATTATCTCTAGTCCATGCATACGCAGTACCTGTTACAGCTCCTGTCAAAGATATCGGTGAGATAACAGCTTCTGAACAAATAGTTTGGTTGGATGGTGTCGCGATCGCAGTAGGAGTAGGATTAACTGTGATGGTAAAAGAAATAGGTGTGCCGGTACAGCCAGAGGCTGTTACAAAGTTACCAAATGCGACTGGCCTGGTGCCTACCCCAATGTTTGCCACTGCATTGGTGGCCGTATTTATTACTGATACATTGTGACTTTGATAATTGGCCACATACACCCTGCTGCCATCAGGGCTGGTGCTTACGCCAATGGGGAAATTGCCGACCGCAATGGTTGCCACCACTGTATTTGTAGCCGTATTGATTACTGATAAATAGTTTGAACCAGGATTGGCTACATACACCCTGCTGCCATCAGGGCTGGTGCTTACGCCAAAGGAGTTATAGCCAACCGGAATGTTAGCCATCACTGTATTGGTGGCTGTATTTGTTACTGATACATTGTCTGAACCAAAGTTAGTCACATACACCCTGCTGCCATCGGGGCTGGTGCTTACGCCATAAGGTTGGTTGCCGACCGCAATGGTTGCCACCACTGCATTGGTGGCTGTATTTATTACCGAAACATTGTTTGAAACAGCGTTGGTCACATACACCCTGCTGCCATCAGGGCTGGTGCTTACGCCATAAGGCGAATCGCCGACCACAATAGTTGCCACCACCGTATTAGTGGCTGTATTTATTACCGAAACATTGCCTGAAACAGCGTTGGCCACATACACCCTGCTGCCATCAGGGCTGGTGCTTACGCCATAAGGCGAATCGCCGACCACAATAGTTGCCACCACTGCATTGCTGGCTGTATTTATTACCGATACATTGTCTGAACCAACTTTGGTCACATACACCCTGCTGCCATCGGGGCTGTTGCTTACACCATAAGGTTGGTTGCCGACCGCAATGGTTGCCACCACCGCATTGGTGGCCGTATTGATTACCGATACATTGTCTGAAACATAGTTAGGTATATAAGCCATACCGGCAGTAAAAGGGGTTACTGTTATCGTAGATGTTATGGGCACCGTACCGGTATTTACTGCTGTAAAAGCCGGGATATTGCCCGTGCCACTTGCGGAAAGGCCAATGGCGGGATTACTGCTCGTCCAGTTATATGCTGTATTGGCTACAGGGCCTGTAAAGCTTACAGCTTCTGTATTGCTGCCATTGCATAATGTTTGGTTGGAAACAGGATTTATCGTTGGTTTAGGTTTAACTACTACAGTTGCTGTAATAGAGGTGCCTGCACAACCATTGGCTGTCGGTGTGATTGTAAAGGTCACAGTGACAGGTGCATTGGTTGTATTTGTCAGAGTGCCGGAGATGTCACCACTGCCGGAAGCTACGATGCCGGTGACGCTTGCTGTATTGTTTCTTGTCCAGTTAAAGGTCGTTCCGGAGACGGAACCCGTTAATCCAATTGATGCAATCAAACTACCGCTACAAATAGATTGGGTCGATGGAGTAGCTACTGCATCGGGAGTTGGATTGACTACTACAACCTGGGTCTGGGTAGAGATAGTGGTACCATCAGTTGCGGTCACTGTATAAGTTCCACTTGCAGCAGTGGTCACATTACTTATATCAGGATTTTGCTGTGTGGAAGTAAAGCTATTAGGTCCGGACCAACTATAGCTTGCCCCACTTACTGCGCCAAAGTCGGCGGTAAGATTTAATGTTTCTCCGGAGCAGAGGGGTGTATTTGAAGTGGTTGTTAATGGTAATATATCAGCATTAAAATACCATGGCACTGAACCTATATTTTTAACCTCTATTTGTGTTATACCAGGCTCAAATATAGTCAACATTCCTGCAGCACCCATGAAATAACCTGCTGAAATAAACCCCGCCGGATAATTAGCATCACAACTTTGATATGAGGATAAATTAGAAGGCTGTAATACATAAGGAGTTCCGTTGACAATAATTTGTACTTGAGATCCGGCACTATTTGTTGTGCCATACAATTTGATGCCACTAATTGGCATATTAAAGTTAAAGATGAAGGAACCATTTGTAGAAATAACTCTGTATGTTATAGCAGCATCTAGTCCACACATTCCAGGACTAGCCGGATTAATTTTTGTCACAGCAATGTTAATGCCACCTGCCGAAAAATTTCCCGTATTAGTTCCAGGAATTTTATAAAAAGGCTGCGCAAACGAATTATTTGAAATAAAAGCTAAGGATAGCAGTATTATTACTGTTTTAATGATATTTTTCATGAAAAAAGATTTAATTGTGAATAGTTAATAATTATAATTGTGCATTATTGTCACTTTATATTTTCGTGAAATACCAAAGCTGATTACTGCCCTTATTTTTACTTTGTAAAATGATGGGGGTTCCATTATCCATTTTTCCTCCACTTATGCCCAGGCAAGAATCGGGAGCACTTTTAGGAGAGATAATAAATAAGCCAGAATCAATAATGGTGGATAAAATTTTCCATTTTTGATTATCACCATCATTTTTTTCATTTATGGCTATCTTTGAACCATCTTGTGTTTTGTTTTCGTAAACATCAAGCACCATACCATTGGCATTTAGAGGCTCAAAATAAAAATAGCCTTCACCTGCATCACTTAATTTCCATTTTTGGTTGGTGCCATTATTTGATTGATGGATGATGACATTGGTACCATTTTCTGTACCGGCTCCTGAAACATCCAAGCATTTGTGCACACTCGCTATACTGAATATCTCATCAATGTCAGCGCTTTTAGGAGATTCCTTTAAATAAAGTTTCCCACCATGTTGAAAATTTCCATGTTCAATCATTGAACTAACAAGTAGAAGATCATAGCCTGTGTTGTTTTGAATGTGGATTGTTGCGTTTCGTCTCATGATAATTTTTTTTAAAAAAAATGTGCATTAATAAATCTTACTCTGCTCGATTTGCAACTGAAAAAACAAGAACACGATGACGACCAACAGACCTAAGATGATCACTATTGTCAAAATTGTCCTCCAGAAACTGACCGATTGATATCGTTCTTTCATTGTTAAGATTTTGTCCAAAATTATGGGCGACACCACCCAAATGCCAAATTTCAGGCATGGACATTTGGAGGACAATTCTTTATGTAAGATTTGGGAAGGTGGACATTATGCGGACATAGATTATCCACATTGCACTAAATCAATAGTTTATATATTTCAATTTTAATAAATTAAAATATAACTAAAAATTATTTCGAGTTTGTATTATAACTATTTTGAAGAAGATAGTTCGTGTAAAAAGCTTTCTAAAGAATCATTGGTACTTAAATTCAACTTTTGCTTAAGGCGATATTTACTTTTTACCACGCTACCCGAACTAATTCCAAGGGAAGATGCGAGCTGTGAATTGTTTAATCCTACTTTGATCAATACCGTCAGTCTTAGTTCTGCCGGGCTCAAACTTCCCGTCATGCGTTCTAACTTTCCTAAAAAACTAGGGTTTACAGTGGCAAAACTATGGAAAAAACGATCCCACCCCACGTCGCTGGTGATGGCAATATCAGTGAGTTGTTCCTTTAGATTATATGAACTCTCCGCATTTTCAACGATTTGTATTTGATGCGCAAGTTGCTCTACCATATTACTTTTTTCGATCAGGCTGTGAGTCATGTTATCCAATAGTGCTTTGGAGTCATTGATTTTTTGCTCGGCCATTTGTTGAAGTAGGTTTTGCTCTTCAATTTTATACCGCCATTTATTCCTGTTTAATACATAAAATGTAATTATCAGGAAAGTTGCGAGGATCAAAGAAAGTATTGCAAGGTTGCGTGATATTTTGACCTGGGAAATTATTTTTTTCGAGTGATCCAGTTCATTTTGCACTTTTTCAAATTCAATCTTTGATTCAGCGGCATCCAGACCGGACTGATAGATTATCTTACTAACCTTAGAAGCTTCTTGTAAAGACATTTTTTGAAAATATAAAGCACTGTCAATGTTCCCAACTTTTACATAAACTGAGGACAGGCCGTCGCAAGCTTTAATCACAAGATCTGACTTCCTAAGTGCAGCCGGGTCTGATAGCACAGATTTAAAAAGTCTTTTTGCCTCCTGAATATTTCCTTTGATATTTTGAAGTCTTGCTAATAAATTAGTAGAAAGGAAAATGTTATAGATGTCTTTGTTTTTTTGGTTAAAATTATAATAGGCCCTGACCAAAGGTGCGGCTTCATCAAATTTTCCAAGATTTAACAGATTTTCTCCGATATTTCCATTGACGATCGAATTCCAAAGTTGCTGCTGATAAATATCTAAATCAGGGGATTTTTTTAATTGGTCAGCTAATATTTGATAATAAATAATTGAACTGTCTGCCTTTCCCAGATTTTTGTAAGATGCTCCTATTAGATCCAGTAAATAGACTTTTTGCAGATCTTTGAAGAAAGTCGGTCTTTGTTCCGATAGTTTTAATCCTAATTTACCAAACTCAATACTATGTTGATATTCAGATATTTGATACAGTACCTTGGTCAGGTTGAAGCAATTCTTTTCATAGAGTGATTTATACTGATTTTTGTATCTTTTCAAAATTTGGTGCTCTTTAGTAAAATAAAACAAGGCTATCTGAGGCTGCTTTATCAATTCCAAAGTGATGCCATAAATACTGAAAAACGCTGACAACAATAATTCATCCTCTTGAGAAATAGCAATTTTTAATGCCTTGTTTAATTTCGATAAATCATCAAAATTTCCTCCATATACATTTAGTCTGTTTGCCGAATGGTAATTATCTAAAGACAAAGCCAGGATCATGACCTGTGCATTTGGCTCTTTTTTTATTAAATCATATAGTTTGTCAAAAAACACCTTTTTTGTTCCCGCGCTATCTATTAAATTCAAATCTTCCAAATAAATCAGTATCCCTGAGTCATAATAAACTTCCTTTTGAGCTAAATGGTCATAGATTTGACGGACCTGCTCGTCGGATTGAGCATGCAGTTTAATGCAGTAAATGAATAAAAGAAACAAGATACAGTGTCTCACTGATCAATAATTTTAATTCAACAACATTACAAAATATTTTTTTTATTAGCAATTAAAAGAAGAAATTCCACATTAGGGAGCTATAATTTAATGAAGAAATAAAAATATATGACCTACAAAAAAAAGACCGGAATGTAGTATCACATCCCGGTCATTTATTAATTCAGCTAATTGAATTTACCTGATCTTTACAAACTTACTCACGATCCACTCTTCGCTATCCTTCGCCTTCCAACTGATTTGATAGACGCCACTCGGTAGCTGTGAGGTAGAGATGTATCTGTCTGACGTCGTTTTTTGAACTACCTGCATCTTGCCGTTGACATCATAGATGACATATTCTATCGATTCAGAGCTTTGCGTGTCGAAGTACAACAAGTCATTGGTTGGGTTCGGATAGACCGTGCCCGTTACTTCTGATCTGGTAGTTAATCCATCGCCATCGATGGTATTTCCACCTTTGTTCGTGTAGATTACTCTTAGAACTACGTTGACGATGCTTGGACAGCCATTTTCATTGGTGATGGTCACGGTGTACACACCTGCCATGTAGCGCGTTACTTTCTTGATGAAAGGATTCTGAACATTGCTGGTAAATCCAAGTGGTCCTGACCATGAATAAGCTACACCATTGCTGCTGGCGATAAACTGCACAGGGCTGTTCTCGTTGACAGGATTCGGTGTGGCATAAGCAATGAAATTGGCGGCCGGTCTGACGACGATCGTTAATTCAGCATATCCCCAACATCCACCTTCGTTACTGATGTAGACATAATATTTGCCGGAAGCAGCAGGAGTGATGAGGTCTATCCTCGGGTCCGACTCTGTGGAGTTAAATCCATTAGGTCCATTCCATAGATAAGTACTACCACCTTCAGCGTGCAATTGTAAGCTCTGTCCCTGACAGATCGTATCTTCAGATGCAGTTGCAATAGCATGGATCTGGTCATATACTTTAACAGTGACTGATGCTGTAGAAACACATCCTGTACTTGCTGTCAAATTAACAGTGTATGTACCTGACAAATGGATCGGAATATTGACGATGACAGGATTCTGATCGGTTGACGTATATGTCGCAGGACCATTCCATACAAAACTTCCACTACCCGCAGCAAACAATTGAATCGTAGATCCTTCACATGTTTGTGTCAATATCGGATTGGCAGAAAGAGATGGAAGATTGTTGATCGTTATATTAAGTGTGGTTGCAGCTGTACATCCATTCGGACTGGTAACGATAAGCGTGTATAATCCAGTATTGGCAGCTGTTACATTTAGTATCTCAGGATCCTGTTTATTGCTAGTAAATCCTGCTGGTCCTGACCATGCATATGATCCTGCTCCTGTGCCATGTAGTAAAAGTGTACTTCCTGTGCAGGCCGTAGACTGTTCGTAAGTAGCTGTCGCTACTGGTGGATATAAGACATCCAGCTTGTCAGTAAGAACCACAAAACACCCTTGAGCATTGGTGATCGTTACGGAGTAAACGCCTGCCTGTTGGTAAGTTGATAGTAAGATACTTGGATTTTGCTGTGCGCTAGTCCATCCTTGTGGCCCTGACCAGTTGTAAAATACGCCACCGGTAGCAGAAAATTGCACGCTAGAACCAACACAACCAGGATTTGGAGCTATTGATATTGTGCCTACAGGAGTCGGATTAACCAGAACGGTTGCTGTGATCGGCGCTCCTATACAACCATTCGCTGAAGGCGTGATCGTAAAGGTTACCGTGATGGGAGCAGTCGTCGTGTTGGTTAGCCATCCTGATATATTGCCACTTCCGGAACCAGCCATACCAGTGACTGTTGCTGTATTGTTTCTAGTCCATGCGAATGTAGTTCCGCTTACCGGTCCCGACAAGACGATCGTAGTAATAGGTTCTCCGGAACAGATCGTCTGTGCAGAAGGAGAGGCTACTGCCGTAGGTGTTGGATTGACTAACACTGTTGCAGTAATTGGATCTCCAGGACAACCGTTGGCTGTTGGTGTGATCGTAAAGGTCACTATGATAGGCGCACTTGTAGTATTAGTCAAAGTTCCCGAGATGTTTCCTGATCCGCTTGCTGCGATGCCTGTTACTGTAGCTGTATTGTTTCTCGTCCATGCATAGGTCGTTCCAGTTACAGAACCTGTAAGGACGATTGTTGCGATAGCTGTTGCCGAACAGATCGTTTGAGCTGCCGGTGTGGCGATTGCATTTGGTGTCGGATTGACAGTTACATTAACTGTAGCTGTGGATGTACAACCCCCGGAACTAGTGACCGTAACTGTATAAACTCCACCTTGAGCAATTGTAAAGTTGGCTCTGGTTGGGTTTTGTAAGTTTGAACTAAACGAATCGGGCCCACTCCATGCATAGGTTGCTCCACCTGTTGCATTTAATTGCAAAGTAGCGCCTGTGCAAATTGGATTTGGTGTAGCAGTTGCTATCGCTATTGGAAGTGCGTCCACTGATAAATATAAGGTATCTATAGCCGTACATCCTGAATTATTTACTACACTAATCTCAAAATATCCTGCTTTTGCAAGGGTAGCCTGATAATTGAAGACATCGTTTGTTGTTCCCTCATTTACCAAGTTATTATTAGATATTTTTCTGATGGTATAACTCAGTGTTTCTTGTGATGAAATCGCATATTCCAACATTTGAAGGTCACATGCGAAGATCGTATCTCCATCTGAATAGTTTGTACCATCGACAGAGAATGTATAGGAAGGGGAAGGATTGACAGTAATCGTGAAAGTGGTAGGTATTCCAGGACAAGAAGCACTTGAAACGCTCGTGATAAAATTACCAAAACTCTCCGGACCATTTCCGACAAATACAGTTCCGGACACACTATTAGTAGCAGTATTAATTATGGAAACGTTGTCCGAAGTTTTATTGACTACTAAAAGTTGACTTCCATCTCCGTTCAAAGAGACTCCATTTGGACTCAAACCTACAGGAATGGTGTTAATTACCATATTTGTGGCAGTGTTTATAACTGAAACCGAACCAGATCCACTAACCACATAAACTTTAGTGCCATCAGGGCTAATAGCTACACCTTTGGGACTATATCCAACGGGTATATTAACAATGACAGTATTTGAAGATGCATCAATAACTGATACATTATCCGCGAAGTTCTTAGCCACATATACTTTGGATCCATTAGGACTGACTGCAATCCCTGAAGGCATTAATCCAACATAAATATTTGTGATAAGCGTATTTGTTGTTGTATTTATTACAGATAAATTATTATCATGTCGATTACCCACATACAATATCGTCCCGTCCGGACTCAAGGCGACTCCCAAAGGATTCTCCCCGACTGGAATTGTAGAAATTACTGTATTTGTTATGGTATTAATGACCGTCACATCATCAGTAACATCATTTGTGACATAAACTCTCAAACCATCAGGGCTCACAGTAATACCTTTGGGATTATTTCCCACAGGGATCGTAGCAATGACTGTATTTGTCGATGTATTGATAACAGATACATCGTCCGTGTTGGAATTAGTTATATAAACTTTCGATCCATCAGGGCTTACAGATACGCCATATGGGAGCGTTCCTACAGGTATCGTAGCCACTACAGTACCTGTTGAGATATTCATAACTGAAACGGTACCACCTTGATAGTTAGGAATATAAGCCATCTCAATACCGTTCACTACTGGTGTTACAGTTATCGCAGCTGTTACCGGCGAATTACCTGTATTTAATGCTGTAAATGATGAGATATCACCTGTGCCAGAAGCCGGCAGTCCTATAGAAGGAGTAGTATTAACCCAGTTATAAGTAGCTCCCGGCACTGATCCGGTAAAAATAACCGGTACGGTAGTGTAGCCGTTGCAAACTACTTGATTGGCTATCGGATCGACATCAGCACCAAGACCAACGGTTACATCCACTGTAAATGGAGTTCCTGTGCACCCGCCAGCTGTTGGTGTTACTGTATATCGAACTGTACCTGATGAAGTACCCGAATTTGTCAAGGTTTGCACAATTGAAGTACCACATCCTGAGCTACAATTACTAAAACCTGTGATCGTGCCACCCAAAGGTGATGTTTGTATTGCTGCTGTCCAGCTAAATGTGGTACCGCCGACAGTCGAATTTAAGTCCACACTTGAGGTTGTTCCACTGCAGATCGTTTGCGGAGATGCTGAGCCGGTAGGAGTAGGATTGACAGTGATAGTAAAGGTCTGAGGTGTGCCGGGACAAAATGAAGCCGAAACATTTCCTATGAAATTGCCGAAGCTATAAGGGTAAACACCGACAGGAATAGTGGCAATGACAGTATTGGTAGCTGTACTAATTGCAGAAACATTATCAGAACCCAAATTAGAAACATATACTTTCGTTCCGTCAGGACTCGCTGATATTCCAAAAGGACTCAGGCCAACAGGGATGGTGGCAATGACAGTATTGGTAGCCGTACTAATTACAGAAACATTAGCAGAATTTCTATTAGACACATAAACTAATGTTCCATCAGAGCTTGTGCAAATGCCAACCGGGCTATCTCCTACATTGATTGTAGCCGTTACAGTATTTGTATTGGTATTGATAACAGATACATTATCTGAAATTTGATTTGCAACATAAACTAATGTACCGTCCATGCTATTACAAACACCAACTGGAGTATCGCCAACTGCAATTGTTGCTAATATTGAATTAGTTGATGTACTAATTACTGATAAACTGTCTGAATTGGAATTGGTTACATAAGCCTTTGTTCCATCAGGGCTCACTATTACACCAATCGGGCTAACACCAACAGCGACTGTCGCCGTTAGAGCATTTGAAATGGTATTGAAAATAGATATAAAATTGGAATAGATATATGTTACATAAATTTGTGAACCATCGGGACTCACAGCTATGCCACTCGGATAATCGCCAACATTAATGGTGCCTATTACAGAATTTGTAGCTGTGTTGATAACAGTAACAAAATTCGAAAAGTTATTGGTTACATAAACTTTTGTACCGTCTGGGCTAATAGCTACTCCTATAGGGCTATCTCCAACCGGTATTGTAGCCACCACAGTGTTTGTAGCAACATTTATAACTGATACATCATTCGATACATTATTTGGGATATATGCAAACGTTTCAACTTGTCCTTCTGTCGATACTGTAATTGTGGCCGATAATGGTGTGTTGCTTGTGTTTATTGCTGTAAATGATGAAATATCCCCAGTTCCTGAAGCGGGCAGTCCAATAGAAGGTGTATTATTTACCCAATTATAAATAGTGCCGGGTGCTGATCCGGAAAATGTTACAGGTTGGGTCGATTCATTATTACACAACACCTGGTTGTCAATAGGGTTGATGTCGAATCCAAGATTTACGGTCACGTCTACTGTAAATGGAATTCCTATGCATCCACCGGCTGATGGAGTTATGGTATATCGAACTACTCCGGAGGACGTGCCGGTATTTGTCAGCGTATGCACAATCGCAGTGCCACAAGCAGAACTGCAATCACTGAATCCTGTAATCGTACCACCCACCGGTGAAGTTTGTATCGCAGCTGTCCAGGTAAATGAAGTACCACCAACAGTCGAGACCAAGGCCACATTTGCAACGGATCCACTACAGACAGTTTGAGGATAAGCTGAGCCGACCGGTGTTGGGTTAACTGTTATTGTAAAAGTTTTTGGAACTTCGTTGCAATTCTCATCCCCGGCTGTTATGAAATTCCCAACAACCTGCGGGTTTTCTCCAACTGCCACTGTTGCTATTACCAAATTGGTGGCGGTATTGATTACAGACACATCGTCATCACTCGTATTTACCACATAAACCTTCGTACCGTCAGGACTCACAGAAACTCCGATTGGGCCATTTCCCACCTCAATCGTTGCAGTAACACTATTAGTGACTGTATTAATCACAGTCACTTCATCAGAAAAATAATTTGCCACATAAGCTTTCGTTCCGTCAGGGCTCACAGATACCCCATTTGGACCATTTGCCACGGCAATAGATGTTATTACTGTATTAGTGGCTGCATTAATGACAGTTACATCGCTGGAATTTCTATTTGACACATAAACTTTCGTTCCGTCAGGATGTACTGAAACTCCGAATGGAGTATCTCCTGCCGGAATCGTGGCAATAACCATATTCGTGGCAGTATTGATCACAGACACATTATCAGAACTATAATTTGCCGTATAAACCTTTGTTCCGTCGGGGCTTACCGCAATTCCGTATGGATTAAGTCCTACAGGAATCGTAGCTGTAACCAAATTGGTGGCAGTATTGATCACAGACATAGTGTGAGAAGAAAAATTTGCCACATAGACCTTCGTACCATCCGGGCTAACTGAAATTCCGGCAGGACCATTTCCTACCGCAATCGTTGCTGTTACTGTATTAGTGGCGGTATTGATCACCGACACGTCGTCTGAGTCAGTATTCGCCACATAAACTTTACTTCCATCAGGGGTCACTGAAGCTCCGATCGGATAATTTCCCACCGCAATCGTTGCTATAACTGAATTGGATGTAGTATTGATCACCGACACATTGTCATCATAGGTGCTTGTAATATAAGCAAAACTACCACCAGCTCCAAATGAAGGATATACAGTAACTGTAGCAGTGACAGGGGTGCTGCCTGTGTTTATTGCTGTAAAGGTGGAAATGTCGCCGATACCGGACACGGGTAGGCCTATCGAAGGTGTATTATTTACCCAGGTATAAACGGTGCCCGGCACTGATCCGGAAAATGTTACAGGTTGGGTCAATTCATTATTACAAAGCACCTGATTGTCTATAGGATTAACATCGGCGACAGGATTCACTGTTACTGTCACACTAGCGAAGTCGGTGCATTGATTGATATCAGTTACAGTGACAAAATAATCACCTGAATTGTCAGTTTGCACATTGGATATTATCGGATTTTGCTCAACTGAGGTGAATCCATCTGGCCCGGACCATAGATAAGTTTCCCCTCCTCCGGCACTCAAATTTAAGGTAGAGCCGACACATAGTGGGTTCGGTAATGCTGAAGCAGTAGCATTAACATCACATAGGATTAATTCACAAGATACTCCACTGGCATTGTCCCCGGTTATCGTCCAGCCTTGATTGGATATGAGTTCCGCATGGGCAGTAGCTGCATTGGTGCCATATTGCAAACCAGTTGCACCAAGTACTCTAGACGTCACTGTTGGATTGTTGGCTCTCCAACCATTAATTGTCGAAGAATAATTATAACAATTCATGCCTGAATTACTCAACATGTCTACCAAAGTCACCGCAGGATTTAATGTCCAATCTCCTATATTCTGATTGAAATTAGATGCTTGGGTAAACATTTCATACATATTGTCAACATTCGATGTATTCCAGCTGGCTATATCTTGATTAAAGATGGAAGCATATGCGAACATGTCTACCATTGTAGTAACATTAGACGTATTCCAATTACCTATATCCTGATTGAAGTTTGAGGCACCATAAAACATGGTACCCATCGCATTAACATTTGACGTATTCCAATTACCTATATTTTGATTGAATGATGTCGCTAATCCAAACATGGCATACATATTTGTGACACTTACAGTATTCCAGCTACCTATATTTTGATTAAAATTTTCATTTAAAAAAAACATGCCTTGCATATTAGTGACATTTTCTGTAGCCCAATTATCTATTTGGCCATTGAATAAAGTACAATAGGAAAATAAAAAACTCATATCATTGACATTTGAAGTATTCCAATTGTCTAAATTTTGATTAAAATTAGGAGCATTTGAAAACATATATGACATATCTGTCACATTAGATAGATCAGGCGGGGCTAAGGGTAATTGGGTCAAATTAGTACAACCTTGAAACATACGACTCATACTTGACCATTCGACTGCTCCCCAATCTTCGACTGATTTTAGACTACTTGCCTCGGCTATGGTATGAAATCTCCTTAGATTATCAGGTGTCATGGATAAAGCTACTTCATCATTTGCTATAATGGACAATCCTGAAAGCGTGACTGATCCATCAACCAAACTAGTAAAAGTCCCACTTCCGGAATTGCCGGACGGACTTGCAGACCAGGTATATCCAACATTCCCTGTAGTGAGTGCTTCGAAAGCAATCGATGTGGTCGCTGTCGGGAATGACCACTTGGTTGTAAACGATTGGCCATTGACCGACCCACAATCTACACCAGAAGGTGCATCGCCATTTATGGTCCAGCCTTGTATAGATATAAGTTCCGAATGGGCTGCTGCTGCATTCGTGCCATATTGCATACCTGTTCCCCCTAGAACTCTAGACATAACAGTTGGATTATTGGCTCTCCACCCATTGAGTGTAGCAGAATAATTAGCGCAGTCCAATCCTGAACTACTCAACATTTGTACTAACAACACAGTGGGATATAATGTCCAACTTCCTAAATCTTGGTTGAAAGCAGAAGCACCATAAAACATGTTATTCATGTTTGTAACATTTGATGTGATCCAATTGCCTATATCCTGATTGAAGGCAGTAGCACCAAAAAACATATTATCCATGTTTGTAACATTTGATGTGTTCCAATTGCCTATATCCTGATTGAAGGCAGTAGCACCAAAAAACAAGCCCCTCATAATCAAAACGTTGGTTGTGTTCCAATTGCCTATATCTTGATTGAAGGCAGTAGCACCATAAAACATATTATCCATGTTTGTAACATGTGATGTATTCCAATTACCAATGTCCTGGTTGAAGGATAAAGCAGTATAAAACATTTGAGATAAACTGAAGACATTCGATAAGTTTGGCGCAGTAACAGGCAAATTTGTCAAATTTTCACAATTTCTAAACATATTACTCATACTGCTCCATTCGACACCTCCCCAATCTTCTACGGATATTAGATCAAATGAATTTACTATGTGGTGAAATGTCCTAAGGCTGCCTGGAGTCATGGATAAAGTTACCTCATCATTGGCCATAATGGACAATCCTGAAAGTGTGACCGACCCACCAACCAAACTAGTAAAAGATCCATTTCCGGAATTACCTGATGGAATTGCCACCCATGTATATGTTACTGCACCTGTGGTGAACGCATCGAAAGTGATCGATGAAGTCGCTACCGGAAATAACCACTTAGTTGTAAAGTTTTGACCATATGATTTGCTTGTTGCTAATAAAACAATAGCACAGAATAACCATAAAGAGTTTTTAATAATTCTTTTCATGTTGCTGATTTTTGAGTTAGTTATAAGATTTAAAGTTTTGCGAATAATATGAAAGAATGATGCCTGCAGCGAATTATCGGTTAATGTTTTTCTTATTGATAAAAATTGATAAAAAATAAGATCCATCTCTTGACATTTTTTGTGCAGTCTCAAAATTATGTTTGCACACAAAAATATTTCTCACCTATTAGTATGATATTTGGGGTGTTTGATGGTTTGAGGTTTGAGGTTTGGGGTTTGAGGTTTGGGGTTTGGGGTTTGGGGTTTGGGGTTTGGGGAATCATGATTTCGTCATTTTGGATATGTAAAATTGGATGAATAATAAATAGAAATAATCCATTCCAGAGTGTTTCTGATATTACATCTTATGCAGGAGGATACTTAAAGAGAAAGATTCACGAGTGGTTAAACCGGAATGGATTTTAAATAGAAATATAATTTTGTAACTTGCTAGATAAATTAGCTCCTTTATATAGAAATTAATGATAGATACATCCTTATATAAAATATTAAATCGTCGCTTAGGCTTTGTTCAAAAAATGTGGATCATCCTGTCCATTATCATCCTGCCATTAATTTTAAATGGACAAATGGCAAGAATGACTTTCGATCAGGCACAAAAAAAACTTGAAAACATTACACCATCTAAAGCAAAATGTGATTCAATCATCATGTACAGCAAGCTGGTTTTCAGGAGTTATGATATGAAAGGAACAGAAAAATTGATAATTGATGGCCTCAAGTTGGCTGAAGAACTCAATTACTTTGAAAAAATCCCTAAATTTTACCTGGAATTAAGCAACATAAAAAATGCGAACAAACAATATCGGGAAGCTGTGAATCTGAGTTTGCTTGGCCTAAAAAAATCTACTTCTACCGAAAGCCTTTTGTATGGTGAACTGCTCTTCAAGTTGACCAGATATTATCAAAAGTGGGGAAAGGTGGATTCAATGATGTTTTATTTCGCTTTGTCTAAATCATGGAATGACAAGCACGATGCCACCAACAATTGGATTTTATATGAGAGTTTATCGGACATGTTTGAACAACAAAATGATTTGACCCAGGCTTACAAATATTCTCATAAGGCTTATTCAATAACTAAGGTAGAAGGGAAATTAAGTGAACATGGAGTTGTATTATACAGCTTGTTGTCAATTACTTCTAAATTGAACAAAAGTGATTTGTACGACCAATACCTTGATGAATATTGTGAGCTCTATAAAAAGAAAGGCAAAGAGCCAAGTATTCACGGTTTACCAATGGAATTTGGCGGCACTGTGGATGAAAAAATAAAAAGTTATTTAAAATTGAAAAACAACCCAAATCTTTTGCAGTTACCGGATTTTATACCGAACATCAATCAGAAATTATCCTATCTCTATACTGAAAAAAAAGACAGTGAAAACGCACTAAAATTTCACAACAAAATCGATACCTCGGATTTTAATGATTTGTCCAAATCTGAGTATCTGTATCAGAAATATTTATTGAATAAAAAAAACAAATCCAGTGATCAGGCATTGTTAGCACTTGAAAGTTATATGGTGGTCAAAGATTCACTTTCAAATGCAGATAAGGTCAATTATCTCCGCGATATTGAGACGCGTTATGAGACCAAAATCAAGGAGGATAAAATTGCTTTTCTGAATAAAATGGATGAAATAAAAACCAATGATCTCAAAAAAGCAACTCGTGATAAATGGATATTGACAGGATTATTGGCACTTCTATTTTTATTTTTCATCGCTACCATTTATTTAATGACCAGGCTTAAAAAAACCAACGGTTTGCTTGAAGTAAATAATCACCAACTATCAAAAACATTGGGAGAAAAAGATATTTTACTTAAAGAAATACACCACCGTGTCAAAAATAACCTTCAGGTGGTATGCAGTTTATTAAGCTTGCAAGGTAATTATATAGATGACAAAAATGCGCTGAAAGCAATAAATGAAGGAAAAGATAGGGTTAATTCCATGGCCTTAATACATCAGCATTTATACACCAAAGAGAATCTGACGGCCATCGGGACGAATGAATATTTTAGTGAGCTCATAGACCAGTTAATTTATTCATACAATGCCCAGGAAAAAAATGTGGATGTTACCTTAGATATTGATAATTTTATGCTCGATGTGGATGAGATGGTGCCTTTGGGTTTAATAACGAACGAATTAATTTCGAATGCATTCAAACATGGTGTTCCGAATAGTCCGAATCCTAAAATTCACATAGCTTTGAAAAAAAATGGCAACGAAATATCTCTTTTAGTAAAAGATAATGGACTTTTGTTCAATAAAGAACAATTTGCCACATCAAACAGTTTTGGTAACAATATGATCTCTGCGTTTGCCAAGAAATTAAAAGGTCAACTTGTGCTGGATGACAGCAATGGAGCAGCTTTTTATCTCAAATTTATTACAGTTAAAGGAAAAAAATTGGCGGCTTAAACTATTTTTTATTTAGTAATATTAAATATTTAGTAAATAATCTATCAAGTACTTTTATGTCCCAAAGAATACTCATAGTAGAGGATGAACCACTGATCAATGCGGATCTCGCCGCCATATTGGTCTCTCAGGGATATACGATAGCGGGGCAGGCATATGACAGTGTAGATGCTTATGACATCATAAAAGAGCATACGATAGATTTAGCCTTACTCGATATAGAACTGGACCATAAAGACTCAGGGTTGGACATCGCCCGCACCTTAAAAGATAAATATCAAATTCCGTTTATGTTTATTACAGCATTTTCCGATGAACAAACGTTAAGTGCTGCTCAGGAACTACTCCCCGAAGGTTACATTATAAAACCATACAAAACAAGAGACATTATAGCTTCAGTTGGAATTATTTTACACCGACTTAAAGCACATAATCAAAGTCCTTATCGCACTTTAGAAGAATTAAACTCCACTATTACAGAACCAATTACCTCCAAGGAATATGAAATTTTGTTTGACATGGCTAAAGGTTTTACTAATATTTCTCTCGCACAAATGCATTTTATTTCTATTAATACTGTGAAAACTCATTTGCAAAATATATTTCAAAAGTTGGACGTCCACAATCGCTCTCAAGCTGTATTGAAATTACTAGTTAATCAAAAATAAATATTTGGGGAAAAGGTATCTTTAAAAACCCTTTCCCAAACATATATGGCATTATTGAATAATTAGTTTTTGGTTTTTCACTACATTTCCTTCAACCCATTGGGCAAGATATACCCCTTTTGCCAAAGCCGTTAAATCTGCATTTTTGCTATTTACTAGAATTTTGCAAACACTTCCTCCTGCATTCATAAATCTTATCTTTGTTCCTAAAGCTATCTTGTCCGTAAAGATCATTCCATTCGAAGGGTTGGGATAAAGCTGTGTAGAAATGACTCCAAGATCATGATCTTTTACCGCCAATGAAGCCAATTCAGTTCTCTTTATAGTCAAGCCGGAACCTATGATGTATAAATATTTTGATGTTTCATCAAAACATGCATTTGTAGATGCGGCAAAACAATCTTCAGCCAATGTTTTGTAAGCTGCAGAGTTTGGTATAAAACCGTATGCACTAATATCACTTGTATTCGATCGTATAATGATGTGCCCGTCTTTTCTTTTAACTATATTCGATATGTAACTCGGTCCGTTACCTTTCTTATATGTTGCACCTTCATCAGTAAGATATCCGCAATAATTGGCTGTTATAAGATATCCATTGTTGACATCATCAAACTGGATGTCATTAATATTAATTTCATCTGCCAACTGATAAAGTAAATTCCAGGAGGAACCATTGTTTTTACTGTAAAATATCTCTCCTTTATTTGTAGCAACATACACGATTCCATCATCGTCAACACTGACTGAGGAAAGGTCATTATCTGTTTCAAAGATGGTTTGTAGTGTAGATCCCTCGTCGGAAGTCATCATCAATGTATTAGCTGTTGTTAAATACAATGTATTCATTACCTGTGAATATTCCATGTCAGATGCCCAATGGTCCAATGCTGCCTTAATTGTCACATCAAAATTTTCATCAAACTCAATGAGACCATGGTTGTCCATTCCCATAAGTCGATCGCCCACAAATATCAATCCTCCAATATTATCATTTGTTAATTGTTTTTCTGCCCAGTTTTCTCCGCCATCATTTGAATATACAACCACTCCAAATGAGGACATAGCCACAATTCTATCACCTTGAGCTACGACATAATCTAAGAAACCAACTCTTCCATTTTTAACTGAAAGTGGTATTGTTGGCTTTTTTGTCTTAAAAATTTGACCATGCTCACCTCCAATAAATATGGAGTGATCGGCATGAATAAATAAAGCCCTAGTCCTGTAGATGTTTTGTCCCATTACTTGCGAATACCAGGTATTCCCGCCGTCAGCACTGAAATTAATTCGATTACTTGTAGAGGTTATTAATGTATCTCCCATGGTTTGAAAATTCTCCCCCGATCCATAATAATCTGTGGCAGAGAGCTTATTCCAAGTAGAACCACCATTATTGGATGCAAATACTTCATCAATAGTTGCCGCAAAAACACCAAAACTATTTATAGCCATACTTCTAAACAATATGGATCCAACATGCACGGTATCAAATGTTCTTCCGTCATCTTCAGAGCGATAAATATTTCTGTCGCATGTATATATGTCTTTACTAAACAAGAAGAGGTAACTTCCGTAAACAGGTTCTTGATTCTGTACTTTCCAGGTTTCGCCCAGATCTTCACTAATGTACAAATTGTTGTCTGCTAAAAGAACCCAACTCTCATCCTCTTGCAACTTAAAATCTCTAATATTTCCATTTAAGATTGGTGTAACATTTTTCACAGTATTGAAATTGTTATCTGTGTAATAAATGCCACCCTTGTTGAAGTAAATCCATTGATTATCATTAGAAGAATTCACTGAATACAGTTGATTGATACCATATATGTCAGTAGCATCAATATCTATATCGGTTTCTGTCCAGGTATTTCCACCATTATCTGTTTTTAATAAATTGGAACACCTTTGTACTGCATAACCCATGCCCGAAGCATGGAGTGCAATATTGTAAACTGAGCTGTAATTATTATCAGGGTAAAGCGTTTGGAAATCCTGAGCAGATAGATTGAACCCAGCTAGTGTTAATATTACAAGTAGTATTTTTTTCATAATATAGATATTTTTGATGTCACCAAAATTAAAGTGTAATCATTAACCTATACTCACCCATAAGTATGATATTTGGATTTGGCGTTATAATTTACCTCTATTGCTTTCCCTTTAGTCAAATTGGTCTGGGGCTTTGGAAAAGCGTATTCTGTATAATTAAAAATACAAAAAAGGCCGCAACCAAAACAATGGCGCGGCCTTCTATTACTTCAAAAATTTAAATTTACCTAATCTTCACAAACTTACTCACGATCCACTTATCGCTGTCTTTTGATTTCCATCTGATCTGATAGATGCCGCTTGATAGTTGTGACGTAGAGATGTATCTGTCTGAGGTCGTCTTCTGAACTACCTGCATCTTACCATTGACATCATAGATGACATATTCAATCGCTTCAGAGCTTTGAGTATCGAAGTACAATAAGTCATTGGTAGGATTTGGATAGACAGTGCCGGTCGCTTCTGATCTGGTTGTTAATCCATCATCATCGCCATCGATTGTATTTCCACCTTTGTTGGTGTAGAGGACTCTCAATATTACTTTGACAATGCTCGGACAGCCATTTTCATTCGTGATGGTCACGGTGTAGACACCTGCCATGTAGCGCGTTACTTTCTTGATGAAAGGATTCTGTTGGTTGCTTGTAAAACCTAACGGTCCTGACCATGAATAAGCTACTCCATTGCTGCTTGCGATAAACTGCACAGGGCTATTCTCGTTGACAGGACTCGGTGTGGCATAGGCAAAGGATTTTGCAGATGGTTTTACCATGATGGTAAGTTCTGCATAACCAAAGCATCCGCCTTCATTGCTAATATATACAAAGTATTTACCTGAAGCTGCAGGGGTGATATTGTCTATCCTTGGATCTGACTCTGTGGAGTTAAATCCATTAGGTCCATTCCATAGATAAGTACTACCACCTTCAGCGTGCAATTGTAAGCTCTGTCCCTGACAGATCGTATCCTCTGATGCTGTTGCGATCGCATGGATCTGGTCATAAACCTTCACCGTCACAGAAGCTGTGGAAACACAACCCGTACTTGCTGTAAGATTCACGGTGTAAATACCTGACATATGGATCGGAATATTCTGGATGACAGGATTCTGATCTGTTGAAGTATATGTCGCCGGGCCATTCCAAACAAAACTTCCTGTTCCTGAGGCAAACAACTGGATCTTAGATCCTTCACATGTTTGTGTGAGTGTTGGATTTGCTGAAAGCGCAGGAGGATTATTAATTGTGATGTTCAGTGTTGTTGTTGCTGTACATCCATTTGGACTTGTTACCACCAGTATATATAATCCGCTATTGGCTACAGTTACATTTGGTATCTGAGGATTTTGCTGATTGCTTGTAAATCCATTAGGTCCGGACCATGCATATGATCCTGCTCCTGTGCCATGTAGCAATAAAGTGCTACCGGTACATGCAGTGTTTTGCTCATAAGAAGCGGTTGCGATCGGTGGATAGTTAACGCTCAGTTGTGAAGACAATACTACAGAACAACCATAAGTATTGGATACAGTGACAAAGTACTTACCAGCCTGCAGATGAGTAGTCAACAAAATAGTTGGATTCTGTACAGAGGATGTCCATCCCAGCGGACCTGACCAACTGTAAGTATTACCTCCTGAAGCAGAAAGCTGAACGGTAGACCCGACACAAGCCGGATTAGGAGCTATTGATATTGTTCCAATAGGTTTAGGATTAACGATGACGGTGGCTGTGGTGGTAGTTCCAATACAACCATTTGCAGAAGGCGTGATGGTAAAGGTTACAGTGATCGGTGCGGAAGTGGTATTGGTAAGTGCTCCGAAGATATTATTACCCGAACCAAATGCTGCGATACCGGTGACCGTTACAGTATTGTTGCGTGTCCATGTGAAAGTTGTTCCGATTACCGGACCCGACAGTGTTATGGTAGTGATAAGAGCTTCTGAACAGATGGTCTGTGTGGCAGGAGTCGCTACCGCTGTTGGCGTTGGATTAACCAATACCGTTGCAGTGATAGCCGCTCCCGGACAACCATTGGCAGTCGGTGTGATCGTAAATGTCACTGTGATCGGTGCACTTGTAGTATTGGTCAAAGAGCCTGAGATGTTGCCGCTTCCGCTAGCCGCGATGCCCGTCACTGTCGCTGTATTGTTGCGTGTCCATGCATACGTCGTTCCGGTCACGTTTCCTGTAAGAACGATTGTTGCAATTGAGGTCGCAGAACAGATCGTCTGTGCCGCCGGTGTTGCCACTGCATTCGGAGTTGGATTGACAAGAACTGTCGCCGTGATAGGCAAACCTACGCAACCGTTGGCTGTCGGTGTGATCGTAAAGGTCACGGTGACAGGAGCACTTGTCGTATTCGTCAAGGTTCCTGAGATGTTGCCGCTTCCGCTAGCCGCGATGCCCGTGACTGTCGCTGTATTGTTGCGTGTCCATGCATACGTCGTTCCCGTTACAGCACCTGTCAAGACAATGGTACTGATCGATGAGGCAGAACAAATGGTCTGTGCCGCAGGTGTAGCGATGGCGGTAGGAGTTGGATTGACAAGTACACTTATGGTGGAAGTATTGCTACATCCGTTTAAGTTGGTCACTGTCACCGTATATATTCCTGATCCTACAGGCGTAATGCCATTTATGACAGGGTTTTTAAGCGCTGATGTAAATCCGTTTGGTCCTGACCAGGCAAATGTGAAGTTGTTGTTTCCATTTACACTAAGTTGTAAATTGCCTCCCTGACAGATCGGATTTGGTGTCGCTTCAGCCACAGGATTTGGAAGGGGATTGACCAAGAGGTAGATCGTATCTTTTAAGATGCAACCAAAACTATTGGTGATACCTATTTCATAGAATCCTTCTCTTGCATTGGTCGCAGTGTAATTAAACGATCCTGGTGTACTACCTGTATTGATCACATTACCATTGGACAATCTTGTAAATGTATACGTTACAGTCACAGGAGAAGTAATCGCCAATGCAAGTACATCCTGATTACATGCTGTGATCGTGTCTCCTTCTGAATAAGGAAGTCCGTTCGAGGTGAAAGTATACGATGGTGTCGGATTGATTACCACTGTGGCAGTAATTGCCGCTCCCGGACAACTGTTTGCTGTCGGAGTGATCGTAAAGGTTACAGTGATTGGTGCATTGGTCGTATTGGTCAAAGAGCCTGAAATATTGCCTGATCCACTTGCTGCAATGCCTATTGCACTTGCTGTATTGTCTCTTGTCCATGCATATGTCGTGCCAGTCACTGCCCCAGATAAAGCAATTGTAGTAATCGCGCCTGAACAGATCGTCTGTGAAGCAGGGGTTGCCACTGCATTTGGTGTTGGATTGACCAAAACCGTTGCAGTGATAGACGCTCCCGGACAACTGCTCGCTGTCGGTGTGATCGTAAAGGTCACAGTGATTGGTGCATTGGTCGTATTGGTCAAAGAGCCTGATATGTTACCGGTACCTGAGGCTGCGATGCCTGTTACTGCAACTGCATTGTTTCTAGTCCAAGCATATGTTGTTCCACTTACTGCTCCTGAAAGTACAATCGTACTTATAGTAGATGCAGAACAAATGGTTTGAGCTGCCGGCGTAGCAACAGCGTTTGGTGTTGGATTAACCAGAACCGTTGCAGTGATAGCTGCTCCAGGACAACTATTCGCTGTCGGCGTGATCGTAAAGGTCACGGTCACTGGCGCATTGGTTGTATTTGTTAAAGAGCCTGAGATATTTCCGCTACCCGAAGCTGCGATGCCTGTTACTGCAACTGCATTGTCCCTGGTCCAAGCGTAAGTAGTTCCGCTTACAGCGCCTGTCAATACAATGGTACTGATCGAAGCTGCAGAGCAGATGGTTTGTGATGCCGGTGTAGCAACTGCATTTGGAGTTGGATTAACCAAAACGCTTATAGATGATGTATCACTGCAACCATTTAAGTTGGTTATAGTCACCATATACACACCAGTTCCGGCAGTAGTGATACCCGTGATCGTTGGGTTCTTAACATTAGCTGTAAACCCGTTTGGTCCTGACCAAGCAAAACCAAAGCTGTTGTTGCCATTAACACCAAGTTGTAAATTTGCTCCCTGACATAAAGGATTTGGAGTGGCAGTAGCTGTTGGGTTTGGTAGCGCATTCACTTGTAGATAAATAGTATCTTTTAAAATACATCCAAAACTACTAGTGATACCTATTTCATAGAAACCTTCTCTTGCATTGGTCGCTGTATAATTGAATGATGCCGGTGTAGTGCCTGTGCTAATCACATTGCCATTAGACAACCTTGTAAATGTATATGTCGCAGTCACAGGAGAATTAATCGCCAACGCAAGCACATCCTGAATACACGCTTTGATCGTATCTCCTTCTGAATATGGTAGCCCATTGGAAGTGAAGGTGTATGTTGGAGTCGGATTGACTACTATACTTGCCGTAGCCGATGGCCGACAATTAACATCTGTAGGAGTCGGTGAAAGAATAGCATATATAAAGTTATTACCGACTGGTAAAATACTTGTAGTGGTCGTCGCTCCTGTTCCTCCGCCTGTAAGGCTTCCATTAGGAATAGTGGCTAATACTGTTCCTCCCGTGTATGGTGTTGCAGTTGCAGCACTGAAATATTTAAACGTAATGCCATAGCTATTAGGATTCATTGTAGTTAAACCGGAAGCTGTTAGGATTACGTTACTTCCTGCACAAACTGCCGGACTTGGATTAGTTGTAAGCGTCGGTATCGTTGGGCAACAAACATCCACTGTGACATCTACGGTGAATGGTGCTCCAGGGCATCCATTAGCTGTTGGAATGACAGTATATCTTACCACTCCGGATGTTGTTCCTGTATTGGTCAGCGTCTGAATGATCGAAGTGCCACAGGCTGCTGCACAATTACTGAATCCGGTGATAGTGCCACCCGAAGGAGCAGTTTGTATGGCTGCTGTCCAAGTATAGGTAGTACCTGTAACATTAGAACTTAAGGCAACATTGCTGGCCGTTCCTCCACAGATTGTTTGTGGTGAAGCGGAACCGACTGGGGTTGGGTTAACTGTTACAGTTGCATTAATTGCAGAACCGGTACATAATGGTCCAGTGACAGCTGCGGTAGTTAATACGACATCATCTATAGATATTATATCCGAATTAATACCTGATGGGCCACCATTGGTTACAAAATAACGGAATGCAATTCTTCCCGACACCCCTGCTCCGGGCAATCCTGAAAGGGTAGCTGAGAATTGAGTAAACACAACAGGATAGTCTGATGTATTAAGTGTAGGGTTTACAGTTAATAACAAGGTTGTGAAATCTCCAACGCTAGTATTAGTTGCGCCAGCATTTATACTGGCGCCATTGGTGCTCATTCTTACTTCTAGCCTATCCGCGAATGCTACTACATCGTTTGTTCTGGTATAAAAAGTAAGTACATCTCCATTATTTAAATTTACATTTGGTGCAAACAACCAAGCGCTGATGGTATTATTACCTGTTGTACAATTAAAATTAGCACCGACATGATTAGGAGCTGTATTCGCTGCCCATGGTGAGGAGGTGAATGTATTCCAGCCCGCTGTATTGGATCCTATTGGATTACTAAGGTTTTGACTTGCCCATCCTGCCGGCATTGTAGCGCCGGAGGCCGTGTTAAATGATTCATTGATTAATGAACCTGTAACTCCCCCTGATTGCGGAGTAATAGTGAAATTTACAGTTACAGGAGCATTCGTTGTATTGGTCAGCGAACCGCTGATCGGTGAACCTGTGCCGCTGGCGGCAATACCAGTAACAGCAACATTATTATCTCTGGTCCAATTGAAAACAGTGCCAGGAAATGTACTAGATAAAACGATAGGATCAATTGAAGCACCTGAACAAATGATTTGTGAAGATGGAGTAACTATAACATCGGGAGTTGGATTAACCGTTACCACCGTTGCTATTGAGGGAGCCGATGAGCAGCCGTTAGCGGTTACAACCACTGTGTAGGAACCTGATGCTGTCGCAATATATGTTTGATTTGTTTCTCCGCCAATTGGATTGCCGGCAAGATACCATTGATTGCCTGTGGCTTCACTCGATGTTAATGTTACCGAACCACCGGAGCAGAATGTTGTTGGGCCGTTTGCCATGATTGTTGGAGTGATAATTACTGCTTGATTTTCGTAAGCGCCCATATCGACCTCATTAACTCGGTTATTGCCATTAATGTCCATGATAGGCGCAGTAATTGTTTGACTGTTTAATACAATCGAACTAACACCCATATTTTTGACAGGTGAAAGGCATTGCAACTGCAGACCATCATCAGCATTCCTCCATTGATTATCCGGTCCATCAGGATCGCTAGGATCAACAAAGAGCGGATCTAAATCAAGGCAATTGGTCTTATGCAAAGCCGCTAGGGTACTAAGATCTTGAAAATTGCTATTACCAGCATATATTGCATTTACATCCCAACCTAAACTTTTTACGTTATTGTTACCGATCCTATTGTTCCAAAACACACAGTTCAAAAGATATAAGTTGGTAACAATATCATTGCTGAACGATATTCCCCCTGCGTCTTGGGATCCTGTGCCTGTAACCGAATTGCTTAAGAAAGTTCCATTAGAAATTCGTGCCGACGATCCAAAAGTTGAAATTGCTCCTCCCCACCGGTCTGCAATATTTTGCAAAAACACTACATTCGATAAATTGGGTCTTGAGTCAGAGATGAATAATCCACCTCCAATTGCACTGTTACCCGTCGCCGTGTTTTTAGAAAATACCACATTGTCAAACACCATTGAGGCGACAACATATATAAATATGCCCCCTCCTGCTTCTGATGCCTTATTACCAGAGAAGATGCAGTCAGACACTTTCATGTAGATGACACCCGAAGGGGTCTCATTATTATTACGGTCGTAAAATGCATAGATGTACATGCCGCCCCCATTATATGCGGCGTTGCCAGTAAAGACACAGTTGATCACTGTGGGAGAAACCAGATTGCCATACATACCACCACCGAGTTTATCGGAAGTTCCGCTCCCATTGGCATTGCCCCCCGACACAGTAAACCCGTCCAATCGGGCATCATTCCGAAGTCCATTGGTATTGTTGTAGATCACGTGATAAGCATTGCCTCCATTATTAGCAAAATTTATACCGTCATTTTGATCCAGATCACCGCTGAGTATAGTTTCATTGGTCACAAAATTCCGTAATGCCAGATCATAGTTAGCTGCTTCGTCACCTACAAATCCCCCATATATGGCTACTGCTTTTCTCATTGTAAAAGCAGCATTGCGGTCATTATTAGCAAAGCTGCCTCCTTCGTCCGGATAGTAAATACCTTTCGCTACCCAGATCTCAGCGACCGGACAAGTATTTGCCGCGGTCAATGCGGCTTGTAAATTGGTAAAAGCATCTGCCCAACTTGTACCATTGTTGGCACCATTGGCAAGATAATTTACGTAAATCCTATTATCGACATAAGAAGCACATTGAATATCATCATTCGTAATGTTACCCAGACCCTGCATCGGATAGAGTAGCACCAATAACATTGGTAACATTTACAAAAAAGGTTTCGTTAGACTCGGATACAATGTCACCATTGACAAGGACATCAAATGTATATGTGGAACTACCTGCCGGTATTGTTTGAGCGGTCAATGATTTGGCCACATAATCGTTGTCGGATGTAGTGGCTGTATTATCCTGCGTGGCTATGTCGAAAGTTACTCCACCTGCGCCAGCCGGCTCACTGAGGCTAACCGTAAATGTAAAAGTGGAAGTTCCGGCATTGCCTTCGTTTTGAGTAACATCATTTATGGTAAGGAGATTTACCTGATTTATTGTAAAATTTGCATTGCCAATATCAAAGAAAATATTACCGACCGCCTCTACTTTTATACGGGCAGTTGTAGTTGCAATATTAGGAATCAGTAAGTTCTCAGTGCCGTCATTAGGTGTACTGGCTATCAACACAGTTGGATAGGTAAAACCTCCATCGGTAGAAAGCGAGATTTTCACATTGGCGCAATTTATCGGTGTAAGGTCGGTGCCAACTACATTCCATGTAATTTGCTTCGTGGAACCTCCATCCCAACTTTCTCCTCCATTGGGCAAAGTAACTGCAAATGGTCCGGACGTAGCGATGGTATTGATCTGAAAGGTATTGGTCATGCCTATCTGGCAACCTTCACCTCCGGTAACTACTCCACCACCTCCGGCACGGTTATCTCTAACGGTCAACCTGAATTTTAATGCCCTTGCTACGGTCGGTAAAGTTTCCCCTTTTAAACCACCCAAATCTGGTGGAGGGTTAGCCGGGTAACCCGCCAATATTACATTAATATCCGGGAAGGTGCGGCTGCCCGTGGTTTTTGGCACCCTGCTTTTAAATAATGGACTGGTCGTATTGGCATTTCCACCATTCCATGCAGTTGACGGTCCCAGATCCCATTGCTCCCAGCTATAAGTAAGGGCATCGTTATCTGCATCTGTTGCTGTGCCTGTCAGTGTAAAAGGTGTACTTATTGGGATGTTTACTCCATTGTTATTCATGGCAGTAATGACTGGTAAAGTATTTCCGGTTGCTGTATTTACTCCACAACCTCCTGCTCCAAAATTTATAAAATTGCTGATTTCATCAATACTTATCGTATGAAAAAATGGATCGCTGTTCAGTTGCGTATCATCGTCTCCACATATACCGGCATATGCCTGTATGCTAGTGCCACTACCTATTTCATAGGCTGTACTTGTGTTCCTGTTTCCTCCACAGCTGCCCATCTGGCTATTAAATGTATGGTTACCACCCCACTGGTGGCCCATTTCGTGGGCGACGTAATCTATATAAAAAGGATCTCCAATGGGATTAGGTAAACCAGTTACACCCCTAGCTTTATTGTTGGTGCAAGGAGAATTTAAAGTTGCAATTCCCCCGCCACCTGTACTAAATACATGTCCAATATCGTAATTGGCGCTACCTATTACTGCGTCCAGATTGGTTTGATTCTGACCTAACATTGCAAAACCATCATTATTCAAATAAGGATCTGTAGCAGCATTCGTATATATAATAAGGTTATTATTGGCAATCAAAATCATCCTAACGGCTACTTCAGTTTCATATACACCATTTACACGGTTCATTGCCGTAACCATAGCAGCCAAGGCTCCTGATACGGTACCCCCAAAGAATGCAGCATACTCACCTGTGCAAGCCAAAGCTAAGCGATAGGTAGATAATTCTGTTCCCCGGCAGAAACCAGGGGTGGTAATTTGTTGAACTGCTCGCTCCGCTGAAGATTCTGTTAAACAAACAAAATTGTCCTTTTTTAAAAAGTCTTTAGCAAAAAAGGAATTATAATGTTCAATATCGCCCTTGACGTAAGGATCAATAAAAATGCGACCCGTAGCTGCAGATAAAACCTGAGCATGAAATCCGGAATAAGGATTATAATCAAAACGAATGGTGGCAAACGGATCGGTGATACCTTGTCCTGCAAAGGTTCTGATTTCGGGATATTTCTCTTGTAAGTCAGGCTCCATAATACTGCTTTCCCAGACATGGAACTGCGCAATACTGCCATCAGGCATGGGTAGATATAAAACCGGGGTACTTTTGCGATTTAACATATTTTTTTCTGCAGGAAGCGATTTTAAAAAACTGACGAATGCTTCATTATCCAACTTGACGGTTCTGTATTTCAATGGAATTATATCCCTCTTTGAAGAACCCTTTTGCATATTGATGGATTGTTCATTCGCATCATTGAAAAAAGAGGATTGAGCCCGTAGTCCATTTGAAATACTGCATGTTAAAAGCAGGATAAAAAATGTTTTGATAAAATTTTGCATATAAAAACGTTTGCTTATTAACTCGTTAGAAACCGGTGTGATCTGCGTTTTTCAAAATTGAAATAATTGCATACTTATAAATTTTTTATTGATCAAATTTCTTGGAATATAATCTTGCATTTAATAGTCAAAAAAATAAATCCATATATAAATCCTCCAAAGAAAGCAATACCGATTGAGGTCGCTATGTGAATTTATGTTATTTACAATACTTAGGTGATATTATCAGGAAGAAAGGTTATAAATAATGTCCCAAAGGGGTCATTTATTTATCCGAGCATTAAATTTGGCATATTTATATAGAGATAAAATTCACTAGAATTAGAGAAGAGGAATAGAAATTAATGAAAAGTATTATAGTGCATGATAGACTTAAGGTGGAAAGGTTTTATCGTTTTATAATGAAAAATGATTTAGCAATATTTACGAGACTTGAGTCTTTTTATAAAATATTTCCATGCTCAATCCTCCACACATCTGCAGCTATAACCAATAGACTTAACACTTGAATAATAAGTTGGGTCTGTATTTACATTGTAGTTTTGTCCTATACCATTGGTAGAGTTGATCTCAATAATGGTCACTTCTCCCAAAAGTCCAATCCTTGTTGTCCAGAATTTACTCAGTTTTTTTCTATTGCCGAAGGCCGAACTTCCGGATTTCCATATATAGTGCTCGCCTGCAGGAGTGACATTAAAGGTGTTTTGATCAGGCAGCGAGGAGTTGGGCCATAGCGCAGCAGAGCCAAGTTTCATGTTTTTTCCTGCAACAGTGAATCCACCAAGTGCATTTGCCAAATCGTTCCATTCTGCCAGTCTTGGCAGGTGCCAACCTTGCGGACATAGGCCTCTGATCACATTACTGGAGGTCGACTCGCTATATGAATATCCATTCATTATCTCATCAAAAGTGTAGAGCCTCCCATATAATCTTGATTCATAATTTAGCTCCCCATCATAACTACTTCCTGCTGTGGATAATCTCAGGTTTTCTGCCATCCAATTTAAATTGCCGATTCTTACTGTACAATACACATTGCCTTCCTCATCTGTAACAGATTGCTGACAATCACTTATTGCACCTTCATCGACATACACGTCGTCTAGGTAGCACCCGACAGAAAATACATCTTTTACTGTAATTTTATTGATGACGTCGCCCGTCAATGGCAAATTGAGTGTGTATTCCTGATTATAATTAAAAGTAGGATTGCCCAAATCGGTGATCTGAGCATCATTTATAAGGATGTTGTAAAACGTTCGGCTGGGATCATCATTATTGACGGTCAAAGTAAATGTCTGCAATGCCTGATTATAATTTAAATCGACCGAAGTATAAGGATTGAACGGTTCGACAATTGCAGAAAGATGAAACAAGTCGTATTTATAGTCGTCAGTGGACCACGATGAGGACAAAAAATCTTTAATAAGATCAAAATCGAAGAAGAAATTAGTTCCTGCACCGATGTCCATGGTAAGATCATAACCCGGCTGTAAGTTGGTAAAGTTGCCGAGATGAGTTATTTTAGGTGTAAAATAGTTAAAGAGGCCAATACCACTTTTTACTAAATCCTGCCCTCCAAGAACACTTACGAAGAATTGCGCTCCAAGCTGCAATTCACACTCTCCACTAGCACTCAATGCCCAGTCCTGATATGGTTCCGGATTAAGTGAAGCATTTAAAGTGCTGGTATAAACCGGTGAAATATCACCATAAGTATAAGAAAGATCTATATCATATGGACCAACAGTCTTCTCATAAACTGCACTCTGAAATGTTCCGGTTACTTTTCCGGAAAGGCTTACCAAAGGTGAAAAATACAAGCCAAGACCAGTTTCAGCTATGGGAGAAATTAGAACAGTTGGTAAATTGAAATTGCTTGCCAATTCAAATGATTGGGTCACCGCCACCGAACCCTTAACTGTGAGCTGAAGCCCTTCAAAATGGAGGTGAAAGGTTGGATCCACGAAGCCACCACTTTCAAGCGCCTGAGCTAGTAAAAGAGAATCAAAGAAGGAAGTAAAATAATAATTTTTGTACTTCATCTGTACGTCGAAATCAGGATTGATGCTGCCCCCAAAGGTAACTTCAGCTATTCCTGCATCGATGGAAAAATTATCTGTCCACTCTCCAAATCGGTCTTGAATCGTGAATTTATCAGACCTCGAATCTATTGACCATTTACTATATGCATCCTGTAGTCCGACATTTTTTGTAGTGAGTATCAGGTCACTTCCAACGCTGGAGATCGTCAAAACTCTCCTATAAAATCCAATAGAATCTCCGGCACTTATACCACTATTAACCAGTACTGTTCCAGGTTTAATCTTCTGACTTAATACCCCATTCGAATTGACAATAATTTCATCTTTTTTTACAGATTTAATTTCGGTTTTTTCTGAAGGAGAAAGAAAAATAGTTTGGTCACGCAATACCAAATAATTATCCTTAATTTCATCTTTTCCACGAAATCCATTTGGGTCCAGAATGTCTTTGGAACAAGAGGAAAATGTGAAAACAAAAGACAAAATTATATAATAAACTAAGCCGGAATATTTCATGGTACATATTTAAATAAACTCAATAATAAATAACAAATAATAATTAATAATTTACCACCACTTCATTGGAAAAAGCACTCAGTTGTCCATTATTTTTAATCGATTGAATGCGATATTTATAGGTATTTCCTTTCGCCAAATTTTGGTCGACATAGGTAAAATTGCCCTTTTTAATTGTGGCAATTTTTATATAATTATTGCTACTATTTAATTTGAAAACCCTCATTTCAGCATACTCTTCATTTGAACTTTTCCAATTTAATACTACACGATTTGAATCAATTCCAAAATTTAATATGGAAGCATTTACTATGGACTTTTTACCAGTCAATTCGATCTCTTTGATTGAAGCACTTTCCAATCCTGTCCGATCGATGGCTATCACTTTATATTTATAATTCACCCCGGCTATAATGTTACTGTCTAAATAAAAAGGAGGTATCTTATTGAAAGAGGCAATAGCTTTCCATTCATCCAAACCATCTTTTCTTCTTAATTCATGTCGCACTACGTCTCTGGAACTAGATGGTAGAATGGTCAATCTGATACCTTCTTCCGAAACCCGATAATCTCCTATGATAGCAGGTGCGGGTGGATTAATATCAGGCAATTTTACCTCAAGAATATCTGATGCTTCGCTCTCCATATAATCATTGTCCACAGCGACGATTCGGTAAAAACGAGATTGATTTAGTAAATGAAGATTGAGTGAATCAACGTATATTCTTTCACGAATAAAATGACTGGTCAGTTTCACAAAATTCCTGCCTTTGCTATCCGCAGCAAAAACATGGTAGCCGAGGATATCCTTTTCATCTGTTGCATCCCACCTCAATAACACATGTCCCATGGTATCTACATTCGACAAGGGTAGATGTGGCTTCATTGGCGGTTGGAGGTCAAATGCTTTGACATAAATAGGAGAAGAAAAGGATTCGTTTCCTGCTGTATCGACAGCAATCAATCTATACTTATACATTCCTTCGATCAGGAACGTGTCTTTCTTAAAGTTTTCATTGCCTTGTGCCCAATTTTTTCTCACAAATGAAGCGTCACCAAAGCTCCTTTCCAAGTGAAATGTTTTTAATTCGGCTGGATTTTCAACTTTCCATCTAAGCACCTGGCTCAAATGGGTCATACTGCTATCGGCAGTCAGTATAGGAGGAGGGGGAGGCGTTCGATCGCGACCAATTCCAATAACGGACTCCGAAGCATCACTAACATCTCCAAAAGCATCTAGTCCCCGGATTCTAAACCATGTCTTTTTATAATTTTCACAGGGTATTTTGTAAGTATACCAAACAGGTTTAGTGCCCAGATCTTCAGCAAAAAGTTGAACGAATGGGGCATCATTTACTTTGGAATAGTTCTTACCATCCACAGATCTTTCGATCCAATAAGACGAATAATGATAATCATGTAGTTTTTTTTCCCAGATAACCGTAACAGAAGATTCCTCCTCTTTTATATTATATATCACCGGCTTAAAAGGTCGGATGACCGGCGCTACCACCCGATAATCTGACTTTAAAGTATTACCTCTGGCTACTATTTTGTATGCATATGTCGTTTTAGGTTTTATTTTCTTATCGATATACCGCATACCGCAAGCATCTGCGGCTTTGATGTCGCGGTCGGCAGCAAGATGAACTAAAGTCCATCTGTTATAAAAATTGTCACTGCGCTCGAGCACTGAATTATAACCATCAAATAAAGTATTGTTCCAATGGCGATGGATATTTTCCAACGCTACGACCATCATAGAAGGATCGGCCATTATGGATGCTGTCTGCTCCATTTTTGTAGAATCCCAAGGTATAAATTCGCCAATTTTTTCATATTTACCATTGTTGGTGACATCTCTTCTGTACAACTCTACACTATGCGTGATGTGGTAATACCAAAGTTGAGGATTGTCATAACCCCATCTTACTGCGATTGAATCACCATAGTATTTGCAATTAATCTTGACATTGCCATTCAAAGAGAGGTTCGGGTCAATAGTTTTTGACTGTCCTAAAATATTATTAATAATAGTCAAAACCAACATGGATATTAAAATGCTTCTTTTCATTAGTTTGAGAATTGAAGGGTTTTAGAACTACCATTATCTGTTTCTCCTGCTTCATAGGACTTATTGGCTCTGAATCTTACTTTGTTTGAAAATCCATTTGCTCCGGGACCATTGATCAAAGCACTATTAATAATCGCGTTGGTCACTTCTTCCAGTTCATCGATTAATGCTTGAGCTGCTTGAGCTGAGAGTGTCTGGCTATAATTCAGTCCTCCTCCTGTCGAAAAGTCGCCTGTCAAAGTAATATCAACCCACTCTTCTCCAAAGTCGGCGTAAGCCTGTGCATCGGCAAGAATATCTTCCGTCACATAGTATTTCAATGATAAAGGATGATTGCCCATAGTATAATCAATTGAGCCGCCAGCGGCATATTCTTCATTTGTAAATGGATCATTGCTCGACGGATTTGATGGTATCGACAAGTAACTAAAAGGACCATGATGTTGCAATGTCGCGATATCCATGTGCGAATCTTCTTCATGATATCCAATGCCATTTACAGGCTCAAAAGGATCATCTTCGTCACCATCTTTCAATATGGTTGCATTTATTACAAATTCATTCAGGTCTTGATGAAGATCTTCTGCATCCTGCCAATGAAAATTCGTATTCGGCAAATAATTTGGAAAGTCAAGATCTAAAGTCTGGTTGTTTTGATTACTATTATTGTTTTCATTATTGCCTTGACCGTTTGATTGATTGCCACCTGCACCCTGCGTCTGACCGATTATTATTCCGCCTCCCAGATCTAAGTTACCATTTGGATCGAGGTCAAATGGTTCAGACTGCACGCCTGTCCACTCACCCTTATAAGAATTCATATATGTATTGGCGAAACTTCCAAGTTTGGGCTTTGATAAGTTATTATGGAATGGTGAATCAAAAGGATCTGCTATCATTACCCTAGGTGGACTGGAATACTCAGCGTCGTCTTCCCATCCATTAATATCGTAAGTATCAAAACCTTCCGTATCATTAATATTAATTCGCTGGTATCCATTCTTTTCCTCCACCGTGACTGTAGCGTTAGCCATTTTTTCATTCAACGTGTTGTATCTGCTGGTTTCGAAAGTAAAAGAATACAATAACACTTCTCCGCTTCCTACGGTAGTAAGTGGAGACAATTCCGGCAATTCAGGTTCAACTTTATATTGAAAATCAAGACTATCTGACGAATTTGCCAACAAGAGGTTTTGATCGATAAGGGTCTTTCTTATTAGAGCTTGGTTGCTAATCGGATTATTCGAAACAGATTTTCTAACTACCTGGACAATATATTTTGTATTATTTTCTAGCGCAGGTTTATTCCATTTTAGTTTCTTTTCAGTTTCATCATAGGTTATGTTTTGTCTATGAATTTCTCCGCCCTGAGCGTCTTTGAAAACTGCAAAATATTCATAACTATTTCCATTATTGTCTGCCGGATAATAATAAGTACCTGCGATATCATCTCTGGTGTGTACGTAATGTTTAGCTACATGTTCCCCACTCAGATAGAACTTTTGATTGGTGATGGGTTTGGTTTTGCCGATTCTTTCCTGAGGAATTGGATAGGGCAATTTATCAGTTTTGAAAGTCAGGTCGATAGACTCTTCCCAATTCTCCCCATTGATCTTTACTTTTTTCCAGGTACCATTTTTATATTCTTCAGCACTAACTTTGAGTTGCATTTTGTATTGCTTTTTAGTGGTATCGCTGTTCATTCCCGTGAGTGGATTGACTGGATCATATGAGGCAGACCTTCCATCTTCAGCGATCAGGTCATATCGTGTATCCCGTTCAGATGTGGTACAATTAGAGCAATCTTTAATGATTTTAAAATCATTTTCTACAAGGATTGGTCTAATTTGCTGGGTTTTACCATCGACATCAGGGATGTATAATGTTTCATTGATCGGCACGGTAAAAGAGACAGTAGGATTTACAAAAGGGCTTATTTTTCTATTATTTTCCTCATTCGGATAATATTCTGCAATTATTGGGAAGTCAAATGGACTGGTAATTGGAGGTTCACACTTTTCTCCGACACTTATCATCATCCTTGTGCTCCCTTTGATGGTACCTCCCAGGAGGTTATAGGCCAGAACAGCCCTGCCATCCAGCCACATCGGATCGGGACCTCCGGCTTCCACCATGATTGCAGCCACCAATTCAATGATTTTTATATCTATTTCTTTGCCAAAGATCTTTCCTTTGACACCTACTGCTCCTTCTATTCCGGCATATGCTCTGCCTTTGCCATACCATCCATTTACACCCGGATCATTGACTTCTCCATTCGAGGTAAAGCAACTATTTCCTTCCATATTGACCAACATTAGATCCAATCCTGCGAATATTTTAAGACTTGCATAAAATATGGCGCTGATCTCACAGGAAGCTGTCACATGACTGCCAAAAACTATCCCTTCTCCTGAATTGGCAGTAGTAGCATTTCTTTCATCCTCTTTAGAACCTCCGGAGAAACTTCCTTCATCTGAATTTTTTGTACCAAAAAGTGTCGCCACTTCACCGGGAGGGTTAGGCAAATAATTTGGAATATTTTGACCAACCATGGCATAAATCATTGCTTTGAAAGATGCATCTATGCCCAGATTATTGCCATTAGTTTTGTTTTTACTCAGATTAAATCCAGGAATGTCAAAGACTACACCACCCATATCATTTTTGTAAGGATTGCCTGCATTAAAAAACCAAAAAATGTTATCGTCGTCGTCATTGCTTGGTTCCGTTGGGAAGAAATCCTCATGCCCAATGGCAAATGCAGTATTGATCAATGAATTGTTGAGTCCTGCACCGTACAACACATTGTCTATAATATTTGCCTTAATATTATTTGTACCGAGCAAAGCAACCTTCTTTGGATTATCGCCATCATCCATGAAGGTGAGGGTATTCTGGCTATGACCATAGATTCTTGCATTACTTCTAGCTGCATATGTTGTGGCCAATGACCAGAAATCTCCTCCAAATGAAAGTGATTGTAACCCATGGACAGGATTCCAGGTACCTGCTACAAAAGGATCTACCATAAATATCTGGTCCATTATCAGATTCCAACTTGTTCTAAAAGCAAGAGTGCGGCTTCCAAAAGAAGGGGACGGTTTGACATCAGTAGATGCAGGCTGAGTTGGTCCTGTCATTTGGCTGATTTGATCCATGCTTACATTGATGGAAGGTGCTGTCGTATTCCAATAAATTCCTCCGCCAAAACCATTAAAATGAGCAATAGGCGGAAAAGCAGGGATAGGAAGACCCGGACTGACTCTTGCCATGCCGTCAAAATACCACCAACCATAATACTTATTAGTGCCATATCGGCCATCTTCAGGTTTGCCATAACTACCAAAGCCGGCTTTCAAACTCATGGCAAAAAATCCCAAACCAAAATTGACATCTCCGGTAAAGCCTTTACTGCCATCCTGATTCTGAATAAAACATATCTCGCCACTGGCCATAAAAGGATCGATACCAATGCTGGATCCCGGATCACTACCGCCCAATCTACCACATTCCAATTTGAGCCGTTTTATATTAAATCTATCTATACCCTGTGCATTTGTAGAAATACGACTGATAAGGTTGAGCCTTGTCCCCATCATGATAGAGAGTGGTTCAGCTGATAGGTTAAGATCTAGATCAAAGTCCAGACTAATGTCTTTTCCACTAAATCCAATTTCTATGTCATTAATGCTGATGGGAAATCCGTCAATATTTTCTTGCATGGCATAGTCTTCACTCGGTAGGCCAATGGTCAACAGGTCGTGCATATCAGACACATCATATTCATAACCTTCGAAGCCTTCAAATTCAAATATTGGGCCTGAATAAAGGTCACCACATGTAGCATCCTGAATTTCTATTCCAAATCCAAAAGCAGTACCCGTGCCATCTGCCACCATATCCGGCGTAACAAAACCCTGAGTAGAATTATAATTCAGCTGAAAATCAGCCAATCGAATCTGAAACCCGGGTATAATATCCGGCAGCTCAATTTCAGCAGGTAGATTTTCAATCACATCCATGACCATTTGCCCTTTGAGAAAGGTAGAAATGGAGGAATGGTCAGGATCGAGCGTGAATGTTACATAAGAATTTGGACAAAGAGCAGCTTTTGCAACGCTGATAGGAACACTAATTAATGTATCCGGCATAGCAACGGCGTAGAATCTAAAGTCATCATCCTCATTTTTATCCAAAATGGCTTTGTATTTAATATAATCTATGTCGCCGGTGATAGGGGGATTGACTTTGCCGAGCATTTGTCCATTAATAAAAGTGTTCTGAACGATGTGCAATTTGAAGGTATCAATAGAAAAACCCCATCCTTCAAAATTTCCATCACCAACTGACAATAAACCAATGATACCGGCATCCATGGTGATATCAGGATCGAGAATGACATTGCTAAAAAAGGCTCCTTGTCGTGGACCTTTTGAAAATTGTTTTGGAGCAAATAATTGAATGTTTGAAAAATGAAATCCACGCCACGTATTTATTAATTGGACATCACCACCTCCGATCGAAGAAAGATCATATTCCGGAGGAAAAACAATATTATCCGGATTTTCAAGGTCTGACATGTCCATAATTCCATTTTCTGGTGCGAAGGTCCAACCCTCCAGTCCTTTGATCTGAAAAGGGTCCATCGACAGCCCCAACATGAGATGGGTGCCTTGTTGGTCACCTTCTCCGTTGTAAGCATATGGACTAGTGGTAGGATCATCTCTGAAATCAAGCGTCATTTCGAAATAAGCTTTGGCCTTACCGGCACCGATATTTCCATTCTTATCGGGAACGATCGTCGAACGAGGGAAATTGACTTCTCCGCGAAGGGCAACTGTTCTGATGCCATCACAATTAACTTCCAGGAAGCAATAGTTTTGTTTGATCAATTCCTCGTCACCCATACCTCCGTAAGTCTTAACCACAAGATTGCCAAAACCTATGCTCTGAGTTTCGAAGGCCTGATGCAGGATGTACTCACCACCGATGCCATCAGGAGTAAGACACATATCATTACCGGCTACACTGATCCACAAGTCTTCCGCAAGAGATTGCATGTCCACCACAGAGAGCATGGCCATATTTGCCCTATCCGGTTCAAAATTCATATCTATGATGCCTAAGGTGAATTGCCTTCCCTGGATAGTTTGATTTATACCTAATGGAAGTCCTGATGGCTGCCCAGCTATTAAATTGGCGACATTTCTGGCCGTGGATATATCATCAGAAATAGCAGCGATGGTGGCAGAAGGGCACTCAGAATTTCCTACGAAAAGAGTGTTATAGATATCTCCAAGATCATAGGCGTTATTGCTTTCATCTATACCTTTGGCATTTCCGGACCAAACTCTACCCTGGCTATTTACCTTAATATTGTTAAATTGAACTGCCACTTTAAGATCATCTAACCATGGTATTTTAATAGTTGCTGTACCTTCATACTCATTAGATACTGTTGAATTCGCCTGGATGTCTTCCATTGTAAAATACCCGATCTTCCACTCAGCAAAGGATGTAGCATCTCCGGCGTTAGTCTTTGGAATCCGAGCCGTATAATTACAATTTTGGTAACAGTCGCTGCCATTTTCTTCCTCTTCCTCCACATCATTGGGATTAAATCCAAACCAAAAGGTGCGTATTTCTGAATAGCCATTATTTGCAAATTGTACTTCCCCAAATGGATCAATTGCCTTAATACGGATGCCATAATGGTGCCCCTCTTCTAATTCTATTGCAGCTCCATCATCATTATAGATATAAAGTTCTTCCTCATTTTCAACTTCAAGCACTGGTTGTGCACTTCCGTCTAGAAATAACAAATCCAGGTCTGCATCAGGGTATTCAGTAAGGTCGATCATTTTGATCTCATATTCCAATTGGGCTCTTTTGGTTGGGTCAGAAATATTTGCGTTATATTGAATTGGAAATACCTGATTTTCAACAACCTCTTCTTCATAAGGAGCAATGAATGTGATTTGATCACCATAATAAATAGAAAATGGGGCAGAACATCCAATGGATAAGGGCGTAAATTCAGAATTATAATCATATGCATTGATACACCATACATATTCTCCCTCGGGCAGCATACCATTAAGATTGAGATCCTGAGGCGGAATACCCTCAATAATAAAGTCTCCAAAGGATGCATCCTTGTACAAATTACCAATTTGATCACCAGAGAGATTTACTACTGCATTAGGTGCGATAATGACAGGGATATCGGATTTAAATTGATCCAATGTTTTAATTAAAACGCCATTGTAAGTTCCCTTTAATTCCCCAAGAAAGAAGACAGTTTGTTCTACATCTGTATGGTTAATTACTGTGATACTGTAATTCTGAGGATCATTAAAATATGCTGAAAATTCACGTGGATAGGGCGGAAAAAAATTGATAATTACCTCGAGAGGTCGCTGACTTAAAAGAGCGCTACAAAAGAATGTAGATATAATAATAAGTATGCTAAATTTATTCTTTTTCATTCTTATTATATTTAAAATCTGTGATTATAACGCAATACGGATCTGACCTCTCTGAAAGATCTATTGACTGTGCTGTTTTGGATTCGATAGGTGTTATTGAAGGCAAGTGAACTTTTGCGTCCTACTTTGAAGACGGTATTGAGTGCAAAATTGGAAGACCAGCCATCATTAAGGCCATCGTATTTATTGGTGAATAAATTGGTTCCCAAACTTAAAGAAAGTCTTTTGTCAAAGAATTTTTTGTTGATTTTAATACCACCACCATAGCGAACCTGGGAGATGCCCCGATAATTATATTGATTATAATTAATTGATGGAAAAAGAGACAAGTCATTTTCTTCAAAAGTATAACCATGTGCAAGGCCTGCACTGAAGATGTTTACATCACCTATTTGTTCGAATTCGCTTTGATCCCTTACTGTATTATAATTAATGAATAAATTAAATGTGAGTTGGCGACTGTCCTTTTTAATTAAATAATTAGTGTAAAGGCCATAATTATTGGAGGAAGAAACGAAACGTAAGGTGTCATTTAGTTGTAGAATTTCATTTACTGATTCGGTCTGGAAATTGGAGTATTGAAGGCTTGTCTGGAGTTTTTCAGAAAAATTAATGTTTGCATTTAAATTACCAATAATTCTATCAGTGGTATTGGTTCTTAATTTAGTAAGATTGTTATGTTCGATGCCCAATTGGCCGTCCAATCTTACCTTTCTTTTCCAGAATTGAGTGCCGAGAATGAAGGTATATTGCTCCAGATCATTCTGAAAATAATTTGTGGCAAGAGTAGCATAAAAAGGGTCAACTCTTCTGTATTTAAAACCAATTTTATGTCCCTTAAATCTAAAATTGGCTCCTCCGTCTCCGGCTAAAGTGATTCGGCTGGAAGTATTAGCTTGAAAAATTCCTTTGATAAAGGAAGGAACTTCAGATCCATATGTAATAAGTAGGGAGTCATTCCGATCTGCAGTAAAAGCGCTAACACCTGTATTTGCATAAATATCTAACCTTTTAAATAATGTAATAGCACCATTGAGGCCTATACAGATATTTTCTTTCGGCGTTAAAACTTGATAGCCATATGTCTGGGTATAATTATCCGGATACTCGAAACTTTCGGGATCATCTTCGATCTTAACAGCCATTAATTCCAGCTTATTTTTTGCTTTTCTTAACCCAACTTTAATTCCTTTTAATTTACGGTCGTAAGAAGGGACCAATGATGAACCATAGACCAATGTATCTCTTATGGCTAAAGGATTTCTGATCTTGCCGGCCATAGCTCCAAAATAAAATATACCAGGAGTCAATTCAATTCCGATTCCATAGAAGGGCCGACCGGAATAAGTATAAGGTGAAAAATTTAGATTACTCCAACCGAGGTGCAATTTTATCCATTTATAAGTAGGTGTAATTCCAAATCTATTGAAGGTATAATCATAGCTGAACTGTGCATCTCTATAACTGGCTGAAACAGGGAGGCTAAAATCTTTGTAAGAAAAAACTACATAACCATTCACGTTGTAAGAATAGGGACTTCTCCTTTCCGGAATGCCTGATACATCATACAATTCCCCTCCGGCACTGAATCCTCCGGAAATTTTAAAATCTTTTTTATCCTGAGAGTAAGTATCCAGGAGGCAAAAAATGATCAGGTTAATTGTAAAAAGATACTTCAATGGTATTGTCGAATTTATGCTAAATATAAATATGGAAATTCCTTTAAATTCTTACTTCACACAAAACCAAGACTCGTTAAAAATGTATGAAATCATGGATGTCATAATAATTGGAAAAATGGCTACTTCTTTTATAGATTAATTGTTAATTGATTTTGTTGTTTGAAGTTTGTTGTTAGTTCAAATGTGATGATAATAGGAATGTCAAATCTATTTTTGAAGGAAAAAAATTTAAAAAAAGTTGATACTTTATCGTAATATTGCAATATTACTTCAACCAAATTTTTAACTTTAAAATCATACCAATGGGAGCAAGCAAAACTTCACATTACCCTGACAGGCATAACGAAATGGCAGTCATTGCAAAAGCCTTAGGCCATCCGGCTAGAATCACCATCATAGAATATTTATTAGACACAGTGGATTGCAATTGCAAAGAGATAGTAGATTTATTGCCACTTACTCAGCCGACGGTTTCTCAACATTTATCTGAATTGAGGAGTGCCGGGTTGATATTCGGTGAAATAGAAGGAAATGAGATCTATTATCGTGTCGATAGCACTAGAATCGAAAGATTGAGAAAGTTTCTGGGGATGATTGGCTTGAATTAGACTAGTAAATGAGGTTAAAGAGACCAAGTTTTTAGGTTTAGGTTATGGGGCAAGTTTATGATTGTAATATTGCAATATTACGATTAAGCTTAGTCCCACAAGCTTTTCAGAGTAAATACCGCTTTCGAATAAAGTATAAAAAGCATAAATGCTATAGAATAAACTTGCATTTTGGTCTCTAATGTAATATTGCAATATTACGATGAAGCTTAGTGTCCCGTGATTTTATAGATCTTAACTGGCAAATTAAGAATCTGATACCTTGGTAATTCATTTTCATTGCACCTCTCATGTAATATTGCAATATTACGATGAAGCTTAGTCCCACGTAGCTTTCAACTGATTGTCTCTCAGATGACCTAATTAATCATTGTTGTTAATAAATCCTTGTATTTCAGTTGAATTCTTTCTCCAATGTAATATTGCAATATTACGATGAAGCATAGTGTCCCGTGACTTTTAACAGATCTACCTATAGATCTTAACTGCCAAATTAAGAATCTGATACCTTGGTAATTCATTTTCATTGCACCTCCAATGTAATATTGCAATATTACGATGAAGCATAGTCCCACGTTACTTCCAGCCAATTACCCAACAGTTGAGCTATGGTATCTTTCTTAGTCAAGTGTAAATGTATTTCATATAAATTCAACCTCTCATGTAATATTGCAATATTACGATGAACCTTACTCCCACGTAGCTTTCAACTGATTGTCTCTCAGATGACCTAATTAATCATTGTTGTTAATAAATCCTGGTATTTCAGTTGAATTATTTCTCCAATGTAATATTGCAATATTGCGATGAAGCTTACTCCCACGTTACTTCCAGCCAATTACCCAACAGTTGAGCTATGGTATCTTTCTTAGTCAAGTGTAAATGTAATGCATATTGATTCAACCTCTAATGTAATATTGCAATATTACGATGAAGCCTAGTCCCACGTAGCTTTCAACTGATTGTCTCTCAGATGACCTAATTAATCATTGTTGTTAATAAATCCTGGTATTTCAGTTGAATTATTTCTCCAATGTAATATTGCAATCTTGCGATGAAGCTTACTCCCACGTAGCTTTCAATCAAACAACCTACCTTTCCTCTTAGAGTGCAATCATAAATGCACATGGCCAGGCATTTCCGGAGGCAGGGTTTATCGATGCCTTACCGGCATTGTACGTCACAGAATAAGTCTTTGGCGTCGTTCTTGCAGTCACAGTTATGACATTGTTTGAAGTTGTTAATGTCGTTCCTGTCACAGTGATCAGCATTGATTCACCGGATTGCTCCACTGTAAATCCACTCCCAAATATTACTGCCCCACTCGCATTGACCGCCCCATAGATAATATTACTACTAGCAGGGGTAACAGGTTTCCATTGCCCTCCGGTGTACGTCAAAGTTTGACCCTCGGTCGGTGTAATAGCACCAACAGTTACTCCTTTTATTTTATTGACAGAAATATTATCATACGTACCGCCTACATCACCCCCAAATGTGTCTGAATTGTTGACGTCGTCTGCAGCATTTGTATCACCGGTATTTGTTACTGTACCGGATACGATGCTTATTCCTGTGCCCGCCGTGTATATTGTCGGAGTCACATGTTTCCATTCTGTCCCATTATAGACCATTACCTGTCCATTTGTTGGAAGTCCATCAATATTTTTGCCTTTCAATTTCACTATAGATAGATTATTATAAGTTCCTGATACGTCTCCGCCAAAATTATCACTGTCATTGACATCATCTGCTCCATTCGTATCACCTGTGTTGCTGATCGTCCCGTTGCTAATTAAGATTCCAGAACCCGCAGCATATGTTCCTGCCGGTCCAGGAACACCTTGTATTCCTTGTGGCCCTATTGGACCGATAGCACCTGGAATACCTTGGGGCCCTTGCGCGCCTGTTGCTCCCGCAACTCCAGCAGGACCAGCCGGCCCGGTAGCCCCTGTAGGACCAGGATTACCTGTTGGGCCAGTATTACCTACAACACCCTGAGGACCTGCAGGGCCAATAGGTCCAGCTGCACCCGTGGCCCCGGTATTCCCTGTAGGACCGGTATTGCCAATAGCTCCCTGCGGACCGGCTGGACCAACGGGACCAACAGCACCTTGATTGCCCATTGGACCCTGAGATCCGGTGGCTCCAGGATTACCTTGGGGACCTATAGCTCCTTGAGTTCCTTGGGGACCCATTAAGCCTGCTACTCCCTGTATCCCTTGTGCTCCTTGTGCTCCTTGCGCGCCTTGAGAGCCTTGTGGACCCGGAGGCCCTTGAATCTGTCCCGAATCTGACCATGTTGTGCCGTTCCACACATATCCATGACCATTACTTAACACGATATACATATCACCAATATTCCCATTATACATAGACGGTAAATCACCCGGATTATCAAGAGTCCCTATGATTGATACACCTGTGCCAGCGGGTCCTTGCGCCCCATCTGTTCCAGGATTTCCTTGTGGACCCTGAGAGCCTGTTGCACCAGGAACGCCTTGTTCGCCGGGCTCACCTTGAGAGCCCTGATCTCCGGTAGGGCCCTGTATACCCTTATCACCCTTATCACCCTTTTCGCCTTGGACACCATTCAACCCATCATTGCCTTTATCGCCCTTATCACCCTGAGGACCTGCAGGACCTTGTATTTTACCCAAATTATTCCACGTCGTACCATTCCATACGTATGCTCCACCATCCGAAATCACAATGAAAAGATCACCAGGGAGCCCATTATATGGTATAGGAAGATCACCAGGTGTATCTACAGATCCTTTGATCGTAACACTTGTGCCATCAGTACCTTTCAGTTCAACTGCGGGTCCAAAAGTACCATCAGGATTCTCAAATTTCAATTTTGTTCCTTCCCATATATGCGCCGGAGCCGGACCTGGTATTGAACTCCCTGAATTCTCAGCAAATAAGGCATAAGGCACAGTAGCGATAGAGGCACTACCAAGATCCACAATTCCCTGAGGGCTGGTTGCTATCACATTGACATTTGCTCCACCTTTCGACCAATCTATTTCTTTAAGCTCCGGACCGCCAATTTGTAAATTTATGACTCCAAAATCATTGGTTTTTACTGAATAAGACTTGTTAAAATCTCCTCCTTTTGTAGTAATTGATATGTCGACCTTAACATCCGCATCCTTAATAGAAGTTCCATTCTTATCTCGAATTACAGCTTGGTAATTTATGAAATCCGGTGTCTGTCCAATAGCTATCAATGCAAAAGAGAGAAAACATGAAATAAGTAAATAACTACGCATCTTATTTGAAATTAATTTTGATGAATAAAATATCCTGCAAGGATTCTATGTCCTCGTTCTGTTATAAATTTGATTGAGTAAGTTCCCGGAGACATCTTTGGAAGTTGGAGTTGTATTTCGGAATTTTTAAGTACTATCTCTTTTCTTACTATTATGTCCTGCATATCTGATATCAGCACATAATGGATCAACAGAGCTGGATCCCATTTTACATTTAGGAAATTATAGGCAGGGTTTGGAAAGTACCTTACTGTATATTTTTGATGTTCAATTCCAATGGTACTTAAAGACTGGTCAAGTATACCTGAGTTAAACCCTTGATGGAATGATACAATAGAATTCATATTACCAAATATGAAAGACTCTCCCAATGTGCCATTGATCGACATACTAGGTGAAATTCCACTCGTGCCCCCCGAAGCAAAAACCTGCTGAGAGATGATGATCTGACCGGAAGTGATACGGCAAATGAGCAAAAATAATATCATGTATAATACCCGCATAATGATAATTTTTTCAAAATTGATGATAATGAAATAGATGACAGTACATAAATCATTTAATCTTAAAAAATCAATGAAATCATCTAATCAACAGCTGAATAAAATCACTATCTATGATTTCATACATTTTTCTGAAAGCATTATTAAACGGCGTATTTTATCTCTATTTTTACATAAAATTCATTCTGTGAATAGATTCAAATATTTGATCCTATTTGTTTTTCTATTAAACTGTACTATTTCGTCAGCTCAGATAGATAGTTTGAACGTTTCATTTCGTGCGGCTCAGGATATTCAAACTTCAAATGAAATATTAAAAAAAATAATTGCTTATTGTAAACAAGATGACGGTTGTTTGAAGTTAGTATATGAATATTTAGCCTCCCCACCGGCAACTGAGATTAAAGCGAAAGCATATCTCACACTTTCAGTTTTTTCATATAGAGCCCATGAGCTCGTAAAGGCGAAAAATCAGGTATTACATGGTAAAGAAATCGCCGTTAAACTTAAATTAAATGGTGACGCTATTGCGCAGTTCAACAATCAACTGAGCAATGTTTATCGCGATTTGAACGACCAGGATAGTGCCATCATATATGCAGATAAGGCGGAAAAAGTATGGAAAAATGATAAGGAAAAAGTATGGTCAGCTTATTATAATAAATACCTTGCTTACCTCTCATTAAAAGATTATAAAAACGCGGATATATATCTAATCAAAAGTTACGAAGATTTAAAAAATTCAGAAAATAGGATGAATAAAGGTTTCGTCCTTCATAGTATTTTAATTGCTAAAAAGGACAGGGGTACCTCAAAGGAATTTGATAAATGGTTAAATGAATTTTTAATCTTCAAAAAACAAGGAAAGGGGCCACTTGATCCTCAACACATGGGGTTGGTTGAAATGTTTGAGAACAAAGAAGAGGGATTGAAGATTTTGGAAGAGAAAATCAGGCTTTTAGAAAAATCTGATAATCCATTTGATCCTCCGGACTTAACCAGAAACATTCTGGCCGATAAATATGATTCTCTAGGCAGGTATGATGACGCTATTACTCAGTATAATAAAATACTTAATTCCTCAGGTGCCAGGTCTGGTGGTAATATTGAGTCTTTTAAGGCAGCACGAATGGGATTGTTCCAACTTTACAAAAAGATTAACGAGCCAGCTAAAGCATATGAGAATATACAAAAATATATAACACTTCAGGATTCTTCTTATGCAGCAATTGAAAAAAAGAACATAGCAGAATTTGAAGTAAAGTACAATACTCAGGAAAAGGAAAAAAATATCTTAATTCAGCAGGCAGAAATTAAGGATAAAACTGATAAATTAAAGACTTCAATAATAATCATTACAGCATTACTATCACTGGCCTTTTTAGCAATAATAGCAATTAGAATTAGAAATAAATTTACCCGCAATATGCATCTAAAAGAAAAAGAATTGCAATTACAAAAAATTAAAGAATTAGAGCAAAATAATAAATTATTATCTCTTAATTCTATGTTAGAAGGACAAGAAGTTGAGCGGCTAAGAATAGCCCAGGATCTTCATGATGGATTAGGCGGCTTATTAACTACTGTCAAGGCACATTTTAATACTATTGAAAAGGAAATAGACAATATTAAAAACATCAATTTGTATGAAAAAACTAACAAATTAATTGATGAGGCTTGTATAGAAGTCCGGCGTATTGCACATGACATGGTGCCACATTCTATCAAGATAAGTGGATTGAGAGGTGCTCTTGAAGATCTAAAAAACAGTATTTCCACACGAGGTTTAGAATGCGAAATTGATATTCATGGTCAAAAACTTGATCATCTATCTGCCGAAAAAGCCAGCATGATATACAGGATTATTCAAGAGACTACCAATAATGCCGTAAAACATGCGAAGGCAAATAAGTTATTCATACAATTATTGGAACATGAAAATAATCTTCATATTACAGTTGAAGACGATGGGCAGGGCTTTGACATAAATAATATACTCTCGAAAAAGGGGATGGGACTTAAAAACATTGATTCAAGAATTAATTACCTCTCGGGAAAAATAAACTATGACTCCTCACCAAATCATGGCACAACAGTAAATATTGAAATACCAATTAATTAAATAATCATGCCTGATCTGATCATAGTGGATGACCATCAAATGGTATTGGAAGGACTCAATTTATTATTGAATAGTCAAACTAATATAAACGTCGTTAATCTATTTAAATCAGCTCAAGATTGTATTGAGTATTTAAATAATAATTCTGTTGATGTAATTCTAATGGATATTAATATGCCCCATATGAATGGTATTGAAGCATGCAAAATTATCAAAAAATCTCATCCTGATATTAAGATCATTGGTCTGTCCATGATCAACGAAGGTAGTCTGATCAAACTTATGCTGAAAAACGGGGCAGATGGTTACCTACATAAAAACTCTGGCAGAGATGAGATCATCGAAGCCATCAATTCAGTCATGAATGGCCGCACCTTTATCAGCAACGAAGTCACCACTCTAATATTTCCACCCCAATCATAAAGATGTCAAAATATCTGAAAGCCCATTTCCAAAACTTTCCGTCGTGAACAACAAATACTTGAGATGATTATTGATGAAAAAACAACCCATGAGATCTCTACTCAATTATTTATTAGTTTCGGTACAGTAGAGACTCATCGACGGAATATTATGATCAAGTTGGGAGCAAAGAATACAGCTGGGCTTGTCCGTATAGCATTGGAATATGAAATCCTGAAATAGACACCTATTGACATAAAGTACCTTGTTTGCAGGTAATATATAGTTGACAATCTTTTTGACAATATTTATTTAGGTGTGCTTAACAAATTGTTCAAAGGGAAAAACAAAAGACTCAGTGAATTAAGATTCCTCATTTCGCTCGTAAAGCCGCCAAATCGGTGGGATTTGGAGTTAAATGGGCGGCTCAGCCATCCCATTTTATCCCCTTTAAACCAAAGCTTTGTCATTCCAACTGAAGGGAGGAAACTGTCAAAAAAGCACCTAATACCGAATGGAATTTCGTGATAGGCCCTGAAGCTTCATGGACCTAAACTATTTTCAGCTCGGTATTATACAGTAAAGTTTTGGCCTTACTTATATTTGAGTTTCGTATAATTTATTTGTATCCATATGTTTATAAATTAGTTATTAAAATATATAATATGTTGTGCAATTAGTTATTCACACTTTATCTAGCCAATTGAATATCTATTCATCAGAATGACTTAATTTTAGAACTTTATTTGTGTTATTATTAATACTATGGTGAATGTTTTAATTGCTGATGATCATTTTGCTGTCCGATTAGGCCTTGAAATGCTTGTTCAAGATACGATTGAAGAGGAACTTTCAATACATTTTGCGGGAAATGGTCTGGAAGTTTTGGAACAACTAAAGGAGAGAAATTTTGATATTTTACTTACAGATCTAAATATGCCGGGCCTGGAAGGGCTGCTGATGCTTTCGCAGATCAGAGCCATCTACGACACACTTAAGATATTAGTAATAAGTGTAAATCCCGAAGAGTTCTACGCTTCAAAATGCATACAGTTGGGTGCTTACGGATTTGTATCAAAAAATGCCAAGGATGAGGAATTGAAAAAAGCTATTATCTCCGTATTTAGAGGGGAGAAATATATTTCTGAATTTCAACAGCAAATGATTGATACTCTAATCAAAAAGGATGGGGATGTAGAAATCAACCCATTTAATTATCTTTCATCAAGAGAAATGGAAGTCCTTATGCTTCTTTTAAAAGGCAATGGTATTCTCGAGGTATCCAACTTAATGGATATAAGTCAGTCCACTGCAAGTACTTTCAAAGGAAGAATTTACAAAAAAATTGGAGTAAACTCATTTATCGATCTCATCAAGAAAGCTAATCATTTCGGTGTGTATGATAGTGATTCAACCGGACTTCAAAAGTAGTGCCTCTGTCTTTTCGAGATTCAATTTCTAGCTTTCCATTTATCTTTTCCAGCAAACTGTAGACAATCGTGCTGCCATGGCCTCCTTTCGTAGTTCCACTATTTCTATTATTGTAATCAAACAATGCTTCTCGTCAAAGCCTTTGCCATTATCAATAATTGAAATGAGGACCTCCTGCTTTATCAGTTCAGCGTTAATACTTATTTCACCATTTGTAGTGCTATTGTTTGCATTATCGACAATATTGCGCAGTATGATGGACAAAATATTGCGATCTGAAAAGAGCTCAATATTAGTTTTATTAATGATCAGCTTATTATTATTGAAGAGGATGATGTCATTATAGAGTTCATTTATTTCCTCTAAAATTTCATTGAGATCAAAATGTGTTGGTGTTATTTTGAAATTAGCATGCTGGCTGGCAGCCCATCCAAAAAATTGTTCAGTAAATTGATTTAAAGCAGCAGTAGTGCTTTTGAGGGTATTTAATCTCTGTCTCATAATATCCACTCCATATTTTTGAAAACCTAGTGAGAGTTGATTCGTCATCAAATGTAAGAATCGAATAGAGAGCGAAGATCATGCAGTACCATAGTAGTGACTCGGTCTTTCATCTGATTACTAACCCTTAATTCCCTTTCAGACTGCGCCAACCTTACCACTGTGTCACTTAAATCTCTGGTCTGAGCATCAATGAAAAGTTGTAATTTTCATTATTCTCCTTAACCTTTTGACCCTGTATCTGATGATCTGAAAAATAAGAACGGATAGAAAAGTAACAACTATTAAAATAAACCACCAGGTGAGATAAAACCATGGAGCCACGATGATCTCCAACTCCATGGTGTCAATATCATTATTTCCAAATCCAGTAAGTTTTTTACTATTATTTTATAATTGCCTGAAGGGATCCTATTTAATGCGATTTCACCATTTCCGGGGACAGCTTGCCAGTCATCATACAAACCTTCGATTTTATATAATAGTCTGAGATTTGTTTTATTTCCAAAAAACGGACTACTAACTGAAATAACTATTTTTTGAATCCCGGATCAACATTTAATTGTGCCTTTCAGGATACTTAACATCTAGCCCGTCAATTTTATTTCTGAAATATAAATGTTCTTATTCGGCAGAACTGTATGTATTTTAAAAGGAGCAAACCTTACTAATCCTTCCAGTGTAGGCAATGAAAGAACACTATCTTTAAGCCAGAGATAACCAGGGTCGCATCCACCATTGAATTCATTCGTCTTGAGATGGTCTCCACTATTGAACTCATAGAAATAAATTTCTTTGGTCTTATCATCAATATAGTTGACTAGATCTTCTTTTTTTACCTTAAATAGGCCATCATTTGTTGGTAGCCAAAAGTAACCTCTTCCATCATCTATAAAGGCATGGATTGTATTTAGGGCAGGGAAAATCCCGTTGGGAAGACATGTTAAAACACCATTTTTATATGCATAATATCCATCTCCATAGGTAGAGCACCAAATTATATTATTGTCATCTACATAAATACTCCTTATATAATGATCGTTAAGGATGGTTTTGTAAATTTTATTATTCTTGGCATCGTAGAATGATAATCCGGCTTGTGTACCTAATAGAAATGAATCTCTACCGGATTGAACTACGGACATTATCGGCTGAGTTTCATCATGAGTTGGCACTTTTTTTGATTCAAGTATTGAATCATTTCTCATTCGGTACATTGAAGTCCAGGTGAAAAAAATTAGTTTCGAGCTATCTATTTTATCTTTAAAAACACCACTTAACCGGCTGTCCAACGTTGCTATGTGGGTTTCCTTATTTGAATTCAAATCGAATTTGAACAACCTTGGTCATCTCCATAATATAATTTTTGATCTGGAGTGATGAATAAGGCTGCTCCGGTTGATTCTCGAGCCGGTAACCTCTTGAACCCGCCGCCATCATTATATAAATATCCCTGACAATATATTTCGCCATTTTTAGTCAATGCCTGAGCATAAAAGCTTCTTTGAAGACTTTCAGGAGCTACTTCACCATATTTAAAGTAAGATGGACTTATCATGTATAATCCTGATACATAGGATCCTATATAGTAAGTTTTGCTTTCCTTATTATATAAAACATAACTTATAGCAGGAATGTCAATATCCTCTAAGATTACTTTACTATCCAGAATTCCATCATGATATAATATTGTGTATAAGGTTTTACCTGCATAGATATAAGTAATGTCACCTTGGATTAAACATATATAACCGCCTGATTTATATGATGGATTATTTTCAAGAGGTCCGTATATTTTAGTAATGTTTTTTCGTGAACTCCATTTTTCCAGGCCTTGAGATTCCTGTTTAGGTAAAATTGTATAAAAATTTTGTTAGTTACTATTCGCTTAATCTCTTCTCCAACAATATCCACTGTATCAATTGTAACATATGTAGTTTTTTGGAAAAAAAGTAACTTGTCTTTTGTGTTAAATAATTATCTTCACTATTAACCGTGATATCCATATTCTCCCATAGAAAGTTAGGAATTTGATAAATGCTATCAGTCCAATTTTTAAACGAGTTGAGTTTAAAGAATTTAGTCCTTTAGATAGACCCCAAATTTCGAAGAATGTAGTAGTTTTGGATAAGGTGCTTGCCCATTTGAAGGTAATTTAATTTTGAAATTCTGTGCTTTGCCGTTTAGAAAATAAATATTTCCTTCAGCATCTTGAGCCGAGTACGCGATTCTTTCTGATATTGACCCCTCGATATTTTTTTTATCATATACTTTGAAATTTTTTCCATCAAAACGAACGATTCCCTTCTCCGTGCCGATCCAACAGTAACCAGCCTTATCAAATTGGATACATTTTACACTATTCTGTGGTAATCCATCTTTAGTTTTGTAGTTGATTATATTATAAGAAGGTGATTGCCCCGAAGCCTTTGTAATAATTAAGCAGCAAAAAATATAAGGGAGCCAGAGAATTTTGAAGATCTTATTTAACACGAACAATAATAATTTAATTTCAGTATTATAAGTTGGAATTCTTGTAAATATATATCTACAAGTAAAAGACAATAATCATTTTACCTTTGCCCTCGAATTAGAAAAAATTTATTTTTATATACTTGCCTCGGCACACACTTTTTAAAATTTATTTGAGGCAGTGTTAATCATACATTGGTAGTAAGTGTAGGTATAGCCGCAGAATAGTGTTTTTTGCGGCTTTTTTTATTGCAATCAATCTTTCTTTCTTTTACTTTTTATAATTTCGTGTATCCCGACCCCATTGTAGTTTATCACGCATGGTTTTCATGAAAGTGATCTTGGGCAATTTCACAAGATTTATTGCAAATGGTGCCTTTCTCACTTTAATTTTGGTGCTTTGCGATATCAACTCGTGCCTTGAGTCAAGTGTACATAAAAAATTCTCTCCACGCCCTTCTATGGTAAATTCCAGTATAGAAGAATCAGGCACCACCAAAGGTCTCACGCTTAAATTGTGCGGGGCTATTGGAGTAATAATAAAATTCTCTGCCGTAGGTATAAGTATTGGACCTCCGCAACTTAAATTATAGCCAGTGGAACCTGTTGGCGTTGATAGAATGACTCCATCTGCCCAATAAGAGTTGAGAAATTCACCATTTACGACTGTATGAATTACCACCATGGATGAATGATCCCTTTTTATCAAAGTCATATCATTCAATGCATACGGAAATACTGAAAATTGATTTTCGTTGGACGTAAAGTGGCAGCAGCGCGCTTTCCAAGGTGTATTCCCTATTGATCAACTTGTCAATCGTCTGAGCAATTAACTTTTTTTCTATACTCGCCAAAAATCCTAATCTGCCCATATTGATGCCGACGATAGGAATTCCACTATCTCCGATGATCATCGAGGCCTCTAGCAAAGTTCCATCTCCTCCTAATGAAAATAGAAAATCTATTCCAATACCATTGCCAAAGTCTCTCACAGGCAGACATTTTATATCCTCAGGAATTGATAGCCATTTTGATGTCTCCGAGTACATCTTTTCAAAAAGCTCAATCTCACAGATGTAGCAGCACATTTATCAATTAATTCCTTAACGAATACTGCTTGTTCCGCATCTATAGACTTAGCAAAAACTAAAATGTGTATCATAATCCTGCATCAAAATGTACATAAAATCCTGTTTGTCCTATATGGTTCCTTGTCACTTCAAATCTTAGTAATTTATTATAATAAAATACTAAATCGAGTCCCAAACCATACCCAATTAAAGCGCTGTTAGATAATGAATTTTCTATTGAATAAAAACGGTCACTGACATATCCTGCATCGACATTTGCTGTGAGAAAAGCCTTGACCGGCATCGTGCGGTATGCCTGTAAAAACATTGCTTTACCCCATTCAAAATTCTTGTCAAAGAACATAAATCTAATACTATTTTTCACAAATCCATAATCCTGACCATCTACCACATAATACTCGTAGCCCTCAGATACAGATCATCATATCCAAGCGCCTTATTGAAATAGTACGGCACCTTCCTGCGATCAAAATTAAATCTTCCACCACCGATATTCTCCAGACTCCACCTATCAGATATCGATGTAATGATATGCCAGCAACCCGGCATAAAACACGTTGATGTCATTATTCTTACTGAATCCGGTCTTATTTACATAAGCAATAATATGATCACCTTTCATGGCATATGGCACGATGTCTCTTGTGTCAAATACGGCTGCATATTCTAATTCGAAGAATTTTAGTTTGCTTTGGCCATTAAAATAATCTTTATTGTAGAATTGAGTCAAAGAATCGGAAGCTTTGAAACTATAATAATTAAGCAATAAGTGATGCCTTATGAACAATTTTGGTCGATATACGGCCCTGACACCCACCTTCGTCCTTGTGAGCTGATCTTTTCAAGATCTCTTTCGAATTGAAGATAATTGTCTTTGGTTTTATAAGCAATTTCCTTATTTGCAGAATAGAAAGTAGCGAATCCAAAGCCGAGCGTATTGGATTTATTGGCAAATGGAAAGTCATAATCCAGTGAGATTCTTCTGGTAAATCCCGCTTGCCCATACAGTGTCATCTCATCTCCATTGCCGGTAAGATTAATGTGTTTGAGATAAAGACCATAACTCAGTGTCTTCAGCGAACGGTCATAGTTGCGCCACCATTTATTAAAATCATTGTCCAGGAATTCCAGCAATGGTGCGGGATATATGAATAGAGCCTCTTTGAGATTGATCTGGATATGAGCTTTTTTTTCTTGTATTTCCAAGGCTAAGACATTCATTCTTACTTCGACAAAGAGACCTGTATTTTGAAGCCTTTTTTCATTGACAGCGAATATATCCTGAATGTCTTTAAGAAGAATGGTATCACCTGCTGGAAGGTAAGTTCCCTTGATAATAGATAGGGTCTTGTTCTTTTTAACCCTACAAACTAATCGTGTCTACTGCTATCTGCTGGGCAAGACAAACAGTGGAGCTAAGTATAATCAATACTAATACTAAAAGTCGATTTAAAGCTATGAAGTTGAAAAAAGTAGGAAACAGCCAATTTTTTTATGCATCAGATCCTGTCTTAGCGCATCCTAGGTCTGCCTTGTTTTGATCCTCCCTGTTAGCTGCTGCAATTCTGTTCTGCATATTCATTTGACCAGTTTTACCAATGGCTTGTTTAAACTGCTTTACTTGATCTCTAATCATCGGTTCAGTGATCTTAAGATCATCTGTCTTTTTGACAAACATTGCAGCTTCCTTATAATTTTGCTTTACAGCAGCGAGATTGGCCTGCTGTAGATAGATCATGGCTTTTTCATTGTCTGTAGTATATTTAGAGTTTTCGCTTTCTTTGAACAACTCTTGCTTCATTGTAGTCCTTGCCCTGCATGGCCAATGAGCCTTTACATATAATATGCAGATCTTCCGGGACCAAAAAGTAACTTAGGGAATATCGTCATATTGAGTCTTTCTTTGCCCTTCCATGTCTTGAATCTGCATAAGTTGACTTGCAGACTGAACAGTTCCAACCAACAGGTACCCTGAGAGTAATACTACTGCTATAAGATATAAAGGAAATGCATACCAGAAGCCATAAAGCATGGTTAGGACTACTCCAATTATAATACTAGCTACAATGGCTGCTATTCTTAGATATATATTGATGGTAAACATGTGTTATTTTTTTGCAAAAGTAGCAAAAACCACGCATTTTAAGTTGACAAAACTGAAATGTATTGTTAAATAATCTGAGGCTTTGTCATATTTTGTTTCGCGTTAATTTTCGAGGGGAATACTGCAGGGACAGGTCGCGACCTGTCCCTACAGTATTCCCCTCGGAAATTAAAGGATCTTATTTCAATGAAAACGCGATCGGCAATGTGTACAATACCCTTACCGGTCTATCGTTCTGCATCCCTGCTTTCCATCCCGGCATTATACCTACCACTCGAGCTGCTTCGTCACCAGCGCCGCCACCTACACCATCTCTGATTACTTTTACATTGGTCACAGATCCATCTTTTTCAACAGTAAATTGGGTGATTACCTTTCCTTCAAGACCATTTCTAACTGCTTCTTTAGGATATTCCAGATGCTTCGATAACCATAACATTAGTGCAGATAATCCGCCTGGAAATTCCGGCATTTGTTCCACATAATTTCTAACCACATTGTCCTCTTTTTCATCCGGTATATTTGGCACAACATCACCATTTAACCCCGATTCCACGCCTAAGGTAGGATCTATACTCACCGGACCGGATTCTATACCCTCTTGTGAAATACCAACGGGATTGTCATGTTCCAATTCTGCAGCAGAGGCAATTGGTGTTTCATGTATTGGTTTTGTTGAAATTATTGGTGCAGTGAAAGAAATTGTCTTGGAAGCATTTTGTGCAGCAGGTTTTGCCTTAATCACCTCGGGAATAATTTGTTCTGGCAAGATCTTAAACCCACCAGATACATCATAAATAATTTCCGTAGGCGGAATTTCTTTTGTTACAAAAATGTCATTGTAGTAGGAATAGCCAAAAAATGAAACCGTGATCAGGACACCTACCAAAAGCGCATGGCCAAGATCATTGTCATATTTTCTTCTTAATTCATATGCTCCATAAGCTTTGTTACGACCATCAAAAAGGATGTCCAACATGTCTGATTTTAAAATTTGTTCGCTTGTCATGATAATGTATTTTTATCATAACGTAAACATAAGTTATAACGTTGCGTGAATCAACGTATATTTACGTTTATTTTTAAAGCATATGCTTTATGTGCCCTTATCAGGTAGATTTAATAAAAGAGACAACTTAATTATTGAAATGTAACTTTTGTGCAATTTGGAATAACCAATTAACATTACAAATAGAGAAAACAAATATCCGCCTGTACAAATATTTATTACTAAGTTTAGTAAAAATTTGTTTCCGACACTCTTCAATCCAATTAATATTAAAAATTCATTTCTCTAATAATCTAAGTTTCTGCGTTAAAAATAAACTCCAGAAGTATTGATAGTACTCAATCAATGATAGAAGTTAAGAAGTCAGAAGAAATTAGAAGTTAGAAGTTAGAATTAGACTTCGATTATTGAGTACAGCAAATGAATTTAATTCAAGATACAAATTTAACCATAGACGGACAGTGTTTTAAATAATTTTATTAGCAAAAACTTATTTACTCAAGTTTCGGTAGTCAAATTTTCCTTTTTGAAGAAAAAAATTTAAATTATAATAAAATGTTAGATGTTAGAAGGTGATTTTTAGATGGCTTTCCATCAATCACATGGATACTTTTTCTACTAAACTTATTAAAGAAAAATATGAATCAATTGACTAAGCTCCATCTAACATCTAAACATCAGCCATCTACCTTTGTTTCTTAACTGCCGAAACTTGAGTTATTTATTTAAATCATAAATTATCAATGAAATGAGCAACTCTGAAACTATAATTAAACATTAAGAATAAAAAATTAATGAGGTTAAAAACTGAAGTGATGTACAGAATAATAATTAATAATTAACACCTAACAATTAACAATAAACACCTAATAATTAACAATCACCCTCCCCATCCATCACCTTATTATGATGGTTAATACTCTCCATGTGCACTGCATCAAAATACCTTGTAATAAATTCTTGGCTCAACCCAAGCATGTCTCCTTTGGCAAATGCAGTTGATAATATTTCATTCCATCTGGTAGTCTGAAGGATGGTAATATTGTTCTCCTTTTGAAAGAACCAATTTCATCAGCGATCTTCATCCTTTTGACCAAGTATTTGCATCAATTCATCATCAAGATGGCTGATTTGTTGACGCATCTTCTCGAGTCTTGAAAGTGAATCTTCACTCTCCGGAGCTTCATGTCTCCAGATCATGGACTCAAGCATTTCTGCCAATCTTTCCGGAGTAACTTGCTGTTTAGCATCGCTCCAAGCATTGTCAGGATCTATGTGGCTTTCTATCATGAGGCCATCATAATCAAGATTTATAGCCTTTTGAGCTGTTTCCATGAGTATGTCTCTTCGACCACAAATGTGAGACGGATCATTGATAAAGATCAATTCCGGATTTCTACGCTTCATCTCAATGGCTAGGTGCCACATCGGAGCGTTTCTGTATTCAGCATTGCCATAGCATGAGAATCCTCGGTGAATTAAACCGATTTTTTTAATCCCTGCTTTTGCAATCCTTTCAACGGCTCCAGTCCAAAGTTCAAGATCAGGATTGATTGATTTTTAATCAATACGGGCACGTCAACTCCTCTTAATGCATCGGCCATTTCTTGTATACTGAATGGATTGACTGTACTTCTGGCACCTATCCACAGCACATCTACATCAAAATGCAAGGCATCTTCCACTTGCTTCGCTGTAGCAACTTCAACTGTCACCGGTAATCCGGTTTCCTTTTCGCTCGCTGCAGCCAAGGAAGACCTTTGGTGCCGATTCCTTCGAAACTTCCTTGACGGGTCCTTGGCTTCCAGATTCCTGCAAGCAGGATATCAACTTTACCTGTGGCTGCAAGTCTGGTGGCTGTTGCAATGACTTGTTCCTCTGTCTCTGCACTGCACGGTCCGGAGATGATCAAAGGCTTTTTGTTTAAGATCTCTTCGATCGGTTTTGTTGTGTTTAATGTCTGTATCATGGTGTATGATTGTTAAGAGTTATTTTGAAAATTAGAAATTAGAAGTTAGAAATTAGAAATTAGAATGGCGTTAGTTTTGCTATCGATGTATGTGGTTATCAATTAAACTATGTGAAATATCGCACATCACTTATCGCACATCATTTATCATTTATAATTATTAATTAATTGCTCATTATTAAATTTTATTTCTATCATATTTAAAATTAGAAGTTAGAAGTTAGAATGGCGTTACGTTTGCTATTGATGTATATAGTTATCACACATCATTTATAATTCATCATTTATAATTCACCATTCACCATTTCTTTCACGGCAATATCTTCCCTATCCGATTCGCATTTTCAATGAGTTCGTATAGATATTCATAGTTTTCTTTTTCGAGGCAACTTTTAAATTTTCTTAATTGTGAGATGTGCTCATTCAATACATCCAGGACATTTTCCTTGTTCTGCATGAAGATCGGCACCCACATCGCTGGATTACTCTTTGCGAGGCGGACTGTGCTTTCGAATCCACCACTTGCCAACTGGAAAATGGTATCTTCTTCTTTCTTTTTCCAGCACTGTGGGCCAATGCAAATGAAGTGATGTGCGAAATGTGACTTACATAAGCTGCATGAAGATCATGGTCTGCACTACTCATTTTCAAAATATGGAGCCCAAGAATTGAAAAGATAGATTCTATTTTTTCCAGAACAATCTTATCACCGTGTTCAGGATCAGTTATTACAACTGCCTTTCCGACAAAAGCTCCTGAGATGGCAGCATCTGGGCCACTCAATTCTGTTCCCCACATGGGATGACTGGCGACAAAACGCCCTCGATTCGGATGATTGTGGATGGCTTGTAGAATGCTAGACTTGGTAGATCCAACATCAAAGACCATCTGATCGGTAACAAGATCAAGTATTTGAGGACAAAGTTTCACAGCAATATCAACCGGAACGGCTACAATGATGAGCTCGGAAACATTTATTGCATCCAACAGCTCCATAGTCTCATCCGCTAAACCCAAGGCCAAGGCCCTCTCCACATGTACATCATTCTGATCTACTACAATTATTTTGCTAGATAGCCCATGTTCACGCAAGGAAAGCGCCAAAGACCCACCGATCAGCCCCATACCTATCACCGTGACTACCATAGATCAGCTGTTTTTATTCGCTTAATTGCTTCATCGAGTTTCTCATTAGTACTGCAAAGACTTACTCTTACATAATTACAACCTGCACTTCCGAAGATACCACCCGGAGTTATGAATACATTCGCATTGTACAGCACATCGTCACTCAAATGAAAACCATCTTTGCAATCAGTAGGACATTTGGCCCAAACAAACATTCCGTTTTGATCGGTATGAAAGGTGCATTTCAACAATGCTAGTAATTCGTACACCTTCTCCCTCCGTTCTTTATAAACTTTGTTTAACTTATCGAACCAATCTTGCCCTAGTTCTAATGCTTTTGCTGCAGCAAGTTGGACGGGCAAGAACATTCCGCTATCCATGTTACTTTTGAAACGGATGATCTCATTGATCCTTTGTTCTGCCGCACATATCATTCCAACTCTCCATCCCGCCATATTGTGAGACTTAGACAAGGAATTAAGTTCTATAACGGCTTCCTTTGCTCCATGAATTTCTAACATGCTCATCGGACTATCATTCAAGATGAAGCTATATGGGTTGTCATGAATGATAAGTATATCATGTTTGATAGCAAATCGGACAATTTTTTCAAAAATATCCCGATCTGAACCCGCACCTGTTGGCATCTGAGGGTAGCTTACAAACAACAATTTCACAGGGTGATGAGCCGATAAAACCATAGAATCAAGTTCTTCAAAATCAGGTGCCCAATTCTTCGACTCATCCAATGTGTATGCTGCAACTTGGCCACCCGCCAACCTCACAGCGCTGCTATAAGTTGGATACCCGGGATTTGGAATCAGCACTATATCGTCTTTATCAAGGTAAGTCATACATATGTGCATGATCCCTTCTTTAGATCCTATCAGTGGCAGAATCTCTGATGCAGGATCGAGCTCGACATTGTACCATTGCGCATACCAATTACTTATGGCCCGCCGTAAGATGGGACTACCTTTATAACTCTGATAGGCATGTGCATCGGGCCTTTGGCTCTGTTTATTTAGCTCTTCTATGACATCAGGATGAGGAGGAAGATCAGGACTACCTATTCCCAGATTGATGATATTCTTGCCGGCTCTATTGAGTGATTCGATTTCTTTGAGTTTGGTCGAGAAATAATATTCTCCGGATACCATCCAGCCTTGTCGAGGTTTTAATACTTTCTTTGATCATTTATCTTTTTTTTAAATGGTACTTCCCTTCTTGTACACACCATATATTTTCAATTCCACAGTAAGAGATCGGATCATGTTTATTACTTTATCAAATTGTTCGATTGAATCAAACTCCATGTCTTGTATAATTAGTTTTCATCGTATGGATGTCCGGTGTAAGAATTTCAAGATCATACATATCGGCAGCCAGTTTGGAAGCGATAGCAGCCACATGTTTACTGTGATGTTGTCTGATATGTTTGGCACTAAGAGCGGTGTCTTCTGTTTCTATTACTTTCCAGTCAAAGTCGAGTAGATAATTTCTACATTGTCTTATAGCCATATGATGCGAACGAACTTCACGGACATCCTCTATTCGGACGCCCGGATATACCAGAAGATTTTGGCTAATATTGAGATAGATCTCGCCGGTAATGATGAGCTTACTCTCTTGTAGAAGATTATAATTGGGCAGGATGCTACCTACTATAGAGTTCTCAATGGCAATGACAGCGGCGTCAGACTGAGCGGCATCCGCTGCAACTTTGAAAACTTCAGGAAAATTATCACAAGGTAGGATAGAAATATGTTCACCAAAGAAATTCAACGCTGCTTCCTGATGGAAACTTCCCTCATAACCCTGAATGGCTATCTTTTTTATTGGAGTATGATTATGTAAACTGGATTGTTCATTGACTTAAATGAAAAATCCCGGCTTGCGGCCAGGATTCTTATGTTTATTAATTTATATCTTAATTATAGCAAAAGCGATCCGGCCTACTCTCTCTAAAGTAAAAATAAAAATAAAAACCGAATCCTTGTGCTGTGTTCATATTGTAAATGTATACTTATTAAAAATAAAATACCTATTTTTATTTATTTAATTTTTATGACTTTGGTTAGAAATTGGTCAAAAGTCCATTACTATTATGTTTTATAGACTAAAATTTTTATTCTTTACTATATATTTTCTATAATTTACTATTAAAAATCTTCATTAATAGGAAAATAATGCAGGCTAATAATCCAATATAAAAGATGATTTTCCTCCTTTGCATCATTTTCTGTGTAGGTTGGTAACACCTTTCCATCCGGAAGTGTCTTGTTAGACGAGTAAATAATATGGCCAAATGCGATGCCATAGATACCAGTTAATGCCAGAAAATAAGAGAGAATCAACCAACTTTTATTTACTTTCTCGGGTTTAGCGAGCTGGGCAAGTCGTTTCTCTTTGTAAATTCTTATCAATTCATCATCGATGTTCTCTCCACGTTCGGTCAGTATTTTTTTTGCAAGGGCGAGATCTATCTCACCCCATTCGTCATATCTGGCAAGGATATGATATAATGCATCTATGGTAAATGAATATAAATAATAATCATTTGGCAGGTCATGGATAGCTTCATCAGAGGATCCTGCAATGAGTAGGTCTGCACTTTCAAATGTCACATCAAATGGAGCTTTATTATCCCCAAAGATGGCCTCTATGCCACCTTCATCTAATTTTTTAACCAGAGCTAATGCCTCATCCTTAAGAATAAATTGCCTGAATAACAAAAATTCATCTTCTATCAACCTCTTTCTTCTTTAAGTTTTATCTCTATTTCTTCAAGAGCTTTTAATCCAAAATGTTTTAATATGAAACTTTTGCATTTCATAACTGACCCTTTTCATCGATGGCAAATCCTTTAACCGGCACTTTAACTCCAGCTGATAATCATGTTGATTGTCGGTATATTCACAACAATAAAGCAAGTCACCGTCCAGATAACAGATGATATGCAGGTCATCCCGCTTTATCGAATAGTCATTCCAGTTAAATACTGTTTCCAATATAATTGATTTAAAGCTCAATATAATATAAAGTCATGGTTCAGCGGTTAAAAACCTAAGGTAGATGGTTGATTTTAGAAGGTAGATGGCGTATCGTTAATTGATTCATAATTTTTACTTTTATGGGGCTGTTCTGTGATTAGAATATACATCGCCGTCCTGACAATTGAACTTTTAATAGCTTAAAAGAAATAAATCTGACATATTTACCCCCCCCCCCCCACCCGCGGCGTCAACCCTTATCAGGTTATTCGAACTGGAATTATTTTCCAAATCGTAAATTGATTCATAATTTTTACTTTTTGGGGATTTGAGGGATGTAATTTTTTATGTCAATTTAACTTAAAAAGAAATGAATCTGACATATTTAATTGAGGTAAATAATTCAACCTAATTCAGGGGTTGGTTGGGACCGGGGCTATTGTTATTCAACCCTTATCAGGGTTTTTTATGTTTTCGCATGGAAGCGTTCATTGATGCATGGAAGGTGAGTCGTTTAATAAGAAGAAATTATTCTTTTATCAAGATTTATAAAGCAGAAGTTCATGGTTTAATGAATTGATTATGATCTCTTCATTTATCGAAAAGTATAAACTCCTATGAATATTAGAACCCCCGGGGCTCTGATTCCCCAAGGTAACTGAGTTTTGTTCCAACCCTTTTCAAGGGTTTTTTATGAATTATATATAGGTGATAATTTTAACTAAATTGAAAATTTAAGCGTGCCATAATACTTTAGTTGACCAATAGTTCAACTTATGACCTATTTCAAATTTTTGTTGGCAATTGAAACCATAACGGTGAGGTTCGCAGGCTTTTATGGATATTTTCATGCATCACTTGTTGCAAATTGAGTTATCATTATTCAATCTCTAACAGGTGTCTAAAAACGCATTTATTAAGTAACCAAATATTTCATATCACGGTGCGCTGCACCTTATTTCTCTTGCACACTTATTACTACAAATATTTTGGTGCGCTGCACCTTTTTTGCATTGCATTGGTGCAGCGCACCTTTGTATTTATAGAAAATAAAATAAGGGCAGTACCAAGGTGCAGCGCACCGAGATATATGGCTCTATAAACCAGAAGCGGCAAAAGCAGACTCCAAACCAGGTTACTTACCCCAATTCTTACCTATATTGAATAACTTAAACTCTTTTTTTGTCCTTAATGATTAATCATATCAATCCTTGCTACTCCATTAACTCAAAGCCTGATCAAGGTCCGCCATAAGATCTTCAATATCTTCGATGCCCACACTCAATCGGATCAATGAATCTGTAAGTCCAACTTTCAGACGTTCCTCTCTTGGAATAGAAGCATGTGTCATTGTAGAAGGATGCCCTACCAAAGACACCTACACCGCCAAGAGATTCTGCCAGGCTAAACATTTTGAATTTCTTGAGTACTCCGACAGCAGATTCCAATGAATCTTTTTCAGGTCAAAAGAAACCATAGCCCCCAAAGTCACTCATCTGCGTAGAAGCAAGTTGATGGCTTGGATGTGTCTTAAATCCCGGGTAATTGACCTTATTTATGGCAGGGTGATTCTTCAAAAACTCAGCAAGTCTTCCTGCATTTCGGCATGCACGCTTCATTCTGATATGTAATGTTTTAATACCTCTCAGGATAAGGAAACAATCCATTGGTCCGGGAGTCGCTCCGCATGCATTCTGCAAAAACCTCAGCTGATCGTCAATTTCTTTTTTATTGCAAACCAATGCTCCAAGGACAGCATCACTATGACCACCAAGATATTTAGTACAAGAATGCAGAATTATATCTGCTCCCAGATCCAGAGGACGCCGAAGATAAGGTGAAGCAAAGTATTGTCCACACAAGTAATGATGCCGTATTTCTCAGCGATCTTCGTCACTTTTCTAATGTCGACGATAAACCACCATTGGATTAGTTGGAGTTTCTATCCAGATAAGTCTGGTGCGTGGATTGATCAATTTTTCCAGTTGGACAGTGTCATTTAACCAATTAAAATGACTTTTGATACCGAATCTACTGTAAACACGTGTCATCAACCTGTACGAACCGCCATAGAGGTCATTTGTAGAAATGATCTCATCGCCAGGATTGAGCATTTTCAGCAAAGTATCCATAGCTCCAGTCCACTTGGAGAAACAAAGTCCATACTTTCCATTCTCCAAAGCTGCTAGATTGGCTTCAAGGGCAGACCTTGTAGGATTGCTGGTAGACCATATTCGTGTCCTTTGTGCACACCAGGTTCATCCTGAACATAAGTAGAAGTCTGGAATATCGGTGTCATGATAGCTCCAGTAGAAGGATCCGGGAGATACTCCTGGCATGGATCACCTTTACTGTTGAACTTCATTGTTTTGGGTCCGTGGAGTCGTTTCTTTCACTTTTTTAGCCATTATTTTCTTTTATAACTTTTTAGAGCTGCATTAACGAGATCAGGCACGTCGAGGCCATATTTTTTCAAAAGATCCAATGGTTTTGCTTTCCCCGAAGCTGTCATTGACACCTATAAATTCCATTGGACAGGCAGTATTTTTAGCAGCAACATGAGCTACAGCCTCCCCAAGACCACCATTGATCTGGTGTTCTTCGACAGTGACCTGCACAACCTGTTCGGAGCTAAGGAGGCGACGATAGCAGCTTCGTCCAGCGGCTTGATCGTCGGAATACTGACGACATCACAAGAGATGCCTTGAGCCTCTAATTGTTTCGCCGCTTCTACCGCATTCCATACCATTAGTCCAGTCGCCATGATGCTTACATCTGTTCCACTACCCAGCGTCTGCGCCTTTACCTATGATAAATGGTTCGTCCACTCCTGTAAATACCGGCCAGTCAGGTCTTCCGAACCTCAAGTATACCGGACCTACATGATCCAAAATAGCAAGCACCGCATTTTTAGTTTGATTAGCGTCAATCGGGCAGATCACCGTCATGCCTGGAAGCATGCATCATGCCGATATCTTCCAGCATCTGATGAGTTGCTCCATCTTCACCCAGGGTAAGCCCAGCATGAGAAGCACAAATTTTACATTTTTGCCTGAGTAAGCAATAGATTGGCGGATTTGGTCGTATACTCTTCCTGTAGAAAAATTGGCAAATGTACCGGTAAAAGGGATCTTACCAGTAGTAGAAAGGCCTGCAGCGACGGACATCATATTAGCTTCGGCAATACCCATCTGTACAAACCTGTCAGGAAAATCTTCTATAAAAGCTTCCATTTTTAGTGAACCAAGTAAATCTGCACAAAGTGCATCACCTGGTCATTTCTTCGTCCTGCTTCGTGCAAGCCTTCACCAAAACCGTCCCTGGTGGCCTTTTTCTCCTGTCGAAACTATATCGTTGATATTCATATCTTAGTGTTTATGGTTTGGTGCCGAATAATTTTCATTGTAAACAAAGTCATCCAAAGAACTCACCAGCTGTGACAACCCTTTATCAAGTTGCTCTTTGTTTGCGCTTTTCCGTGCCATGCGTGTGCCCATCATAAAGTCTACACCACAACCCATATTCGTTCTCATAAGGATGACAGTTGGAATATCCGTACCTACATGTGTTTTAGCTTCTTCCAAGGCTTTGACGATGGACTCCATATCATTGCCATCTGTGACGACTACTCTCCAACCGAAAGTTCGCCATTTTCTACTTTCAAGGTCACCAAGACTTAATACTTGATCATTGGTACCATCGATTTGCTGGCCATTCCAGTCCACAGTCACCATTAAATTGTCTAGTTTATGAAAAGGAGCAAACATCGCTGCTTCCCAGATCTGACCTTCCTGAAGTTCGCCATCACCAGTGGAAACAAATACGAATCCCGGATCTTTATCCATCTTCTTCGCTAATGCCATACCTACACCGGGACAGAGAATCCCTGACCCAAAGAACCAGAGAGGGCTGTCCTGATGCCCGGCAATCCTTCATGGGTCGTCGGGTGTCCTTGAAGTCGGGTATTTAATTTACGGAAGGTCGACAGTTCTTCTACTGGAAAATAACCTTTTCTTTGCCAGCACACTGTAAAGCACCGGAGAGATATGGCCATTGGAAATGATAAAGGCATCTTCATTCTTGCATCCATTTTAAATTCATCCGATTGAGTCATGACTCTAAAATATAGCGCAGTCATGAAATCTGCACACCCGAGTGAACCACCCGGATGTCCGCTGGAGGCGTTGAAAACCATTTGAAGAATGTCGCGACGCACTTGGGTGGCGATTTTCTTCAATTCATCAATATCTTCTACTTTGTCTCTCATATCCTATGGATTAATTAAGGCGCAAAGGTAAGATAAAAATAGAAATCAGAGGTCAGAAGTAAGAGGTCAGAAGTCGACACTAGATTTTAGAGGCTAGAAAGTAGAGGCAAATTTTTTTGGAGGTGTGGAGGTGAACGGCGAACAGCGAACAGCGAACGGTAAGAGCCGGCTGAATCTCACGGTTGAGGCTGCAGGCGATTATTGTTTAGAAGTGAGAGGGTGAGGAGGTGAGAGGGTGAGGAGGTGTGGAAGGGAACAGCGAACGGTAAGAGCCGGCTGAATCTCCCATGGTTGAGGATGCAGGTGATTATTACTTAGGAAGTGAGAGGGTGAGGAGGTGAGAGGGTGAGGAGGTGTGGGAGCAGGACAGCGAACGGTAAGAGCCGGCTGAATCTCACGATTGATGCTGCAAGCGATAATTGCTTAGAAGTGAGGAAGTGAAGAAGCGAACAGCGAACAGCGAACGGGGAGATCTGGACACTATCCCACAAAGTGTGTGTTGTTTTGGGCTCCCTAAGCTTTCATAAAATTGGTTAATCTTCCAAAGATAATAATAAATTGATTGGTTACCACGCCCCAGTTATGAATAGGCATGGACCATTTCCCGTAGCTTCTTATGGAGCCAGATAAACTGATTTCATAACAGATTCATCAGTTGGAAAAGAAAGCTTGTTTTTGTATATTTTCTGATTTTTCCATTCAGGTTCTCTATTAAATTAGTTGTATACATAATCTTACGGATTTCTAAGGAAGCTGAAAAAGTCGTTAATTCATCCCAGTTAGTCCTCCAGATTGTACTGAATACGGATACTTATCTTCCCAAGTCATTGCAAAGTCTCAATGCTGCTTGCTGATTGTTTCGTTGGCGCTCCATATATTTTCTTCATATCAGCTGTAAATGGCTTTCGGTCTTTATATGACACAAATTTGCATGCATTTGATCTGATGGACAATGCATATTTGAGTGTTTGATTGTGGGAAAACCGTTTTGATCGTTTCCGTAAAACCATTTAAAATTGTCTGTAGCTGTTATGAGTATATCATTTACACCACGTGCTTTCATGTCTGTCATCACACTCATCCAAAAGCTGGAGCCTTTTCCACCCTAGCCACAACCCAACACTTCCTTTATACCATCTTGCCTCAGGCCGATCGCTATATAAATCGTCTTGTTTATTACCTGGATTGTTCTCTTTACCTTAAATACAATTCCATCTAACCAGACAATCAAATAGACATCTTCCAGCGGCCTATTTTGCCATGCTACAATATCCTCTGTTATAGCATTTGTTATTCTTGAAATCGTTGGAAGTTGATACTTCACATTGTATAGATCCCTGATCTGGTTTTCTATATCGCTATTACTCATGCCCCTTGAATACAATGAAATGATGATATTTTCTATACCTTCAGCCATTCCTTTTCGCTTTGGAACAAGCATCGGTGAAAAACTACCATCTCTATCTCTTGGTACCTGAATGTTATCCTCTCCAAAACTAGTTTTAATCTTCTTATTACTAAACCCATTTCTTGAGTTTGGTGCACCGGTTTTATCGTGCTTTTCATATCCAAGGTGGCTATCCATTTCGCCCTCTAGCATCTTTCTATCCCTCTTTTTGAATCGATGTTAGAAACTCATCAATTCATCTCCTGTCTTAAATTGCTTTAAAATCTCATCACTGATAAAATCTTTGAATCCATTTGCTTTTTTGTTTTTCGTTATAAATTTATTCATTTTTATAACTTACACACTTTATGGCTTAGTACCGAGATCTGGCTGATCAAAAGCATCATTGCTGTCTTCTTTGTTATAACCAATGACAGATTATTCAGAGGGTGAGATAACTCAAAATTAGTATCTGAATTAATTCGTTCAATAGCCTTGAGTTTCAACTCATGGCTAATTCTAAAATATCTAGTTTCACACCTGCTGCTGACTAAAGTCAACGGATCAGTGGATGTTCATATATGACTTTAGTCCCAGCCAATTTATTCCTGTCAATAAAAAATTTAACATTTATTCTTTTTAATAATCATAATTTTGCACTTTACTGAATCATCAAACTTTTAATCAAAACTATGACCAGGAAATACCTTACAATACTTTTTGTCATGACCATTGCTTTGGTTACAGCACAGATAAAAATTGTCAAACAAACTCACATCTGATTACCAAAATGTAGAAGGCACTAAGATTAGCTTAATTCCGCCTAATGGATTTACAAAGGCTGTGAATTTTCTGGGATTTCAAGAGGAGGCATCGGGATCCAGCATCATGGTATTAAATATTCCGGGACCTTTTTCTGAAACATCTAAAGGTATTACAAAAGAAAATTTATTGTCTACAGGGGTCCAAATGATAAGCGATGACCAAATCCTATTGAATGGTCTGCCAGCCTTATTAGTGCAAGGGAAGCAAAGTGCATATGGCAATATATATACAAAATATATTTTAATTTTTGGAACAGAAAAGGAGACTATTATGATCAATGGTGTGTTTCCCGAACACCTGACTAAGTTATCCGGTGATATTAAAAAATGTTTATTGTCCACATATTATGAAGCTGAAAAACAGGTCAATATTCTTGAAACAGTCGAATATACCATTGAAGTAACTGGCACAAAATTAAAATTTGCTGTCAATATGTCCAACTCCCTGATATACACCGTAGATGGTTGCCAACAAAGTCAGATGACAAGACATCTTTGACAATATCTAAATCGTTTTCAAAAATGCCAATACAGAGGACTTGAAGGATTTTTCAATTAATAGACTGAAGCAAACACCTTTTGAGGTAGATAGTATTAAACGTTCAGCAGATATCGTCATTGGCGATTTATCCGGGTATGAAATAATATCAAAAGGTAAAAACATAAAAACAAGAGTTCCAGAATATCTATATCAGTTGATCTTGCCCACTGACAGTAATTATTACATACTTTTTGGCACCACAAATGACATGTCAGAGGTGAGTATCAATGAGATAAAAAAGGCAGCGGAAACATTCTAGTTGAAATAGTATTTTGCACTATTTGATTAGATAAATTACTGGACCGGAAGTCCGATCAAAGTTGATTATGATCCGTTGGTTAAAACCAACGGCAAATTACTTGTGAAATATTGGAAATTTAATCTGAAATCTAATTTACTCGGTCAATTGCCTTGAGTTTTAACTCAGCAAATTGCAAATTATCTAGTTTCAATTCGTTAGTAATTTGCCGTTGACTTCAGTCAACGGATCGAAGGATAGCTATGAAAGGGCTTTAGTCCTGCAACCTATTCAGTGTGATGAGGATTAATTCAAAATAGGAATAAAAATTAATCTCGTTCAATTGCCTTGAGTTTTACTTCAAGGCCAATTATCACTCTTCTAAAATAAAAGCACCCAAAGTGGGTGCCTCTTAAGTGTGGTATTTTTCTTAAAATACCAATATTAAATAAGGGATTGTTAATTAACTTTTATAAATTTCTTCTGAAGCACGATTGATTCATCCACCAATTTTAAATAATAAACGCCTGATGGCACTGCTGATATTTAAATTGTTGTTTGAAAGAGGATCCATTTTGAAATTTTTTCACCACATCTCCTTTGACATTCAACAACAGCATTTCCTGCATATTATTGGTCTTAAATCCTGAAATGTAACGTTAGCCTCTCCATGTGTCGGATTCGATATATTCATATCTCATGGCATTATCACATTTTCCAATGGCAGTAGCGACCTTGAGTAGCTAATCGAATTGTCAAGATCTATAGCCTTAAGTCTCGTAATAAACAGCACCTGAAACCAAAGGAGTATTGTCTGTGAAAACATAAGAGTTATTCATAGAGGCGCCATTACCTTTAGTTTTTACGAACCTATTGTTACAAAGTTTCTACCATCAACAGACTTTTGAACTTCTGCACGGTCAAAGTTTTCCTCACTATACGTATTCCATGTGACATTTACTGATGAACAATCATCTACTTTGGCGTTAAACTCACCTAGTTTGATAGGAAGGGAGCGCTAACAGTGAAGAGTGCCGTGGCAGAATTATTATTCCCATTCGTATCACCGATTCCGATCGCTTCATCAGTAAATGATGCATTGCAAGATATTGCTCCACAATCCTCGCAACTTACACTTTTACCTATAAAAGGAATAGTCTATAGAACATGAAACACCATCGTTCATCACTCCCACCATATTTTTGAGTACAACTTGTATTACCATTAATGTATGCAATGTATGTAACAGCCCAATAGAACTGGACAAATAACATCCATTATCAGAAAAGTTAACAGGAAGAGGAATTTCAATTTCACCTGAGATCGAAAGCTGTACCCGAATACCCCTAATAGGCACAGGCATCACCTAAATACCCAACATCAATGAATATCTTCCTCTTTCTCCGACAGTCAATGAGAAAGGAACAGGAGATACCGCTACTACTTGAAAATCGTAAGTAGCTTGAGCTTTAGCAAGTGCTGAGCCTAAGAGCAAGAATAAGCAAATGATCAATTTATAATTTTCATCATTTATAGTTTTTAACTTTTAATTAAGGTGATTAAATTTTATAAGTGTATTAGATAATGTGTTATTCGGCGGGTTATTTTCGCCACCAGAAACCATTAACTATATTTACTGATGTCTAACTGTTCCTTTTCCACCGCCGGTTCGCGTAATTTTCTTAAACCAATTTTTTTGGTTTGATTCGCCGGAATTGATACTCCAGCCCTAGATGTGAATACAATAAACTCACCACTAAAAGTCCAGGTAAAGTCATTGTGATCAAACACAGGTATCTCCACCTATTGTCACATCAGCATCCGGATGAATTGGTTATAACTAAACCATTTGCAGGTGCATAATTTGTAACCCTAAATGTGATTGTACCAGTTGTAGCCGCTGTTCTGATATTTCTTATTCTAACCACCTCGTCTATTGTTCCCGAACAATATTGTAGAAGAGAAAACTAAAGCCGGTGTCAAATCAGGATACACCTGGTTCTGTGATCTACGATATCAGATACTGTTTCACATCCATTGTGATCTCTGACAACCATAGAATAGGATCCGGCCTGTAAAGCATAAATAGGTTAGAGGACTGCCAGTTGGCCCTCCATCTTTGGTAATATTCATAAAGCATTGTTCCACCAGTCGCAATAACTGTAATACTTCCGTTATCACAAGTTTGCATGTTTCATTGGTTATAATATAATCACTACCGTAGGAACTGCCGGTTGTGTAATTGTCACAGAGGTAGATACAAAGCATCCTTTATCATCCGTGGCAGTGACCATATATGTTCCAGCTGTTAATCCACTTATAGCAGGCGTCATAGTCGGAGCAGAATCATTCCATAGATAATCAAATGTTCCAGTACTGTTCACAGCAAGAACACTTGCAGTTCCATTACTTTGTCCGCTGCAAAGAACACCTGTTATCGTCAAAATTGAAATCGTAGGTTGCGGATTAACGGTCACTGTAGTATTAGTAGTATTAGAACACATTGTAGCTCCAGTAAAACTATAAGTAATTGTATATGTGCCTGGTGCAGTAGTGCTTAAATCTATAGCTCCTGTTACAGTATTAAGGGAAGCACTGCTGGCAATATAGAATACATACCACCTGCCTGACTTGTTTGAGTCACTGTCGCAGTGCCTATCGCAATAAAATTCAGCCTGAGCATAAGCTATTGTAGCTGTAGGCAGTGGATCTACAATGATCTGCTGAGGATATGTAGCATTGTATCCACCATAGCTTACTGTTACTGAATATGTCGTCGTTGTCAACGGACTTTCTGATATAGAAGCAGTAGTAGCTCCGGTTGACCACAGATACGTCGAACCAGCCTTAGCACCTGAAATTGTTAAGGTCACTGATTGTCCAATACAAATGGTTCCATCATCATTGGCAACTCCACCAGTTTCCCGGGTTACAGCTAATGTAGCTGCTGCAACTATGACATCAATTCCATTAGGCCATCAAGCCATGGACAGAAATCGACATCTACTGATACCAATACTCCTGTGCCAGTGCCGACTACGCCAGGACCGGAATCATCACCACCACCCCACCAGTTAGGTTTTGCATCTACTTTAATACCCGTTACATTCAGTACCCCTGCATTCAACAAGGCCGAAGTTGTTGTAGTTGATGACTACCGTACCTGCACCCAGGTTACTTTCATAACAGCGACTGCTGTAGGTACAACTGTCAGGTGGCCAGTCACATTATTATTAATTGTGTTTAGCGAAACAGCTGCTCCCGGCGTATTGTCCTTCAAGGCCGATACCGTGCGCCCAAAGGCCTTCTAAATCGGTGATTGAGTTACTACTTATTACAGGGGATACTACTTTTCCAGTTCCCACCGTTCCAAGGTTTAACAAAATACCATATGCACCGCGTCCACCACTAGCCCATGGTAATCATCGCGTCAATATCAGTAATGGTGTTGCCACCGATTGTCAGAGCAGTTACGTCAAAATTACCGGAATCATAACCTACTGTGATGGCACTTACGCTTCCGAAATTACCACCTGTTAAGTTATCTATTGTATTATTTGTAACCGCAATAGTACTCACTGCATTTCCAGTACCGGAGATGCTGATAGCATTTACCGGCTGGCTTATTTAATGAAGCTCCACCAACATTGGTGACATGGTTGCCCGTGATCGTAATATTGCTGTTGTTGTTTGTAAATATTGCATTCTGACCATTTGATTGGTCAAGGTCAAGTTCTGAACCGTCACACCACTGCTTGTGATGCTTATAGTCGGAACAGCAGGATTGGCACTTGCTATGCTTGACAAGGCTGCACTGTTGCGTGATGTCAAGGTCAATGCCCTATCAATCGTTAAGCTCTCAGTGTTTATGCCGTCCAACACTTCGACCGTTTGAGTCATCATTGTACTCGCATCATCAATCGCTGATTGAATTGTACAGTAATATAAGTCTTTCTGTACGTTGTAAGCTACAGGTGCTGTAACTGTCACTGAAGTAGTAGTCGAACTACATCCATTTACATCAGTGAAACTATATGTTACTGTATAAGTACCAGGTGTGCTGGTTCGTAAGTTAATGTCTCCTGAAACTGAATTGATACTCAAACCCGCTGTGGATGTATATGTACCACCTGTTTGGCCTGTTTGGTCACTGTAGCTGTGCCTTCAGTACAGTATGGTGATCCAGAATATGATATCGTAGCCACTGGTAGTGGATTGACGATGATCTGCTGAGGATATGTAGCAGTACATCCACCATAACTTACTGTTACTGAATATGTCGTCGTAGCAAGCGGGCTTTCTGTTATAGAAGCAGTAGTAGCTCCGGCTGACCTGACCAGATACGTCGAACCAGCCTTAGCACCTGAAATTGTTAAGGTCACGATTGTCCAATACAAATGGTTCCATCATCATTGGCAACCCACCAGTTTCGGTTGCAGCCATCGTAGTTGCTGCAACTATGACATCAATTCCACTAGGGCCATCTGCCATGGACAGAAATCGATATCTACTGATACCAATACTCCCAAAGGCTTGACTACGCCAGGACCGGAATCATCACCATCACCACCACCAGCTGTAGGTTTTGCATCTACTTTAATACCCGTTACATCTAGTACCCTGTATTCAACAAGGCTGAGTTGTTGTAGTTGATGACTACTGTACCTGCAACCAGGTTACTTTCTACCTTAACAGGACTGCTGTAGGTACACCCGTCAGGTGGCCAGTCACATTATTAATTGTGTTTAGCGAAACAGTTGCTCCCGGCGTATTGCCTTCAAGGCCGATACCGTGCGCCCAAAGGCCATCCAGGGCAGTGATTGTATTACTACTAATTGCAGGTGATACAATTTTTCCCAGCCCGTGGCACCCAGGTTCAATAAAAGATCGTATGCCCTCTTTCCACCACTAGCCCATGGTGTATTCACCGCACTAATGTTCGTTATTGTATTGCCACTGATCGTCAGAGCAGTTACATCAAAGTTATTAGGTTCATAACCTACCGTAACGGCACTTACGCTTCCGAAATTACCACCGGTTAAGTTATCTATTGTATTATTTGTAACCATAATAGTATCACTGCATTTCCAGTACCGGAGATGCTGATAGAATTTACCGGCTGGCTAACTAAACCAGCTTCCACCTACTTTGGTGATGTGGTTGCCCGTGATCGTAATATTGCTGTTGTTGTTTGTTGATACTGCCATTTGACCATTTGGATTGGTTAAAGTCAAGTTCTGAACCGTCACACCATTGCTTGTGATGGTAATAGTCGGAACAGCAGGATTGGAACTTGTAATGCTTGACAAGGCTGCAACTGTTGAGTGATGTCAAGG
>NZ_JADJID010000006.1:0-215388 GCF_016707225.1 Candidatus Brachybacter algidus | reverse complement strand
TTTGACATAAATAATATACTCTCGAAAAAGGGATGGGACTTAAAACATTGATTCAAGAATTAATTACCTCTCGGGAAAATAAACTATGACTCCTCACCAAATCATGGCACAACAGTAAATATTGAAATACCAATTAATTAAATAATCATGCCTGATCTGATCATAGTGGATGACCATCAAATGGTATTGGAAGGACTCAATTTATTATTGGATAGTCAAACTAATATAAACGTCGTTAATCTATTTAAATCAGCTCAAGATTGTATTGAGTATTTAAGTAATAATTCTGTTGATGTAATTCTAATGGATATTAATATGCCCCATATGAATGGTATTGAAGCATGCAAAATTATCAAAAAATCTCATCCTGATATTAAGATCATTGGTCTGTCCATGATCAACGAAGGTAGTCTGATCAAACTTATGCTGAAAAACGGGGCAGATGGTTACCTACATAAAAACTCTGGCAGAGATGAGATCATCGAAGCCATCAATTCAGTCATGAATGGCCGCACCTTTATCAGCAACGAAGTCACCACTCTAATATTCCACCCCAATCATAAAGATGTCAAAATATCTGAAAGCCCATTTCCAAAACTTTCCCGTCGTGAACAACAAATACTTGAGATGATTATTGATGAAAAAACAACCCATGAGATCTCTACTCAATTATTTATTAGTTTCGGTACAGTAGAGACTCATCGACGGAATATTATGATCAAGTTGGGAGCAAAAAATACAGCTGGGCTTGTCCGTATAGCATTGGAATATGAAATCCTGAAATAGACACCTATTGACATAAAGTACCTTGTTTGCAGGTAATATATAGTTGACAATCTTTTTGACAATATTTATTTAGGTGTGCTTAACAAATTGTTCAAAGGGAAAAACAAAAGACTCAGTGAATTAAGATTCCTCATTTCGCTCGTAAAGCCGCCAAATCGGTGGGATTTGGAGTTAAATGGGCCGGCTCAGTCACCCCATTTTATCCCCCTTTAAGCAAAAGCTTTGTCATTCCAACTGAAGGGAGGAAACTGTCAAAAAAGGCACCTAATACCGAATGGAATTTCGTGATAGGCCCCGAAGCTTCATGGACCTAAACGATTTTCAGCTCGGTATTATATGGTAAAATTTTGGTGTTATTAATATTTGTGTTTCGTATAATTTATTCGTATCCATATATTTATAAATTAGTTATTCAAACGAGTTGAGTTTAAAGAACTTCCGCCTTTCGATGGCCCCCAAATTTCTGAAGAATGTAGTAGTTTTGGATAAGGTGCTTGGCCATTTGAAGGTAATTTAATTTTGAAATTCTGTTCTTTGTCGTTTAGAAAATAAACATTTCCTTCAGCATCTTGAGCCGAGTAGGCAATTCTTTCTGATATTGACCCCTCGATATTTTTATTATCATATACTTTGAAATTTTTTCTATCAAAACGAACGATTCCCTTCTCCGTGCCGATCCAACAGTAACCAGCCTTATCAAATTGGATACATTTTACACTATTCTGTGGTAATCCATCTTTAGTTTTGTAGTTGATTATATTATAAGAAGATAACTGTCCATAAGTCGTTGCACTAATACTATAGAATATTATTGCAGTCAGCCAAACACATTTGTTGAAGAATTTAGTTAACACAAACATTAAAAATTTATTTTCGGTATTATAACTTTGAATTTTTGTGGCTAATTATCTACAATAATTCAAAAAGTATTCATATTATCTTTGGCTTAGATTTAGAAATTATTTCTATTATATCGACCAACCTCGGCACACATTTTAAATTTTATTTAGAGGTTGTCAATCTTTGATTAATTGTAAGTGTAAGTGTAAGTATAGCCGCAGAATAGTGTTTTTTGCGGCTTTTTTATTGCAATTAATCTTTCCTTCTTTTACTTTTTATAATTTCGTGTATCCCGACCCCATTGTAGTTTATCGCGCATGGTTTTCATGAAAGTGATCTTGGGCAATTTTACAAGATTTATTGCAAATGGTGCCTTCCTTACTTTAATTTTGGTGCTTTGCGATATCACCTCGTGCCTTGAGTCAAGTGTGCATAAAAAATTCTCTCCACGCCCTTCTATAGTAAATTCCAGTATAGAAGAATCAGGTACCACTAAAGGTCTTACGCTTAGGTTGTGCGGTGCTATTGGAGTAATAATAAAATTCTCTGCTGTAGGTATAAGTATTGGGCCTCCGCAACTCAAATTATAACCGGTGGAACCTGTTGGCGTTGACAAAATGACTCCATCAGCCCAATATGAATTGAGAAATTCTCCATTTACAACTGTATGAATTACCACCATAGATGAATGATCCCTTTTTATAAGAGTCATATCATTCAATGCATACGGAAATGCTGAAAATTGGCTTTCGTTGGACGTAAAGTGCAACAGCGCGCGCTTTTCCAAGGTGTATTCCCCATTGATCAACTTGTCAATCGTCTGAGCAATTAACTTTTTTTCTATACTCGCCAAAAATCCTAGTCTGCCCATATTGATGCCGACGATAGGAATTCCACTATCTGCAATGATCATAGATGCCTCTAGCAAAGTTCCATCTCCTCCTAATGAAAATAGAAAATCTATTCCAACACCATTGCCAAAGTCTGTCACAGGCAGACATTTTATATCCTCAGGAATTGATAACCATTTTGATGTCTCCGAGTACATCTTATCAAAAAAGCTCAATTTCACAGATGTAGCAGCACATTTATCAATTAATTCCTTGACGAATACTGCTTGTTCCGCATCTATTGATTTAGCAAAAACTAAAATGTGTATCATAATCCTGCATCAAAATGTACATAAAATCCTGTTTGTCCTATATGGTTCCTCGTCACTTCAAATCTTAGTAATTTATTATAATAAAATACTAAATCGAGTCCCAAACCATACCCAATTAAAGCGCTGTTAGATAATGAATTTTCTATTGAATAGAAACGGTCACTGACATATCCTGCATCGACATTTGCTGTGAGAAAAGCCTTGACCGGCATCGTGCGGTATGCCTGTAAAAACATGGCTTTCCCCCATTCAAATTTCTTGTCAAAGAACATAAATCTAATACTATTTTTCACAAATGCATAATCCTGACCATCTACCACATAATACTCGTAGCCCCTCAGATACAGATCATCATATCCAAGCGCCTTATTGAAATAGTAAGGCACCTTCCCGCGATCAAAATTAAATCTTCCACCACCGATATTCTCCAAACTCCACCTACTAGAAATCGATGTATAATGGTATGCTAATAATCCGGCGTAAAACACCTTGATGTCATTATTCTTACTGAATCCGGTCTTATTTACATAAGCAATAATATGATCACCCTTCATGGCATATGGCACGATGTCTCTTGTATCAAATACGGCGGCATATTCCAATTCGAGGAATTTTAGTTTGCTCTGGCCATTAAAATAATCTTTATTGTAGAATTGAGTCAAAGAATCTGAACCTTTGAAACTATAATAATTAAGCAATATGTGATGCCTTATGACCAATTTAGGTCGATATACGGCCCTGACACCCACCTTTGTTCTCCTGAGCTGATCTTTTTCAAGATCTCTTTCGAATTGGAGATAATTGTCTTTTGTTTTATAAGCAATCTCCTTATTTGCAGAATAGAAAGTAGTGAATCCAAAGCCAAGCGTATTGGATTTATTGGCGAATGGAAAGTCGTAATCCAATGAAATTTTTCTGGTAAATCCCGCCTGTCCATATAAGGTCATCTCATCTCCATTGCCGGTGAGATTAATGTGTTTGAGATAAAGACCATAACTCAGTGTCTTCAGCGAACGGTCATAGTTGCGCCACCATTTGTTAAAATCATTGTCCAGGAATTCCAGTAATGGTGCGGGATAAATGAATAGAGCCTCTTTGAGATTGATTTGGATATGAGCTTTTTTTTCTTGCATATCCAAGGCTAAGACATTCATTCTTACTTCGACAAAGAGACCAGTATTTTGAAGCCTTTTTTCATTGATAGCGAATATATCCTGAATGTCTTTAAGAAGAATGGTATCACCTTGCTGGAAGGTAAGTTCCCTTGATAATAGATAGGGTCTTGTTCTTTTTAACCCTACAAAACTAATCGTATCTACTGCTATCTGCTGGGCAAGACAAACAGTGGATGTAAGTATTATCAATACTAATACTAAAAGTCGATTTAAAGCTATGAAGTTGAAAAAAGTAGGAAACAGCCAATTTTTTTTATGCATCAGATCCTGTCTTAGCGCATCCTAGGTCTGCCTTGTTTTGATCCTCCCCTGTTAGCTGCTGCAATTCTGTTCTGCATATTCATTTGACCAGTTTTGCCGATGGCTTGTTTAAATTGTTTCACCTGATCTCTAATCATCGGCTCAGTGATCTTAAGATCATCTGTCTTTTTGACAAACATTGCAGCTTCCTTATAATTTTGCTTGACAGCAGCGAGATTGGCCTGCTGTAGATAGATCATGGCTTTTTCATTGTCTGTGGTATATTTAGAGTTTTCGCTTTCTTTGAACAACTCCTTTGCTTCATTGTAATCCTTGCCCTGCATGGCCAATGAGCCTTTAAGCATATAATATGCAGATCTTCCCGGACCAAAAAGTAACTTTGGGAATATCGTCATATTGAGTCTTTTCTTTGCCCCTTCCATATCTTGAATCTGCATAAGTTGACTTGCAGACTGAACAGTTCCAACCAACAGGTACCCTGCGAGTAATACTACTGCTATAAGATATAAAGGAAATGCATACCAGAAGCCATAAAGCATGGTTAGGACTACTCCAATTATAATACTAGCTACAATGCCTGCTATTCTTAGATATATATTGATGGTAAACATGTGTTATTTTTTTTGCAAAAGTAGCAAAAACCACGCATTTTAAGTTGACAAAACTGAAATGTATTGTTAAATAATCTGAAGATTTGTGATATTTTGTTTAGCGTTAATTTTTCTAGGTGAAAACTGTAGGGACAGGTCGCGACCTGTCCCTACAGTATTCCCCTCGGAAATTAAAGGATCTTATTTTAATGAAAACGCGATCGGCAATGTGTACAATACCCTTACCGGTCTATCGTTCTGCATCCCTGCTTTCCATCCCGGCATTATACCTACCACTCGAGCTGCTTCGTCACCAGCGCCGCCACCTACACCATCTCTGATTACTTTGACATTGGTCACAGATCCATCTTTTTCAACAGTAAATTGGGTGATTACCTTTCCTTCAAGACCATTTCTAACTGCTTCTTTAGGATATTCCAGATGCTTCGATAACCATAACATTAGTGCAGATAATCCGCCTGGAAATTCCGGCATTTGTTCCACATAATTTCTAACCACATTGTCCTCTTTTTCATCCGGTATATTTGGCACAACATCACCATTTAACCCCGATTCCACGCCTAAGGTAGGATCTATACTCACCGGACCGGATTCTATACCCTCTTGTGAAATAACACCGGGATTGTCATGTTCCAATTCTGCAGCAGAAGCAATTGGTGTTTCATGTATTGGTTTTGTTGAAATTATTGGTGCAGTGAAAGAAATTGTCTTGGAAGCATTTTGTGCAGCAGGTTTTGCCTTAATCACCTCGGGAATAATTTGTTCTGGCAAGATCTTAAACCCACCAGATACATCATAAATAATTTCCGTAGGCGGAATTTCTTTTGTTCCAAAAATGTCATTGTAGTAGGAATAGCCAAAAAATGAAACCGTGATCAGGACACCTACCAAAAGCGCATGGCCAAGATCATTGTCATATTTTCTTCTTAATTCATATGCTCCATAAGCTTTGTTACGACCATCAAAAAGGATGTCCAACATGTCTGATTTTAAAATTTGTTCGCTTGTCATGATAATGTATTTTTATCATAACGTAAACATAAGTTATAACGTTGCGTGATCAACGTATATTTACGTTTATTTTTAAAACATATGATTTATTTGACCTTATCAGGTAGATTTAATAAAAGAGAAAACTTAATTATTGAAATGTAACTTTTGTGTAATTTGGAATAACCAATTAACATTACAAATAGAGAAAACAAATATCCGCCTGTACAAATATCTATTTCTAAGTTTAGTAAAAATTTCTTTCCGACGCTCTTCAATCCAATTAATATTAAAAATTCATTTCTCGAATAATCTAAGTTTCTGCGTTAAAAATAAACTCCAGAAGTATTGATATTACTCAATCAATGATAGAAGTTAGAAGTCAGAAGTTAGAAATTAGAAGTTAGAAGTTAGAATTAGACTTCGATTATTGAGTACAGCAAATGAATTTAATTCAAGATACAAATTTAACCATAGACGGACAGTGTTTTAAATAATTTTATTAGCAAAAACTTATTTACTCAAGTTTCGGTAGTCAAATTTTCCTTTTTGAAGAAAAAATTTAAATTATAATAAAATGTTAGATGTTAGAAGGTAGATTTTAGATGGCTTTCCATCAATCACATGGATACTTTTTCTACTAAACTTATTAAAGAAAAAATATGAATCAATTGACTAAGCTCCATCTAACATCTAACATCAGCCATCTACCTTTGTTTCTTAACTGCCGAAACTTGAGTTATTTATTTAAATCATAAATTATCAATGAAATGAGCAACTCCGAAACTATAATTAAACATTAAGAATAAAAAATTAATGAGGTTAAAAACTGAAGTGATGTACAGAATAATAATTAATAATTAACACCTAACAATTAACAATAAACACCTAATAATTAACAATCACCCCTCCCCATCCATCACCTTATTCTGATGGTTAATACTCTCCATGTGCACTGCATCAAAATACCTTGTAATAAATTCTTGGCTCAACCCAAGCATGTCTCCTTTGGCAAATGCAGTTGATAATATTTCATTCCATCTGGTAGTCTGAAGGATGGTAATATTGTTCTCCTTTTTGAAAGAACCAATTTCATCAGCGATCTTCATCCTTTGACCAAGTATTTGCATCAATTCATCATCAAGATGGCTGATTTGTTGACGCATCTTCTCGAGTCTTGAAAGTGAATCTTCACTCTCCGGAGCTTCATGTCTCCAGATCATGGACTCAAGCATTTCTGCCAATCTTTCCGGAGTAACTTGCTGTTTAGCATCGCTCCAAGCATTGTCAGGATCTATGTGGCTTTCTATCATGAGGCCATCATAATCAAGATTTATAGCCTTTTGAGCTGTTTCCATGAGTATGTCTCTTCGACCACAAATGTGAGACGGATCATTGATAAAGATCAATTCCGGATTTCTACGCTTCATCTCAATGGCTAGGTGCCACATCGGAGCGTTTCTGTATTCAGCATTGCCATAGGATGAGAATCCTCGGTGAATTAAACCGATTTTTTTAATCCCTGCTTTTGCAATCCTTTCAACGGCTCCAGTCCAAAGTTCAAGATCAGGATTGATTGGATTTTTAATCAATACGGGCACGTCAACTCCTCTTAATGCATCGGCCATTTCTTGTATACTGAATGGATTGACTGTACTTCTGGCACCTATCCACAGCACATCTACATCAAAATGCAAGGCATCTTCCACTTGCTTCGCTGTAGCAACTTCAACTGTCACCGGTAATCCGGTTTCCCTTTTCGCTCGCTGCAGCCAAGGAAGACCTTTGGTGCCGATTCCTTCGAAACTTCCCGGACGGGTCCTTGGCTTCCAGATTCCTGCACGCAGGATATCAACTTTACCTGTGGCTGCAAGTCTGGTGGCTGTTGCAATGACTTGTTCCTCTGTCTCTGCACTGCACGGTCCGGAGATGATCAAAGGCTTTTTGTTTAAGATCTCTTCGATCGGTTTTGTTGTGTTTAATGTCTGTATCATGGTGTATGATTGTTAATTGTTATTAAAAAAATTAGAAGTTAGAAGTTAGAAATTAGAATGGCGTTACGGATGTGATCATGCTTTGTGGTTAATATCCATTGTTCGTTACCAATTAGTATTTTCATGTTTAAAATTAAAATTAGAAGTTAGAAGTTAGTATGGCGTTACGTTTGCTTTCGATTTATATAGTTATCACACATCATTTATAATTCATCATTTATAATTCATCATTTATAATTCATCATTTATAATTCACCATTTCTTTCACGGCAATATCTTCCCTATCCGATTCGCATTTTCAATGAGTTCGTATAGATATTCATAGTTTTCTTTTTCGAGGCAACTTTTAAATTTTCTTAATTGTGAGATGTGCTCATTCAATACATCCAGGACATTTTCCTTGTTCTGCATGAAGATCGGCACCCACATCGCTGGATTACTCTTTGCGAGGCGGACTGTGCTTTCGAATCCACCACTTGCCAACTGGAAAATGGTATCTTCTTCTCTTTCTTTTTCCAGCACTGTATTGGCCAATGCAAATGAAGTGATGTGCGAAATGTGACTTACATAAGCTGCATGAAGATCATGGTCTGCACTACTCATTTTCAAAATATGGAGCCCAAGAATTGAAAAGATAGATTCTATTTTTTCCAGAACAATCTTATCACTGTGTTCAGGATCAGTTATTACAACTGCCTTTCCGACAAAAGCTCCCGAGATGGCAGCATCTGGGCCACTGAATTCTGTTCCCCACATGGGATGACTGGCGACAAAACGCCCTCGATTCGGATGATTGTGGATGGCTTGTAGAATGCTAGACTTGGTAGATCCAACATCAAAGACCATCTGATCGGTAACAAGATCAAGTATTTGCGGACAAAGTTTTACAGCAATATCAACCGGAACGGCTAAAATAATGAGCTCGGAAACATTTATTGCATCCAACAGCCCCCTAGTCTCATCCGCTAAACCCAAGGCCAAGGCCCTCTCCACATGTACATCATTCTGATCTACTACAATTGTTTTGCTAGATAGCCCATGTTCACGCAAGGAAAGCGCCAAAGACCCACCGATCAGCCCCATACCTATCACCGTGACTACCATAGATCAGCTGTTTTTATTCGCTTAATTGCTTCATCGAGTTTCTCATTAGTACTGCAAAGACTTACTCTTACAAAATTGCAACCTGCACTTCCGAAGATACCACCCGGAGTTATAAACACATTCGCATTGTACAGCACATCGTCACTTAATTGAAAACCATCTTTACAATCAATTGGACATTTTGCCCAAACAAACATTCCGTTTTGATCGGTATGAAAGGTGCATTTCAACAATGCTAGTAATTCGTACACCTTCTCCCTCCGTTCTTTATAAACTTCGTTTAATTGATCGAACCAATCCTTTCCTAGTTCTAATGCTTTTGCTGCAGCAAGTTGGACGGGCAAGAACATTCCGCTATCCATGTTACTTTTGAAACGGATGATCTCATTGATCCTTTGTTCTGCCGCACATATCATTCCAACTCTCCAACCCGCCATATTGTGTGATTTAGATAAGGAATTAAGCTCAATGACGACTTCCTTAGCTCCATGAATTTCTAACATGCTCATCGGACTATCATTCAAGATAAAGCTATATGGGTTGTCATGAATGATAAGTATATCATGTTTGATAGCAAATCGGACAAGTTTTTCAAAAATATCCCGATCCGAACTCGCACCTGTTGGCATGTGAGGATAGCTGACAAACAACATTTTCACGGGATGATTAGCCGATAAAACAATAGAATCAAGTTCTGCAAAATCAGGTGCCCAATTCTTCGACTCATCCAATGTGTAAGCTGCAACTTGGCCACCCGCCAACCTCACAGCGCTGCTATAAGTTGGATATCCGGGATTAGGAATCAGCACTATATCATCTTTATCAAGGTAAGTCATACATATGTGCATAATACCTTCTTTAGATCCCATCAGCGGCAAAATCTCTGAAACTGGATCAAGTTCGACATTGTACCATTGCGCATACCAATTACTTATGGCCTGTCGCAATATGGGGCTTCCTTTATAATTCTGATAGGCATGTACATCGGGCCTTTGGCTCTGTTTATTAAGCTCTTCTATGACATCAGGATGAGGAGGCAGATCAGGACTACCTATTCCAAGATTGATGATATTCTTGCCGGCTTTATTGAGTACATCGATTTCTTTGAGTTTGGTCGAGAAATAATATTCTCCGATACCATCCAGCCTTGTCGCGGTTTTAATACTTTCTTTGATCATTTATCTTTTTTTTAAATGGTACTTCCCTTTTTGTACACACCATATATTTTCAATTCCACTGTAAGAGATCGGATCATGTTTATTACTTTATCAAATTGTTCGATTGAATCAAACTCCATGTCGACATGAAAGGAATATAGCCATTCACTACCAGGAATCGGGAAGCTCTGCAACTTGCTGAGGTTGATGCCCCCATCAGCGATGGCAGTAAGCACTTTGGCCAGACTTCCCATGGAATGATTGGTGTTGAAATTGACAGAAGCTTTGTTTGCATCCGGTACTGGCATAGCTTGCTTTTCTCTTTCCAGGACCAGAAATCTTGTATAATTAGTTTTCATCGTATGGATGTCCGGTGCAAGAATTTCAAGACCATACATATCGGCAGCCAGTTTGGAAGCGATAGCAGCTATATGTTTGCTGTGATGCTGTCTGATGTGTTTGGCACTAAGAGCAGTGTCTTCTGTTTCTATCACTTTCCAGTCAAAGTCGAGCAGATAATTTCTACATTGTCTTATGGCCATATGATGCGAACGAACTTCACGGACATCCTCTATTCGTACGCCCGGATATACCAGAAGATTTTGGCTAATATTGAGATAGATCTCGCCGGTAATGATGAGCTTACTCTCTTGTAGAAGATTATAATTGGGCAGGATGCTACCTACTATCGAGTTCTCTATAGCTATTACAGCGGCGTCAGACTGGGCGGCATCATCCACAACTTTGAAAACTTCAGGAAAATTATCACAAGGTAGGATAGTTATATGTTCACCAAAGAAATTCAATGCTGCTTCCTGATGGAAACTTCCCTCATAACCCTGAATGGCTATCTTTTTTATTGGAGTATGGTTATTTAAAATTGGATTATTCATTGACTTAAAATGAAAAATCCCGGCTTGCGGCCAGGATTCTTATGTTTATTAATTTATATCTTAATTATAGCAAAAGCGATCCGGCCTACTCTCTAAAGTAAAAATAAAAATAAAAAAATCCGAATCCTTGCGCTGTGTTCATATTGTAAATGTATACTTATTAAAAATAAAATAACCTATTTTTATTTATTTAATTTTTCTGTCTTTGGTTAGAAATTGGTCAAAAGTCCATTGCTATTATGTTTTATAGACTAAAATTTTTATTCTTTACTATATATTTTCTATAATTTATTAATAAAAATCTTCATTAATAGGAAAATAATGCAGGCTAATAATCCAATATAAAAGATGATTTTCCCTGCTTTGCGATCATTTTCTGTGTAGGTTGGTACCACCTTTCCATCCGGAAGTGTCTTGTTAGATGAGTAAATAATATGGCCAAATGCGATGCCATAGATACCGCTCAATGCAAGGAAATAAGAGACTATTAGCCAACCTTTATTGACTTTCTCGGGTAGGGCGAGCTGGGTAAGTCGTTTCTTTTTGTAAATACTTATCAATTCATCATCTATGTTCTCTCCACGTTCGGTCAGTATTTTTTTTGCAAGTGCAATATCTATCTCACCCCATTCATCATATCGGGCAAGGATCTGATATAATTCATCAATAGTAAATGAATATAAATAATAATCATTCGGCAGGTCATGGATAGCTTCATCAGAGGTTTCTGCAATGAGTAGGTCTGCACTTTCAAAGTCTCTCTTTCTTATTTTGACATCATATTTATCCATCGAAGTATTCCCACTAAATGTCACATCAAATGGAGCTTTATTGTCCCCAAGGATGGCCTCTATGCCACCTTCATCTAATTTTTTAACAAGGGCCAATGCCTCATCTTTAAGAATAAATTGCCTGAATAACAAAAATTCATTTTCTATCAACCTCTTTCCTCTTTAAGTTTTATCTCTATTGCTTCAAGAGCTTTTAATCCAAAATGTTTTAATATGAAACTTTTGCATTTCATAACTGACTCCTTTTCATCGATGGCAAAATCCTTCAACCGACACTTTATCTCCATCTGATAATCGTGTTGATTGTCGGTATATTCACAACAATAAAGCAGCTCGCCTTCCAGATAACAAATGATATGCAGGTCATCCTGCTTCTTCGAATAGTTATTCCAGTTAAATACTGTTTCCAAAGTAATTGATTTAAAGCTCAATATAATATAAAGTCATGGTTCGGCAGTTAAAAACCTAAGGTAGATGGTTGATTTTAGAAGGTAGATGGCGTATCGTTAATTGATTCATAATTTTTACTTTTTATGGATGGTGTGGCTGAGGGAATAGAATTGACACCGCCGTCATAGCATTTGTCGGACAAGCTTTTAATAGCTTACTTTTTTATTTCAATTTAACTTAAAAAGAAATGAATCTGACATATTTAATTTAGGTAAATAATTCAACCTAATTCAGGGTTGGTTGAACGCCTTAATCCACCACGGCTTGCACCCGCGGCTATTGTTATTCAACCCTTTTCAAGGGTTTTTTTTATGAATTATATATAGGTGATAATTTTAACTAAATTGAAAATTTAAGCGTGCCATAATACTTTAGTTGACCAATAGTTCAACTTATGACCTATTTCAAATTTTTGTTGGCAATTTAAACCATAACGGTGAGGTTCGCAGGCTTTTAAGGATATTTTCATGCATCACTTGTTGCAAATTGAGTTATCATTATTCAATCTCTAACAGGGTGTCTAAAAAACGCATTTATTAAGTAACCAAATATTTCATATCACGGTGCGCTGCACCTTATTTCTCTTGCACATTAATTACTACAAATATTTTGGTGCGCTGCACCTTTTTTGCATTGCATTGGTGCAGCGCACCTTTGTATTTATAGAAAATAAAATAAGGGCAGTACCAAGGTGCAGCGCACCGAGATATATGGCTCTATAAACCAGAAGCGGCAAAAGCAGACTCCAAACCAGGTTACTTACCCCAATTCTTACCTCTCTTGAATAACTTAAACTCTGTGCTTGTCCTTAATGATTCAGTACATCAATCCTTGCTAACCCATTAACTCAAAGCCTGATCAAGGTCAGCCATAAGATCTTCGATATCTTCGATGCCTACACTCAATCGGATCAATGAATCTGTAAGTCCAACTTTCAGACGTTCCTCTCTTGGAATAGAAGCATGTGTCATTGTAGAAGGATGCCCTACCAAAGACTCTACACCTCCAAGAGATTCTGCAAGGCTAAACATTTTGAATTTCTTGAGTACTCCGATAGCAGATTCCAATGAATCTTTTTTCAGGTCAAAAGAAACCATAGCCCCATAGTCACTCATCTGTGTAGATGCAAGTTGATGGCTAGGATGTGTCTTAAATCCCGGGTAATTAACTTTATTTATGGCAGGGTGATTCTTCAAAAATTCAGCAAGTCTTCCTGCATTGCGACATGCGCGCTTCATTCTTATATGTAATGTTTTAATACCTCTAAGTATAAGGAAACAATCCATTGGTCCGGGTGTCGCTCCACATGCATTCTGCAAAAATCTCAGTTGATCGTCAATTTCTTTTTTATTGCACACCAATGCTCCAAGGACCGCATCACTATGGCCACCAAGATATTTGGTACAAGAATGAAGAATTATATCTGCTCCCAGATCCAGAGGACGCTGAAGATAAGGTGAAGCGAAAGTATTGTCCACACAAGTGATGATGCCGTATTTCTCAGCGATCTTCGTCACTTTTCTAATGTCGACGATATTCAACATCGGGTTAGTTGGTGTTTCTATCCAGATAAGTCTGGTGCGTGGATTGATCAATTTTTCCAGCTGAACAGTGTCATTTAGGTCAATAAAATGACTTTTGATACCGAATCGACCGTAAACGCGTGTCATCAACCTGTACGAACCGCCATAGAGGTCATTAGTAGATATTATCTCATCACCTGGATTGAGCATTTTCAGCAAGGTATCCATAGCTCCGAGCCCACTTGAGAAGCAAAGTCCATACTTTCCATTCTCCAAAGCTGCTAGATTGGCTTCAAGTGCAGACCTTGTAGGATTGCTGGTGCGGCCGTATTCGTGTCCTTTGTGCACACCCGGTTCATCCTGAACATAAGTAGACGTCTGGAATATCGGTGTCATGATAGCTCCAGTTGAAGGATCCGGAGATACTCCTGCATGGATGACCTTACTATTGAACTTCATTGATTTGGGTCCGTGAGCTGTTTCTTTCACTTTTTTAGCCATTATTTTCTTTTTATAACTTTTAGAGCTGCATTGACGATATCTGGCACGTCCAGGCCATATTTTTTCAAAAGATCCATTGGTTTTCCGCTTTCACCGAAGCTGTCCTTGACACCTATAAATTCCATTGGACAAGCAGTATTTTTAGCAGCTACATGAGCCACAGCATCGCCAAGACCGCCATTGATTTGATGTTCTTCGACAGTAACTGCGCAGCCTGTTCTAGCCAAAGAAGCAACGATAGCAGCTTCGTCCAGCGGCTTGATCGTCGGAATACTGATGACATCACAAGAGATGCCTTGAGCCTCTAATTGTTTCGCCGCTTCTACTGCATTCCATACCATTAGTCCAGTCGCCATGATGCTTACATCTGTTCCACTACCCAGCGTCTGCGCCTTACCTATGATAAATGGTTCGTCCACTCCTGTAAATACCGGCCAGTCAGGTCTTCCGAACCTCAAGTATACCGGACCTACATGATCCAAAATAGCAAGCACCGCATTTTTAGTTTGATTAGCGTCAATCGGGCAGATCACCGTCATGCCCGGAAGCATGCGCATCATGCCGATATCTTCCAGTATCTGATGAGTTGCTCCATCTTCACCCAGGGTAAGCCCAGCATGAGAAGCACAAATTTTTACATTTTTGCCTGAGTAAGCAATAGATTGGCGGATTTGGTCGTATACTCTTCCTGTAGAAAAATTGGCAAATGTACCGGTAAAAGGGATCTTACCAGTAGTAGAAAGGCCTGCAGCGACGGACATCATATTAGCTTCGGCAATACCCATCTGTACAAACCTGTCAGGAAAATCTTCTATAAAAGCTTCCATTTTTAGTGAACCAAGTAAATCTGCACAAAGTGCGATCACCTGGTCATTTCTTCGTCCTGCTTCGTGCAAGCCTTCACCAAAACCGTCCCTGGTGGCCTTTTTTCCTGTCGAAACTATATCGTTGATATTCATATCTTAGTGTTTATGGTTTGGTGCTGAATAATTTTCATTGTAAACAAAGTCATCCAAAGAACTCACCAGTTGTGACAACCCTTTATCAAGTTGCTCTTTGTTTGGTGCTTTTCCGTGCCATGCGTGTGTGCCCATCATAAAGTCTACACCACAACCCATATTCGTTCTCATAAGGATGACAGTTGGAATATCCGTACCTACATGTGTTTTAGCTTCTTCCAAGGCTTTGACGATGGACTCCATATCATTGCCATCTGTGACGACTACTCTCCAACCGAAAGTTCGCCATTTACCTTCAAGGTCACCAAGACTTAATACTTGATCATTGGTACCATCGATTTGCTGGCCATTCCAGTCCACAGTCACTATTAAATTGTCTAGTTTATGAAAAGGAGCAAACATCGCTGCTTCCCAGATCTGACCTTCCTGAAGTTCGCCATCACCAGTGGAAACAAATACGAATCCCGGATCTTTATCCATCTTCTTCGCCAATGCCATACCTACACCGACAGAGAATCCCTGACCCAAAGAACCAGTAGCTGTCCTGATGCCCGGCAATCCTTCATGGGTCGTCGGGTGTCCTTGAAGTCGGGTATTTAATTTACGGAAGGTCGACAGTTCTTCTACTGGAAAATAACCTTTTCTTGCCAGCACACTGTAAAGCACCGGAGAGATATGGCCATTGGACATGATAAAGGCATCTTCATTCTTTGCATCCATTTTAAATTCATCCGATTGGGTCATGACTCTAAAATACAGTGCAGTCATGAAATCTGCACACCCGAGTGAACCACCCGGATGTCCGCTGGAGGCGTTGAAAACCATTTGAAGAATGTCGCGACGCACTTGGGTGGCGATTTTCTTCAATTCATCAATATCTTCTACTTTATCTCTCATATCCTATGGATTAATTAAGGCGCAAAGGTAAGATAAAAATTAGAAATCAGAGGTCAGAAGTAAGAGGTCAGAAGTCAGACACCAGATTCTAGAGGCTAGAAATTAGAGGCAAAATTTAAAATCAGAAGTAAGTGTGGGTGAGGTGAAAATGTAAGGGGTGATTAGGTGTGGAGGTGTGGAGGTGTGGAGGTGAACGGCGAACAGCGAACAGTAAGAGCCGGCTGAATCTCATGGTTGACGCACCAGGCAATTTTAAAATCATATCAACCTGATTATTGGTACTAAGGTCCATCCGATAGGTAGCATTATAGCAGTCCGATGCATAAAATCATGGCAAGTTATTCAGAGCTATTATGTTAAATCAAAATTATTATCTGAATTAATCTAGTTCAATAGCCTTGAATTTCAACTCAGGGCGAATAGCAAAATATCTAGTTTCAATAATTTGCCGTTGACTAAAGTCAACGGATCAATGGATGTCTATATAAGGACTTTAGTCCCAGCCAATTTATTACTGTCATTAAAAAATTTAACATTTATTCTTTTTAATAATCATAATTTTGCCTTATACTGAACTATTAAAATAGTTAATAATAAATATGACCAGGAAATACCTTACTATACTTTTTGTCATGACCATTACATTGGTTTCAGCACAGATAAAAATTGTCAACAAACTCACAGTTGATCACCAAAATGTAGAAGGCACTAAGATTAGCTTAATTCCGCCTAATGGATTTACAAAGGCTGTGAATTTTCTGGGATTTCAAGAGGAAGTATCGGGATCTAGCATCATGGTATTAAATATTCCGGGACCTTTTTCTGAAACATCTAAAGGTATTACAAAAGAAAATTTATTGTCTACTGGGGTCCAAATGATTAGCGATGACCATATCCTATTGAATGGCCTGCCTGCTTTATTAGTGCAGGGAAAGCAAAGTGCATATGGCAATATCTATACAAAATATATTTTGGTATTCGGAACAGAAAAGGAGACTATTATGATCAATGGTGTGTTTCCCGAACACCTGACTAAGTTATCCGTTGATATTAAAAAATGCTTATTGTCCGCATATTATGAAGCTGAAAAACAGGTCAATATTCTTGAAACAGTTGAATATACCATTGAAGTAAGTGGCACAAAATTAAAATTTGCTGGCAATATGTCCAACTCCCTGATATACACCGTAGATGGTGAGTTGCCAACAAAGTCAGATGACAAGACATCTTTGATAATATCTAAATCGTTTTCAAATGCCAATACAGAGGACTTGAAGGATTTTTCAATTAATAGACTTAAGCAAACACCTTTTGAAGTAGATAGTATTAAACGTTCAGCAGATATCGTCATTGGCGATTTATCCGGGTATGAAATAATATCAAAAGGTAAAAACATAAAGACTGGAGTTCCAGAATATCTATATCAGTTGATATTGCCCACTGACAGCAATTATTACATACTTTTTGGCACCACAAATGACATGTCAGAGGTGAGTATCAATGAGATAAAAAAGGCAGCGGAAACATTCAAGTTGAAATAGTATTTTGCACTATTTGATTAGGATAAATTATTGGAACTGAAGTCCTATCAAGAGTTTGATTGTAATCCGTTGGTTAAAACCAACGGCAAATTACTTGGTGGAATATTGGAAATTTAATCTTAAATCTTTATTAATCTCGTTCAATTGCCTTGAGTTTTAACTCAAGGCCAATTATCACTCTAGTAAAATAAAAAAAGCACCCAAAATGGGTGCCTCTTAAGTGTGGTATTTTCTTAAAATACTAATATTAAATAAGGGATTATTGTTAATTAACTTTTATAAATTTCTTCTGAAGCACGATTGATTCATCCACCAATTTTAAATAATAAACGCCTGATGGCAATTCGCTGATATTTAAATTGTTGTTTGAAAGAGGATCCATTTTGAAATTTTTCACCACATCTCCTTTGACATTCAACAACAGCATTTCCCGCATATTATTGGTCTTAAATCCTGAAAATGTAACGTTAGCCTCTCCATGTGTCGGATTCGGATAGATATTCATATCTATGGCATTATCACATTTTACGATGGCAGTAGCGACTCTTGAGTAGCTAATCGAATTGTCAAGATCTATAGCCTTAAGTCTATAATAAACAGTACCTGAAACCAAAGGAGTATTGTCTGTGAAAACATAAGAGTTATTCACAGAGGCGCCATTACCTTTAGTTTTTACGGAACCTATTGTTACAAAGTTTCTACCATCAACAGACTTTTGAACTTCTGCACGGTCAAAGTTTTCCTCACTATACGTATTCCATGTGACATTTACTGATGAACAATCATCTACTTTGGCGTTAAACTCACCTAGTTTGATAGGAAGGGGAGCGGTAACAGTGAAGAGTGCCGTGGCAGAATTATTATTCCCATTCGTATCACCGATTCCGATCGCTTCATCAGTAAAGGATGCATTGCAAGATATTGCTCCACAATCCTCGCAACTTACACTTTTACCTATAAAAGGAATAGTCATAGAACATGAAACACCATCGTTCATAACTCCCACCATATTTTTGAGTACAACTTCTGTGTTACCATTAATGTATGCAATGTATGTAACAGCCCATATAGAACCGGACAAATAACATCCATTATCAGAAAAGTTAACAGGAAGAGGAATTTCAATTTCACCTGAGATCGAAAGTTGTACCCGAATACCTCCTATAGGCACAGGTGCATCACCTAAATATCCAACATCAATGAATATCTGTCCTTCTTCACCGACAGCCACCGAGAAAGGTTCAGGGGATACCGCTGCTACTTGAAAATCGTAAGTAGCTTGAGCTTTAGCAAGTGCTGAGCCTAAGAGCAAGAATAAGCAAATGATCAATTTATAATTTTTCATCATTTATAGTTTTTAACTTTTTAATTAAGGTGATTAATTTTTAATAAGTGTATTAGATAATAAATTGTTAGGAGGATTATTTTCTCCACCGGAACCATTAACTATATTCGCTGATGCAGTAATTGTTCCTTTTCCGCCACCGGTTCGTGTAATTCTTAAACCGATTTTTTTGGTTTGACTAGCCCCAATAGATACTCCGACCTTAGATGTGAATACAATAAATCCACCGCTAAAAGTCCAGGTAAAGTCATTGTGATCAAATACATAAGTATCTCCACCTATTGTCACATCAGCATCCGGATGAATTGCTATAACTAAACCACTTGCAGGTGTATAATTTGTCACCCTAAATGTGATTGTACCCGTTGTAGCCGCTGTTCCGATATTTCTTATTCTAACCACCTCGTCTATTGTTCCCGAAACAACAATATTGGTAGAAGAGAAAACTAAAGCCGGTGTCAAATCAGGATACACACCTGGTTCTGTGATCACTACGATATCAGATACTGTTTCACATCCATTGTGATCTCTGACAACCATAGAATAGGATCCGGCCTGTAAAAGCATAAATAGGTTAGAAGTCTGCCAGTTGGCCCCTCCATCTTTACTATATTCATAATCCATTGTTCCACCAGTCGCAATAACTGTAATACTTCCGTTATCACAAGCTTGGCATGTTTCATTGGTTATAATATAATTCACTACCGTAAGAACTGCCGGTTGAGTAATTGTCACAGATGTAGATACAAAGCATCCTTTATCATCCGTGGCAGTGACCATATATGTTCCAGCTGCTAATCCACTTATAGCAGGCGTCATAGTCGGAGCAGAATCATTCCATAGATAATCAAAAGTTCCTGTACCGTTGACAGCAAGAACACTTGCAGTTCCATTACTTTGTCCGTTGCAAAGAACACCTGTATTCGTCAAAATTGAAATCGTAGGTTGCGGATTAACGGTCACAGTAGTATTAGTAGTATTAGAACACATTGTAGCTCCAGTAAAACTATAAGTAATTGTATATGTGCCTGGTGCAGTAGTGCTTAAATCTATAGCTCCTGTTACAGTATTAAGGGAAGCACTTGCCGGCAATATAGAATACATACCACCTGCCTGGCCTGTTTGAGTCACTGTCGCAGTGCCTATCGCACAAAATTCAGCCTGAGCATAAGCTATTGTAGCTGTAGGCAGTGGATCTACGATGATCTGCTGAGGATATGTAGCAGTACATCCACCATAACTTACTGTTACTGAATATGTCGTCGTAGCAAGCGGACTTTCTGTTATAGAAGCAGTAGTAGCTCCGGTTGACCACAGATACGTCGAACCAGCCTTAGCACCTGAAATTGTTAAGGTCACTGATTGTCCAATACAAATGGTTCCATCATCATTGGCAACTCCACCAGTTTCGGTTACTGCCAATGTAGCTGCAGCAACTATGACATCAATTCCGCTAGGGCCATCCAGCCATGGACAGAAATCGACATCCACAGATACCAATACTCCTGTGCCAGTGCCCACTGTACCCGGACCGGAATCATCACCATCACCCCACCAGTTGTGTTTTGCATCTACTTTAGTACCTGTTACATTCAGTACCCCGTACTCAACAAGGCTGAAGTTGTTGTAGTTGATGACTACTGTACCTGCACCCAGGTTACTTTCTACCTTAACAGCTACTGCTGTAGGTACACCTGTAAGGTGACCAGTCACATTATTAATTGTGTTTAGCGAAACAGCTGCACCCGGCGTATTGCCTTCAAGGCCGATACCGTGCGCCCAAAGGCCATCCAGGGCAGTGATTGTATTACTACTAATTACAGGTGATACAATTTTTCCTGTGCCCGTGGCACCCAGGTCTAATAAAAGACCGTATGCTCCTCTTCCACCACTAGCCCATGGTGTATTCACCGCACTAATGTTCGTTATGTATTGCCACTGATCGTCAGAGCAGTTACATCAAAGTTATTAGGTTCATAACCTACTGTGATGGCACTTACGCTTCCGAAATTACCACCTGTTAAGTTATCTATTGTATTATTCGTAACCGCAATAGTACTAACTGCATTTCCAGTACCGGAGATGCTGATAGCATTTACCGGCTGGCTTACTAATGAAGCTCCACCAACATTGGTGACGTGGTTACCCGTGATCGTAATATTGCTGTTGTTGTTTGTAAATATTGCATTCTGACCATTTGGATTGGTCAAAGTCAAGTTCTGAACCGTCACACCACTGCTTGTGATGCTTATAGTCGGAACAGCAGGATTGGCACTTGCTATGCTTGACAAGGCTGCACTGTTGCGCGATGTCAAGGTCAATGGCAAATGAATAGTCAGACTTTCAGTGTTTGATCCATCAAGTACCTCTACGGTATTAGTAGCATTTGCATCATCAATTGCTGATTGAATGGTACAGTAATATAAGTCTTTCTGCACGTTGTAAGCTACCGGTGCTGTAACTGTCACTGAAGTAGTAGTAGTCGAACTACATCCATTTACATCAGTGAAACTATATGTTACTGTATAAGTACCAGGTGTGCTGGTTCGTAAGTTAATGTCTCCTGAAACTGAATTGATACTCAACCCCGCTGTGGATGTATATGTACCACCTGTTTGGCCTGTTTGAGTCACTGTAGCTGTGCCTTCAGCACAGTATGGTGAGCCAGAATATGATATCGTAGCCACTGGAAGTGGATTGACGATGATCTGCTGAGGATATGTAGCAGTACATCCACCATAACTTACTGTTACTGAATATGTCGTCGTAGCAAGCGGACTTTCTGTTATAGAAGCAGTAGTAGCTCCGGTTGACCACAGATACGTCGAACCAGCCTTAGCACCTGAAATTGTTAAGGTCACTGATTGTCCAATACAAATGGTTCCATCATCATTGGCAACTCCTCCAGTTTCGGCTACTGCCAATGTAGCTGCAGCAACTATGACATCAATTCCGCTAGGGCCATCCAGCCATGGACAGAAATCGACATCCACAGATACCAATACTCCCGCACCAGTGCCCACTGTACCCGGACCGGAATCATCACCATCACCCCACCAGTTGTGTTTTGCATCTACTTTAATACCTGTTACATTCAGTACCCCGTACTCAACAAGGCTGAAGTTGTTGTAGTTGATGACTACTGTACCTGCACCCAGGTTACTTTCTACCTTAACAGCTACTGCTGTAGGTACACCTGTAAGGTGACCAGTCACATTATTAATTGTGTTTAGCGAAACAGCTGCACCCGGCGTATTGCCTTCAAGGCCGATACCGTGCGCCCAAAGGCCATCCAGGGCAGTGATTGTATTACTACTAATTACAGGTGATACAATTTTTCCTGTGCCCGTGGCACCCAGGTCTAATAAAAGACCGTATGCTCCTCTTCCACCACTAGCCCATGGTGTATTCACCGCACTAATGTTCGTTATTGTATTGCCACTGATCGTCAGAGCAGTTACATCAAAGTTATTAGGTTCATAACCTACTGTGATGGCACTTACGCTTCCGAAATTACCACCTGTTAAGTTATCTATTGTATTATTCGTAACCGCAATAGTACTAACTGCATTTCCAGTACCGGAGATGCTGATAGCATTTACCGGCTGGCTTACTAATGAAGCTCCACCAACATTGGTGACGTGGTTACCCGTGATCGTAATATTGCTGTTGTTGTTTGTAAATATTGCATTCTGACCATTTGGATTGGTCAAAGTCAAGTTCTGAACCGTCACACCACTGCTTGTGATGCTTATAGTCGGAACAGCAGGATTGGCACTTGCTATGCTTGACAAGGCTGCACTGTTGCGCGATGTCAAGGTCAATGGCAAATGAATAGTCAGACTTTCAGTGTTTGATCCATCAAGTACCTCTACGGTATTAGTAGCATTTGCATCATCAATTGCTGATTGAATGGTACAGTAATATAAGTCTTTCTGCACGTTGTAAGCTACCGGTGCTGTAACTGTCACTGAAGTAGTAGTAGTCGAACTACATCCATTTACATCAGTGAAACTATATGTTACTGTATAAGTACCAGGTGTGCTGGTTCGTAAGTTAATGTCTCCTGAAACTGAATTGATACTCAAACCCGCTGTGGATGTATATGTACCACCTGTTTGGCCTGTTTGAGTCACTGTAGCTGTGCCTTCAGCACAGTATGGTGAGCCAGAATATGATATCGTAGCCACTGGAAGTGGATTGACGATGATATAATATTGTTCTGTTCTAGTACATCCATCAGTATTAGTAACAGTGATGTTGTACGTTCCCTCAAATGCTTCTGCTGCAGGGAAGCTGACGGCAGGATCACCAACTGTACCGGTAACATTTGTATTCGGCCCTGTCAATGTATAATCATTAGCAACTCCTGTTAATTGCAGATTTACCATATCACCTTCGCAATATGTCAACGTCTGCAAGTGTCCTACTGGAGAAGCATTTGCCATTAATGTAAACTGTACCGGCGTAGAATTGAGATTATCCCAATAAATATCGTACGTCACACCTGCTGGAGTATTGTGTCCTTGTAGGATCACGTTGTCCAGATGTGTAGAGCCATTGACCCCGTGAAGAGATGTATTTTGCGACACTTCGGATGTTGTTGTTTTCACTGTATATCTGAATTCTCCACTAGGCAACAATTGAATCCTTAGTTTCACCCATTGATCATAAGTAAAACCTACAGGAAGTCCCATATCCAACCAAGATCCATCTCCCTCATATCCACGGAATCGTGGAGTAGCATCAGATGTGAATTCTATGATCGGATATCCTGATACTACATGTGCTCCATCATGTGCTGTAGACCATAATCCGGCCATTCTTCTGCCTGAAGTTGCCCAATCCGCCGGAACAAATAGTTCGATTTCTGTTTCAACACTTCCCGGATGTAGCATATATGCCATTCCTTGTGTATTGTAAAATGCAGTCGCCTGACCATCTGCTGCCGCAATACCATGATGTAAGGTATTTATTGTCGCATCTGGGGCTGTAGATTGTGCTGCAAAGATCGCAGGTACATATCTATCTTTTGACCAGATTCCTATGCCTGGTGTAGCTCCTAATTGCAATGCACTGCTGAAGTCAACCAGTCCACAAGACTCTAATACCTGAACTGAGTAAGTAGATGTAGTAATACATCCCAGTGCATTAGTTACAGTCACTGTAAGTTGCAGTGGACCCGGCGTGCCCGAAGTATATGTTATGTTAGGTGTTCCTTGACCTAAATCGATCGTACCATTTGAAATTCCCCAAACGTAGGTACTTGCCCCGCCTGCTGTGCTTGCCGTATTTCCTGCTGTCGCCTCCCAAACTGCATAACTGGCAGTAATAGTCGATACAGGAAGTGGATTGACAATGATGTCCATTGTTATAGAATTATCACAGCCATTGCCATCTGTATATGAGTAAGTAATCGTATGAGTACCAACACCAGCTGAAGCAGGATCAAATAACCCACCTACACTAACTCCTGTGCCAGAATAAGCACCACCCATAGGTGATCCTGCAAGTTGGACCGCTGCATCATTCAAGCATAATGGACCTACCGCTGGTAAAGTTAAAACTGGTAATGGATTAACTTTTACAAGGGTGGTAGCAAAATTAATACATCCATTAACATCTGTATAAGTATAAGTAATAGTATGATCGCCAACACCGGCTGACGCAGGTTCAAATGAACCTGCACTAACTCCTGTTCCTGAATAAACACCACCTGTTGGCAAACCACCTGAAAGCGTTACCGATGAAGCATCCACGCAGAAAGGGCCAATGGCTCCTAAAGTGACAATCGGTAGCGGATTGACGATCAATTGATAATTAAACACCTGCACGCAACCGTATTGGCTTGTGATTGTCAATTCATACATTCCTGCATCAGCAGGTGCAGCAGTAAAAGTGTATGAATCACCCACATTGCCTCCTCCCACGAGAACATTATCTTGTTTCATTTCAAAAGTACCTCCCGGAGTTCCTGTTAAATTAACAATAACTTCAGAACCAATACATACTTGCTGCACAGAATTATTTGTAATCGGACTTGCATTAAAATTAAACACATATGCAGGCATAGGATAGACCTCCATATATATCTGAGCAAAGTTGCTGCCCGGATCAGGGTCAGTATAAGATGAAAGTAAATCGAAACCACCATTAACAGTAATGCTTACATCATCCATCCCATTACTATGCGTAATAGCAGTGAAAGGAAATAAAAGAATACATGTCCCCCCTGCTGCCAATAAGCCTCCTGTGTTTTTTATAACAATTTCCGTATTATAGTTATCAAAAACAGAATAAGTAATAGTCCAAATGTTACCGCAATCATCCGTTACAGTTGGTGCCGGAATAATAGAGGGAAACTGGATCTCTCCTGAGATGGATAGTTGAATTCGGATATTGTTTGCTGTGACAGGAATAAGTTCCGGATTTGACACAACAAGTTGTATGTTACCTTTTTCACAGACGGCTAGATTAGTAGGAATTACAGAGACAGTCGGGATTTGAAGATCCACCTCCTGAGCCTGTATGGTACTAACCATCAACAATAGTGCTATTATAAATAATGCTTTGCTAAATATATGTTTCATAGAAAGTTCGATTAGGTTGTTCATGATTGATGCTTAAAGTTTTGTGATAATAAATGTTAGACCATTATTTGAATTGGAGGTATCTCCTCCACCTGTACCTGACTCAATATTGACTGAGACATTTTGAGTCCCTTTCCCACCTCCGGATCGACTTAGAATCATGCCTATTTTCAGTACACCACCCGGTGCAATTACGACAGCTGGTTTTGAGGTAAATTTCCAGAATAAACCATCTGATACCATATCAAAGTCATTATTATTGAGCGTATATATATCGCCTAGAATCGTGACAGAAGGAGCTAAATTTTGTGTATTTGTCATTCCTCCAGATGAGAATTTAGTAGTTCTGAAAACTATTGGTGCTGATGTCGCTCCTGTTCCAATATTCCTAATAAATATCACCTGATTTTTAGAGCTAGGATTAATGAACTGTGCAGAAGATATGATGTTTGCCGGAGTAAGATCCGGATAAACACCTACCTCTGTGATAATTACCTGTTCAGGCGCTGTCATACATCCATTGGCATCTTTGACCACCATTTGGTAAGTCCCAGCTATTAAGTTTGTAAACAAACTATCTGTCTGATAAGTAGATCCACCATTCTTGCTGTACATATATGGTAGAGTTCCACCATGTGCATGAACTATAATGGTACCATCATTGCAAGGCTGACACGTTTCATTGGTTAGACTATAGTTAATCACCGACAATACCTGAGGTTGCGTAATATTATAACTGGCAGTAGCTGCGCATTGATTTGCATCCGTCACTGTAACTGAATAAGCACCAATTATCAAACCACTATTGATTGCAGTAGTCGGTCCATTACTCCAGATATAACTGTATGCTGCAGGTCCTACTGTTCCGACCACTTCGATCGATCCGGTACTTCCGCCATTACATAGTACATTCTGAAGTGATACTAAATCTACAACCGGTACAGGATATACTGTGATCGTATTAGTTAATACAGTAGAACATCCACCATAACTAACTGTCACGCTGTATATAGTAGTCGAAGCAGGATTGACCATGATGGAAACCGTTGTAGCTCCTGTAGACCATAGATACGTCGAAGCACCATTGGCACCTGCTACTGTAAGCGTTACACTTTCGGAAGCACATATAGATCCGTCATTGTCAACAGGTCCTCCTGTTTCAGCAACAGTAATTGTTCCAGGAGTGGCACTTACAGGCATTCCTGTAGGAGCAAAATCATTTAACCAAGGACAGAAATCAACTAATGGACTAACATTGACGCCTGTACCTGACCCAACTGAACCAGGTCCTGAATCATCTGTATCATTCCAATAGTTGAGCGTACCATTCACCACATTTGATGATAAGTTCTCTATACCGAAGTTTGAACCTGAAAGGTTGTTATTAGGAGAAGCTGTTACAATACCTGTATTTGCTGCTACCTGAATATCTACCACGTTTGTTGTAAAGTTATTGCCCATGACAGTCGCTGTGGCGTCACTTCCGACGATCCAAACACCTACAGGACTTCCTGTAATAGTATTGGTATTGCCGACAGTGGCAGTTACAGTTGCACTATTTGAATTGGATGGATTATCATGAACTTTGATACCCGCTATGGAAGCTGATGTAATGGCTGTTCCAGTGATCGTTGCTGCAGTATTACCCGCATTTGATCCAGCTGAAGGATATCCTTCAAAGTTGTTGACATTGATACCAATTTCAACTCCTGTGATCGTTCCACCACTGATCAATGGCGCTGATAGATCATTCCAAACAGATATACCCGTCTTAGGAATAGTAATCGCAGTCGCATTAATATTATTATTAGAAACCGTGTGGCCACTTAGATACAAGGAAGAAAGTAGGATTCCAGTCCAATTGGTTGTTTCATTTATATCGTACTTACCTGTGATCGTGTTATTATCCAGCGCATAAGATGAAGCCGTGCCATTGAACAAGTTGTGGAATATACCCAATTTCCTTGCTTCTATGGTATTGTCGCTTATTACTTGTGATGCTATAGTGCCCGGATTAGCCCTTTGGAAATTACCTGTTTGTATACCGATCCTTACATCTGTCATGCAGTTGTCTGTAATGGCTGCATATTGGCTGTTGTACAATAATACTCCACCACCCCAGTTAGGGATAGTTGAAGTGACATCATACGTTCCAAGGTGCCAGAATTTGTTATTAGAGATCACATGACCTGAAGTAGCCGGTGCACTAAATGAAGCTCCATAAAGCGTAACTCCGAAATAAGATAAATTCTGGAATATGTTGTTCTCAACCGTTAGGTTGTTTCTATTATCTGTATATGTAGTAATACCTTCTGCAGCATTTATGTCAGCACCATTTGTACCAAGGAAACCACTAATTAAAGCAGGATTATCACCATCAATGGTAAATCCTGAGATCGTGACATTGGAGGCTTTTACTTGGATCATCTCTAATGTCGCAATAGCATTGGTAGCTGGAACAATGATTGCTTCTGGAACTCTTGTAACACCACATGCATTAATAGCAGCGTTCGGACCATTGATCGTCAATTCTTTAGTTACAGTGATATTTTCAACATATGTACCTGCACCCACTGTGATTACGTTCCCGTTGACAGTATTTGCATCATCGATTGCTTCCTGAATACCACAGAATTGCTCTCCTGTATTTGTATTGGTCACTAGATTACCACTAGGGCAAGAACAAGCTCCTGCCTGAGGCGTGAACCCTACTGCACCCATATCGCTATCAGTACCAATCGTAAGGAATGGACTATACCGTATAGAACCTGTTCCACCTACTCTTGCTGCAACTTGTCCTGGATTATTTGTACCGTACCAGTTACATTCTGCATCGACACGATTGGTGACTGATGGAATCACATATATGTAGTTCTCAGCATCAAATCTTTCCAAATAGTTTTCATTGATAGAAACATTATTTGGATTAGAAGTAGCTGCAACGCCTACTCTGATTAAATTGTAGCGATCCTTATTTGCTGGAGGTGAATAAGACCCCACTTGCACAACTTTGTTGTTATGGATCATTATATTATCACCACTGTCATCGATGCCTATACCAATAGCAAAAGCAGAATAAGCTGTTCTTAGTTCTGTATTGATCTCATTATGGTGGATCTCTGCATTACTTACTTTTAGTCCTCCCGAACCTATCGCTATACCGCCTGATAATGTATTAATTATATTACCTGCCACTTCCACGTTCTGTGTACCATATAGATAAATAGAACCATATGCACTTGTGGAACCGGAAATATCATTGTTCAATATCTTCTGGCCATTACCTTTCAACGGAATTATATTTCCTGAAGACATTGTAATACCATCACCAATCGGATTGAATATGTAATTATTGTGGATACTGTTATTGTTTCCAGCTTCCAACTGAATTCCTTCGTCTGTTGAATTAGCTACTATGTTGTTTTTAAAGTCAATGTTATTCTGTGATGTAATGGCTTTAACAGCATCAGCAGTACCGGAACCACCAGATTGTGTGATCTGGAAGCCATTGATAATGACATCATCAGCTTGAATGTTTACTACTATTACATTTTTCGCAGCAACAATTATTGATTCGTCAAGCCCACCGATAGTTCTTGTAGAACTTGCTGAAGGTCTTGGATCTACTCCTTGCTTAGCACCATTTAAAGTGATGGCCTTATTAACTATAAGGTTCTCATTATAGGTACCTGCACAAACATTGATCACATCTCCAGCAGTTGCAGCATCAATCGCAGCCTGAATAGTAGGATAGAAACCAGGTGTAGTAACATTCTCTACAGGAAGTCCAATCACAGTCGCACTAGTAGTAGTTGTGGAAGCAGCAGCATCCGATACCGTGATTGAATATAGACCAGCAGAAAGATTTATAATAGTATATGGACTAGTTACACCAATCGCTGAACCTCCTGTCCATGCAATATCATAAGGTGAAGTACCTCCTGTCCATGTAACTACTATTTGTCCCGGAACAGCACATGTAGCCGATGTAGGAACAGCGCTTACTATTACTATTGGGCTTCCTGCACAAGCTCCTGTAGGTTGGAAGCCAACTCCCGCACCATCAGCTCCACTAACCAGCCATGGTGAATAAGTAACACTACCTGAAATCATAGCAGCAATAGAGCCTGATGCTACAGTACCATACCAGTTGCATGTAGCATTTAAGGTCGATGCGGACTGGTTGTTGATCGCAAACCCAACGTTCCCGGAAAGATCATTGCTATGCACTTCACTTAATGTCCCAGCATCAGCTGCAAGTTGTATTCCGTCAGCCACACTATTGATCACATAATTTTCAGTGATTGTAGCAGATCCATTTGACTGGAGTAATATACCTGTATTGTTGCCATCGACAGTATTACGTGTCAATACTACAGGAAGTGTTCCAGAGAAATTCGAACCCGCAATCCACTGGAATCCTACGTTTGCACCTTGTACGGTGTTTTCGGAGTATGTAGTGGTCGTCGATGCGCTTGAATGTGAAGTCACCCGGAAACCACGTTGCAGATTTGTGGCAGGATCGTTTCCTACCCCTGCATTAAGGAATTGATTATTGCTTACAGTAATATTACTTGTATGTGCATGACCATTTTCCCAGAAACCCAGGATGACCTGTGGATTGGCGGATTGAGCGTTTAGTACATTGATGGTATTGCCTGTGATAGCAAGTCCATCATATATACTTCCTCCGCTTGTATTCGATTGCATAGCTACAGTGCTTGAATAATTGGTACCATCGCTGACACCATCGCCAGGTATATTGAATGTATTATTAGAGATGGTTTGATTCGTACCAAAAGAATAGTGCAACCCAATATTCTGATTGACGTCTGCCGGAGCTGCGGTCGTATTAAGATCGGTAGGAATATTAAATATATTGTTGGTTATCGTGGTATTATTATATGCATCCGTTCCACCGGCTCCATTAAACATACCAATAGAAAGATCTAGACCTGAGTAAGTCATGTTTGACAATGTCCATCCTTGATTATCACCTCCGTCAAAGACCAATCCTCCTTCAAGATTCACACCCGGTAAATCGCCAGGTCCATCTATTGAAGCAGAACCTAAACCTATAGGAGCAGTAAATGTGATGCCATTGAGATTAGCAGGGACGAGAATTGAATAGTCATCACCCGCACTAATTACTCCATCATTACCCAAAGACCATGAAGTAGATGCATTCGATTCTGCCCAGTCAAATGAGCCATTAAGATTAATACTCCAGTTATTTTGAACATAATCTACTGCATTTCGAATACGTGTATAGTCATTGTTGATAGCTGACTGTGCTGCATTGATGTCTGTGACATATGCATTCATTGCTTTTACGGTAACAAAGCCAAGACTTTGATTATCGATCTTATGATCAATCTTGTCTTCCAATGCAAATAATTGAGCAAATGTCATTGCTCCAGGAGAGACGCCACCGAATGTATTGTTCTGTGCGTCAAGATTTACTGCCCATGGTGCCATTGTAGTCACCGGCGCAGCTGTCGGTCCTGTCTGTCCATCGAGATAGATATATGTTCCAATGGTTCCGTCGAAATTATTTTCATTTCCAGCAGATCCAAGTGTGAATGAATTGTATACTGGAGCATCATTATCCCCATTGTAGAATGCAAGACCAATACCACCTGGGGCTCCTGAGCCATTGAATGTATTGTTCGTGATGGTCGCTCCGACTACCGGTGGATAAAATCCACTTGCACTGCTGAATTCTTTTGTATCGACCGTGATGTGTCTGTAAGTTGTTGAGGCAGCTATTGGTGTGAAGCTATTACCATTGATGGTAACATTCTGATAATTCTCCAGACTAATACCCCACTCATGTCCTGTAAATGTATTACCCGCTACAGTAGTAGTTCTTGCCGTGTAATTATTTTTAAGACGAAGTGCATTACTATATGTAGAGCCATCAGCTACGTTAAATATATTGTTACTGATGTCAATACTTCCTGCACCTGCATTAGCATCTCCTATCTCTACGCCACCTTGGTTAAATGTATTGCCAGTAATGGTAACATTGCCAGAGCTTGCAAATCTTACTTGAAGATCCTGATTAAGACCTCTTAAGTTATTGCCAGTGAAAGCACCATTAGATTCATCTGAAGATATCGCTGACCGGAAGATTATCGGATAGACCCCTGTTACTGTATTGTTTAGGAAGTTGATCTGATCTACGCCACCTGTAGCAACTCGATAAGCTGCATAATTGACACTGACTGCATTTCGTTCGCCGTAAGGGCCAGCCGGTGTTCCATAAGGATCGATCAAACTATTCTTAACAGTGATCAAGTCGAGCGTTGGTGATGATGCAATAATTGCACTACGCAATGTTGCAAGATTGACTTGGAAATGAATATTATCTATCGTCACACCATCTACAGAAACATCAAACAATGATGGTTTTCCTGTTACTGCTCCAGTGAAATCGACGATAGGTTGAGTCATACCGACACCTGTAATGGTCACTGATTTGTTGACCAACACTTGTTCGTCGTAAGTTCCTGAGCAAACATCAATAAAATCTCCGTTTGCGGCTGCATTAATAGCTGCCTGAATCGTAGCATACGTCGTACTTGTCGTTGTATTCGTGACCGGTTGATAAAGTATTGTAGCACTTGATGTACCCTCTGAAAGATTCGCATCAGTTACTGTGATACCATATAATGCAACAGCAAGACCTGTAATCACATATGGAGATGTCACCATTGATGCTGAACCACCCGTCCATGCAATATCGTAAGGACCTACACCTCCTGTCCAAGTAACCACTATCTGTCCCAAACCGGCACATGTTACCGGTGAAGCAACAGCACTTGATATTACAACCGGACTACCTCCGCATGCAAATGGTACAGGCTGGAAGCCTGGTGTGCCCGGTGCATCATCTGTGCCACTAGTAAGCCATGGAGAATAATTAGTCCCCGCACCAGCAGCAGCCATTACGTTTGCAGCAGTGGAGCTTCCCCACCAGTTGCATTGTAAATTTTCAGTGTAAGTACCAGCCCCCGTTTTAACAATAGGAGTAGCATTTGCCGTGAAAGAGTTGTTATTGGCAACAAGATTATTCGTGAAACCAGGATTTGCTTCCAGTTCCATCAATTGGTCTGTACCTGTGATAAAGTTATTTGTGAAAATGGTATTGTTGACACCATCACCATAGCCGAAAGTTCCGGTGGTGAAATACCCACCATAACTACCGCTTAGTCCCATTCCATTGACAGTATTGCCGGACATGGTTACAGTAGGAGTTGCTCCTAAAGCACCTGTCGTCGTTAATGCCACATGAACATTGGTAATTGTATTGTTGCTAACTACTGTATTTAAGTAAGGAACAAAGACAAATATTCCATAACTACCGGCACCAGAACCGTTTGTTACTGTATTGTTGGTGATAATATCAGCTGTAGATGGACTTCCATCTCCGTTATTATCTGAATGAATTCCGCTGTCACTGTTGCTGACATTATTACCACTAAAAGTGATACCCAATGAATGATTAGCCGCAATCGCGTCGTTTGCATCTGAAACTATGTTGTTGCTGACAGTTCCTGATGATGCCCAGCTAAATATAGCTATTGAACTTATAGATCCGCGCACATTTGACACAGTATTGTCATGCACGTTCATGTTGGCAGTGTACTGAGGATAAATACCTCTTAAGTAGATATTTGAAATAGTAACATTGTTGATCTCAATATTGCTACGCCCTGAAGTACCATCTGCGATGATACCATTTCTGGCATCGATGTCCTGACCGCCGACTACTACACCACTGGTCAATCCAGGGTTGTTTCCATCAATTGAGAAGTCGTGCAGATGTATATTATTCGCTGCTAATTTTATTACGTTGCTTGCGCCGACACAATCTGAACCAGGGCATCCAGGAGGAGTTGCGCCAACTATAGCAGGCATGATGGTCGTCACACCTTGTCCTGCACCGTATATTTCTAATTGTTTATTAACGAGTACATTTTCCTCATATATCCCTGCTGCGGCAGAAATGACATGACCATCCAAAGTGGTTACAGCGTCTATCGCCTCTTGAATTGTACCATAATAGGTATCAATTGTAACATTGTGGACACGGCCAAGGCAACTTGCATAAGTATCATCTGTACTATACGTACTTAGGATATTGTCACCTGTTCCTGTAGCAATAAGTTGTGCCTGAATTGTTGCATAAACTGAACTTCCATGCCAGTTGCAAGTCAAGACTATATCTGACTGACCGGTATTTATTACTGAATATTTACCGCTTACGAGAGCAGAAAGGTCATTGTTAATAAGTACTGCATTGGATGGTCCCGCTACTGACTCGAATGCAAGCATGTGATTAGGCACAGAAACAGTATTGTTTGAAAATGTAAATCCATTCAGCGTAGCAGGATTTGAATTATAAGAAGGTGAATCGTCCCTTACACTTACACTGATGGCAGGTCTGCCACCAGGATAAGAAGATGTACCAGTGGCTCCGCTATTTGTAATTGTAGAATTCGTAATGGTGATGTTTACGAAATCGTCATATTTTAAATTCAGGTCTATACCGGAATTTGAACCATATGTAGGATCAATTCCACAGTTATTTACTGTGATATTATCAAATGTGGCATTTGATAATTTCTCTATATAAATACCCTTTCTTGAGTTATTATCGAATGTCGTATTTGTAATTGATACATTGTTTAGGGCATCAACACCTGCAGAACTATTTGCTACAGATATTCCTTCGACATTATCTTTTATTATTGAATTACTAATGTTCAAGCCATCAATTGTCGCAGCTGTTCCCATTTTGAAACCTATACCGCTTGAAGATATTTCTGATCCACTTAGAACCACATTGGAAAGATTTCCAGATGTGAAGTTGACACCGTAAGTTGTATTTCCTGTGACTACAAGATCTTGAAGTGTGATATTAGATTGATTGGTAGCAAATCTTATCCCTTCTAAATAATTCTGAATCTTCAGATCCTTAATTATTACATTACTTGCAGCTATTGTAAGACCATATCCTACTCCAGTTCCAGTCAAAGTGCTATTACCACCAGATACTCCCTGAATAGTAAGGGCCTTATTTACCACAGAAACTTCGCCTGTGATAGTCATATCAGCTATTTGCAAGACATGACCTGCTGTAGCAGCATCAATCGCAGCTTGTAGAGTACAATAGTAATTTCCGTTATTTAAATTTTGAACAGCAGAAAGACCCGCTGCTCCACTACCACCAAAGGCAGTAGGCACATCACCCAACCATGGACAGTAAGTAACATTGGCAGTCACTGCTGAACCGCTTCCTGAAGCGACACCTGAAGGTCCGTTCGCTGCTCCCCAATAGTTATAAGAAGCATTAATTACACTTGCGCCTTGATTTTCTATGCCATATGTATCTCCTGCAAGATTATTATTAGGTGTAGCGATGACTGAACCTGCTGTAGCCGTAGCCTGAATATCAGTTCCATTATCATCTACTAAACCGTCGAAATTATTTGTATTGACATTGGCTGTGCCGCTGTTGGTAATGCGGACACCGATTCCATTGTCATAAATAGAATTGTTCGTAACAGTGGCATTTCCACCATCTACATCTATACCGATCGCAAATCCATGTATGGACGCAAGATTATTATTTACAACTGCTGTTGCATCCGATCCGGTGACCAGAATACCTGTGGCAGCTCCACTTCCCACGATACCACAATTGCCTGTGACGGTCAATTGAATAGTAGCATTGTTGGTATTTGACGGACTGTCTTTAACGTGCACTGCAGCTATAGTAGAACCTGTAATGCTCACACCATTAATCCTTACTGCACTAGAGCTGGCATCAGAGTTATACCCGTCAAAATTGCTGGCCACGATACCGTAATTACACCCGGTGATATTTCCTCCTGATACCGTAGTAACAGCAGAAGAAGTGCAATTCCAGAAATCTACTCCAGCATATGCACCTGATATGTTATTATTCAAAACACTAACTGCAACGCTGCCACCGATAGAACTTAGTGATATCCCAAGATGAGTAGTCGCTCCTGCGTAGGTATTTATTGTATTACCGATAATATTAAATGTAGAAGCCGAACCATAAATCAGGTTATGGAATATACCTCTTCGTTTTGAAGTGATTGTATTATTTGATAAATTCCTTGAATTCCCGGGATCCATCTGAGAAAAATTACCAGTCTGAATACCACTTCTGACATTGTTAAAGACATTGTCCAAAATACTAGCATAACAGTTGTTGTACAAAATAACTCCAATCTCGTAAGGTGCACTGGTATTTATCTGATCATTGATGTTTTGAATTTTGTTATACGTAATTGAGTTGCCCGATGTTGCAGCTCCTCCATTAGTATAATTATATAAGTCGATACCAGCATAGGTGATGTTTTGAATGATGTTGTAAGAAATGGCAAGATTACTAACACCATCATAAGCACTAATAGCTTCGACAGCATCATTTCCTGATCCAATACCCGGATTGTCACCATTAAATGATAATCCTGTAAGAGTACTACCCGAACCTGCAGTAGTGATGTACATAATATTAACTGCTCCCGGACTATTATAGTCAGGGTCAGAAGTTGCAGGATATAATATTGCTTCAGCTACTCTCATGCCTGAATTCGGATTAATACCTGCATTCGGACCTTGAATGGTTAGTGATTTATTCAAAGTAATGTTTTCATAATAGTTGCCAGCATCCAATGTGATTGTGTTACCATTTGTGGCTGCATTAATAGCTGCCTGGATTGTACAATAATTATTAGCTCCATTGTGGACCGGTCCTACATTGAGGCCTGTCACTGTTGCACTTGCTGTAGCTGTACAACCGTTTACATCAGTGACTGTCACGGTATATGCCCCGGCAACAAGTCCTGTAGCCGGATTTGTAGTTTGTCCATTGCTCCATAAGTAGGTTACAGCGCCTGCATTCATGGTGACATTGGCGAGTACCTGACCGCTATTTACCGGGCAAGATGCAGGTGTCGCATTGGCTGTTGCCATGATCGTACATGCTGGGCACATCTCTGTCGTTTGGAAACCAGTCGTCCCGAGATCAGAATCTGTTCCGCTTGCCAGCCATGGGCTGTAGTTAACCGGACCGGTTATCGCCGCTGCAATCGTCGCCGGTACAGTAGTACCAAACCAGTTACATGTGGCATTAAGCGCACCTGTTCCACCATGATATATTGCTTTGCCAGCTATAAGGCCGGTTATGCTATTATTTGAAACAGTTATGTCTTTGCCGGTGATATTTTCAGTATTCCTTATTGCCACACCGGTATAACCGCCAGTAATTTCGTTATTTGATACTACAACGGCTCCTGTGAATCCTGATCCATATAGTCGAATAGCTCCTCTGTCGGCCGCTTGAGCGAAATTATTAGCATTGTTTATTTTGTTGTTTAAAACACTTGCAGTGCCAATGACATTAGCAAGTTGTATCGCTTGATATCCAGTACCATCTATATTGTTACCAGAAATGTTAACATTAGGTATTGTTTCTAAAAGAATAGCGCCATAGACAACATTAATAAAAGTGTTATCTGTGATGGTAGCCGTGGATGAGTATTTTACTGAAATTGCACTTACATTAGCAACAGCATTTATATCTTGAAATTTATTATCAGTAATGAGGAGATCCGCCCAAGAGGTGTTAGTCCCCGCAAAAATATTATTGGCATTTACAACTAAGTTTTTACTGAAGGTGACGTCAGATGTTTGTGGAAAACTAGTTTCATTTCCATCATGAATCGGCGAACCACCATCAAACTTAAATCCACTTATCGTAACATCTGTGCTACCACTTTTTATAGTAAACGCTCTTCCGGTAGGTAAATTAACCAGGACTGCTTCGGCAACTCTAGTTCCTGTATTTGGAGAGATAGCATTATTCGGACCTAAAATGGTGAGAGATTTAGTAACATTTACTTGCTCGTTGTAAGTACCCGCAGCGACTTCAATCACATCACCATTCACTGTAGCCGCATCACTTACAGCCGCCTGGATAGTATTGAAATAAGTATTCTGCGTGATATTATGTACCGGAAGTGCCGGAGGAATATTATATTCTAAGGTGATGGAATTTGCTCCGTAAGTCACTGTCCAGTCCGCCACATTATAAGGCGCATCGAAGGTAAGGGTAACAAATGCACCACTTACTGTTCCTGTTGTGTTGACGATAGTAAATACGTCATTATCTGCTGGGTTGAAACCCATATATTGCGAAACATGAAGTGTACCTGTAGCAGTGAAATTGCCCGTCACATTGAGCTGGTCGTATTGACCACAAACTGTCGTTCCACCGAGCTCGACATCAAGGGTACTGTTGGTCACATCTCCAATGATGGTAAGGCAGCCCGGTGATGCACCAGGCGCTATGGTACCATTGTTTGTGAATGTTCCATTAATGGTAAGTGTGCCATTTCCTTTTAATGTACTAGAGTTATCTAAAGTCAGATCATCAACCTGTACACTTGATCCAACTATTACAGTGCCATTTGAAATAGATACTTGATCACAAGATTGTGGCACTCCATTGGGGTTCCAATTATTTGGTTCCGAAAAGTCACCGGAAGCAACATTCCAGACATAGGATACGCCTTCATCTATATCGCCATCACAGTCATCGTCCTCGCCATTGCAAATATCTACAGCTCCCGGATGGACTTGATCATTGTTATCGTCGCAGTCTGTATTATTTGCGACACCGCAATTGTCAGGGGCTCCTGCACCATATCCGTCACCATCCATATCAGCATACAATATCTGTGTGTCATCACAGTCGATGCCATTATCTACATATCCGATAGGTGGTGTCAATGAGCATGCCGAAGTCGGATTGTCATTATATCCAAAACCGTCTCCATCTTCATCTATATAATATGTATGTGGAGCTTGAATTCCATTGTTATTGTCATCGCAGTCATTATTATTGGTTACACCACAAGCTATCGGTGCTCCTGCTCCTGCACCATCCATATCGTTGTCGGCATACATCCATTGTGTGTCATTACAGTCATCACTATTGGATACATAACCTACGGGCTGAGCACAAGCTGACTGAGATACGGCAGGATTACCAAAACCATCTGCATCACTGTCCTGATACCAGGGCTGTGAAGGAGTAACGGTTATAACTCTGCATCCGCTCGACCACTGTGCACCACCACAATCAGGTGTGCCTGTAAAGTCCACTAATGCAGCATAAGTATAAGTACCCGCTACATTTTGCTGTGGGAGAGCATATCCGGGGCAACTTCCTCCACCGTCGAAAGTGAGAACAACTTCATCCCATCCCATTGGTACCGGATCTGTTCCGGTAGGGCAAACGGCACTTATGCCTGTGTATCGGTACCAAGTGACAGTTACATCACCTGTGCCTCCCTGAATCTGTGAGTTAGGATCACCGTCCGTATAACAGATATGACCGGGCGTACCGCCTTGACATATCGTTTCATTGGCATCGTTCATAGTACCGTAATTCACAGGGTACAATACCTCAATGTTTACTATTGCTGTTGCATCGTCACAGCTGTTGGTCGCAGTGACGGTATAGTTAGTAGCGGCACCCGGAACTGTAGGAGTTCCTGAAATGATACCCGTATTAACGTCAAGAGACAGTCCTGCAGGTAGCGCAGGATCGACGGAATATGTCAGAGGAGTAGTGGGAGTATTGGAGAAAGAAGGTGTATTGTCTGTGATGGCTGCACCATGACAGTATTGCGCAGAAGAGACTGTATATGAAAGGTCTTCTGGCGCATAGCACGGTGGTGCAGTTGTCGTCCCGTTTGTTGTTGTACCAAATGCAGTTTCAACATTGTCGCCGTTTCTTGCTTTTACTTTAAATGTATAAACTGTACTCGCGGTTAATCCGGTTACAGTTGTGGTGCCCCAAGTAGCGGCGGTTTGCCAAGCTTCAGTAGCACCAAGCGTTCCGTCTGACTGTACATATTGACTTGTGGTGGTTTCGTAGATAGCATATTCAGTTATTGCCGGATTATTATCTCCGATACCAACTGCCACATTTAAAGAGCTTGCTGTGGCACCATTTACTGTTGGCGGTTTAACAACCTTAGCTAATGTATAAAAATTACTTTCGTTGCCATAAAATTTGCCTAAGTTGTTGGTTACAAAAGCACGGTAATAATATTGTGTGTTTGCAGGGAGCGATGTATATGAAGTTGTAAAATCAGCTGTTCCTGTTCCAACAGAATTATTTGAAGTGGGGTTGGGACTTGTACCAAATGATACACCCTTTGCAATTATTGTTCCTCCACCATCAGTTATTGCGGTACCACCCGAGCTGGCAGAAGTTGCAGTAATAGCAGAAGCTGTTGTGGTGGTTACTGTTGGAGCAACTACCACCGCCCACTGTGCATATAATATTGTGGCTGAATTAATTATGATTGGAAAACCATTAATATAAGCTGTGCCGCTGCCATCTGCTGCGGTGTTCCAGTAATCCCATGTAAAGCCGGCTTTTACCAATGATCCATTACCCACCACATTAACTGATGACCCCGCAGGATAAGGACTATCAGGAGCTACCGGTACAGAACCTCCTGTATTGCCATTACCATCGTATGTGAATGGATAAGTGGGTACAGTTCCAGTAACTGAAATATCATCTATCCCCAATCTATCTCTCGACCCGCTAGCGCCCCCAGAAACCCAGTAAATCCATCTTATTTGAATAATAGCTTGGTTATTTGCGCCTACTGGCAGGATTTGACTATAACTAATCCCATTCGCTCGGAGTGGAGTCGAGGTTGTATAAACTGAGGAAATTGGATTGTCAACATTTATCCAAGTACCACTTTCACCAACTCTATATTGAAGGGCAATTGAATTAGTTAAAGAGGCCTGATCTAGAACAGTCCAAGCCACCCAGTTTACATTTATGTTTGTTAACCCTGTAGTGGCTACTTCTAAAATTATTGCACCAGCGGATTGAGAACCAGAAGCAAGCAAAGAAATGCCGTTAACTCCACTTGCCCCTTCAAGGAGATATCCACCAGAATTGTTTGCCCCTGAAACAGGAAGATCTCCATTTCCATCAGAAGTTGTTCTTGTTGTAGGAATAGCTCCTGAAGATGTACCAAATCTATGAATAGCAATAGTTGAGGGTACAGAAGCTTCGCCTGTAAAAGAAAAAGGTATAGAACCTGTGGTTGGGTTGGTCTGTCCCCAGCTCACTCCACCACTCAACATCATCACCATCATCAATGCGACACTCACTATCCATCGTCTGGAAGAGTGATTTATACCTACAATAGCGCTCATCAAGGACTGACCGAAGGTCGTATCAGATGGCATAGCGGCACTGTGCATAGTAGTAAAAGTGTTGGTGTTCATACACTTAGATTTAGAAATGATTGATGTATTTGCTTGGGTGGGCAATAGGGAAAAGGGGAAAGGTCTTAACATGATAAAGAAGTTAAATGCTTAAAAAAGAAAAGTGTGTTTCAAAAAATTGAAGTTTGCGAAAGTAATGCGCATTTTTTCGCGCTTTGCGCCAATGTTACATGACAGGCTTTTTTTGATCATTATGGGCTAAAAAAAGATAATTAGGGATTTTAGGCATTGATAATCAATACATTGCTGATTTTAATATATGTGGGATGTCAGTGGTCAGTGGTCAGTGGTTAGTAGGCAGTGGTCAGAGGTCAGTGGTCAGAGGTCAGTGGTCAGAAATCAGAGGTTAGAAAGCAGAGGTTAGATGATAGACACTAGATTCTAGATGATAGATCTTTGGGGGTTTGGGGTTTGGGGTTGGGGTTGGGTGGAAATTCGGACGGATTTCTAATTTTTTGATTTATTTTAAATGATATCATTTGATGAAATCAATCACCGAAGTTATATTCTGACTTCTAATTTCTGACTTCTGACTTCTGACTTCTCCTATTTAAATAAATTTAGTAGGCTGATAGTCAGATAATTGTAATGCATGTGGATAAAAGACTCCCCCTACCCCCCTCAAAAGGGGGAAATCTACTCAACTGCATTTGCGTTGAACATTTTACACTTCAGGTTATCTTTACGATTTTGGAAGCAAAGCAATACAGGTAGACTAATTTTTGTTTGAGGGTTGGCTTTGATTATGATATTGAGCTCGAATGATAGACTATTGTTATACCTTTCGAATAGTTTCATTTATATTATTGAATATAAAACAGTTTGCTCAATTTCTAATTTCTTAGATTTATTTAAACTATCTCATTTGCTAAAATCAATCATCGAAGTTATATTCTGATTTCTGACTTCTGACTTCTGACTTCTGACGTCTGACTTCTGACTTCTGACTTCTAACTTCCAAACCAATAGCTACGTAAATATATTCATGTGTTGAAGCAAGGTTTTTTTGTATTTCTTCGACAATGGAAGTTCAATATTCTCAATAAATACTGCTTCTGAAGTGACTTTGGTCAGATGGTCTATATTGACAACGTAGCGCTGATGGATCCGTTGGAAATTCTGTGCAGGCAGGTAGTGCTCGACATCTTCCAACTTATTGCGCAGCGGAATTTTTTTAGTTTTTGTGATCAGAAAAACATATACATGGTCACTATGGACATACATGATCTCCTCGAAATAAATTTTCACAATTTCGACACCCGATTTAAAAAATGCATAATTGCGTTTGAGTAAAGTAGGGGCTTTTACATTATTTAATTCCGGGGTATTGTGTTCAATAATTTCGGCTAAGCCGCTTTGATGGATGTTCATATTTGCGTTATTTTTTAAGGTTAATTGAATCATTTTTATTAATTGATTTATTGTAAAAGGCTCATAGATGGTGTTGGCTGGGTGATATTTTGATAGTTTTTCAGCTAGAGTTTTGCTTTCATTCTTGATATAAAATAGGTAAGGAATGTCTAAAGCATTGCTGCTGATAAAATCAAGACACGACATTATATGCGCACTTTTCTTTTCAATCAGGAATAATATCATATCTCCGGGACTAGAATTACAATGATTTATAAATTCTAGATGATCATAGAAGACACTTACCTGATCGTACCCGGACAATTTTAATTCTTCCGCAAGGATATTAGCAGTCTTTGATTTGAGGGTAACAAGCGAGAGATGTATCAATTGGTTTGGTTTTGGTGTTTAAAAATATACATAGATAATCGAGATGAAATTGTAGTTACAACTTCTTCAAAAATATTTATGGTTCAAAATTAGTACTGGAAAAGTCGGTGTGAAATATAACTTTAGTTACATCTACCGGGTGTCTGTTATGTGTCAGATATTTTCATGATTAAGTATGTTATTTGTATGTATGAATTAGTGTAAAAGTGTATATAAGTAGGTAGTATGGACTAAAATATTGTATTTTAAAACATTATCAAATTTTGACGCAGTTGCTAAAATAAGATGCTAAGTTTTAAAACATTAGTATATGTTAAGATCCGTTTATTATTAGTTAAGATAAGATTGCTATTTGTTATTCTATTCACTTTTTTTGCAATTAAAATAATTTATAATTATAGCCTCTTTTGTAAAATATTTCAAAGTGTCTATTTTTAAATTTCCGGTTATCTGGGCAAGTCACTTATGCCTTTTTCCGAGAATACAATTATGATAATTTTATCCTAATTAACCTGTAATAAACTGGTTTAAACTGAAATAAACTGATATTGGAAATTATTAACATAGCATATGTTACTGTATATCTGCTGATTATGCAAAAAGAGTAGCTTCGTGATTTTTATTACTTTTTATTGATTTTTATGGATTTTTATGGATTTTAATGAATTTTAGTTGATGAAAAATTGTGTTTTTGTGCAGATCGAATGTGTTTCTGATAAGTATTGGGGGAAAAAGTGATGAGATGTGGGTTATTATATAGTGTTATTTACTCCTGATTGCTGATGGCTAATGGCTGATGGCTGATGGCTCTGTTGTGGAAGGGAGAGTGATTTTTCTAATTAAGGGTGAAATGGGGATGGGGGGAGGTATCACAGAGTTTCACGGAGGTTGTTGTTTTCCGATTTAGATGGAAGTATTCACTTTGCTAAAGGACATTTTTTGGGAGCTCGGAGGGATTTGTCTTGCAGACTAATGAGGGCTGTATCACAAAGTTTCACAAAGGAAGGGAAGTTTCACAAAGGGGATGAGGGGGGGGTATCACAGAGTTTCACGGAGGTTGTTGATATTTGATTTTCTGGAAGTATCTCTAGTTTTTTTAATTCACTTTGCTAAAGGACATTTTTTGAGAGCACGGAGGGATTTGTCTTGCAGACTAATGAGGGCTGTATCACAAAGTTTCGCAAAGGAAGGGAAGTTTCACAAAGGGGATGGGGGAGGGTATCACAGAGTTTCACGGAGGTTGTTGATTTCCGATTTTGAAGAAGGTAGCCACCTACGGGGCATGTTACACCTCCGACTTACTTGGTTACAAACATTTAACACCTAAAGGCGCCAGGTTTGAGATTATTTAGTCTCTCATTTCCCCCATATATTTTATGAAAATAGGAGTGCAGCGTTTTGGGCCGTAGGTCCTTCCTGTTTGTAACAACGTCTCTTGATATGAAAACTTGCCCCGTAGGTGGCTACCTCACAGAAAGTACCTAGCCGGACAGTTCATGTCGGAGTAATGTAGAATAATCTCGTTTACGCCATGTTTTTTAATGACAGCCTTTTCGAAAACGGCAGATGACTTGAAGGCATCAGCCGGCGCTCCGTAGCATGTTCTTGTTCACACCATCCGACGTATCATTACCATCATATTTCTCAACTCACAAAACAGAGATAAGCTCAAACTTTGGGTCGTCGGATGTTTGCGCGTGCAGACAATGCCAGATTCAACGAAAACGTCAGATGACTTGAAGGCATCAGACGGCGCTCCGTAGGATATTTCTGTTGTCCACGACGGCTCATACATTCTCCAAATCTTTTCGATCAAAAATCCCATTATTTCCAAACCAATAGCATACCACACTCCTTTTTTTATTATGTTTACGTTATACACGAATCAAGATGCGCCTCCACCTGCTGTTCTTTTTATTGTTTTTCTCCAATTATTACCTGTCTGCGCAGATAGTATATAGAGATGCAGGACAAAAAACGGATACTATCGAACTCCGTAATATGTACAGCAAAGCATTATCAGTCCTTGACTCCACCAAGAAAAAAGGTTTCCAGATAGACAGAATGGATATTGTGGAGATTAATGAAACCAAATATCTGATCCCCAATGGAATGTTTGATGTTTACCGGTGGACTAATGGTCAGTGGGACAATATGTACAAAGGTCCATTCCAGGGATTCAACTTCGGTGCTAAGATCTTTGTGCACAAAGACGAGATATATGCTTTCGGAGGATATGGATATTGGAGGAATCATGGACTCATCGTTCGGTTTCTGAGGGATCGTGGAGAGTGGGACGTGTTGCCATTTACTTCAGAATTGCCTTTTTACTACGGTTATCAAAATGCGAAAGGCCTGCATGTATTTAATAATATCAAATCTATGGATCTGAATATCGATGATATGTCCGTAGTTGAAAGTGAAGATATTATGGTCAAAAATATCGTCATGCCCAAGCCAACGCACCTCAACAGCATCGAACTGGAAAATTATTACTACCTCATAGAACAGTTGCCCTACCTCATCGACAAAAGAAATGGCGAGGTGCGTACCACCATTGACATCCCTTTTCGTGGTTATGCCAACAGTGCCGGCAATCTCCTTCATATATACAGTGATCTGATCGATTTCTACTCCAATAATTTAAATAACCACTACACCTTCGACCCTTCTGCAGAAATACAATCGCTAAAGTTGGCAGACACTACTCAAGCTGGGCAGATACCTCTGTGGATTTCTATTTCCGGGGGATTTTTGCTAATAGGATTAGTCAGTTACACATATATAAGATACAAAAAGAAGGGCACAAAAATTGTTGACACCGAAGACATCACCTGGGACAATAGATATATCGATTTACTGCTCACACATTCCGGTAGCACATTGAACATGGAAGAGATCGACGCCATCTTCGGGATCTCCGAACTGACCCCACAGGAAAGCCAAAGATTCAAGCGCCATGCGCTGATCAAAGACATCAACCGGATATATCGCTACAGATTGAACAAGGATCTGATCATCAGGAGGAAGGATACTGGAGATGGGAGGAGGTACGTGTATGAGATTGGCAATGAATAGTGAATAATGAACAGTGAATAATAAGAGCTGGCAGAGGGGGTTTTGAGTAGCTATGGGCGATTTTTTGAGGGAGTCAGTATACAATATTTGTGCATTATCTTCGAAGCTGTTAACGCCGTCTTGGGATAAGAGAATGAGTTTTAACACGGAGATTCACAGAGGTTTTTAATTGTAGCTTGATTCGGCAGTGGCTCTAGTTTTTGAATGCAATTTGCTATTTGAAGTGTTTTTGAGGGGCTCAGAGAGATTTGACTGGTGTCAAATGCGGCACAGATTTAACAGAGTAGCATTTTAGGAAAACACATTTCTCCTGTAATTCGAGTCTGATTTTAGCAATGCCTTAAAATAAAAACAAAAATAAAGTCGCATCTTCCCCTCTTGAGGGGTACGCAAAGCGGGGGGTGTTTTTGCAAGGAGGGCAGAGTTCATTTAGAAATTCTTTGTTTGCTAACACGTAGGAGGGAAGGTTTTCAATTTTATTTCAAGATGAGAGTTGCTTTGGTTTTTTAGATTTCTTTGCTAGTGTTGAATTTTTGAGAGCACAAAGGGATTTGACTGGCATCAAATACTACTCCGATCGGGCTGTATCTATAATTGGAAAGCAACAATAGTTTGCCGATGAATTGTGTCAACGGATCGAAGGATAAAACAGGATAGGACTTCAGTCCCACGCTCATTAATACTTCTTTTTTAAAGTTAATTGAAACGTGTAGGAACATACGGCACATAAGTTTATTATACACGCACGCCTATGTGCCTACATGTTAATTTAAAAAAATTCAAACTCATAGTTTGCCGTTGACTTGTGTCAACGGATTGAAGGATAAGTATGCTAGGAATTGTGCCCCAGGCTCAATCATACTGCTTTTTAAAGTTGATTGAAACATGTAGGAACGTAGGGCACATAAGTTTATTATACCGAAACGCCTATGTTGATAAATGTAATAACTTATGTAATTTTACCTATTCGAGACTAACTCTCTTAAAAATCTTACCTTTATTGTTGGTTAGCGTCGAATAATCCTCATCAAAGACCCAATCCATGGATATATTTTTCTCATCAGATTTGCCTTGTGCATATCTAGAATCAATTGCTCTCCATTTTCCTGAAACTTCCCCCACTAAAATAAAATCATCCAGATTAGATCCTCCATTCATATTATAAACTGATTGATGAAATATTAATCCTTCAAATATTATTATAGAATAAACTTGAGCTTCCTTATTGATGGACTCCCAAATGTATCCATAGGATTTGCCAATTTCAGGGGTTAGTTCCGAATTATCATCGATAAGTTTGCTGCCGGTTTTCACAGGTTTTTTACTCCCCAGGCATCTCTCCTTTAATAGATCCCATTTTCTATTCATATCAGGTCTTTGAGAAAAATTTATTTTTTCCCAATTATCAACTCCTAGCTCCTTACTTATTATATCACGGCAAGCATCTTCTGTTTTCAAATACCATTCTGTATTAACTGGCTCTGATAGACACCTGCAAAGTTCCGGCTCTTCTCCTATTTCTTGACTATTTGAAGAAACAGTATTGACCGTTTTGGAAGGCTTATTTGAGTTTTGATCATTATTTCCACAACCTAATATCCCTATTGAAAAAAAGAATATTGTTACGGCAAGTGTCGATATAATCTTCATAATTGATGTGTTTCGATTTTGATTAATTTGGCAAATTTGATGAATCTAAGTGATGACATGAACCTTGTTGACAAGATTGCCTTAGATATGTGGAACAAAACAATCATGTTATTACCACCACCCAACGTAATTGTGTGTTACACTTTTTGGTTGATTTTTGCCCCAGGCAACCCCGACATCCCTACTGGCATTGATTTTTGCCTTTTCTAAATCATAGCCATGTTTTTCTTTATAAGCCATATTCCTGTTATCTAATCCTCTCTGATTGTCAGCATTCTTCTCTGATATTGACATATTTCTATTATCAAGTCCTCTTTGATTGTCCGCATTCTTTTCTGACATAGTCATATTTCTGTTGTTAATTGAAAACTGATGATAAACGCCATCCTCTTTTAATACCTGATTTCTATTGTATTTTTCATAAGCCATTTCCCATTTTGCTTTAGCGTCCGCCTTCAATTTTGAAGAAATATTTGAAGCCAATTGCTTTGCCTCAGGAGCACATTTTGAATCCGCCGAGACTTCTGACAGATATTGTGCTGTCAATTGAGCATCCATAGTTGCCCAGGCACCCTTGGCCTTGCCCATTGATACCGCACATTTGTGATCTTTTATTTGTTTTATTAAACTTAAAGCATCATTGTAGCACTTTGCATCAGGAAATATTTGAGATAAATAACTAATCGCAGTCGAGTCATTAAAAGTTGCCCAAGCTGCATTGGCTTTAGTGAGATCTTCAGCACATTTATTATCAATGTATCTCTTGAATACATCTTTAGATTTTTCCTGTGCTTTATCGAAACATTCTTTACATACCTCCGGAATAGTAGACAAAATAGCTAATGCCTCTTCAAATTTCTTTTGATTCGCATTGGTCTCAGCCGTTTGAAGTATAAAGTCACATTTAGAATTATAATAAGCTACTATTTTGTTCTTCCCTTCTTCCAAAAATGTTTGATAACGAGGATCTGAAGTTTTTAAGTTTTTCAAAGCTGCCATATATGCTTTTGTTTCTGTCTCTCCAACCCCTTTTAACGAGACCGATGTACTTGAAAAAAGCGTTCCGTCTATACCATCGCCAATATATAATCCCACATCCAAAGTATAGGCATGCATAGGAGGAGCGGTAGGGGTAATATCTTTAGTTAAGACTACAACATTGGCAGTAATAATAAATCTTTGGTCGAGAGAACTGCCACCCATGCCGCATTTGGTTGTGATTTGGTTTAACTTGCTAAGTAAATTTGATTGCGCAGAAGGCGTAAGGCCTTCAATTTGATCAGAAACAACTGAGGTTAAAACAATTCGCGCTGCATCATCTAGCTTTCCCTGACTATTTTGTGCGAATAGATGAAGGCCGTTAAAGATGAAAATTCCAATAAGTATAATGCTTTTAATCATGATAATTCTTAATTCAATATTATTTACTGCCCAATACCAATTGAGCCTGACCCAATCCTTTCATCATTAATTTTGATTCGATCTGATAGGTATCTTTTAAATTTTTTCTTAAACCATTCGCCCATTTTCTAGCATCTAAAGCTTTACCAGATTCATCAAATAGAGGAATACGGACTTGTTCGAACAGCATCATATTTTCAGTGACATTTGAAGTACTAAATCTACCCGACACTGTATTTTGGGATACCCATTTTTCAATAAGGGCGCTAAGTTCATCGTCCCCAAAATCTTCGCTTTCCAAATCAGAATCCCATGAACTCCATGTTTTAATTCTTAAAACAATTTCGCGTCCATTAGCAAACATATCATCAAAATGACTTTGTAACTGAACATTAAAATTATCAACGTGCGCCAATACCGCTTCTTCTAACAAAACTGGCATTTCAGCTGTAAAGGACGGTTGTCCTGTGCCGGATGCTCCTGCGATTTGTTTGTCAGAATAAGCATCCAAACCTTGCAAATTTATCGTGATGGATTTTTTAGGCCCAACGGTATTCACTGTCCATGTCATTTGGATCCAAATATCTGCCTTAGTAACTTTTTTTAATTTATCAATTGGGCCCTCATTTATATCACCACCATCTTTACTTGACAGCAATGCATCTTCAGCAGATTCATTTTCCAGGGTTTTTAATGAGGATTCGAGGTTTTTAAGGGGGAACCCTCTTTCAGCCATCATTTCATTGATTTTGCTTATAACCAACAATAAATCCGCATTTTCTTGTAATGCCCTTTTGTAGTCGGGCACCTTGACTTTTTTACCTTGATTGTCAAACTCCATCATATATCCATTATCATTACACCAAACATCACTTGGTACAACCATAATTGTTGGTTTTTTAGCTTGAGAAAAAGAAATAAGAGCGTGTAATAAGATGCAAAGAGTTAATACTATTTTTTTCATTTAATAGGTCTAAATTTATTTATTTAAAATCCCGTCTTCTTTTAGTTTTTGTTGGAGTTCGGAACGTAGGATACGCAGGACAATTCCATAGGAAACTCTTTGTCTATTTTCATCAGCATTTCGGTCAGATTTTTGATTACTTTTATCATCAATTACTTTAATAAAATCCTTGTAATCACCCTTCTTTGAAAAGAATTTAATGAAGTATTCCTCATGTTTTAATTGAGCATTAACTTCAGTAATAACAGGTTTTATCTGACAATCCTGCTTTCCATCATAAACACCTTTAAAAATAACATCGCGAACCGCATTTTTTTTTGCTTGCTCAATCGCTTCCGACCTATTAATTCCTGTTCCCCATGCTTTTAAAGTTTGAGAGCCATCCAAATCTAAGCTAAGACATTCAGTTCTAAAAGTATAGTCACTCGAAATTTCTTTCTGTGGTTTACAAGAAATAAGGATGGCGCATCCAATTAAGAAAATGCTTAATATTCTGTATCTCATAAATGAGGTTATTTACTCAAGTTTCGGTAGTCAAATTTTCCTTTTTTAAGAAGAAATTTAAATTTTAATAAAATGTTAGAAGGTAGATTTTAGATGGCTTTCCATCAATTACAAGGATATTTTTTCTATTAAACCTACTAATGAAAAAATATGAATCAATTGACTAAACTCCATCTAACATCTAACATCAACCATCTACCTTGGTTACTTAACTGCCGAAACTTGTGTTATTTACTAAAAACCATTACTCAATGATTTAATTATACCTGCATCTTCAAGATCCTTTCTAAGTGCCGCTACATTGACAGAAACGATAACACCAATTTTGTATTCCTTACCAATTTTGATTCTATCTTCTGAAGCAATAGCGCCATTATTGACAAGTGTAACAAACTTCAAATATTTACCACCATCTTGAAAAAACTCTTTAAAGAATTCACTTTTTACTTCCTCCAAATTTGGGTTTTGAGCTAATGCTTTCTGACCGCTCAACCTTTCCTTACTTGGAAATCCTTTAAAAATAATACCATGCACTGCATTCTTTTTTGCTTGCTCGATAGCTGTTTCAGCTTTCTTTGAATAAGACCATACTTTTATCTGATAAGAGCCCTGTATTCCGGTACCAGCAGGTTCTAATTCATATCGCCAAATTGCTGTTTCCTTATCAGCTTTCTTTTTGGATTGAGCAATTCCGTAGTCTAGAAAAGAGAAAAACGCAATTGAGAATAATATTAAATTTATTGATTTCATGAATTAATGTATTAATTGAAAATTGATCTTATCTCTTTTGCTTTAAGAGCATACCCGGCTGTATATTTTTTCCTCCTTTAAATAGTGTAGCAGTAATAGGCGCTCCATTCTTATCCAATACTACTTCTGATTTATCACCTGCGTTGTATCTATTGTCCCATACAATTTTCTTGTCAACAGTTGCGCTACCGACTACTTTATACTCAGTTCTTCCGGTCTTTTGGTTAAGAACCATTTCCAATACATCAAACTGTTCACCACCTTCTAAACCTTCTTTCATTCCTATTTGAGCGGTAATTGGATCGGCACTAAGCACAGGAACTTTAGGCCTAAAAACCTCATTTTCTTTTTGCAATTCAGCAAAAGCATTGTCAACATTTCTGACTAGGGCTAAATCAATAATCTGCTCTTGTGTTCTCTTTTCGCCAATTTTAAAAGTAACTAGACTTTGATTGTATTGAACTCCAACAAATTCTAAACTAAATAAATTAGAATTATCAAAAGCCTTAGGATTAGACCATAGGTCATTGTAGAAAATCGCAGCAATAGAATCATTCCATTTCAATTGGTAAAGCCATGTCTTAGACCATAAAGAATATCCTTCCTTCGCTTTGTCATATGCATTATCAGCCCCCTTAAGAGCTTTGTCAACTAAGAGCTTAGGACTGTTGGTCATGGATTCCTGTATTTCCTTTTTAGCAGCATCTCGAGCCTTCAACGCTGCCGGCTCATTTTCTATAAAATCTAATTTCGTGAATGTTACAAATGTATTTCTGAGCAATTCTTCTCCTGCATCTCCTAGTGAAGCAAGTCCTTTTGCTTGTCCTTTCGCAATACCGGCTTCCATTTCAGAAGCGTTATAAAATCCACGTTCTTGAATAAGCTTCATATTAAACTTTCCATCAGGACTTCTATTAAACCAACTTGCTACTAACTTATTTGCAAGTTTTTCACTTGTAATGACCTTGTCAATCATCATTTGATACTCAGTTTTTTCCATTGGCAATTTACCGGCAACAGAGTTGGCTGAACTCGACAATTTATTAGATGTAGCGTTGTTTAATGTTTTTCCGGCTTGAAGCCCATTGTTCAATTTTTCTTTTTTTAGATTTGCAGCTTCTATTTCTTGTTCTGACAATTTTATATTATCAATATTAATAGATTTAAGATTAGTAACATGTTTATTATACTTATCAGGGAACGGGTAGTTAGTCCACGAACTTAATACAGCGTCTTTGTTAGGTAAGTTTTTGTTTTCAATAATAATCATAGATAATGAGCTTCTTCTGTATTTAAGGTCTGTAGCTGACTCTTGTGAAATTGCTTTTGTTGTAATAATAAGACATAATACAGTCACGAATATTGTTAATAATTTTTGCATTTAATTTAATTTTAGAATGTGCTTAATTTTATATAAAAAAATTGGGGGTTTATCTTTGTGATCTTTTCTCCTTCCATTTCTCTGGAACCAATTTTCTTTTCTTAAACCCTTCATTTAGAAAGTTTCTTTTTTCTGTTCCTTTCGATGTCACAATAATGCATACTTATATCCAATCAACCTGTAATAAACTGGTTTAAACTGAAATAAACTGACTTTTCAACCAAGGATTAATCGTAACTTACTGTATATGCAATATTTATGAAAAAGGCATTCTTATCAGAATATTTAACCTTTTTACTCATTTTCACTATTTCCCATAGATCTTAACAGCATAAAATACCTGTTTTTGTGCAGATGATTCCTTTTTTTGATAAGTACAATTCAAGATTTTTGGCGTAATATTATTATTTTTCAAATCCTTATGTTTTATGATAACTTTAGATTTCTAAAACACCTTTATTTGAAATATTTACTACTTCTTGTCTTCCTTACGATTTCTATCAACGTGGCACAATCTCAGGTAGTCTATAGAGATGATGGCGCACTCACTGACTCGGCCGAATTGCGACTGCTTTATGACGAATCCATCAAAGTCCTTGATTCGACCAATAGAACTGGATTGCACATAGAAAGACTCGACATCCTCGAAGTCGGAAACGATAAATACCTATTGCCCAACGGCGCCATGAGTGTCTATAAATGGCGCAATAATACCTGGCACAACATATGCAAAGGAGCTAATCGGGGATTTAATTATGGTAACAAAGCATTTGTACACAAAGGGAAAATCTATTGTTGGGGTGGATATGGTTTCTGGCGCGGACACGGCATGTTGATCGTATTTCAGGAAGACCTTGGAGAATGGGAACTACTGCCTTTCACAGGTGAACTTGACTTCATGTATGGATGGCAGACACCGACAGGGCTTTTTGCTTTCAATGCTGATAGTTCTATCGAAATTAACATAGATGACCAAAACATAAGAGAAAGTCCGGAGGGCCTCAGAAACGATTTTCCTATCCTGGAACCCTTACATTGGTATGAGTATGATTTTAAAAACTACTATTTAATTTATATAACTAAAGCATGGCTGATCGAAAAGTCCACCGGCCAAATCTACGAATCTGATGTAGTAGCCTTTAGGCATTATGTAAAAAATGGTAAGGGTATGTTTAGAATATTCGGAGATAGTGTTACCTATTTTAAAGGTGATATGGATCATCGATTCGATCTTAGTGTAAAAGATGAATTACAGTTTTTTAATAAAAAAGAACAGAATAGCGACAAACAATTCTATGTCATATTCTTCGTGTCGCTCGCATTGATGTCCACCATTGTGCCCATGATCATATACAGAAAAAGGAAGCGGAAGAAAAGTGAGTTAATAACTTCTAAAGACGAGCCTCACTCCTGGGACAATAAATACCTGGAAGCACTACTCTTGCAACAAGGTAACATACTTTCTGTAGATGAATTGGACACCATTCTGGAAATCATCGATGTCATCCCTGCCGAAACACAGCGATTTAAAAGGTCCAATCTTATCAAAGAAATCAATAGGCTTTATTGCGCTCGTTACGATGTGGACTTGATCTTCCGGAAACAAGACGTGGAAGATGGGAGGAAATATGTGTATCAGATAGGCAATGAATAGAGGATAATGAATAGTGAACAATGAACAATGAATAATAAGAGCTGGCAGTAAGGCTTTTGAGTAGCTTTGAGCTATTTTTGAAAGGAAGACATTTCACAAAGTTTCACGGAGGTTTTTAATTTTAATTCTAGCAACCCCTTAAAATAAGAACAAAAACATAGTAGCATCTTCCCCTCTTGAGGGGTACGCAAAGCGGGGGGTGTTTTTATTTAAGAAGAGCAGAGAACATTAAGAAATCCATTGTTTGCCGATGCGTGGGAGGGATGAGGTTTCACAGAGTTTCACAGAGGTTTTTAATTGTAGCTCGATTCGGCAATGGCTATTGTTTTCTAAGGCCATTTGCTATTGAAATTTTTTTGAGGTCACAAAGGGGTTTGACTGGCGTCAAATGCGGCGGCTTTAGGAAGGAATATTTGCGAGGCGCTGCGCACCTCGCTGGAGTATGTCGCCCTTGCAGGGCTTGAATTGATTTTTATTCTGATCGATCAAATCTCAAGTATTTCTTAATCTCGTTCAATAGCCCGGAGTTTTAATTCGGGCTTATTATTCAACTTCCTATTGTTTTTATTTAATACCATAATTAAATTGAATTAAATAAAATAAACTACTTAAATTCGATCATTTAAAGATAACTTTAGCTTTAAATAAAATCACTAATTTGAAACATCTAATTCTCCTACTATTTATTTGCGTAGCCCACACCCAGGCATATTCCCAAGTAGTCTATCGTGATGATGGTGAGTTAACCGATTCGGCAGAGTTAAGGATGCTTTTCAACGAATCCATTAAAGTCCTGGATTCAACTAATACAACCGGACTGAAAATAGAAAGACTCGACATCCTCGAAGTCGGAAATGATAAATATTTATTGCCCAACGGCGCCATGAGTGTCTATAAATGGCGCAATAATACCTGGCACAACATATGCAAAGGAGCCAACAGAGGATTTAATTATGGCAACAAAGCCTTTGTGCATAAAGGGAAGATATATTCCTTTGGCGGATATGGATTTTGGCGTGCACATAGCATGTTGATCGTATTTCAGGAAGACCTCGGCGAATGGGAATTATTGCCCTTCACCGAAAACTTAGAGACCCTTTTTGGCTGGCTGTCACCTGAAGGAATAATTGCTTTCAATAATAAAAAATCCATCGAAATTAACATAAATAGTCAATACATAAAAGAAAGGCCGGATGGTTTCAAACTTGACTATGCTCAGACCTTTATACTGCATTGGTATACCATTGATTTTGAAAACTACTATGTCATCTATGGAGACAAGTTAACATTGATAGATAAGATCACCGGTCAGCATTATGAATCGATGCAAACACCCTTCAGAGCATATCAAAGCAATGGCAAAGGAATGTTCAGAATCTTTGGAGATAGTGTCACCTATTTCAAAAACGATATGGATCATCGTTACGACCTCTCTGCAAAAGATCAAATACAGTTTTTTGAAATCGTCAAGAAAACAAATGGAAATAGTTACCCACTTATTATGCTGCTCTCTCTAATTCCTGTAACAATTGGAGCCTATTTGATCTATCGAAAACGTACAAAAAATAGTAGTGAAGCAGCTATTTTATCTGACGAAACTATGCCATGGAACAACAAATACCTTGAGGCCTTAATCTTTGAAAAAGGTAAGATCCTTTCTGTAGATGAATTGGATACCATTCTGGAAATCATTGACATCATCCCTGCGGAATCACAAAGATTCAAGAGGTCCACACTGATCAAAGAAATCAATAGACTTTACAGTGGCCGGCACGATGTGGACCTGATCTTCAGGAAGCATGATGTGGAAGATGGGAGGAAGTATGTGTATCAGATAGGCAATGAATAGTGAATAATGAACAGTGAATAATGAGAGCTGGCAGTATGGCTTTTGAGTAGCTATGAGCGATTTTTTGAGGGAGGCATTCGCCAATATTTGTGCATTATCTTCGATGCTATTAACGAATTGGTGGCAAAAGAAATGAAGTTTCACAGAGTTTCACGGAGGTTTTTAATTGTAGCTCGATTCGGCAGTGGCTATTGTTTTTTAATACAATTTGCTATTGATTTGTTTTTGAGGTTCACAATGAGATTTGACTGGCGTCAAATGCGGCACAGATCTAGCAGTGCAGCATTTTGAGAAATCACATTTCTCAGTTAATTCGAGTCTGATTTTAGCAATGCCTTAAAATAAAAACAAAAATAAAGTCGCATCTTCCCCTCTTGATGGGTACGCAAAGCGGGGGGTGTTTTTTGCAAGGAGGGCAGAGTTCATTTAGAAATTCTTTGTTTGCTAACACGTAGGAGGGAAGGTTTTTAATTTCTTTTCAAGATGAGAGTTGCTTTGGTTTTTTAGATTTCTTTGCTAGTGTTGAATTTTTGAGAGCACAAAGGGATTTGACTAGTGTCAAATGCTACTTCGATCAAGCTGTTTCTAAAAAATTGGGAAGCAACAATAATTTGCCGTTGACTTCAGTCAACGGATCGAAGGATAACTATGAAAGGACTTCAGTCCCAGGCTCCTTATTCTTTCTTTTTTAATGAATTATTGAAACATGTAAGAACATAGGGCACATAAGTTTATTATCCCGAAACGCCTATGTGACTATATGTTAATTTAAAAAAATTCAAACTCATAGTTTGCAGTTGACTTGTGTCAACGGATTGAAGGTTAAAAAATGATAGGAATTGTGTCCCAGGTTCAATCATACTGCTTTTTAAAGTTAATTGAAACATGCAGGAACATAGGTTTTTACTATTTTAGTGTTTTTAAAGGACACACAAGATTTTACTGACTCCAAATTCTCTTCCCATCCGGCTAAAGCCAAATACTGTCTTTTCAAGCCAACACTTCATGTCAAGCACTCTATAAATCAACAATTACTCATTTTGAATTAAATAAATGTAAGGACTGAAGTCCAATCCAGTGCGACATTCACCTCCGTTGGTTAAAACCAACGGCAAGCTATCTCGTGAATTGATCCTTCTAATTTGCCGTTGACTTCAGTCAACGGATCGGAGGATAAAATAGGATAGGACTTATGTCCCGGATTATAAATATCAGTTTTTTCATGAAGTTACTGATTTATCAAATCTCAAATGCTTCTTAATCTCGTTCAATTGCCTTTGAATTGTGTCAATGTATAAATCAATTAATTATTTGATCCCCTTTATTTTCAATGCCGCATTTAAAATTTATTGACCAATCACAAATTCGCAAGCTACTTCCTCTTCACCTCCGGCCATTTCGTCATCGAGAATGGAAACATTACCTCTTTGTAAATTCTATTTGTAGTCGGAACTTTAGACATATTGAAATCATATTTACCACCCTTCAGCAAGTCAAAATGTTCAAAATATAATTTTTCATAAGGTCGGCCATCCATCGTAATATTATCGATGTACACATTTTCAGAGTTGACTGCAGGAGCATTGATCTGCACTTTTTTACCATTCGATAAGCTGATCGTTATCCTTTTAAATAACGGTGACCCGATGACATACTGAGTAGTTCCGGGAGTCACAGGATAGAATCCCATGGCTGAAAACACATACCACGCGCTCGTCTGTCCATTGTCCTCATCTCCACAATATCCATCCGGACCGGAATGGTACATTCTATTCATGACCTGGTGCAGCCAATACTGCGCCTTCCAAGGTTGGCCTGCATAATTGTAGAGATAAATCATGTGCTGAATAGGTTGATTGCCGTGCGCATACTGACCCATGTTCATGATCTGCATCTCACGGATCTCGTGGATCGTTCCACCATAATAACTATCATCAAAGATCGGCGGCATTTTAAATACGGAATCCAGCATCATTGCCATTGTGTCGCGTCCTCCCATAGCCATAGCCAGTCCATTGACATCCTGAAATACACTCCAGGTATAATGCCAGCTATTACCTTCTGTAAATGCATCTCCCCATTTGAATGGATTAAATGGCGACTGAAACTCGCCATCTTTGTTTCTTCCGCGCATCAGTTTTGTCGAAGGATCGAAGACATTTTTGTAATTGTGTGCTCTTTGAGTAAAAACAGCAATTTCTTCTTCAGGTTTCTTAAGTGCTTTGGCCAATTGTGCTATGGTAAAATCATCATATGCATATTCCAAAGTCCTGGCGGCATTTTCATTCACGCCAATATCATACGGCACATACCCCAATTCATTGTATTCTTTTACACCTGCACGCCCTACAGATTCCATTGGACCTGCATTGTTACTATTCTTTAGCATGGCTTCATACAAGACATTTACATCAAAACCTCTTACTCCTTTGATATAAGCATCTGAAATAATGGAGGCGCTATTGCTTCCGATCATACAATTTCTATGTCCTGGGCTTTGCCATTCCGGCAACCAGCCACTTTCCTTATACACATTGACCATGGCCTGCATGATCTCCGAATTCACTTCAGGATACATTAGATTGAAAAATGGAAAAACCGCACGGAAGGTATCCCAGAAACCGTTGTCCGTATACATAAACCCCGGAAGCACTTCTCCATTGTAAGGACTGTAATGGACGGTCTGATTATTGGCATTTATCTCATGCAGTTTGCGCGGAAAAAGCATGGTTCTGTAAAGACATGAATAAAAAGTTTTCGTTTCTTCATCACTTCCTCCTTCCACAAGGATGCGACTCAATTCCTTGTTCCAAATGGCACGTCCTTTGTTTTTTGTTGTGTTGAAATCATCGTCACCAAGCTCACGGGAGAGGTTTAGTTCTGCTTGTTCAAAACTGATGAAAGAAGACGCAACTTTGGCGTGTACTATTTCACCTCTTTTAGTCTTAAACCCAATGATGGCCCCCGAATGATCAGAAGTCAACTCCAGTTTATCCTTTATGAGTACACTGTCCTGAAAAGTATAAGACAATTCGAATGCCTTATCAAATTTGATAACAAAATAGTTTTTGAAATTTGATGGAACGCCGCCACTGTTGCGGGTGGTGTATCCGATAATTTTCTTTTGAGCTGGTAAAATCTTGACATAAGAACCTTTATTAAAAGCGTCAACGACGATGTAAGATTCATCATTTTTTGGAAAAGTAAACTGGAAACTACAGGCTCTTTCTGTCGGTGAAAGTTCTGTCGTCACGTCATAGTCCGCCAAATAGACGCTGTAATAATATGGTTTTGAAACTTCAGCTTTGTGTGAAAACCAGGACATTCTGTCTTTTTCCCTAAACTTCAAGGTTCCAGTCACAGGCATAATTGAAAACTGTCCATAGTCATTGATCCACGGACTTGGCTGATGAGTTTGTTTAAAGCCTCGTATTTTGTCAGCATTATAATAATATTGCCATCCATCTCCCATTTTGGCTGTTTGTGGAGTCCAGCTATTCATACCCCATGGCATGGAGGCACTCGGATACGTATTGCCGGAGGAAAGGCTATAGGTGGATAGAGATCCCATGAGTGGGTTAACATAATCGACAGGATCTTTGTCTAATTGAGCGTAGGAAATGATAGAAAAATTGACAATCAGCAGAGCGGTAAATATCAGATAGCGCATTTAAAATACTTTAGTTTAAGATAAAAAGACGGCGAATAGGAATGATGAACGAAAGTAAGGAAAGTAAATTAAATATATAAGAAAAAAAGATATGATGCAAAATAACTATTTGATTTATTGTACATCCAGCTGATAGAAGAATTCAATAATTTGTATAATAAGAAACCATTATAATAAGCAACTCCTAAACTTTAGTATTTAATAACATTAATTTGCCTTGGCAGCCTTTTATATGAATCAAAAAATAAGTTTTAACACAAAGATTCACAAAGGTTTTAATTTCATTTCAAGATTTGAGCTGCTTTAGTTTTTTAGATTTTATAGCTAATGTTGAATTTTTAAGTGCACAAAGGGATTTGACTGGTGTCAAATGCTACTCCGATCTCAGTGTAACTAAGAATGGAAAGCAGCAATAATTTGCCGTTGACTTTAGTCAACGGATCGAAGGATTAGTATGATAGGACTTTAGTCCCAGGTTTTAATTAACAATTTATTCAGTGCGATAAAGCTTAACCTTGTTAGAAATATTTATTAATCTCTTTCAATTGCCCAGAGTTTTAACTCGGGATAAATAAAAAATTAATTATTTTTACAATAATTAAAATTCACACCATGAAAAAGCTAATCCTTTTAATTCCTTTCCTTTCTTGTTTTAATCTTTTAATCAGTCAGAACAGCGCACCTAACCTTACTGATGTGCAGCTCAGCCATGATGCCGCAAATCGTTTAATCACCTTAACTTTTGACCTCTTAGATGTTGAGAGCGACACGATCACAATTGTTTTGCAACAGAGTACTGCAGGAGATAATTTTGTGCCCGTTACAAATGCTACCGGTGATTTTGGATTCCCAATTCTGATAGGAAATTCAAAATCCATTTCTTGGCAGTACGATGCCGGCACGGACCTTAGTAAAATCAAGTTAAAATTAATGGCATATGATCGTCATGCACCTTCCATAGCAGACATGGTCGCTCTAGTCAGCCAAGATTCTCTTATGAGCAATCTGGAAGCCATCGTCGGCGTAAGACATTATACAGCAGCTCCGGCGAAATTGGCTGAAGTAGAAAACTACATTTCCAATAAAATGAGTGCAGCCGGATTGACTCAGAGAAACCATTCTTTCATGTACAATAACAAAGCCTTCAATAATATCATTGGACAGAAAGAAGGATTGTATAATAACCAACTCTGCCTCATTAATGGCCATTTTGATTCAGCCAGTAATGCACCGGGAGCAGATGACAATGGCACAGGTGTAGTCGGTGTGCTGGAAGCAATGAGGGTGCTGAAAGATTACAGCTTTGAAAACAATATCCAATTTACAAATTTCAATTTGGAAGAGCTTGGCCTTATCGGAAGTAGTAAGTATGTAACCAGTGGGATCAAAGCCGGTGACAAGATCAAAGGTCTGGTCAACTATGAGATGATCGGATACTCATCAGAAGAACCAAATAGTCAGACGATCCCTAACGGATTTGAATTTTTATTTCCTACTCAGGTTACCCAAATTATTAGCGATCAGAGCAGAGGAAACTTTATAATTAACTGCGGCAACACGGCTTCCGGCGCATTAAACACGATGTTCAATCTGGCAGCAGGAGAATATGTTCCCTCCCTTAAGGTGATTAGCTTAGTAGTTCCCGGCACAGGTACGATCGCTCAGGATCTCCGCAGAAGTGATCATGCCCCTTTCTGGGATGCAGGATTTCCTGCACTCATGATCACAGATGGTGCCGATACAAGAAATCACAACTATCATACGGCTCAGGATGTGCTTAGCACCATCAATTTTGAGTTCCTCACCAAAGTTGCGGCTGCCGGTATAGCTACCATCGCCACTTTGGCCAAACCAATCAATGCAACTTCAGAAACCTTCGACTTGGCGACCTTAAGTTCAAAAAACATTGTAAAGCCGGCATTTGAGCTCAATATCTATCCCAATCCTGTCAAAGAAATCTTATCATTTCAGATTAAAGGCCTTGCTAAAGAGCAATTCCTGCAAGTAAATATCGTTGATAGCAAAGGAGCCATTGTAATAGAAAAAAATGAAAAATTTAATTCCAATGTCTCTCTGACTGATGTTGATGTGAGCAAATTAGCTCCTGGACCATATTTGTTAAAAATAGGAAGTGGACAAAATGCGATCACCAGTCGTTTTATCATTGGAAAATAAGAATCAGGATCAGGATCAGAAATAAACCATATACACAAAATGAATTTTAAATCAATATTTCTGATCTTGATCTGCGCTAACGTTTTTCACAGTTGTAAGCAAGACACAGCTAAAGACTATGCAGGGACATATGTCGGCATGATAAGGGATAAGAAAATCAGTATGTTTCTTAAAGCCGGGGAGAATGAATCAATCACAGGGACGATCTTTGATAGGGCCAATAACTTTAATGTAAAGGGATCTATAGAAAAAGGTAAATTTATCGGACAGGCGAAAGACACCTTATTGAACTCTCTATTCGAGGTGGAAGGTTATCATCATAAGGACACACTTGTGTTTCTATTATCCATGGTACGTCCCCAGATCAGCCCTCCACTCCCTGTGAAATTTCAAAAAGTATTTATTAGTAGTAGTGCCAATGCTCCTGCATCGAGTGAAATCAAAAAAGATACGTCAAAGCCTGAAAAAATTGTAAAAAATGTGAACAAAGGCAATACCGCGATGGACAGACATGATCCAGCGGTCGTGGGACTTTGGGAAATTAAAGAATACTCTAAAGGCAAGGTTCCAACCATCATTTCTGGCAATAAATATCTCTTTTTTAATGTAAATGGAAGTCTTTCTTATCTGGATGGAGAATTAAAACCATTAAAAGATAAAGCTTGGTACACCGAAGAAGGACATCTATTTTTTATAACTACAAAATCGGGAGAATATCCTGAAAAAGTAGGTAACTACACAGCAGACAATAAGGTCATGAACATCATAGGACAAGGTGGATCTAAGATCAACATGATTAAGAAAAATTAATTTGAGGGTTTGGGGTTTGAAGTTTGGGGTTTGGGGTTTGGGGTTTGGAATCAATCTTTGAGATTTGTATCTAAAAATCATAAACATATCATGCAAATCTTAATAAATCTGCGTTCCCAAAACCTAATCATATAAAATCATCCTCCTAAAAACGCATCTTCTGTATTCTCACCGCATTCAAAATGGCGAGCAACGCCACGCCTACATCAGCGAATACCGCTTCCCACATGGTTGCAAGTCCACTAGCACCAATGATTAGCACTGCGGCTTTGACTACGAAGGCCATAGTGATATTTTGCCACACAATACGTTTCGTTTGTTTTCCGATAGCTATAGCCATAGGAATTTTGTCCGGTCGATCATCCTGAATTACTACATCAGCAGTCTCAATAGTCATATCACTTCCCAGGCCACCCATGGCGATACCGACATCACTCAGAGCCATGACAGGAGCATCATTGACCCCATCTCCGACGAATGCGACTATATTTTGAGGATTCTTGATCTGTTTTGTCTTGTCTACTTTATCAACTGGAAGTAATTCTCCATAGGCTTCTTTGATCCCGATTTCTTTAGCCACAGATTGAACGACTTCGTGCTTATCTCCACTAAGCATTGTAGTACTTACACCCATAGAATGCAAGCGTGAAATCGCGTGAGCTGATTCTTTTTTAATCTTGTCAGAGATACTCATGTAGCCGGCATATCTTCCACCTATTGAAAATGCGGTGACCGTACCTGATAATGAATTAATTGAATCAGGGTATATGATTGAATATTTATCCAACAATCTGAAATTACCGACCAATATTTCCTTACCATCGACTTGTCCTTTCAGTCCATGTGCAGATATTTCTTCCACATCACTGACCACAAGGCGTGTTTCAGACTTGCCTGCATAGTTTTGAATAGCAGTAGAGATAGGATGTGTACTCATAGATTGTAAAGCACTCAACATAGATATCACCTCAGACTTTTCGAAACCGGCCTCTAATTTTAATTCCTGTACGTTAAATACTCCTTCAGTCAATGTCCCTGTTTTGTCCATCACGACGTGAGTCACACCGGCGAGCACATCCAAAAAGTTACCCCCCTTGATCAAAATCCCGTTTTTACTGGCTGCTCCAATACCGCCAAAATATCCAAGTGGAATACTGATGACCAGGGCACATGGGCATGAGATCACCAGGAAGACCAAAGCCCTATAAAGCCATTCCTGAAAGGAATAGACCTCCACAAAAAGGATAGGAAGCAAGCAGATCATGGCAGCGAGGACAACAACAATCGGTGTATAGATCTTTGCAAACTTGCGGATAAACAATTCAGTAGGCGCCTTACGGGAAGAAGCGTCTTGAACCATTTGTAAGATCCGACTAAGTTTACTGTCCTGATAAGCAGTAGTTACTCTGATGTGAATAGGAGAATTAAGATTAACCATTCCTGCCAATGCGACATCTCCTTCCTTCTTGGTTTGAGGTACACTTTCTCCAGTTAAGGCGGCAGTATTAAAAGAAGCAGCTGTTGAAATTAAGACACCATCTAATGCCAGCTTCTCCCCGGGTTTTAATTGAATAATATCACCTATAGCGGCATTCTCCGCTTTGATATTAATGACCTCACCAGATCGGAGTATGCTGACTTCGTCAGGGCGCTGATCAAGTAAAGTTTGAATATTTAGTTTCGCTCTTTTGACTGCCAGCATTTGGAATCCTTCACCGATTGTATAAAAAAGCATCACGGCAACACTTTCCGGGTATTCTCCAATGGCGAATGCTCCAATGGTAGCCAATGACATTAGAAAAAACTCAGAAAAGAACTGTCCTTTTGTGATACTTACCCATGCATCCCTAAGCACAGGAAGTCCCACAGGAAGATAGGCTGCTATATACAATATGATCCTTATATAACCGCTGAACCATTGAGGGTGTAGTACATGATCCAATCCAAGACCGACGAGAAGAAGGGCAAGACTTATGATAGCAGTCCTAAACATAGACCAAATGCCAGACCCGTGCTGGTGATCGTGGTCATGGTCGTGATCATGTCCATCATTATGTCCTGAACTTTGCTTTACATTATTGGCAGAATGATGATTGCAACAACCTTCGTCATTATCCTCTGTTGTTATCTTCTGCTTTGCATCCCGATTGATCTTTTCTTCAAGAGTGCAGCAGACCTGGGCGCCGTGCTCGTCATAGATATGCTGGTGTTGTTTCAAAAATATATTTACATTAAAATGTTATAACCAATTATTCAAAGAACAAAGATAACCCATGTTGGTTTGAAGAGCGTGTGTGGCAAATTTTATTTTGCAATCTTAAGAGATAAGATCTAAATTTATTTATGTATTTCTTTAATATCTTTTTTAAGTGTTTTGCTTTTGATATCCTTTTGTTTTTTAATAAAATTGAAATGCAAAAATGATTGCCATTCCATAAGCAGGAATCTTGATGCTTCGCCCGATAAGAAGATGAGCACCGAAAAAAGGAAAAGTAAATTACGAACTTTAGTTACGGTGTCGCTGATCTCGTTATAAAAAGGCCATATAATAAGTATTTCGAATGCCATAAGAACTGTGGTGGTGATCAGCCCCGAAATAAAAAATACCCTTGTAGGTAATACGAGTTTGCGACATTGGTAAAGCATAATCTCTTTGAAAAAAAACCTAACATTTGGTTCATCAGGACACATGGACAATAGTTGCTTGGTAACTATAAGCGATTCATCTGTTTTGTGTAACTGAAATAAGGCGACTGCTTTTTTGAGTAATAAATTAAAATAAATATCTACCCCGAATAACCTGGAATAATCGAATACAATCGCTGTTTCGATCGTATCATCGATGATGAAAAGAACTTCCCTGTACTTGCCCATTTCAAAGAGCGCTTCAACATAGCAGGCCTGAATTTCAAACCGTTTAAGCGCATCCAGACTATATAATCTATCCCGATAGTCCTCATAAAAATGAACAATATCTCTATACGCCCCTGAATCGATGGACAGGAATCGATCGAATATTGTTTGTTCGTATTCAGTTGAAATACCCATTTCAAAATAAATTATATAACATGGGTCGACTTGGAGACACGTCTAATTGTATGTTTAATAACTGTAAATTTAGCAAATAAATTCCATCACTTACACCATCCGGAACAAAAATAAGTTCCGATATCGTAGCATCTTTTCTAACCTCATTCCCAGGGTAATTCCAAAATATTTTGTGACAGCTTACTCTTCCTTCGTCCAACTCTCTGTCGACACTTGGCAAGTCTATTAATAGATGTTTTATCCCCGTCTCTACTATAAAACGCATCGCATCATCAGTAAAATATGTCGGATTGGAATTGGAATAATTCTTTGTGCGCTTTTCCTCGCCGTTCGGCAATGTTCTGATGACCAATGCGTCCTCACCTTTATAGTCCCATAGCTGTTCAAGATGTCCCAATGGTATTGTTTTATCTCCATTTTCTTCAAGTAAAGGAAAAATGCTGATCAATTGTGCCACATGAAAATCACTTTTATAGCACTCATTAATATAATATGGCTCCTTGGCAATATGCCCTACACATTCAGTATGCGTGCCATTTCCATGCGGATTAATAGCTACATCGTAAAAATTAACCGGTGAACCATGCAAGGTAGATCCGACAAAAGATCCTTCCCTTAAAGGCGTAGTGGAAAAAAGTGGCGCATTGAAACAATTGACTTGAGGATATCCTTTGTGCAACTCTATTGACAAGTCTAATCCTCTCTCTGTATCAAAACTTCTCTCTTCGCCAAGCACGTTACAATTGACTATCATCTACTTTTTTAATTTATTATATGATCTATTTCTAATCCTTATGATCTAATATTAGTCGAATTGACACGCTTAATTTTTCGGATAAATTTGTCTAAAATCACTGTATTTATGTCATTATTCATAAAAATGTCGGTTAATTAAAAAATCCAATTTTGTATTAAATAGGATTGATTGTTCCAAAAATATATAATTTAGCAGATAATCGGAAGGTTAATCTCTTCTTCATCGTCAATAAAATTATATTCTTATGTCAAAATCAATGTTTATAGTAATAGAAGGTATCGATGGCAGTGGTAAAAGCACCCAGATCGATCTTTTGCAAAAGAGATTTCAGGCGGAAGGGAAAAAAGCTATGACCACTCACGAACCTACAGATGGGCCTATTGGCAAGCTCATTCGCTCCATCCTAAGCGGTGATGAAGAAGTCGATGCCTCGGTCATGGCAGCATTGTACCTTGCTGATAGATTGGACCATATCAAAAATCCGGAATCTGGCATACTCGCGATGATGGAAAAGGGTTTCAATGTGATCTCAAGCAGATATTATTATTCCTCTTATGCATTTCAGGGGGAATATGTTTCACTCCAATGGCTCATTTCTGCAAATAGTATCTGTAAAAGTTTTTTAAAAGCAGACATCACCTTTTATCTGAATATTGATCCTGTCATCACTTTAAAAAGACTCACTGAAAGTAGGGAGAAACTAGATATCTATGAAAATATAGAGAAGCAGACCAATACTCACGAAGACTTTATGAATGCTTTCGAAACGACAAATGACGGAGAGAATATTGTCATTCTTGACGGGACGCTCAGCATTGAAGATCTGCATGAGGAGATCTGGAAGAAGGTGAAGGAGATGACTTTTTGAGGACAGTAAATAATTATAGCCTCTGTAGGGACAGGTCGCGACCTGTCCCTACAGAGGCTATAATTATTTACACGGTATAGCTGAATTATTACTTTACCTGATGACCATGATCTTGGACGACTTCGGCAAATAAATACATTTCGTTAAACACATCTTTTTGTATTTTTCAAAGTAAACTTTGATGACACCCCGACGTAGGTTAACCTACGCCGAACCTCACGATCTAAGTTTTTAATTTAAATTTTGTACATCATTCGCTATGAAGTGCTGAGCGTAGGTTAACCTAAGTTCGTGTGTCTGCAAAATTCATTTTGCCTATAATACCCCAAATGTTTGCTCTACACTTCATTCGAAGTTTTATTCTAACTTCTAATTTCTGCCTTCTAACTTTAAATATATTATCTGATCACCATGATCTTCGACGTTCCAAACAATTGTCCATCCGCCTTCATCACTTGAATATAGTACAGATTACCTTGCAGGTTAGAGATATTAAGCTGTGATTCCATTCTACCTGACTGAACTTTATTGCCCATAGCATCATAGATCTTATAAGTGCTATTGACCGGCAATTCAAGCTTTTTATCTAACCATATTGTACCATTTGATGGATTTGGATAGAAGGAAAGTGATTGCACTTTATCTAAGTCTTTCGTCGCTGAAGTGAGCAAGGAATTTTGGAACTTGGCACGGATCATCGGTACACCTTTCAACAAGGGTGAAGTAGATAGTTCCGAAAGCGGCTTCCAGTCTCCTGTAGATTTGTAATAAGTAATTGCCTCCCCGCCTTTGTAATTTCTGTCAAATCCTACGGGGATAAATTGACCGGCAGATGAAACAGTAAATTGCTGCCAACCTACATAATAGTCTCCAGCAGGAATATACAGCGGCTTCGGAATGCTGTCATACAAGTCATCAGTCAATGGATACGTCGTGAATCCTTGCAGTGTATCGAATATGCCATCCGCATAGATCGGCTTTTGCAATTGATACGTATAATCTGCTTCTTCTTTGTTAAGATCTCCTACCCATATTTTGATATTGAAAAGTTGCTTGCTTACATCGTCAAACAATCTTGGAAAATGAAACTGAATAGCCCGTAGAGAGTCCCCTTCATTTAAATGAAACTTAACGGCTATCTGTGATTTTGTGCTATTATTGGCCTCTGCAGCGATATTAAGTTCAGCAGTTCCATCATCATAAGCCATCGTATATCCTACTTCAGTATCTGAAAATGCTGTGTTGTTTTCTTCAAGAAGCGGGGTCTCCTGATCCTGATCAAAGGTATAAGTAGTCCTGAAAATTAATGGAAGCTGACCTGCGGGAACTGAAGCTATAGCATCTGCTATCTGGCCGGCATCGAATGCATTGGAAAATCTATTTATACCCACAGCAGGGTTAAGTTGAGATACAAGATTCACAAGAGCGCCTTCGTAAATTTGAGTACCTGTGGTAATTTCTTTAATGTTCAATCTCGGATCTACAAGATCTTCAGCTGTCTCAAGAAAGTGATTATAGAGCTCAATCTCTGTCGTATTGGCTAATTCTTCATTCTCATGTCCACTCAACTGTTTATAAGGAATGGCCGAATATGTTTTTAAAAATTTGTTTGGCGGCTTAATGAATGCTATATCCATTAAGTTTAACGAGGGTTTCTGATTTACTACCATTTTAACATAATCAAGGTGCCAAGTCGAATACACACCCAATCTATAATTGTAATTCACAAATCTAAATTGAAATCCTCGGTGGTAGAAGCTCTTATCAACTACAATATTGTATTGCTGGAATGGGGGAATGTAATCAGACGGATTATTAGGGCTAATACCTTTGTATGAAGCGACAGATTTCCACTCTCCCTTGTCATTTTTAAACTCAAGCTCTATACTGTCCCTCTGTTGATGATTGTATGTATTGCCCTTAGCTTGTAAAAAATAACTTAGGTAAACTGAGTCATTTGCAGTGATTCCTGAAAGATCTATATAGTTTGATGTTAAATAATCAGCTCTGTTAAAACCTCCTCCATATGGTGTTCCATTAGAATTTAGGCCATCAAAAGTCGCTACACCAATACTAGGTGGATCAACTGCCATTGTTTGATTAATGAATACATTTTTATCCACCCATCTGGCCGGATCCGGTATTTTTGAGTTGTATGCAAAGTCATCGAAGAAAGGCAACACCAATGGCTTGACGATATCAACATATATAGTGTATGACAAAATGTTACCATCACTTGTGACAAATGCAAATGGCAATGCCACTGAACTAACAGGCGCATTGGCATGTGCAGAAATAGTGACACAATTCAGATCTATACTGAAGTCAATATCAACAGGTACATTTGAAGACGCATAATAAAGAGTATCAAAAAAGCCCAGATCTGGTCTTTGGATACAAACTTTCTGTGTATCTGCAGCCAGGATAACCAACCTTTGACTTGAAATATAATTGCGCTCTTCCAGTTCCGTATTCTTAACCGATAATAATGCAGGATTCTCTGTCAGGTTTGAGAAAATAATCTGCGCAGAGCTCGAATTGTTAAAGCTTAAAACAAATATTATAGTAAGTAAACTAAGTGAAAGTCGAATCATTCGTGGTAAAATTTTTTATAAAAACGAAATGGCCGCGCTTTTTGTTGCAACCTTACATTTTGGTCATTCAATAGCTTCTGGACATTCCAGTGGTCGGGTATCTGAAAGTATTATTGAAATAGAATCTCCCCTTTCTATAACTGAGCCGGGTGCGAAGGCTGGTTCTTGAGAAATAATGTATTCACCGCCCTCACCAGATCGTATGGCGAGTTGAAAATTGCCTGCTGCCAGGAATATTGCCTCGTCATAAGTTCTGCAGACCAGATCCGGCACTTGTACCTTTCCTCCTTCTTTTGAAGACAATATAAATCTCAACTTACCACCTCTCGGAATATTGATATTTTCTGCAATACCATTTTGATCGATAATCGTATCAGTGCCCAGGATTACTTTGAGTATCTGACCGGGATCACCCTTGTCAAAGAGATATCCAGCGACACTAGACTGTATCTCAAATCCATCTAGCAATACCTTTTTCTTCAGCTCATAACTTTTACCATATAAGGCGGGCAACGTTGAGATGGATATCATATCAGCAGAGAACTTGGTAATTGTTACATAGACTTTTCTGCCCTCTTTAGCAAATGATGCAGGTTCGGGATTTTGCGCTATAATAGTACCACCACGTTGTCCTACTACAAAAACAGAATCTGATACAATCAGCTCGAATCCTGCATCTTCACAAAGATTCGTACCTCGATCTACAGTCAATTCCAGTAGTTTTGGAATAGGAATTTTCTCACCATGATGCGTATACATACCCAGTAAAGAAAATACTATGGCGATTAGTACACAAATGGCAATAAGGATTAGTCCTATGTGAAGCCAGAAGTATTTTGATTTAAACATATTTTGCACTCTCTAAACGTAATTAATCCCAAAAATAGGTACATACCACGTTTTAATGAGGCAAATATAATTTTTTACAATTTGACCAGCCTCTTTTTTGAAATATAATTTCCTGATTTGAGCACTAGTACATAAGTCCCGCTAGTCAGTGAATTAAGATCTAATGTTGAATTATTCCAACTACCGGCGTAATTTTTTGACCAGACCGCATTGCCATTTACATTGTAAATCATCACAGTAGCATCGCTTAGCGCTACTTTTCCTGCATATGTTAAAGTAACCTGACCCGAAGATGGGCTTGGAAACAAAGTCACTAAATGGTCTACTTTCGTAAGATCTTCTTTTGTACTCAACGGGTTTTGATCATTGATATCGATCAGCATCGTGTAAGGCCCTATGAAGGTTGCCTGACTGTCATAAACCAAAAAGTCAAACCTATCAGCTCCTTGATAATCCAATTGATCAGCGTTATAATGCATAATACCGTTGTCAATGTCATCCTGTGTAAATTGTTGTCCTACACTCAGTTTGCTTCCATTTAAATTCAAACTTCCATGACTTGTTTCTGCAAGTAATGTATATGTTAAGTCTTCATTTGGCTCTTGGACAGATGTATGATAAAGATCATCATGACCTATGAACCTTGCATTATTTGTTTTGACCTTAAGTACTTGATTATTGATCTGCTCAAGTGTGTTTGGTGATTCGGCAGATGAAGTCCTGAATATGTTTGTTTCCGACCAGCGTCCCCATCCACAATCCCCCATGGCTCTTACTCTCCAGAAATAAATAGTTTTAGATTCAAGGTTGAAATTATATGTAAATTTAGTTAAGTCAGTTTCTAATCCATATATCACGGATTCCTCATCAAAGGAAGGGTTTGTAGCCAGCTCGAATTCGTACGAAGCAGCGCTGGTTGTTTTATTCCACTGAAAAATTGGCTTAACAGAAACTTCCTGATTGAGATTGATCGGGGAAACGACTCCTGCAAAAGGTTGATCGTCTTCACCGATGACAAGATTTACTGAACTCCATACGGTATCAGCACCCTCTGCGGTAGCCATAAACTTAATGACATAAGTACCTGCTACATCGACATTTCTGGCATCGACATTTAACTTTATGGTCTCCCCAGGTAGGATATTATCTTTTTCGAATGCAATGATAAATTGATCGTTGCCCGGATCTGTGATTTCCAATTTAATTGGAGCGGTAAAACCATTCCATTGGATAGATTTAATCTGATATGCAAATGTTGAATATAAGCAAGTAGCTCCATCATGAGGAAATGCATCAACTGAATATCCGGCATCTGCCGGAAGAACTACACGCATAGACTTTTTGGAAATATCCAAAAATATATTGTCTGCCGCTTTCACTTTCACTCTTCCTCTTGTAGTTGCTTTGTACAACATTATGTATTCGCTGCCATCGTTTGGAGTTCTATATACCAAAGTATCAGGAAAGGTCAAGCCGTCATTGTTGGAAAGCATTATGTTCACAAACTTACAATTGACTGGGCTTTGATCAGTATTCGCTACATCCCATTGAACTAAAATATGTTGACCTACTGTGAAAATTGTATCTATCTCTTTCGAGGGGAAAGTCACTTGAAATGGTCCTGCATCAATTGTAGATTCAAATTTAAAATCAGCTATATCGGTGGCACCAACTTTTTGATCGTTGTCCCGAATCGTCATCTTAAAATTTAGCTCTCTACTCACCTCCGGCATCCGCTCACTCTTGGTGTAAGCTCCTGACAAAACATCTGCAAGCTTAGGAATTAGCCTTGTTGCTCCAGCATTTCTTGGATCCTGAGACGCAAACAGTGGACCTGTTTCGAAATTGGTGCCTAATGGATCACCAGTGCCCAGATCGAACTGTTCCCAGTTATATGTTAATCCGGTGCCATCGATGTCTGTTCCGGTGCCTGTAAGCTCAAAGGGCGTGAGGATTGGAATAGTAAGTACACCTGAAGGATAGGATACTTTTGCTACCGGAGCATGATTTATATCAGTGCCTAAAGTACCACATAATGCTTCTGTTTCCATAGCATAAGTAGTCATCTCTATGATGTTGATCACATGGAAGTAATCTTTTCTTGTACCGACATTGTCGTCACCACAATTATTTCCATATGATAATATCGTACTACCTGCGCCTGGTTCGTAAGATGATTCTGGGTCATATTGTGTACTGCCGTTGCAAGCATTAAAGGTATGTCCCCCATTGAACTGATGTCCCATCTCATGTTTGAATGTAGTGAAAAAATAATCTTCATCACTGCTCCTACAAGATACACCTCTTGCCTTTGAGTTGTCATCGCATGCTCGTCCGGAAACCACTCCTCCTACATCAGAACAAACTTTAGTAAAAACCTGTGACAAATCATAATCTTCCGGAGAAAGTAGGCTATCTATGAAATTCTGATTTTGTCTTAATAGTCCAAGTCCTTTAGTTTGATCTACAAAGTAATCAGTCGCAGCAGAAAGATTAAACAATCTTTCATTATTGTCAATGAGTGTCATTCGGAAACCAAAATCGACATGATACCTGAGATTTAATAAGTTTACCGCTTCCACAACCTTTGCCATTACTGCAGATTCTGATCCGCCTGCGATGGTTGCAAAGCCAGAGGTGCATGAGATGGCAAGACGATAATTTCTCATCTTCCTTATTTCATCTCTTGTCTGAAGGACATCGAAATTGTGTGATATTTTAGGGGCACTTTCAGTACCACAAACACCCAACAAGAGTGGATCCACCAATGCCATCTTTCTATCCAAATCATAGATAAAGACTTTATCTTTCTCCTCTCCATTACCGTGGCGGATAATGGTCTGACCATCCTCAGATTCAAAAATGCCATAAAATCCAAGACTAGAAATACCAATTCGACCTAACTTACCCTTACCGTCTGTTGAAACAGCGCGGAATGTAAGAATATCTGAAAACTTCTTTTGATCCATAATTCCCATGATAGGATCATATGTCATATTAAAAATCTCCTCTTCTCCTTCTGATCCTAGCGGCAGAGCCATTTGAATTTGTTCTGAAGACCGCGTATTCATCAAGAGGTTATTGATGACAGAAACATCTACAAGATATGCTTTCGCATCTGATGGCAACACCAGGTCTGCATTCATTCTTGTTGAAAGTTCGGACGTCAATGGCAGTTGCTTCCATGTACCTTCTAAACTCTGTCCCTGAAGTAATAAAGGCAGAGAAATAAAGAGATAAGTGATTTTTAATAAATTATGATTCATCTGAGATGCTTAGATTTTAATTAATTTTTGCTTTGCAACATAGTTGCCGGAGATAATATTAGCGAAATACACACCAGATGCCACTTGACCAAGGTCTATGTTTACGGTTGCTGTGCCACTTGAAAGTACTCTGGATAATATCAATTTACCTGATAGATCCGTGATATTTAGTTTCGCATTGCCTGACCATTTAAAGTCACTCATATCTATTGTAATCAGATCTTTCGTAGGATTAGGATATAATCTGATTAGATTGGAAACATCATTGACCTTAGGATTAGACTTTAATATATTTGATTTATTTAAGTCAATCTTAAATATCTCTGGAGCCAGATAACCAAACTTATTATCTCTGACCAATAATGTTACTTCATCAGCTCCTTCATATACATCATCGAAAGGGACATATTCTAATGCCCAGTCGTTCAGGAATGATTGTAAGAATCGATCACCCTTGTAAAGTCTCTGACCATAAGAAGTAAAATAGCCATGTTCCGGCTCGGAAAGAAGGAAATACCAGATATTGTCTTCTGTGGTTTGGTCAGATTCATATTTCAGATCTTTATTTTCAACAGTTTGAGCAAAGCCTGTTTTTACCTTGAGTACATTATTATTTATCTTGATGATCGGTGAACTCGTTACACTTGCACACAATTCAAAATCTAGACTACTGATGACACCCGAAGACCCACCTTTTTTAGTAGTAATTGATACAGACCAATCTCCCTGGACCGGATCCCCATTAAAAGCACTCAAAGCTTCTCCAGGCTGAAAAGTCTTGTCGGCTTTTATTTGTCCACAAGAGATCGGAAGTGGAGAAGAATCATCAAAAGAGGTATTCATTCCAGAGATGCCGGAGCAACGCTCACTTATAACCTTAACGATTTTGCCGGAAGGCGATTTTGCCGAAATCTCTAGTTTTGATATATCACCATGGCTTATATTGATGTTTTTGAGATTTATATCTGCTGTAGTACCTACCTGATTTGAAATATCAAATTTGATCTCAACAGGAGGAATGGTTACATTACTTGAAATATTTTTAGGTAATCCCAATGCCGAGATCGTATTGCATTCATACAAAATAGTCTGGAATGTATTGTAATCTGACCATGGACCTTCAAAACATCTGTTGATAGCCCTTACTCTCCAATAGAATATAGTACCCGGCGCTAATACAAGCAATGTATTAAAATTAGGCTGCACTCCGACATATGAATCAATAATATTGATAAATCTTGAGTCAGAAGATAGTTCGAAAACGTATTGGTCAGCACCCGGTATAGGAGCCCATCCAAAGGTAGGTACCTGAGGAGAATTTACAGTGCCCGGTAATGGATTGACTGCAGAGACAAATTCCAGTTTTGAAGGCAAAACCTCTACCGTTACATACCTGTATAATGTATCGAATCCTTCTGAAATTCCTCTCAATTTAATCGTGAAAAAGCCGGCTTCATTGACATCCTTCGTGTCGATAGATAATATGACATCTTCGCCCGGTGCAAGTGCTGATTTGTTAAGAGAGATGATCGTATTGGCCGGCCATCCGTCCACGAGCTCGACCTTGACAGGTGTGGAATAATCTTTCCATGAAATACTTTTGATTGTAAATTCTTTTGGACTTGCCGGGCAGAGTAACGCATTGTGAGGATATACATCATATGAATAACCTGCTTCAGCCGGTTCATTTACCCTTAGAGCCTTTCTTGAAATATCCAAAAAGATGCTTCCTGCTCCTTTAATTTTAAATCTTGAGTTAACAGCTTTAACCGGTAACATAACAAATTCATGACCATCATTCGGTGTATTAAGTAAAAGTGTATCTGTAAAATCAGTACCACCATTGATCGAATAGTAAATATTTACTGCTTCACAATTTACTGGAGCTTTATCAGAGTTAGCTACGTCCCACTTTAATTCAACATATTGACCTAATTCAAAAATCGTATCCGTATTCTTGGCAGGAAAAGTAAATTTGAAGGGTCCGGCATTTGAATCAACTTTGAATTTAAAATCAGCAATACCTACACCACCTGCATTTGGATTGTAATCTCTGGCGATTAATTTCCAGTTCATTTCTCTGGTCGCGGATGGTATCCTATCAGCAATATCAAATATATCATTGATAATGTTATTTATCTTTGGTATAATCCTATAATAACCTTTAGCTGATGGTGGATAAGGTCTGTTCAATGGTCCTGAAGCAAAGTTTGTACCAAGAGGCTCTCCTGATCCCGGATCGAATTGTTCCCATCCGTATAACAGGTTGTCACCATCCATATCCGTTGCGGTTCCTACCAACTCATAAGGTGTATCAGCGGGTATGGTAAGTAAAGATGAGCTGTAAGTCGGTAATACGATATCAGGTACATGATTTATCTCAGTGCCGAAGGTTCCACAGCCAGGATTATTGGCGTGGTGATTTCGCACCTGAAGGATGCTGATCACATGAAAATAATCGTCGGCATTATTTTGAATATTGTCGCTCGCGCAAGCTCCCGGATAACCCATGATTGTACTGCCACTTCCCGGTTCGTAGGCACCTTGTGTAGCTATCTGATCGGAGCCGTTGCAGGCATTGAATGTGTGGCTGGCACTGAATTGATGGCCCATTTCATGTTTAACAGTAGTAAGAAAATACCCTACATTTGCAGGTCCACAAGAGACTCCTCTTGCCTTGCTTTGATTATTACAGGCAGAACCACTTACGACACCTCCAACATCAGAACATCGCTCCGTCCAGGTCTGAGCATAATCATATTGATTACTAAGAATTGTTTGATTAAAGAAGGCTTGACTCTGACCCAATAGTTGACCACCATTGTCTTGTATTGTAAAAAAGTCTGTAGTTCCCGGCACATAAATTAACTTGTCTTCATTTGCGATTAGATCTAGCTGCATCGCATGATCTTTGTTATATCTTAGGTTGACATTGTTCATAACCTGCACCACTTTTGCCAATGTAGCTTCTACACTTGTAGAACCAATCTCTTCACCGAAACTTGATGTCGTGGCAATACCTACCCTAAAGTGCATCATTGTGATCTCATTTCCTCTAATGTTCAAAGCATCTGCAGCGGCAGGCTCGACCATAGGTATATCCTCAATATGTGCGCCACAGGCCATTGGTGTTAATTTATCTGACCCTATAAGATCTTCAACCAATTTGAATACAGCGTAGTGGTCATTGTCTTTTTTACTTACCTTATTAATAAGGACTTCAAAGCCATCAATATCTATGATAGCAGACAACCCTTCAGGAGTAACTGCCAATCGACCTTGTATTGATCTATCAGTTATAGATCTTAGCATAAAGGTCCTTAACGAAGGATATTTATTTTGTAATGGTGCTTCCATAATTGACGAATTTGTCAATTCATACTTTTCCGTTTTTCCATTCAATACAGGCATATCGATGATCAAAGCAGATTTATCATTGATATCATAATTCAGTAAAGTTTGATTTAATGATTCAAAATCGACCTTAAAAAGGTTATTAATTGGAACATTCTGATCGTTAGCAAATCCTTTTTGTAGAAGTTGGTTTTTAGAAACAGGCTGCCATTTGAACGCGGCTGTCTCTTGACTCAAGGCTATTTGGGAAGAAAATAAGATTGTCAGAAATAAGAGGAAAAACTTTTGCATTCGTTAGAAAACTTTAATGATAAACAATGACTTTTACTTATATCTTGTTGTAAATGAGAAAGATTTGACAACAAAATAAAACACTTAAAATTCAGTAGTATAATAATTCAATTTGGAAATAGTTCGGCAAAGGTATCTTTTTATTTGGATTCTAACCAAATAAAGGTATTTTGATTGGTTAGGCAAAATGTTAATTTTTTATTATTTTTCCAACAATAATATACAATAGGACAGCAGATAAAACTCCCGTTAGGTTGGCTATGATGTCTGCCACTTCAAAGGCGCGGCTTTTTTGAAGGATATGCTGAAAGAATTCCATAAAAATTCCATAGAATATCAGTCCTAAGATGATCTTAACTCGATGTTTGTTTTCTTCCCAATGAATACTTAAAAGGAATGAGCCTGTAGCAATAAAAAGTGAAGTAAAATGGACCAATTTGTCAATTGGAATACCCAGATCGAGGTCTATTTTGGGTATATCTCTGCCCGGCAGCAGCAGGAGTATGGTCAGAATAGCTAACCATACCCAGGTGATGATTCTAAATAAGCGATGTCGCTCTAAAGGTTTTTTGATCATTATCCCACTAAGGCGGCATATGCTTCACTGTCCAACAAGGTGTCTAGTTCAGACGGATCCATGATTTCGATCTTTACTATCCAACCATCTTCGTAAGGTGACGAATTAATTAGACCCGGATCATCTCCACCACTTTCAGTGATTTCTGAATTAACCTCAAGTATCTTACCTGTCACAGGAAGAAAAAGATCCGAAGTGGTTTTTACAGCTTCCACCGTACCGAATATTTCGTCTTTTTTAACCACTTGACCTACAGTATCTATATCTACATACACCAGATCTCCAAGTTCACCTTGAGCAAATTCAGTTATGCCAATAGTTCCTATATTTCCTTCTACACTTATCCACTCGTGCTCTTTACTGTATTTTAGTTCTTTAGGAATGCTCATCTTCGTTTAATTTTGATTTTTGTTATTGTTGATAAAGTCTTTTACATTTTCAAAGGTGATGGATTTCGGTCTTTCTAATGGAAGGCCTAACACTCTTGACCAGCATAACTGAGCCAATACTCCAAGAGCCCGGCTCACACCAAATAAGACTGTGTAAAATCTTGCTTCAGTGAGGCCATAGTGTATAAGTATAGCACCTGAATGAGCATCTACATTAGGCCATGGATTAGCAACTTTGCCCAGTCCGCCTAGTATTCCCGGCACTACATCGAATACTTTCCAAACGATCTGAACATAGTCATCGTCGGGGATATATTGCTCTGAAAATCTTTTCTGTTCTGAAAATCTTGGATCCGGTTTTCTTAGCACTGCATGCCCATAACCCGGTACCACCTGTCCTGCCGCCAAAGTCGTATTCACGTAGTCAGCTATTTGTTCTTTTGTTGGTTTTTTAGTCCCTATTTGCTCCACCATTTCATTGATCCAGTTGACCACTTCCTGATTTGCTAGACCATGCAATGGACCAGATAAGGCGTTTAGCCCTCCACTGAAGGATAAGTAAGCGTCACTCAATGTGCTCCCTACAAGGTGTGTAGCATGCGCACTTGCATTTCCACCCTCATGATCAGCATGAATAGTCATATATAATCTCAGCAAACTCGTGAAGTCAGGTGCTTCAAACCCAAGCATATGAGCAAAATTTGCCGCCCAATCCAATCCTTTTTTAGGAGCGATGTGGTCACCATTTTTGAATACCTTTCTATATATGTAAGAAGCAATGACAGGCAGTTTAGCTATTAGATTTAGAGTATCCTCGTATGTTGGATCCCAATAATCAGCTTTACTCAGGCCTTCGTCATACTTTTGGGCAAAGACGCTGGACGGTTGCATCGCCAGAACAGCAATACTAAACATGGTCATTGGATGCACATCGTTGGTGCAGGCATCTATCACTGCAAGTACTTCAGGACGAACTTCAGCCCTCCTTTCGAATTCTGCACTTAACCATGTTACATTTTCTTTAGATGGGATATCTCCTGTGAGCATTAGCCAGAAAAGTCCTTCCGGCAATGGCTCTGTATCTCCTTCTGCCTTTGGAAGTTCTTCGATAAGTTGAGGGATAGAATAACCTCTGAAGCGAATGCCCTCCTCAGGATCGAGCAGGGAAGTTTCCCACAACATAGATTTAATGCTGCGCATCCCACCTATGAGTTGACTAACTTTAACATCGGCGATTTTTAATTCACCATGCTCTTTCAAAACGGCCTTTAATTCATCTCTGACAGGAAAAGCTTTAGCTTTAAAAAGCTCTTTCAATGGGTCCATAAATTAGTATATATTTTTTTATGATCTAGTTAAAGTTGGTTAACACCAATACTAAACCACATGTTTAATCTTAAAGACGCTAATATACAATTTTTTATTTCCCAACAAATTATTCTGTTTTTGAAACTAAATAAATCATTATAGCGTTATGATACCAAATTGATATCATATTACTATCTTTACTTAAAAAATTAAGCATCATGTTAAAAGAAAAACTTATAAAACCAATTTCAGGATTCATAATGATCCTTTTTCTAGCTGTATTAGTGGCTGCGACTATTTATTTAGCCGCTAATGAAATCTTTCCTCCTCAATTTTTAATAATTTCAGGAGTGCTCTTTTTCTTTCTTGTTCCCGGATTTAAAATCGTCAATCCAAATGAAGCGATTGCACTGATTTTCTTCGGAAAATACGTGGGAACGATCAAGGAAAATGGGTTCTTTTGGGTTAATCCTTTTTACATCAGTAAAAAATTATCTTTAAGGGCTAGAAACCTCAACGGCGAAAAACTTAAGGTCAATGACGGCGTGGGCAATCCTATAGAAATTGCAGCAGTAATCGTTTGGAAGGTTTCAGATACTTTCAAGGCATTATATGAGGTAGATGATTATGTCAATTTCGTTCGCATACAGAGTGAAGCTGCTATCCGTGTCCTTGCCAATAAATACCCTTATGACCAATTTGAGGATGAAAATGCTGATTTGACACTATTATCAGGTGCTGAAAAAGTAAATGAAGAGTTAGAAAAAGCGCTGCATGACCGTTTAGAAAGTGCCGGAATAGTCATCATCGAAGCCAGAATCAGCCACTTGGCATATGCACAGGAGATAGCTGGAGCGATGCTTCAAAGGCAACAAGCAATAGCAATCGTAGCAGCTCGTAAGAAAATTGTTGAAGGTGCTGTGGGTATGGTCGACCTCGCATTGACAAAGCTACAGGAAGGTAAGATCGTTGATTTTGATGAACACAGCAAGGCTGCCATGGTGAGCAATCTGATGGTAGTATTATGTTCTGACAGGTCAGCACATCCTGTCATCAATGCAGGAACGCTTAATCACTAAACAGTGGTCAGTGATCAGTAGTCAGATATCAGACACCTCTGACCACTGACGACTGACGACTGACGACTCACTTCTAATTTCTAATTTCTAATTTTATAAATATTTTGTCAAAAAAATCATTTGTCTTAAGAATAAATCCTGAAACAATGAAACTTCTGGAAAAATGGGCTGCGGACGAATTCCGCAGTACCAATGGTCAGATAGAATATTTGCTTCAGAGATCGCTGCTTGAATCAAAGCGATGGAAAGACCATATAAATCTGTCCGATACGGACAAAAGTGAAGGAAAAAAAAGTTAATTATTCCCTAAAAGAAACTCCAGTGCAATAAAAAGTTGTTACCTTCCATTTTTTAAAAGCGTCTAAAATGAAGTTAGCAACTATTCTCAAGGGGGAAAAAATTCAAATATTAATTCCGGTTATATTGTTTTTCCTCTGCACTGCTTCTATGCAGCAATTGAATGCTCAATATTCAATTTGGTCCTTCAAGGCAGGCCCATCCCTTGGATTTCAAAGGTGGAATAGCGTTGGTTCTACTCAACCACTCTTAGGGTTGCATGGCTCCGTTGCTGTAGAATCATATGAACCTGGAAAACCATTTGCATTTTTTGCAGAGCTGGCATATCATCAGCGTGGTAGCAGCCAGAGAGTTAATGGAGGTCAGACCCAAAATGGAGTTAATTATGATGGATTCACTATAAAGAATAGATTTCACAATCTTTCCTTTGCCCTTGGAGGCAGAAAAAGCTTTGGCCCTGATTTTAGATATTTTTATTCGCTGGATTTACGAGCAGAATACACATTAGATTACGAACTCTCAAACTACTTTCAGGGCTTTGATGATTTTGTAAGAAAATTCAATTACGGCCTGGATGTGGGTGGTGGAATCAATATTCCATTAGGGTTTCACATGGGTTTCATCGACCTGCAATTACAACCGGATCTTTCACGTCAGATCTTTTCTCTGAGATTCGCCGGTCAGGATTATCAAGGAAATAACATCATCTATCCGGAACAAAAGGTGGTTAATTATTCGCTGGAATTATCGGTTGGCATCAGGATTAATGGCAATTTGGACGCGGAATAATTGTTATTTGACACTATCCCACAAAGTGTGTAAGTTGTTTTTTTGGGCTCCCCTAAGCTTTCATAAAATTGGTTAATCTCTCTCCAAAGATAATAATAAATTGATTGGTTACCACGCCCCAGTTGAATAGGCATGGACCATTTCCTTGTAGCTTCTCTTATGGCCAGATAAACTGATTTCATAACAGATTCATCAGTTGGAAAAGAAAGCTTGTTTTTTGTATATTTTCTGATTTTTCCATTCAGGTTCTCTATTAAATTAGTTGTATACATAATCTTACGGATTTCTAAGGGAAGCTGAAAAAGTCGTTAATTCATCCCAGTTAGTCCTCCATGATTGTACTGAATACGGATACTTATCTTCCCAAGTCATTGCAAAGTCCTTAAATGCTGCCTCTGCTGATTGTTTCGTTGGCGCTCCATATATTTTCTTCTATATCAGCTGTAAATGGCTTTCGGTCTTTATATGACACAAATTTGCATGCATTTCTGATCTGATGGACAATGCATATTTGAGTGTTTGATTGTGGGAAAACCGTTTTGATCGTTTCCGTAAAACCATTTAAATTGTCTGTAGCTGTTATGAGTATATCATTTACACCACGTGCTTTCATGTCTGTCAATACACTCATCCAAAAGCTGGAGCTCTCTTTCCACCCTAGCCACAAACCCAACACTTCCTTTATACCATCTTGCCTCAGGCCGATCGCTATATAAATCGTCTTGTTTATTACCTTGGATTGTTCTCTTACCTTAAATACAATTCCATCTAACCAGACAATCAAATAGACATCTTCCAGCGGCCTATTTTGCCATGCTACAATATCCTCTGTTATAGCATTTGTTATTCTTGAAATCGTTGAAGTTGATACTTCTACATTGTATAGATCCCTGATCTGGTTTTCTATATCGCTATTACTCATGCCCCTTGAATACAATGAAATGATGATATTTTCTATACCTTCAGCCATTCCTTTTCGCTTTGGAACAAGCATCGGTGAAAAACTACCATCTCTATCTCTTGGTACCTGAATGTTATCCTCTCCAAAACTAGTTTTAATCTTCTTATTACTAAACCCATTTCTTGAGTTTGGTGCACCGGTTTTTATCGTGCTTTTCATATCCAAGGTGGCTATCCATTTCGCCCTCTAGTATCTTTTCTATCCCTCGTTTTTGAATCGATGTTAGAAAACTCATCAATTCATCTCCTGTCTTAAATTGCTTTAAAATCTCATCACTGATAAAATCTTTTGAATCCATTTGATTTTTTGTTTTTCGTTATAAATTTATTCATTTTTATAACTTACACACTTTATGGCTTAGTACCTGTTATTTAGAATATTATTCAACTCTAAAACTCTATTACTGTCCACTCTAATACTGGTTAACTGGTTAACTCTAATACTTTTCCTATATAAACTACATAAACGAAAAGCTTTCGCAATTCGCTAGGAGAAAACGCTCTTTCAAAGCTTCTTATTGATTAATTCTATATTACGATCAAGCTTAGCCATGTACCTAAATCCAGGTGCACTAACAACTGGTACACTCTCACTGATTAACTCTATTACTGTCCACTCTAATACTTATTAACTCTATTACTGATTAACTCTAATACTTTTCCTACATAAACGAAAAGCTTTCGCAATTCGCTGGGAGAAAACGCTCTTTCAGAGCTTCTTATTGATTAATTCTATATTACGATCAAGCTTAGCCATGTACCTAAATCCAGGTGCACTAACAACTGGTACACTCTCACTGGTTAACTCTATTACTGTCCACTCTAATACTTATTAACTCTAATACTGGTTAACTCTAATACTACATAAACGAAAAGCTTTCGCAATTCGATAGGGAGAAAACGCTCTTTCAGAGCTTCTTATTGATTAATTCTATATTACGATCAAGCTTAGCCATGTACCTAAATCCAGGTGCACTAAAAACTGGTGCACTCTCACTGGTTAACTCTATTACTGTCCACTCTAATACTTATTAACTCTAATACTGGTTAACTCTAATACTATCTTACTTCCTCCACTCCTTCAATACTTAAATCTTCTAACTTCTTCTTCACATCCAACCCCAACACATAATCCATCGCCTTATTTCTGCTAATGACATCATATCCTTCCGGTGTAAAAAGGGTCTTTTTAAAATGGATGATGGCCCAACGATGATTATCACTTATATAAATAATCTCCCACTTGCTTTTGGCAATGAAGAGCAGCCCCTTTCCTCTCCAGATAAATCGGGTATTGCTATCATCCAGAGTCTTATCATATCCGACTATGGTTTTATTCTTTCCCTTTTTCAGATACTTAACTTCATCCAATAATACGGTATCGCCCTTCCTTTCCATGATGGTGTAATTAAATGTTGGGTTTGTTTTTTTCCCGGAAAGCCACATAGGAAAGTTGGATTGAATGACATACCATCGACCTTGGATATCGGTGAGTTTTAAATCCTGAGCTGTTAGAAAATGAATAGAAATAAAAAAGAATAATATTGCTTTCAATGAAACTTGTTTTTAAAATTTCCTAATAATAAGTATTGCGCTTTAGTTTGATATAAGTTTAAAGAATCGGATAGATTCCATTTTCAAAATGTAAATATTCATTTACGATTGGTATATTCAAATTAAAATTATTTTGATCGCCTTCAAATGTAAGTCTATCTATTAAATATTGTCTACTGTAACTTAATTAAAATATATGAATTGCTTGTAAGAATCATTTTTATGCTTCGCTTTTTCCTGAATAGAAAGGCCTTGATTTTCATGCCAAGAATTATTTCACATTAAAGAATTATTTGTCTTAAATATCTGTTTCAATTTTAGAACTATTTAGGTTGAGTAAAGAATGGCTAACATGATAAATATTAGTATGACTATTTATTAAACCGCCGACAATTGATTTAAAATAAAATAAATAATAAAAAAATGAATGCATTAGAAAATAAAGTTGCTATTGTAACAGGAGGTGGATCCGGTATTGGTCGTGCGAGTGCGATATTGCTCGCTACAGAAGGTGCCAAGGTTGTCATAGCTGATATTGATGTAAAAGGTTCGCAAGAAACTGTGAACCAAATTACCTCTTCAGGTGGAGAAGCTATATTTATCAAAACAGACACTTCAAAACCGCGTGAACATGAATTGCTCGTGGAGCAGACCGTAGAAAAGTATGGAGGACTTCACATTGTATGCAACAACGCAGGTATTGGCGGCCCATTAGGACCTGTCGGCGAATACCCAATAGACGGTTGGGATAAAGTAATTGCAATTAATTTGTCCGGGGTATTTTATGGAATGCATTATCAGATACCTGCCATGTTGAAATCTGGAGGCGGAAGCATTGTAAACATGGCATCTATACTAGCTATTGTCGGTACCAGAAATAGTTCAGCATATGTGTCAGCAAAACATGGAGTCATTGGTCTTACTAAGACTGCGGCATTGGAATATGCTGATCAGAATATCCGTGTAAACGCAATAGGTCCTGGATATATTAGTACACCATTGCTTACTAATGCGTTGGACGATGATACATTAAAAGCAATAGCGGCAATGCATCCAATCGGCAGATTAGGTACTTCAGAGGAAGTGGCAGAATTGGTTCTTTGGCTCAGTTCTTCAAAATCCTCCTTCGTCACCGGCGCATATTATACAATAGACGGCGGCTATACTGCACAATAATTACAACCATCTTCCAATACGGAAGTTATACTAATACACTTTCCTTTAAATGTGGGATAATAATTACTTAAAAAGCTAAAAGTAAGATTAATTAGTCTTTTGTAGAAGGACGAAAAACCTATCTCCCACTTTTTAAAAATGCAAAACAACTAACTATGAAATTAACTTTAATTGTCATCGCTATAATAACTGGTGTATTTATCCTCTCTCAAATTTATTTTATTATGGCCAAAACAGAAACACAACCCTACAAAATTATCAAATCGGAGAAGGATTTTGAGATTCGAAAATATCCAGCCGCTATCATGGCCACGATATCAATGGATGCAAAAACCTATAAAGAATTATCCAGTCCCGGATTTAATAAGTTAGCGTCTTATATATTTGGGAGTAATGAAGGGGAAAAAAAGATAGCCATGACATCACCTGTGCATATGGATATAAATGATTCCATGTCCTCCATGAGCTTTGTGATGCCGGCTGACTACAATTTGGATAATCTACCCAAACCGAACGATTCAACTATTAAACTTGAAAAAAGTGCAGATGAATACATGGCCGCAATTCAATTTGGTGGATTTGCAAATGACGATGAAATTAAAAAGTATGCAAGTAAATTAGAAGAGGCTTTGAAGAGGAGTGGCATCAATTACTACGGAAACTTTCGATTTCTTGGCTACAACGCACCATTTCAATTGCTGGCAAGGAGAAATGAAATTGTTGTAAATGTCCAATGGAATCAATAAATTAGATTTAAAAAGCGGCTTTTTTATTGTTTATATTGATATAAGCTTTACTTTGCCTAAAAAGATTAATTAATCATAAAAAATATAAAAATGAAGATTCAATTTAATACTGATAAAACGATAGAAGGAGATGAGAGAAACGAAGCATATTTTACTTCCTTAATTGAAAGTGGATTAAAGCATTTTGACGCTAATCTTTCACGCATAGAAGTTCATTTATCAGATCAAAACGGTACAAAGGAAGGTCCAAATGACATTCAATGCATCATGGAAGCAAGGATCGAAGGTAAGCAACCAATAGCAGTGACAAGTCAAGCGAATACAATTGAAATGGCTGTGACAGGCGCTATAGATAAATTAGAAAATTCTTTAAAAACCATTTTTGGACGAATGAAAGATCATCAAAAATAATCAGAAGTCGCAATTTGGATTAGGTAATATCCATCAGAATAAATGACCAAACTGCATAAATACTAATATTTTCCTGACGCATTAGTAATATACTAGGAAAATTAGAAAATATTCTCTAATTTTAAGGAAATGATTTCACAAAATAAAACAATCATCATGCAAAAGATTCTTGTCCCTACAGACTTTTCAGATAATTCTAAGGCAGGTTTGCGATTTGCTATTCAGTTAGCATCCCAGCATCCATATCAGTTAACTTTCTTTCATTGTTACCATATGAATCAATTAACTTCAAGCGATTCAAAAGAAGAATCCGATGATAAATCCGGGGTAGATAGATTACAAACACAACTCAATAATTTTGTGGATACGGTTTACAATGAATTGAACGCAACTCAGGACAGCACAACGTGTATAGTACAAAGTTCTGTAGCTCCTGATGCCAGTATTCGAGATTATGCTACGAAAAACGGATATAGTTATATATGCATTAGCACGAGAGGTGCAGGAAAGTTTGATCGAGTATTCGGCACGAACACTTCCAATCTTATTAGTTTTTCAGATGTTCCGGTTATTGCTGTTCCTAAGTTTTATACAGCAAAAAAAATAACTGATATTATATATGCATCAGATTTAAATAATTTAGAAGTTGAATTAGTCAAAGTGGTGGATTTTGCAAAACCATTAGAAGCAGAAGTTGAGTTATTACACATTACTTCACCGATAGAACTAGAAACAAATTCTGAAACAATTGAAGCAGCTGTCAAAACTTTTTCAAAATATGACATAAAGCTTCATGTCGAAAAACCAAATCCTAGTGAATCATTAGTTTCAAATCTTGAAGCAGCAATAGAAAAGTCCAATCCTTCAATGATGATCATGTTCACTCAGCAGAACAGGACATTTTTTGAAAAATTATTTCTTTCCAGTAAAACTGAAGAATTTTCATTTAATTTAAAAGTCCCGTTGCTTGTTTTCAGTAAATTATAATTTTACTTTTTTGAAATAAAATATGCCTGAAAATAATTTTAACATTAAAGGATTATCTGATGAACAAGTAATTCTTGCAAGAGAGAAATTTGGTCAAAACAAGCTAAGTTACAAGAAGGAGAATGGAATAGTAGAGACCTTAAAAAATCTGGCGAAAGAGCCAATGATTCTCTTATTACTCGTAGCTTCCCTTATCTATTTTGTAAGTGGAAAAACTGGCGATGGAATTTTTCTTTCCTCCGCGATTATACTCGTTTCCTTTATCTCATTGTTTCAAGATTCAAGAAGTCGAAATGCTCTCCAAAAACTAAAAAATTTAACCCAACCTAATTGTACAGTTATCAGAAATGGCAAGAGGGAAGTAATAAAAAGTGAAGAATTAGTCATTGGAGACAGTCTTATCGTAGAGGAGGGGACATCAGTTACAGCAGATGGAATCATTATACATTCCAATGATTTTTCTGTCAACGAGTCTATACTTACCGGGGAATCCTTTGCGGTGTTTAAGGATAAATCATCTAAGGACAATTGTATATTTAAAGGAACTACGATAGCCAGTGGATTAGCAATAGTTACAATTACAGCTATTGGCAATGAAACCAAATTAGGTAAGATCGGTATCAGTCTTGATAGTATAAAAGAAGAAAAAACACCCTTAGAACTTCAAATAAGCAATTTTGTAAAAAAATTAGTCATTGCTGGGGCCGTTGTATTTTTAATTGTTTGGGCCATCAATTATTTTATATCCTATGATTTATTGGATAGTTTATTAAAAGCGCTCACTTTAGCCATGAGTATTCTGCCGGAAGAAATACCAATGGCTTTTACCACTTTTATGGCCATCGGAGCCTGGAGATTAATGAAAATGGGCATTCTGGTAAAACAAATGAAAACAGTCGAAACCCTTGGTTCAGCTACCGTTATTTGTACAGACAAAACAGGCACGATCACTGAAAATAAAATGAGTTTGGCGAAAGTATTTTCAATGACTTCAAAGAAAATAGAAACACCGGCTCAAGCAAATTTAGATGAAAAAGAATTAATTAAAATAGCCATGTGGGCAAGTGAGCCCATACCTTTTGACCCTATGGAAATAGCTTTGCATAGAGCTTACGGTGAATTACATTCGAATGATGAGAGACCATATTTTAAGATGGTTCATGAATATCCATTAAGTGGGAGACCACCGATGATGACACATATTTTTGCAAATAAAGATGGCAAAAGAATAATAGCAGCTAAGGGTGCTCCGGAAGCATTGATGCGCATCTCAAATCTTACAAAGGATGAATTAATTGAAATTGAAAATGCCATTAAATCACTTACAAATGATGGCTATAGGGTCCTCGGTGTTGGTCAATCCAATTTTAATGGAAATATATATCCAAAAACTCAGCAAGAATTTACCTTTGAGTTTAAAGGAATTGTTGCATTTTATGATCCTCCAAAGACAAATATTAATAAAGTATTTGAAGATTTTTATCAAGCTGGAATCGCAGTAAAAATTATCACCGGAGACAATGCAGAAACGACTAAGTCAATTGCTAAACAGATAGGGTTTAGGGGGATTGAACAAAGTCTTTCTGGGGAAGAACTGATGAAGTTAACTGATGCTGCATTACAAGAAAAAGTGATGCACACCAACATGTTTACGCGAATGTTTCCTGAAGCTAAACTTAGAATAATTAATGCCCTAAAAGCGCAGAATCAAATAGTAGCAATGACTGGTGATGGCGTCAATGACGGACCTGCATTAAAGGCAGCTCACATCGGTATAGCAATGGGAAAGAAAGGTACTGAAATAGCAAAACAAGCTGCTTCGTTGATTCTTTTGGAAGATGATCTGTCTAAAATGGTCGATGCTGTTGCCATGGGTAGAAAAATCTACACCAACTTAAAAAAGGCCATACAGTATATTATTTCGATTCATATTCCAATTATATTAACTGTATTTATTCCTCTTGCCTTAGGATGGATTTATCCAAATATACTTTCACCCATTCATATCATTTTTCTGGAATTAATAATGGGCCCGACATGTTCCATTATTTTTGAGAATGAGCCGATGGAAAAGAACACAATGTTGCGCAAGCCACGACCATTTACCAATACATTCTTTAATCTAAAAGAACTCACAGTAAGTGTTATTCAGGGCCTTGCAATTACAGCGGGAACATTATTAGTTTATCAATATTCAGTTCAGCAGGGATTTGATGAGGCTCACACAAGGACGATGGTATTTACTGTCTTAATTGTTGCAAATATTTTTTTAACCCTTGTAAATCGTTCGTTTTATTATTCGATATTTACCACATTGAGGTATAAGAATAATTTAGTTTTGTTAATTATAGCCATCACTATTGCCATTACAGGATTGATGTTGTTTGTGCCACCATTGACCCAGTTTTTTGAGTTTGAGGTAATTAATTTATATCAATTAATGATTTGTATAGGTATCGGATTTGCATCAGTAATTTGGTATGAATTGGTGAAAGTAAATACACGGGTTAAAAGTAAAAGAAGGGAAAGGTGAATGATAAATTATGAGTGATAGGTAATGAGTGATAAGTGATAAATTATTTCAAAGGTTATATTTGATTGACGATTTAAACATTTATAATTAAATTTATTTCATGATAAAAAAGTTATTAATAGTCTTCACTTTAGTCACTACCTTTAGTTTTGGTTTTACGTTCAATTCGATTTTGAATAAAATAAATGACAATCAAATAAAGATGAAAAAGGTAACAGGTATAGGCGGCATTTTCTTTAAATGCAAAGATCCTAAGGAAATGAAAGAATGGTATAAAACCCATCTAGGAATGGACACTAACGAATATGGAGCGACATTCGAATGGAAAGAGGCAGAAGATTCAACCAAAAATGGTTCGACACATTGGAGCCCATTTTCTGAAACAACTAAATATTTTGAACCTTCAACAAAAGACTTCATGATCAACTACAGAGTTGACAATTTGGAAGACTTGGCTGAAGAATTAAAAAAAGAAGGAGTTACCATTTTAGATACCATTGAAACGTATGATTATGGAAAATTTCTCCATATCATGGACATGGAAGGCAACAAAATAGAATTGTGGGAAGCGGTGGATTAATTAAATGGTGCCTGGAGGTTTAAATTTGGAATTGTTTCTATATCTAATTTCAATTAATTTAATGAAGAATAATCATATTTTATTCCCCCTCAAATAATATGTTTTGTCATTCCGACTGAAGGGAGGAATATGCCAGAATAATGGATTAGCCATCAAAGCTTGATTTTTATTAATTGTATAACTTATACAAAATGGAATTATACAATTGGTCATGTTTTTATTTTATGTTTCGTTTTATAACATTAAACAGTTCTCTTGCTTTTATATCTTTGCATCATGACAACATTATCGAATATCATAGAAACGCTTAAACTTCACAAAAATCATTTAACAAAAAAGTATGGTTTAAGTATCATTGCCATTTTTGGAAGTTATGGACGTGAACAGCAAACTGGTAATAGTGATGTAGATATTTTAGTTGATTTTGACCGCCCAATTGGAATTGAATTTATTGATTTAGCAGACGAACTTGAGAATTTACTTAAAATTAAAGTAGATCTTGTATCAAAAAATGGTATTAGACCTGACTATTATAAGCAAATTGAAAGAGAATTGAATTATGTCTAAACGAGACAATAATTTATTAGTTTTAGATATTCTTGTTTCAATTGAGAAAATAAAAGAATATACCTATAAATACACATACGAAAGCTTCCTTGAGGACTCAAAGACAATTGACGCAGTTATAAGAAACTTTGAAATCATTGGAGAAGCTGCCAATAGACTTACAGAAGATTTTAAAGAAGTACATCCGGGAATTAATTGGTTCCGAATAAGGGGCTTTAGAAATAGGATAGTTCATGACTATATGGGAATTGATTTTCAAATTGTGTGGAGAATAATTGAAAAAGATCTTGATAAACTTGCTAAAGATATCGCTGCTGTCATTAATAATTGATTAAGCTTAGGCTTTTATTAATAATTTTATAGGGGTTGGGCCATATTCTTTTAATTTTATTAAAAACTTTCGGTCTTCTACTACCATAATGCCATCAAAATCCAGTTCATTCATTAATTTGTTTGGCTTTTCGCCTATTCAATTTACTTTTTTTAATCCTTTTATTAATTTTTATCGTATTCCTGTTGTTAGGAAGTATTAGTTTTGCTATAATATTAAGGGGAAAGTGTCTTTTGAATAAATATCTTAAACGTGTTCTGAAATTTTTACTATATCTCATAGGGTTTATTATTCTATTGGTTATAGCCCTTTTGATAGCTATACAGACTAATGCTTTCCAGCAATTTGCTAAAAATAAAATCACCGCATTTCTAGAGAAAAAGATAGGAACGACAGTTTCTATTGACAAACTCACCATCACCTTTCCCAAAGAAGTGGTGCTTACCGGAGTTTACCTTGAGGACCAATCAAAAGACACGTTACTGGCAGGAGACACTATCATGGTCGACATAAGTATGTTCAAATTATTAAGCAGTAGTGTCGAACTCAACAATATCGATCTACGAGGTATCACTGCCAATGTCATCAGAACACTCCCGGATAGTGCTTTCAACTTTGATTACATCATCAAGGCATTTGCCTCTAAAACACCCCAAGCCGAGCCTAAAGATACAAGTGGCGGCATGACGATCTCAGTCAACAAAATCAATTTGGATCGTATCCGTATCCGCTATGATGACGCTGTTACGGGCAACGATGTAACTGCCTTTCTAGGACATTTTGATACGAAGTTTGAAGAGTTTGACCTGGAAAAGCTAAAATTCCGGACACCAGACATTGCATTGAATGGCTTGAATGTAAAAGTCAGACAGACAAAGGCTATATCAAAGGATGCTCAAGTGGTAGATACTGTGGAAGTAAAACCCACTATTTATCCCGATTTTCAATTTAATGAATTAGTGCTACAAAACATCAATGCCGACTATGTCAATACCGTCAATGGCACAGATGCCAAAGTCAATCTCTCAAAACTTCTCGTTCAATCGAATGACCTCAATATTAAGGATCAGAAGATAGATCTGAAAAAAGTAGAGTTATCTGGAATCTCAGCCGTTCTGGCTTTGGACAATGCCGGCAAAGATGTCGTGAAACGACTGCAGTAGAGGTCAAGCAAGAAGTTGAAAGTAAAGGTTGGCAAGCAAAAGTAAGCGACATTGTCATCAATGGTGTGAATTTCAAAATGGATGATCTGACTCAAGCCAAGCAGAAAAAAGGCATAGATTTCAGTCATCTTGATATCAAAAATCTTCAAGGCAGCGTCAAAGATCTTGGCTATGATCCGATGAAAGTCTCAGGAACTGTTGACAATTTAAGTTTTCTCGAAGCGAGTGGTATCAAACTGCGCAACCTTTCAACCGACTTTTTATATGGCCAAAAAGAAGCCTATCTTAAAAACCTACTCATAGAACTTAACAATACTGTCATCAAAGATGCGCTGGAAGTAAAATATCCTTCTATTGCAGCTTTAAAGACCGACCTTGGACAGTTAGAGATCAAAGCCAATTTCAATCACAGCCGAATTGCATTGAATGATATCTTGCTTTTTGCTCCACAATTAGCGAGTCAGGATGTATTTAAAAAATATCCCAACAGTGTCTTACTCTTACATTCTAATATGTCTGGAAAAGTGAACGACCTTACGATACCTAATCTTGAGATTTCGGGCATAGGTTCAACCAAATTAAGCGCTTCAGCGCACATCACGGGTCTACCGGATATGAAAAAGACAAGGTTTGAGTTCAAATTTAAAGAGATTTCCAGCACAGCGAAAGACCTCAAAGATCTCCTTCCTGCCGGAACCTTACCGAATACGATTGCACTACCTGACAAGTTCACCATGCGTGGAACTTTCGAAGGTTTAACCAATAATTTCAAAGCTGACGTAAAGTTGATAACAAGTTTTGGGAACGCTGATATCAATGCCAAGTTCGATGCAAGTAGCGGTAAAGGAAAAGAAAAATATGATGCCAAATTTAGGACATACGGATTTGACGTTGGCAAATTATTAAAAAGACCGGATCAAATCGGCAAGGTCACCGTCAACGGATTTATCAAAGGAACAGGTACAGATCCTAAGACTGCAAATGCAGTGTTTGACATTAATGTCGATAATGCTGTTTATAATAATTATGCTTATCATGCGGTGCATCTCAAAGGTCAGGCGCAGGACGGAAATCTGGAAGCAAAATTGGTGTCCAATGACATTAATGCCATGATGGAAGGCAATGCCATTGTAGATCTTAATGGCAAATATCCATCTATCAAACTTGATATGAGAGTGGACAGTATCGACTTTCAGAAGTTGAAATTGTACAAGGATGAGCTCCGTTTTCATGGAAATATTCATGCAGACATAGCGACAGCTGACCCTGACTTTTTGAATGGAGATGTCGTGCTTTCACAAGCCATTGTCGTAACTAATGGTAAAAGGTATCTATTAGATTCTTTGAGCGCTCATGCGATATCTACAGCAGATAGCAACCTTATAAATCTGAGGGCACCGTTTATGTCAGCGGATATTGTCGGTAAATATCAACTTTCAAAACTACCGGGAATATTGATGTCCACCATAGACAAGTATTATGACATAGTTCCTGATGCATCCATAGTTAATTCAACTACGCCGCAATACTTTGATATTTCTGCCAGAATCATACGAACTCCTATTATAGAGCAATTGCTGCCGGAGTTAAAGGAAATGGAATATATTGATATTAAGGGAAACTTTGATAGCAGAGAAGACCTATTAGTAATCAATGTCAATTCACCTGCTATCCTCTACGGAACTAACGAGCTGAAGGGTATCAGCATGAATGTCAATACAGAGAATGACTCTCTTCAATATGATGTAAAGCTTGATCAATATCAATCCGGTCAGATTCTGGTCAATCAAGCAAGTGTAGCGGGATATGTCAATGACAATAAGATTTACTTTGATGTTGCAGCCAATGAACAAAACCTTGATCAGAATATCAAGTTGTCCGGTATGCTTCAACAAATGGCAGAAACCTTCAGGTTTTCTCTGCTAAAAGAAGGCCTCACTCTAAATGGGGAGCAATGGGCGGTAAAGGATAACAATGCATTGTATTTTGGCAAATCAGGCATCAAGGCGGATGATTTCATACTATCGAGTAATGGGCAATCTATTTCTATTGAAAGCGAAAAAGATCAGTTCAACAGCCCGCTGAACGTTGCGTTCAAGGACTTCAGCATAGAAACCATTACAAATATTGTTTCTAAGGATACTTTACTTATAGGCGGTCTGATCAATGGCCAGGCTAAAATAGAAGACTTGGCCACTACCCCTCATTTTACTGCGGATATGTTGGTTGGAGATTTCAATTTTAAGGGAGATACGCTAGGAAATATTAAGATCGATGTCAATAATGAGGACCTCAATACGCTCGCTGCCAAAGTGACTGTGAATGGCAAAGGAAGCGAAATCAATTTGGATGGATTTTATTATACCAAATCTGAAAATCCGCTCGACTTTAATCTGGATGTTAAAAACATTGACCTTAGTAAAGTTCAGGCCTATGCCATAGGCATGGTCAAAGATGCGTCCGGCGATCTTCGTGGCAAACTAAAGATTACGGGAAGTGCCGCAGCTCCTCAAGTAAGAGGTAGCCTTACATTTGACAAAGCCAAATTGAATTATGCACAATTCAATTCAATATATTCACTGGAAAATGAAACGATTCGCTTCACAGAGGATGGCATTGTGCTTAATAACTTTACCATAAGAGATACAGATGGTAATCGAGCCATCATAGACGGTACTGCATATACCAAGGATTTCATATCATATAAACTTGGACTGAATATGCAGGCAGATAATTTCAAAGTGTTGAGTTCCACCAAGCAGGATAATGAATTATACTTTGGAAAATTATTTATAGATGCTAATATAAATATCGCAGGAACAAGCACAAGTCCTGTAGTCGACGGCAAACTTCGGGTCAACGAGGCAACTGATCTTACATTTGTCATACCTCAGAAAGATCCGAGATTAGTAGAGCGTGAAGGTGTCATAGAGTTTGTAGATATGGATGCTCCTTTATTAAATACTGTTCTGACTGGAACTGAAGAAAAACCTAAAACAGGTTTGGAAGGACTTGATGTGGCGATGAACATCATCATCGATAAAGAATCAATATTTAACATCATCATCGATGAAGGAAATGGTGATTTATTGAGAATTCGTGGACAGGCACAGTTGACAGGAGGTATAGATCCTAGCGGCAAAGTAACATTGGCAGGAGATTACGAGATCGAAGAAGGTAAATATAACATCACCTTTAACTTTCTAAAAAGAGAATTCCTAATTCAAAAAGGCAGCAAGATCACATGGACTGGAGCTCCGACAGAGGCGGATGTAAATGTGACCGCGATTTATATCGCCAATGTTCCACCTCTGGACCTGATCTCCAATCAACTATCTACGGCAAACCAAACGATTCGTAATACTTACAAACAAAGACTTCCCTTTGAGATCAATCTGAATATGGAAGGCCAATTGCTGAAGCCTATCATCACATTTGACATCAAACTTCCAACCAATAAAAACTATGGTGTTTCTAATGATGTCATTTCCACCACCAATACCCGTCTAACACAATTAAGACAGGAACCTGCAGAACTTAATAAACAAGTTTTTGCAGCTTTATTATTAAATAGATTCGTTGGTGACAATCCATTTGCAGCAGAATCTGGTGGATTTACCGGTGAGCGTTTCGCGAGGCAGAGTGTGAGTAAGATTCTTACAGAGCAATTGAATAATCTTGCGGCTAATATGATCGCAGGAATTGACCTTAACTTTGACATCAATAGCACAGAAGATTATTCTTCCGGAGAGCTGCAAAATAGGACAGACCTCACTGTAGGACTTTCAAAAAGATTGTTTGATGAAAGATTGAAAGTAAGTGTAGGTAGTAATTTTGAATTGGAAGGAGCGCAGAATACTCAGCAAAAAACTACCAATATCGCCGGTGATATATCTGCAGAATATCAATTGACCAAAGATGGTCGTTATCTGATCCGTGCATATCGTAAAGATGAATATGTGGTTGTATTAGGCCAGGTGGTAGAAACCGGAGTGGGTTTCGTGCTTACGGTAGAATTTGATAAGATCAAAGACATATTCGCCAAGAAAACAGAAGAATTCAAAATTAGGGAAAGAAAGGCTAAAAAAGCTCAGGAAGAGCGAGAAGTCAAGCAATTAGAATTAAAGCAAAATACAGTGAAGTAATATGAAAAGAAACATTTTACAGCAAACATTTATAACCACATTTGCAAAAATACAAGTGTGCGTATTGACCTGTGCTGTAATGTTTCTAATGTCATCTTGTAGTTCCACAAGGAAACTTCCCGATGGTGAACAATTATACACAGGCGCTAAAATCAAGATAGAGGAAAAAGATTATCCCGTAGCTAAGAAAAAGCTACTTAAAGATGAACTTGAGGCCATCACAACTCCAAAGCCGAATTCTTCTTTGTTGGGAATCCGGTACAAACTTTTCTTCTATAACATGATTGATACGGTCAAAAGACAGAAAGGGCTTAAGTATTACATTAAGTACAAGATGGGAGAACCTCCGGTATTATTTAGCCAGGTAAGTATTTCAGCCAATCGCGACATCCTCAATAACAGAATGGAAAACCGAGGCTACTTCAATGCAAAAACCGATGTAGATACATCCGGCGGCAAAAAAACAGTCCACATTACGTATACTGCTAAGCCTGGACCTCAATATATGATCCGCAGTGTTCAATTCCTGGTGGATTCGTCTACTTTAGGCAAGGCTATTAAAAAGACACAGATTAATACAGTCCTAAAAGAAGGCAATTCTTTTGATCTGGATGTAATTAAGGCGGAACGAAACCGGATAGACTATACGCTAAAGGAAAGAGGTTTTTATTATTTCAAACCTGATGACCTCATCATCAAAGTGGATAGCACAGTCGAAAGGCATAAGGTAGATCTATACCTGACGCCAAAGAAAGACATCTCTGAAAAATCCGGTCGCGTTTATGACATTAATAATATCACCATATATTCCAACTATTCATTGACCAATGATTCACTCTATGAACTGCCGGGAGAGAAATACAAGGATTACTTTATAGTTGATCCGGACCATCTCTACAAACCTTCAATATTCGACAGAACAATGTTTTTCAACAAAGGTGATGTGTACAACAGGACAGATCATAATCTGAGCATAAGTCGTCTGGTCAATCTTGGAATCTTTCGATTTGTAAAAAATCAGTTTGTAGAAGCAGATGACAATCCGGCGTTGATGAACGTAAATTATTATTTGACGCCCATGGCCAAAAGGAGTATTTATCTGGAGGTGAGGGCTAAGCGCAATGATGCTGATTTTACTGGTTCGGATATTACATTAAATTGGAGCAACAGAAATACCTTTCGTGGTGCAGAGCTGCTAATGATCTCCCTATATGGGGGTTTTGAACTACAAGCCAAAGGAAATGAAGGCCTGAATAATAGAAATTATTATAAGGCTGGTGCAGAAAGCACCTTGAGTTTTCCAAGATTCATTGTGCCATTTAAATGGGAAAGCACCAGTGCTTATCTGCCAAGGACTAAGATCACTACTGGCTACGACTATTTGTACAGGACCAAATCCTATGTGTTAAATAGTGTCCGTCTTTCTGCAGGTTATGCATGGAAAGAATCAATCCGGAAGGAGCATGAGCTCAAGGTTATAGATATGAACTATGTTCAGCCGCTCAATGTAACGGAACTTTACAAAAGTCTCGCTGAAACAGATCCTACCTTGAATAAGGCCATCGAGAAGCAATTCATACTGGGTTCCACATACAAATATAAATATACGACCACCATGCTTTCAGGCCGCAAATATACCATGTATGTGCAGGGTGGAGTGGATCTTTCCGGCAATATTCCGGGTCTGATCAGCGGGGCCAGTATCCGTGAAGGGAAGCCAAAGGAATTGTTTGGCGGAGTTTACTCACAGTATGTTAAGTTTGAAGCAGATTATCGACCTTATATAAAGATCACGGAAGGTTTAAAACTCGCCAATAGGATCACAGCAGGATATGGATATGCCTATGGCAACTCCGTTAACCTTCCATTTATAAAGCAATTCATCATCGGCGGATCCAATAGTGTACGCGCATTTCCGGCACGATTGATCGGACCGGGTACTTACTATGCGCCGAATGATCCAAGGTCTAATACATCCTTTACAGCAGATCAGGGTGGAGATATAAAGCTTGAATTAAACTCAGAACTTAGGTTTAAACTATACAAGATCATTGATGGTGCTGTCTTTGTGGATGCAGGAAATATTTGGTTACTCAATCAAAGTATCAATGCCGATGAATATAAAGAGGGTGCATTATTTAGCAAGAAATTTGCAAATGAATTGGCGGTGGGAACAGGATTCGGTCTCCGGTTTGATCTTAATTTTCTTATACTACGAATAGATCTTGCCACACCGTTAAAGAAGCCTTGGTATCCGGAAGGTAAGCGGTGGGTGTTGAATGAATTTAATCTAAAGAGTGCGACGTGGAGAAGGGAAAATGTAAATTTTTTGATCGCAGTAGGATATCCTTTCTAATTGTTAGTTGTTAATTAACGTGAATAATGGTTAAGCAACATTCAAATATACCTCTTTAGAGAGTTCGGTTGTGCTTAATTTAATGCTAGGTTTTTTAGGAAAGAAATGATATGCACAGAGAGCAGAAATCGCATTGTTCAAAAATCCTTGCAGAGCTCTATGTCTGGTGTGCTGTATGTTACATTGGTTTTCAATTCGTCATTGACACATTCTATTAGTGCTCGTTTTCTCAGCAGCACCTTATCGTTATCAGATAAGTTCATAGACTTCATGTTTTACGTCTTTTAAAGATCAAGTCTACACCATCATTCCATAGGAATTGGGCTAGTTGTCAGATATATATCCTCTGTCGCCGAAGAGTTTTCCGAAAACTTCTTTTACCATTACGGAGAGAATGTCTTGATTCCTGTCATCTACATTTGCCTTGGACAGGTAGAAGTTCAACAACTCACCTTTGTCATTAATGATCAGGTGAAGTTTAAACCCAAAAAACCAGCCCATTGTGCTTTTAGATTTAGTCGCAAAACCTTTGAAAACCTTGTTCTGCTTTTCTCTTTTTATGTGACAAACATTTAAGGTTGTTGAGTCAATAAAGCTAATTCCGGTGCATGCTCCCAAACATCTGTTTTTCAAAAACATCAACAATGGAACAAAAAGTCGGTTTTGTGTCTGATTAAATCGCTCATATGTAACCAATCCAGGAAACAGATCTCTCCAATGAACTAAAACCAATTCATTATAGTATCTTTTAAAATTGGTATAAGAACTCAAATGAAAGCAAATGTAAATCGTCATCTTTTCTGATAGACACAATGATGATTTTCTATTTCTGAATTTCTTATTTCCAGTTGAAATAGCCCTTTTGCACTCAATTTCATCAAATCCTTTGCAAAAATCGTCAACAGTAATGAAAATTTCTATAACTTTGTGCTTATCCATAGGAGAATTATTTGATTTATATCGTTGTTTGTCAGACACTAATATATTAAATATTCTCCTATTTTTATAATATTTAGCCTTTTTTCTTATCCATTATTCACGTTAATTATTAATTGTTATCGTTGGGCTAATAAATTAAAACTCGATAATGAATATAGTGTTGATTCTCATTGATATAATACGAAACACAGCACGGCATAAAATTCTTTTAGGCCAATTTTAGTGGACTATTACGAACTTCTGTTCGGCAATATTTGTGTATAACAAATTGTACAAAACTTAAAAAGAAAGGGCTTAGCGAATAAAGGGTTGAATATCAATAGCCTCGGATACAACCCGGGGTAAAGAAAGGCTCAATCAACCCTGAATTGGGTTGAACTATTAATAGAAAATTCTTGTGCTTAAACATTAGCTTTTGGGGCTAGCAGCGGGAGTCTTTAATTATTTAGACTACAATTGATTTACCTTCAAACACGCCTTCCCGCCTCACTTATAATAAATTAGCGAAAATAAACCTCAAACTTCTTGGTTAGTAGTTGAGCTTATCTTATTTTTGCACCGTTTTTGAGGAAAACCTCATAAACCATTGATTTTACTAAACTTATCAACAAATAGACATGGCAAACATTGGTCGCGTTAAACAAATCATCGGTCCAGTAGTAGACGTTAGCTTTTCAGGTGAAGGTTCTAAACTTCCTGAGATATTTAATGCTCTTGTGATCAAAAGAGAAGGAAATGTAGATCTTATCCTTGAGGTTCAACAGCACCTTGGTGAGGATAGCGTTCGTACAGTGGCCATGGATGCTACTGACGGATTGCAGAGAGGCACTGAAGTAATCGATAGCGGAAGCACGATCACGATGCCTGTCGGAGATCACGTGAAGGGAAGACTTTTCAATGTAGTTGGTGAGACGATCGATGGTATCGGCACAATCCCTAAAGGAGATAACGCTTATTCAATTCACCAGAAGCCACCTTTATTCGAAAACCTAAGTACTGAAACAGAGATCCTTTATACAGGTATCAAAGTTATCGACTTAGTAGAGCCTTATCAGAAAGGTGGTAAAATTGGTTTATTCGGTGGTGCCGGTGTTGGTAAGACCGTTTTGATCCAGGAATTGATCAACAACATCGCAAAGGGATATGACGGTATGTCAGTTTTCGCAGGTGTTGGAGAGCGTACAAGAGAAGGAAATGACTTACTTCGTGAGATGATCGAGGCAGGTATCGTGAAATATGGCGACGATTTCAAACATTCTATGGAAGAAGGTGGATGGGATTTGACTAAAGTGGACAAAGAATTGCTTAAAAACAGTCAGGCTACCTTCGTATTCGGTCAGATGAACGAACCTCCGGGAGCTCGTGCACGTGTAGCTTTATCAGGTTTGACCTTTGCGGAATACTTCCGTGACGGTGACATGAGTGATCCTAATGGAGGAAAAGACATCCTTTTCTTCATTGATAATATCTTCCGTTTCACACAAGCGGGTTCTGAAGTATCAGCCCTATTGGGTCGTATGCCTTCAGCGGTAGGTTACCAACCGACACTTGCTACAGAAATGGGTATCATGCAAGAGCGTATTACTTCAACCAAAAGAGGTTCGATCACATCAGTACAAGCGGTATATGTACCTGCAGATGACTTGACGGATCCGGCTCCGGCTACTACGTTTGCCCACTTGGATGCAACGACGGTATTGGACAGAAAGATCGCAGCTTTGGGTATCTATCCTGCGGTAGATCCATTGAGTTCTACATCTAGGATCCTTGACCCGAACATCATCGGTGATGAGCATTACAACTGTGCACAAAGAGTGAAGAGAATTCTTCAGAGATATAACGAATTGTTGGACATCATTGCCATTCTTGGTATGGAAGAGCTTTCAGAAGAAGATAAATTGGTCGTAGGTAGAGCGCGTAGAGTACAGCGCTTCTTATCTCAACCATTCTTCGTGGCTGAGCAGTTCACCGGTTTGAAAGGAGTATTGGTTCCGATCGAGGAAACGATCAGAGGATTCAATATGATCATGGACGGCGAGGTGGATCACCTTCCTGAGAATGCATTCAACCTTGTAGGAACGATCGATGACGCTATCGCAAAAGGTCAGAAGATCCTTGCTGAAGCAAATGCATAACCATTCAATTGTATTAAATTTCAATAAATAATAAAGATGCATTTATCTGTTTTAACTCCGGACGTAGAATATTTCAGTGGCCAGATCACATCGATCAAGGTACCGGGCGCGGCAGGACAGTTTCAGGTATTGAAGAATCACGCTCCTATCGTATCGGCATTGGTAGATGGAGCAGTGGAGGTAAAAACCAGTGAAGGCAAATTGATGAAATTTGTGATCACAGGTGGATTTATCGAAGTATTGAATAACAAAGTTGCTTTGTTGGTGCAGGGCATTACTGAATAAAATAATCGGAATATTTTCCGGATATCAAAAATGAAATTATCTTCACAACCCGAAACGATGGCGAGGTAGCTCAGCTGGTTAGAGCGTGCGATTCATAATCGCAAGGTCGGGGGATCGTGCCCCCCTCTCGCTACAGATTTTAAGAAGGATTCAATCGAAAGATTGGATCCTTTTTTTATTTATTGAAGCAATTTCATTCAACAATGGGGTCAAAAGGGAGACATTTGCAAATAGAATTGGGATCTTTTTTATAAATTCACTTTGATTATAAAAATATTATCCATGAAAACAGCAATCGCAGCGATTTTTTTACTTTTTACAGTTAATCTCTCAGCGCAATATCAGCCTATTTATAAGGATACATCCACCTATTTTAAGATAACGATGGAAGTATTTGATGCTGCTTACGGAGGAGTAGAACTAAGGCTCGATGGAGATAGTGTTGTGAATAATTTAACCTACAAAAAAGTATACTTTTATAATTCAATTAGGGATTTGGTTGGATTAATGAGAGAGGATTCTTTGGGGTCAAAAGCCTGGTTTTATGGGCGAAATGATAGCGAAGAAAGACTCATAATGGATTTAGATTTGAATGTAGGCGATACTTTTGACATAAGTTCTCAGTTCTTTTATTACACAGGAGAGGATCTTGCTATTGTAGATTCAGTAACTACTTGGAATGGAAGAAGAGTAATAACATTTAGCGGCAATTTTGGCGGCGGCTTTATCAGTCAAAGATTGAAATTTATCGAGGGCGTTGGGCCGAATGCCTCTCTGATGTATCTGACAAATGAACAGTTTAATTTAGCTTTATTAACGTGCGAAAAATACGAAAATGAAGTTCCGGTTTTCAAATATTTTCCGGACCTAAATGATTGTCTTCAAGGAGGAGGGGCAGTAGATGAACTTTCAGAAAGGAATCTGTTTGATATATTCCCCAACCCATTCAGCAATGAGATCACCATTAAAGGCAATTCTGGAAATTCCTTAATACAATTTCAAATGTATGATATCAATGGAAAAAGACTATTCAATAGTCAAGTGCTTGCAAACACTATCATAGATCTGGCTGGCTTGAGTAGTGGTATCTATTTCTACAGCTTGCAACATCGCAGTAGCTATAATACCGGCAAATTGATCAAAAAATAAATCATTGTTATTGGTTTAGCCCGAGTTAAAACTCAGGAGTATTGAACGAGATTAATGAAAATTTTTGACTTGATCGATCAATTACTCACTGAATATCATTTCGAGTGAAATCCGGGACTGAAGTCCCTCCTATTTTATCCTTCGATCCGTTGACGCAATTCAACGGCAAACTAGAAGGATCACTTCACGAGATAGCTTGCCGTTGGTTTTAACCAACGGAGGTGAATCTCGCACTGGATTGAACTTCAATCCTTACATTTAGATAATTCAAAATGGGAAGATGTTGATTTATAGAGTGCTTGGCATGAAGTGTTGGCTGGAAAAGACAGTATTTGGCTTTAGCCGATGGGAGTATGATATAGAGCCAGTAAAATCTAGTGCATCCTTCAAAAACACTAAACTAGTAAAAACCTATGTACCCTATGTTCCTACATGTTTCAATTAACTTTAAAAAAGAAAGCCTGAACCTGGGACTGAAGTCCTATCATATTTTATCCTTCGATCCGTTGACACAATTCAACGGCAAACTATTGTTGCTTACCAATTTTAGATACAGCTTGATCGGAGTAATATTTGACAACAGACAAATCCCTTTGTGCACTCTAAAACTCAACATTAGTAACAAAAACTAAAGCAGCTCTCGTCTTGAAATAAAATCAAAAACCTTTGCGAATCTTTGTGTTAAAACTCATTTTCTTTTGCCACGACCGCGTTAACAGCATCGAAGATAATGAACAAATATTGGCGAATGGCTCCCTCAAAAAATCGCTCATAGCTTCTCAAAACACACTCTGCCAGTTCTCATTACCCATCTTCATACCCCCCATCCACCATTTCATACCCACCTGCTATCTATTTTGTGAAAGAAGGTGAAATATATCAAGAGCTTTTTATAATTTAGACGCTACCAAATACGATTTACGATGAGAATAACCAATCAAGCAGCCGAAAGCGATTTGCAATTAAACAGCGGACTAGGGTAAAAAGTTAGGAGTTTAGAAGTTGAGGAAAAAGCAGAAAAGTAAATTGGCGAATTAGCAGATTATCGAATAAAACTACGATTGCAATAGCAAATTTTTAAACAAATAAATCTTGAATATCAGTCAAAAGACATATTTGATCATTCTACTTTGGCTCTCTGGCTTAACACAAAGCAGTGCTCAGTATCACTATTGTAAGTATTATGGCGTAGAGAATGGCTTGATGTCTGTAGAGACTGATCAGGTTTACTGCTCTAATAATGGTGAAATATGGGTGGCGTATAGCTCTGCGCCCTTTTTATCGAAATTTGACGGAATAAAATGGAAGCAATTTGATTTGGAATCATTAAACCTTCCCCTAAATTTGATTATTGTAAGGGAGAACCAGGATGGAATTTGGCTATACAGTCATAGTCACAAAAATCACCTCATCCGATATGATAATGCAGGAGAATGGCATTCTTACAAATTTGAAGTGGATTTCAAATTTTGTTTCAACCCCGAAACACAGAATCCAATCGTTATGGGCAAAGATTTTATTTCCCATGAGTTTGATATTAAAACCAACCAATTTCACCCACAAATCAAGCAGCTCATCAATTTTGATATAGACGTACCTTTAAAAGACATTTATCTTTCAAATATAACTCCAAGTGAAATAATTGTTACCATTTACAGAGCAGATGAGTCTGTTGAAGTGAAACGCGGTAATGATTTTTCATCCTCCTACACTTATAGTGACAAAAAAGGGGAGAATCTTATCGGCCATTCAAGCTATTCCATTCAGTTAAAAGATGGAACACCCATAATAGTAAAAGAAGAAGTTTTCAATCCGATTAAGATTATAGCTCCAAGCAATAGCCCCGTAAAGTTTGTGAAATTAATATATCTGCATTCCAATTCTGCGGTGAATTCTGAAGAACTAATTCCATACTACTTCCTATTTGAAACCATATCGGATAAGAAGCTGCATCTGTATCAATCAGACTTCTATGGAAATACGAAACTAATACTGGAAGATGTTCCCGCTGATATAGGGAAAAATATGACAAGGGATCATTTTGGCAGATTATGGATATGCACCAGCTCAGGAGTTTGTAAGATTGACCCTTCCCAACTTTCATTTAATGAAAATAGATCTGAAATGGTGAAGGGATTACATGTCATAAATGAGGATAATAAGGGACAAATTTGGTTTGGCGGATATCACAGTATGATGTTGTTTTCAAGATATGATGGTTTTAGATTGAAGAGCCAAACATCTAGTGGACCCGTTAAATTACATGGATTATTACCCGGGACTTACAAAGACAGGTCAGGACATCTTTATTTCTTTAGTGAAGTATCCGGACTTGTCGGTTTTAATCAGGGAAGAACACATGAAGTTGTATTAAAGGGCCACATAAAACCACTCGTTGGATATATTTTTCAGCCATTGAAAAATGACTTTGTAGCATTAGGTCTTTTGAATGAAGGACTCGCAATTGCAAAACTATATAATTTTACTATCGATTCACTGAGAATCATTGGAAAAGAAAAAGGATTGAAACTCCAAAATGTAATTACCCTTGCTCAGGATAAAAACGAAAGAATATGGATGGGCCGAACTAGTCAGGGAATTGCTGTTTATGACCCAATAAAAGATACGATTTTCAACTGGATGAGAGAAGATTATCCTGAAAATGGGCTGGGTGCATTGTGCCTTAATATTGATGAAAATAACATACTTTGGATGGGGACTCAAAAAGGTCTTTTCTGCTTAAAAGATGTCCACCTTTTCAATATCGAACAAAATAATCTGTTTGACTTTGCAGAAGAATTTCAACTGCCGGGAGATCCTATGAGTACTCCTGGTTTTTTATTGAATGAAGATAAATATCTTATAGTCGGTACACGAAGGGCGGTTCATTTTATTGATAAAAAATACAATGGTAAACGTCCAAGAGTGTTTTCTCTAAAATTTGGTAAAGACCTGGACGGATCAGAAGCTGAACAAAATGCAGTCCTGAAAGACAGTAAGGGATATTTGTGGATCGGGGCCCAAACCGGAGCAACCAGACTGGATCTAAATAATTTGCCTTTTGATACTTCGGAAACAACTGTAATGCTTGAGTATTTTAAAGCAGATGATACAGAAATTAAGTTATCAGGAAATTATATAGGAAAAATCCCGCTCAATAAACGACACCTTGAAATAGGCTTCACCGCTTCCGGAAATCCAATGCTTCATGACAATCTTATTTTTGACATATTTCTGATACAGTCCAATGGAGATACAATACTGCAGAAGCTAAACCACACAGATCTTAATTTCATTTTTGAGTACCTGCCTCCGGATTCCTACAAATTACAAATTGTAGCCTACAAAAACAATGTTGAATCCTGCAATGTAGGTTATGCTTTTGTCATTCCTGCACAGCTAACGGAGCGGCCATTATTCTGGATTTTATTAGCAATTCTTATTGTGACAATCCCCGGAATATGGTTATGGGCTAATTCACGCCACAAACAAGCCTTATTAAAACAACAAGTAAGGCTCGAGCAATCCAAACGAGAGAGAGATGAGCTTAAAGTACTTGCACTTGCTAATTTTTTCAATCCGCATTTCATCAACAATTCTCTGCATTGGATCCAAAGTAAATACAGAAAGGATCCCGATACAGCGCTTATCATCCAAAGACTGGCAGAAAATGTAAATATTCTATTTCATAATTCCAACAAAGGAAAGGCCTATCACGCACTTGGTAATGAAATGGAGCTGGTAAAAAATTACCTTGGAATTCAGCAAATACGATTTGATATGGAGTTTGATATCTCTATAGAGGTTCCACTGGATAATGATAGCTGGAAGCTCGTGTATATCCCCTCTATGCTTTTGCAAATACACACGGAAAATGCCATCGAGAAAGGTATTCGTCAACGCAAGGCTGCAAATTGCTTTAAGACCCGCATCAAAAATTTTCCTGAGCACCTGGAAATATACCTGGAGGATGACGGTATTGGAAGAAAGAATCAGCAGTCTGACAAGGTCGTTCTCACCAGAAAAGGCAGTACGGACGTCATGCAGGACCTGATCGATGTACTTAATCAATACAACAAAACTAAGCTCAGCATTCAGTATATTGACAATATATTCACTGATGAGCTCGGGACACCATATGGTACCGGCATTCTTATTATCCTTCCAAAAACCTTCATATATGACATTTCATAAATTAAAAGCACTGGTAGTAGAAGACGAATCTGCTATCAGATTAGAACTGATCAATGCATTGGATGAGAGTCCTGAAATTGAAGTGGCAGGTTCGGCTGAAACACTGGAAGAAGCTTATGAGCTCATTTCAGGAACAGCTTCAGATATGCTTTTCCTCGATATAAATCTCATAGGGGGAACTGCATTTCAGTTGCTGAATAAGCTAAAGCGCAGCCAAATTCCTGTTCCACCGGTGGTCATCTGCACCGGATTCAGCGAGTTTGAATACGCACAACGCCTGCACAATGAGTACAAAAATGAGGTAGTTTATATTCTGAGAAAACCATTCTACGGCTCATGGAAAGAACATCAGGAAAATATCCTGGATGCTGTGTATGACACGATGCAGCAGGACAGACTCGCTTCTGCACCTCTTACGGGACATAATCTCATTCCCATACAGGCAGGCAGGCAGAGTTATGTGGTCAGGATGGAAGATATTATCTCCATTAAAACCGGAGAAAAAGGACAGGGTAAGACCGAGATCACCCTTGCCCATCAAATTATAGGCTGTAATCTCTCGCTTTCTCAATTATTAAATATTCTTTCAAATTCATTTATTCAAATCAACAGATACGAAGCTATTAATATTAACTTCATTTCATTGCTTGATCATTCCAACAAAGAAGTACATCTAAACAATGGCCATTCATGTTTAATTGGTAATTCATTTTATAAGACACTATGCAATGTGCTTGGACTGGGATCTGAAGACTGAGGTTGAGTAATGAGTTAATGTCCCGCAGCCTAAACGAGTACGTATATGCAATCCCCTGTCCATTAAATTTGACACCTTTTTTAACGTCGGTATAAAAGTATTTACATCCTTTATATTCTATCCAGTAACCTGGCACCCCTTAGCATTAACTGAACTGTTTAAGAAATTACTAATAACAAAAAATTGATACGATACTTGCGCTAAGCATATTAGTAAATGAAGTTGAAATTGTTACAAATGAATTCATAAGACTAATATTTTTAGTTTTAGGAACGGATATGGGAAGTTGGGGGAGAAGTTGGTGGTAGAAACAGCCAGTTCAATGCAGGAGATAAAGCAACAACCTAAGATAAATTTACTTAAATAATAAAACCATTATCTTATACACTTTATTCTTTTACAATTATCAATCATAGCTTGATAAAATTCTTCATAAGTGTCAAACACATCATCAAACACCATTCCAACAATTTTATACTTACCATTTTCATACTTAACATTCAGGTCAAAATTATTCTTAAATCTTACATTATCGAAACCATTTTTAATGATAAATCCCCTGTCTTTTATGGATTCTATTACGCAACCACAATCATTTGAATTTTCTATTAAATTTGATAAATTTGCACTGCCATTAGCAACTGAAGAAGACGCTAAGGCTGCAATTCCAACTGTAACAATAGCGACCATACCAGCTAATGCAGTTATAAGGGAATAATCTTCCTTTTCCTTTATAATTTGTATACAATTTTTGAAGTTGGTGTCACATTTTTTAGCAACTTTTCCTTCACAGTTATAACCATAGGCGCCTGAAGGTATATCTGGTAGACTCTTTTGAATAACATGCCATTTTATAGTTTCGTGCTCATATCCTTCAAAGTAGCAAGCACTAAAATAGTCTATAGAATAAAAATTATCAAATAGGCTATTAATTGTATTTCCCTTATACACTCCATTGTCATTTATATATATCGTATAGCCATTATATTTAAAATCTTCGTTATAATTGCTATATATACAATGATTAATCACTCCGTCTTTATTTTTACCCAAGTAAAATCCAACACCTATAGGTTTACCGTCTTTAATTGTACCAGTGAATAAAAGACCTTTTTTAGGCATTTTCATTTTCTCGCCCGTCTCCACTAGAAAAAATTGATTGTTATCCTTTGTAAATTTTCCGTGAATTTCGGACCCATCATCTGAATATTCAAATTCAAGGTTTTTTCCCAACCAGTTTTCAAACTGATCATATCTTCCTCCAATTGCCCAGTATTGATCATTTGAGGCATGTCTGATAGATTTATATGGGTATTTATTGGGCGATGCACTAAAATTATATCTTACTTTTTTAAATTTTCTTTTTTTCTCTTCATCAAAATAATCAAACTCAAACTCAATATTATCGCCATTAATAGCAACATTTAGAAAAGCAGAAACAATTCGGTCGCCACCTGATTTTTTTATAAAAAAACCACTATATGTCTTTATCCTACTACGTTCTGCTATATATAGATCTGATATATCTATACCATAGAAATTCCATCCATTTGATTTCATTCCTTGAATCAAGTCAATATTTTTAACTGAAGTAGGAATTTTTTCAAATTTAAGCCTAATAGTTGGACGGCTTTCATTAGATACTTTAAGTGGGTTACCTTTAGTGGGCAATGAATTAAGTATATTATATCTAGCTTTTGTTTGTTTATCTCTTATGTAGTATAGATTATTCTCATCAAATGAAAGAGTTGATGAATATATTCCATGATATTCATAAAATATGTCTACATAAAAATAATCTTTTTCAAAACCAACTTCTTTAATAACCACATCTTGAATTCCCTTTTCAACAATTGGAAATTTTAAAGACTGTGAATTACCCAATGAAGTAAAACATATTAGATATATAGCCAATATTAAGCTTTTACAATCATTTTGCTTTATTAGTATTGTTACTTTACTTGTCATATTTTCATTTATGATATTTTTAAAAAAATTTATTTCTCACATAGATAGACTGCTCCACCACAGTTTAATATATTCAAGATTGTATTACGCAAACGCCTTATTATTTAATAATCAATTTCTCTGTAAAGTTAATCCCATCTGAATCCTGACTTGTAAAAAATAAACTCTTGATTTAAGACTTATTATTAATAATATGCTTCAGAACCCTGATTTCGATAAATGCTACCTTTAAAATAAAAAATAAAATAAAAAACAACAGAATTAACGAAAATCATTGAGCATACAATCAATTGCCATCCTTACACCCACTTCTAAAGACCCTACATACATCTCACAGCTATTTAGAAGACTCTTAGACTTATTACTATAATATGTGCTATACGCAGAATGATTAGTAGTAATGTTCTTGATTTTTATACCAATAGCATTGTCGATCACTAAAGCATTCAAATAAACTAAATATTCACCCACATCTGATAAATTGTCACAGGAGTGAAGATAAAATTTAAAATATCCCATATCTGTGGCATCACCAGAGGGACTAATATATTTTAAATCATACACAATACAATTTCCTGAATATGTTGGTAATGGTGACTGTTTTACAGCTGAGTAATTTGTGGGACCAGAAGTAGCATAATCAAATAACTTCTTTAATCCATATGCAGCAGTTCCAAGAACAATAAAAGGAGCCGCCTCTGAAATTAAAGCATCATAATCCACACTCCTTAGATCCTCTTTTTTTAAATCCTTGGTGATAAAACTGTATTTGTAAGTAATAGTAGAATCACTATTTATGCTATTTATTAAATATTTACTCTTATTTCCAGCTGCAGGAATTACTTCTGCAGTTTGTATTTCTGTATTATAATGAATGTCAATATAACTTAATAATTTATTTAACTTGAAGTAATCTATAGGTGCACATGTAACATTGAATGACTGTTTTTGGTATGTTGTTGAAGTGACACCCGATATGGTTGTATTTCCTTCACTTACCCCAATGTATTCAATATTCCTAAGATTAGTAAACTTGTAGATGTAATTTACTATAAAACCAGTATGAGTTAATGATATGAGTATGCCGGACCCCTGCTTTGAAATTTGATCCGGAATTTTATTTACACTAATAGCTCCATCTCTTCTTTCATCATAGAGATATTCAGTATTATAATTTATAATATGGTTGAAAAAGTATTTTTTGGCTCTACTGTTAATAAATTGAGCTATATCTTCAATTTGTTCGATTTCAAGAGTGTTTAGATTTATTTTTATAGTAGGTCTTGATGCACCTTCTGGAGTAAATTCAATATGGGCATGATAGGTATAAATCAGAGTATCTATCCAGGTTGTATTACTTTGAGATTTTAATTCACTTGAAAACAACAGAATTATAATTGCAATATTTAAATATTTTTTTCGGATAATCTCCATTTTCATTAGTATTGTGTTATAATTTTTAAATAAGAAAAATGTATACTTTTATAATGTTATTCCAGCAACTATTCATCTACTTTCACTGCGGTTGCTCATGATTTGTGCTCCTTTTTAAGCCATTGTTGAATTATAGTTTCATAAGTCTTTAAACCAATTTTTATGCGCGGACTATAGGGCTTCTAATCCTATCATAAGAGTATTTGAAGGTGCTTGAAGCTAAAATAGGAGATATTTTGATTTTACCAAGAGCAAATGAAGAAGATCCTCCACCTATTGTCATATTGTAATTCAAATTACCTTCAGGAGAATACTTGGCCAACATTATCTTGTTACCATTACTAGGAATCTGACCAACAGCAACAAATTCACAATCCAAATCTACCGATATATCTAGAAATTGATCATTGAATGTCGGACCCAGATGCTTAGTCCATTTCAGAGAGACATCTTGGCTAAAAAGCGTAAAGTTTAAGCACGTGTATAAAATAATTACGAGGAAACCTAAAAATAATAACATTATTGTTTAGTATTAAATATCAATTAAGTAATAAATTTCTTCTGATACAAATTTATACTTAAAAACCAATTATGGCTAAAACATCTATATGAATCCCTCTATACCAGCACATCAAAACCCTTTTTTTAGCCATGAAAATAAATTTCACTTTATTCAAATAGTCTTTTAATTACATGCCCAAATAATCCACAGAAACCTCACTACTCCATCCCTAAATTGTCCACCCTCTACATTTTACTGAATGTGGCAGTATAAAATTTCTTATCAGTATTGATCCTCAGAAAGTATGTACCCGGGAATAAATCGGAGACATCAATCGCAACATTGTTCACAATAGGTGCAAGCACTTGCGTGCCTGATATTGCGAAAACTGAAATAGCTTCAGTGCTAACACCTAGTGGCAAGTTGATATAAATGAAACTTTCAGTCGGATTAGGATACACTCTTATTGATTCCTTTCCCGATTCAAATATTGAACTAATATTAACTGACAGTGAGTCTGTTACGGAGCAATTATCTGAATCACTCACAGTTACAATATTTGTTCCTGAGACAGTCACTTGCAAAGAGTCAGTCGTACTTCCATCTGACCATAGATAATTATATGGAGCCTGTCCGCCCATCGCAAGAGCTTTGATAATATTCCCTTCTGTTACGTCGAGCATAAGTATAAGCTCATTACCGGAATTGACCTCAATAGTATCCCCACCAATACATCCATTGATTGTGACTGTGACAGAATAAATTCCGGCTTCATTCCAGGAAATAGCTTTACTTGTATCTCCGGTATTCCATAGGTATGAATCATATTGATTGACCTGTAATTCACCCGATTCACCAAAACAAACAAACGTATCTCCAGTGATGGCAGGAAGTACCATCATACCCGGACCTATAGCTACTGCTGCTATAGTTCCACATCCGTGTGCATCGCTTATAGTGGCAAAATACTCTCCAGGACAAAGTGCTACCATAGTATCTGACGTATTACCTGATGCCCAAAGAAATGCATAAGGAGCTGTACCTCCTGAAGTACTTATTATTGCTGTACCATCGCAATCTCCTGTACAACTTTCCGAAGTTGAAGTTACTGTTGCCAGGATTTGTGATGGCTCCGTAATCGTTACAGAAGTAGAATTTGCACATCCATTTTTATCGGTAACTAGGACTGTATAAATTCCGGCTGCAGCAGTAATCATCGCTGTCGTGCCGTTATTGCTCCACTGGAAGGTATAAGGTGCTGCACCTCCTGAAGGACTAACGATAGCTGTACCATTTTGCCCGAAACACACTGCTTTAGTAATGGTCGTAGTCAAATTGATCGTCGGGCATCCGAAGCTGTTCACGACAGCCGAAGCAGTGGTGGAACATCCACCTGACGTGACAGTTACTGTATATGTTCCGGGAACAAGTCCTGTTATTGCCTGACTTGATCCTCCATTTGACCAGAGATAGGTGTATCCTGATCCTCCCGAAGGAGTTACACTTGCTAAGCCATCATTACAATTGTTGCAGGATTCATGGGTAACACTTGTCATTGCAGTGATGGCAGTAGAACTATTAACAATTGCCGAAGCTGTAGCTGCACATCCGCCTGTAGCTGTCACAGTCACACTGTACGTGCCTGCTGCCAGATTGTTCACCGTTTGTGTTGTATAATTTCCCGGCATCCATAGATATGTATACCCGCTACCACCGGTAGGAGTTGCTGTGATACTTCCGTTGTTTTGACCACAGGTGGTCGTATTTCCATTGGCTGTTGTGGTAATTCCTATTGAAGAATTTACAAATGTACTTGCTGTTGATGTGCATCCGCCTGTCGCTGTCACCGTTACATTATACGTGCCTGCTGCCAGGTTATTCACCGTTTGTGTTGTATAATTTCCCGGCATCCATAGATATGCATACCCGCTTCCTCCGGTAGGAGTTGCTGTGATACTTCCGTTGTTTTGACCGCAGGATGTTGTAGTTCCACTTGCTGTGGCAGAGATTCCTGTAGAGCTTCCTACCATTGCACTCGCTGTAGCTGTGCATCCATTATTGCTTGTCACACTCACATTGTAATTTCCTGATGCCAGGTTATTTACTGTTTGTGTTGTATAATTTCCCGGCATCCACAGGTAAGTGTATCCACTTCCTCCGGCAGGATTTGCAATAACACTTCCATTATTGAGACCGCAAGATGTGTTTGTACCATTTGCTATCACGCTTATAGAAACACCGGGATCTAAGGTAACTGAAGCCACTTCCGGGCATTGATTAGCATCTGTTACCGTTACTGTGTAAATTCCTGCGCATAATCCTGTTAACGTCTGTGTAGTTCCTCCGTTACTCCAGATATAGGTATATGGACTTTGTCCACCTGATCCTGCCGCTGTGGCAATTCCATTACAATTTCCTACACAGGTAGGATCTGTTTTGGTCATGTTTATATTCAATGAAGGACAGCCGAATGCGTTGATTACTGCATTTGCAGTAGCTGTACATCCGTTGGACGATGTCACTGTGACTGTATAGATTCCGGGAGCTAAGTTATTAATCATCTGTGTGCTTCCACCATTCGACCATATATAACTATATCCTGAACCCCCTACTGCAGTCGCAGTAGCCGACCCATTATCACAATTACTGCAAGACTCGTGTACAACATTTGTTATTACAGAAATTCCTGCAGATGCATTCACTGTCGCAGTTGCTGTATTTGTACAACCGTTTGCACTTGTCACTGTCACTGTATAGGCTCCTGCTGCCAGATTATTTATTGTTGCAGTGTTTCCACCATTCGACCAGTTATAAATGTACCCTGAACCACCGCTTGCAGATGCTGTCGCGCTTCCGTTATTTAATCCACAAGTTGTATTTGTCACCGAACTCATTACAGTGATTGCTGTGGATGAGTTCACTGTCGCAGTTGCCGTGGTTATGCAGCCGTTTGCACTTGTTACTGTGACATTGTAAGTTCCTGCTGCCAGGTTATTCACCGTTTGACTGGTGTGGTTTCCTGGGGTCCACAGATAGGTGTATCCGCTTCCTCCCGAAGGAGTTGCTGTTACGCTTCCGTTGTTTAGTCCACATGTTGTCGCAGTTCCATTTGCTGTTGTGCTGATACCGGTAGATGAATTTACCATTGCACTTGCTGTTGCTGTACATCCGCCAGTCGCTGTTACCATGACATTATATGTTCCTGCTCCCAAGTTATTCACCATTTGACTTGTGTGGTTTCCGGGTGTCCACAGATATGTGTATCCACTTCCTCCGCCTGGGTTGGCTGTTACAGCTCCATTGTTTAGGCCGCACGTGGTTGCTGTTCCGCTCGCTGTGGTGGTGATTCCGGTGGAACTTCCTACAATGGCACTTGCTGTTGCTGTGCATCCTCCGGATGCTGTGACGGTGACATTATATGTTCCTGCTCCCAAGTTATTCACCGTTTGGCTTGTGTGGTTTCCGGGTGTCCACAGATATGTGTATCCACTTCCTCCGCCTGGGTTGGCTGTTACAGCTCCATTGTTTAGGCCGCACGTGGTTGCTGTACCGCTCGCTGTGGTGGTGATTCCGGTGGAACTTCCTACAATGGCACTTGCTGTTGCTGTGCATCCTCCGGATGCTGTGACGGTGACATTATATGTTCCTGCTGCAAGGTTATTTACTGTTTGGGTAGAATGATTTCCAGGCATCCAAAGGAAGGTGTATCCGCTTCCGCCGCTTGGATTGGCTGTAACAGTTCCATCGTTTAGTCCGCAAGTGGTTTGTAACCCTGTTGCATTAACTGTTAATGAACAAGGACTGCAATTGAATCCACTAGGTGAATCCCCTAATATAATCCAACCTTGATTATTCGTAAGGAGGGCACGGGAGGGTGCTGCATTTGTGCCAAATTGTACTCCTTGAACATTAATATTTCGATTGGTGATAGCAGGATTATTCATTTGCCACCCTATTAAGGTTTCAGAATAAGTACTACAGCTCATACCACTGTTTCCGATCAAATAACCTAATGTTACATTTGGATTGAGGTGCCACTCACCAAGGCTATGATTAAAAGATTCGGCATAACTAAACATATTTGCCATTAAAAGAACGTTTGACACATTCCAATTTCCTATTTGATGGTTAAAGCTAAAGGCGAAATTAAACATATTTGACATGTTCGAAACACTAGAAACATTCCACCCGCCTATATCCTGGTTGAATGCTTCTGCACTTCCAAACATAAATGACATATTGGTAACATTAGATACATTCCAGGCACTTATGTCCTGATTGAAGAGAAAAGCATGATAAAATAAACCTGTCATATTAGAGATGTTGGATACATCCCAGTTAGCTATATTTCCATTAAAAATGTGAGCCGCTTTAAACATATTGTCCATATCTGTAACATTTGATAAATTCGGTACATCAACTGCACTCATAATCATATTATTACAACCGGCAAAAGCTTTAGCCATACTTGACCAAGGGACACTTCCCCATTGCACTATGTCTATAAATTTCAATCGATCTGATCCTTCGTTGATGTAGAATCTCCTTAAATTTGAAGGAGATAAACTTAGTGTCACAACATCTCCGGCAGCAATATTAAGAGAAGAAATTGTTACAAATCCAGCAAAAGGTTTATTGAAACTGCCCGAACCAGAATTACCAGAAGGTGTAGCAGACCATGTAAAATTAACATCACCAGCTGTAAGCGCGTTGAACTGTAATTGTATAGCAGAATTGGAAAAGGACCATTTTGTGATGAAATTTTGTGCAGTGAGATTATGAAAAGAAATAAAGATCATAAGCATAAACAGGAGCATTAAATTCAGCGATTTATAATTACACATAACACAGTTTTAATTTCAATAAAATTTTGATAGCTAAGTGTTAGCTTGTTTAGTTTCATTTCAAAACCTCCCTAAACTTGAAGTAAAAATTACTAACCCTGAGGGAGTTTTCAACACCTATTATTACATCCTTCAGTCACAGCCACACAGTTTTTTAAGCGCTTTTTCTCTATCATTTCCAAGATATTCACCAAAATTCACGAAAAACTGATTGTGTTCATAGTAACCTATCTGATCAGAACAAAGCCCTGAATTATTTACAATGGGTATGTAATAAAAATATTTTGTTTTGTTGTTTTTACACAATACTTTGTAGACCGGATCTTTAACTTTTGCACTGCACCGAACGAATGCACTAAAATCCTCCTTTACAGATAGCACACATCTATTATCAGAATCAACCTTAGTATTGGGTTTTGAATTTGCTTGTGGAGAAGAAGGCTTCTCTGTTTCAAATCCCGACATTATTCCATCTGTACTTCCTGTAACAAAAACATACGCTTTAATATAACTCTCAAATAACAATCCAACCTGCCACCCGAATTCTTTATCCGTAAATGACTTATCAATATTATTCTCCATATCGGACAAAGATGTTACAGTCTGAAAATTCTTTATACCTGTGGGCAATTTTTTAGGAGGTTCATTGGGATGCATCCTACTTACATTTGAACTCATTCCATTTGCTTTTCCATTCACCCAGTTTTCAGAATACGCTACTGCATTAGGAAAATTCACTAAACCCCTTTTACCATTTACAAGACCATTCTTGCAGTTCAAATTATATGAGACCCAAACATCTGTAAGTTCCTGAGTTGTCGGATGAAAACATTTACAATTTGGCGTTGATGTGCGGCTGATATAATTGTTTGATTTATCTAAATCAAATCCATGAATTTCTTCTAAACTAAATGGCTGAGTAAGTCCTGTATATTCAGAATTAAAATCAATTGGGCTAAAATCCAGCTCATATTTCGGATTAGAAATTATAAGCTCAATTTTTCGATCTTTCAAAGGAATAGGCTCAAAATACAATTCAAAATATCTGTATAAAATTCCACATCTTTTACAATTAACAAGGTTGCTCTGATAATAAGGGTATAAGTTTTCTGAATTTTTGATTGAAATACCTGAGTAATATTTTAGTTTATATTTCTTTTTATTCACAATAAGATACACATTAGAAAGTGGGTCTACAATTCCGAATAAATATTTAGATGTAGCATCAGACTCATCACGTATTAATGCCAACAATCCTACGACAGTAAATTGAGCATTGGTATCCGCCCGTTTCACTTTGATACTTATGTCGTTTAAATTTTTTTTCTCTTTAGCAATAATCTTATTTTGTTCATCAAAAATCTGGCGCACTTTTTCAATACCTTGAATCTTTGTCAACTGAAGATTGAACTTTTTCCCAACTTTCGCTAATGAGTCGGATTCCAACAATCTCAAGTGTGAATAATCATTCAAAGCAAAAACAAAATCTTCGATAATATTATTTACATTAGTTATTATTCCATTGGAATTATCTAATTCTCTACATGTAGCAACACTTGTCCAAATTCTATATCTATCAGCTAAAAAATTAAACTTACTGAAAACCAGATTATTATTTTCAATACAACCGTATGATTCAAAATGAAAGGTCTCGCCATATAACACAGCAAGTGAAGAGCATTTAGACTTTACCAATTTGCATTCAAAATATCCATCAAAATAGTTTCCTGATATAATTGAGATTGTTGCTTTGATTTCAAACTCGGCAATATCTGTTAAACTATATTTCCCTAACCAGACTCCTTCCAATTCTTTGGACAATGCTCTTGAAGCCTCGTTTTTATATAATGGGTCAATTTCAGCTGCCTTTTTAAACACTTTCTTCTTAATGTCAATGTAGTGTTGATCGCTCTTTATTTCTAATATCGACCCAATTGACTTAAATTTCCCTGGAAAATTTAACTCAGCAATTTTATTCCAGCTAATCTGCTTGAAAAGATTTGCAGATATACTTTGCACTTCACTTTTTAAGGGAATTGCCTTAATAGATTTATTGCGAATTTCAAAATATTTCTTGATATCTGTTCCTACAAGCTCATAGTTACTCTTTATATCCTGAAATCCCAAATCAATTAAAAAAGCTACATCTCTTGTTTCGCCAGCCTTAAGTTTAGGGATAACTGCGTATTCTTTAAAGTTAACTACATTAGAGCTTTTAGAAACAGAAAGGCCTAAAGCTCCAACTGATTCACTTCTTGCTACACCTAACTCAACTTCAGCAATAAAACTGATAGTTTGTGAAGTTGGATTATTTACTTTAGTAGTTAATAGGTATTTGAGATTACCTTTTTGGATCAAAACTTCATTAAATATTAAAGGTTCATATCTATTGTTAGTAAAATCGGCATTTTTGAATTCAGTACTTACCAGAACTTCAATAGGAGAAAATTTGATGCTAGATATTAAATCAGACTCTTCTATATGTTTTATTAAGTTCCTTGCCATCGACCAAGACGAATCTTCTCTAAAAGCTTCAACAATAAGTTGGCAAGCTTTTTTGTCATATTTCTTAAAGCAATCAATGGAAATCAAGGAAAATACTGTTTCTCGCATTTGCGGTAATTCTTTCAATATATTGCTGTAACTATCAGCATCAAGAGAGCACTCAAAGAGCAATTCCTTTGCTTTTTTAAAATAATAGTCATCCAAAGGAAGATTCTTAATATAGGCAATCAGCTTATTTTGATTTTGTTTTAAAGAAAGAAGAGCTGTGGCTTTGGGTTCAGGACGAGTCAACATTAATTCCCAAACATCCGAATTTCTATCTGTAGTGCTGCGAATACCTTGTGATTTCTTTATAGTTATTGATTCTGTAACATTACTCCATTTCAAAATGGGATTTTTCATTACCTCCGGAGAACCCTTAAAGTAGTAATCATTATTTAAAATCATGGATTCGCCATGCTTGTGATAATGACAATGAAATGATTCAGTCTTTCTTAAATTTGATATTCCTTTTAAATACTTTTTCCCTTTAAAATCAGAAATGTTCTTCTTATATATTGAAGTTGTTTGATTCAACGTAAAGGGTATTTGGTATTTTCTTTCTCTATCTCCTTTATAAAAGGAGAGATAGATGATTTTGCTTGAGAAATCATAAGTCAAACTTTCTTCCATGAAGACAAATTCACGAAAGTAGGATCTATAGGCAGAGGCATCAGGATTTTCAAGAGAACTTCTTCCTAAATATTTCATTTTGCCGGTATCCCATAAATCGATGAACAACCCTGTTTCTAAAAGATATTCGTGGCTAGTAGCAGATACGATAGCCAAATATTTACCATCTATGATAAATGCACAAAAATAACTCATCATTCTTGTTCTATTAAATTCTGGATACACCTTCAACCAGGGCAAGGAGGGGGGAGTAAGTTTATCTGAAAAATAGAAATTATCATCAAACACACCAACTGTTTTGATATCAAAAGATTCAAATTCCTTGCCAGATATCTGAATCAAATTGCCTTTAATTATTCCAGAATTAGCTCCATTTGAAAGTGATGTACCAGTTACATTCCCATTAATGTCAATATTCAAATTATATTCATCCAGACCAATTATTTCGAAAGGATCGTCTTTTTTGTATCCAATAAGTTTAAGGCTATTAGTTATTGAATCATATTTACCATTGACATATTCAATACTAATCAATCCTAATCGATTGCTGAAATAATTAAATGAATATGGATCTTTTCGGTCTGCATTTATCAACGTCCATTCAAATTTTCCAGAATAAATGTTTTCAGCTTTTTCATTTAAAGTTAATTTAAAATTAAACTGCAAAGTTGAACCTTCTTGAGTAAAGGTTCCGTCAATTGCAAGTGACTGAGAATGCAATTCACTGCAAAACATTAGAAATCCAAAAAATGTGGTAAAAACAAAAAAATACATAGAATTACATATTGTAACGGAAAGTAAATTACATTTAATAAGATTCACATTTACAGTTTAACTCTAACAAGATTACCATCTGTCGATATATAAATTATATCTTCATCCGTTACTGCAATATGAGAATTACATTGATTATACACAGAACTCGATGAGGCTTTCATTACTTTTTTATTCCAAATGAGTTTACCTGTATTGATATCGAGATTGTCTAGTCCAACTGAGGAACCAATAAGAACAAAAGATTCATTCACAATCATCGGGTGTGAAATTTTATTTTGATTACCATGAATATACTGCCACAATAAGGTTCCATTAGTTTTCTCAATACATAGTGTGATGTCTTTACTTTCATTTGTACGGCCTGTTAAAATAATTTTACCAGCAGCATATGCTATTCCTTTAAATTGGATTTTTGTTGGACTTGGGTGCTTATATTTCCAAATAACAGTTCCTTCCTTTGTAATGGCAAAAACATCGCTTGAGACATTGGCAAAGACCAAATTATCATCCACCAGCATAATCGGTGTATTGATTTCAGAGCAATAGCTTGGATCAGAGCAGGTCTTATAAATATTGATTTTTGCTCCAGTCTCAGGATTGATTGTATGTATCATTCCATATGCGGAAGCAATAAAAAGTTTATTGTCACTAAATAAAGGAATAGAATTATGACTGCCTTCCACTATTGCATAGAACCAATCTAACTCACCATTTAAAATATTTAAAGCATACACGCCCTTACTCTCATCTGAAATTATAACTTTGTTGTTTATAACAATAGGGGTAGTAGATATAGGATGTTGTAGATCTATACTCCATATACTATTACCTGTTTTTTTATCTATGGCGTAAAAACATTCATCAGAACTTGTGAAGATCGTATTTTGATATAAACATAAATTGCCTTCAGGAAAGTCACATAATTCTACATTCCACACAATTTGTCCATTCTCTCTATTAATTTTAGCTATACCATCTTCAGTAAGGGCGTATATAGCCTCATTTTCAACAACCACTCCACTTCTAGATGCAAAATCAATGTCATCAGTAAGCCAAGAATCATCTGGTATTGCTATACTACTTTTATTCAATTTTACGGCTGAATGATTAGAATTATTAACAGTTACAGAAAGAAAAGAACTTGAATTATTTCCATCGGCTTCTCCATCTTTAGAACATGAAGAATGGAAGGCTAACGTCATAGTAAAAAATAAAAAAACAATTATTTTTCTCATGATTTTAACTTTAATATATTATTTAAATTTATGAAACAATAGTTTATAACAATTTATATATCTACAACCTGTCTTGTCCAAAAATATATGTTCTAAACACACCTCATAAAATCAATCCATCAATTTCCCTCCTTATACCCACCAACCCCTCTTTCCCACCCATGAAAATAATTCCTACTCCTTATTGTACCTTAAATTTGAATTGACTAACCCTACAATCTTCATTCCCCCAATCCACCCATTCATACCCACCAGCTATCTATTTCGTGAAGGAAAGCGAATAATTCGATGAGCTTATGATAATTTAGACACTACTAAATACGATTTGCGATTAAGCAGCGGATTAGGGAGGAAGGTGAGGTGATAAGAAGCTGAGGAAGCAGTCTAAAAGAAAATTGACGAATTGGCGAATAAGACAATTAACGAATTAAACAGATGAAGGTTAGGTGGGATTGCAATATAATACTCTTGTGAATGAAAAGTATAATGGCTTATAATATATAAGATAAAATTGGGCTCAATGCATGAAAATTTTATACCTGATTGTTATCAAATATTGGAAATATACTCAATGGAAATTGGTTTGACAAGACAAACGACAAACAACAAACGACAAACAACAAACTTTTACTGGGATTAATATTCACAATGGACATTCTTTTTTCCTAATGAGACACCAGGAGGGTGATTTGCACTAATTGTACTCCCTGCGGATTAGAATTATGTGAAATGCAATCAAATCCAGGATCATTAGAGTCAGAATTTTAAAGAACTAAAACATTATTATATGAAAATTATTTTTACACTTGACACTATCCCACAAAGTGTGTAAGTTGTTTTTTTGGGCTCCCCTAAGCTTTCATAAAATTGGTTAATCTCTCTCCAAAGATAATAATAAATTGATTGGTTACCACGCCCCAGTTATGAATAGGCATGGACCATTTCCTTGTAGCTTCTCTTATGGCCAGATAAACTGATTTCATAACAGATTCATCAGTTGGAAAGAAAGCTTGTTTTTTGTATATTTTCTGATTTTTCCATTCAGGTTCTCTATTAAATTAGTTGTATACATAATCTTACGGATTTCTAAGGGGAAGCTGAAAAAGTCGTTAATTCATCCCAGTTAGTCCTCCATGATTGTACTGAATACGGATACTTATCTTCCCAAGTCATTGCAAAGTCCTTAAATGCTGCCTCTGCTGATTGTTTCGTTGGCGCTCCATATATTTTCTTCATATCAGCTGTAAATGGCTTTCGGTCTTTATATGACACAAATTTGCATGCATTTCTGATCTGATGGACAATGCATATTTGAGTGTTTGATTGTGGGAAAACCGTTTTGATCGTTTCCGTAAAACCATTTAAATTGTCTGTAGCTGTTATGAGTATATCATTTACACCACGTGCTTTCATGTCTGTCAATACACTCATCCAAAAGCTGGAGCTCTCTTTCCACCCTAGCCACAAACCCAACACTTCCTTTATACCATCTTGCCTCAGGCCGATCGCTATATAAATCGTCTTGTTTATTACCTTGGATTGTTCTCTTACCTTAAATACAATTCCATCTAACCAGACAATCAAATAGACATCTTCCAGCGGCCTATTTTGCCATGCTACAATATCCTCTGTTATAGCATTTGTTATTCTTGAAATCGTTGAAGTTGATACTTCTACATTGTATAGATCCCTGATCTGGTTTTCTATATCGCTATTACTCATGCCCCTTGAATACAATGAAATGATGATATTTTCTATACCTTCAGCCATTCCTTTTCGCTTTGGAACAAGCATCGGTGAAAAACTACCATCTCTATCTCTTGGTACCTGAATGTTATCCTCTCCAAAACTAGTTTTAATCTTCTTATTACTAAACCCATTTCTTGAGTTTGGTGCACCGGTTTTATCGTGCTTTTCATATCCAAGGTGGCTATCCATTTCGCCCTCTAGTATCTTTTCTATCCCTCGTTTTTGAATCGATGTTAGAAAACTCATCAATTCATCTCCTGTCTTAAATTGCTTTAAAATCTCATCACTGATAAAATCTTTTGAATCCATTTGCTTTTTTGTTTTTCGTTATAAATTTATTCATTTTTATAACTTACACACTTTATGGCTTAGTACCTTACACTTTGTTTCGCCATATTAACAACAAGTCTAATGACTGCCCAGGCTCCATTTATCACTACATGGAAGACCAACAATGCCGGCACTTCATGCAGCAGCTGCATTACCATACCTACTACAGGGACAGGATACAATTACAGCGTGGACTGGAACAATGATGGGATATATGACCAAACAGGTATCACAGGCAGTGTGACCCATAATTTTGGAACACCCGGAACATACACCATAAGGATTACAGGCTCATTTCCCAGAATTTTTTTTAACAATGGAGGAGACGCACTGAAAATCATCAATATTGGCCAATGGGGCGATATTGCCTGGACTAGTATGGCTTATTCATTTTATGGGTGTTCCAATTTGAATTCAAATGCTACTGATGCACCGAATCTTTCTAATGTTACGGATATGAGATTCATGTTTGCTAGTGCCACATCTTTCAATCAGGACATAGGAAGTTGGGATGTATCTAATGTTACAGATATGAGATTGATGTTTTATCAAGCCAACGCTTTCAATCAGAACATAGGAAGCTGGAATACCTCTAATGTTATAAATATGAGTGCCATGTTTCTGAATGCCACAGTTTTCAATCAGGACATAGGAAGCTGGAATACCTCTAATGTCACGGATATGAGTTCTATGTTTCTTTATGCTTCATCTTTCAATCAGAACATAGGAAGTTGGGACGTATCTAATGTCACAAATATGGGTTCTATGTTTCAGAATGCCATGGTTTTCAATCAGGACATAGGAAGTTGGGATGTATCTAATGTTACAAATATGTATATCATGTTTACTAGTGCCACATCTTTCAATCAGGACATAGGAAGTTGGGCGTTAAATCCATCTGTAGTAATGAATGCGATGTTGATTAGCTGTGGAATGGATTGTATAAACTATTCTTCTACTCTTATTGGGTGGAATTCAAACCCATTAACTCCAAATAATCGTGAATTGGGCGCCACAGGCAGGCAATATGGAACAAATGCTGTAAGTGCCCGGACTAATCTGATATCTGGTAAAGGATGGACGATAATTGGCGATTATCCATCAGCAATTTCTTGTAGCCTCCCCCTACCTGTTGTTTTGCACTCTTTCACCGGACAATCAACTTCTTGCGATAACATTCTTTTGTCGTGGATTACTTCCGCTGAAATAAATAATGATTATTTTGAGATTTGGAGAGGTACAAAAGCGGAGGAATTTGTTCCAATAGGAAGAGTTAAGGCGAGCAATAGTTTCAATGGAAGCACTTACAGTTTTACAGATGAAAGTGACCTAAAGTCCGATGGAAATTATTATTATAAGATAAAACAAGTTGACCTGAATGGGTCTGAAAGCTACTTTTATACCATCTCTGTAAGAAATAGTTGCAACAATCCATTTCCCGAAATGACCGTATTTCCGAATCCTGCATCAGACATAATTCATGTTTCATTTTCAGGTTTAGAAAAGGAACTGAAACCGGAGGTGGCGATTATAAATTCATTGGGTAAAGTTGTTAAGATATTGAAGATCAATTCAATTGATAGTAACGAAATTAAAATCAGCGATTTGCCGGAGGGTGTTTATGAGATTCGCACTTTGAATTTAGAGGAGAATATAGGTTATCGATTTATTCATGTAAAGTAGTTTTAGTTTAAAATCAAATATATTTGATCTAGCGATAAACCATACAAAAAATAAAACATGAATTTATAAGCGCTACTCATTGGCAATGATTTTAATATTGCGACATGATCTTATTCATGGGATGATTTAATTACAAACCTACTTAAGAAATTTAGATTAGATGTTCACATTAGTACGGAAAAAACCCCCTTTATCGGCATTGCCGAACAGGACGTAAATAATTACAACGAAAACGTAGATGTCCGATATGTCAAAGACGCGGGCAAGAAAGTTGTGAAAAAGTTAGTAGAGGGAATAAAGATAAAGGTGAATAATAAATAGGAAAATATGGAAACAGTCCAATTGCTAGATCTGGCGCTGAGCGTAGGTTTACCTACGTTCGTGTGTCACCAAAATTTATTTTGACAAAGCCATATACTTCCATTTTCAAAATCCTATATAAACTACAACTTAAGAAGCATCGAAGATAATTTTCCAAATCATACATCGCAACCCAAACACATAAATTCGTGCAAATTCGTGCAATTAGTGGCTAATGCCCTCCAAGCCTTGAAGCCTGCCTGACTGACTAAGCATGGGCGACATCCTCCAGCGTGATACGCAGCCCCTCGCTTGTTCAATCCCTTAAAGGATCAAAATTTGAAGCCAGTCAAATCCCTATGTGTTCTATGTTCCTACATGTTTCAATTAACTTTAAAAAAGAAAGAATATAGAACCAGGGACTGAAGTCCTATCATATTTGTCCTCCGATCCGTTGACACAATTCAACGGCAAATTATTGTTGCTAACCAATTTTAGATACGGTCTGATCGGAGTAGTATTTGACACCAGTCAAAATTCCTTTGCGCACTCTAAAACTATAAAACTATAAAATAACAAAGAAGTCAAAAACAAATAAGCTCTCGTTTAAAATAAAGTCAAAAGAGCTCTGTGAGTCTATTTGTTGAAACCCATTTTCTTAGCATAAATGTGATAATAACTATATTTTTATTTGATATTATATTCCGAAGTAGAATCTACATTGAAATAACTCCCATTCATCTCCCGAATTGGCTTCTCCTTAAAACAATCTAACCACACATTGGGCATAGTTTTCGATTTAACTGCAGTATCCTGTGCAGATACAATTATAAAAGTCCTTTGAACAGGATCTCCTGAAATAATGGAGGCAAATAAACTTTCTACAGGAAGTCCCCAATACATTACATAGGTTTTTTTCAGTGCCTCCGTTTCTGTCAAAATGAGTTTGGTAATATTGTTGGACTTCATTTCATTGAGTCTGGCTTTTGTTGCCTCAACCCGATTATTGTAAACCGCTCCGGCATTAAAAATATTAAATAAACTTATGGCAAATATTCCACCCAACACAATTAATAATCTTTGTTCATTTAAATATTTGCCAATGGAATGCATCAATGGAATTCCAAAAATAATAGTCAGTGGCATCAATTCACTCTCAGAATAAAACGGAATAAATGAATCAAATACGGTCAGAAACAATGCATTATAAATTCCAAAAAATAATAAAATTAGTGTTGTGATCAGATATTTTTTTTCATAAATTGTAATTCCAACTGCTGCAATAAAAACAATTAAAGCCAACCAATATCGAGTGACATACAACCTCATTAATTCACCAAATAGTGGCTTTTCCAAAAAACCAAATACATTAGCCATTCCACTTTCTCCAATCACCGATATTTTGCCGGCGTCATACCACCCACCGAAGACACTAAGCAATACTCGAGCAGTGATGGCCATCATCACAATGGCCGAAAACAGTATAGTTAATTTTGGTCTTTTATAGGTGGTCTTTCCTCGAGCAGGTAATAAACCCATACAAAAGCTACCACAATGATCATCAACGGATGTGTCAAAACAGCCAGAGCTCCAATTATTCCGAAACTGATTAAACGAAACATTAAAGGAGTCTCTCTACTTTTTTGATACTTATATAATCCTAGCCAAAGGAACATCCAACCAACTGCCTGGTGTATTTCATTATTGGTCCAATAAAAGGCATCACTGACCATCAGTGTATAATAAAAAGCCATGACGACAGCAAGTGCATATTCTTTAAATTTGAATACTAACAATGCAAACTGCCAGATAAAATACATTGAATGACGCATTATAGATGTACATTAAGCTCTCGAGTGACATTCCTATTAAGGAGCCGAGCCATGGCCACAATTGAGTAATTATAGAACCATAGCGATGTTCCATAATCATCGGATGACTTTCGTTTAGAATGTTGGTTAGTATGAAAGGTGCATCTACAAAAGCATTCTGGCATGCGTGAAGTAGACAGCCAGCATCAGAATAACAGCCATTACTCCAAATGCAAGTAGCCCAGCAGTTCTATTTATGTGTGGAATTTCCAAATTATACTCTTAATGATCTTTTAATCAAAAAGTAATCCCGAAAGAACCTTTTAATTCAACTTTCGGTAACCTTAATTATTTTTTCTATCTCGTAAATTTATATAAAAATGTTAGATTTTATAAAGTTAAACGATTAGTCAGAATGAATACGGGGCTAATTATATTTCAATGATAATTGCGAGAACAATTAAAATGTAAGCTATTCCGTCAGCTCAACATCACCTGAGCACCCAATCACCCAATCACCCAATCACCTATTTTTCTGAATCACGGATTTTAGGGATTGCTCGGATTTCACTGATTCTACTATAAAATTAGAAGTTAGAAATATGAAATTAGAATGATTACTGGAAGCGACTTTATTTTGGGGTTCCGATTGTTCAATAATCGCCTGAAATTAATAAAAAGAAGTGCTGCTTACTCTTATTACCGATTACTCATTACCGATTACTTATTATTAATTTTTCTGAACCACGCTTGCCTGCCAACAAATGCGGGGAATTAAAGGATTTCACTGATTGCTTTCTAAAATTAGAAGTTAGAAATTTGAAATTAGAATGATTACCGTAAGTGACTTTATTTTCAGGTTCTTATAGTTCGATAATCGCCTGAAATTAATAAAAAGAAGTGCTGCTTACTCTTATTACCCGATCACCCGATCACCCGATTATTAATTTTTCTGAACCACGCTTGCCTACCAACAAAATGCGGGGGAATTAAAGGATTTCACTGATTCTACTATAAAATTAGAAGTTAGAAATATGAAATTAGAATGATTACCGGAAGCGACTTTATTTTGGGGTTTCTATTGTTCGATAATCGCATGAAATTAATAAAAAGAAGTGCTGCTTACTCTTATTACCGATCACCCAATCACCCAATCACCTATTTTTCTGAATCACGGATTTTAGGATTGCTCGGATTTCACTGATTCTACTATAAAATTAGAAGTTAGAAATATGAAATTAGAATGATTACCGGAAGCGACTTTATTTTGGGGTTCCTATTGTTCGATAATCGCCTGAAATTAATAAAAAGAAGTGCTGCTTACTCTTATTACACGATCACCTTATCACCCGATCACCTTATCACCCGATCACTAATCACCCCACCAAATAAGCCATTCCGCTATCCACGGGATCATAGTTCAGCAATCTTTTGTCCAGACACATTTTATTGAATAGGTCTCTTACCGCTTTATAGTCTTCGTGAATAGGACAAGGGTGATCAGCCGAACATTCGCTCAGGCCCAGACCGCATTGATTAAATACATCTTTACCATCTATTGCAAAAACAATATTAATGATGGGTTGATTTTTCTGATCAGCATCAATGTAAAAACCACCGTTGGGCCCCTTGGAGCTGTTGATGACATTTTCTTTGACAAGTGTTTGTAGCATTTTTCCCACAGAGTGCTCGCTTGCATCTATATATTCAGCTATTTCAATAATGCCGGATTTGGCTCCGGATTTGAATTTGGAGGCGAGGAAGATAACTGCTTTAATAGCTGTTTTACAGGTTAGGCTTAGCATAATTATTTATTTAAAAAGATTTGACCTTCTTCCGAAATCATTTCATGACTCCATGCCGGATCGAACGTTAATTCTACTTCTATTGTATAGTCTGCAAATGTATTTTGCAATGCATTCTTAACACCATTTGTAATGGATTGACCCATCGGACAAAATTGTGTAGTCAATGTCATGCTGCAATATACGTTTTTAGCAAGATCATCAAAATCTAATTGATATATCAAACCCAGGTCTACGACATTCAGACCTATTTCCGGATCCAAAACTTCCAAAAGAGCATCGAGGCCCATCGAGCATTTGGCTGTATTATTAGTTAATTATATTCATAGTTTTATAGGTTTATGCATTAATACTTTCAGTACATTCCAGTTATATAAAACGGCTGTAATCAATAGGAAGATTCCCCTACTTCAAAACAATGCTGTTGCCAAACAAAATCCCTAAAGTAAATATTATAAAACCGGCTAAATACGCAATCGCCATAATTTTAAATACACTATTATTAAATAAGTCTTTTGGACTAGGTGTCTTGCCTAGCCCTGATAGATGATGATAAACTTTATTCCACACAATAAATGGGAGTGTTTTAAATGTCATGCCCATTATAATTGCTGTAATCCAACCAAAAAATATAATAAATCCATAAGAAATTATAAGATTCAATTGTTCTCCGGAAGTAAGAATTAAAGTGACAATTACTAAAATTAGAAACACCACCGGAAGCAACAACATGACGACTGAAAGCAAAGATAATTTTACTTGTTCATCTACTTGCTTCCTTATCCTTTTTTTATAAGCCCAATAACAATAATAAATAAATAGACTTATTGCAATGAATACAGTTATCACAGGAATAAATAATAAAGCTTCTCTTCCTGGATAAAGGAATAATATTACGAATATCAGCAATGCCCCATTTATTAGTGCATATATCCACCACAACAATCGAACATTGCTATATTTAGATATTAAAAACATAGGGATCAATCTGGAAGCAACTCCAATGATCAATAATAAAAACCAACCTATTATACCTGCATGAGCATGCAACGTTAAGTAGTGCAAAGAGCTCTCAGGCAATAAAATACTTGTAAAATTATACACCTGCGCAAGCCCCAAAATAGCGGTAAAACACAACCAGGTAGTCGCTGTGAATACAAATACCGCATGGACACTTTCATGCTTACTTTTAACATGCTCACAGCTATGTTAATCATATAAGCGAGTAGAGCCAAGACTACCAACCATCCTCCCCACTGAGCTGGCCAGCGCATATCGAATACATAGAAACCATATACCAGTAGGGGTATTCCAATGGCGGCAAGGATAAAGGATATATAAGCCAAAGTATTACTGTAAAGCTTTGACTCTATCAACACCGGCACTAGCTGGTGACTTGCACCCAAAATGATCATCGTTCCCCAACCCAGTGCCATAGTATGCGTGATCGCCAGGATATGGGGATGAAAATAATGACCCGTAAATGCTTCTGTAGATGTGAGTAAAAAAATGGTAGCAACTAAGAATGAACATGCCGCATATACGTAAAACGGTAATACAACTTTATAGGAAGTGTTTTTTATAGACCCGGCATCAAACATGTTATGCTTTAAATATTAAAAGATATACTTCGCCATCGGCAACGTCCTTGATACGGTAATCAAATTTTCTATCTGCTAATTCAGGCAATAGGAAAACCGGAATTCTTTTGTGTACTACATACAGTGCCTCGCCATCCGGCAGATTGTCCAGGGCATCCAATATAGTAAGCATTGGAAGAGGCATCTCCATATGACGGACATCAATTGTTTGCATTTTATCCGTATATTTTAACAGCACATCATCCCAGCCTTCGCTTGCTTTTTCTGTATCAGGTTCTACAAACTGAGTTGCCTTATTGGTATGGAAATAAGTATAAACCAGATCGTCATTAATTGTTTCAGAATAAGATTCAAGGCCCTGCTTTTCTAATAAAATGATCAGAGGAACGGGTTCAAAACTATTTATTAATTTTAATATCTGCCCGGGTTGTAATTGCTTAACTGAATTCATGATTAAATTAAGCGGATCCTTACCAGATTCAATTAATGTCCGAACGTCCAGCTCGACGATATCTGCAGAATGAATGTTCTGCACAAATAAAGGTACTTGCTTCTGTTCTGCAGGATCTTCTAAAGCTGCATCCTTATCAATCGTAAACCCAAGAGGCTCCAGCTTCTTAAAGAAATCATTTACGGAACAACCACCCACTTTACTTGCCATATTAATAGAGGTGCGGGCTGCCATCAGCTTGCGTAAAAGTGGATTTCTTAATTTATTAAACTTTGACGAAATACTGATGATTGCTTCCAAAGCATCAGGGTTTTCTTTTAGAAGTGTGGAAATTTTGTATTTGCATTGATCGTACTCATTATTCAAAATATTGAGGATAGATATTAATTTGGTTATTTACGAAATCGAATGATTCTTTGCCCTGTTCTAATGAAGTGGCACTCTCAAGTTTTTTATTTTCTTCCATTAATGGTTCCAGCCAATGATGTAAGCATCATGATCAGGACCTTGCATTCTACATTCACTGATCATCACATCAATACCTTCCTGTAATGTTTTACCGGTATTTTTATAATCCTCTAAGGTGACAGGTTGTGATGCAGAGACTATAGAACTTAATGCTGATACATTTTTATTCGTACTGGCGTCTGCTTGCCACTTTGCCCCATTGTTGAGTGTTAGACCATTAACTGCTTCATTTTCATTAACAGTATTATTAATTGTAGTCTCTTCTGACTGAACTTTGGCTTCTTTTTTCTCTGCCGTATTACAAGACTGGAATATACCTATAGTCAAGAAGAATAATGTTGTAATTTTTAATAATTTATTCGTGTATTTCATTTCAGTAAATTAAATAATTAGAAATAATAAGTGTTGTTTGAAAAAAGCTGAAACTTTAGTGGACGCAAGCAAAGGGAATTAAATAACTCCCTTTAATCATCTGTTAAATTAGCCTTCATCAATCGACCTTATGAAGATTTGTCAAGTTTCCTATAATTTGAAACATAACCTTTTTTAAAAATTTCAAGTATCAATTTTGCTCTAATTCCACTGCTTTTGGAAACAAAATATTGTTCTCTAAATGGATATGTAAGTGCAAATCATTTTCAAATTCATCAAGCATTTTATACAACAAACTATAAGAAGCACAACTATCCGAAGGAAGTGTATAATTGTTCGACAATCTTCTAATTTCTTCCAGATTCTTCCCAACAATTTCATGTTCCATTTCCATCATATTGATCGGATTTTGTACTGTGCCAAAATGTGATGCATGAAGAACTTGTTCATTCTTTTTAGCAGAAACTAATTCCTTGATGTAGGGAAAAAGTACTATTTCTTCCTTCATCATATGAGCTGTTAGTTCAGCATTTATCTCATCCACCAGCGATTTGATCTTATGAAGTTCCGGATGTTGTGGGCTGTGAACACCTTCCACCTTAGTCGCATAGGTTACCAGATCTGGTAGAGATTGCTTTACATAGCTATGGTGAGTATTGACAATATAGTCACACAAGAAGTCCAGAGACCATTCCGTATAAGGAATTGGTCTGGAAGTAAGGGATTTGTCAGCCTGTTTTAACTCTTGTTCAATCTTGGTCACATCCAATCCTTTTTCTGCGCATGCCTCTTTGACTGTTTTCTTGCTTCCACAGCAGAAATCGATACCGTATTTTTTAAATACTTCCGCTTTCCGCAAATCTTTAACTGCAATCTCTCCGAGAGTTTCCTCCTTTTCTCCTAAATTACGTTTTGAGATTTTTACTTTCCACCATTCAGGTCCTTCCTCGAGATATTCCCAGCTAAATATATTTCCACGCTCTCCGATTAATTGATAATACAGTGGTTTCGGGTCATGATCGTTGTGAATAATCAGACTTTCACCTTCATTTAATTCATCAAATCGAACGAAGATAGTCGGGTGCTTTTGCCTTGGTTCCAGCAAGGTCACATTAAGGATGTTTTCTATAGTCGCATTCATGTGCTGTGTTTTTAATTATTAATTATAATGCAAAGGTACATCTTTTTTTATAATAAAAGTATTTAAATACTTTTATTTTTGTAACTTCGCCGCGTCAAGCAAAAGAGGAGGTCGTTGGGAAGTTTGAAGCGTATTGATAGAAGTAAGAAGACTGCCAGTGTAATGCTAATTCCAATGATTAATTCTATTAGTTAATTACTTAAGTTTCGATAGTCGAATTCTTGCTATTTAAGAAGAATATGAATCAAGGAACTAAATACCATATCTACCATCTAACATTTACCATATTTAGATTAAATCAAGTTTTATTTTGACATTAACTACTTAATATATTGTATGTATACTATTATTGAACCGTTCCGGATTAAATCTGTCGAACCCATTTATTTTAATACCAAAGAAGAAAGAATACAGATACTTGAAAAGCCTTTTCAATCTTTTTCACATTCACTCCAAAGATGTTTTAATTGATTTGCTTACCGACAGCGGCACGAGTGCCATGGAGTAGCAATCAATGGGCCGGCATCATGCAGGGTGACGAGTCTTATGCAGGAAGTCCAAGTTTTTTCCGATTTGAAAAGACCATTCAAGATATCACCGGCATGCCATTGGTTATCCCCACGCACCAGGGCAGAGCAGCTGAGAAGATCCTGTTCAGCGTGCTTGGAGGCAAAGGAAAATACTTTGTTAGTAATACTCTTTTTGACACTACTCGCGCCAATATTGAAGTGACAGGTGCTGAAGGCGTCGATCTTCTTTGTGCTGAAGGAAAACTCCCCTCTGTGCCCGCACCCTTCAAAGGCAATATGGATACGGAGGCTCTCAAAGCATTCATTGCCGAAAAAGGTGCCGAAAATATTCCTCTGCATCCTTACTGTTACTAATAATTCCGGTGGAGGGCAACCGGTGAGTATGGAAAATATCAGAACCGTAAAAAATATTTGTCAAGAAAACAACATTCCACTTTTTATAGATGCCTGTCGATTTGCAGAAAATAGTTGGTTCATCAAACAACGGGAAGAAGGCTATGCCGATAAAACGGTCAAGGAAATAGCTCATGAACTTTTTTCTTATGCAGAAGGATGTACTATGAGTGCGAAAAAGATGCGTTCGCTAATATCGGTGGTTTTCTTGCTATGCATGATGAAGATTTGGCGCTACAGTGTCGCAATTTACTGATCATTACAGAAGGATTTCCAACTTATGGAGGTCTCGCAGGAAGAGATTTAGAAGCGATAGCAATAGGCCTCGAGGAAGTACTTGACGAAAATTATCTACAATACCGAATCAGAAGTATAGAATACCTCACTGCAAAATTAATCGAAGCCGGAGTGCCGGTAATGCAACCCGCCGGAGGACATGCCGTATATTTAGACGCTAAGGAAATGCTACCTCATATTCCGCCTTCTCAATACCCCCGCACAGGCATTGGCTGGTGCTTTATTTCTCGAAGGTGGGATAAGATCTGTAGAGATTGGTTCGCTTATGTTTGGTAAATATGATGAGAACAAAATTTGATTCCTTCCCGAATGGAATTAGTAAGATTGGCCATCCCTAGACGAGTTTACACCCAAAGCCATATTGATTATGTAGCTGAAGTGATTATCGAAGTGTATAAAAACAAAGCAACTATCAAAGGATTACAAATCACTGAAGAAGCACCCACGCTAAGACACTTTACAGCAAAATTAAAACCTATTCAATAAATATATTTAAATGAAAAGTATAAAAAGTAGCTGGGCAGAACCATATAAAATAAAAATGGTAGAGCTGTTAAAGATGACAACTTTAGGTAAAAGGAAAGCATCATTCATGGAAGTGTGAATAACACTTTTTATATTTTGGAAACCGAGAAAAATATTAAACTGACTTCTACTATATAAATAAATTCAATATGGTGTTAATCGGCTGAGCCTAGGATTACCTAAGTTCTTGTGCGTCCGAAAGTCATTTTGCTAATTATCAAATAATTATATTGATATTCTAGAAATGGCCTTTTTTGAAATAATACTTATGTATAAACCCCAGCCTTCAAAAAGGGGAAATCTACTCAACGGCAATTTATATTCTCCTTTTATCTTTTTGATTTTGGATGCAAAGTTCGTCAGGTTCGAACATCGGGTTCAAAGAACTATACTAGTTCCGATCATTGATTAATGACCCATGTTACTACACTTTTCTTTTATCTCATGAAAGATGTCATGTCCTTCGGTGATCAACTTTTTCAATTCAGCATCGGATTTACCTGCAGTCACAGCCTTGTTGATAATATTGCATTGCTTCACTAATCGCTTTAAAATTGGTTTAGTCACGGCTGCATTATATCCTTGTGGTACGGGACCTTTTTGCCATGCAGTAGCGGTTTTGAGCAGATCACCGGATTTTTCTTTCAAAGGTTGCAGATTATCATCTTCGGCAGGGTGAAACGTCACACTCATGACGGCATGAAAATCTTCCATCTGCTGCCATTTTGCCTCCTGAGAGTAGACAGATGAAGTTGTCAAGAACAAGACAATCATAATGAATAATGCTTTTACTTTTTTCATTGATTTATATTTGGTTAAGATTCTAATTATTGTTTATTTAAACTGTTTCACTGAAAGGCAGATCTCTCTCCCAAAGAATTTTTGACCCAAAAACCCTACTGCTATCCATCATTTTAATACTGTTGATCTTTATGGTAAAAACATTTCCTTTCATCGCCATTGCCATTGGCACTCCTTTATAGTATTTTCTATCAGCATTTAGTGACATAGAGTCCGTTGCTTTTAAAAAGACGCCATTAAACTGCACTCCTTTGACGACAAGCTTATTCATTTTATCAGGTAAAATGGTACCGGAAACAATAGGATTTCGTTCCAAAAACTTAATGTGATCTGTTGCAGGATGATTTAAAATAAAGCAACCCGTCTTCAGCATCAAATACATAAAAACAAATAAAACTATAGGGTTGAGCATTGTCGCTAATGCAAGAAATAGTAGCGCATGTCTGATTATTTAAAAAATCTACAATTGTCTTGTTCATAATTACTTATTTATACTGAATTGTAAAAGGTATATTTTGCCTATTCATAAGAATTCATTCCAAATCAATATTTCTTGGCTATCTAGAGATTTATTTCCATTAATTGATATCAAAGTGAATAAAATAATTGTGCGAAGATAATAATAAAAGATAACTTTGTCTTTAATTATTTGAATAATGTTTCATATGTCTACCAGCGTAATCAAAAAAATTGTTCTGTTATTTTTATCAGGAGCTTTCTTAAGTTATTCGGGCTTCCTTTATACGGTGATGCCGGTAAAATACAAGCCCTCAAAGCAACAAGAAGATGCAGGCAAATTGATATGGCAGGATTACAATTGTAATGCCTGTCATCAGATATATGGCCTAGGAGGCTACTTGGGACCGGATCTTACTAATGTATATTCAAAAAGAGGTGAAGAATACATCAAGACTTTTCTAACCACTGGGACGGGTGCCATGCCGGTCTTTCATCTATCCCAATCAGAATCCAATTCGCTCTGGCTTTTTTAAAAGATATAGATGCTTCAGGCAAGTCAGACTCCCGAACTTTTACACTTAACTATGATGGAACCATTGACCAATAATAAACTCACCACATCAAAATTATTTATTCTGACAGGGCTTATACTGTTAGCTATTGGTATGCTATTCGGCCTAACCGGATCCTTGCAATATCTGGCACCGAATTTTTAAAACAGTATCTATCTTTCGAGAAAGTAAGGCCATTGCATGTTTCATCCGTGGTGTTCTGGATCATCTTCGCTGCTATAAGTTCCGTATTGACCTATTTAAAGCAGTATACAGGTAAAAAATATTTTCTCACCGTTATTACTTAAAGTTCAGTTCGCCATTTTTATTATTTCAGTTCTTGCAATCCTTATGTCCTACTGTTTGGGTATATTTGGCGGAAGAGAATACTGGGAATTTCATCCTCTACTTGCGCTACCTATAGTCATTGGGTGGATACTTTTTATCTTTAATTTTATAAGTCAGTTGGCAGCCTGGAATAATCTGCCTGTCTATGTGTGATGTGGCTAACCGGATTATTCTTTTTCTCTTCACTTTATGGAATCATATCTGTGGATATTCCCATATTTCAGGAACAACATCGTAAATGATATGACATTGCAATGGAAGTCCTATGGCTCTATGGTTGGCTCCTGGAATATGTTGATCTATGGGAGTAGCATCTTTCTAATGGAAAAATCAGTGGCAGTAAAAAATACAGTCATGCACCAATTGCTTTCATCCTTTATTTTACAGGATTATTTAACTTAATGTTTAACTGGGGTCATCACATTTACACCTTGCCAACCCATTCATTTGTAAAATATATTAGTTATGCAGTAAGCATGATGGAGTTGTTTATTTTAGGAAGGATCATCTGGCAATGGAAATCATCTGTAAGTGAAGCTCGCAAACTTTATCATCATACAGCATACCGTTTCCAATGGCTGCCGATATTTGGATCTTCTAACATTGATTCTCGCCAGCGATGTCTATTCCGGCCATAAATGTTATACACACGGCACTCATATTACTGTAGCGCATACGATGGGTGCTACAATAGGCATCAATAGTTTTCTTTGCTGGCCATTGCATTTGATATTTTGAAAGATAGTTGTGTGCCAATGACGAAAAGTATCAAATGGGTAAATCGTGGCTTTTACACAACCAATGTTTCCTTTTGATTTTGGATCAGTTTGATCATAGCAGGAGTGCTAAAAGCAAGATGGCAAATGGGTGATGGAAAGATGGCTTTTGGAACGATGATGCTACAATTGAGGCCATATTTTATCGTGTTTTTGTGTCGGGAATGTCTTTAATAACGGGATTTTACTTTATTTTATTCCCTTTAATTAAAAATCAGGTGGTCTGTCAGTTTAAAAAAAAATTTCTAAAACAAGCAGTTGCTGAAGATATAAATTCTGGTATTTTTGCGATCGATTAATATCAACTAACACAATACAGAAAATGTTATCACTTCCTAAAATATTTCACTTCGAAATGGCTCATGCTATATATGGCTATTCGGGGGCATGTAAAGACATACATGGCCATTCTTATGAACTTCATGTATCCGTATGCTCTGATGAAGAGGATACAAATTATATTCCTGCACCGGGCCTTTTGATCGATTTTAAGGATATTAAAAAACTAGTTACAGAACTGATAGTAAATAAGATGGATCATCATTTACTTTTATCTCAAGACTTCCTGAATAATAATAAAACTATTTCCGCTGCGGAAAACCTGGTCATCTTTGAAGCAGAACCAACTGCTGAGAATCTGATAATCTTCATAAGGAATTTGATAAAGAGCACCTTCCTGAACATATAAGGCTAACTCCACCTAAAGTTATATGAAACTAAAGATTCATATGCTGAATGGTGAAAAGTAATAAACACTTTAATCATTCACTCAAGTTTCGGCAGTTAAGAAACAAGGTAGATGGTCCTGCAGCTGCGGGATTATTTGTTAGATGGAGGTTAGTCAATTGATCCATATTTTTTCTTTAAAAGGTTTAAGAGAAAATATATCCATATGATTGATGGAAAGTCATCTAAAATCTACCTTTTAACATTTTATTAAAATTTAAAAAAAATCTTCAAAAGAAAAATTATACTACCGAAACTTAAGTCATTCATATTTATAGTTATTCTTCATTTAGATAGATTTAGGATTGATTTCCAATATATTGCGGACTTTCTCTTTTGATAATTTGGTTTATAATATAAAAGTTACCCATTATTTTTATCTTTTCCATTATTAAACCAAATCATTATATTTGAGCTTCTGAGAGCAATTCACCATTGCGCATTTACTTCCATATCTTGAGTATCGTAAAATAATGCTTAATAAAAATCGTTTAAATATCTTATGTTTTCAAAAGCAACAGAGTATGCCTTAAGGGCCACAATTTTTATAGCCCAAAAAGTTCATTAGATAACAAATTGGTGATAGAAATGATTGCAGAAGCTATTGATTCGCCAAAATCCTTTACGGCTAAGATCATGCAATCACTTACCAAAAACAATTGTGTCATCAGTTCAATGCGCGGTCCTAATGGTGGATTCTATATAACAGAAAGTGCAAAGAAATTACCGGTAAGGGCAGTATTAAAAGCCATGGGAGAGAAAGTGGATGCTGGATAAATGTGTATTGGGCCTCAAACAATGCTCAGGACTAAATCCATGTCCAATGCATCACGAATACAAAACTATAAAACACGAATTAATCTGTTTATTTGAGAACAAAACTATTCAAGAACTCGCCGATGATCTAGTCGGTGGTGATGCCTTTTAAGCAATAAAAGTAGAATAAACAGGGACACAATCTGTTCGCAATTGCCGAATACACATTTGTATGAACCACGCTTGCCTGACAACAGAGGCAGGGATTTAATTGATTGCACTGATGACACTGATTAGTTTACAAAATTAGAAGTTAGAAATATGAAATTAGAATGATTCCCGAAAGCAACTTTATTTAATTGAAATATTAACTGTCAATAATCGCATGAAATTAACATCACGAAGTTAAGCTAGCTCTTATCACCTTATCACCCGATCACGTGATAATTCTTTACCGATTACTTATGCTACTTTCCAATACAAAAACTAACTAACGTTGCTATGCTTACGTTTCAGAAAAAAAGGTACAAATAAGGTACATTTGGTTTTGAATAACTAACTTTTAACCGTTTAAAATCCTTTCAATGCTGTAGAAAGTTGTTTTCAATTTGTTGAATACGTTGGGTTAGTTTCACATACTTTTTCGTCGGTTTTCCTGAATACGTTTTTTTGAAATGTTTTCTTTCCAATTTATCATAGAGGTCATCAATTTTATAGGGATTGAGTATTTTATCGAAAAGACGTTTTGTTTTACTTTTAGCTTGACTTTCATAAATGCATCCAGAGAATGCTTCACGGTGCACAAAATAACCGTTTATTAAATAAAGGTTCCGGCATAGTTTGCCACTAATAGAACACTTAAAATACATAATTTGACCTTTCTTAAGGTTAGATTCTTTTAAAACAATAAAAACGGTTTGTTTTCTATCTATACTATCTATTTTATATTCCATTTCGATATGGCAATCATTAGATAGGTTGTCAGCCCTTAATTTAATGCTTCCTGTTATTTCTTCATTCTGCCTCCAAGTCAGTATTGAACTTTTGACTATCCCTTTATTCAGAAATCCCCATTCCTTCAATTTAGATAAGCTTAATTGTAAAGTATTTTCAAAAATCATTTTCGTTGTATTGACCTAAATCTTTAGGGAAAAAGCAATATACTTATTTTAATAAGCATTATTCCATACTTTGTATAATTTAGCTAATCTTTTTAACAAAATCAAAATCTGAAAGCATGAAACCTTTTTTCTACTTATTAACTTTATCCGTTGTCCTTTCATCATGTTCTGTTAATGGCACTAAGTACATTTATAGTTATGAATTGCAAAACTCAACCGGAAAGCAAAACGAATATGAAGACAATGCAATTTCTGCAGTTTTGATGTTCAAACAAAAATCGATAAATTTTAAAATAGAAAATTTAACAGATAAAGCTTTAACTGTAATTTGGGATGAGTCTTCATTTGTTATATTCAATGAAGCAAACAAAGCTGCTCATAGTGAAACGAAATACATAAATGCTGAACAAACGCAAGTACCAACTATAATACCTCCTAAAGCATTTTTAAACGATGCTTTGCTACCTATAAAGAACATAGGTTTTAGTAGCGGTTCATCCGGAGGTTGGACTTTAGACTATTTTTTGCCTGTTTGGGATATGGGGCTAAAGAAAAATGTGGATAAAATACTTAGCGCAAAAGGAAAAACAGTTGGAATTTTTCTACCTATTGAAATAGACGGGATTAAGAACGATTACTATTTTAAATTTTTAATAACGGATGTGAAAAAAGATAAATATCCTTATACGGCTCGAACCGTAGATTTTAACTAAGTTTATCAATAATGCTTTTAAGATCCTGTAATCTGTTTAAATGAGGTAAGAAATATTTGTTACCCTCATTTGCTTTTAGCGTGTCTAAATGGCTTTTTATAAAAGTATCTACTCTAAAAATTGTAACTCCTGGACTTAGCAAAATTGGTTCTTTAGGTAAAATTAATTCTGAAAAGTATTTTCCAGTTCTGCAATATCATTGCTCCAGGTTTGGAGTTGTTCATTTATAGGGTGTTCAATTCGTTCGGTTTTGAATGCCTCTTCTTTTGGTAATGGTGTAACGTGTGAAAATAAAATGTTTTGTTGGTGAGTAACTTTAGTAACCTTAGTAACTTTTTTGGGTTCGGGCTGTGGTGGTTGTTCCTGAATGTTCCGTTTCCTGAATAGTCGCCAATCCTGTTTTATTAAATAGTCTGCAAGGTCGTTGCCTTCGCTTTTGTCCCGTTCAGGTGCTAACTGCTCCAGTAAGTCCGAAAATATAAAACGTGTTCCGGGTAAACGGCTTTCGTATTCTTTGGCTTTGGTTTCCCATTCTTTGAAGGTGTTACCGTCTTTTGAAAGGTCGGGAAATACATACACAAAACGCCCCTTTAATACTTTCAGCTTGTCAAATGAAAAACTGCTTTTGTTGTAAACTGCCAACCAAATAAGGCTTTCAGGTGTTTCAGGCAAACCAAAATACAACGTACCGTAAACGGCTGTTTTTGGGGCTTCAACCAACGCAACGGGGTTGCTGCGGTATTTACTTAATAGGTGTTCGCCAAATAAACAGGAAATTCGTTTATCCTGCTTTGTGTACGCTTCCAACCATTCGGGCAACGGCTTATTGTTTCGGGTGTGGTGCTTTTCAATTATTGAGTGTAAAAAGTCCGTGCCTGTGGTGTGGTTCTGTTCGTCAAACTGTTTTACCTGAACGGCTCTTACATTGCCCTTTATATCAATAAAAGGAAAAGTATTTGCCCCTGCTCTGTAACCATTTGCAACCGTACCCAATCGGTACAACTGAATAACCTTTGTAACCTCATCAACTTCAAAGGGAAATTGTACCCTGTAAAATAGGTTCTGTATAAACGTGTTCTTTTCATATCGTTCAGGCTGTAATGTTTGTTTGAATGTATCAAAGTCAAAAAGTACGGGTTCAGGTGGTGGCTGTGGTTTTGGTTTTTTCGAAAATGTTTTTGTTTTGGGCAAATCTTAAGTAACTCCAGTTCCTGTTCCAGTATTGCTTTTGCGTACCCGTCCAAATACGGGTTGAGGTGGTACGAACATTTACTTTCACGGTCGCAACGTCCATACTGTTCGGGTAAATAGTCGCCTGTTTCTGTATCAATGTAAAGTACAAACGTCTTTTTATTACAGTCGGGGCAATGGTGCTTTTTACTGCCTTTTTCTAAACTGTATCGGTGGGGTTGGTTACTAAAGTTATTAAAGTTACTCATTGAAAAAACCTTTTTTATTTGCGTTAAAAACTTAGTCCCGGTGCTTCAATAAATACCGCTAATTGGTTTTGTGAAACCCTATCTACAACCAAACTCAAAGCCCGTAAATGCTTTATGAAATTGGTCTTTTTAAAAGGTGTCATTCCGTCATCAAAACAAAAGGCTCTATATTCCGGGTACAGGTCTTTAATTAACTTGTAATTGGTTAAACTGCCTTTGTATTCATTTTCATTCAAAAACATCTGTACGCTGTTACTTTCAATTTTGTATTGCTCAACGGCTTGTTGGGCTGCTTCACAATCTGAAAACTTCTTTTGATACAGTAATCTGTTAAGCCCTTCCAATACCCAATTGAAAACGCCTGAAAGTTCTTTTTCAATGATCTTTGTATGTAGGCTTTTATCCTGTTCCTTTGGTGGTATAGTAACATCAAAAGGAATGATTAAAAACCGTCTGAAATAGGCGTTTGTATGTTCAACGTCTTTTGGTAATTCATTACAGTTGAAAATTAGTTTTGCGTACTGTTTCAAAATGAATGGTTGCCCATAAGGTAAACGGCTTCAACGGGTTCGCCTGAAACCATTGCTTTAAATAGGCTTGTTTCAAGTTTGCCGTTTATTTCACTTGCATAGTTTACTAACTTATTAGCCAACTTCGCCCGGAAATAGCCGTTATCATTTGTAAGGCTCTGTAATGAATAACTACTTACATTATCATTACCCAATAAGGCGTTTACAACTTCAAAAAATACGCTTTTTCCATTTGCTCCAGTACCGTACAGTATTAAGGCTTTTTCCTCTTTTAGTGCATTGCTCCCGTGTTTAATGAATACAAAGCCTAAATATTCAGCTAATACCCTTTGGCGTTCAGGGTCGGGTAATACCTTGTTTAAATACGCTTCAAATAATGGTGCTTTTGCCTGTGGGTTGTATTCAAATGGTAATTGGTAGGTAATGAAGTCCGAACGGTCAAACGGTCTTAATTTCGTACCCTGTGGGCTTATTTCAAATGTTCCGTTTTGTAGGTTAATCAGTACCGTATCTTTATTGCTTTCAGGTGTGGGTAAATATGCCGTTGCAAGGAACTGTTTAAATAGCTGTTCCCTAAATTGATAAAATCTTGCTGAAAACTTAGCAACGCCCATTTGTTCGGCTGCTTCGCCTAAAAACTTTTGGAATGTTTCTTTGTCAATTTCAGCCCAAAATGTACCGTTGTACAGGTAAATAAAATCGTGGTTTTTGCATAAGCCCCAACGGTTTTTTTCAGCGAACTGTAAGGCGTTTTCAATTGATAAAACCAAATAATGTTTAAGGTTTAATTTTAGTTTATCTAACTGCTTTTGAATATCCTTTGCCTGTTCGCTTCCTGTTGCTGCTTTTTCCAGTTGTTCCCTTAACTTTTCAGTCTGTGGGAACGCTAATGCTTCAAAATCCAACGCCTCAAACTTTTCAATTAGTTGGTGTAATATTTCAGCGTGTGGGGTTGCATCGTTTTTGCTTTTTATTTCCTCAACGTGGTTTAAGATAGTAGGCGGGTTGTTGAGGTCATCAAATACGGGGTTTAGGATCATAGCTTAACAGTATTTGAAGGTTCAACAATAGGGAACAATTCGGGGTTGGTGGTGTAAAACCCTGCACGGTGTTTTGAAATTGGGCAAATGCCTTTCCGTACTATACAAATACGGTTTTCTTTTTCCCATTCAGCAACGTAACGGCAAATATTAGCCCTCAAAATGCCTGTTTCAATTGAAACCATTAACATAGTTTTGGGCTGCCTGTAAAGTGATGTAAATACCCTTTTCATTTGTGCCTGAAAATGCGTACTTTTGCCTTGTCCTTTATGCGAAAAGACTTTAGGGCTGTTCAGTTGGTTACTTTCCATTGTTCAGCCCTTTTTTATTGTTCAGCAAATACGCTTTGGCTTCCTGCTCTATTTCAGCATTTGACTTTTTACGCCCTTCTTTCAGATAGTCCAACAATTCAGTACGGGAAAAGTACAGGCGTTTGCTCCGCTTCATTACAGGTAGTTCGCCTTTAGATACCTTGCTGTACATTGTGGGTACTGTAAGGCTCAAAAAATCGGCTGCTTCCCGAATGGTTAAAAGACGTTCCTGTTGATCGTTGGGCTCATCTGTTTTGGTTTGGGTTTCTTTCAAAACCGTGCGAATTGAACTTTGTATTAATTTACTTAGTTGCTCGCTGTCTAATTGTACGATTATCATTTTATGATAGTTTTAATTTTTTTAACTACCACAAAAAGACAAGATATCAAATACCCCAATCAATACCCATTTACTTTATGGGGTACGTTTGGTGTATAGAATATTTATAATTTTTCTTTTTCTGCTTCACGTTTCAATTGTAAAGGGCTTTTGTAGGGCAGCCAATCAGAAATACAAATACGTTCTTTCTTAGTTGGTTCACCCTTACCCTTGTTTAAGTTATCCCATACTGAACTTGCATTAAATGGTTGAGGTTCGGGATATCCCTTTTTCTTAAACTGAAAAGTTGAACATATCCAATCCTTTGTTTCTGTATCGCTATTCAATAAAAACCCGTTGTATTTAAGTCTTCTAAAAACTTCAACAAACTTGTTTTGGTTATGTGGAAAAAAAAGTATTTCTGTTAATTGTTCTCCTTGTAAGGCTTTAAAAGTTCAGCTTGCTTGTTAGGAAAAATCCTTTCAATTCAGTGTGTAAGTCATCAATGATTCCAGTGTTTTTGAAAGTTATTTGCTTGTTGGTCAGTTCAGGTTTTATCTTTGTAGTCGGGAGTTTAGATTTCGCAAGAGTTGCTAATTTAGCTGTATTAAAAATCTCCCTTATTCCCTTCAATTTTGCTTAACCAATATTTATTTGTATCAATATTATGCCGTTGAAAATGTTAGCAATATCAACGTTCAATCTATTTATATCAGTACTAATCATTAAATCAATGCATCATAACCTGAAAGCCCTTTTCTTTAATTAATTGATCTCCACATTTTTGAAGTGTACCGCATAAATGATCAATTTTAACATGTAAATCCAATTTCATTTCCTCTGATTCAGTAATAGTAGTAATACCTCTACCAACAGTTAATTTTTTACTTATTTCCATAAATATATCATTTGTAAGTCAATTTTCTGTTGTTCTATTTGTTTAAGCCTTTCTTCACTTATTTCAACTTCACCGTCTGATAATATTACAAAGTATTTGTCGCCTCTTTTTTCAACTTTCATTATCTGCTTTTAAATTTCTAATTTTATTTTGTTAGCTGCTTCACGCTTTGTTCGGTCTATGATTTTTGCATAAACTTGGGTTGTTTTCAACTCCCGGTGACCTAACATTTTGAAACTGTATAAATATCTGTTCCCATTGATAATTGCAAGGTTGCGTATGTATGGCGAAAACAATGAAAAGTTATGTCCTTAGTTATTCCGGCTGCTCCAATCCATTGATATAAATGTTTATTCTCATAAGCTGAATATGTTAGCCCATCAAAAACTTTGTCGCCTGGTTCTTTTTGTTCACCAAGAAAATTGTAAGCCTGTTCAGATATAGGCATAACTTCAATCCTTTTGTTTTTTGCTGTTTGAATTGTATAAAGTATCCGCTCCCTCAATGTATTCCAGTTCGCCCCAAATAAGGTTTTTAATATCTGAAAACCTCAAACCTGTGAGGGCTGAAAATAAGGCTGCACGTTTCATTAGAGGTTATTGCATTCAGTTTTAACAAGGCTGTTTAGTTCCTCAATTGTTAAAAAATTTCTTCTGGTTTCAGCCTGTTTTATGGGTTCTATTTTGCGTTTAGATCTGTTTGTAAAAAACCGTCTTTATAAGCTTGTTTTAAAGCGGCTTTAACTTTATTGAAATATGAAACGGCTGAATTTTGCGCAAGGGTTGTTTTACTGCTCTTATTGCTTTTGGTTGTAAGTAAATATTCTTTGAATTCATTACATTTCTTTTCGTTGAGGTCGGCAAATTTCAAGTTGCCTCCGGTGAAAGCTTCAAGGTATTTGAAAGCTGAAAGCCAATTTTTAAGGTTACTTTCTTTGCGTTTGTCGGCAAGATCTTTGAAGTATGTGACAAAGTTCTGTTCTCCTTGTTGTTTAAGTCTTAGTTGTTCTTTTTCGTAACCTGTGTATATTTCAGGCTTGTTTAGTTGGTCTTCTCTTTTCTGTCTTATCTTTTCTGCACGTTGTAAGGTTTCTTTATTATGCTGCTTATCAAGAGGGTTCTTTAACTTATCCAAAACATACATTCCTAAAAATTCCTTCTGGTTGGTTCGCCTGTTTTGTGGTGTGGAATAGCTGGATAAAAATCCAAGTACAAACTTTGCCGGTTCTTTGAAATTGCCTTTTGTCTTAATGTTACTTTTACTGCCATTTTCTATACATTAAATAAGTTGTCAATATCTGATTTTGAATAGTAAGTAATGCCATTTTCCTTTATCCTTTTAATATTGTGTTTGCTTACATTATTATAGATTGTATGTCTTGAAATACTGTATTTTGTTACAATCTGATTCATTTCATAACATTCACTTACTTTGAGTATGTCCTTTGTTTCTTTTTTAGGGGTTTCAAATAAGCTTTCAATATCTCTCTTTCTTATTCTTGTAAGCTTTTCGCTCAAGTTGGTTGCTTTGATCTGGTCGGCTTTTATCATCCTGTAAACTGTGTCTTTACTGCACCCAAACAATATTGATACTTCTGTAACTGTCAAATATTCTTTTCCGGTAATCAACTCAAGGCTAAAGGCTTTTACTTTTGGTCTTAACCTTTGGTTTTGAAAGGGTATTTTTTCAATATCCCTTTTGAGTTCAAGCCTTTTCCTCATTTTATAATTTTGCGAATTGCATTTATCACTACAAAATCGGGTTGTCCTTTTTTGAGATTCAAACATATTGCTACATTGCTCGCATTGCCTTATAATTGTAAAATTCGCTTTTGTCATTCAATCCAAAAATTTATGTGCTTTTATATCAATTTAATACATTATGCCTTGTTTTGTCGCTTTATTCTGTCCTTTTCGGGTACAAAAAAAGCCATTTTACAGGCTTAAATATCAAAAGGTACAACTAAGGTACAAATAAATAATAAATAAACAGATAACATTCAAATAATAACTATACATTTAGGCATAAAAAAAGCCCTATTTTAAAGGGCTTACTATTTGTTTCTTATAAGTTTGTTATTTGTTTGTTTTTAATGGTTACTTTCCAATACAGAAACTACTAAAGATCTTCCCCAACACATCTCTGTCCACATCCACCCTGCCGGTGATCTCGCCCAAATAATGCAGACATCTGCGGATATCTAATGCGAGCAGATCTCCGGATATGCCGGAATCCATGCCTAAAGAGATATCATCTAAACTTTCAGAAACCTTAATAAGCGCTGCTTGATGCCGGGCATTGGTGACAATGGTGTCTTCTGTATTGATAGTAGCGCCAATTGCATTTTCATAATTTTGACTTGAGAGAGTCAATACCAATGCCACTTCGGGCAGCTATGTGTATTTCTGCATTGAGGACTTCGAATTGTGGAGGGTCATCCTGCAGGTCTATTTTATTGTAAACCCTGAGCGTTTTGTTAGCATATGGCTCCATCCATTTCAGATTTTCTCCGACTCGTCATTGATGTCCATGAGGTGAATGATGATATCCGCCTTTTCAGCATTTGACATGGAACGTTCTATTCCTAAGTCTTCGATAGTGTCCCTTTGCTTTCGCGAATCCCGGCAGTATCTATGAGGCGAAATAATACGCCATCTATGTTGAGACTTTCTTCAATCGTATCACGTGTAGTACCTGCAATATCGCTTACGATGGCCCGTTCCTCATTGAGTAAGGCATTTAGCAAGGTTGATTTGCCGGCGTTGGGACGACCAATGATGGCGACCGAAATACCATTCTTGATGGCGTTACCAAGGGAAAATGACTTGATTAATTTATGTGTGGAGGTTTTTAATTGTTCGATGAGTAATCGAAACTGAGTCCTATCTGCAAATTCAACATCTTCTTCTGCAAAGTCTAGTTCCAATTCGATCATAGCAGCGAAATGTATCAATTGATCCCTCAAATCATTCAGATCTTTGGAAAATCCTCCTCTTAATTGATTAAGTGCCGTTTGCTGTGCAGCTGCAGTATTGGCAGCGATGAGATCTCCGACAGCTTCAGCCTGAGCGAGGTCCATCTTACCATGGAGAAATGCCCTCTGAGTGAATTCTCCCGGTTGTGCAAGTCGTGCACCTGCTGACAGACATGCTTGAAGAATCTGTGACAATATATACGGCGAACCATGTCCACTGATCTCAGTGACGTCTTCCCGGTATAACTGGCCGGATTTTTATAAATGGAAACAACAACTTCATCAATAAAAATGGCCGTTTCAGGATGAATGATATGTCCAAAATGTAGGGTATGAGTCGGTTGATCCTTTAGTTTTTTCCTTTAAATATGAGGTCCGTTATTTCAATTGCTTTCTGACCGCTGAGCCGGATAATACCGATTGCACCTATGCCCGGAGCAGTGGAGATGGTAACAATGGTATCGTCGAGAGAAGTGTAGATAGTTGTTAGTTATTATTTGTTAATTATTATTTTTGGTTTGATTGATGAGTTCTAATTAAATTTAAAGATAGTGTAAAGATGTGAGAATGTGAGAATGTGAAGAGGTGAGGAGATGAACAGCGAACAGTTGCGAAGATGAGAATCTTGCTCTTAATTTATTAAAGTTGTTATAAATGAGATGATGAGGGAATTGGAAGTTGATCAAAAATGGGTCGGCACTATCCAACAAAAATTATAAAGCAAATGAATAAAATGTCATCAGCTGCGTTACCATTTTATCATATCCTAATCATTAATTAATTTTCGTTATCTTGTCACATCATTAATATAAGTACAATGAAGATTCATCCATTCATTATGTCCATAGTAATTCAATTAATTTGCCTGAATAGTATCTCGTGTCAATGTTGGGACCCGGGACCATTTCCACCGGCATTGGATTCTTTTTACACAAGAATTAATCAGGCAGAATTATTTATTACTGATAATAATTTAAATGCTGCTATCAAAAGTTATGTAAAAGCATCGGCATTTCGGCCGCTTGATTATTATGATAGAGTGAATTTATTGGAATGTTATTTACAATCTGAGAGGATGCCTGAGGCAGTCAGTGTTATAATACAGATGGCAGAAGATCAATTTCCTTGGTTTTTTGAATGCCAAGAAATATGAGGATTTGATCAATGATGAAACCTGGATATATTATGTTCAAAATAATTATAATGCTCCTGCTCCCTTCCCTGTCAGAAAAATTATTCGAGAAACTTACGATGAATTTCAAAAGTACGTAAATTTTAAAAAGCCTGATTCAGCGGCATTAGTATATCATAGTATAGCTACCAAAATGAAAAAAATGATACTAGAGTACGACTATCCATCCGAACAGGCGTTGGGCTATGGAGGATCGATGTACCAACCATCGATGTATCAGCCAATATTTATGTTTTTCGTAGTTGTATCTGATTCAACTTTTAATTCGGATTCAGTCTTTCAAGACCAATTACTGCGGGGAAAAATGTCCCCGGATTTAATTGCAACCTACAATAAAATCAAAGGAATGACGGATTGCGGTTGCGCTCCATTTACTGATGCTATTTATTTTGAGTACAAAAAAGCTTTATTCTTGCACAAAAGAAAGAGAAATTTTTGTTAATAAATGTCGGGAATTACTCCATATGCCCTTATTAGCCGATGTGAAAAAACTCATAGCTTATCAAAATAATAATCCACAATTTAAGTTCAGAATTGGTTACAATGCCGGCAGCACCTATATTAAAACTGAGAATTCAGGTGAGCCATTTGACATTAATAATTATAGCGATCAAATTGAGTTCGTAAAAGAACTCGGACAAAATGATTTTCATTATTCAAAATAATAAATTAACTTTGAAATAAATCTAAAACCCAAGCATTATGAAAAAAATTAGTTTAATCTCCGTCTTCCCTCTTTTCCTTTTTATTTTATTTGGCTTAAGCAGCTGCCAAACGGTCCGAAATGTTCATAATGATGCCATAGACATGGGCTTCTTAAAGAATAAGGGAGATGGTAATACCAATCTTGTATTTGACGTAAATAGTAAAACAGCAGGAATCAATGGAAGTGTCATATATTCTCCTGCAGAAAATGTGTTGCTTGGAGCCGGCATAAGTGCTTTCTCATACAAGTTGTTTGACGACAATTCCGAATACAATGATTTAAATCTTGCAGAGGATGTTGGAAGACTGAAGGGTTATAAAGCAAGAGCAAATATTGGCTATTATGACAACTTTGGACAAACAGGCAAGGGCTATTTTGAATCTATGCTTACTTTGGCTTATGGATCGAATGTCCTAAGATTGGTCGATTTATATAACCCAGATAATTTAATTTTCAAGTACAAATATGATCCATTCTCATTTGGTTTACAATTTGGAGTAGGGAGAAATTCTGACAATGTAAGTTTGATGGGAGGATTGAAATTCCAAAAGATATCTTTTGGCAAACAAATTCCTGTATACAGAAATTACAATGATGCTATAATTACGGTTGAAGGAATATCTATATTCCAAATATTCTATGGAATGCGTTTTGGAAAGGGCCTGTAAAGGAAATTTCCAGATCAATGTAAGCATTAATCCAAATGATTATAACGATTCTGTGATTGAGCCATATCCAGGCTTTTCTTTTGGAGTGACGTATGCTTTTGGGAGAAAGAAGAAGGATATTTAATAAAGTAGTCAGAAACAAGTGAAGATTAAAATCAATGTGGTACTAACTTATAGAATACCTATTAAAACTGCATCAAAGTATACCGATTTTGGTAACCGATTACTTACCATAATTATGGCAGTCTTTCTAATCTCTGCATATTACTAACTAAAGGATTTCCTATAAATATTTAAATGGTTTCATTTGGACTCAATCATCGAAGTTTCATTCTAACTAACTACCTTCTAACTTCTAATTTCTACCTTACCTTGAGTAATCGCAATCTTTTTAGGGTTTATTTATAACGTCGAAAATTCAGCTAATTACCCATTACCCATACCATGTCACTCATTTCCTTCATTCAAATGTGGGTCTGAAGATAAATTTTCTGTCGGAAAGGCATGATTAAAACCAATTTTTGTTGGCAATATTTCTTCATCATCGTCATAGTCTTCCCAAGCCGTAATCTCCGATACCAGCGTCTCCACATGCCTTAAAATGAAAGGTGTTTTGATCTCTTCAGGTCTGTAAATAGCAATAGTTTTAGGTGGACGCGGCTCCATGTAGTTTTCAATGATCGGATAATTGATCATGACAAGTATTTTACCATTGAACAATTGCTGATATACCAAACTGCCATTAAACCTGGATTAAATGTTTTTCAATATCCGGTTCCATTGTCTCATAAATACCACTTCTTACATTGCCCGGTGCAAATGATGGCGTTGAGATTGCTGAATTGATCTGAATCAGATAGCTCAATTTTCAAACCTCCTTCCCTGCATATATCTATCAGATCTGTTTTAATCTGCTCCCTTAAGCTTTCATTCCAGATCTCCGGTATTTGTTTGTATTTTCTAAAACAGTATTATAGTTTTTAACCTTATTCTTCAGGTTATCAACATTAAGGTCAATCATCGTGTTATTTATTTTTACAGATAATATTATCAACTAAGATATATATTTCTGATATTTGAATTTATCACAACAACTAAAATAATGAGTAGAAAAGTACTATTAGCGGAGAAAGCGGACTTATTGGTAAAAATATTTATCAACTTTTAACCCGATTTGGATACGAGCCTATCATACTATCCAGAAATGAAAAGTTATCCGAAAGAAATGATTTTATATACTGGGATCCTTCAAAAAGCTATATTAAAATAGATGGTCAACTCAATGTGCGTGCCATCATCAATCTTTGTGGTGCGGGAATAGCTGAAAAAAAATGGACAGATGATAGAAAAAAGGAGCTGTTAGATAGCCGTCTTATTCCTGCCCATTTCATCGCAGAATTAATTAAAACTGAAAAGATAAAAACTGATGTATATCTGGTCCTCAGCCATAGGGATTTATGGTGATCGCCCAGGAACCAATGCCTGTAAGGAATCAGACCAGATAAATGGCGACACATTTCTGAGCAAAATATGTATTGAATGGGAGAAAGCGCAAGACAATATTCCAGACACTGTCAGAAAAGTTCTTGTTCGAACAGGCATTGTATTGGCGGAAGAAGGAGGCGCTCTCGATCAATATCGCCCTCTACTTAATTTGAGGATGGCTCCATATTTTGGTGGTGGGAAACCTTACAGTGTCATGGATAACGATAGATGACCTTTCCAACATGTTTTTGCATGGAATAGAAAGCAATATATCAGGAACATATAATGCGGTTGGCGACCTTCCTGTAAATTCCAAGGAATTTGCCAAGGCTTATCCGGTCAATCCAAATGGGCTGTGTCCAGCAGTGTGCCAAATTTCGCAGTTAAGTTAATGCTCGGCGAAATGTCTGCCGTCGTCCTAGAAAGCAGTTTGTCTCGAACGAAAAGATCAAAGCGACAGGATTTGACTTTAAGGGCAAAACTATTGATGAAGCTTTCGAGCAAATAAAGAAATAAAACGAACGGCGAGACAAGCGTGCGCAATGGAGTACCGGCGGATGGCTCCAAGACAACTGGCGTTTTGGTAGTTATGAGAAGCAAAATTTACGAAACCCTTTGGTACCATTATCTTCATCGTAATATTGCAATATTACAATTAAACCTAAATGCACCTAAATTCATTCAACTTTCTAAGCAATAATTTATTCAATCAAACGAAAACATCCGACGACGCAAATATCAGCATACATTGTTATTTGAATTGAAATATGATGGTGAAGATGCGTCGGATGGCGTAAACAAAATTAAGCTGCGGAGCACCGTCGGATGGCTCCAAGACCTCTGATGTTTTGGTAGCATAGAAGTAAAATTTAGCAAACCCATTGCTACCATTATCTTCATCGTAATATTGCAATATTACATTTAACCCATAATGCACCTAAATTCATTCAACTTTTAAGCAGTAGTTTACTGAATCAAACGAAAACATCCGACGACGAAATATCAGCATACATTGTTATTTGAATTGAGAAATATGATGGTGAGATGGTCGGATGGCGTAAAACAAGGCTGCGGCACCGTCGGATGGCTCCAGACTCTAACCAGTGTTTTGTAGCCGAGAAGTAAAATTTATGAAATCCATTGCTACCATTATCTTCATCGTAATATTGCAATAACATACATTTAACCCATAATGTGCCTAAATTCATTCACTTTCTAAGCAGTAGTTTACTTAATCAAACGAGAACATCCATCGACGCCAAATATCAGCAATATTTATTGTTTTTGAATTGGAGAATATGGTGGTAAAGATCCGTCGGATGGCGTCAAACAAATTAAGCTGCGGAGCACCGTCGGATGGCTCAAGACATCTGATGTTTTTGGTAGTTAGGAGAAGTAAATTTATGGGAAATCCATTGCTACCATTATCTTCATCGTAATATTACAATAATACATTTAACCCATAATGTGCCTAAATTCATTTTCAACTTTCTAAGCAGTAGTTTACTGAATCAAACGAACATCCACGACGCCAAATATCAGCAATACATTTGTTAGTTGAATTGGAGAACATGGTAAGACTCAGTCTGAGGCAACAAATTGTTTTGGGGCACCGTCGGAAGGCTCCAAGACCTCTGATGTTTTGGTGGCCTAAAGTAAAATTTAGAAATCCATTGCTACCATTAGTCTTCATCGTAATTTTGCAATATTACATTTAACCCATAATGCACCCTAAATTCATTCAACTTTTTAACTAGTAGTTTACTGAATCAAACGAAAACAAATTGCTGTGGAGCGCCTGATGGCCCCAAGTTTCATTCAAGGTCGGTCCTCTGCTTCTAAGCCCGACGTTGTCGTTACAATCGTCAACTCTACCAAATCCTTCAGTTATTAGGACTTCAGCGGGCACGCATTAATTAGAAAGTTTATAAGACTTTATGTTTAATAGGGCTAAAAGTAAGTCATTTGTTTGCATTTTATTTATGAGTTTTAATTCTGAGATTCAAGGCAAATCAAACAACAGATAATCGTACTTTTGTATATTTAAATTTGGTTTACTACCTTTTGATAAATTATTAAAAAAAGCTTCAATGCAACATACTGTTAGAAGCATTAAATGACCGTGTTGCTGGTAGCGAATTTATTGCCAGACTTACCAAGTCCACCTCGCCTAGTGTAACAGTGGGTCAGGACTAAGAGGTAGCTAATTGGATTGTTAACAAAGGTCATGTCCTGTTAGAAGATCAGTTGGAAACTGCCAAAACACTTGCCATCAAGACACTGCAAATTCGACATGGCAAATTTTCAAAGAACACTTACTCCGGATCTTTTTGCCCAGACATTAGGGACAATGATATGCTGTAACCCGCCCAGAATCGTTCTTCGGTAAAAAAGGCCAATATCTGCCAATTTGTGCTTGCAGATGAACAAATCGTGCTTCCCGCCAAAGTACAAGTGCGCTCCAGCCGAAGCAATGGAGAGCGACAAGTGACCATCGGAGAGGAAACATCTTGCTTCCAGGAGCCATTCCCTTGTCATGGCACTGTGAATCCGATAGATCAGGTGATTTTATCCACCGCCATGGGAAGCACAGTTGGATCGATTTATGCTAAAGGTGACCATCGATTATCCAACTAAAACAGAAGAACAAACCATCGTCCAGCGACATGGATTCTTCTATCGATATGCTGCGTGGTTTCAGGCGACGACTGGAAGAGATTCTCCATGCACGTGAATTATTGAAAAGCCGGGCGATATCCAGATTCCACTCCGGAAAGTTAGTTCTTATTATCAATGTATTCGCCAAGAGGAGATGTATCAGGTGCTAAGCTGGCCTTCCCAAATTACAGCCATTGATCCACTATGGCGGGTCACCGCGGGCAAGTACTAATCTTGCTCTGGCTGCCAAAGCTATGGCATTCATTCGGAGAAGAGTTTATGTCATCCCTGATGACATCAGGGCATTGCCTTGGATGTATTGTGTCACAGAATCGGCATCACTTATGAGGCAGAGGCAGAGGGTATCACCAGAGAATCAATCGTGACGAGTATCCTCAAGGCGATCAAGGTCCCTCAGTCATTCTTCGATTTAACTTTATCACAATTCGTGCTTATGCGTTTTTTCTTCTTTTGTTATTATTTTTTATGCGCTGACATACCTTACAACTTTGTGAATACAACCTGTAAAAGACAAGGAAGGAGAAGGTAGGATGTACAATATTTACCTTGGAGGAAGAATAGACAAGATTCATGCCATATGCATATTTTTGTGCAGAAATGAAATAAGCTGAAAGGAGGTTACCAATGGTGAGTTCTAAAAATTAATGGACGTAGAGGTTTTCTAAAGGGCGCATCTCCATTCTTTGGCGGAATATTCTGCTAACCAAAAGGTAATGGGTATGATCAAAGGCTATCTTAGGAGACAGTAGCTATGTGTGGCTGACATAATTCACGCTGAAGGTATCTATAACGGTACGATCACCGCAAGTTTGCAAAAATCAAAACATTATGTAAGAAACCAATTAATCCGGATTTTGCCAAAATTATTTTATATAAATCTGCTGAAAATCCTGACTAGCAATGCTAATTTCCTATCCGAACGACTACGCTTTCAGGGGCATAATTTATGACCAGAAGCAACATAAGACTTTTTATTTTTCAGGGCGCAACCCTGAGAAAAAGAAAACAACATAAAAGATAACCACTCTTAACAAATTCGGTTACCACCGGAAAAATTACTTGCAGCCTGGAGAATGACCACCAACTCCCTAATCTACCCTTACCGGTATAAGCAACAAAATGAAACCTACAATCACAATTCCATTAGATTTTATTAAAAACTAATAGCAGAAGTGCTGCGAGATTCATTTCCGTTTACCGGAAACAAAAGCTGATCTTTAGTATAGAAATGAAAGTCAGTGAGATAAGCCATCAATTTGATTCTATTTACAATTTGGAATCTGTAAAAGATATGGAGGATGAACCAGCTTGGAAGATCTACCAATATGATTGCATGGTTTTAACTTTTCTATTCGTATCCAAAAAATGCTTTCGCGGACATTTTATTGAAGCATTACAGTTTATTGAATCCAATCTAAAGTTATTAGTTTGCGTAATTACAATTATGCATGGAATAGAACTATCAATCTCGAGGAGTTAATCCGCATAAAAAGCAGGACAGGATGCGAGAATAACAAAGTAATAGTGGACGAAAAGGTCAGGGCAGTGTCGATACATCTTCAGAAACATAAGGCGAACCAGCTGTCGCCTACAGTGGCGTTTTACTTACATCTAACTATGATAGATTATAAGATAGACAACAATATCAGATTTCATCGAAGATTAAAGGGTTGGGGTGGAAATGGTGGAAAGCAAATTATTGGATATTCAAAAGTCAGCAGATCTAAATCTTGGAAGTTATTAAGCTACTTCAGAAGGTCCGTAAGATCGAACTAAAGTCAAGGGATCTTCCAATCACTTGTTTTCTGGAGATGATGAGTATTTTCAAAGGTCGCGGAATAATCCTTTTCTGAAGTACGAGAATATCAATATAGTGATGATGTAAGATTTATAGACTGGAGATATTACAGCCAGAACCGGAGTGCCCTTTGTTAAGATCTATGAAGAGGAAAGAGAACTCACGGTTAAGTGGTGGTGGATGAGCAATTCTTCTTTCTTTGGATCAAAAAAGAGCTGTTAAAAAAGTGAGTTTAATTACAGAATTAAGTGCAGTACTCGCTTTTTCAGCGGTACAGAACAATGATAAAGTCAGACTGATTCTATTTTCAGACAAAATGAGAGAATACATTGCCCCTTCCAAAGGACGGAATCAGACATTGCGCATCAGAGAGATTGGTCGGATCACAAACCAAAGAGTGCAGACAAGTATTAATACTGCAGTTCAGTTTCTAAATAATGTAGTCAAGAAGAGAATGTATATGTTTCTTAATTTCAGATTTTCTTGATGGAAATTATGAACAATCTCTTCGTATTGCCGGCAGAAAAAATGACCTGATAGCTATACATATCGAAGATCCTGTCGAAAGATCTTACCACATGCCGGAGTGATAAAGGCTATAGATCCGGAGACAGGCATCTCTCATTGGGTGGATACTGAGGATGAAGTATTCCGAAAAAATATCCGAATTTTACATTTCGAAAGTAAATAAACGGAACAAGTATTGGGAGAAAGCAAGGTTGACCTGATCCGAATATCTACAGATGAAGACTACGTCAAAGCATTGTTGAAATTCTTTAAATCAAGATGATGCTTATAAATAAACTGCGCTTTTGCTGGATTTTCGCTTGTTTTAATCATCTGAGGATCGACTGAAGCTTTTAACAGATCCAGATGGAAAATTACTGCTGATACCAATAGAATGATCGTCGGTGATCAGCAAAAGTTGATTTTTACTATCACTTGTGACCCGAAATTAGTATCATTAAGCTGGACTTAGACAGCATCACAGCAGTGGAAGGTTTCGAATTGAGTGAAGAACAAAACTGGGTTGAAAATACGACACCGATGTCTAAGATCCTGACCAAGGACATCACCTTTACAGCATTTAACTTGGTGAATATAACTTTCCTGAAGTTACTTACCATTATTCTTACAAAGCAACAAGAAATCCTGTAAGTCCAAGTCTTGGAAACTAACTGTATTTCCGCTCAACACTAGTGAGGAGGACATCGCACCTAATAAAGATATTATAGTAGAAGTGTATTTTCTAGACAAATACAGCTTGGTAATTATAGGATTAGAGTCCTTGCTATAATCTAGTAATGCAACCCTATTTCATCAGGAAAGCTCAATAATAAGCATAATCTTAGTTTTTAAATAAACCGAAAGTCGATCCTGCACTGACAGCAAAAACAGCTTTAGAGAAATTAAGAACCGGAGATCTATGTGAAAAGTGATGATCATAAGCCTTTCCAAACTGCATTATCCGGGATACTCCGTAGATATCTTGCAGATGCTCACAGCATTCGTGCCATGAATATCACCAGCCATGAGATCGTCCAACGCATGGGTCGTGCTCGTATGCCTGAATCCGTGATCGATTGGCCAATAAGGCATTGAATATAGCCGATCTGGTCAAATTTGCAAATGCTCAAAGCCGCAATGAGATCAACTATTCGTTCATTGGAGGGTAGAAAACCTGGTGGATGAAGCAGAGCTTTTCCAAAGCCTAAAAGATAAATCCGACTTGTGATGGGGAGATCTGGTTCAGTGGTTTTAAACAGGCGTGGTACTATATTACTGCCACTCCTTTGGTATCTGATTTATTTCTTTCAGACCAGAAAAGCAAAGCCTTCAGGGATTTATTTGCCTACACTTTTTCAGTATTAAAAAACACATAATATTAAGACCAGGTTGATCCCACTATTACCTGGCTTAAGTACATCGCCCTATCTCTTTTCTAATTGCGTTGGCACGACCGCAAAAGATCAATAAAGAAGAGGTGATCAATTCCAGTGGAATCGATATTTCTATGGTGATCGACCTTTCCAGCTCTATGCTGGCTAGAGACTTTAAACCTAACAGACTTGAGCTGACTAAACAATTGGCGCAGGAATTCGTCAAGGAACGCCCAAATGACAGAATAAGCATCTCAATATTTGGCGGGACTGCACTGGGACAATGTCCACTAACTTCTGACCATAGGATGGTCCTGGACATACTGCAATCACTTGAACAAGGAGTCCTTGATGATGGTACTGCTATCGGTATGGGACTTGCATCTGGTGTCAATATGCTTAAGGACAGTAAAGCACGCAGTAAGGTCATCATTTTGTTGACTGATGGTGAAAATAATGCAGGTTATATAGATCCACTCACTGCAGCGAAACTGGCAGAAGGCTATGGCATCAAGGTTTATGTGATCGGTGTCGGAACAGAAGGTCAGGCGAAACGCCGCTAAGCAGGACACCGTCAGGTCAGATCATATATGTATATCAACCTGTGACGATAGATGAGCCGCTGATGACAGAGATCGCCAATCTTACAAATGGGCAGTATTTCCGTGCTACTGATGAAAGTTCACTGCAAAAGATTTATAATCGGATTAATACACTTGAAAAAACAAAAATTGAAAAGACCGTCCTTAAGAAAGGCGTTGACTATTTCAGAATATTTGTTGTGACAGGTCTTCTGCTGATCTTATTAAATCCTACTAAAAAAACACCTGGTTGAGAACTCCGGTCCTTATAGAATAAAATGATCCTTTGGTGAGTATAATGAACATAACGGTAGAAAATCCATATGCATTGTTACTATTGCTGACAGTGCCTATACTTGCTATCATGATGACATCATGGAGGAAAGGACGGATTATTTTGTCAGAAAAATAGTCAACAAGACAATTTTTTGACAAAATTTCTGTGCGCAAATCTGATAGGTTTGGTTTGCGGAGAGCTATCACTTTATTCGCCATCACATTCATCATTTTGGCATCTCAAATCCACAACTACCGGTGCAAAGCAATTAGTAAACAAAGAATCTTCTGATATCTTTATTGCCTTTGACATTTCCCGAAAGTATGCTTTCACAGGATATTGCCCCTGACAGAATTACTAAGGCTAAACTTTTTGCAGTAAAGCTGGTCGAATCCATGCGGTCAGAACGCATAGGATTGATCGTCTTTGCCGGGGCAGCTTATGTATACATGCCGCTGACCAATGACTATAATGCTGCGATAGATTTTATTAATGGACTTAGCACGGAAATGGCGAGCTATCAGGGCACAGCTATAGGTGATGCGATTGAAGTAGCAGAAAAGGCCTTTACTCAAGAAGCTAATAGAGCAGGGATTGATAATCATATCTGATGGAGAGGACCACGATTCGGATGCCGAAAAGCTGCAGAAAGGCTTCACAGGGGGGGATGGTCATTACTACCCTTGGAGTAGGAACCGAACGGGAGGATGATACCTGACAACTCAACTGGTGGAGCCAATTATAAGTTGGATGACCAAGGCAATCCTATCCGTAGTAAGTTAGATGCCTCGGCTTTGAAAAAAATCGCTACCAAAGCACAAGGATCTTATTACAATATTGGTGATAATACGGAATCACTCAAAGGTGTTCTCGACATGGTTTCTAAGCTAGACAAAGGAGAATATCAATCAATAGATACGGCGAATAACTTTAGTTTGTACCCGTTTTTTCTCTGGCCTGCAGCCATCTTTACTAATGATAGAGTTGCTAATGGGTATGGGTTTATTGATCACAAAAAGCAAACACATGAAGTGTAGATTAATAAATGATCGGACAATAACTTCATTAATCTTGATGATGGGATTCTTCATTGTAGAGATGCAAGGCCAATCTGTGCGTTCCTTAATGAAAGAAGGTGCAATAATGCTTATAAAGCCCAAAATTTTGCGGAAGCTCAGTCGGAATATAATAAGGCAAATGCACTAAAACCGACATTCAATGGACTGTTCAATGAGGCAAATGCCTTATTTCAACAGAATAAATATAAGGAGGCCTCAGAACTGAATATGGCTGCGCTTGGGCAAGCAAAGACCAACAAAGAAAAGGCAATAGCCAGTTATAACCTGGGTAATAGTTTCTACAAAAGCCAGGAGTATAACAAGGCCATAGATGCTTATAAACAATCTCTCCGGCTAGACCCTTCAGATTTAGATGCTAAGAAAAATCTGACCAAGGCTATTGAAAAAAAGAAACAGCAGAGTCAGCAAGACCAGAAGCAACAGCAAGAGCAAAAGGACAAAAAAGACGATAAGCAAAGCCAGGCTGATCAAAAAGAAAATCAAAAAAACGATAGTGGCGATCCTTCCCAACAGGATTCTGATCAAGAGCCAAAATCGCAAGAGGATCAAAAATCACAAAAAGATCAGGCAGGCAAACCCAAAAGCTTAACTCGCCAGGAAGCTGAAAATATGCTCGCATCATGAAACAGGAAGAGCAGAAGACCAGAGCTAAACTCATGAAGCAGCAACGTCCGGAGGAAAGGAACAGTGGAAAAGATTGGTGATTTTGGTAATTGAAAAATGAGGATTGAAAATTGAAAATGAGATTTGGCAGGACTTCAGAATCCAATCTGCAGGCGATCATTTTTATAACTATTGATGTTGGATGATTAGCGATTGAGATAGTTTTTAACTTGTGAAATGGACAGTATTTAGGTAGCCACCTACGGGGCTAGTTTTCATAATATGATGCGCTCTTTACAAACAGGTAGGACCTACGGCCCATAACGTTGTTAATAAGGGCTTACTTTTATTAATTTCTTGTATTTCATTATCAATGATGATTCTTTGCCCCTTTAGGGGTTTTCTGTTTGTAACGATGGTGTAATGGGTTACATGCCCACTAAGGGGGCTACCTGTTACATTCCACAAACTGGCATCAGAAAGCTCATTACCAATTACTAGTAATCTCCATCATCCATCAAAATCAAGCACTTCCGCCCATTTTAACATATTACCTATTACTCATTACCCATTACTTATAACAACCTTTATTCTTCATAAAATATTCCCTACATTTGCAGCTACTCAAGCAAGATGTCGAAACAATTAGATCAGATAAAGCAACCTGTAAAAGAAGAGCTGGAGCGCTTCGAAAAGCATTTCCGCAAGGCTATGAAAAGCAATGTTGCCCTGTTGGACAAGATCATGTTTTATATCGTCCAGCGGAAGGGTAAGCAAATGCGCCCTATCTTTGTATTTCTCAGTGCCAAAGCAGCCGGAGGCACCACGAGGCCACTTACAATGCATCACTGGTAGAATTGCTCCATACGGCCACTTTGGTGCATGATGATGTCGTAGATGAAAGCCTAGAGCGCAGAGGGGTTCTTCAGTATTAATGCACTTTGGAAGAATAAGATCGCCGTTCTTGTCGGAGATTATCTCTTGTCACAGGGTCTGCTGTTGGCCGTAAATAATAACGAATTTTCATTGCTGAGGATTTTGTCCCGGGCGGTAAAAGAAATGAGTGAAGGTGAGCTCATGCAGATCGAAAAAGCACGTAAACTTGACATTCAGGAAGCGGTTTATTTTGATATAATCAGACAGAAAACAGCTTCTTTAATAGCTGCTGCCTGTGAAGCAGGTGCCGTATCGGCCGGTGTCAGCCCGGAAGTTTCTGAACAATTCAGAGTTTTCGGAGAGAAGGTTGGTATTGCCTTCCAGATCAAAGATGACTTGTTCGATTATGGCACACAGGATGTTGGAAAACCGCTGGGTATAGATATTAAAGAGAAAAAGATGACGTTGCCGCTTATCTATGCCTTACAAAACACTGATCGCCCTACTAAAAAGCACATAATTAATTTGATCAAAACCACAGTAAGGATCAGAAAAGCGTGAAGGAGGTGATAAGTTTCGTTCACGCCAGCGGCGGTCTTCAATATGCTGAATCTCGTAGATGGACTATTGCAGGAAGCTATTGAACTACTTAAAACGTTAGCAGATAATGACGCCAGTAAATCACTCGTTGAGCTGATCGATTATGTGACTAATAGGGAGAATTGATAAGATATTTATTATCTTTACAATTACTTGAAGAGCAATAGATTACATACATTCATTATTAATAAATTTAGAAATTACAATTGGAAGTACCTATTAGTATCTCTGATTCTTTGTAGCTCCTCTTTTGTATATGGTCAAAGTAAATTGATTCTTACTACCGGAGTTGATAAAGGTTGGACAATCACTAAGAAGAATCAGCCCTATCCTACCAATCCACTACCACCTAATACTGACTGGCTCATCAATAAAACTCCAGATTTACTAAATGATCAATGGACGGACAAAGTAGTTCTTGCCAATATTACACTTGACCAAATCATTCCCGTTCAGAATGTGGGTAATAAAGCTAAGCCCATTTGGATAGCTGAAAATCTCTGCAACTACCTGTACGATGCCCCAGCAAAGCAAGTACCTATAATTTCAGAAAGACATTCTATCTTTCAGATTGCATTGACATCAAATCGGCAATTTTACTATTTACCACGGACAATATTTGTAGATTCTATATCAATGGAAAGCAAATTGAAAGGTCCGGCGGTTTGATAGATTTCCCAGGCAGTATTAGTCAGTGTCAGCAGATATGCGGTGTGTATAGCTCTGTCTATGTTGAAAATCCACCTGCTTTTATGTTTAACAGTCAGGGTGTCAACATTCTTGAAATAGCCGATGTCAAGGACTACCTGCAAACAGGCATGAATGTCATAGCAATTGAAAATCTTAATACCGGTGGATGTGAAACCAACTATGCATGGGTGTGTGCCAACATGGAGATCCAATACACCGGAAGTCTTATTACTACGCAAATAGATAATCTTGTTCATCAAGATTGCAGTCATGATGGTAGTTTTGAAGTAGTGCCTACCGGTGGTATAGGTCCCTACATCTTTAGACTTGGGAGTATTAGTCAGAATAATGGAAAATATAAAGATCTTTCGGCAGGAGATTATTACGTCGTAGTAGAAGACGCCACAGGATGTGAGGAAAAAGTCGCAGTGACCGTCCAAAATTGGAAGGTATTGCCGGAACTGGTGGTTGAGGATATTGACATAAGCACAGATTGTTTTGACGACCGCTTCCATCACTTTGAATCCCAAGGACAAAGGTTATGACATTCAGTATTCAATTGATGATGGGCCCTATTTAGATCAATCTTTGTTCACAGATCTTTTGCCGGGAGTCCACAAAGTAATTGGCATAAATGAGTTTGGTTGTAATACAAAGCCATATGAATTTGAGATCTTTTTTGACGAGGGAAAAATCGTCAAAAATGAAGTGATTAATCTTTGTCATGGTGAACAAATTCTGTTATTTGGTAAATTGTATGATCGATCTCAAATTATATCAGATACCACAGAAATGGCGGGAAGTCGTTGTGATACAATACACCGTATCGACCTGAGAATAGCTGAATTGAAAGAAAAGGAACTTTCTTACGAGATCTGTCCTGGTGATACCATTGATTTAAACGGGACGATTTGTGCGGAGTCGGGTAATTATTCACGCATATCATCGATAAGTTTGGATGCGACAGCACGATCTATATCAGAATAGATGAAAAGGATGAAAAACTATGTGCTGCGTCAGGATGTGACTTTTTTATTCCCAACGTTTTTCACCAAATGATGATGGAATAAATGATGTATTTAAAGCAGATGCTTACTATATCAAAGTAGGTCAACTTTCAATATTTAACAGATGGGGTGCTATGATCTTTGATTCAAATGGTCGGAGTTCAGTTGGGATGGCTCTGTTAATGGGCAAGTGGTAATGCCCGGTGCATATGTCTATATCCTTAAAGGCGTGTGTGTCAATGGGATTCCATTTCTGAAATCCGGAAGTGTGACTGTGATGAGATAATTATTTACGAAAAAATTTATTATAAATTATATTTGCAAAGAAGTAGTTCTTAAATTCAAATTACCAACTTAAAGAATAATGCCAGTTTATAAATTTCTAAAAAGCCTTCTTTTATTATTCTTTTTATTGAGCAAAAATCTTGCTTTTACCCAAAGTAAGTTGATTCAAACAACAGGACTCAACAAAAACTGGGCTATTACAAAAGTCAAGCAACCATATCCAACGAATCCCAAACCTTCAAATACAGACTGGTTGGTTAATAAATCTACTGGGCTATTAAATTCGGATTGGACGTTTGATGTAAAAAAGGTGCCTTGGCGGAACTCAAACTTTTATTGTTGGTCAAATTGGTAATAGTGCAATCCCTATATGGATCACAGAAAACCTCTGCAACTACTTTGAACCTATTAATGAGCCAAGCACTTACAATTTTAGAAACACCTTCTCTCTGGATAATTGCATAAATATAACAAGTACGACGATAAGATATGCTACTGATAATTCTTGTAGAATTTATATCAATGGAAATCAGGTAGTATCTCAAAGTGGCTTTTATGATTATGAAGGTTCTACTATTGATTGTGATCAGGTTTGTGGCAAATCAGGTATTTATTCTGCTGTGAATCCTCCCGCAACTAAATTTAATAGCAGGGGATTTAATGTGGTAGAAGTCGCTGACATAGCATCCTTTTTGGAGCAGGGTGTTAATGTCATAGCCATTGAAAACCTTAACTCAGGAGGATGTGGTGTTAATTTTGGTTGGATATGTACCAATCTTGAAATAGAATATAGTACTACTGATTTGAAATTGCTGGTAAATGAAGTATTCAATTCTACTTGTGAGAAAAAAGGCAGCTTTACAGTATTTGCCTCTGGTGGCACCGCTCCATATATATGAATTTAATGGAATTTCGCAGGCCAATGGTATATTTAACGACATTGATCCTGGCCTCCACAACGTAGTCGTAAAAGACAAAATGGGTTGCGAGCAGAATGTGGAAATTCTAATTGAAGATAAAGGCACTGCGCCATTGTTGGTGGTAGATGAGTTGGATAATCTCAAGGAATGTGGTGATGAAAGCACATTCGTAAAGATGTCCGTATCGAATGGGGGGAATGGCGTGAAGTTTTCATTAGACAATGGAGTATTTACAACAAATAATTTCTTCGATAATTTAAATAATGGTCCCCATTCAATAATTGCGATTGATGAAGACGGATGCGAATCAATCCCCTTTAACTTCGAAGTAACAGGGAGTTCCGAGTTTATCCTAAAGTATATAAATGAAAGAATATGTTTTGGAGAATCCATTGAAATCATGGGGACAAATTATTCTACATCAGGAGTATATCTTGACACAATACCTTCAAATGGACCATGTGATACTCTAATTAAGATTGACATCAATGTAAGATCATTGATTACCGCCCAGATTAATGCTGAGGTCTGCTATGGTGATTCGATTAGGATAGGTAATAAGGTGTATAATTCATCATTTAATGATAATCAAATACTTACTTCCAGCGCTGGTTGTGATAGTATTTTGAATATTTCTGTCAGGATGTTGGATGTTAAGGAAAGCTTTGTTGAAACCGAAGTATGTGCCGGAGAGTCAGTGAAAATTGGTCAGGAAAATTATACAAATGACGGTACATACTCCCAGGTAATTCTTTCTGATTCAGGATGTGACAGTACATTGACGATCCGTATTTCGATGAAGGATGAAGAATTGTGTGAAAATGGAGTATGCGGCAGATATTACATTCCGAATGTCTTCACGCCAAATGGAGATCAGATTAATGACTATTTTGAGGTGGAAAGGAAAAATGTCACAATCAGCCAGATGTATATATTTAATCGATGGGGAGCGGTATTATTTTCTTCTAATGAACCAAATCCTAAATGGGATGGAAGATTCAAAGATCAAGATGCTGCTACTGGAGTTTATGTTTATATGGTTAGAGGTTTTTGTAATAATCATGTACCATTTTTCAAATATGGCGATGTGATACTCATAAGGTAATTACCAACTATCAGTCACCGCCAAGGTAAGGATAGAGATCAAGCAATGCGGATTGGATAATCTAAGAGCATCATAACATGTTTCTATCGTCGCTCCTGTCGTTAAAATGTCATCAATGATTAATAGGTGCTTATGTCTAATAACATTCTTAGATGCAACAATCGTACCTTCCTGATTTTTCAACCTGTCTATTCGTCCAAAATGAGTTTGTGTTTCAATATTTGATGATCTTTCAAGCACATGAACCAAAGGTAATTCCAGTTTATCCGCCACAACCTTAGCTATTATAGCACTTTGATTATAACCACGTTTTGATAATTTTATTTTGTGGATTGGAACATAGCAAACGCCGTCTAATTTCAGGTCGACCGGGAGAATTTTCATAAACTTTTCAGTTGCAAATTCAGCCATTTTTTGGGCAACATCGGGCCTGTTGCCATATTTGATTTTATAAAAAACATTTTTAACAGGCGCATCTTTTTTGAAATATAGCGGGGCGTAAGCGGCTTTAAGCCCTCCTATAGACACCAGTCTATCTACCATTTCATTTTTCAATACTGATGGATAGGATGTAAATACTGTTTCTGTAAGACATTTGGCACAAAAAAGGTTTTTCTCATCATTGATCGAAGCCCCACAAGAGACACAACTAACAGGAAATAGGATCTCAAGAATATATTTTAGAAACTTCATATTGGTGATTTTAGGTTTCCAAAGATAAAAAACTTTTCATCCATTCAGATAGCTAAGTCCCTTTTTCAGGATTAATTTCCACCAATTTCTCTTTACAAGTTTCTGCACAATTAATGGATCAAGTTGATTATTTTCATCCTGTATATAAGCTATACATTCTTTAAGTTGAGATGTTACAGTGACAGGATTGTTCAAATCGAAATTTAAATTTGCAGTAAAGTTTTTTAAAAAATCCTCTTCCAGGTATTTCCCCATATCAATACCATTTAATGTGCCGAACTTAAGTAATTGATTGTCAATATCATCACCATATAAAAAAAAGGGTATACCCATTTCCAGCGCATAGAAGGAATAAGAACCAGTATGATTGCTGGTGATATATTGAAAGGAAGAAATATGGTCGTAAAGCCTATCAACAAAGCCTGCATCGCCAACATATCCATTAGTTATTACAGTGAAGCCTGCATCCGTAAATGTCTGGTGGTGGCCTTGTAGAATGTCATAATAATAAAGACAAATCGTAACTGGTTGAAATTCATCAGGAAGTTTTTTTAAATCCTCCGCATACTTTGAATACCCTTCACTAAAATCAAACTGGCTTGAGGAATGAGAGGGAAAAGCTAAAGTGCCCTTTCTATCAAGCTTTGGAACAATATTTTTAAACCTCCTGTACTTCGGGTATAATGGCCCGATGGCATAAGCTTGGTTTTCAGTCTGTTTTTCAAATTCATTAACTCTATGAGAATTGTCAAGGAAAATTAATTCATTTTTACTTGATTTTAATCTTTCAAAGAATAATGAAAACTGAAAGTTGACGCCATGTTCCAGAAGACAGCATTGTGCAACTGGAATGTAAAAAGGAATTTTATATACCAATCTGAAAATACGATCCATTCCATAAAGCGTGCTAAGTCTTGGCTTTTTCTTCTGCTCCTTCTTCAGCCTTTCCACATATTCCTGATCTACTACCAGCATACTTTTATTATTATTGAAGAGATAGTGATCATGTTAACTTAGCTGCTGACATCCCCTTAAATCCTTTCATCAACACCACCATCGATATCATCATGATAATATGAGCCACGTCATTGTGATTGAATTCCGGTGAAATACCGAGCTTAAAGATATACACAAATAACACAAGAACTCCAATTCCTATGCCCCACATATAATTCTTGCTCCCACGATTCTGTGTTTTTCTGAAGATCTTCATTTCTAAATATAATCCTATTACAGAGATACATACAGCAGTGTAAATCGTAACAACCAGGAAATTCATGTAAAAGTAAGTTAGTACCATAAAAACGATCAATAACAGCATTAATATTTGCTCTGTAATCTTGATTGTTGTTGGCTTTATATCCTGCCAAAGCTCATTTGCTAAAGCATGTCTAAAGGCAGCGATACTGGCATAATAAGCTCCTCCTAATGCTATAAGCCATCCCGGAAATGAATAACTTAGACCAAAATAATATTTAAAACCATGACTAAATATACCTCCCAACAGCGCAGCAATACCGGTAAATAATAGAAACAAGCTATATTTTTTGACAAAGTCATACCGACCGGCGGGTGAACGCATGACTGAGATAGCGCAATAAGTGCAGATGATAAAAAGTGCAATATTGGTCGCAACTGTTGCAGGTTGGTCTAATTTAACCCCAAATAATTCAATCATATATTCACATTTAAACTTTGCAATCTTACTAAAATTAAACGATTTTGTAAAAATATTTAAGCCCATTCAATCCAATTACGCATTTTCCGTCTATAAATGCCGTGTTATTTGTCATTTGGATAATTTTACATAACTTTGTAAAATAACTTTATACCAAATGTTCCATCTAAACTTGAAATATCTCCGTCATAGACGCCAACTTTCACAGCAATTACTTGCTGAGGAACTTGGAATTCCACGCACGACTTATTCAGAATATGAAAAAGGGAACACAGAGCCAAACCTGCGTCTTCTGACCCGGATGTCTGAATTGTTTACCATTTCTTTAGATCAATTGATCAGAGAGGATGTTAGTTTGGAGCGTTTGGAAGTATTTAAAGACAACAACTTAAGGATTCTAGCCATGACGATGGATGGAAATGGCCATAACAATATTGAACTAGTAGAAACCAAGGCTGAGGCTGGCTACATGAACGGCATGTCAGATCCTGAGTATATCTCTGATCTCCCTAAGATCTCTTTTCCTTCTATGAAGAGTGGCCGCTACAGAGCATTTGAAATACGTGGTGATTCAATGTTACCACTAGAATCAGGATCCATCGTCATTTGTAAATATGTAGAAAAGCTGACAGAGATAAAAAGTGGGAAGACATACATCGTCATCACACACAAAGATGGCGTCGTATATAAGAGATTACAAACATTAAAGGACGAAGCCCGCATAATCGCAATATCTGATAATGAACTATTTACGCCATATTCCATTGAATATGCGGACATTCAGGAATTGTGGTCTTATCATGCACATATTGGATTCAATGATGTCAAAAACACACAAGATAATCTGCTGGAAGACAAAATAAATGACATCCAAAGGAAGGTTTCTGAACTTCACAAGGCAAAAATCGGCAATTGACAAAAAAATGTTTTCACCCCAAAACTTGCCTTAGAGGTTGGTGGTAATTGGGTATTAGAAAGTTCCTACTCAATGAATTTCAATTATTTATGAAAAAAAACAGTCAGAAATTTTTTAAAATGATAAAAAATACGAAATTTGCCACGCTTTTAGAGAAGCATCATTTTTATTTCATAACTTATTATAAACCAACGTCTAATGAGAAAAGCTGACTTAGTTGCAACAATTGCAGAAAAAACAGGAGTTCCGAAAGTAGATGTACTTGTCTCGATCGAACACTTTTTTACTGAAATTAAAAACTCTTTGTCTAGTGGAGAGAATGTTTATGTTCGTGGTTTCGGATCATTTATTATCAAGAAAAGAGCGAAAAAAATAGGCCGTCACATTAAGAAGAATGAGGCGATAGAAATACCTGAGCATTTCATTCCTGCTTTCAAGCCGGCTAAAACTTTTACTGATCAAGTTAAGAATAAGGTACTAGTAGCGCCTGTAGTAGAGGAGGATTAGTATGTCGAAAGGTTCTTTTTCCAATATTAAATACCAAAAATGGATAGCACTTGCATCTGCGGCTTTACTATTCTGTATTATTTATTTTGGATTTAGTCTGACAGACAAAAATAAAAAGTCAAAGCTTGATAAGGAAAGAGCTTTGATCACAGAAGTTACAGGACCGGAAACGCTGGTCAAAGAAGCTAGAGCTTCTGCTTCGAAAGACACGCTGGAACTTGTTGGAAGATTGGAACATCTTACTGAAGGAACAGATACTGCGCTTATCGTTGAGAATCTAAAGAGATTATCAGGGGTTTGGTATAGTCAAAAAAGATACGGAATGGCGGGTTATTATGCCCAACAAGTGGCTACTATTGAGGGAAGCGCTCAGGCATGGTCTATAGCTGGTACCACTTATGGTGTCGGAGTTAGAGCTTTGCCGGAGGGGAAAGAGAGGGAATTCTGCGTTGGAAGAGCTGTAAAAGCTTTCGAAAATGCTATCTCGCTCGACCCAAAAGAAACAAACCACCGTGTCAATCTAGCAACCATATATGCGGAATCGCCACCAAAGGATAATCCGATGAAGGGCATAATGATGCTATTGGATATGAGCAAAAGCGAACCAGAGAATATCACAGTGATGAATACTTTGGGTGAACTGGCTATCAAAACAGGTCAATGGGATAAGGCGATCACCAGATTGGAAAAGTCTTATCAATTAGATCCAAAAAATAGAGAGACACCTTGCCTGCTTAGCATGGCTTATGAAGGTGCCGGTCAACATGAAAAAGCACATGAGATTGCAAAACTTTGTAATCAAAAAGGCTAATTCAGAGAGCATTAAATAATATTATTAACAAAAAAAAATACGAGTATGCCTTGCGGTAAAAAACGTAAAAGACACAAGATTGCAACCCACAAGAGGAAAAAAAGATTGAGAAAAAACCGTCATAAGAAAAAGAACCGGTAGGTAAATAATTTTATGCAGCGCTTAATGTTAGTCGTTACAATATCATAACTGTTATTGTTGAGATGTATACACATTAAGCGCTGTTTTATTCTTTTAAAACAATCAGACTGTGAATAAAGAGCTGATTATTAATTCTTTGCCTTCTGAAGTTGAAATAGCCTTAGTTGAAAACAATAAACTTGTTGAAATTCATAGGCAAAAGACGAGTAATTCTTTTAATGTTGGGGATATATACCTTGCCAGAGTAAATAAACTGATGGCGGGACTCAATGCTGCATTTCTGGATATAGGGAGCAGAAAAGATGCATTTTTGCATTACACTGACCTTGGACCCAAACTTCCTTCTGTTATAGAATATACCAAAGAGATCACTAATAAGTCTCCTGGTTACTCCATTCATACCATGGATCTTACTAAAGAGATCCACAAGAATGGCAAGATACAGGACGTCATGGACAAAAGGACCATGATGCTGGTGCAGATCCTCAAGGAACCTATCTCTACGAAAGGTCCAAGATTAAGTTGTGAGATCACTATACCGGGTAGATATCTTGTTTTAACCCCTTTCTCAAATGCTGTTACAATCTCCAAAAAGATCGTCAATGTTGATGAAAGGAAAAGACTTCAATTACTGATTGAAAGTATCAAACCTAAAAATTTTGGCATCATTGCCAGAACTGCCGCAGAAGGGAGAAAGGTTGCTGACCTCCACGATGAGATCAATGGCCTAGCGCAGAAATGGAATGACATGGAAGAAAGTCTGAAGGAAGCCAATGGCCCTCAGAAAATCCTAAGTGAAGCAGACAAGACCACGTCTCTTATAAGAGATTTCCTTACTAATGACTATCAGCACATTGTAGTCAATGACAAGGAAATTTATAATAATGTCAAGACTTTCATGACTGCAATCGCACCCGATAAAGTTAAGATCGTAGAGCATTACACCGGCAAGGCAGCCATTTTTGAACACTACGGCATCAATAAGCAGATTAAAGCTTCGTTTGGGAAGACAGCCACCATGAACAGTGGTGCATATCTTGTCATAGAGCATACTGAGGCCATGCATGTCATAGATGTCAATAGTGGTCCCAAGATGTCCAAGTCAGAGATGAATAATACCTCACTGACTGTCAACATGGAAGCAGCTGAAGAAATCTCCAGACAATTAAGACTTAGAGACATCGGCGGACTGATCATAATCGACTTTATCGACATGAAAAGCCTGGATCACAAAAAAGTGTTGAACAGTCGCATGATCGAACTCATGGAGAAAGATCGTGCTCAGCATACAATATTACCATTGAGTAAGTTTGGTCTCATGCAAATCACGAGAGAGCGTGTAAGACAAGTAGTCACGATCAATACAGATGAAACTTGCCCCACATGTAATGGAAGTGGCAAGGTTCAGCCTACGATTCTGCTTACGGACGAGATAGAGAGAGATCTGGTATATCTTTTGGCAAACAAATCGATCTCTAAGGTGCATTTGACAGTCCATCCTTATGTGCATGCCTTCCTCACCAAAGGACTTCCAAGCATTAAGATGAGATGGTATATGAAACACAAAAAATGGGTCACTATTAGGCAAGATTCCAATTTTGCTTTGACAGAGTATCGTTTTTACGATACTGCAGAGGACGAGATCAGGTTTACTTGATTTGAACCTGAATAAGAATAATTGATCCCGGTTTTTGCTATGGCAGAAATCGGGATTTTTTTATTATAATAATAGAAATTGCCAATACAGCGAATAATTTATCCGAATCGGAATCCTTTATTTAACAACATTAAATAATTCGATTTTCATTGAATTATTTAAATGGTTTTATTTGATGGGCTCAACCATCGAAGTATCCCCGCCGTCGTTGCACTTTGTCGGGCAAGCTTCTGACTTCTAATTTCTAATTTCTACCTTAGATTGAGTAATAACATGTCTTTTGGAATATATTTATACCGCCGAAACTTTAGTTAATTAAGGTCTGCTTTCCATATCAAAAAGATTGCATTTTCTGTACTGGACATAGATTCAATATAAGCCTCAAAATTAAATCCATCCCATTTAGATACACGTTCATATATAACATCATATGAATTATTGCCTTGAGGTATCCTGCAATAGGTATCTATGCCGATCAATACTAACCAGACATCAGGTCGGTATGGACCTTCATCTGTAGTCTGTATATGAATTTCAGTTATATTGTCCCATAGTACTGTTTTGTCATTTTCCTGAGGATGGGTGACCTTGATGAAATCATTTGTAATTTCTATTGTGTATAAGTCTTCAGGATACATGTTGCATTTGTTGTAGGATGTGATTATTTAATTAACCAAATTGTAATGTATAGAAACGCATCGATTGACATTTTGACCGAATAATTTTGATCAAATAAGTACCTTTGTTCAGTATAAAACTATTCACTCCAGCCTTTAAATTAACTTTATTTAGCGCTTAACAAGAAACTCACCCTATATTTTTAATATTTTTCAAGGTATTTTTTTCAAAACTCACTATGGCACAGGCTGGCGCCAGTTTGAAAATGGTGACAATGCCTTAAGTTGATATTAAATTTTTCCTAAAATCAAAAGCTTCGATGCTTCGCAATTTTTAGCCTGGTCATTGAAAATATTTATGATATTAAGTCTTCGCAAGGTCAACAGTCACAGACTGGTACCAGCGTGGGTACTCAGGCGGCGGAATTATTGCTTTCTATTCTGGAAACTAAAAAAACGATATCGTATCAGACGATCACGCTTAAGAATGAGTTGACGGTAAGGTGAGAGGGGGATTACTATTTCTATCATCGCAGAAGTACATTTGCATTCTCTGAATAAATACTTTTTATTAGAAGACTCCCCCTTGGCCCCCTCAAGAGGGGGAAATCGTTGTGGCATCATACTTTTAGCCCATAGGGTAGTTCTGTATAACTTGATAATTATGATTTATTGAAAAACTATCAAAAAGAAAATCAAATATGAGGCTAACCGGATTTCCCCCTTTCAAGGCTTGCCCGACTGAAGAGGCGGGGGCCAAGGGGGAGCTATTTTATTCAGCGCTGACCACAGCAGAAAACTGTTGTGGCATCATACTTTTGTAACGTAGGGTTATTTGTAATAGATTGATAATTCTGATTGGTGTACAACTTTCAAATTTATTAGTAAAAATCAGTGCCATCGGTGTAATCAAACCAATCCCCGCCTTTATCAGCAGGCAAGCGTGATTCAGACAAATATCCCACAAAAAAAAAGAGTTAAGAAAAATGAGCTTTAAACTCATTCTTTTTAACTCTTCATATTTTAAAAGAATATAGCTAAAAGCTTTTTTTATTCCTTCTTCTTAGCTCTGCTTACCTTTGGCTTGGCTTCTGCTGCAGGAGCATCCGCTTTCTTAGCACGTGTTACTTTAGGTTTCACTTCAGGTGCGGCTTCAACTTTTTTAGCACGAACTGCTTTTGGTTTAACTTCTGCCGGAGCGTCAGCTTTTTTTGCACGTGGTTTTGGAGCCGGAGCTGCAGGAGCCTCTTCCTTCTTAGCTCTTGTCACCTTTGGCTTCACCTCAGGTGCAACATCCGCTTTTTTAGCGCGAACAGCTTTTGGCTTTTCCTCTACAGCAATCTCCCGTTTTGGAGCAGCTTTTTTGAAATCTTCTCTTTTAGGTTCGTCTTTCGTAAAAGCAGAATAAAATCCTTCTTTTTTACCAGACTCTTCGTTGCCAAATTTCTTCTTGCTTCCAAAGTCCTTGCCTCCTTTATCTTTACGTTTGCCATTAGACTCAATGCCCAAGCCTACCAAGATGTCTTCCAAAGATGGTTCCTTGTCTGAAGATGCCGGTTTTTTCTTTTCAGAGAATCCGTCATCTTTTTTGAAGTCACGGCCTTTGTCACCAAATTTTGGACGGTCATCGCCGAACTTTTTAGGGCGATCATCACCAAACTTTGGACGATCGGAACCATATCTTGGTTTATCATCGCCAAATCTTGGCTTGTCGCTTCCATATTTTCTATCTCCCCCTGCAGGTCGATCGAATGATCTTCTTTCGCCACCCGGCTTGTTGTCTCTATCAAATACTCTTCTCTCGCCGCCCGGTCTGCTGTCAGATCTCTCAGACCTTCCTGCAAAACCTCTGTCACCTCCTCTATCTCTGTCACCTCCTCTATCTCTGTCACCTCCTCTATCTCTATCACCCCCCCTGTCAGATCCACCTCCGAAACTTCTTTCAGAACCGCCGCTATATCTGCGTTCTCCACCTGATGGTCTGTCATCACGTCTTCCTCCTGAACGTCTATCATCACGTCCACCACCTTCATATCCACCTCTGCCACGATCTCGACCTCCGCCATCACCGCGTCCGCCTCTATCACCCCTGTCACCCCTATCACCCCTATCACCTCTATCACCACGGTCACGGTCTCTACCTCCGCCACCTTCTCCTCTATTATATGGATTGTTGCCGCCTGAAGGCTTCATCCAATCATGTTTGGATGGTGGCATCAACTTAACCATCAGGGCTGCGAGCACCTGAGTTTCTGAAGCACCTTCCGGGATTAGATCTTTAGCTATATCAATATAAAATTTCTCCTGGTTAGCTTCTATAATTGCTATCACCTGTCTTTTTAGTTTTTCAACTTCAAGTTTTGCAACGTCTTTTGCTTCCGGCAACTTGTACTTTTCAACGCGCACCTTAGCAAAATCTTCTATCTGTCTTAAAAGTCTTTTATCACGTGCACCTGCCACAAAGCTGTAAGCCTTACCTTCTTTACCTGCACGACCTGTGCGACCTACACGATGCACATAATATTCAGGGTCAAATGAAATATCGTAATTACATACAAGATCTACATTCGGTACATCTATACCTCTTGCTGCAACATCTGTAGCGACAAGTACTTTGAATTCTCCTTTGCGGAATTTATTCAAAATTCTATTTCTTTTCTCTTGACTCAGATCACCATGAAGTACATCATTTTTAATCTGATTTTCTGCCAATTCATTTGACAATTCATCCACCTTCGCTTTCGTATTACAGAACACAATGGCCTGCGAATAATCATCCTGACTCAATAGAAAGATCAGGGCTTTCAACCTGGACTTCATATCAGTATCAATGAAAAATTGCTCTACATTAATGGCAGTAAGTTGAGCCGGTGTTACCTTGATCAGCTGAGGGTTTTTCTGATAGATATGTGTGATGTCCATGATTGCTTTCGGCATTGTAGCTGAAAACAGGATCGTCTGCCTCTCTTCTGGTACCGAGGTCAATATGTGTTCAAGGTCCTCACGGAATCCCATGTTTAACATTTCATCCGCCTCATCCAAAGCCAACATTTCCAATTGGTCCAGTTGTAAAGTACCTCGTCCGATATGATCCATAACCCTACCAGGAGTACCTACTACTATGTCTACGCCTGCCCTCAATGCTCTGATCTGCGGTGTGATCGGATCACCACCATAGATGGCAAAGACAGTAACATTTTTAGTGTAATGGGCAAGTTTTTTTAATTCGTTTGTGACCTGAATACAAAGTTCGCGTGTAGGACAGAGGACAAGTCCTTTGGTATAGCGTCCGTCTTTGGATATATTCTGGATCATCGGTATACCGAACGCAGCAGTCTTTCCTGTACCTGTCTGTGCCTGACCTATTATGTCGACACCTGTCAATGCTACAGGAATGGCTTTTGCCTGAATGGGAGATGGTATAGTGTAATCTATTGCTACTAATGCTTTGAGAAGACCCTCATCAAGGTTCAATTCTGCAAATGTGGTTATTTCCATGTAAAAGTTGTTGATAAAAAGGCAGTAAGGATATTCGAAAAAATAAGGGTTCCTATTCCGGAAATGCGTAAGCCTTTTCTATTTAATTTTAATGCTGTCCCTTAATTTTAGGGAATCTAGTGCAAAGGTATCCTTTTTTTGGAAGGGACTCACAAAATCACGTCTTTTTAAAAAGGGTTTGATAGGAATATTTTCAATATTGGAAGAAAAGGACTCCGCAAAGGGTCTATCGGGACGTTCGGGCCTGGTCAAAGTGTCGGCACCAATGAAGAGCGCTTGCTCTAATAAAGCAGAATCTACCATTGCAGCAGCTCGGTCCAGAGCAATGGATCTGCATTCATCTATTTTTCTTTTTTTATATAAAATTTTTCGCGCTTCAATTTCTTCTAAAGCCGCTTTGGATAAAGGTATTAGCTTAACAGGGTCTGCTGCTGATGACCATAATGTAAAGCTTAACAAACCGACCAAGCAAATCAAAACTGTAGATATTATTGCCTTCATTTTTGCTTCTTTTCTGCTCTTTTCAATGCTTCTACCGCCTTCGGAAAGTTGTTTTCTTTGGGTGGAATTCCAGGACCTTTGATTGAAGAAATATCTTTTACCCTAAGCCTTAATAAACTGTCATATGAAGACCTGAAAAGCTGTTCAGAAATCTTTTCACAGTCTATTTTTACGATGGAGTCTATTTTTCTATATTCTCTGTACATAATCGTGTCAATGGTGTATTTCTCACCAGGAAGAAATTTACCCTCATTTTTAGAACAAGAGGATAAAAAAAATACCGCCAAAATTAAGTAAGAAAAAATCTTCATTAAATACCCTCCCTCATTTCTTTTTTAACATCCAGATCGATGACTTTTTTACGTAATTCAAAACTTTGGCCTAAATAAACTTTTCTTACTTGTTCATCCGCTGCCAACTCTTCGGCTGTCCCGGCCTTCAAGATATTTCCTTCAAACATCAGATAAGACCTGTCAGTGATTGAAAGTGTCTCCTGCACATTATGGTCTGTGATAAGGATGCCAATATTTTTGGTTCTTAATTTGGCCACGATATATTGAATATCTTCCACTGCTATTGGATCGATACCGGCAAATGGTTCATCCAGTAATATAAACTTTGGATTGGTGGCCAATGCACGGGCTATCTCGCATCGACGACGTTCACCTCCGCTCAGCGTATCTCCATTACTACTTCTTACTTTGTTTAATCCAAACTCATCCAAAAGTGATTCAAGTTTGTCCCTTTGTTCGGTTTTACTGAGGGGCATCATCTCGAGAACCGCCTTGATATTGTCTTCTACAGTAAGCTTCCTGAATACCGAAGCTTCTTGTGGCAAATATCCAATTCCTTTTTGAGCCCTTTTGTACATGGGTAAATGTGTTATTTCTTCTTCCTCCAGATACACTTTTCCTGCATTGGGCTTGATAAAACCTACTATCATATAAAAAGAAGTTGTTTTACCTGCACCGTTAGGTCCGAGTAAGCCAACGATCTCTCCCTGTTCTACTTCTACAGAAACACCCTTTACTACCTGGCGTTTGCCGTACATTTTCATTAAGTCTCGCGCTATTAGTTTCATGTATGAAGGTTAGAAAGTGAGGGGGTTATGGGGTGAGAATGTGAGAATGAGAAGATGTGAGAAGGTGAGGAGGGTCCACCCCCTTGGCCCCCTCCAAAGGGGGATATTCGTAAAATATGTAATTTTTCCCATAAAATAATAATTAATAATTAACACCTAACAATTATTTCTGAAACTCGCTCATGTTTATTACAACATCAAGACTCCAGTTTTGTCGCAATTGTTCCAATTTTTTAGTGTAAATATTTTCTGGAAGCTCTTTTTTCTCAAAACTTCCCTTGTCTATTTTGCCATTTTTATTTCTATCTTCCAGAATATTGATTTGATACGTATCTGCAGGAAGTCCGTTAATTTCAGTTTTAAAGGTGGTCTGACCTTTTACGATCCATTTTTGTAAAAGCTCATTGCCCTTAGCCAGTTGTATGCTATAATTATAGTTTGCATCAAGGCTATCAATCATTAATGATATTGAGCCAAGGGTAGCCGGATCTGTTATTTTGAAATTAACGTTCATTGAATCATTCGTATTGCCAACATAATCTAGGATAGCATTCGGCGCAAAAATCATTGTGTAAGAAGTATCACTGATCCATTTTGAGGATACATTAATGAATCTGGCATTGGCACTGTCTGCACTTATATTAAATGGAACGGGTGTTTTACTTCCTGTTTTTATTAACTGAATGAGATCGCTGTCCAAATTTTTAACTCTCGTATTGAATCGGATCACCACATCTTTATCTGGTGTAAAAGGAAGTGGTTTTATGTCTGGCTGTTCTTCTGCAATTCTAAATTTACGATTACCTATTTTCTTTGAGAGTTGATGTTGAATTGTATCAGCTTTGAAGCCAGGTCTGGCAACGATAAAGGCTGCTTTGCGCAAAGTATCCCCATAATAAATATCTATACTTTTACTGTTGATTTCTATTACTGTCCCGTCATTTTTATCAAGTGGTTCTACAGTGACTCCAGCCGAAGCTGGCTCCATTATTAGTCTGATTCTTTGATTGGAAGAACTATCAATGCTTGTGATCCTGACAGCAGGTTCTTTTGCAAAAATACTGATGGCTAAAGGTTCGCCCGAATAAGGCAAGGTTATAGGTTCTCTGACAAAACCTGCCTTTTCATTGGTAAGGTCGTATTTATAGTTTAAGTTTTCATCTTTTAAAGCAACCACCTGATATGTACCTGCCTTTAGATATTTAAGTGTGACATCACCACTTTTATCAGTTCTTGCGGCATAGTCAGGTTTACTTTTGTACACTGCTGAATCAGAAAGATCTGAGTACAACATCAATACTGTTTTTTCGGCAGGTTTAGCTTCATCCGCATTGTAAACTTTCGCTGAAAGTTGCAATGAATCGACAACGGATGAGGTACTAAATACAAATTGAAAGTCAGGCACTATATTTCCTTCCGTATAATCCTTCACCGATTCACCAAAATTTATGACATAGGTAGTATTTTCCTTTAAGACCTCGCTATCATCGAATTTGAATAAAACGGTTTTGTCTTTTATTGAGATTTTAGGCCGGAACTCAAGAGGCGGGGAGATAAGTACTTGTTGGTCTGCTTTGTCCAACAGGATGAATTCGTCGAACTCAAATTCCAGTGGTTGTTTTTTAAAATTTGTTTGAAAATTGGGAGTGCTGCGCTCTTTAGAAAGTCGGGGAGGCGTCGCATCCTTATCTCCGCCAGTAAGTACTCCAGGATGAGCGCATGCTGACAATAATGCCAATGCAAACAAACAAAAGTAAAAAGCAAGAGATCTTCTCATAGTTGTAAATAACGCGCAAAGATAGCTTTTTATGAAGGAGGCAATAAAATTTGTTGAATTTTCTCTTTGAATTGCTTATATTTACTTGACTTACATCAAATCCTTTTTTCTACCCAGGATGTAATTTTTTAATTTTTAAATTTATAAACTATGCGATTAACAAAACCATTTTTCTGGTTACTGACATTTCTATGGTTTTTCGTTGGTCTTTGGTGGTATCATTGTTCTGATTGTTCAGGATGTTGTACCGACAAAGTATCAGAAATTCCAACTGGAGTAACGCCGAATCTGCCATCCCTTTCTATTAGCGATGGTAGTTGGAACTTTAATCCACCTGGCAATATTAAGTTTGGTAAATCAAATTTTTTACCTGTGTTTGACAATGGTGTAAAATATGTCATGGATAGTCTGGCACTTTATTCAAAACTTAATCCGGGGAAATCATTTAAAATAACCGGACGATATAGCTCGGAAGAACAAAATACTACCACATTTCCGAATCTGGGCGTGGCAAGAGCTGAAGAACTTAAAAAACAATTAGTAGCAAGAGGCCTTTCTCCAAATGTTATTACTACAGATGGTGTATTGGCGGACGATCTTACTTTTTATCCTGCAGATACTCTGGTTGGTGGTGTAAGTTTCGATATTTCCGGAGATCAGGTAATTGCAGAAACAATTGACAAACCCGCAGTAGATGATTTGCTGGGGCCTAGAACAGTCTATTTTAATACCGGGAAGGTTTCGCTGAAAGTTGATGACAGTCTTGAAAAATACCTCAGAAATGCAAAGAGCTATTTAGCTTCACACACAGATGTGAATCTGGTAGTAACAGGACATACAGACAATGTAGGTAACCCTGAAAATAACCGCAAATTATCCTTAGACAGGGCAAATTTTGTCAGTTCAGAATTGATCAAAAATGGAATTGACAAGAACAGAATTTCTACTGAAGGAAAAGGTGACACAGAGCCAATATCTGACAATGCCACTCAGGAAGGACGCGCTGATAACAGACGTGTGATAATCCAAATCAAATAAATATAAACTATAAAAACTCGGAAAATGAAAATATTAATTTTATTAGATTTAAACCTTAGTTGTCTGCTGCCAATGCTGCTATTTATGTTGGGTGCCTTCCTGTTGGGATGGTTGCTTAAACATCTCTTTGGGCGTGAAAAAAGAGAATTGGCGGAGTTACATATCACACATGATGAACTGAATAGTAAACACAACGCGTATGTTAGTGATTCAACTACAAAATATAATTCATTGGATGGTCGATATTCATCTCTTCAGTCAGACTATAATATCGCAGCAGAAAATGGCGAGAAACTTAAGAAGGCCGAATTAGAGATTGGACAGTTAAAAGCGTCCCTTGATATTGCCGCCAAAAAACCTGCGAACGAAAAAATTGTTGAAGTTCCGGCTATGGGATTAGCTGCTGAAACGATAGCTACATCTACCACAGAAGGTGATAATTACACAAGATTCTATAAAGCAATCAGTGCATTTTTTGGTGCAAAAATTGTAAAAGACGATTTAAAATTAGTAGAAGGAATCGGTCCTGTTATAGAAAAGGTGTTTAATGATGCAGGGTACAATACCTGGGCATCAGTAGCCGGAGCGGATGCCGCCACTTTAAAAAGCATCCTTGACGGGGCAGGAGACCAGTTTGCAATGCACGATCCGGGCACTTGGCCTAAACAATGTCAACTAATGGTAGATGACAAATGGTCTGAATTAAAAAAATATCAGGATGAATTAGATGGTGGAAAAATGAATTAATAATCTAAAAATAACATTTGATTTAATGAGGAGAGGTCCATTTGGCTTCTCCTTTTTTTAATGCCCGCCTTATTAACCTTCACAATAAGATTACAATTTTACTTTTTAATAATGAACAGGGCTGTCTTTCATTTTCGGATACATTACTTCATATAATCAATTAAAATACGGCCCATGACTTTTTTTACTTTTAAAATTTCTTAGCTTTACTCAATTGTTCAAAAAACATTTGTAATGCGTATTTTTTTATTATTATTCATTTCCTTCATTTGGTTCAGCAATGCTGTTGGCCAAACAGGACCAAAGTCATTTACCTCGCAGTCAATCCTCTTCACGAGTGCCACCATTCATACAGGTGATGGAAAAGTGATCGAGAATGGCATATTGGCTGTAAAGGACAAAAAAATTGCATTTGTCGGGAAGTCTTCGGATCTACCCGGCGAAATGACCAACTGGACAAAAGTGGATGCAAAAGGCAAACAAATCTATCCGGGCTTGATCGCCATGAACACTCAACTAGGCTTAACAGAAATTGAAGCTGTAGAAGCTACAAATGACTTTAGTGAAGTAGGATCCTATACACCCAATGTTCGTGCCTTAATTGCTTACAATACTGACTCGAAGGTGATCCCAACAGTTAGGTCTAATGGTATTCTTATGGCCGAAACAACGCCTCAGGGTGGTATTATATCGGGTCGTTCAGCATTGGTGCAACTAGATGCCTGGAATTGGGAAGATGCAGTCATTCAGGATGATGCAGGCATTCATATCAATTGGCCAAGTATCGGTGGTAGATGGCGCCAAAATACAAATGACAAGGAAGCAAAGGAAAGATATAAAAAACAAATGGATGAAATGGCTTCCTATTTTAACCAGGCTATGACTTACGGAGGGACGAAAGATCCTGAAAAAAACCTGATGCTGGAAGCTTTATATAATTGTATCAAGGGAAATACAAGATTTTTCATTCATGTAGATAACGCAAGTAATATCCAGGATGCAGTATTTTTTATCAAAAAATTTAGCTTAAAAGGCGTGCTCGTCGGTGCTTCAGGCGCTGCATCAGTATTAGATCTTTTAGCCAAAGAGAAAATTCCTGTCGTACTTGTCAACACCCAAAGACTTCCCACGACTGAAGATGCTCCTGTGGATGAAGGGTTCGATCTTCCTTCCAAACTTCAGGATGCCGGTATCTTATATGCCATTTCGGTGGAAGGTTTCTGGCAAACCCGCAATCTTGGTTTTCAGGCTGGCCAGGCAGTTCCTTTTGGCATCAGCAAAGAACAGGCATTGGAGTCAGTAACTTTGAATCCGGCTAAAATTCTTGGTGTCGATGATAGAGTTGGGTCTCTGGCTGCAGGAAAGGATGCTACCTTCATTATTACTAAAGGCGACATTATGGATATGCGTCAAGCATTGGTTGAGTCAGCTTATATTCAGGGTAGAATGGTTGATCTGGACAATAAGCAGAAGGAGTTAAATGAGCGATATATGGCCAAATACAATCAAAGGTAAGTGGTGGAGAAAATGGGTAATGAGTAATCAGTAATCAGTAATCAGTAATCAGTAATCAGTAATAGCTAGTTGATGTAACACCTTATGGTTGCCGAATCACGCAATTATATTTCTAGCACTAAATTTTAATCAAAGATTAATATCCCTCTGACACCTCTCTTTAGTTCCGGGATAAATTAAAATTGAATAAAGCCATTCTCATTTGACGATCTATACTTCTATATCTCCCCAATATACTTCCCCTCTATGAAATCACTTTCAAATTTAGAAAACAAATAAATTAATAAACCTTTGTCTGCCTCACTTTATTTCAAGAATTCTCGGATCAACTTATTCACCTCATCCGCCTTTTCCCATTGTACAAAGTGTCCGGCTTTGGGAATCATGACTAATTTCCCATTGGGAAATTGTGCTATCCCCTTCTCTGCAAAATCTTTGGTACGTCCGCCATTCAGGTAGCGGTTCGGAATCAGGTTATCATTCTCACCATAGATGGCCAATACAGGTTGCTTGATCTGAGGCATGAAATCAAAGATCGGCTGATCAACCATCCCCTTTACATTCTTGGTAATCATGTAGCAGTATGGAATAAAATCATCCGCCGATCGTATTGCAATGCGGTCATTGACCATAAAGTCCGCATCCTTCGGCATATTGTAAAAATTGTACGCATAGTTATTACGGATCTGCTCCACTGTGGTGAGGCGCACACCATCCACTGTCATTACATCGCGAAACCATTGCCGCTGACCTTTATTGAAAACTTCAAAGCCGGCAGGTGCGAGTAAGATCAACTTATCCACCAGTTCGGGATATTGCAATGCCATGGTCATGGCGATCTGTCCTCCCATGGAGTGACCTGCTACGACGATGTGCCGGATCCCTTTTTTCTCAAGAAATTCTTTCAGCACTCCTGCATAAAAGGTCATAGACCCTTCATAATTGCCCTTCGATGAGTGGCCATAACCCGGCAAGTCCACTGCGATACAATCATAATGATCAGAGAGCGTCGCCACGTTCTTGTTCCATGCAGGCAAATAACTGCCGAGTCCATGGATAAATAAAAGCGGAGTTCCACTACCCTTCTGAGTATAAGCTATCTCTATGTCATCTGATAGCGACATTCGCTGCACTTCTGTACCGTATTTGAGTTGATCCATGGAGGTTACCTTGGGAAGTTTAGTGGTTTTACAGGCGGATATTAAGAGCGCAATGATTGCGACGGATATTAATCTGTTCATGTGTTAGCTTATTAAAAAATTAACCATTTAAAGCAAGTAAAAGCTGTCCAGGGATTGACCGGACGGCTCGACTTATTGCCATTTACTGAAGGGCTATCGTAGAAATTGCCGAGTGCAAGATAAGCACCATGAGCTTCGATACTCATGAATGGCCCCAGGTCATAACTCAATTTGGCATTACCCTCATACCCAATAATATTTCCGCCTTTGGCAGGTGTGATGTTTGACAAACCAAAAGCACCACCCACTTTAGCGTGCAGTTTGTTTGGAATGAGGTCTTTGGATACATTGATGGTGCCACCAGTGATACCATATCCCACATTAGACAGGTCCGTAACTGCAGCCATGAAACGATTGACTACATTGCCGTGCGGAAATAGAAGATAGGCACCATGACCTATAAAGATTCCTCCGGGGCTCCCCCAGGTATTGCCGGTCATGACACCGGTATATTTGCCATCCGAGATGCCGTCTTTATTGCCTGAGGTATAAACTACATCCGCCGTGATAGCATCTCCTGTAGTCTGTCCATACCGATATCCACTGCGAATATTCGCAGCTATTCCATTGATGGAAACTGTTTTTTTATAGTTTGTTTCACCTACTGCTTTTTGAGTAATTGAGCCGAGATTCGCATTTACAAATCCTGTGGTGAACCATCTGTCGAGCATCATATCTTCATTTCGACCGAAGAAGCCTCCGAGCCAGACCACGTCGCAGTGAAATGGATCCGGTGAGAGTGGAAAACGATAGGTACCGTTATAGGTGGCTAACTGGCTTGCCGGACCTTGTCCAAGTATACTGATTCCTCCCTTTCCATTGGATCGATCGCGCACATAATATGCAGAAGCACCTGCATTCCATTTCGGAGAAAGGTTGTACTGCCCTGAAAGCTCCATCAATGTGACATCATCATTGAGCTCTACATTATTTTCATATAGTTTATAATAACCGCCTTTGATCTTGTACAGATCTGCATCCTTACGCACTGACACTCCGACTCCGTCTGTACCCCAATAGGCCAGTCTGTATGCTGTCGTAGTAAATTTATCAAAGAGAGTCCGGTAAGGATCATTTGGTGTGTCAAACATCCGCTGAAGGCCGGCATTGATCGCCCAGCCATTGCCCGGTCTATATTCGACCTCAAGGTTCTGGGTCTGAAGGTTAACCTGATCAGCAGATATAGCTGAACCCGCATTGCCACCGACACCATAATTTACATCGCCCCAGGTCCAGTCGATTTCGAATGAGGCTCGAATTATTGCTTTGCCATCAAATATTTTTGGTGTATACACGAAGAAAGGAATGGCGCGCTGCTCTGCATACATAGAAGTTAGTGAATCTGAGGTTTGTGTTGTATTGCCGCCGAAGAGCCGCCCTACAATCTGTCCCTTTAGAAAATCACTTTCAGGGTAGTAATTCTGCGCCACGAATTGTTGGTACGCGTAGATATATACCTGTAGGTCTTTATTGGCCTTGGCCGGGGTTGTTTTGTCGAATGGGGTATTGTTTATCCCCACATTCTGCCCAAAGGTCTTCAATGTCAGGCAAAAAACAGTAAAAATCAAGACTAAACGTGTCATAGTGAGTCACAAATTAGTTAAAGTGATAATTTCGAAAATAAAATAAATAAAAGGCCGGCCACCATAGTTTCCGACCTTTTATTATTACTTGTATTACTTAGCAGTGTAATTCTGAACGTTAGCCTGACCGAAGGCACCACCTGAAGTAGAACCCAATCCACCGACTGCTGTAGGAGGTGTTACACCTGCAATAGGTGGAGTAGTCTGTGCTACTTCATATTTCATTGACTTGCGATCTGCTGATACTTCAAAAATACCTTCTGAAGTTAAAGTAGAAGGAGAAGTTTGATTTACTGTAATTGTCCAGATATTACCAACACCTGAAGCAGTTTGTACATAAGTACCTACAAGATCTGTAGCTAGTCCATCTTTGTAAGATTTTACCAAATAGGTACTGTTGGTCTTAAATTCTGCAACAATTGAATCAGCAAAAGAAGTCAGAATAGGAGCCACCGGATAAGATTTCCATTTGCCCTGAAGTCCTACGATACATGCTTGGCATGCGCCACCGCAGTCGATATCGGTCTCATCCTGGTTTTTGATACCATCGCTGCAAGTACCATTGTTTTCATCTTTTCCACAAGAAGTCAACATCAATGTTGCTGAAATCATCAGCATTCCAAATAACTTAAAAAATTTCATCTGATTAATAATTTTAGATTTATAATAAATATTATGAATAAAGTTTTTTCAATTTAGCCCTGTCCAGTTTGCCCGCATCATTCTTGGGCAACTCTTCCAATGACATAAAATATTTAGGTATTTTAAACTTTGCCAACTGAGTGGCAATATTGTCCCTTATCCTTTCATCTGACGGAATATTTGCTCCAGGTTTCCAGACAATGATGGCCTTTCCGACTTCGCCCCATTTCTCATCCTTGACCCCAATGACCACACTTTCGGAAACATCTTCTATTGTATTAATTACTCTTTCTATCTCTGCCGGATAAACATTTTCGCCACCGCTGATGTACATATTTTTAAGCCGGTCTACCACAAAGATGTAACCTTCGTCATCTCTGCGCACCAGATCTCCGCTTTTAAACCATTGACCATCAGGAGAAAATGCCATTTCTGTCAATTCCTTATTATTCCAATATGCCGGCATCACCATCGGTCCTTTGAGCCATAATTCTCCGGTTTCATCTATATTAGCATCCGTGCCATCTTCTTTGACGACCCGAATATCTACATAGAAATTTGGCCAACCTATCGAGCCTTTTTTACGTATCGCATCTTGCTCTGGTAGTGAAGTCAGATTGGGGCCCACTTCGGTCATTCCATAACCCTGACGAATGGCTACTCCTAGCACATCATACTGTTCGATCAGCGGTATGGGCATCGGCTCTCCACCCACGATGATGTAGAGCAATGTGTCAAAATTTGCATGAGTAAAATTCTCTTGCTGCGCCATCATATGGAGCATTGTAGGCACGCCCATAAAGACAGTTACTGACTCACTGCTCATCAATTCATTGACCAGATAAGGGTCGAATTTTTTCACCATACAAACATAGCCGCCATGATGAAGAATGGGAGCCAATAGCACGTTCCATCCACCCGTATGAAAAGGCGGCATCACGTTGACAGTATGTGTATTGGAGTTGATGACGAGCGACATAGCCGTATTGATACTGTTCCAAAAGGTCATTTTATGGGTATACAGCACTCCTTTTGGCAGTCCGGAAGAACCGGAAGTATATAAAATCAGCAGGGCATCATCTTCCACTACATCTCCGTTAAAGGCCGGAATCAGTTCATCAAAATTCCAATGATTTCTGATGTCCGTCAGCGGCTTGATCTTTTCCTTATATATTAAAAGATGGCTAAATTTATCTTCATATAAAATGCATCCGGGCTGAGCTTCCCCCAAAATATATTCCAACTCAGTCGCAGACAGCCGGTAGTTTAATGGTACCAGCACTATTCCTGATTTCTGTGCAGCCGCATATAAAGCTATGTATTCCAGGCAAAATTCTGCCAACACTGCGATCCGATCGCCTTTCTTGTATCCTAGTGACTCAAACCATAGCGCCAGGTGGTTTCCAGAGTTATTCAGTTGCCTGTAGTTCAATACCTCACCCGTCTGCTGATCCTTGATCGCAGGCTTCTCGGGACGATATATCGCCCACTTTGTAAACCAGTCTAATCTATATTGCGACATGATAATTAATTGAATATTACATTCTAAACAATGCGGCTCCAAAGGCCAACCCTCCGCCTGAACCCATGAATACTGCCAACTCACCACTTTTTATCTCCTGCTTACTATATCGTGAATCGAATGCCATGGGTATGGCTGCCGAACCCGTATATCCATATTCGTGCATCACAGTTGCTGCCCGCTCTCGCGGCACCTCTAGTGCATCCAGCGTCTGCCAGATGGTATTGATATTGATCTGTGTAAAAAAGAAATGGCTTACGTCTATCACGTTGATACCCTCTCTATCACACAATGTTCTGATCATTTGTTCCCAACGTGCAGGATTTATTTCAGTAGGTATTTTCTTTACAAATTGCAGTTTTTCACCACCTGCCTCCAATACCTCACGAGTCACCGGCTGCGCACTGCCACCGGCATATATACCCATCCAACTATTATATTCGCCTAGAGCAGCCAACTGACTTTGGAGCAATCCTCTACCGTCTGTTTCCGCCTTTAATATGACAGCGGCTGCACCATCTGCAAAAAGGGTGGCGGTCTTCTTATCTTTTACATCGAGGTAACGGCTCATGGCATATGCACCTACCACCATTACATTGTGATACTGGCTGTCGGCCTGAATGTATTTACTGGCTGTATCCAGTGCGGCGACAAATCCGGAACAGGCGGCATTCAGGTCGAAAGTGCCCGCGTTGACCAACTTTAATCGATCCTGAATGACCGATGCGGTAGCGGGAGAAACGTATTCAGGAGTATCTGTAGCTATGATGAGGAGATCGATCTCCTCAGCTTTTATATTACCACGTTCCATAGCCTGTAGGCAGGCAGTTTCTATGAGATCCGCCATAGATTCACCATCACTAAGCCACCTTCTATTATAGATCTGTACATTATTTCTCAGCCAGGTATCCACATCCTCTCCGAGTAACTCATTAAAGTAACTGTTAGGTACGATCCGGTCAGGTACTGCCATTCCGGAAGCAATTATAGCTCCATTGCGCTTAAACTCAAGCATTTATTATCTTTTGACTATTGATATTGGTTTTATTTCGGGTAAAGAGGTACATAATCCCTGCAGCCAATATTGCGGCTAATATAGCATACGTGCCAGCCACAGCCGGATTGCGTATTACTCCGGTAGTATAAAAGCTCAGTTGTCCATAGTACGTAGAGAAATATACCACTACTGCTATTATAGTAGATGTAATAGGTACTGATTTATGAATATTTTTGGTGAAAATACCCAATAGTACAGGCATGAAGGCTGCTGAGAAGAAGGCATATACACCATTTTGACCAAGAATTGCCACACTTAGATTTGGGCTTACCAATTGACGATAGCTGACAGTTATTGCAATAACTGCGAGTAGCGTAATTACTCCGCGATTGATCAATTTTTTACGATCCTCAGATATCTCTGATTTAAAGGAGGGAAGTATGATATCATTAGTAACAGTAGTACTGACCGACTGGACCAAACCTTCGAGCGTAGATAATCCTGCAGACAACAAACCAAATATTACCAATAAGCCGACACCTGTATCGAATCGCTCGAGCACATAAGCAGACATAATGCCATCCATGGGCAATTTCTTACCTGCAAGTGTGAGATCAGGCATGTCCAATCGGGCAAATAAGCCTACAAACAAAACCATGAAAAACAACATTTCCACTACGATCGCAATCGCCAGGTATTTGTTGATATCTTTCGATGAACGTAACATTAGAGATCGGGTGATGATATGCGGTTGACAAACTATTGCTAGACCTATAATAAAATTACAAAAAATCACTTCAAAGAAATCACGGAATATCGGACTGGTAGGATTGAATGTTTTAGAAAGCATTGGATCTATTTGGTTCAGCTTTCCCCAAAAAGCACTTAAGCCACCATCAAAATGACCTGTTCCAGAGAAAATAAGGATCAGTGCGACTACACCCATCACAATGGCCTGAAAGGCATTGGTATAAGCCATAGAATTAGCACCGCCAAACATAGTATATCCAAATACGAAGACCACCAATCCTATCAATACATATAGTTCACTTGCTTGCAACGCTGGGGCTATGACCTTCACCATTCCCACACATATTAACACTATAAATGTGATCAAGAGCAGAGAAAGCACCGCCATTAATCTGCCGTAAGCGGGACTATTGTATCTTTTATTCACCCACTGAGCCAAACTAATCGCCTTGAAGGCTGATCCGTGCTTCTGAAAACTTCTGCTCAATATAATCAAGGAAATCATCAAGCCCAAAGGCACCATTACAGACATGGCTATGAAGGCACTAAGTCCAAACATAGCCACAAATCCAGGATTGATGATAAAGGTAGCGGCACTGGTAATATTGGCGGCTAGTGACAAACCAACTACAAGTGGTGAAAATCCGTTACCGATAGCGAAATCAGTCATAGAGCGGGTGCGAAGTGCCCCTCGCACTACAAAAAATATCATCACCGCCGCATAAGCGATGAGCAAAATCCTGGTCGCAATTACTATATCTATATTCACCTTTTTCTAAATGTCGAGTGAAATTAGATAAGATTTGTCTGAAAAAAAATGATAAATTTATGTTAAATATCTATGACAATTAGCATAAACAATTCTTAATAACCTGTATATCATATAATTATATTGATTTAATTAGCTTAAGACAATTCATTTATTTTACTAAATTTATATCAAAATAAATACAAAGAGATACGGCGCGTGATATTACATTTGTTTGGCTAAGCACATTTTTTAAAAATAAATATTTTGTAAATGGAATTATTACTAGATAAAATAGCAATTGTAACGGGTGGGGCTAATGGTATAGGAAAGGCTACCGTAAGAAAATTTGTGGCAGAGGGCGCGAAAGTCGCTATTTGGGATCTAAATGATTCCGCCGGCAATGAACTACAAGCTGAATTGGCTGCTGGGGGTGCAGAAGTTATATATCAGCATGTGAATACCACCCGGCCGGAAGAGATAGCAATAGCGGTAGCCGATGTCAAGTCAAAGTTTGGCAATATCGATATTCTCATTAATAATGCCGGAATCACGCGTGATGCGACCCTACTCAAGATGACCGACGAACAGTGGCAGACAGTAATCGACGTCAACCTCACCGGCGTATTTAATTGTATCAAAGGTGTTGCTCCAGTCATGGTGGAGGGTGGAAGTGGATGTATTGTCAATGCCTCCTCAGTGGTGGGCCTCTATGGCAATTTTGGCCAGGCTAATTACTCAGCCACCAAAGGCGGTTTGATCGCTATGACAAAGACTCTTAGCAAGGAACTCGGCAAAAAGGGAGTTCGTGTAAATGCTGTAGCCCCGGGTTTCATTCTAACGGATATGGTGAGTGCGATGCCACCTGAGGTGCTTGAAAAAATGGCCGCAAAGGTGCCACTCAGCCGCCTAGGCAAGCCTGACGATATCGCCAATGTCTATGTGTTCCTATGTTCGGATATGGCCGCCTACATCAATGGTGCCACGATTTCAGTAGATGGAGGTATCACTCTTTAAGTTATGACTACCCGACTCAATAAGTTCATTCTTTTTGCCAATTCGTTGTTTCCGCATGAGACCGCTTATCTGATGAATATTCAGCGATTTGAGGATGAGGAAAAATTAAATATTCTTAAGTTATTGCACAGTAATGCCACTCATGCAGCACCTGAAGTCAAGTTTGATGAGAGCCTCGACCGTCGGAAATACTCCTATATGATGACTTGGTGCCAAGATCAATTAGCACGCATCGATGTGGACAATATTTTCAGCAAGTTGTGTGATTATGACCGGATGATCATGACCGACAATATTGACTTAAAGATCGAACGCAATATTTTAAAATTATTTCGCCAGGCGGGCACTGACTATTATAGTTTCTTGAAATTGTATGATATCGGTAGATCTTATCGACATTTTCTTCAGATCAGAATGCGGCACCATGCTTTTCAAGTAGTAGATCAATTTCTCAGAAAACACCGCACCAGCTATGAATATGCTCGCATGGTGAATGACAAGATGCATACGGTGACTGAAGATATTATCGAGCAGTACAAGTCAAAGCATGGTGATACCATGGTGTATGAACAATGGCTCGATTCTGTCTATAAAGACGAAGGGCTCGATGGATACAATCGGGTGTTGGCATGGATCAGGATTCTATTCATCGCACACAATTATCGCATGATTGACCGCCTGTCTGAGAAATTCGATTACTTCGAGACAATGATCAACAACTCTAAGTTTTATTCGAGGCGCATTCTGGCTAATTTCTACAGTCAAAAATTGCTCTATTTCGCCAGTCAAAACAAACTTGACAAGGCAATTGAATTTGGCTATCTTTCAATACGTGAAAGGAACAATGATTATTTATATTACATCAATAATTTAGCGGCCGTGTTGTTACGCGCCGGAAGACACGAAGAGGCGCTCCGTATACTGCTGCTCGCTACCGAGGACACGCGCCGCGACAGCAATTATCACAATAAGATCAGTCACGCCGCTTACCTGATCATGTCCAGGATAGAGAATAAGCTATATAAGCAGGCAGAAAGCAGTGGGGATGTATTCTTTAATGCGTATAAGGCAGAAATATTTGAACACCGCTGGCATCTATTCATGACTTATTATCTCAGATCAATCTTACTATTAAAAAATTACAAGAAAATCATTCGTATTGTTCGTCAAACCCGACTTATGGAGCGGGATCGAACTTACATGGATAGCCCGAACTATACCACTGTGATCCCTTGGATATACAATGTTGCAAACTACCACGACGGCCTCATTACACAAGAAGAATTTGACACTCACACACGAGAATTACTATTACATCCACTGACCGGTGAAGCATTTCCTGAAGCAGTTGTTTCCAGCCTAAAGAAAATGGGAAGCTCAATCTAAATAGAATAATCGTCCTCCTTTTAAATTTAATGTAAATACTGTCAATCTCACCGTTATTCGACAATTCCTTCAAAATGTCACTACCTTCAAGTTCTGATTGACCCATTTTAACCCACAAACCCCTCCCCTCACTTTCTCACCTTCTTTACCTACCTTCGCCCCTCCATGCAACAGCAAGATCCAAATTCCAAATTCTTAACTTTCCAACAGGAGATCTCTCAAATCGTGCTGCCCTCACAGTTCAACTATCCATTTTATTACGAACCTCATCCACTTTGCATCATCGCGGCTGATGAATTGAAAGAATATTTACTAAATCAGACTGATTTTGAGCACAATTTTGGTTTAGATTCTAAGACTAATGGCCTGGTTATTGGTAAGATGTTTGGAGTAATGGTAGTTCAGAATCAGGAAGGCAAAATTGGTTATCTGGCAGCTTTCTCAGGAAAAATGGCGGGAAGAAATAATCACCAATACTTTGTTCCACCTGTCTTTGATATGAGGGCAGAAGGCAGTTTTTTTCTGACAGGGGAAATAGAAATTCATCAATTTACGCTGGAAATTGAACGTATAGAAGTGACTCCGGAATTTATTGAAGCTAAAAACAAACTTGCGGAGTTGCAGGAAACATTGAAAACAGGGGTAAGTGATCGCAAGGCCACAATTCAATTAAATAAAATAAATAGAAAATTAATTCGACATGAAAATGCCCAAATTAGACCCGAAGAAATAGAAAATCTCGAAGCTGAACTCTCTCAACTGAGCAAAGACGAACAAATTGAATTAAAGAAATTCACAGCTTATCACAAAAGAGCCATTGAAATTGCCCGTTCAGAATTTAAAGTCTTTGAAGATCAAATCTTTCAACTAAAAGATACGCGTGCCAAAGGTTCAGCTGCTTTACAACAAAGATTATTTGAAAATTACGCATTTCTGAATGGTCATGGAAGCAAAAAAAGCCTACTAGATATTTTCGTTAAAGACTTACGCACTCAACCACCCGCAGGTGCAGGAGAATGTAGTGCTCCGAAATTATTACAATACGCCTTCCTCCATAATTTAAAACCTATTGCCATCGCAGAGTTTTGGTGGGGACAAGCACCTCCTGCTGAAGTCCGCATGCATGGCCATTTTTACCCGGCTTGCCGCAGCAAATGTTTACCCATCCTCACTCACATGTTAGATGGACTTGATGTCGAAACCAATCCTTTGCTCAGTCAGGCAGGCAGTGAGGAACAGGTAAAAGTGATCTACGAAGATGAATACATCGCTATCGTCAATAAAGCGGCGGAATTTTTATCTGTTCCCGGCATCGTATTGACAGACTCTGTAAAAACCAGAATGAAGGCAAGATATCCTGATGCCACAGGACCATTACTAGTACATCGACTAGATATGTCCACTTCAGGCATCCTGTTAATCGCTAAAACAGAAGAAGCACATAAATTTCTCCAACGCCAATTCATCAACCGTACAATTCATAAACGTTATTTGGCCGTACTCGAAGGCATTGTAGAAAAAGATGAAGGAGAGATTATTTTACCAATGCGCGTTGATCTTGATGACCGCCCAAGACAATTGATTTGCTATGAACATGGTAAATACGCAAAAACAACATACAAAGTCCTCGACAGAAAAGACAACAAAACACGTATACATTTCTTTCCGCATACCGGTCGCACACATCAGTTGCGACTTCATGCCGCTCACACTCTTGGACTCAATGCGCCTATCGTAGGGGATGATATATATGGCGAAAAATCAGACAGGTTACACCTGCATGCTGAATGGATCAGTTTTGTGCATCCGGGGACTGGGGAGCGGATGGAAGTGGAGGTGGAAGCAGCCTTTTAGAAAAAAGGTACTATTATTTTAAATCAATTTCGTACCGTCTTCAACGCTTACTATATAAGTCGTCGATTCCTTGCCACTGCTTAATTTGTATCCGTTCTCAACCTCGTAAATGACAGATTCTAGATTTTCTTGACGAACCAGATTTATAGTGCAACCACCAAAACCACCGCCGACTAACCTTGCTCCAATGACACCTGGTTGCTCCATGGCAATCTTCACAAGGAGGTCCAATTCCGGACAACTTACTTCATAGTCTTCACTTAATCCCAAGTGAGTTTCGTGCATCAGTTTACCACATTTATCTAAGTTATTATGATTTAATGCTTTGCAAAGTTGAAGCAATCTTATATTTTCTGACACGACGTATTGGCAACGTCTGTATATCAATTCATCTTGTGGCCTTATATATTTTTCAACCATCTCTGTTTCTACATCTCTTAACGAGTTGATTTGTGGATGATATTTTCTGATCATTTCAACACCTTCATTACATTGATTTCGACGGATGTTGTATTCAGAATCTACAAGCGCATGCTTGACATTGGAATTAAAAAGCACCAAAACAAAGTCCTGATTTTGAAAAGGAATATATTCATACTCGAGTGAACGGCAATCCAGTTTAATTAAATGATCTTTTTTGCCAAACATACTTGCGAATTGATCCATGATGCCACATTTCACACCGGCATATTCATGTTCTGCCATCTGCGCCATTTGGACCATTTCCATTTTTTCCAAACCGAAATGGAATAGTTCGTTGAGTGCAAATATAGTCGCACATTCTACGGCAGCTGAAGAGGAAAGCCCGGCACCTATTGGAATATCACCTGTGAGCAAAATTTCAAAACCCCCGACGACATAATCCTTTTTAATTAATTGCGCTACGACACCAAGAATGTAATCAGCCCAATCACCCAGCGGCTTCATTTCCGGAATTTTTACCTCTTTCTTTTCTTCAAATGCTTCAGCATACATGACAATTAAATCGTCGTCCCTTTTTCGAATACCTACAATCACTTTTTTGTCGATCGCCGCAGGAAGCACAAAGCCATTATTATAGTCTGTATGTTCACCTATGATATTTATTCTCCCCGGAGATTGAACACACAGGTCGGCTTCATTATTGAAAACCTGTTGGAAAAGTAATTGTATTTGTTGCTTATTCATTTCTTAAAAGAATGGTGCTTTCAAATGTAGGAAAATGTATGATACCAGTGTTGGAAAGTAATTTATTTATTGAAATTAGATTGATAAATTTAGCTCTAAAACTTACCGCTGAATCCTCTCAGATACTAAGTATCATTCGTGCATTAGTGGCAAAAATAAATTATCAACATTCCACAACTCTACCTCATAACTAAAACTGTGAGATGAAAACGATATCCCCTTCTGCAAGCTAGGGTTTATACCACTTAACACTTATATAAACCCCCGCCCCCCAAGAGGGGGCCAAGGGGGAGTCTTTCCCAAATTCACTTTCCTAATCTAAAATCCCAAATCAAATCATGACCTATCCCATTGTATATTCAACCATTAACTTTTACAAACTTTGTAAAGCAGCACTTTTTATTACATTTGCTGAATGACAATGACTTATACTTTCTTATAATGACCCAGGAAGAATTTTTTGGCAGATATTTAATAAATTATCAGAGAGATCGGCTTGGTAGCGGAGCTTTTGGGACTGTCTATAAAGCCTATGATTCTGTAAACAATGTCTGGCGGGCAGTTAAAATTTCCGAAGTAAAATTCATTGACGGCAAAAAATATTCCCTGATCAATGAATTTGATCTGATTAAAAAAATATCCGAACACAAGAACATTGCAAACTACCTAAACGCTTACCAATACAATACTCAAACAGGTTTGCACGATTTTGTCATCATGCAATTTTATGAAGAAGGCAACTTAAAACAACTTGTAGATACCCATACTTTAACCCTTGAACAAAAACAGGTTATTCTCAGGGGTATTCTGGAGGGAATCAATTGTCTTCATACTTACAAAATAATTCACCGCGACTTAAAACCAAGCAATATACTCATCGTAAGAGATATTTACGATCAATTCGTACCTAAGATAAGTGACTTTGGACTGAGCAGGCAAGTAGCAGTTGATGATTCTCAGATCACCAGTAGCATAAGTGGAGGCACCCTGGAATATTCTTCGCCAGAACAACTGTTCGGCAGTGATCTAAAACCCAATACCGACCTTTGGTCTTTCGGTGTGATCGCTTATGAATTACTCTCAGGCAAAAAATTCTTTGATGTTCCCACGACCAACTTATCTCAAGATGCCCGACGCAACCTCATTTTCAAGAAGATCGGACAAGAGGAAAAACCCAATTTGGATGGCCTGGCCACTTCCCCCTTCAAGGAAATTATCGCTCTTTGCCTGAATTACGACAATACTAAACGGGTACAAACTGCCGACGAACTTTTACAAATACTCAATAGGGAAGCAAGTTCAATACAGCGCAGTGTAAATAAAGAGGAAAAAATAGCTTTTGATTCAGCGATGCAAACCGGTGAAATCATTCAACTGGAATCATTTTTAAAAGATTATCCAAACAGCATTTACAATCGGCTAATCCGTGAAAAAATTAGTGTAAACTCGGGTACAGGTGACAATCAAGATGGGGATAAGACTATTATAATAAGCGGTGCTGAAGAAAAAAAACCTTTTGACCAAATAGATGATGAGGTAAAGACAGTTGTTATCTCTCTCGATGAAAGACAGTTTCTCACAGCAAGAAAAGCACATTCTATTGTTGCCTATTCGGTATATTTAGAACAGTTTCCAAAGGGTTCTTATATAGATGAGGTCAAAATGCAAATTAAACTTCTACAAAAAACCAATAACAAGAAATTGGCTTTTTGGGCAGCTGGCGTATTGGGATTGTTAGTTATAGGCGTATTTGCATTCTATAATTATTTCAAAAAACCACCTCCGGCTGACGGCTCTCAGATTTACGCCCAAAATAATCTTTTTGGGTATTTGTCATTGACAGGTGATACACTTACTGCACCTATTTTTACAAAAGCAGGACCATTCGAATCCGGTATCGCCAAGGCATATAAAGGAGATACACTATATGAGGTGAATACCGATGGCAATTTTAAAATTATCATAAACAATGACGCTCAATCACAAACATTGAAGTTAACCACAGATCAAATAAATAATGCTGACTTAAATACCTTGTATCAACTTCGAAATCAATTTTCTTCAGATTCTCTAATAAATTACCTTCAGGATAGAATTAAAAAACTTGAAAGTCAATCGGAAGATTTATCCTACCAAAAAGTAAAAACATCTTCCAATATTGCTGACATTGAATCCTTTATTTCCTCCTATCCAAAGTCTAAATACGTCGCTGAATTAAAGAAAAAAATTGCAGATCTTGCCAAAAATGTTTCCAATAAATCCGAAAAAGATTTTTTCGAAATTGCTAAATCAACCAACTCTAAAACTCTCCTTGAAAGTTATTTGGAGAAATACCCAAATGGCATTTATAAAGTAGAAGTCAACATCCTGCTCAATGCCATCTTTGTGATCGAAAGCAAGGAAGCATGGGATGATGCTAAAGCCACCAATTCAATAGAAAAATCCTTGAATACATCAAACAATACCCAACCTCGACGTACATCCCGGCTGCAAATTCCACTTTAAACAATTTACAGAAAGAGAAAAAGGCTCAGGCTGAAAAACAACAATGGGAAGCAGCTAAAAAGTCCAATAATATCACACAGATCAATATCTTCATTACAAACAATCCAAAATCAGAATTTGTAAATGAAGCGAAGAAAACAATTATTGAATTAGAATCCCAGGCAAATAAAGCAATTCCTGAAAAGAAAAACGAAGTGCCCGAAGATAGTCAATGCAAGATTATTACAGGGCTATTCGGCAATGATTTTAAGAGAATTCCAGCGGGCACCTACACTTCTTCTAATCAGTCTGTAAAATCTATTCCAAGTCTCAATATAGGAATTCACGAAGTCACACAAGAGCAATATAATACCGTCATGAATGGCACCAACAATGCCTATTTCAAAGATGATAAAAACTTACCGATAGAGAATATATCTTTCGGAGACATAAAAGTCTTCCTCGAAAGGTTAAATGCATTATCTTGCAATGCATACACATACCGTTTGCCGACCACAGAAGAGTGGGAATACGCCGCTCTCGGGGGTGATGCAACACAGCAATATTCAGGCTCAGATGATGTGGATGCTATCGCTGTGTATGGAAGGAAAAAGATAGGTACACAGCGCATCGGTAGTAAAAAAGCCAATGGTTTCGGTATATACGATATGTCCGGCAATGTCGCTGAATTCTGCAATGATCAAAGCACCATCGTCCGCAAAGGCGGATCATGGTACGACAATAAAAACAAACTTGAAATAAGAAATAACATCACTGTACCAGGTAGCTACAAGGATAAAATGACGGGTTTTAGATTGGTAAGAGTCAGTAAATAAAGTTAGAAATTAGAAGGTAGAAATTAGAATGAAACTCCGATGGTTGTGTCCGGCAAATAATGAGATTTAAATAAATTTTGTAGATTCTAAAGTTATTAATTATCAAAAATAAAATCACCATAGAAACTTTAATAATTAAATAAAAACGAAAAACAATTTTTTCTTAAATAGATAAATAATTCCGGATAAACGAATGTCCCCCTTTGGAGGGGGCCAAGGGGGTGGACTTTCAATAAATTAAATATTCTACCCCTCTCATAAAAAACAACTCATGCCTCTACGCCTTTTCATATCTCTCCTCCTAATACCAATATCGACTTGCCTCTCCGGCCAGCAGATAGCCAATTGGAGTAGCTTTTATGAAAATGGTTTTATCTGGAATCCTGCGCTGACAGCAAAGTGGACAGCACTGGATGTCTCCCTTTCTCATCAGCAAATGTGGACTGGATTTGATGGCGCTCCGCAATACTCAACGCTGTCTTTCCAATATCCATTTTATAAATATGGCAAATCCTCCGGAGCCGGAATTGGTTTGCTTATTGAACAAGATAAAGTAGGACCTTTTGCAAAGTTGGGAGCAGGTCTTTCTTACAGCTTCCGATTGGAACCTCAAATCTTTGGCAACAGTGAAGACATGTTAAGTTTGGGGGCCGGGGTCCGACTTGGAAAATACAGCTATAGCCCTGATAATGTCATCACTTATGACGGTCTCGCCAATGATCCAAACCTGATGAATGAAATAGATGGGTCTATCAAACCTAATTTCAGTGCCGGATTTTACTACATGAGTGCGCCATCCAATTACGCACTTCAGAGTCATTATTACATCGGTTTTTCTGTGTTGCAGGGATATCCTGTTGGCAGGCGGTGGTGCCACAAGTGGGGAGATCTTCGTACAAACAGGCGTCATTTTAAATAGCGATTCATTCTTAGGTAAGTTTGTTCAAGATGGCAATATCAGGATTGGTGTCAAGGCGGACTATACAGTTGGGTTACTTGCACAATATGGCGGCATCGGCTATGAAGCTTTTTTTAATTACCATTTTGATATGTGATGTAGATGAAAAGAATAAAATACCTGCTGATTTGTTTTTTGTCGTGCATTTATGCTACTAATTCTGTTGCACAATGTGACCATCCAGACTATGAAGGATTGATGGAGTTTTATAATGCTACGAATGGAGATAACTGGGTCAATAACGATGGCTGGGGTGATACTTCGTCAGAGTGTGATCCGTGCAAATGGTTTGGGGTTATTTGTAAAAATAATAGAGTAATAGAATTGTTTTTAGATAATAATGGTATGACAGGGACCTTGCCTGATTTAGATTTAGATTCTCTAGATGTTTTAAGACTGTTTCAAAATAAAATTGGAGGGAGTATTCCAAATTTTTCTAAAGCAAAAAAGCTTAGAAATATGGCTTTAACTTCAAATATTTTTGAAGGAAGTTTACCAAATTTCGATAGTTTAGCAAAGTTGGAAATAATTAATCTTTCCTATAATTTACTCTCAGGAACAATACCTGATTTTAATAATTGTAATCAATTAATAGCTATTGAAATTGCATTCAATCAATTAAGCGGAAGTATACCTGAGTTTAATAGTCTACCGCACTTGACAGACATAATGTTTAATAATAATTTTCTTAGCGGAAGTATACCTCAACTACTTAATGCCCCTGAAATCGGATTAATTGAATTAGCTAAGAATAAACTAACTGGTAATCTTCCTGCTTTTCAAAATTCTCCTAATTTAGAAATTATTTCAGTTGGTTATAATATGTTAACGGGTAGTATTCCTGATTATAGTTATTTAAAGAAATTAAAAACACTTAATTTATTAGATAATCAAATATCAGGAAATTTACCTGATTTTATTTTGCCAAATTTAAAGTACTTAACGTTAAGAAATAATCTAATATCAGGAAAAATCCCTTCTCTTACTGGCCTTTCCAATGATTGTAAGATTGGGTTAACAAACAATAGATTTGAAGGCTGTTTCCCAGTTACAGTTTGCTCATTTAATTCTTTTAATGCTTCAGCAAATTTTAAAATGCCTTGGGACGGTGAATACGAAAATTTTTGTGTCTTAGGTCTCCCCCAAATCGGCGCCCCCTGCGACGACGGCAACCCCGACACCCAAAACGACGTCATCCAGAGTGACTGCCACTGCGGAGAAGGCGCTCCATGCACCAATCCAACATTTCAAATTAATGCAACCGTCTGTGCAGGACATACTTATTCCTTCCGTGGAAATACATACGGATTTGGCATCAGCGAAGTTAGATTACCCGGCCCCTCAGCTTGCGACACCATCGTCACTCTTACGATCACCCAAGGAGATCAACCAAAAGAAAATGTGCAAGGACTAGTGTGCAGTGGTGAAACGTTTCAATATCGAGGCAAGCAGTATCCGGCTGGTTCACATCAATTGACATATCCAGGTGCACTATGTGATACCATATATACCATCGTTGTGGATACATTACCTCAGCCAAAAACAACAGAAACAAGGGAGGTTTGCACTGGCAAATTAACCGTCTATCGTGGACAGCAATTTAGTGTCGGAACTTATAATTTTAGTTTTCCGGGACCAGTGTGCGACACCCTCATCACGTTAAAAGTTACAAACAATCCAGGTCAAAATATCAACATCGAGGCGACAATTTGTGAGGGAGAATTGTTTAAATTCGGGAATGCGTTTTATCCGATTGGCTCTCATACCATCGTGCATCCGGGAATACCCTGTGATACCACTTTGCAACTAAAAGTCAGCGCCTCTGATGACATCACTGTTGAACTTAAAGACAGTATTTGCATAGGAAGTACCTACTATTTCAAAGGAAAAGATTACTCAGTTGGGTACTACAATATTCCTGTTCAGGGATCCACTTGCGACACACTCTTCGTGCTTACTTTAGCGGAAGCACCTTGTACCGATGATGACCTTATTCTCACCAATACATTTACACCAAATGCGGACGGAGTCAACGATGTACTTCGCTTCAATAATCGCCAGGTCATCCTTGACTCAGAATTAACTATTTTTAATCGGTGGGGCGATAAGATCTATAATAAACAAAACTATACCAATGATTGGGATAGCGGCTCATATCCGGGCGGAACTTATTTCTATATTTTGAGAATAAAAGACAAAACGTATAAAAAAGCGCTGACGATCCTAAAGTGATCAAAACGTCAATGGCCAGCAACTATGGATCAATTAATATTTTACAAAGAAGGCCAAAACCTGAATGCGCAGGTCAGTAAAATAAGGTTCTCCTATATCAGGCCTTATAAGCTCCATTTTGCAATTGATTATAACCAATTAGGTTTGTTGCTTCACAATAGATTTGAAGGAGTTTTATTTTATGTGACAAGCACTTTAGACGATCGGGAAAGGATGCGATTACAATATCTGAATAAGTCATTTCCTGAACTCCGCATTTGTTTGATCTCTCAGTCAATGTTTGCATTAGATGCATGGAAACTCGATGTATTTCACTTTGAATCACTGCCGGTCAATGGAGAATCGCTACAGGATAGTTACAGGAAATATGTTCAGACCATTGTTGTTGGCTCGAATGATCTAAGTTTAATTCAAGATGGAGGAACCATTGTCATTCCGCATCATCAGATCTTATATTTATTAGCGGAAGGAAATTATACTAATATAGTGTTGAGTAATGGAAAAAAAATACTTCAAACGAAACAATTAGGCAAGTTTGAATTCATTACTGAGCAGGATATTAATTTCAAAAGATTACATCGATCGTTAATTATTAATTTAAAATTAATTAGATCGATAACGTCGGACACAGTTTATTTCTTTGGAGAAGAAAATAATTTAAATATCTCCGGCCGCCTCAGTGTTAAACTTAAAAAATACCTGTTAGGGAGATGAGCAGACAAATTACTTTAGGCAGTCGCGCTGACAATGATTTCAGTTACCAAAATCCTTCTGTAAGTGGATATCATGCCGTATTAAAAATAGAGAATAATGTCGTAATTATTGAAGATTTAAATAGCACCAATGGCACTTATATCAACGATAAACCTGTGAAAGAATCCATTTTGAAGGCACACGACAAACTTGAATTAGGTGTTTATGAAGTACCTGTAGGTGAATTATTTAAAAAAATTAATGAACATGAATTACTGCATAAAACTGACTTCAGCAAGGAATATGAAGCTATGTTGTCCAATTTCAAAATTTACAGAAAGAAAAAAATAGTAATTAGTACACCTCCAAAATGGCCCATAATTCTTAGAGTTACATTAACTATTTTATTAATTACTGTATGGTTGATGACAGATACTATTCCAAGACAATATCTATTTATTCTTACTTTATTAATAGGATTGACAGCGGTATTGCCATCCTTATTCATGGGATCTGCCACATTGCGCAATGAACATTTGGATGACCTGAAAAATGAATATGAATCGATGCTGAGTTGTCCTAAATGCAAGGCAAGTATGATCAATAATTCATTGTCAAATTGGGAAACTCGGGAACGATGTCCAAACGAAAAATGTGATGTAATTTTTAAAAATAAAGACAAAGCATGACACTTCATACAAACAATTCGTCACTTCATACAATTTGGAAACCAATGACTAATCAGCACAATTATATTCGTATCATCAAACCGGATAGCATTAATAAACAATTGATCAAAATCGGATAGAAATGGAAGAAGATAAAATAATAGAGTTGTTTAATTTGGAGGATGTACAATTCCATACTGAAGGAATAGAAAGCCCTGAAACAGTGCAGGTCTTGCCAATGGAAGAATCTTCCTGGGCAGACTGGACATCACATATCGATCCTGAAACTATTGAAATTAATGACCATACGATGGCCATCGATGTTGTGCCTCATGATATTGAAATAATAGCGCATGACATTGATCCGGAGCAGGTAGAAACTATTCACGACGATGATCACGCATCTAATGAAGAAGCGCATGATCACACACACGACACACATGATACTCATGATACTTTTGGGCAACATGACGACCACATGGATGGTGACGCGGATCACTGGGACATTCATTAATCACATTTAAAGGATGAATCAGGAACTAACTTGCCCATACTGCGGACAGCAAAATAACATTAGAAATGTAGAAAACTATTTGGGTAACAAAATACGTATTCCATGTGGAAATAAGCAATGCGCCAGGAAATTCGAACATCATTTTGAAATAATTAATGAAGAAAATGTGACAGAGGTCACCCGAAAAAAAGAATACGGAAAAGAGGCAGTATTGATATTATTGGAAAACACATTCCATACCACCACCACATTTCACCTTAAAGAAGGAGTAGAGGAATTTGGAAGAAAAAGTGGCACAAATAACCGGCAAATAGTTACTGAGGATACATCTATTTCCAGAAACCATTTTAAGGTGACAGGTGTCCGGCAAAAAAGAACCGGAAATATGAAATTCATATTAGAAGATCTTGGAAGCACCAATAAAATTAGTTTGAACGGAATAATAATTAATAATTCTATAAAACCAATTTTAACAAACAACGACTTAATTAAGGTTGGAAAAAGCGAAATGATATTTCAGTATATTGAATAGATAACAGAATAGATACTAGAATAGAGATATTTAAATTCTATTAGAGTGCCTGATCTGTGCTTCCCCTCTGGCAGAGGGGTGCCGAAGGCGGGGTGTCGCACCCTTGAATTCCAGACTCTTTAAATAATAAATTACTTTAAAATAAAACGAACTCGACGCAAAATATTTAAGAAAATAAATAAATTATGAACCACTCCTATTTCCAATTCATAGGCAAAAGACTTCGACAGGAAGACGCCTATTTCATTTCAAAAGACAGTCATTTATTTGCAGTATGTGATGGTGTGGGTGGAAGTCAGGATGGCCGGATGGCAGCACAAATGTTGGTAGAATCTATTGGAAATAAATATGCAATATCCGACATACAAACAATGGAAGATTTCAAAATCTTCACCGAAGAAATAGTAAATTCCTTGTGGCAAAAAACATTTTTGGATATTGCTACAACGATGTCACTGGTTTACTTGTCAGGAGCCTCTGCATACATTGCAAGTATAGGAGATACGAAGGTATATGTGATAAATTCTATATCCAAAGACTGGATAATGACTAGGGATCATAGCATAGTTCAGGAATTGTATGAAGCGGGAATAATTCATACAGAAGCAGAGAAGCGCACGCATCCAATGCGCAATAAAATTACGAAGGCAATATCCAGTACAACGTTGCTGGATACTGAAGATATAGAATTTAAAGAAATAAAAACGCTGACAAGTGGAAGCTATATTTTACTTGCGACAGATGGCGTCTGTGAGTCCTTCGAACATGAAGAATTAATCGACATCATACTTGACAAACAATTAATTTCTGTACAACAAAAAATAGCAGCAATAGAAGAGAAATGTACACGTATTTCTAAAGATAACAGCACATGTGTTTTGATTGAGTATGAAACATGAAATGAAATGTTGAGAAAATAACATCGAATGATTTCCCCGCCAGGGAGGGGAGTCTTTAATTCCAGCTTTTCCCAGCCAAATAAGGTCAAGTAAATAATTAAAATAAATGACCGCTTTACTGCGATCCTCTGGCACCGCCATGCCCCTCACAAAAAAACCCCTTTCAAAATGAAATACAAACTCTACTTCTCACTTATTCTTTACGGATTATACTCTTGTAATCCAACAGCAGGGCCCAAAACTTCCACCTTATCATCCACAAAATATGTCGTACTTCTCGATCTGGGTAATGACGGATCCAATAAGGATCCGGCATCTATAGACACTATTTCGATTAGAACAGCACTTGACAAATTTGAGGAGGACGTGAAGGCAAGCATGATCGTCAGATCTATGGACAAGTTTGCCATCAGGGTCTCTCCGCAACACAATCCTGCTGTGGCTGACGGAATAGAAGACGAATTAATTTTGGATCTCAGCCAATATACTGCAGCAGAAAAAATATCCAAATTGAAACAATTCAAAGAAGAATTACCGGAAAAAATAAAACAACTTTATCTCAATGCTCAAAAGAACACTGTTTCGACTTCTCAATCCAATAGGGAATCAAAACAATACAACGAAGACACTCCAGATTTCCCAAAAAGACTCGATAGGAGGGGCATCATATTAACTGATATAATTACGATGACTAAATAACGTAACTTGACTCAAAATATATAATACTTTGATTCAAAAAAGTCTCACCCCGCTTGCCAGCACCCCTCAGCATGAGGGGAAGTATAATCCTTCGTTTCAGGTTTAAAACATTACTTTCGAAAATGGAAAAATTTGGTTACAACTTAAGTTCCCAATATCACACAAGGTATGATATATCTTCCCCTCCGGTCGGAGGGGTGCTGGCAAGCGGGGTGGCGCATTTAATAAATAATTTTATTCTCCCTTTATAATATCGACACCCCCATATTCCCTTACCAAATAATCTTTCAAATCACTTAACACTAAATCCAAGTGTTGCTTCACTTCCAGATCACCAACTCTAAAAATCTTAAGTCCTAATTCAATAAAATAATTTGTTCTGATTTTATCATATTCTACTTTGTCATCATGGCTATCGCCATCAATTTCGATAATTAATGAAAGTGTTTTTACATAAAAATCTACAATATAATTGCCAATAACTTTTTGTCTGTCAAAATTTATATTGTAAAATTTTCCATTGCTCACTGCCTGCCAAAACATTACTTCAGAAAGGATACCCTGTTTCCGTTTCTTTTTTGCCAGTGTAAGTAAATTCGTATTGCAGGGAAGATTAATATTTATTTTCTTTTGAATTTGAAATTCATCAATAGAAAAGAAATCATCATACTTAGAAGTTTTCATTAAAATATAAATTATGGGTGGTGAAATAAAACAAAGATAAAAAAATATTGTAAATATCTCACCCCGCTTGCCAGCACCCCTCAGCATGAGGGGAAGTATAATCCTTCGTTTCGGGTTTAAAACATTCCTTTCGAAAATGGGAAAAATTTGTTACAACCACTGCTTCCAATATTACTAAAAACTATGCGGCATCTTCCCCTCCGGTCGGAGGGGTGCCAAAGGCGGGGTGGCGCATTTTTCAACATTTAAAAGCATTAAAATTATATTATGTGTTTATTAAAATAGAAATATTATAAATATCTCACCCCGCTTGCCAGCACCCCTCAGCATGAGGGGAAGTATAATCCTTCGTTTCAGGACTAAAACATTACTTTCGAAAATAAGAAGAATCTCGTTACAACTAAATTTCCCAATATTACAAAAGGTATGTTACATCTTCCCCTCCGGTCGGAGGGGTGCTGGCAAGCGGGGTGGCGCCTTACTTAAATATCTAACAATCCGACATCCCCACATGCACCGCCAATCCTCCCTCAGACGTCTCCTTATACTTAGAATTCATATCCTGCGCTGTTTCCCACATCGTTTGGATCACATTGTCGAGGCTTACTTTTGCCTTGGAAGCGTCACCGTCCAACGCCAATTCTGCAGCATTGATCGCCTTGATGGCACCCATGGCATTTCGTTCGATGCAGGGGATCTGCACCAGCCCTCCTATGGGATCACACGTCAAACCAAGATGATGTTCCATCGCTATTTCTGAGGCCATTAAAATTTGTTCCGGCGAACCTCCCAATAATGAACACAGCGCTCCTGCAGCCATCGCACTACTCACCCCTATTTCTGCCTGACATCCACCCATCGCAGCAGAGATGGTGGCCCCTTTTTTAAATATGCTGCCGATCTCCCCCGCTACTAGCATAAACTCTTTGATCTCCCGAAAACCACCTTCCTGATTTTCTATCGTTAAATAATGCATCAAGACTGCGGGGATCACCCCTGCACTTCCGTTGGTCGGGGCAGTAACTATCCTGCCCAGTGAGGCATTCACTTCATTGACGGCGAGCGCAAAACAAGAGACCCATTTTAAAATTTCGCGGAAAGAAACCTTCGTAGCCCGGATACTTTGGATCCAGTCTTCCGGACCGGAATACGGTTGATCCCCCTTAAGTTTCTCATGCATTTGAAACGCTCTGCGCAACACATTGAGACCTCCGGGCAACACCCCTTCTGTATGACAACCCGTGTACATGGATTGTAACATCACGTCCCAGATCGCTTTAATACCGGCATCGATCTCTGCATCAGATCTCACGGAACGTTCATTTTCGAGGACGATCTCATGGATGCGTTTTTGTTCACTTTTGCAGATGGAAAGCAATTCATCCCCTTTCTGTATTGGAAAAGGAAAAGTTTTAAAAATGCTTTTATTCCTTTTGGCGTTTTTCCTTGCTTCCTGCACGACAAAACCGCCGCCGATGGAGTAATATGTTTCAGTAATTACTTCTCCTCCAATAAATGCCGAAAAACTAATTCCATTCGGATGAAAACTCAGAAAATTCCTGTTAAAACAAATGTTTTCCTCCCAATGAAAATCGATCGTATGACCATCCGCCAACTTCAATTTACGTGAGGATTTGATGGCTTCAATATCCGCTTCAATATTTTCCACAGGATACGACGTCGGGTCGCATCCTCTCAAACCCATCACCACAGCGATATCCGTCGCATGTCCGGCTCCCGTCAAAGACAAGGAGCCGTATAGATTCACATCAATTCTTGTAATAGCAGTCACATCATGCACGACCGACAATTCATCCATAAATCGCATAGCCGCCCGCCATGGCCCCAGGGTATGTGAGCTCGAAGGCCCCACCCCAATCTTCAACATATCAAAAATACTGATGCTCTCCATGACAAGATTTTGTGCAAATTTAGAAGAGTAGGGGAAATGGTGGGGATTTATTTTGGATAGTAGATGTAGTATCTATTATTTGGATCCGGTGTTTTTCCATTTTTCAATAATTTAAGAGCATATAATAAAAATTATAATTACCTTCTAATCAATTGTTAGGTATGCCCAACTCGATAATTGTAAACGAATCTCACCCCGCTTGCCAGCATTACACCCTCGCTATCACGCATAAAAAACACAAATTACGACTCTTCCCTCCGGTAAAACGCATTACTCCCGTAAATACGCTCAAACAACCGCTTCCAATATTACTAAAAACTATGCGGCAACTTCCCCTCCGGTCGGAGGGGTGCCAAAGGCGGGGTGGCGCTTTTTACAATAAATTTTTATACTTTAATGCTTTATGATAAAAAACCTTTACATTAATACATCTCCAAAATAAAAAAAGGCCAAACGCCCTTCACGACATTTGACCTTTCTCTTTTTACCTCGATCACTAATTAAGCGATCTCGATTTGTTTCACATTTTTTGCCATCAATTTTTCATTTTTGGCAAGTTCCAATCTGAGGATACCATTTTCGTATTTAGCTACGATATTGTCAATATCCACGACATCTTTGAGATTGAATTGTCGTGTAAATGAACCGTAGTTAAATTCTTTCCTTACAAAAGAGGTTTCGTCGGTTTCATTTTCTGAACGATGTTCACCTGAGATCTTGAGTAAGCCATCCTCGACTACAACATTAAAGTCAGATTTATCAAAGCCGGGTGCTGAAACTTCGATGCAATATTTATCTTCCTTTTCCGTGATATTGACGGATGGAACGTAGCCTGCGTAGTCTCTGGAGACTAAGTCATTGTTAAAAAATCCGTTGAATAAAGTTTCCATTGTCGGCATAAGCATATTTCTTGATTCTACTCGCTTAGCCGGATCGATCCATTTAAGAAGTGTCATAATAAACCTCCGTTTTTTAAAAGTTAATTAAGAATTATGTCACTTTGATAATTGCAAGTTTTATGCCATCCACACCACAAACTGACATTTTTTCAGAAATAGATTTTGTATTAAAAATTCATTAAGAAATGGGTGAAAAAGTGACAGAGGGCGGGGTGAAAAAATGGCAGTAGGGTATCTAATATTAATTGTAATTGTAAAAATCTCACCCCGCCTTTGGCACCCCTCAGCATGAGGGGAAGTACGACCATCCTTTCAGGTTTAAAACTTTTTACTGAAAATGGGAAATATTCTATCCAATCAAACTTATCAATTAAAACACAAATTACGATTAATCTTCCCCTCCGGTCGGAGGGGTGCCAACGGCGGGGTGGCGCTTTGAATAATTATTAAAAATTAATTAAATTCAAATCATTGTGCAGTCATTTATATAAATCGCAAATAAAAAATCCCCCCATGCAAATACACTGCATCCCATTCCCTATATTTGAAAAAAAAATTCACCAATAAAAACCTCAAAAAAAAAAACAAAAATCCTTCGCACCTTTGAACGATGGATGTGGGGGAGGCAGGAATTCTTTTGATGAAGAACAAAAAAAACAAATGTTCAAAAAAGGAAGTTTTTCTTAAGAAGCTCTCAAAATTATTTACAGGTTTCAACAAGAAGTGACAACATTTCGTTAGCGGCCCGACGAGGTAAGTGTAAAAGTGATGAATGTCCCAATAAGGGTTGCTCAGGTTATGCTTTGTCGCCAATAAATCAGAAAATACATATCCTTTATTTTTGAGGAACAGGGTGAGTAATTATATAGACATTTGCAATTGCAATGACTTCGTCGCTGATGAGTACGAATTAGAAATAGAAGGCACCTACCGGCATCGGGGATTGTTTCTAAAAGATGACGAACTGGCGGATTTTGTTCCGAGCGTTGACTATCTCATTACTTCACAAAAGTGCCAATATGCCTATGAAGAAATTATGGAGTTCGGTAACCAACTCATAAATAAGGAGATGTACACTGACTGGGTCGCAAAACACTTTTACCTGTACGACTCCCTTGGTAATATATTCAGCATCCCTGCCGCGTACAAAAACTTTGCAGATGCCTATATCCTCTTCAACCGTTTTACAGAAACCCTCAAACACGAAGATCAAGCCAATGAAGCTTTGACATCACTTCAACAAATCAATTCCTCCAATGAAACAGAACTTCTTCCCTGGCTACTCAAGTACGAAGCCCTAAAAAAAGAACTCCTGGGCCTGGAAATGGAATATGAGGACCTCGAAATAACCGGAAATAAACATTTCACCTTCACAGATTTTACCATAGATTCATCCGATTTCGAATTATTGCATAGATTCATCATGCAATTTGAAGCACTCTATGCCCCGGTTTGGGAGAAATATTATGTGGAGGGAAGTGAAGAGGATTGGAAGGAAGATGGGTATTGGAAGTTGGGCTGGCATGTGGATCGCAAAAATTATATTTAGTTTTAGGAGTTCATACTAATAAATCCTTTTTTGTAATTCCAAAATATTATTAATTTTATGGGGCTTAATATAAAGTGGCTTATAAAATCTATTACCCTTAAAACATAATTTGTTAGATTATGAAAATTAGAATCTATACTTTATTCATTATTTCATTATTGACAATTAGTTGTAAAAAGTGAAGTTGCAAGAGAGAAAAGACCTCAAGGCAAGATTGTTTTCAGAGGATTGACTTACTTTAATCCAACTTTAGCTATTGGAAGTTATAGAAAAACAGGGAAGTACTTCTGGTGGATCTGGCGTTGACACAACAAGCAAGGGATTTGTTGATATTTTCAAAGACAAAATAATTATTGAATATCAAAATCATCTATTCCAGAATTTAATGGTAAGAGAGTTGAATTAAATATAAATAACTGCATTTTAGGTAAGAATAATGACTATGGTCAAGATTATCATTATGATTGCGGAAATTCAGAATTTGAGGTTACTGTTGGCGCAGACGGTTCCTTGAAGAGTGCACAAATAAAAGAAGGTGACGATAAATTAGGGTTTATTCCCATTTCTGCATTCAAAAAGTAATTTAAATAATAAATTTATGAGAGTATTAATGAAAATTGTATTGATAATCGGGTTATTCATGATTTTGGGCTTTTTCCAGTTATTACTAAAAGGAGGGAATGGAAGTGGCTCCGGTGGTCCCATAGGTATTATTTTAATAGTTGGGGCTCTTGCAGCTGTTAGTGCAATTTGGAAATATAATCCTGATAAGAATAATCAAAAAAACGATACTACTGATTTAGATAAAAGTTAAAATTAGTGTTTAAGAACTATTATTCAATTTTAAATATTCAGGAATCTGCTTCAATATTGGAGATAAAATCAGCGTTTAAAAAACAAGCTGTTTTGTGGCATCCTGATAAAACCCTGGGCAAAGACACTACGAAACAGATGCAGGATATTATTGACGCAAACTTGATCCTTTTGGACCAAGATGCAAGAACAAAATATGACTATGAATATCAAATTTTTAAGCACCAATTCCAACACTCGACAATATTAAAGACTCCATCCGATACTCAAAACACAGCAAATAATAAAAATTATTATGAACATAATGTTCAAGATGATATTCTTAAACGGTGGATGGACAATGCACA
>NZ_JADJID010000005.1:0-491803 GCF_016707225.1 Candidatus Brachybacter algidus | reverse complement strand
GCCTCAACATATGCCTCTTTCCCCTTCAGCAATCTATTAACTTTACTCAGGGGCTTAAATCCATCCGGTATAGTCTGTAAGTGCTGGATTAATTTTTCGATAATTGATTTTTTAACGCCAGTCTCAGGAGACGTTTTAAAATCTACGGGATCAGTGGTTTTTCTAAGAGTTTTCCAAGCCAATTCTACTTCCTGATACTTATAAGGTAGTGGCTTTTGTTTAACTTCATCCAATCTAGACTGAAGATTAGACCAATATGCTTTTTCCAATTTGTCCGTCTCAGCTTCACTGATATCACCTCTGGAATACAGTTGTTTCAAATAGATCTCTCTTGGATTCGGATGTTTAGCAATGATATCATACATCTGTGGCTGGGTAAATTTAGGATCGTCGCCCTCATTATGCCCGTGTTTTCTATAACAAACCATGTCAATAAATACATCATTATTGAATAACTGTCTGTATTCTGTAGCTAGTTCAACAGCAAAATCACAGCTTCCGGATCATCCCCATTGACATGAAAGACAGGGGCTTGAACTAAGGAAGCCGAATAGTAATAAGTGGAAGATCTTCCATCTTCAAAGTCTGTGGTAAAACCAATTTGATTGTTAATCACAAAGTGCATCGTACCACCAGTGTAATAACCATTTAACTGGCTCATTTGAACGACCTCATATACAACTCCTTGTCCTACTACCGCAGCATCTCCATGGATGAGGATAGGCAGAATCTTATCATAATCACTGTCGTACATGATATCCGCTTTCGCTCTTGCGAAGCCTTCTACAACAGGATTGACTGCTTCAAGGTGTGATGGATTCGGAACCAACTTGAGATAAACTTTCTTATCATCAGGAGTGGTGACCTGACTGGAAAAGCCAAGATGGTATTTCACATCACCATCACCGAAACTTTGATCAGGAACTGCTGTACCTTCAAATTCCGAAAATATTTGTTCGTATGTTTTGCCCATTATGTTTGCAAGGACATTTAACCTTCCTCTATGAGCCATACCTATGACCACTTCTTCTACTCCACTGTTAGCGCCGATTGTAATCATCGCATCCAATGCAGCAATCGTGGTTTCACCACCTTCGAGTGAAAATCTTTTTTGTCCGACATATTTGGTATGCAGAAATTCTTCAAACATGACAGCTCCGTTCAATTTCTCAAGTATTCTGATCTTACTTTCATGATTGATACCAAAGTCATCCAGATGGGTTCGGTTTTCAATTTTATCTTGAAGCCAATTGCGTTTTTCCCAATTTTCGATGTGTGCAAATTCGAAACCAATATGCCCGCAGTAAATACTCTTGAGGTGATTAATAATCTCAGCAAGGGTTGCATTATTAAGCCCAATTGCATTACCTGCCATGAAAGACTGTCCCATATCAGATTCGCTCAGATCATAGTCATTAAGATCCAAGTGTGGAGCGCGATTTTTGCGATTTCTTATTGGATTGGTGGTCGACAATAAATGACCTCTTTGTCTAAACGCATTAATAAGGTTGCTTACGCCGATCTCTTTTTTGTTACATTTCCTGAATCTGAAGTCTGATTATCAGGATTATAGGATACACCATCAAATTTAACAGAATAATCAAATCCTGCAAAGAATGATTTCCACTCTTTGTCTACTGATTCCGGATCTTTAAGATAGTCTTTGTATAATGACTCAATCACGCTGGGATGGGCATTGGAAATAAAAGAAAAATCTGCCATGGTTAATTGTCGAAATTGTATTAATAAAATTGTTGAGTTTATTTTTCAAAAATGGATGCAAATATCGTTATAATTAATGATATCATTAGACATATTTGAAACAATTATCTTAAAAAGGTGTACTAATTATTAAATTATTAGATACCTCTAAATTTTAAATTATATCTGCCTAAAATTTATCCTACTGTTAATGATTTTGATTTCAAACGCTCCAATCTTATTAAACATTTTCGTTTTGAATGATACATATTTGCAAATAAGACCTTTGTGAGGTTATCCATTTTTTATAAAATCCCATTTAATAAGAAAACCAAAAGACACTATTGCAACTTTTCATTTATTTTTTGGGATAAAAGATTGTTAATGAATAGCATACTAATAGAAAATCATATATAGTTTAATAATTATTTCAGAATTATAGTATTATTTATAATCATTCTAAACTAAAATAGTATTTTTGTGCATGATTTCACTGCATAGCCAATTAATTAAAATCCAAGTTATTACTTGCCTATCTTTTAGTCAATGTCTCACTTAACATTCCAACTTTTATTAACGAAAAATTTTAAAATATAATATCATGATAAAAAGGTCTTTATTTCTTTTATTGTTATTTCCAGCAATATCAAGATTAAATGCTCAAATATTTGACGAAGTATCCCCTGGGAGCTCAATATAGCCAACAAGCCTATTATAATCTTTCTACAGGGGCAGTCACCGCAGCGCAAAAATGACGAATGGGATATCGCTTTTTCAAATATCGGACAGACAGATGCGGGGGTATTTATCAATGAATCAGCATCTTTGTCAGGTACTGCCATTTCTTTATTTATAGCACCTACTAATGATTGGAGCAAAAATATCACCGATACCTCCCCGTTTGTTGATTCAGTTAAAATATACAATGCAGAACTCAACTGGACTGATGGTGCCTTCAATACTGTCAAAGATCCTAACGATCCTTTTGATTACGGTTGGGGATCCTACAGTGTTCAAAGCCATCAGGTAGAGGGTACTAAAATATATGTTATACAAAAAAGAGCAGGCGACTTTATCAAAATGCAGATCACCGCACTTAAAAATGGTTATTATCACTTCAGATATGCAGATCTAGATGGAACAGATGAGGTGGTAGATTCAGTAGCAAAATCTACCAACGGCGTTAATTCCATCGTTCATTATTCTTTCGAATCGAATGATATCGTAAGTATAGCCAACGATTACGACCTTGTATTTCAAAGATATTTCTCACCACTGGATGCAGGAGGCGGAGTGCTACAGAGTATGCAGTGACAGGAATTCTTTTAGCTCCGGGCACCCAGGCTGCTGTGGCTGATGGTGTAGACTTATCGACCGTGAAAGAGTCTGATTATGCAGATAAGTATTCTTCATTACCTACCACCTTGGGACATGATTGGAAGGCATTCGATTTCACATTAGGATGGATCATAGATGAAGACAGGGCAAATTTTGTTAAAACAAAAAATGGTGAAGTTTATAAGCTTGTTTTTGTTGATTTCGAAGGTTCAGGAACAGGCACCACTGCTGTAGAAAGAACGCTATTGAAGACAGCTGCTACAGAAGAAATTAAAGTTGCCAATGAGACAATAAGCATCTATCCTAATCCTGTAAAAGATGCAATTACTTTTAAAAGCGAAAAGAGTTCAAATTTAGAGGTAAATATTTTAATAGTCTTGGAAAGAATATTTTGAAAACGAATACCTATTCCAACGCTAGTATTTTATTACCTGAGAATATTACAAATGGCATCTATCATATGGAAGTAAAGAATAAAAAATCAAACTACGACACATTCATTTATTGTTCTTAAATAATAATTGTATTGAATACTAGGGCAGTCTTTACGGACTGCCTGTTTTTATTTCATAGGAAATAATTAAAAACAAAATGTTTAAAATTTATTTGTGTATTGCGACCTTATTTATGGCTCTTGACAGCCAATGCCAAAGAGATACATTAAAATATATCGACAGTATTGAAATGGCAATCCAACTCGGTGAATACGTTCACACCGCGCAATACAAGCCTACACACATTAAAAAAGCATTGCACCCGATTGAGATCATCACTGCTGAAGTTCTTGAGAAAAGAGGTGTCACAAAACTTGATGAAGCCCTGTTGCTCGTGCCTTCTGTAAGATTTAATTATGATCCGATATTGGGCACACAATTAAAATTAAGAGGTATCTCCTCAAGTAATGTTGCTATTTTAATAGATGGTATTCCTGTCATTGGAAGACTCGATGGTGCAATAGATATTTCGCAGATTTCTTTGAATAATGTTAAACAAATTGAGGTCATAGAAGGACCACTTTCCACGATCTACGGCAATAATGCTGCAGGTGGAGTCATCAACATTATAACCAATCAAAATCAAAGAAAACGCTGGAACCTTAATGCTAGCAGCCAATTGGAGTCCATCGGAACGCAAAATCATCTGATGGATATTGGATTCCAAAGCAAAAGATGGTATGTCAATTCGCGGGGAAGATTTAATGAGTATTCCAAATATGGAATCGATAGTTTGCGGACAACTGAAAAGTTTAGTAATGCTGACGGTACGACCTTCACCAGGAATAAATATCCATGGAATCCTAAAACTCAAATTGGAGGGGGTACAACTATAAAATACAATCTGGATCTTGAAAATTCTATCGCAGTTAAATATGATTTCAATGATGAGGAAGTTCGTGATTATGGCTCGATCAAACGACCTCAATTCAAACCCTACGCCAATGATGAGTTCTTTCTAACCCGTAGAGAAGATATTTCCATAGTATATGATGGCCATCTTTTTAATAAGTTGTATGTCGAGTTCACCTCAGCATATAATCAATTTGACCGCAAGGTTAATAACAAAAGATATGATTTCGAACCTATGCGCTACGACCCAGAAAAGACCATATCTGATACAACGATCTTCAGAACATTTTTTAACAGACTCAATTTTTCAACCAGAATCAATCCTAGTCTGGAACTAATAGCAGGCTTGAATTACACTCATGATGTCGGTATGGGAGACCGGATCAAGGCTGAAAATGAAGGCATGGAGGAAGCGACGATCAGTGAAGTAGCGGTATATGCAGACGCACGTTACACATTGTTAAAAGGAATGACGATCTCTTATTCTGGAAGGTGGTTGTCTCAAAATGTATTTGGTAATAACTATGCATCTGCCTTAAAAGCAAAGTATGATATAGGCGATGATATTTCATTGAGGGCTTCCTATGCACAAGGATACAGAAGTCCTGATCTAAAGGAATTATTCATAGAATTTATCGATATCAATCATTACATCATAGGCAATAAAGACCTTCAACCTGAGCGATCGAATGATTTTCAATTGACCGCGCAATATGACCCTTGCAGTTGGGTGGATGCAAAGCTGAATGTTTATAAGACATTTATCAAAGACAAAATCTCCCTGGTGCAATATGGAAACCAGAAGTATAACTACCAAAATGTGGATAGATATGATGTTTATGGCGCACAGCTTGACTTGGGTGGGAGTTGGTCGGCTTTGAACTGGAACCTAGCCAGTAGCCTTGGTTATTGGAATACTAATATAAATATTGAGGGTACATCAGAGCAAGGCAGAATCGTTGATTTTTCCGCCAACCTAAATTATCAGATTCCAAAAATCAAAATTGGCACAAGCCTTAATTATCGGTTAGTTGGTACGCAACCTTTATATACATTTGAAAATGAAGAGGTTATGATATCTACAATTTCATCGACTGACTTTCTAGATGTTTCATTAAATCGCTCTTTTTGGAAAAACCGAATACAAATAGTCACCGGATGTAAAAATATAATGAATACAACGCAAACTGCCATTACCGGTGCTGCCGGAGGCGGATTGCACGGAACTTCCGGTTCGCAATTGATCAATCAGGGAAGGAGTTATTTTGTGAGATTGGGGGTGAAGTTTTAATTGTTATTTATTATTTTTTAATTATTATTTTTTTGTGCTAATTAGGTTATAATATTGAAGCAAGAATAAGGGTTTTAAAACCATCTTTTCATTGTAATGTAATATTGCAATATTACGACGAACCAATGACACCAACCCTATAACCTCGATCAAACCTAATTATCATAAATTTAAAAAATATACCACTTTATCATCTCCATCAATTTCAAATCTCAACTATTTCCTATATTTATCGATGAATTCAAACGATCTGGAAAGGGCTAAGAAGTACTGTGCTTATCAAGAGCGCTGTCATTCCGATGTGAGGTCAAGACTGCTGGAATGGAAGATCTACGGAGATGACCTGGAGGAGATAATCGTGGCATTAATTGAAGAAAACTATCTGAATGAGGAGCGATTTGCTAAAGCATATGTTTCTGGCAAATTCAACATGAACCATTGGGGCAAAATAAAATTAAACAAGCATTAAAGTCTAAACATATTTCTGACTATTGCATAAAGAAAGGACTTGAAGTAATACAAGACGAAGATTATATCAGTGCTATCAAACAAATTTTGGATAAGCGAAGTCGCGAGAAAAAGACCCATTCTCCCTTTCAACTCAGTCAATATCTTATGTCCCGGGGATTCGAATATGGAATAGTCAGTAAATTACTAGATCATGAAAGTTGAACAATGGCTAGCAGACATGCGGGAAACACTGGCTGAGTATAGAAATGAACATAATGCTAATGCAATAAGTAAATACTTCAGAAATCAGTTTGCCTCATTTGGTCTTAAAATGGCGAACGTCAGCAATTTGACAAAATTATTCCTTGCTGAAGCAAAACATTTTCTGTCGAAGAACTCAGCAATGCAGTCAGGCTTATGTGGAACAACCGGAACGCGAATTTCAGCATGCCGGAATGGAATTAATCGACAAATACCGTAAGAAAATTGGTGACCAATTAAAAGGGAATTAGAATTTATAATTGCTCATAAATCCTGGTGGGACACCGTTGACTATATCGCCTCGACTACCGTGGGATGGGCTTATAAAGAAGGCTTTATTAGCTTACAAGACATAGAATCCTGGAATAAATCACCGGATATGTGGCTCAATTGAACGAGCATTATTTTTCAATTGAAATATCACAAAGAAACTGACTGGGACCTGCTTCAAAAGAATATATTACACCACGCATTTCACAAGGATTTCTTTATAAAAAAGGCTATTGGATGGGCGCTGAGACAGTATGGGAAGACTAATGAAAAGGAGGTGACCCAATTTGTCGAAACGCATGAACTGTCGACGTTGAGTGTGAGAGAAGCGATGAGGATAATTAATAAATGAAGCTTCGGAGGATAGTAATTTCTATGAAACACTTAATAATACTCATTCTAAAGTAAAAAATTAATTAATCTGTAATGCTTTGCTTTCAAAATCAAAAGATAACTTGATGGTTAAAAGGGAAGTCAGATTACGCTGATATCTATGACTAATTATGATATAAAATGCCTTATGAACAAATCCCTCTTTGAAAAGCAAAGGTTTAGATATGAGTTATTCAGCTTAGATTTTAGACTCCTTTATTGGTGTACGTACAAAAAAAATTATTAGCCACGAATTGCGCGAATGATGCTTTGCATCTAACACGAATTTAGCTACTCATCATATTTTGATTATTGATCTATAAGTGTGGAAAGCTCAGAGTTAGCCACAACTCAGGATCTTGCATAAATGCTGGCTCGTTTATTATTTAAAGACTAAGCTTTTTATTTGTCGCTGCAGGGTTCTGCTGTTCCAATTTGCAACGATGGATTCTTTCAGATAATAGTTCCGTTTAGCCTCGGTATCCAATCTGCAAAGTAGGCGGTAGTGTGTCCAGCTCAATTCTTGACGCAATGCGTCAAGAATTGGAAACGAAATGTAAAATTTTCTCATATTGGTAAGGTTCGTGTAGTCAAAACCTTTACCAAATTGAACTGTAAGCCCGGCTGCTAATGTCTTAAGTGTAGCCTCGCCATAAATAGCTTTTGCTTTACCTTGCTGCTCGTCTTCAACTATCAATTTCCCTATTTGCCAATAAGTCTGCAAAAGCGCAGTATTGGCCATTCTGTAAACCTGCTTTCGAGATTCAAGTATGACCTCTTTGATAAAGATTAACAAAAGTGATTTTTCTATATTCATTTGGTTTTCTATTTATTTAGCACATAATTGTTTGTAATTACATTGTATAAAGATTCAGATTCTTTTTGATTTCTTAACTTTTTTCCTGCTTCAGAAGAAAGAGGGTTGTCGATAGGGATATTTTCTAGTATTCCAAAGTTAAGATTTAAGTTGGATTATGACTACAAAACATCCTCAATGATTTCAGTTATAATTAGAAAATTTATATGGCATTATCTATTTCTTTCACCTTCAGAAACTTTCGATTCATTACTTTTGCTCACATTATTTTTAAAACCTATATTTATCAATGTCTTATAACATTCTCCTTTTAGGTGGCGGTGGCCGTGAACATGCCATGGCGGCACACATCGTTAAAAGTCCAAAATGCGATCAACTATTCATCGCTCCCGGTAATGCAGGAACTTCAGAACTTGGCACCAATCTTGATTTTGCAGCAACAGATTTTGCCTCAGTCAGAGATGCCATCATAGAGCAAAATATCAGAATGGTCATCGTAGGTCCGGAAGATCCACTCGTACAAGGTCTTGTAGATCAATTACACAATGATCCGCTGACAAAAGAGGTTATGGTATTCGGACCGCAAGCAGCTGGCGCCCAATTGGAAGGAAGCAAGGCATTTGCAAAAGCATTCATGGATCGCGCAGGCATACCTACAGCCACTTACAGAGAATTTTCAAAAGATGATGAAGCCGCAACAATAGAATATCTTGCATCCCTACCCTGCCCCATCGTCATTAAGGCCGACGGACTCGCTGCAGGCAAGGGAGTAATTATCGCCCAAACCAATGACGAGGCTATAGAAGCAACCAAAGAGATATATGCCGGACAATTTGGCGATTCAGGAAACAAAGTAGTCATAGAGGCTTTTTTGGATGGCATTGAATTTTCAGTATTTGTGATCACCAATGGCTTTGAATATCAGATATTACCGGTAGCGAAAGATTACAAAAAGATCTTCGAAGGCGATAAAGGACCAAATACCGGCGGAATGGGAGCCATCAGTCCCTCCACCATTTGTGGACGAAGTCATGATGGAAAAGGTAACTAGTCGGGTCATTGAACCTACCTTGGCACAACTTAAAAAGATGGAATCCCATATGTTGGATTTATATTTCTGGGTATGATCGAAGTCAATGGCGAACCATTTGTCATCGAATATAATACCCGCATGGGAGATCCGGAAACAGAGGTAGTTTTTCCGCGTATTCAGTCTGACATGGTGCAGGTATTTGAAGATCTGATCCTCCACAATCCACTCGAACCTTTGATCATCGATTCTAATTTTGCTGCAGGCATTTATATCGTTGCAAATGGTTATCCTGGAGATTATTCCAAAGGAAGTGAGATCAGTTTGGAAGATTTTCCCAATGATGCTTATCATTTTATGGGTGGTACAAAGACCAATGATGCAGGGCAAGTTGTTTCTAATGGGGGCGTGTGATTTGTAGGAGCTATGGATCCATGTACTTTCTGAAGCCCGACAAGGATGCAAGATTCGTCGTCATGGAGGCTGGAGAGATATTGGGGATGTGGATATGTAGAGTATTAGAGTGAAAGTATTAGAGTATAGGAGGGATGTATTAGAGAATAACGGGATTGTAGGGGGCCGTCCCGGTAGAATATAAGTAGGATAGTATTAGAGTGGAGTGTTAAAAGTATTACTGACTTGTCCATAACTAGGAGTATTAGAGTGGCAGGATAAGGCTTGAGGATAAGGCCCTTTTCCTCCAGGTAGAATCTAAGAGGATAGTTTATCAAAGGTATTAGGTAAAAGTGTTAGAAAACTAAATTTTGAGCAGTATTTAAATCATGCAAACCGACAATTGATAAATAAAACCGCACGTGAAATCAATCAAATTCTGAAAGGAAGCCTTTCGGGTGATTTGGACATTAATCCAATGATAGAACGTGTTGCGTATGATACCAGGCAAATACATCTGGCGCATGAAGTCATGTTTGTCGCACTCGCAGGCGAAAGAAGAGACGGACACAATTACATCAAAAAAGCTTATGACGCAGGTGTGAGAGCCTTTCTAGTTCAAAGAAATATTGATACTTCCATTTTTGGCGGATCCATTTTTATAATTGTTGAGGATACTTTGGCCAGCCTTCAGATCCTTGCTGCCGCTCACAGACAAAGGTTCGACATTCCAATTATTGGTATAACAGGCAGTAATGGCAAGACCATCGTCAAAGAATGGCTTTATCAGATTCTTTCAACTGAAAAAAATTGCCAAAAGCCCAAAGAGTTTTAATAGTCAGCTTGGAGTGCCAATCTCTGTATTCACGATCAATGAAGGCAGTAATATGGCCATCATCGAAGCTGGAATATCCAGAAAAAATGAGATGAAAAATCTTGAAGAGATTGTAAGACCAAGCATAGGGATTCTTACATACGTAGGCGCAGCACATAGTGAAGGCTTTGAAAGTAAAGAAGAAAAATTATTGGAAAAACTAGTTTTTTTCAAAGATGCCTCAACCGTCATCTTTCAAAATACAGAACTAAATCTAAGATGTTTCAATAGTTTGTATCCTCAAAAGAACCGTTTCATTTGGTCAATCAATGGCGAAGGAGACGTGGTTTATAATATTGAAAAGATAAAAGGGCACAAGTCAACTATTACGATCAACTACAATGGAGAGAAGTCAAACATAAAAATCCCTTTTATTGATGATGTTTATTTGCACAATGCCTTTACGTGCATTTCCTATTTGATCTGGAGTGACACCAAATGGAACAAATTGAAACAATGGTTAGCAAATTGATGCCCATCTCAATGAGACTTGAACTTAAAAGAGGGATGTTCAACTCTGTGCTCATCAATGATACCTACAATTCGGATATCAATTCCATTGCCATTGCATTTTCGGCTGCTAAAAAAGAAGCTGCTGGAAGGAAAATGGTGCTAATTGTTTCTGAATTCGCAGCTTCAACCAATCATACAATAACGGACTACGACACACTTATCCAGCTTATAAATGACATAGACCCAGCGGTATTTATTGGTGTGGGAGAAGAAATTCGACAGTTAAACGGCAAGTTAAAGGCCAGCATAAGTACTCAATTTTTCCATAGTACTTCCAGTTTATTGCAAGGTTTGGACATCACCATTATTCGAGATAGTGTAGTCCCTATTGAAGGGTGCCAGAAAACATTCTTTCGAACTAATCGTGGACAAACTCGAGCAAAGAGCCCATGAATCTTCCCTAGAAATTAACCTTTCAGCTCTTAAACACAACCTGGAATTGTACCAGTCGAAGATTCATTCAGGTACGGGCATTATGGTCATGATCAAAGCCAGAGCCTATGGTTCAGGGTCGATCGAAGTAGCTAGGATACTTCAGCAACAAGGTGTTGAATACCTGTCAGTAGCTTATATTGATGAAGGCATCGATCTAAGAAAAGCAGGAATCACCCTACCCATCATGGTCATGAACAGTGGTATGGACTTCATCGAACGCATGGTGGAATATGATCTGGAGCCAGAAATCTATGCCCCGAAGCAGCTCGACAATTTGTTAACCTATCTTAGCAGAAACGATGAGAAGATCCGAGCCCATTTAAAACTGGATACAGGTATGCATCGGCTAGGATTTACGATGGATGAAGTGGAGATGTTAATTGAAAAATTAAAAGACAATACTTCTATTCAGATCGTGTCTATATTCTCACATTTGGCAGGAAGTGGTGAAGCTTTGTTTGACGATTACACAAATTATCAGGCAGCATATTTTGAAAAAATGGCCAAAACGATCAGCACCGGATTGCGTATCAATCCAATGAAGCATATACTTAATTCGAGTGGTATAGCCAGATTTCCTCAATTTCAATATGAAATGGTACGCCTCGGCATAGGTCTATATGGGTTTGATCCAAGCGGATTTGTTTTAGATCTCAAGACTGTAATGACACTAAAGGCTCGAATTTCTAGAATAAAAACCATTACGGAAGGAAATACAGTAGGTTATGACAGAAGGTGGAAGGCACTGCGAACTTCGAATATTGCCACCATATCGATAGGCTATGCAGATGGACTGAGAAGGCAGGCAGGAAATGGCAAGTGGCAGGTATTAATCCACGGCTCCAGGGTAGATATAGTAGGAAGTATATGTATGGATATGACCATGGTTGATGTAACAGATATACCTGGAGTTCAGGAAGGTGACGAAGTGACAATATTTGGTGAAGTCAATCGTGCAGACAAACTGGCTGAAGTGTATCAAACTATTCCATATGAAGTTTTCACAGGTATTAGTAGTAGAGTGAAGAGGACTTATATTATGGAGTGATTTAAATAAATTCGAAATCGAAGTCAGTGGTCAGGTCTTAAAGAAATCAATTATGCTTCGAATTGTTACCAGTAATAAAATAGAAACTTGAGCGGAGCATCCCGACCGACTAACACAAATGAAGGTGAGCTAAAGCATACTAGATTTCCTTTGGGCTGAAAAGAATAAAGTTTAAATTTTATCCTGGTTTATTAAATTAGAATACACCTTCGAATGTTTTTAATAGCAATTTATTGAACAATCAAATATCAAAATAGTATAAAACTTGATGTATTGAATATTTATATATACCTGTTAATCAAGTTTTAATTGAAATCCAGAACCATAGTTTTGGAATTGCCTGAAGCAATAAAACTGTTCAAACCCTTTTGATATAAAGCATTTGATTGTTAGTAATTTTCAAATAAAAAAGTTGGTTCTTCTCTATATTTCCATATATTTACCCACTAATTAAATAAAACGCAGAACTATGTCAAATTTTTTATCTCGCAAAAACCACTCCATCTTCTTCTGGCAGATGCCGAAGAAAGTGAAAAAAGCCTTAAAAGAACATTGACTTCATGGTCTTTGATTGCCCTCGGAATAGGAGCCATCATTGGTGCGGGATTATTCGTAAGGACTGCTGCCGCTGCCGCGCAAAATGCAGGGCCATCTGTTACCCTGGGATTTTTATTAGCTGCATTTGGCTGTGCTTTGGCAGGTTTATGTTATGCCGAATTATCTTCTTCAATTCCAATCTCCGGAAGTGCCTATACATATACTTATGCCACAATGGGAGAGATCCTTGCTTGGGTCATTGGATGGGATTTAGTTCTAGAATATGCAGTAGGTGCCGCCACAGTTGGAATAGCCTGGAGTGAATATCTTAATAATTTTCTGACCCAGGTCATGGGGTGGAGTGCTATACCTTATGAATGGTGCCATTCTCCCTTTCAAACCCTGTCAGATCCAAAGACACAAGAAGTTATAGCTTCCGGAATAATTAATCTTCCAGCATTATTCATAGTATCTATGTTGAGTTTGCTTCTGATAAGAGGAACGCAGGAATCAGCGGTGGTCAACAACCTAATTGTCATCGTAAAAGTTGCTATCGTAGTACTTATCATTGCTTTTGGGTGGGGATATATCAATCCGGCTAACCATGTTCCTTATATTCCTGAACCAACTACCTATATTGATCACCAAGGGGTATCCTACCATTTTGGAGGCCTCATGGGTATCTTGGGAGCTGCGGGAACGGTATTTTTTGCTTTTATTGGTTTTGATGCAGTTAGTACTGCAGCTCAAGAAACTAAAAATCCAAAGCGGGATATGCCTATCGGAATTCTAGGATCATTAGTGATCTGTACTGTTCTTTATGTTTTGTTTTCCCACGTTTTGACTGGTTTAGCTGATGTAGAATTCTTCAGAGATCCAACCAGAGGGGGTGAAGCTTCTGTAGTAGCAGCTATAACTGAAGGAATGCCGGCATCGTATAGTTGGTTAAGTAAATCTGTAACTGTGGCAATTCTAGCTGGTTTTTCATCAGTAATTCTGGTGATGCTTTTAGGTCAAAGTCGCGTATTTTATTCTATGAGCAAAGATGGTTTATTGCCAAGCGTATTTTCAGATCTACATCCAAAATACAAAACACCATATAAAGGCAATTTAGTTATCTTGATCCTGGTGGGACTATTCGCTGCCTTTGTTCCCGGTGATATTGTAGGTCATATGACAAGTATTGGTACATTGTTTGCTTTCATGCTGGTTTGCCTTGCAGTAATTATATTAAGAAAAAAAGAACCAAATCTTAAGAGACAATTTAAGACACCACTTGTACCTTTCATTCCTATTCTGGGTATTCTTGCCTGTGGCCTGATGATATTTGGTCTTGGCTGGCAGAACTGGGCTCGTTTGGGCGGATGGTTAGCAATCGGAATGGTGATATATTATGCTTATGGCAGAAGGCACAGTAAGCTAAAAGACACTGAATAATTAACATTTAAAGGATTATTCAATGATAAAATCCCGAGATTAACATTTTGTTAGTCTCGGTATTTTTTTTTCAGAATTCTTAGCATTTCATAATACAATGTTATAAAGACTTTTCTTAAAACTAATACTGAATGAAAGTTCCTAAAAGCCCATCCCATGGTTTCGAGATGACCAAAGCGTAGTAAATTATGCTTTGTTAAAATAACCATTCAAAATCATCATATATTTGACACTATTTTCAGTATCGTGCAGCGAAATTGAAACGCAGTGTATATAACTATTATCGAACAATTTTAAATCTAGATATCATGGTAGCCTTCTTACTTTTATTGTGCTCTTCATTATTTACCTTAAATACGTCTGTAGAATGCGAAATAGGGAATGTGACATACGAGACGAGCCTTTGCAATGAAGATGGCAATTACAATATTTTCTTCAACTTTCAACATGCCAATACGAGCGACTCATTCAAAATAATTTTAGAAAATGCTGTGTTGGGCAAATTTGCATACACTGATCTTCCTGTTTCGCTAAATGGGATACCCGGTACAGGGCAAACACAGGTATTTCATTTTCAAGATTTAGGCCAGCCAAATTGTACAGCTGCCAAAGAAGTTCATGGCCCCGACTGCAGTAGTAACAATGAATGTGATATTTCTAATATAACTTATACACTTACCGACTGCAATGGTGAAGGTAACTATTGGATTCATTTTAATTTTGAACATCAGAATACCAGTGATTCTTTCAAAGTTTATTCAGCCAACACATATTATGGCACATATGCTTATTCAAACTTACCAATAACCATCTACGGCATAGCCGGAAACGGCCAAGGACATGGGTTCTTATTCAAAGACAAACAAAACCTAAGCTGCGCTGCTGATATATTTGTACCAGGGGTAACTTGTCCAGGAATGGAAGAATGTGATCTTTCAAATCTTTCAATCCTTAAGTTGGAATGTAATCTAGATAATCAATTCAATGTCAAGATCAATTTTGATCATATCAATACCGGCACCACATTTAAGATTCAGGGCAACGGAAACAATTACGGAACTTTCAATTATGCAGATCTACCTGTGATAATAGGCCCTTTTAATGGTTTAGTCACTTCTAATTATGAATTCGTAGTCAAAGACATTGAAACTCCGGATTGCAATATTAGCGGTGTTATTTCAGCCCCTTATTGCCAGTCGGGAGAATGTGATATATCCAATATAACTTATAATCTAACCGATTGTAATGGAGAAGGGAATTATTGGATACATTTCAATTTTGACCACCAGAATACAAATGATTCTTTCTATTTATATAGTGCTAATACTCTTGTTGGCACATATGCATATAGCAATCTGCCCATCACGGTCTATGGAATAGCCGGTAATGGCGTTGGACATGGATTCCTTTTCAAGGACAAAGCTAATACCGGCTGCGCTGAAGATGTTTTCGTGCCTGGACAAGATTGTAACGGCAATGGGGAATGTGATCTTTCAGAATTGGTCATAACTAAGCTTGAGTGTAATGCCAATAATCAATTCAATGTCAAGATCAATTTTGATCATGTAAATACAAGTGGACTTTTTACAGTCCAAGGAAATGGTAATCAATATGGTACTTTTAGTTATGCCAACTTACCCATCATTCTTGGACCTTTCAATGGCAATTCAAGTGGTGATTATGAATTTGTAGTTAAAGATGCAGAAAATCCAAATTGCAATATTGATGGCTTTATCACTGGTCCATATTGTGAAAACAACAATGAATGTCACCTCTATGATGTCGCTTATAATCTCAGCGATTGTGATAATAATGGTAAATTTTCAATTTACTTAAGCCTCTCCTATCAAAATACAAGCGATTCATTTAAATTATATATTGAAAATGAATATCATGGCACCTTTGCATATACAGACATGCCAGTTCAAATAAATGGGCTAAATGGTAATGGGCAGGTACTGCATTATTGGTTCAAAGATGCTGCAAATCCGGATTGTAAAGTACTTAAAGAAATCACTTCACCAAATTGTAATGGGCAAAATGAATGCAACTTAAGTAACTTGAATATTCTAAAATTAGAGTGTAACAATGATGGCCAATTCAATGTAAAAATCAACTTTGACCATGAAAACACAAGTCTGCATTTCACTGTGCAGGGCAATGGCCAAAGTTATGGTACTTTTAGTTATGCGGATCTGCCTATCATTATTGGTCCTTTCAATGGAAATATCAATACAAGTTATGAGTTTGTAATTAAAGACTTAGACCAGCCTGATTGCAAAATTTCAGGATTTATCACCGGCCCTTATTGTAACAATGAAGAGTGTCAAATCACAAGTGTTGCATATGAAACCAGTAATTGTGACGATGCTGGCAATTTCAAAGTCTATTTTAATTTACAATATCAGAATGCAAGCGATTCATTCAATGTATATCAAGCTAATAATGAATTGGGAACATTTGCATATGCTGATTTGCCAATTTCATTTGGTCCTTTCCCATGGAATGGAGAAACATTGGTATTTTTCTTCAAGGATTTTGAAAATCCTAATTGTGCCAAAGCAAAAGAAGTTCATACTCCGGATTGTAGTAATTCAGAGGAGTGTGATCTTTCTGAACTATCTATCCTCAAACTGGAATGTAACAACGACGGGCAGTTTAATGTAAAGATAAATTTTGCGCATGAAAATACCGGAACTCATTTTACTGTAAAAGGCAATGGTCAAAACTATGGCACTTTTAGCTACAATGACCTTCCTGTGATAGTAGGCCCTCTGAATGGCAACGTAAATATGGTTTACGAATTTATAGTCAGGGATACAGAAAATGAAGCTTGTTTTATAGAAGACACAATCCATGGACCATATTGCGATCAAGAAAATTGTCATGTTTTTGATATATCATACAATCTTGGCAATTGCAATCCGGAAGGATATTATAAAATATACTTGAATTTTCAGCATGAAAATACCAGCAATCAATTCAAATTATATGTGGACAATGTATTCAAAGGAATATATACCTATGCATCATTGCCTATAGAAGTTGGTCCGTTTCTTGGAAATGGCGAAGCACATACTTATCTGATCAAAGATGCAGAGAATGGTGATTGTAAAACAACTAGAACGATCAATGGCCCACAATGTATTGAGCAAAATGAATGTGAGATCGGTGAAGTCGATGCGACTGTCTCTAATTGTGATGAAGAAGGAAATTTCTATGTAGAATTAAATTTTGATTATACCGGCGTCTCCGACTCTTTCAAAGTACAGGGTAATGGTGTAAACTACGGCTATTTTGCATATACCGACGTTCCTGTAGTTCTGGGCCCATTCGATGGAGCTTCTGAGAATTCATATGAATTTGGTGTGAAAGATCAGCAAAACCCTGATTGCAAGGCTGGCACATCCATCACCCCTCCATATTGTGAGAATGGATTTGCAGACCCGATCATGCAGATTAGCTTATCTAATATACAATGCATAGATGAAGAAAGTTATTATGCTGATGTGGACATCAACCATGAAGTGACCGGAAATGTTTCTGTTAATCTTTGGGAAGAAAATAAACTACTCGGTCAATTCATGACCAACTCTTTTCCACGCCAAATCACATTAAAAAATGATGTACAACCGAGAGTTAAGATCAATGAAACAGATGCCCCCGGCAACTTTGCAATAAAAGTTTATTCGCACCCGGATTGCCTACTCGCTACGGATAAATATGACGAACAAAATCTATTGTTATTCCCAAATCCTACATCTAATGAAATGACCATAAACTGGAATCAAGTTTCATACGTATATAACGTATTCGATGTGAATCATAGATTGGTGATGAAAGGCAAAGGAAATAATCAAACTCTTGTTCAGACCGAAAATCTACAACCAGGGGTTTATTTAATTCAGATAAGCAATGGAAAACAGGTAATCGTAAGGAAAGTAATTAAGATATAACAACACAGTTTATATAGTCAGTCGGCTAATAGAGATCTTTATTGATTTGTTATTAGCCGATTTTTTTTGTCAAAAAAATCGACTTAATCCAAAAACAGATCCTTCATTGGATCCACACCCTCTACTGCATCGTATTTATTTAGATCCGAGAACCCTTCTGATAGCAGCAGTTCTTCATCAATGACGAAGTTACCTGAGAATTGTTTGCAATCTTTTTTCAATATAATTTGAGCTGCATCCGCAATAATATCTGCTTTCCTTGCCATTTTTACAAGATGCTCTCCCCCCGGCAGATTTTCAATGGCAGCAGTCGCAATAAGCGTTTTTGGCCATAGTGCATTTGCTGCAATACCATACTCTTTAAATTCTTCGGCCCAGCCCATAGTCAGCATACTCATATTATATTTGGATATGGTGTAAGCCACGTGCATACCAAACCACTTTGGATCCATATTTAAAGGAGGAGATAAAGTCAGAATATGTGGATTATTTCCGTTTTTCAAATATGGCAGACAGGCTTGAGTGACCAAAAAAGTCCCTCTTACATTTATGTCAAACATGAGATCAAATCTTTTACTTGGCGTCATTTCTGTATTAGTCAAGGAGATGGCTGAAGCGTTATTGATCAATATATCGATGCCATCCATCATCTCTGCTACCCGATCTATGACGACTTTGATATTATCCTCTTCCCGTACATCGAGTTGCATCGGATAGGCATGACCTCCGAGCTCAATTATTTCTTCAGCCACAGTCATTAAAGTACCTTCCAGTTTAGGATGTGGATCAACAGTTTTCGCAAGAATAGCTACATGGGCTCCTTGTTTTGCAAATTTAAGAGCCAATGCTCTTCCTATTCCGCGCGATCCTCCTGTGATCACTATTTTCTTGTGCTCCATTATATTTGTTTGGAATAAAAGTAAGAAAGTTTTTTGGACTTTAGATTGAGGTGGAAGAAAGAAAGTTATCTGCTAGCGCTTTAGGTGTTGGCGCTTTGGCTCGTTTACTTACATAGGTCATTCTGAGTTTTGATTAGTAGTCTACCATTTGGAAAGATAATTTCTCTATTGTAAGCAAAAATGAAAAACATAAAACCACCAAATATTATTTTTTATGGGATGGAGCCAACAGCCATTAGTTAATAGCCATCAGCCTAAGCATTTAGGCTGGAAATTAAATCATAAAGTACCACCATTTTCAATTTTCAATTTTCAATTCATAATTATCTCCTGCTCTCTAACCTAGGTATCACACCCTTGCTCCATTCCACAAAGGTCCCATCTAGTATCTTCTCTCTCGCAGTATCCACCAATTCAAGGAAGAAGGAAAGATTATGTAGCGTGGCGATCTGCGCACCAAGAAGTTCACCGACGTGTACAAGGTGTCTTAGATATGCTTTGGTATGATTTCTGGAAGTATGGCTTCTGGAAGAATCGTCGATCGGACTATAATCCTGCTTCCACCTTTCGTTTTTGATATTTATGATGCCGTCCCATGTGTAAAGCAATCCATGGCGGGCGTTCCGCGAAGGAAGTACGCAGTCAAACATGTCTATTCCGAGTCCAATACAGGTTACAAGATTAGCCGGAGTGCCCACTCCCATCAGATATCGGGCTGAGGATTCAGGAAGCACATTGGTCACTTCATCTGTGATACGGTACATTTCTTCAGCAGGTTCGCCAACAGAGAGACCGCCAATGGCATTGATAGGCCTGCCTTTTTCTGCAATGTATTCGGCAGATTGCTTTCTTAGGTCGCTGAAAGTGCTCCCTTGGACGATCGGCGCCAATGTGACATCATAACCATGGGGAAAAGATTCAACCTGATCAAAATAAGCAAGACATCTATCGAGCCACTTATGTGTGAGCTTCATCGAGTTTAAAGCGTATTTATATTCACATGGATAAGGTGTGCATTCATCGAATGCCATGATGATATCGGCTCCTAATTGCAATTGAATCTGAGTAGCTGATTCCGGTGTGAAAAGGTGTTTACTTCCATCTATATGCGATTGAAAAGTAACGCCTTCTGGCTTTATTTTTCGTCTGTGAGCAAGCGAAAATACTTGATATCCACCACTATCCGTAAGTATAGGTCTTTCCCAATTGATAAATTTATGCAAGCCACCTGCTTCAGAGACAACATCTACACCTGGTCTTAGGTATAAATGATAAGTGTTTCCAAGAATGATCCTTGCACGGATGTCCTCATTCAGTTCCTTCTGATGGATTCCTTTCACTGTTCCCAGAGTGCCAACCGGCATGAATACAGGTGTATCTATCACACCATGTGCAGTATGAACTTTTCCCACACGTGCCCTCGAACCTGCATCCGTATGAAGCAATTCAAATTTATTTTTATCGACCATCGTTTTGATTATTCTTTCTGGCGAACGCTGTCCAGTTTTATGACCACACCTAGTAAAACAGTAAATCCGATTAATGACGATCCTCCATAGCTCACTAATGGCAATGGAATGCCAATAATTGGGACTAATCCCATAGTCATTCCTATATTAATGAGGAAGTGGAAAAACAGAATCCCTGATACGCCCCAGATATAATTTCTTGAAAAATTGAGTTTTTGCCGCTCTGCAACCAATGTAAGCCTTATTAGTAAAAATAAATAAAGACCAATTACTGTAAAGGTCCCAATGAATCCATGTTCTTCTCCTACAGTACAGAAAATAAAGTCAGTAGCCTGTTCGGGAACGTAATTCAGTTTTGTTAGGGTACCATTTAAGAAGCCTTTTCCAGCCAAACCACCTGAGCCAATCGCCATCTTAGATTGTAGCACATTGTAGAGAGAACCTCTAGGATCACAGCGATCAGGGTGCAACCATACATTTATCCTTTCCTGTTGATGCGGTTCCAAAATATTAAAGGCATAATTGGAAAAGAATGATGTCAAAGACCCGATTATCATCAGTGGTAGAATGAAGAACAGCAATTGAAATTTTTTCAATCGCCAAAGCATAATGGCAAGAATCAAAACAAGGATGGACATGGCGATCAATATTTCCTTTGCATTGCCGGAATTAACTGCAATGTATCCACCCACACAAAGTAAGCCAACTGCCATGAGGTAGTAGTTCCTATTAGGAAGTTGGTAAACAAAAACTGCTAAAGTGGCAGTAAGAATAAATAAAAATGTGATGTCGAAGCCAAATAAAAGTGATAAAATAAAAAGTGCCGCAAAAGACAAGACCACAACATATAAATTAGCATTTAAACCTTCTCTATACATTAATATAAAAAAAGAGAGAAATACCAAGGCGGATCCTGCATCAGGTTGTAGCATGATCAGCATAGGTGGAATAAATACCAAGCCTATTGCGACTAGCGCGGATCTCTTTTCAACCAATTTCATCTTGTAATCGCTAAGTAAATTGGCAAGTGCCAAACAGGTCCCCAGCTTTGCGATCTCAGCAGGTTGAAAAGTAAAAAAGGATCCAATGCTAAACCATGCTTTCTGCCCATTAATTTCTTTTCCTGCGAATAATACAAGAATCAAGAGGGCTAATCCTATAAAATAAAATCCATAAGAAAACGTTCGCCAAATATTGCTGTCAAACGCTAAAACAAAGAATAAAGCAAAGAATGAAATACCGATAAAAATCATTTGCCTGCCGGCATTGTAATCAATACTGAAAAAATTTTGAGAAGGATTGTTATCATAACTTACAGCGTAAATCATGACCCACCCTACTGAAACAAGGGCAAGGTAAAGAGACAGGAGGATCCAATCAATTTTACCAGATTCAGAAACTTGCTTTTTTTTATTCATTTAAACTGCCTGTAATTAAATTACAGCTATTGGATAGTTATTTGAGTACAAATTGTTTTTTCACACTTTCGACCAAATAAATGGCACCGGAATATCTGGCTTGGATAGCCTGCATGTCAGGAAAGCTCTCCAACTTGGTACGATAAGCCCCGGCCTTCATATAGTAATAAGGACCTTTCTGATTCCAATCTGTTTTAATTTTAAAGTCATTTTTAAAATTACTCAATTCTGTTTCCATTTCTCTTCGGTCTGATGTCACACCAAATTGGATTCTATATACTTGGATTGTTGAAGTATTGGCCTGATTCCTGTTGAAATCGCCAATTTGTTGCTCAACCTCTTTGTCCATAGTAATCCTTACTACTTGAGCTTGAACACCGAAGAATTGAATACAAAGAAGAAATGCAAAGGTATACTTCATAATGATTAATTAATTAAAATAGATTTAGCTGCTGAAGTTCCTAATCTATTAGCTCCTGCTTCTATGAGAGCGTTTGCTTGTTCCAATGTTCTTATGCCGCCACTAGCCTTTATATTCATATGATCTGGCAACAAAGACCTAAGCAACCTAACATCGTCAGGACTAACAGGATTTCCAACTGTTCCGGTTCCGGTTTTGACAAAATCAACTTCTTTGCTTACTGCAATTTCACAGACGTGTTTGATCTCTTCTGATGTCAAAAGATTCATCTCTATGATCCATTTCACCTTTAAATTACGCATATGTCCAAGCCTGACCATGCTATCAGCATCATTCATAGTATATGCCCAATCACCACTTTTGATGGCGGCAATATTGGCAACTACATCTATCTCGTCCACCATTTCTTCAACAGCTTTTTTAATTGCCTCAGCTTTAACTTGAGTTGAGTCATAACCATACGGAAAACCAATTACTGTGCACACCTTTACTTGATAATCTTCGAGGATTCTGGCAACCTGTTGAACAAAATATGGTGGGACGCATACTGAATAAACATCATATTCAATTGCTTCTGCGCATAGCTGTTCTATCCTCAACCTTGTGGTGTCTGGTTTTAAATAAGTTAAATCAATCAGTTTATTCAATCTCTCCACTATTCTATTTTTAAGGGTGAGCAAAGATAACAAAATGAGGTATATAAGCTAATTTGAATTCTTAGAAGTGGCTGCATAAGTTGAAGTCTTTGTACTAAATTTATTATTTGTGTAGGCAGCAATTCAGTCTGCTAATTACGATCCTACATTTTTTAACACCTCGTTTCCACAACAGAGCTATTAGCCATTAGCAATCATCTACTAACTCCAGACTACCCCCAATATTAATACTCAAGTTTCGGTAGTCAAATTTTCTTTTTGAAGAAATAATTTAAATTTTAATAAAATGGTAGAAGGTAGATTTTAGATGGCTTTCCATCAATCAGATGGATATTTTTTTCTATTCAACCTATTAAAGAAAAATATATGAATCAATTGACTAAACTCCCCGCCGTCACTTTGGCTAGTCGGGCAAGCATCTAACATCTAATCCCGCAGCTGCGGGACCATCTACCTTTGTTTCTTAACTGCCGAAACTTAAGTTAAATATTTACTACATCTGGAGTTTAACCCCCATTTGTCCTTTAGTGAGGATAAGAATCGTTATACCATCTTCATTCAGGACCACATCTGTAGGCTTGAATGAAGCGACAGTTCCTTTCATTATCACACCAGGGTATGGGCTTTGATTTAGAGTAGACAAAAGCGAGGTATTTGCTAGCTTAATCATATCGCCAACAGGAATTCCGTAGTCCTTTTCAATCATTGTCTCAATTTTCCCATTAAAGAGCCATGAGGCAGATTTTTGGAAAAGATTCTTTGTCTTCAGTTGGAACACGACATCTTTTAAGGCCAATCTTTGAGCTAAGCTATCATAATATGGGTGACCTTCTATTATGACTGTACCTTTGACATCTCCGCTTAGCTTTGTAGAAAGAATCATCATATCTGCTTCATGCATCACTATGATCTCATCAACTACAACACTTTTTTTACCATTTAAAAAATCGATCTTTTGGAATTGAAAACTCTTATTAGCAAGTTCACTTGCATATGAATACGAGATATCCGCCACTGTTTCTACTGAGAACGTAGATGGTACATCTTTTACCAATGTAAGATTCGGAACTTGGGAAGATGCGGTATTTAACGAAGTTACCGGTTTTTTGCCAACACTTGTTTCAGAAATAACATTTAAACCGATGGTGCTGACGATGTTATTTTTCTGAGCTTTAAGGGGAGTCATCTGAACACCAGAAGGACGGATAGTCAGCCATGACTCATATTCTTCAGAAAGTTGAAAAGGCGTATTGAGTAAATTCCAAACCTGCAAGGCGTAAGGTTTCATATCTAAAGCAGTGACGACTTGTTCATCTATTTTTTTAGCAAACATAGGATGTTGTTTATCAAGCACATTTGCCACAATGGGTGTGATCGGCACATCAACATATTTATATTTCAGCACAGGTTTAGTGACCCATGTATATCCATCCGGAGTTGTTACGGTCTTAATGACCCAATCCGGTCTGATAGAGAAAACAGTTTTAAAATTAAGTATCAATTCAAATTCTGTCGCTTGGTATGATACATAGCCTAGTGCTCCGATTCCTTTTTCTGCCCAAACTTTTAGCGGGACGCTTATCTTCAGCTGATTAGTGGTGTTCGGCTTAATGGTGATATTGCCTTTTTTCCAAACTTTGATTTTAAATTCATCTTGGTCATTATCGGCGTATGAATTGTCTTCATAAATTAAACCAGTGACAGATTGGTTCAGCATTCTTTCAATATCTACATAATCAATGTCTATGGGCACTGCAATAGTTGATTTGATCTTTTGAGTTTCCGCATTTACTGCTGTATTCTGGCCTTCGGAAATTGTTAAAGAAATAATCAGGAAGCCAACTGAGCAGAAAAAAGATTTAAACATTTATTGTTTTTGAATTGAACGTGAAACAGTATAATAAAATTCAAAGGTAATTGTTAAAACTTTATCTTGTTTGTTGCAATTATTACTTCACTTCAAAAAAATAACTTCTTTTTTTATCATTCAGCAAGGTAGGATAACCAATTATACTGTCTCTCCACTCGACATTATTGTTATTATTACCATTTAACATTTCATACATGTCTAATGAATTGCTGCATTGACTATAGTCTTTAATCTTACCATTAAACTGATCGTAAAAAATCTTGAAGTATCCTGTTGATTTTGGAATAATTGAAAATTCGATTACATAATTAGTATCAATGACTTCATAAGTAAAAATATAAGTTGGTATAGAATCACTACTTACCTCTGCATCGCCTATCACCGGTATAATGTCAAAATCCAAAGAGGCTGGTATAGCTATGGTAGAATCCCTTGCTTCTCTATTCATGCCAAGCACACAAGTTAAAACAAATCTTGTGGCAATTGGCTTATCACCAAAGACGTGAGAAAAAGGGACTTTGCTTTGGAATTTCATGGTATCCCCAATGGCATAAATTCTTTGTTCGGGGAGGATAAAAAATTCAGATTTAAATCTATATAATTCAATTTCGATGCATTCTTTACAGGAGGAAAGGGCAAGCAAAGATAAAAGTAAAAGGCTATTAAAAAATTTAGTCATAATTGAATTATAAAGCTATAAGTATAAAATGGAACTTTAGTGCACAATAATAACGTAACAAAAAGACAAATTAGTTGGAATCAACGCAGATTATCAAATAAAATACGAATTGATTGTGTGATATTTGGATATGCCAAATGACATGGGAAAGTTGCAAATTAGTAGTGTAAAGTGGTTGCTAAATAAGGTTCATCGTAATATTGCAATATTACAATAGTGATAAAATAATCACAGAACTCATCATCAATAGATTAAGCGGCATCTACACCAAAAAATTATTAGAAAATTTTTCGAATATCACGGGAGACTATGGTTCATCGTAATATTGCAATATTACATTAGTGATAAAATAATCACGCAATCCAATACCAACAGATTAAGCGACAACCAGCGTAAAATATATTTGAAAATTCACTGGATGTTACATGAGACTAAGGTTCATCGTAATATTGCAATATTACATTAGTGATAAAATAATCACGCTACCCAATACCTACAGATTAAGCGACAACCAGCGTAAAATATATTGGCAAATTCACTGGATGTTACATGAGACTAAGGTTCATCGTAATATTGCAATATTACATTAGAGATAAAATAATCACGCTACCCAATACCGACACATTAAGTGACAACCAGCATATAATATATTTGAAAATTCACTGGATGTTACATGAGACTATGGTTCATCGTAATATTGCAATATTACATTAGAGATAAAATAATCACGCTACCCAATACCGACAGATTAAGTGACAACCAGCATAAAATATATTTGAAAATTGACTAGATGTTACATGAGACTATAGTTCATCGTAATATTGCAATATTACATTAGAGATAAAATAATCACACAACTCTTCATCAACAGATTAAGCGGCATCTACACTAAAAAATCATTAGAAAATTTTTCGAATATCACGGGAGACTATGGTTCATCGTAATATTGCAATATTACATTAGAGATAAAATAATCACGCTACCCAATACCGACAGATTAAGTGACAACCAGCATAAAATATATTTGAAAATTGACTAGATGTTACATGAGACTATGGTTCATCGTAATATTGCAATATTACAATAGTGATAAAATAATCACGCTACCCAATACCGACAGATTAAGTGACAACCAGCGTAAAATATATTTGAAAATTCACTGGATGTTACATGAGACTAAGGTTCATCGTAATATTGCAATATTACATTAGTGATAAAATAATCACACAATCATCATCAACAGATTAAGCGGCATCTACACCAAAAAATTATTAGAAAATTTTTAGAATATCACGGGAGACTATGGTTCATCGTAATATTGCAATATTACATTTGATCTCCATATACCCGCATTTTTCAACAAATTCCGACTTTTCTTTATTTCCCTTGGTTAAAACCAAGGGCTATAGGCGAAGATTGAAATTTATCTAAAATCGTATATAGACCTAGTCTCTAGTTACTGACCACTGAAAACTGAACACTGACAACTTACCCTAAAACAAGCCCGATATATTCCCATCATCATCTATATCAATAAACTCGGCACTCGGCACCTCAGGCAGTCCAGGCATACGCATCATATCACCAGTGATAGGAACTAAGAATCCGGCACCTGCAGCTATCTCAATTTCTCTAACTTTTAGGATAAATCCACTTGGAGCACCACGCATTTCAGCATCATCTGACAAGGATTTCTGAGTTTTAGCGATACAAACAGGAAGGCCTGTTAGTTTAAGTTTTTTTATAAGTCTAAGATCTGACTTGGCTTTCATGGCATATTCTACTTTGGAAGCGCCATAAACATTGGTTGCTATAGCTTCAATCTTTGATTCAATACTACTTTCAAGTGGATACAAAGGTTTGTATTCCTGACCTTGATTGTTATCTATGATATCACCGATGACTTCAGCAAGATGTGTCGCTCCTGCACCGCCTTTAGCCCAGATATCAATTGCTTCTGCCTTGAAACCCATAGCATGACATTTGTCTTTGACGATCTGTATTTCCCCATCTGTATCCGTAACAAATTTATTGATGGCAACTACTGCAGGGATTCCAAATAATTTCGAATTGTTGAGATGCTTTTCAAGATTCACAAATCCTGCAGCAACTGCCGCCAGATTTTCCTCCTTCAATGTGTCCAAATCCGCACCACCATGATATTTCAAAGCACGGATTGTCGCCACGATGACTATACATTTTGGAACGATTCCCCCCACTCTGCACTTTATATCAAGAAACTTTTCACCTCCAAGATCGAAACCAAATCCTGCCTCCGTAACTACATAATCTGAAAGTGAAAGACCCATTTTAGTTGCAACAATCGTGTTGGTTCCCTGTGCGATGTTGGCGAATGGACCTCCGTGGATAATGGCGGGCGTATGCTCAATCGTCTGAACAAGATTTGGCAAAAATGCATCTTTTAACAAGGCGGCCATTGCTCCATGGCATTTCAGATCTCGAGCGAAAACCGGTTTGTTGTCGAATGTATTTCCAACATATATACTACCAAGTTTTTCTTTTAATTCTGCTCTGTTATTAGACAAACAAAGAATGGCCATGACCTCAGAAGCAGCGGTAATGTTGAATCCTGCTTCTCTTGGTATTCCATTACCCTTGCCACCCAGCCCACTTACGATACTCCTCAGCGAACGGTCGTTCATGTCCATGACGCGTTTCCATACAATGGTTCGCGGATCTAATCCAATGGTGTTTTTCTTATTTTGGATGCTGTTGTCTATGACTGTTGCCAGTAAATTATTTGCTTTTTCAATAGCTGCGAAATCCCCGGTAAAGTGCATATTGATGTCCTCCATAGGCAGCACCTGCGAATATCCTCCTCCTGCGGCACCTCCTTTAATACCAAATACAGGGCCAAGCGATGGTTCGCGCAGTACCACGGTGGTCTTCCTTCCGATCTTATTCATCGCCTGTGAAATACCGATGGAACAAGTGGTTTTACCTTCTCCGGCCGGAGTAGGTGACATGGCTGAAACCAGGATTAGATTACTTTTCTGTACTTTTTCTTCATTTATATAATTGAGTGGGATTTTCGCTTTGAATTTCCCATAGTATATAAGGTCTTCATCGTCAATATTTAATTGAGAAGCAATATTTCTGATGTGTGTTAGTGTGGCTTTCTGAGCAATGGACAAATCATTTTCCATGATATCTTTTTTGTTTTGCCATAAAGATAATTATTAATACGAGAAAAAAAAACAACCCCCCCCCCCCGGGGCCGCCCCCCCACCCCCCCCCCCCCCCGGTATTACCCCCCCCCCTTTTTTTTAATTCATATTTGCGTTTCGTATAAAATAAAATATTGTAGGACTTGTAAATAAACTTTCGGAAAGCAGGAAAATATGGTTAAAACATGAAAATGTAAAACAAACATAAAGTGAATGATGACTCTAAGAATAACATGCCACTATTAATTTTCAATAAAAAAGCCGAATCAATATACATCGACCCGGCTTTGCTTTTTTTCTACAGTAGTATTATTTCTTCACAAATTTGCCTACACCAATGAGTTTACCATCCACCTTCATTTGATATATGTACAATCCATTCGTTAATTGCTCAGCTGAAATACTTGCCATTGTGCCATTGATATGTGCTTTGCTTTCGATGATCAACTTTCCGGAGAAGTCATAAATATCAATAGTTGGATCGCCGGGAGGAAAGGATCGTTCAGCATGAATCACCAACTTATTATCTATGGGATTTTGCCACAGTCGTATTCCGAAAGTTTCGTTGATTATACTTGTAGATAATTCACCGAGGTATTCCTGAATGGTTTCCATGCCTTCAATTGAGCACCCTTCATTTATTTTAATTATAGTAGAATTAACATCTAAATATTGGAATTCCCTCTTACCGTAAACTACAGCAACAAAGTAATCTCCTTTACTATCTCTTATTAAGTCTTTAATTATAATATCCTTGTCTCTTGCCACGTATGTTTGCTGACAAATTATTTTCAAATTTTTATCGTAATTAAAAACAACAATTCTACTTGAGCTGGTATCAAAAGATTCATTGTTACCATAAGACAAAATACTGGTATATGTATTATTATTTTCCTTAACAATTGCTTTATTTACACCTGCAAATAAAAAATTTATTATTGGGTCTCCAACAATATATGACGGAACTTCTGTTGTATCTTTATATTGAAATTCTAAATTTTTATCTAAATTTCCTAATATAATCTTTTTTTCAATCTCGAAATTGGGTTTTTCGTAGTAAGCTTCTACTATCGTCAGAAAGGTTGAATGTTCTAATCGTTCAAAATCCACAATGTCCCATGGGAGTATTTGATTTTGTCCATACCCAGTGTAATCATATATTTTAAGTATTTTCAAATCATAATTTCTTAACTCTAAATTACCATTTTGATTAATGTAAAAAGTAGAGTCAGTCTGTGGAAAAACTTTTATATTAGTCGATGAATTATATCCTACCTTCATCCATTTATTGTCAATTTCTAGAGAAGTTAAAAATCCCAAATCATTGTACCTAACTAAAAACAATTGTGTCGAATCAAATTTATGACCCATCGTTCCAATTATTGTGTTTTGAGAATTATTGGACATGAAAAAAAATTGGTTTGATCCTACATCGCAAAGCCCAGTTGGATCGGGCTCGCACCAAAGATTTGACATTAAAATGGCTGTATCTTCAACTAAATTCAACTCATTGTCGAATAACCTTGAGACATATCTAATTTCTTTTTGTCCATTATATTTAAAGTCTATATAATTTAAAAGATAATTATCACCAATTTCATTTATATAAGGTGTGCCATGGATAGGAGTTTCTACTTTCTTTAAAATTGTTCCATCCTTTCCAATAACTTTGAATCCAGATTTCAATGAAGAATTATATGCAGGCCCCTCAAAAATAAGTAGCAAGTCATCCTTGTAATTTTTGATTGAAAATATTGCGGAATTGTCTTGGTTATAAAAAAACCATGGCTCATCCTGCGAAAAACAAGAAATTGATAAGATTGCTTGGAAAGTAAAGAGTAGTATAAGTTTCATAGTTTGGAATTTGAATAAAGTGAATAATTTGTAAATACAATATTATAAAATTATTCTATAAAAGGCAACAAGATTGCCAATAATAAAAAAAGCCGAATCAATATACATCGACCCGGCTTTGCTTTTTTTCAAATACTCCTTAAAAAAGCGTCCATCGCAATCCCACATATCCCCTGATGCCCATCAACGGTGCATACACCTGTGATACATCGAATAGTGATCCTTGTGGATTATCCATGCCCTGGATCGGTAGTTTTTGCCTTTCATTTGTAAGGTTTTCACCACCAACATAGATGTCGAATGCCTTAAACTTACGAGTTACCTGCGCATTTGTAGTCAAATATGGTTTCGCTTCATGTCTCTGCTGAATAGCATTCCCATTTTCCAGTGTGCGGACAAGATATTCCTGATTACCTAACCAGGTTGTCGTATTGCTGAATTCCCAATTCTGATCCCATGTCGTATAATGCAAGGCTAGCAATACTCTGTGTTTAGGCACCAACATCTTGTGCACTTCAACACCCTGCTGATCGAAAACAATGTGATTCCATTTGTAAGCCACCTTGACATTGAAGCCATCGATGACATCATAACTTGAACTAATAAGCCCAGAGGTTGTCTCCGAATTGCCATCCAAATTACTGACTCTTACACTATTAAGATCACTTTCCTGATCAACGATGATTTGATTTTGAAACCGAGTTTGATATAAATCTCCATTAACTGTAAAGTTTCGATCTGATATTTTCGATTTCAATACATATGAAATACCATAGTTAATTGCTTCTTCTGCCTCTAGCTCATTTGCAATTCTGAATTGTCTGCCATTCACGAAGGAAGAAATATTGTCTGTAAAGAAATAGGGCGTTCTGTAGCCCTTACCGATATTAGCTCTGACGACTTGATCCTGAGTTAAGTTATACTTGGCAGTAAGTGTAGGAGCTACTTGTGTCCCGTACAAATTGTGAAAATCCGCTCTTATGGTCGCTACTAAGCCAAATCTCTTTACGAATCTCGCGTCAGCCGTGATCTCCGGATTGTATGAATACTCTGCATAAACTCCGGGAACAAACTCTTTTCGATCATAATCCCCATTTGAAATCACTTGTTCCAACTTTTCTGCAAGCAAACTTCCGCCTGCATAAATGATGTGATTTCCTTCATCGAATCTATCTTCATACAACGCCTGGAAATAACCCTTGCTTTGTTTTCCTGCGTAATTAAGTGCGCCATAATTAGCATCCAATAAATTATTTGAATATTGATATTTAAAACCCATCGTTCTACCTTCCTTATCAAAACCGACATAACCGGTATTACCGCTGATGGCAAAACGCTGAGCATCACTTTTTGCCACATATGGATGTTCAGGATCGACATTTGCCTGACCTGCTTCCCTTTGATCTTTTACGAAGTGAACGCTTAGGCCACTTTCCCAGGGACCGAGACCGTTCATTGCAATTTTATACAAGACATTGAACTGGGATGAAAGCGGCATGTCCAGATAATTGTCATTGTTGTAGTCTGTTTTGACAAAGTTTTTACTTCCGTGAACGAAAAGTCCAGTTGCAAATGCAGGGTTCTTTAGGACTTTGTTCAAATGCACATTTGCCTCGAATCTGCCCATGGTATTACCATATACATTTACAAAAAGCGGGGGCTCTTCGAATGGATTCTTTAGACCAATATTTACCTGACCCGAAAATCCATTGCTACCGTTAATAGCATTGGAAATGCCTTTTGAAATCGCCACTTGATTTAACCAGGTGCCGGGAATCATATCAAGTGCAAATGGATAATTAATACCAGAGAAATCCGGCATGTTATCCAATGTCATCAAACTATAAATACCCCTTAATCCGAGTATCTCCATTTCTTTAGCGCCTGTCACGGCATCAGTTTCACTGACACTTACCGAACCACTGTTGTCAAAACTTTCGCTCAATCTGCAGCAAGCAGCTTTTTGAAATTCTCTTTTGCCAATCGTCTCAACGTTACGGGTTTCAAGCGTATTTAATTCCCTGTTGACTTTTTCCTTGATAACTACCTCTTTGAGTTCTACGACTTTATTTGCAGTGATCTTTAATGCTGCTGTGGCGTCAACGACATCGACATGAACGATGTTTTCGTCTCCAAGATCTACGTCCAGATGTGCAGGCCAGGTAACACTATTCAAGATAAAATATCCATTCTCATCAGTCTGCACTTTCGGTCCGGCGTGATTGACGGAGATCCATGCGCCTATGATTGGGGTGCCTGATTGATCTATGAGTTGAGACTTTATGCCGGTCTGTTCATTCTGACCAAAAATACTTCCGGAAAGTATAAGTATATAAAATAATAATATATGTTTTATTTTCATTGCTTAATAATATTGGTAAATAATCCTGAAACAGATCACGGGGATCCATTCAGATTTCAGATTGACTTGTAATAGCCAATAATCAAAAACCAAATTATTCTAACAAATGAAGGAATTGAGATCGATCCGCTGCTGCAGTCCGGTCCTGGCACGGGAGGTTTTGGTGCGTTTAAGAAAATCCCAAAATGGATTTTGATCAACAGATTGGGTTGGAGTTATAAATGGAGTAAATGAAATTAAAGTGCTTAAAACCGAATAGTCAAGAATTGAATTAACCTTGATCTCCGGCTTAACTGACACGATGTCTGCCTTTTTGTACTCGGTGGTATGTGTGTGGCAGTCGCTTTTTTCTTTCGCCTTTGGCGCGCAACAATCGTCTTTCACGTCATTGCATTGTAGCTCATTATCATTGGGCGGACAATGATCGTCTTCAGAAACCATATATGAGAATTCAATCACAGAAGCTCCCGTATGAAGGCAGGTATGGACAGAATATAGCAATCCTGTATTGCTAAGGTATAGCAATGCAATCATGGAAATAAGACCAAACTTTCTGAGTTTTTCTTTCACGAAATGGTTGAATTATGCTGCAAAAATACAAATAGTCTGATAATATCTAATTTTTATTGCTACGATAACAATTCTTTAAGATTCAGGTTGACTATACTTCTACCATCAATGTTCGGAAAGCTACGAATTTATCTGGAAATTTATTCAATCCTTCTTGCTGTAGATCGTAGGCATATTGCTCTACATATGTGTCATATTGCTCCATATTTATAGCTTTATATTGAAGGATAAATGTTTCTCCCTCCTCATCTTCCGGCTTGATCAACTTGTAGAAATCGTATGCTACAAAGCATCCGGTAGCAATGACGCGAGGGATGTGGTGGAGCTTCATCCATTCTATCCATTCCATTTCGGTGTCGGTGTCGACAGTCAAAGAGACGTTATAAGAGATCATGGTAATTTAATTTATTGGGTATAAAAGTACTATTTAAATTAGAACGAATATTTGGAATAAAAGATGTCTTTGCTCTTCGCCTTCAATTGCCGTTGACTTCAGTCAACGGAAAACTGAAAATAAAAAACCCCAACCCGGCCTAAACCGGATTGAGGGCAAATATAAATTCACAAAATTCTTACTTCTGAACTATGTCAGCTCTCAAACTTTCGAGAACTACTCCTACTTTAGTGATTTGAGCATCAGGAACACCTACCTTTTTAGCACCTTTCACGACATCGTCGATGAAGGCATCCATATCAGCATTTGCTGCTTTTTCGGCCATTCTTGAATTTTTTGCAGGATCATGAGTATCCTTCATGTTTTTTCCGGAATAAGTGTAATTTTTAGCACCTGCTCCGATAGAAATAAAGTCTGTTAAGTTTTTAGATAATGCAGAAAAACCAGACAAATTACCCGCACCTACTTCAGAAAGTAGTACAGGAAAGAATTTAGTTAATCTGGAATCTCCGGCGATAATAAAGATGGTACTATCTACTACTGAACGGATACCCAATCTTCCTTTTTCTATTTGAGAACCGGCATTGTTTGGATCTGCAACCATTGCCGTACCGCCTAATTCGTCATACAAAGTAGCTGCAGGAGCTACAGGATCATCATCTTTACAAGATGAGAAGAACATAACTACTGCCACCATTGGCAGAATTAATTTTTTAAATGCATTCATTTTCAAAAGTTTTAATAGTTAAAAAATATTTTTGATTGTTGAGATTACTTTAAACGTTACTGAATTTCGATTCATAACTGGACAGCTGCTTGCAAGATCTTCTTCTGTAGGAATAAACATGGATGACATATCAGGGAAATTTGACTCCACTGCACTTCGAATATCCTCGACGCTAGTCTTAGTATTATCATATCCAACTACAATATTTCCATCTTGAACATTTAGTAAAGTCTGAGTTACTCCAGGTAAATTTCTAATAGAAGTTTGCATAGGATTAGCTACCGCAGGTTCTAATTTTGAATTAAAATCAACTCTGGTCAATTCTATATTTCCATTATCCACAGGTGTTGTATCTACTATTAATATCACATGGATCGCGGTCACAAGTAATAAAACCATGATGGTAATTACACTTATTTTTATAACCTTATTTCTCTTTTTCATTTATTTATATTTTAAAAAAAATTAATAAAAGGACGCAACCCGGACCAATGAATGTTAAATTTATTGATCATAAGTTTGATTAAAGCGACATATAAATTTTATAAAATGTCTTACAATAAATTAATTAATCTGGAATGCATCTCTAAATTAAACTAAGCATTAACAGTAGCTTTTCTCAATTCTTAACGCTCATGGTTGCTAATCCATATGATTAAATAGTGTGTAATTGCCTATGTATTGTATTTGAATTAAACCATAAAAGGCTGGTCATAGAAAATCCTATGACCAACCATTTATGATCGTACTATTTCTGTTACTTAGGCATTAAAACTTTGTCAATTGAATGGATAACACCATTTTTCTGATTGATATCATATACAATGATATTCGCCGTTCCACCTTTCTCGTCTGTTACAGTAATGTTATGAGCACCATTCATTTTGAATGTCAACTCACCACCTGCTACTGTCTTCATTGATACTTTACCTTTACCTTTTTTAATTGCTGCTGCAACATCATTGAAGGTATATTTTCCTGAAATAACATGGTAAGTAAGGATACCTGTAAGCATTTTCTTATTTTCTGGCTTCAAAACAGTTTCCACTGTACCTGCCGGAAGATTCTCAAATGCATCGTTAGTCGGTGCGAAAACGGTGAAAGGACCTTTGCTTTTCAATGTTTCAACAAGACCTGCTGCCTTTACTGCTGCTACTAATGTAGTGTGATCTTTAGAATTGACTGCATTGTCCACTATATCTTTCGTAGGATACATGTCAGCGCTACCGACCATTACATTTTGTGCAAAAGTGTTTGTTGTGAAAAGTGCAATTACGATTGCATATGTTAAGATTAATGATTTCATTTTTAATTATTTTATTTTATTTCGTTAATGCTTTACCTACGGAGGGGATTAAAATTTGGATTTAAAAAGTATGAAAATAATTGTAAATAATTAACTCATAAATCCCAATTCGCTTATTATTTAACTGCATATCAATTAATTACGAAGAATACTCAAGTTCAATAAAATATTAATCTAATATTTACCAAAACCTATTTAATCTTTAGATCGGTTACGAATAGAATAAGAAATGTGGCATTAAGTATAATTGAAGTATTTTTGTGTAATTGAAACATATGATATGAAAGATAAAACTAAAAAATACTCTAATGGAGAAGTAACAGTTGTATGGAAACCAGCTACTTGCATACATTCTACCATCTGCTGGAAAGGAATTAATGGCCTTTCTTCCGTATTCAATCCAGCAGAAAGGCCATGGATCAAACCAGAAGGTGCATCAACTCAAGCCATCATCAATCAAGTCAAACTTTGCCCATCTGGTGCTTTGACATATTTCTTGAATGATGAAGTGGAAGCAGCAATCGAAGCAGAGCCTTCTAAAGATATAGCTCGGGTTGAAGTCAAACCAAACGGTCCTCTTTTATTCCATGGCAACTGTATTGTAATAGACAATCAAGGAAATGAATCAATAAAGGAAAATGTAACTGCTTTCTGCCGATGTGGCCATTCCACTAATAAACCATATTGTGATGGTAGCCATAGGAAAGAAGGATTTGTAGGGTGAGATATAAGGTGATAAGGTTCAAATTCGAATAGAATCAATAGTTCAATATTGCAAAATAAATAACAAAAAATGGTTGAACTATAATAATGATACTTGAATAGATTACGGATTACCGATTACTGATTACTAATTACCCATTACTCATAAAATATGGATTGGAACAGCCTCATTAACGGATTCAGACAATACATCAGTCTAGAAAAAGGACTAAGCAACCACACGCGTCTCGCCTACGTGAGTGATCTGAGAAAACTAGAATGGTATTTTAATGAGCAGGAATTAAAGTTGTCACCCATCGATTTAAAGCCTCAGAATGTTATTGATTTTATTATATATCTCAATAGCCTTGGAATCGGTGAACGCAGCCAGGCAAGGATGTTAAGCAGTATTCGTGCATTTTTTAAATATTTATTGATAGAAGACCTGATCAAAGTCGAACCTACTGAACTGATCCAGGGACCAAAATTGCCAATTACATATCCTGAAGTCCTATCCGTGGAGGAAGTGGAAAAATTTCTCTCAGTAATAGATCTCAGTGATCCCCATGGTCACAGAAATCGCGCCATGTTTGAGACCTTATATGCATGCGGACTCAGGGTCAGCGAGATGATAACCCTCAAGTTAGCAGGTTACTTTCCTGATATTGGTTTCGTGAGGGTCATCGGCAAAAACAACAAAGAGCGAATCGTGCCGATCGGAGAGACGGCAATTCAACAAATTAATTTCTATCTGGAAGGCGAACGACGTCAAGTCACTCCAAAACCCGGATTTGAAAACTATGTATTTCTGAATCGTCGTGGCGCCGGCCTCACACGCAATATGATTTTTATGCTGGTCAAGGATTATGCCATAAAAGCAGGTATAGAAAAGAATATCAGTCCGCATACCTTCAGACATTCTTTCGCTACACATCTTGTGGAAGGAGGAGCTGACCTTAAAGCTGTGCAAGACATGCTGGGCCATGAAAGTATTACCACTACTGAGATCTACACTCATCTCGACATGGGATACTTGAGGGAGACATTAATGAGGTACCATCCGCTGTATGTAAGAGATTCTAGACGCTAGATTCTAGACTATGGTTTCTAGTGTCTGACATAAATATTATAAATTTGATTCGATTTTATATTTCAGATAAAGCATTTTTGAATGAATAAGTTAATTTTCTTTTTGTTATTAATTTCTCTGAATAAAGTTTTCGCTCAGGAAGCTGAAAACACTTTCTACATAGGCCATAGCCTAATAAATCTCAATATTCCTGCCATGACTCATTCGTTATCAGTGGATGCTGGAATATCTAACGACGATTATAAATATCAGATAGGCAATGGCGCAAATCTTTGGTATCAATGGGATACTTTGATTGGCAATGAACAAGGAACGCCTTATCAGCAAGCATTACCTACCGGTACATACGACAATCTAATATTTACTGAAGCAATAGCATTGCAAGGACATATAGATTGGTCTGACACTTACGGATACGCGAATAAATTTTGTGAATATGCACATTCTTTTAATCCTGATATTGCCATGTATGTTTATGAAACATGGCATTGTCTGAAAAGTGGTACAAATGAAGGTTGCGAATGGGATCCTGGAAACAATATTGGCTGGAGACAAAGATTGGACGATGATCTTTCATTATGGGAAAACATAGCAAATTATGTCTTATCTGGAAATCCGGGATTCAATGTAAAATTAATACCCGGAGGGCAAGGAATGGCGCGTTTATATGATGCCATTGAGGCTGGCACTATAATCGGAAGAAATGACATCAGTCAATTTTATTCTGATGACATTCACCCCAATAACGATGGAAATTATTTTATCGCATGCATCATGTTTGCATGCATATATGAGCGAAGTCCGATTGGACTGACGAATCAACTTCATGATGAATGGGGTTCGCCTTATCCGGCAATTAGTCCGGATATAGCTCTGAGGCTTCAGGAACTTGCCTGGGAGACTGTTTGTGAATATGGCAATTCCGGTGTAGAATGCACACCTTCTTCTACAAATTCAATACCCAACATTGATATGTATTATGACCAGACAAGCCAATTGCTGAAGTTAAGTAAAAATTATACAGGCGATATATTCTTGTATAACACAAGCGGTATGTTAGTTGAGAAATTTAGCTTAAATAATGACAATAATATTGATCTCAACCATCTTTTCTCTGGCGCTTACTTTGTTAAGGTCAATGGAGGGAATACGCTGAAAATCTTGAGAAGGTGAGAAGGTGAGAAGGTGAAAAGGTGAGAAAGTGAGAAAGTGAGAAAGTTAGGAGGAGAGGATGTGAGGATGTTTTGTACTGATTACTGACCTCTGATTACTGACCTCTGACTACTGACCACTGACTACTGACCACTGACCACTACTTACTCATATCTCAACGACTCTACCGGATCAAGTCTTGCTGCTTTGATAGCCGGATAGATTCCCGAAATAAGGCCAACAAGAGCACAAGTAATGATGCCCATGATAATCCATGCCCAAGGAATGATGAAAGCTCCTTTCATAAATATACTGATGGAGTTGCCAGCCAAGATACCGAGGAATATCCCAATCAATCCACCGATTTGACAAATGACAATGGCTTCGATCAGAAATTGAAATAATATATTGTTTTTTGTAGCGCCAAGAGCTTTTCGAATGCCTATTTCTCTTGTTCTTTCTGTCACGGAAACCAGCATAATATTCATAAGGCCGATAGCAGCACCAAGAAGTGTAATGAGTCCAATTCCAACAGTAGCAAGTCGCAATGTGGCGGTATTTTCTTCCAAAATACTCATGATGGCATCAGACTTTTCTATTTGAAAATCATCCTCTTCCACTACCTTCAGTCTTCTGATTGTCCGAAATAAACCTGTGGTATAATCTATACTTTCTTGCAGAATAGATCCAGCAGGCACTCCAACTGTAATGTCATAATTTTGATCGGTATAGCCATAGATCTTCTTCTGTGTTAGCAAAGGTATTTCGATTTGCTTGTCCACATTGTTATTCATACTAGAGCCTTGAGTAGTCAACACTCCCACAATACGAAACCTATTGCCACTGATAGAGATGTTTTGATCTAGAGCAGCCAATTCTCTGCCACTGAATAGTTTTTTGACAATTTCACTTCCTACAAGACAGACATTAGTACCGTACAAAAATTCATTTGCAGAAAAAGGACGACCAGCGCTTAATTCATATGCATTAATATCCAGGTAATTCTCATTGATTCCTATGACACCGATGTTGGGATCTGTCTTCTTATCACTGTAGGTAACTGACGCATTACCAGAGGCCCATCCTGAAATACCAATTTTTGTGGGAAGCTTGTTTTTCTCTGAAAGAGCCATTGCATCTTCGAACGTGATAGGAGCTCCTTGTTTGGCTTGTCGGCCTCCTCTATTATTCCTAAAAGTGTCTCCCTTTCTGACGATTCCAAATGAATTAGCACCCAAACCCGAAAAATTATTTGTCATAGACAAAAGGATAGAATCAATAGCTGTAAGAATGCCCACCAATGCCATGATGCCAAATGCAATGATCATCATGGTAAGCAGTGATCTCAACAGATTGGAGCGCACATTCGCAATGGCCAGCCTTACATTTTCAAATGGATTCAACGAAAATTGATCTTTTAGACTTTAATTTGATAAAGGTAAAAAATACCTTTGTCTTGTTATATTTCTTTTGATGAATGGTTTGAAATATCCGATGAAATGAAGGAGGATTTTTGAATAGCTAAAGCAATTAGTTCGAAATCTTTTTAATGCGACTAAAGTCGAAGAAGAATTATATTTGATCAGTTGGTTAAAACCAACTGCAATTTATCAGAGCATATTTCAATAATCATATAGATACAAAAGTTATTCATTGCTCATTATTCATTTTCTTATCAGGCATTTTCCCACACCTTGCAACCTTCTGTGCAATTAGTACAAATATCGATCTTATCGCGCCCATTCAATAGTTCCTTTCTGAATGATTGATATGGCTTATCCGCCCATATTTTCTTAAAACTATTTTGCTTAAGATCACCGAGTCTATAGGTGGCATCTTTGTCAAAACAACATGGCACTACTTTTCCATCCCAGGTGATGACGCAGCTGTGCCAAAGCTTCCAGCAGTGATTCAGCAGTTGATTTTTGATTGAAAAACTTCCATCTTTTTGCTTTTTATACCTGCTGTATTTTTCAATGGTCGGGATCAGTTCATTGCCGTCTTTATAATCATAGACTTGCGCAGTCTTTAGTTTTACTTCATCTACGCCGATTTCTTCAGCGAGTTTATAAATCTCAGGAATCTGATGCTCATTGGGCTTTACCACTAAAAACTGAAATATAATGTGAGGTGTAGCAGATTTTAGTTCCTTTTTCCACTTCACAAGATTGCGGGCACCTTGTAAGACATTTTCCAAATTCCCTTCTTTGCGATAGCTTTCATACGTGTCCTGGGTAGTACCGTCTACTGAGATAATGATTCTACTTAAGCCAGACTCAACGGTCTTCTTAGCATTGGCTTCTGACATGAAATGCCCATTTGTTGAGGTAATGGTGTATATTTTTTTGTCGGCTGCATATCGCACCATTTCCAGAAAATTGGGATTGATGTAAGGTTCTCCCTGAAAATAAAATATCAGGTAAAACAAATTAGCCCCCATTTCATCAATCGTCGTCCTAAAAAAATCTGCTTTCAAATTGCCGGTAGGGCGCGAAAAAGAACGCAATCCACTTGGACATTCAGGACATCTAAGGTTACAGGCAGTGGTAGGTTCGAAGCTGATGGTAAATGGCTTGCCCCATTGAGTCGGCTTACCGGTAAGTTTGGTGTATTGGTAAGATAAATATACCTGAGCGGCATTCACCACCTTACGGATTCGCACCTTCGAAAGGAAGTGCATGGTATCTGCCAGGTACATTTTCATGACAGGGCGAGTTTCTCACGTTTTCTGAATAAATGATTTGCATTTGAAGTCGTTGCTGCTGCCAATTCTTCTAATGAAATATTCCTGATATCAGCCAGACGCTGCGCAATTAATGGAATATAAGCACTTTCATTTCTCTTGCCACGATGAGGTACAGGTGTCAAATATGGAGCATCCGTCTCGAGAACGATCTTATCTAAAGGAATCGATTCGATGACAGGAATTAAAGTCGTATTTTTATAAGTACTCGAACCTCCAAATCCCAGTACAAACCCAAGACTAATTGCCTCTTCAGCTTCTTCTGAACTTCCTGTAAAGCAATGCATGACGCCGCCCGTCAAGATCTCTCGATTTTCTGAAAGCACATCCAGAATCTCCCGAGTGCTGTCACGCGAATGGATGCTAATAGGAAGATTGTATTCATTTGCCCATCCGAGCTGAATTTTGAAAGCATCCACTTGTATATCCAAGGTTGTCTTGTCCCAATAAAGGTCGATTCCGATCTCACCGATGGCTGCATACCTTCGTTTATCAAGCCATCCTTTCAATCCTGCCAAGACATCTTTATAGTCTTCTTTGACCGAGCATGGATGCAAGCCCATCATTGATACGCAATAACCGTTAGAATTGTCTTCAAGATCATGCATAACATCTACCGAAGTCTGATCGATATTTGGCAAAAAGACCTTTTCAATACCTGCATCTTTAGCCCTTTTCAACATTTCTGAGCGGTCATTATCAAAAGATTTGGAGTATAAATGCGCGTGTGTATCTATGAACATGAATATCAGCTGATTTTTGGCTTATAACAATGAGTAAGATATAGAGTTGTAAAGGTCGGAAAAAAGAAATAAAAAAGCCCCCAATTCGGGGGCTATTAAAACCTAAGTTTATTATTAATTTTTATAGGTAATCCTAAGTTCTGTTTCAAAAATTGTTGCTGTAACAACTAGTTGATTTTCAGTAATCGATTCAATGTTTGTAGCAAACCCAAATCCACCGGACAGAAGAGTAAGGGTCTTGTCAGAGTTTGAAAGTGTCCATGTTCCCTCTTCCACAGGATCAGTTGTTCCTTCACATTTCTCTCCATTATCATTCGTGATATAAGAACCATTGCTATTAAATTTTGTACAGTCGTCCAATTCACACGCATCATAAGTATCATTAGTATAATCTTTGTAATTGCCGGAATCATCTTTTTCTTCATATTTTGCTATCTTCCAGCAACTAGGACCTGTAATCTTTTCAGTTACAGTTTTTTCTTCATCTTTCTTACACGAAGTCATAAGCCCGGTAGCAATGAATAAGAATAGAAGAAATTTAATTTTGTTTTTCATGTTTTAAAAATTTTATAGTTATTGAATTAAATTAACAAAGAAGATAGATCACCCTCCAAGTTATATTTATATAAAATTAAAATCATGTAGTGGAATAGGTGATTCAACTAATAACAAAATAAAGGTAAATATATTTATTAATAAATAAAATTTTTGAAAGACTTAATTAAAAAAGAATATTAATAATTTAATACATTATGCCAATTTCTAAATAACCCGTATTAATTAAGGGCAGCATCATTTGAAATCAAATTCTTAACTTTGAAAAAAAATTTGATCTTGGCAAAGAAGAAACCTAAATTTTATGTGGTGTGGAAAGGTCGTAAAACCGGCATTTTCGACACCTGGGATGAATGCAAAGCGCAGGTCTTAATGTTTGAAGATGCTTCTTATAAAAGTTTTCCGTCAAGAGCCGAAGCCACTATGGCCTTCAATGCCGGGTACAATGCGACCAAAGGCACAAAGACTAAAGCTTCATCGGGTTCTGGCGCAATTGTCTCAAAAAGTAATATTGTTAAAAACAGCATTTCTGTAGATGCGGCATGCAGTGGCAATCCGGGTTTGATGGAATACAGGGGTGTCTATACGCACAATAAGCAAGAGATTTTTCATCAGGGACCTTACAAAGATGGAACAAATAATATTGGTGAGTTTCTGGCGCTGGTGCACGCATTGGCAGCATTGAAGAAACAAGGAAAAGAAGATGTGCTGATTTATTCTGATTCTAAAATCGCTATTGGTTGGGTCAAAAAAGGTAAATCAAATACAAAGCTGGAGCCTACCGGCAGAAACGAGATCATCTTCGACCTCATCGACCGTGCAGAAAAATGGTTACAGTCCAATTCATTTAAAAACCCGATCGCCAAGTGGGAGACAAGGTCCTGGGGAGAGATACCGGCGGATTTTGGGAGGAAGTGAGGCGGATGTGAGAGTCTAGAAGTTAGTGTCTAGTGTCTAGTGTCTAACATCTAGTGTCTGTTGTCAAAACTTTGCAAACTTCAGCCTATAATCAGCACTTACCTTACCTTTCTTAATTGCTTCCAGCCTTCTTTTGATCATCTGTTTCTTGACCGGACCAAGTTTCTCTGTAAATAAAACGCCCATATTGTGGTCATACTCATGTTGGATGACGCGCGCATTGATCCCCTCGAATGTTTTTTCGTACTCCTTAAAAGACTGATCCTGATACCTTATCTTAACAGTAGGTAATCTTTCCACATCACCCCGGATATCTGGAATGGATAGACAGCCTTCCTCATAAGCCCAAATATCCCCAACCTCCTCGATAATCTCCGCATTGATGAACACTTCCTTAATTCCCTTACCCTTGCTTTCCTCTTTTTCTACTTGAACCGTATCGATGATAAACAACTTAATGTTCAAACCGATCTGTTGAGCTGCCAAACCAACTCCATTGGCATTGTACATAGTCTCATACATATTGTCTATCAACTTGTTCAACTCCGGATAATCTGCATCAATTTCTACTCCTTCCTTCTTTAACACCGGCTGACCATATGCGTATATTGGTAAAATCATATTTTAATCAAAATTAATTCCTGTTATAAATTTGAAAATTACAGGGCAATGCATTGCCTTTCTGCCAATTTCCTTTCAATAGATTTCATTCTCGCCTCTTCACCTCTTCACCTTCTCACCTATAGTATCTAGTATCTAGTATCTCAGATAATCCTGCAAAATTAATATAGCTGCGACTTTATCCACTAAAGATTTGTCTTTTCTTTTTTTCTGGCCAACTCCGGAAGCCAAAATGACTTGCTTAGCTCGCACAGAACTAAAGGCTTCATCATGCAATACAACAACAATGTGTGGATAAGTTTTTTTTATTTTTCGTTCCAGGCCAATGATCTGATTCATAAATGAAACTGCATTTCCATCAGCATGTGTTGGGTGACCGATCACAATCTTCTCCACCTCTTCTTTCTTAATATATGCTTCCAACCAGTCCCACAAAGTTCCTGTAGGCACAGTATCTACGCCATGAACTGCTATTTGCAATATATCAGTCGCGGCTATACCACTTCGTTTTGTACCATAATCTATTCCAACTATTCTAGACAAGAGCAACTAGTTTTTCAGGAGAAGCTTCCTTTTTTAAATAATAAATTACGCAGCTATTCCTCACATCAAAGATCTTCTTAGCCACTCTTTGCAATGAGGACGCTGAAATATTTTGGTAAATATCATACTCTGTATTTATAAGTGAAATATCACCGATACTTTCAAAATATGCAAGGTTCATCGCTTTATTGGTTAGAGAGTACTCTGAGAATGTAAGAGTAGAAATGCTTTTATTAATGATCTTATCCAGTTCTCTCTGATCGACAATATGGTTCATCAGATCATCTACTTCAGTCCAGATAGCAGCTTCTGCCTCCTCAGGACTTACACCTTCTGATATTTTGCCATCTATAACTAGAAGGCCTTCTTCACTTGTTCCATTCGTGTAAGCATCAATAGAGGAGAATAATTTCTTCTTTTTAACCAGTGATTCATGCAATCTAGCAGATCTACCACTTGCTAAGATATCTGAAAGCAGATCACATACATAAAACTCTTCGTCTATTCTTGCAGGAATATGAAATGCTATATAAATAGCCGGGACACTTACTTTAGCATAAATTATTTTCCTTCTTTGCTGCCTTTGTTTTGGCTCTTTTGGTATGATTTTCTGGTCAATTGGTTGATTGGGAATTTCATTAAACTGGTTAATGATCATTTTTCTGACCTTAGCCTCTGAAAAGTTGCCTGTGACTGTGAGAATTGCATTGGATGGTTGATAGTTTCTTAAATAAAAATCCTTTGCATCTGGTTGTGTAACTCTTTTGATATCGGCAGGTCTGTAGCCTATAACAGGCCATTTGTATGGATGCTTTTTGTATGCCAACTTACAAATATGATGCCAGATGTCCCCATATGGTTCATCAATGCAAGTTTCATAAAATTCTTCGATAACAACTTTTTTCTGAACTTTAAACTCTTCCGCTTCTAGACTAAGCTTTGTCATTCTATCGGCTTCAAGCCACAGAAGCAATGCAAGATTGTTGGCAGGAGCATAGCTGTAATAATTGGTTACATCATTGGAAGTGAAGGCGTTATTATCACCACCTGCTTGTTGGATTGGAATATCAAAATCCGAAACAGTTTCTGTTCCTGTAAACATAAGATGCTCGAATAGGTGTGCGAGTCCTGTAAGTTTTTGGTCTTCGTTTTTGGATCCTACCTTATACAATATATTGACTACCACCATTGGTGAGGATAAATCCTTGTGCAGGATTACTGTCATACCGTTGTCTAGGATAAATCTTTCATAATTAACCATGCTGCAAACATAAGTTAATTTGTAGTAGATTGTTCAAATCTACTAGATGATTTCATTGGCATCGTTACTAAAGATGAAATAAGATCAAGACTACAGTGCTGCCATTACGTACATTTCTGACATTGTGGGGCTAGGCACTCCACCTTCCTTTTCCATAGTTATAGCAAAAGCTTGAGCATTATCAATATTGGTCATTTTGACGAACGAGTTGCTGTCAAAGTTATTCGGTAACATTCCCATATCCATAGGAACACCATCCTTTATAGCCCAAAGTTGGAACTGTTTGCCATCCTGAGGTTTAGGTAAGCTGTTAGGATTCAGATAAACTATAGATTCCTTTTTGTTCCAATATACAGTTGCCACAGATTCTGGGCTTTTCTCTTTGATCCCCGGCATTGCTATCTTTTGGAAACTTGGATCTTGCATGATAGTCATCTTCTGAGTCATAGTATGCATTTGATCTTCAAGGCCGGAATTAGAAACGCTCATTTTATTCAGCTCTTCTTTATAATCACTACTATTTTTTAAATTAAGACCAGCCAAGGCTATACAAAAAACCACAGAGGCTGCTGCCATGTATTTAATGAAGTTACTCTTAGGTGGCGCTTCAGACATTTTAATGATATTGTCTTTGCGGGGTTCAACTACTTTTACTTGATCTTCAATAGGATCAGGAATTACCTCCACTATCTGCGCTTCAGTTTCAATTGAATTATTCTGCTCTTTTAACCGGCCTAAAATCTTAGCCCTTAAGTCAACAGGCGGTTCCACCTGGAAAGCCATAGCCAATCTCTCAATTACTTGTTGCTGACTGAATAGTTCTTGTTGTATCTCAGGATATATGTGGCTCATACACTCCACCTCTTGCCGCTCCTGAGCAGAGACATCTCCGAGCACGTACTGCTCAATTATTCCGGAGTTTATGTATTCTTGAATGTTCATTATTTAATGTCAAATACTTTTTTTAAAGATTGCATCGCTGTTCGAATCTTGGTCTTAACAGTGCCGAGAGGTATTCCTTTCATATCCGTTATTTCCTGTTGAGTATAGCCATTAAAGTAATGCAATTCAATCATTTCTCTCAGATCAGGTTTCAATTTACTAACGATCTCCCTCAACCCTATGGTATCCGTTTGACTATTACTATTTGTCGCCCCTTTCGATTCTATTGTACCTACGATTTGATCGTCAAGTTGGATTTTATATTTCCTTTCCTTTTTTCTTAAAGCATCCAGAGCTTTATTTCTGGCTATATTTAATATCCAAGTAAATAAGGATCCCTTAGTTGCATCATATGTATCTATCTTGAGGCTGATATTAATAAATGCATCCTGCAACACGTCACTTGCTTCATCTGCATCAGTTACAATCTTAAGTACTATACCATATAGTGCTGCTGAATACCTGTCGTACAGATATTCAAAGGCAGCTTCCTGCTTGGATTTCAAGCTGCTGATTAGGATAGCATGGTCATCAAAAGAACTCATGAAACGATGTTAGATAGGCCATTTAAAATTAAAAGCACCAATACAAATGTATTAATAATTTGTTTGCTGCACCCTTTTTTGTTCAAAAAGCCATTTAAATAAATCTTTTGTCTGAAAGGTCGCGTCCCAGGAGTTGTGATTGGCATAAGGAAATTCTGTATATTTAGGAAATCCACCATTCGCAATAATCTTATCCACCATATCCCTTGAAAATTTAGGGAAGACTTCATCGTCTTGTGCTCCATGAAATAACCAAACCGGAACTTTGGTTGCAAAGTTACTTACATAACCAAGGTCACCACCGCCGCATATGGGAATTGCAGCCGCGAACATTTCAGGGTGCCTGCTAATAGCCTCTAAGGTGCCCATGCCTCCCATGCTCAGCCCCATTATATAGATTCTATTGCTATCTATATTAGACATCTTTTTATAATATGTTATGATATCAAAAACAGAATTTAGTGCAAAGGAAGGCTGAAGCGAATAGTCAAAAACATATTTAATCTGACTACTTTCTTTTGATTTATTCCTGGTTGCCCAATACGATTCTTCCGGACATTGAGGAAAAACGACAAAAGCAGGATAATCTTTACGGTTTTTTTTTGTTAAAAACATTGTTGAACCGTGTACAAGTTGCTTTATGTTATCGCTTCCACGTTCTCCAGATCCATGAAGGAAAATGACCAGTGGATATTTTTTCTTTTTCTTCAATTTCGAAGGATCAAGCTTTCTAAAGACAATCGTTTTGCCATCTTTATTTTGTATAGTCTCTGGTTGAAAAGATGGTTGTGAGAAAAGATCAAAATTCCACAGCGACAAAAAACAAAAAGACAAGATAATTTGTTTCATCATAAGATTATTAAGTATCATGCTAGATTAATGTTAGCTTAAAGATGCAATAAATATCACATCCAAATGTTACCAGCTGAAAAAACTAAATGAATCTCATCTTGGATTACTACTTGAATTGAATATTATATTTCTAAAAACGATAAAAAATTTAAAAGTCAGCGCTAAATCGTCTTAACATCAAAGTAAAGATAAATTCTTCTGTTTATTTATCAAATACATATCAATTATTTAATATATGAATAAATAATATGTTTATAATTGCTTGGTTTCGACGTTTGGTTGCAATATCTTTGTAACTCATGAGTAGTCCATTAGCACTTTATACATTAAGTTTCTTTTCTCGGGGCAAATGCTACTATAATTAATCAATTTATATGTTCTCAAAAGTTATTGTTCAAGGTCGGTTGGACTTTGGAAACGCAAATACGTATGAAAAAGCCTTTAAGTTGTATGTGCAACGTAAAGACGTATATTACAAAAATGAAGTTGTTTTCAATAAAACTGAAGAATGTTTTGATGATGAAAAAATGATTTTCTTCGTCAAGCGTTTTAATAACCTTGTATCTGATAAATATTGGAGAAATACTGTTCATTTACTTAAAAATCTTGCTGAATATTCTCTCACAGGCCGTGTTGAGATGTGGATGATGATAGACGGAAAAGTAATTAAACACGAACTTATCAAGCCTTCCAGCGACAAAAGTATTGTGGCTGCATTCAATAAGGCTAATGATATGGTCAATGCAGCGGATGATTTGGATAAAGCTATGGCGATACTTAATGGTATTGTCGAGAAATATCCTCAACATGCTATGGCCCATGCTCTTATAGGAAGAGTTGCTTCAAAACAAGGCAATGATAAGTTGGCGCTTGAACGATTTGACAGAGCTATCAGTCTTGATAAATATCTAAGCGAAGCCTACCTTTGGAAAGGTAAATTATATATTAAGGAAGAAAATTACGAAAAAGCCCTTCCTGTGCTTGAAAGGTTGACTAAATACGCTATTGCCCATCAGAACATCCATTGGATAGGTCGAAGACTAAAAGGAAAGTGTTATTTCCATATGGGTATCTATGACAAAGCAGTTTTCGAGTGGAAACTTTTTGCAGCCAAAGCTTTTGAAAAAGGCAACTCCAACCATTATTGGAAAAGGGCTGTCACCTTTAGTCTTGGCAAAGCCCATATGCAGTTGAATCAAAATGCTGAGGCAATCCTTTCATTTAATGATGCATTAAATCTAGACGCACTGTTCGACAACGTTTCTGAGGAAGAAATCTTGAAATTTAAGACGACAGCAACGGGAATATTGCCTAAAACCCCAGCGAAAAAGTCTAAGAAAGTTACCAAGAAGCCTATTACGCAGAAAGTAAATGTCTGACCCTTGTCTTTCAGACCAGTTTTTTCTTTGATAAATAAATGTTGAAATCTTGCTGTAAGTGAGCATAAGAATTTATGTCTTGCTTAAATTGGGCTATTTTTAATAATCAATTTCTTAGCAAAACATTTATTTTAATTTAGTTGTTCCCATCTAAATCCTATTGGATTCCTAACGATTGTTAGTATTTCTACTATCCTATTTTTATATAAAACCTAAATTTAATCTAAATAAGGAATGCATTTAAGTATCGAAACCTGACAAATTTAAAATAAAATGTATTTCATCAGTTACATTAAGACTTACTTCACAAACTGAGATACTTTTATTTTTTGAATGTCAATTTTTCGTATTTTTGCGACCTAAAATCAAAAAAGACCTAAAATGGATCAGCAAACTGCTTCACATACCAAACAAGCTAAGACGGATTTATTCCAATCACATGATTACTACGCGATAGATGAACTTCTAAATGAAGATCATATATTGGCGAGAGATGCAGTCAGAGCTTGGGTTAAGCAAGAAGTGTCTCCTATAATTGAAGACTATGCCAACAGGGCAGAATGTCCAGTGCATCTATTTAAAGGCCTTGGCGAGATCGGAGCTTTCGGCCCAAGTATTCCAGCTGAATATGGTGGCGGAGGAATGGATGAAATCGCTTATGGAATTATCATGGCTGAACTCGAAAGAGGCGACTCAGGACTTAGATCCATGGCATCTGTACAAGGTAGTCTTGTTATGTTTCCGATCTACAAATTCGGAAGCGAAGAACAAAAAAGAAAATATCTTCCAAAACTAGCCACCGGTGAATTTATCGGATGTTTTGGACTTACCGAACCTGATCATGGATCCAATCCTGCCGGTATGGAAACTAATATTGTCGATGATGGCGACCACTATATATTGAATGGTGCCAAAATGTGGATCACCAATTCACCACTTGCAGACATAGCAGTCGTATGGGCGCGCGATCAGGATGGAATCATAAGAGGTTTGATCGTGGAAAAAGGCATGCCGGGCTTTACCGCACCTGAGATCCATGGTAAATGGTCATTGAGAGCTTCGATAACAGGTGAACTTGTATTTCAGGATGTCAGAGTTCCTAAAGCAAACGTCCTTCCAAATGTACAAGGAATGAAAGGTCCACTTTCGTGTCTTTCTAAAGCAAGATATGGTATCGCTTGGGGTGTACTTGGCGCTGCACTTGATTGTTATGACAGTGCGCTGAGATATTCTCAGGAAAGAATTCAATTCGGTAAACCAATTGGACAATTCCAGTTGACCCAAAAGAAATTAGCTGAGATGATCACTGAGATTACCAAGGCACAATTACTTGCCTGGAGGTTAGGCACACTTGCCAATGCAGGTAAAGCGACTCCGGCACAGGTCTCAATGGCCAAAAGAAATAATGTCATGATGGCTCTTGAGGTGGCTCGTGAAGCACGTCAAATCCATGGTGGTATGGGCATCACCAATGAATATCCAATCATGAGACACATGATGAATCTTGAGACGGTATTAACTTATGAAGGTACGCACGACATACATTTATTGATCACAGGTATGGATGTGACAGGATTGAATGCGTTTGGATAAATTTTAGAACATGAGACATCACCTGATAATATTTTTTCTTTTCTTTCTTGAAAGGCTGGGAACGTCTCAGAATGTATTATTAGATAACCCATCATTCGAAGATAGGCCAGGTCCCAACAGGGCGCCTCAGGGCTGGTATGATTGTTCCTACCAATTTCCGGGAGAAACTCCTGTCGATGTGCAGCCAAGTGGAAGTTGGAATGTAACTCGTGTAGCCCAGGATGGAGAAACTTACGTAGGAATGGTCGTGAGAGAAAATAATACATGGGAGGCTATTTCTCAAAAACTTAAAGGTGTTTTACTTAAAGATTCTTCCTATCAGTTTGAAATTATGATCTGTACATCAGATCAATATTTAAGTGCGACAAGAGAAAGTGCTTGGGATGGCAAAAAATATAATTACACGACACCTGCCAAATTAGTCATTTGGGGAGGAGATAAATTATGTGACAGAAGAGAAATTCTTGCTGAAAGTGGAGTAATTAAAAGCAATAGATGGGAAAAGCACAGCTTTATATTAAAGCCGGTCGAAGATGTAACATGCATAACTTTAGAAGCATATTATATTAACGACGAAATTGAACCATACAATGGAAATATACTGATAGATAATGCGTCGGCATTCGTTCCATTGAAAAAATCTGAAGCCACAAAAAATTCTGTAAAGGGAAAATAAGCGTGCTTTGTCTGAAATACAATCATATTAATCCAATTTTAGTCAATTGTTTTAAACACAATTCGTACATTAATGTTAAATTATTTGTTAAAACCTAAGAATTAAGCACAAGATCAATAACTATTACGTTCTGATTTGAAATTAACAGTTATCGACATTTTCAACATTTGAATAATCTAAATGTATGTTTTTGAAATCATTTCATAAATATTTGACTTTCGTTTGTTGTACTTTTTTAGCCTTTCAAACTATTGGGCAAACGGTATATCTTACAAACCCTTCTTTTGAGGATCGCCCTGGACCTAACAGGCCTCCTGTTGGATGGAGGGATTGTGGTGGGCAGTTTGTAGGAGAGACCCCACCTGATGTGCAGCCAAGTGGATCATGGGAAGTATACAAGCCTGCCATGGATGGTGATACTTATCTGGGTATGGTGGTTCGTGAAAATGAAACATATGAATCAGTTTCTCAAGCGATGTCCGGCCCATTAAAAAAAGGGAAATCATATAGTTTTGAAATTGGCTTATGTACCTCTGAAAAATATTTGAGCGCCACAAGAGCCAGTGCTTTGGAAGGGGGAGCAAAATACAATTATGTTACGCCTGCCAAATTAATGATATGGGGGGGCAATTCCTTATGTGATAAAGCAATCCTACTTGGTGAAAGCCCACTGATCTCAAACAATTCATGGCAAAAATACAATTTCACTTTCAAGCCTACTCGCAATGTAAGTTACATCACACTTGAAGCATTTTATCGTACACCGGTGCTTGAGCCTTACAACGGAAATCTTCTTGTAGACAATGCATCCCCTATCACAGAGATCATTCCTAAAGCAAAAGAGCCAATTGCCATCAAGGCTTTGACAAAAAAGATAGTTCCCGGACAGGTAATAAGGCTGGATGAACTATATTTTCAAGCTGATAATGCTACTTTGAACAAAAATAGTTTTAAGATATTGGATGAATTATATGCTTTTCTGGCAAAAAACCAATCAGTAAAAATTGAGATCGGAGGTCATACAAATGGAGTTCCTTCAGTAGAGTACTGCGATAAGTTGTCCACGGAACGTGCCAAGGAAGTGGCAAGTTACCTAACAAAGAAAGGAATAAATAAAACTCGGGTTACTTATAAAGGGTATGGCAAGCGCAATCCTTTAGCATCTGACAAAACGATGGAAGGTAGGAAAAAGAATCAAAGAGTAGAAATTAAGATCTTGAGTACTTAGAGATTATTGAATTATCAAAAGTTAAAGTTTTATATTTCTTAGTTTTATAAGTTTGGAAAAGTAACTTTGTGTAATATGAATTCGTTCCTATACGAGATATTGCATTTGAAACTTTGAAACTTAAACTTATGAAAACTCTTTCCTTCGTCTTAGGACTTTTATTCTTGAATTCTTTAAATGCCCAAACTTTAAGACCCGACAGTAGCTTTGCTGAAGTGGGTAAATACATTACATCCAACGAAGAGGAGCTTTCAGGAATATTTGATATAGAATTTGATGGAGATGGAAATATTTACATGCTCGGAAGCGGTGAACGTTTAACCGCTGATTCACTATTTATTTATCTGGCATTAGGGAAATTGAAATCTGATGGCAATTTTGATTCACAATTCGGAAATAATGGAATTGTACATACAGAACATTATTCCAGTCAATTATATATGGATGGAAGTTATACTCAAAGTGACGGTAAGATTCTATTAGCTGGTCACACATTTGATATGTATACCGGAGAATTATTAACCGTAGCTCAGAGATATGGTATAGACGGAAAACAGGATTTAACATTTGGAAATCTTGGTACATTTACACTTTCAAGTGAGGAGCCCTACCTTTCAACAAATGTCTTCGAATTGCCATCCGGTAAAATAATAATATCTGCTACAAAATGGCTCGAAAATGGCAGAGATGCCTTTAGTTTAATTCGTCTAAATAATGATGGAACGATCGATGAGGATTTTGGTGATGATGGCGTAAAAGTCTTTGAATATCCTGATATTAATTATTCAATCAAGAATTATTACGCCATACCTCAACCGGATGGTAAAATAATTATAGCCGGTCACATTGAAGGTTTTAATGGCCAAGACATGCTCATGATGAGATTTATGGAAGATGGCAGTTTAGATAGTTCTTTTGGACAAAACGGTTATTTTATTTTTGATGGTGGAGGATATGATGCCATTGATAATTTATCACTTCAGTCTGACGGTAAGATTTTATTTACAGGAGGATCAATAGATGATAGTTCAGGTGAGTTTAAAAATAATTTAATCGCAGGAAGATTAAATTCAAATGGATCTGCTGATGAAAGTTTTGGGGAAAATGGCTTTGCAAATTTTGATTCATTTCAGTCTTTGAACCCAAACGGGTTTCAGATAATAGAGGCTCCGGATGGCAATATAATGTTGGCCGGGTCTGTATATGATTTAGAAGATTCAGATGAACTGGAAGCAGACATTTTTTTCATAAGAATGAATAAGAACGGAAAAGTAGATAATTCCTTAGGAAATGATGGAATTTATATCGAAGACTTTGGAGGACTTTTTGACAATTTGTACAGAATGAAATTTGATGCGCAAGGTCGAATCATTGTTTGTGGTGAGAGCATAAATTTTGTTGGCCCATCTAAAGGATTCGTAGCAATATACATACCGGATCTATCCTTAGGGAAATTTGAACTAAATAATATTAATTCAAGTGTTCTAACGTACCCCCATCCTTTTGTCAATGAATGCACTATAAAATATGACTTACTAAAAGAGACGAAAGTTTCTATTGATCTCTTAAATGTAAATGGCAATTTGATAAAAACTTTTGTAAATCAGGATGTTAAATCTTCAGGTAGTAATCAGGAATCAATATCAATGGAAGGGCTAACACCAGGAATTTATTTGATAAGGATAAAAACCGAATTAGGATCAACCACAGTAAAAGTCATAAAACAATAAATTATTGAACCTTTTTTGCCCTAAAAGTATTTATTATATACTTTTACCACGGGAATGCACCCAATATTGTCAAACATTAAAAAAAATACTTATGAGTAAGGACATCAGAACCAAGAATGTAAAGAAAGAAAAAGCTGTTGACAAAATCAAAAAAGTCTCAGATTATAAGGCAGAAAGTGGCAATAGTTTTGGTGCTTCCAGCTCTAAATCTGATGCTAAAGGTTCAGGTAAGTCAAAAGCTTGATAATTATCAAAATTTGATAAATTAAATCCCGTTTAATCGAGTTTTCTTTCAATTAATATCAAATAGTTCTTCGTAATTATTTGATATTTTTTTTATCGGTGTATAGATATCTATTATTTACAGGTCAAAGTTTTATAATAGAAGGAGGTATTTATGCATAACTTTTGTTAATTCCTCTTAACTTATAACTGCAGTCGTTTATTTCCCTTATTTTCGTCCAGATAATATCTTGCATCCTTACAAATATATCAATGAAATCATTTCTGCTTTTCGTCATATTCATTTTATTTTGGGCCATGACCATGCCCAACGAAATATCAGCTCAAAAGGTAATCTCCTCATCTTCAACTCCCAACCATCCTATCAAAGGCAGTGAAGCTGAAAAGAATAAAACAGGGAAAAATAAATTCGTTACATATCAAATCATTCCATCGAATGGCACCACTTATGGATATGACATATTCATCGATAACAAACTTAAGATCCATCAAACCACCATACCCGGTAGGGCTGGAGTAAATGGATTTAAAACTGAAACAGACGCAAAAAAGGTGGCTGAATTGGCAGTCAATAAAATTATAAGCGGTCAAATGCCGCCTACTATCTCTCAAAAAGAAATTGAAAAGCTTTTAATAAATCTTAAATGAAAATTATGAAAAAAAATATTTTTACAATATTTGCCTTTTTTATTATTCTACCATTGTCTCAAGCCCAAAATACATGGGTTCAAAAAGCAGATTATGGGGGAGGTTTTACCTCCGCATCCACAGCCTTTACAATTAATGGTAAAGCATACTTAGGCACAGGATTCGACTCTTTTAGCGGTGAAGCATTGAGCAGTTTCTGGGAATATAATCCAATTTCCGATACTTGGTCGCAAAAGGCGGATATGGGCGGGAGTCCAAGAGGATATGCTCTTAGTTTCAGCTTAAACAGCAAAGGATATGTGGGTGGTGGTTTTGATGGACTTGATCCTGTCAATGATTTTTGGGAATACAATCCCACCAATAATACCTGGACGCAAAAAGCCGATATGGGCGGCCCATCCAGATTGTCAGGAAGTGCATTTAGTATTGACGAAAAAGGCTATATAGGACTGGGTTATAACTTTGAAACAGATAAAGACCTGAAAGATTTTTGGGAATATAATCCTACCAACAATACCTGGACGCAAAAGACAAATTTTGGTGGACATGCACGTCAAGGTGCTGCCAGTTTTGCAGTAGAGGGCAAAGGATACATTGGCACAGGATATGATTATGATAATGATGTAGATCTTAAAGATTTTTGGGAATACAATCCTGCATCCAATTCATGGTTTCAAAAGTCAGAATTTGGAGGATCAACTAGGGAGTTTGCAAGTGGTTTCGCTATCGGAAGCAATGGCTTTATAACTTGCGGATATAATTACGAAAATGATTTGCTGCTTAAAGATATGTGGCAGTATTCCCCCGCGGACAATGCCTGGACCCAAAAAGCAAGTATGGTTGGACTCGAAAGACAAGTAGCAGCTGCATTCAGTATAGGTAGTAAAGGTTATATATGTGGAGGATACAATTTTGATCTAGAATTAAATGATCTATGGCAATATACTCCCTCGACTACAAATCAAGCGCCGGTATCTAATGCCGGACCTGATGTAACACTTGATTTGCCTGTCAATTCGACGCTGCTGAATGGCTCAGGATCAGATCCGGACGGCATTATTGTTAACTATACCTGGAGTCAAGTAGGAATTACGCCTTCGATAGCAACTATATTAAACTCCATGACTGCCACGCCGACAGTTAGTGATCTTATACAAGGGACATACACTTTTTTATTGACCGTGACTGATGATGACGGAGATATAGCTACAGATGAGGTCCTCGTCACTGTAAATGCTGCTCAAAGTCAAGCTCCGATAGCTAATGCCGGTGCTGATATTACTGTGGAACTTCCTTTAAACAGTGCAACCCTGGATGGCAGCGGTACTGATGCTGATGGCATTATCGTTGAATATGCATGGACTCAGGATGGAAACAATCCTTCTTCGGCTACCATTTCTGACCCTGGTATAATGAATCCGGTGGTTAGTGATCTACTTGAAGGAGTATATACTTTCATATTGACAGTTACAGATGATGATGGACTTACTGCATCCGATAAGGTAATGGTCACAGTCAAATTGATTGTAAATGAAGCACCAATGGCTGATGCGGGTTCTGACATAAATATTATATTGCCTGTTAATGCTGCACAACTCAATGGCAGTGGAACCGATCCGGAAGGCAATCCCTTAACATTTGAATGGCAACAAATTGGAAATGAGCCATCAAACGCCACAATTTCTGATGCATTTATTGCGAATCCTATTGTGAGTGATTTGTTGGTCGGTACGTATTCTTTCCGATTAACAGTAACAGACGATAAAGGCCTGACTGCCACTGATGATGTCGATGTACTCGTAGATAGTATTGGTAATATATTTCCAATAGTTTATGCTGGATTAGATACAACACTGATTCTTCCCACAGACAGCACCCAACTAAATGGTAGTGCTACCGACGAAGATGGCATTATAATTGGCTATGAGTGGAGTCAGGTAGGAAATGACCCATCAATCGCTATCATTTCAGATCCAACCATTCTCAATCCTTTGATCACGGGGATGATAGAGGGAACCTATACTTTCCGCTTATCTGCCATAGATGATAATGGTGATAGCTCTTTTGATGAAGTGAGCATATTTGTAGTTGACACTAACAATCATGCACCAATAGCTGATGCAGGGTTGGATATTGAACTAACTTTACCGCAAGACAGCACTTTTCTCTCAGGGATTGGAACAGATGTAGATGGTACGATCATAAGTTATTCCTGGGATCAGTTAGGCGACACACCATCCATTGCGAATATTTCCGATTCAACGGTTGTCGATCCATTGATCAGTGGCCTCATAGAAGGCATATATACATTTGTGTTGACAGTGACAGATGATGATGGAGCTATTGATACTGATACTGTGCTTGTAATCGTTAATCCAATCATACTTTATGCACCAATAGCAAATGCAGGTGAGGACATTAATCTAATATTCCCAACAGATAGTGTTGAGGTAAACGGAAGTGCTACTGACGCTGATGGCACAATAGTCTCTTACCATTGGGAGCAATCAGGTATTACGCCATCTGTTGCAACAATATCAGATACAACTATTGCCAATCCAATTATCAGTGATCTAATATTCGGCACCTATACATTTATTCTTACTGTCACAGACAATGATGGCCTGACTGACAAGGATACACTTTTAATTAAACTTGACTCACTGCAATTATTGGCTCCTTTAGCTGATGCAGGAGAGGATATCAATATCACCTTGCCTGTTTCCAATGTAGCCTTAGATGGTAATGGTACAGATGAAGATGGGACTATCATTGGGATTCATTGGGCACAAATAGGTAATACACCTTCTATGGCGAACATATCAGATACGGCAAGTTTCACTCCAGTCATAAGTGATCTTAAAGAAGGAACTTACACATTCGTTCTTACAGTAGTTGACAATGATGATCTATTTGACTCTGATACGGTACTTGTCATTGTCAATCCTGCTGTCAATGTAGCACCGACAGCCAATGCCGGAACGGATATTTCAATCTTGTTACCTACAAATTCTGCAGTGTTAAATGGAAGTGGCACCGATGCTGATGGAACTATCGTTTCTTATGCCTGGGAACAGGTAGGCAGCACGCCAAATAATGCAACGATCATTGGTATATCTACTCCCAATCCAACTGTAGCAAGTTTGATCATTGGTACTTACACATTCAAATTGACTGTGACGGATGACGATGGTGCTACTGCAAGTGATGAGGTACAAGTCATAGTGGAAGACGGTCTTGCGACTGATCCACTTGACCTTACTGCCCCTTCTGTATATCCAAATCCTTCTCCGAATGGCCGAATAATCGTTGAATCAGGCAGCAAGATAAAATTAGGCAGTAAGGTAGCTCTTATCAGTATAGAAGGAAAACCACTTCAGGAGTTTATTATATCTTCAAATAAGCAACATTTGGATCTGTCTAATTATGCTGCAGGATGTTATTTTCTGCACTTTGAAAATGGAGCCAAAGCAAAGGTCATTATTATACAATAGGAAGATTTGATTTTAGAAATATAATTTATAGAGGAAACCGGAATGAGAATGTTCATTTCGGTTTTTTCTATTTCTAAATTCTATTTTTCAACCCTAAAAAGTGCAATCCTCAACTTCTCACCTCCTCCCTCCAAATTTTCAATCGCCAATGAAAAGTTAAAGACTTCAATGGGATAAAATAATTTATTTATTACATATATTTTTTATTAATTCATATATATCTAATAATATGCTGTTTATAAAGTACTATCTTCATCTTTAAAATATTTAATTTAAAAACCCATATTATTATATAATTTTGGACAAAATCCATTTTAAACATTTGCGTTTAAAAGTGTTAAGGATTATATCTTATAATTAAGCAACTTTCATGGCGATATATTTTCAGATTGTTTCGATTTTTCTTGGCTTATGTTTGCCTAATACTTATGCTCCCAAAAGCACTTTAATACCCGTAATAGCAGAAAAAAAAGACAAATTTGAGGAATTATATACAAATTGTAAACTGGAAGGGCAAATCAATTATGATGCATTTAGAGAAGCTCTGAAGGGCTATAATGTCTACCAACCTATAAAATCAATCATAACAATTGTTGATTTTGCCTTACCTTCTGACAAGAAACGTTTTTTTGTTATAGATCTAGATCAGAAAAAATTATTATTCTCATCTCTGGTTGCACATGGTCAAAAGTCAGGTGAGTTAATGGCGAAATCATTTTCAAATAAATGCGAATCTCACCAAAGTAGCCTTGGTTTCTACATGGTCGGCAGCAAAATATTTAGTCCAAAACACGGTGCATCATTGTTATTGAATGGGCTGGAAAAAGGAATAAACGACAATGCCCGACGAAGAGAGATCATCATACATGGAGCTGATTATGTAAGTGAAACTTTTATAGAAAAATACGGCCGCCTTGGAAGAAGTTATGGCTGTCCAGCCTTACCTCAAGAACTTATTCCACAGATAATTCCAGTACTAGCTAACGGTACTTTGTTGTACATTCACGGTGCTTAAACACTTGTTATGTCTCGTTTCAAACTTTCATTTCTCTCAGGAGTCTTTCTCTTGCTATTTGCCATTTGCATTCTATTATTGCCCGGTTGTGCCAAAGATGTAGCCAAACCCAATCCCATACCTTCTGTAGATACCACTGTTTACACCACTGTCAACTTCAACGATCTTTTGTTAGATAGCATGTTTGTAGATACTTTCTTTGTAAAAATGGTTGATTCCGCAACTGTTAAATCACAGGTTAGTCAATTTTATAAAAGAAGAAATTATCAGTTTGCATGGTTTAATAAAAACGGACCTGCCAATGTCATGGCTATGTTTTATGATCAGTTAAAAAACTACAGTTTTGACTTTAATGACCAAAGCTTGGATAATCCAAAAATTGATAGCCTTGTTAAATCTTTGAGATCAGATGAGTCTAAATTTATGTCTAATCCTGCCAATGTCCTCAACCTCGAATTACTCCTGACTTCGACCTATTTCAAATATGCACGAAAAGTCTACGACGGCAGAGATAAGAACCCGGTGGATCTTGAGTGGTTTATTCCTAGAAAAAAGAAAGATTATCAAATATTACTTGATTCATTAGTCGCCAGAAAACCAGACTCTGAAGTTCATGAACCAGAAAATATATATTATACAAGGCTAAAAGCACAATTAAGGAAGTATCGGGAAATCGAGAAATCGAATGTTTCCTATCCAGTAATTACAGATAAAAAAGTACTGATAGTGGGCGATACAGATGTATGCATCATCAATGTAAAAAAGAACCTGATCATTGTAGGTGATCTAATGGACAAAGATACATCAGCCATCTTTACGGACACTTTGAAAAGTGCACTTTTACTATTTCAGGGAAGAATGGGGTTATTTAAAAGTGGTAAACTCACCGAATCGACCAGAAAGGAGCTAAATGTAAGCATATCGGACAGGATCAAACAAATGGTCATCAATCTTGAAAGGCTAAGATGGGTGCCTGTAGATCTCGAATCGGATTATTTAATGGTCAACATTCCTGAATTCCGTCTGCATATCTTTGAGAAAAACAAACTAGCATGGGAAATGAATGTAGTAGTTGGAAAAGCTGCAACAAAAACAAGTATCTTCAAAGGTAATATCGCCAATATTGTTCTAAATCCATACTGGAACGTACCAAACAGCATAATAAAAAACGAGATCATCCCTGCCATGAAACGCAACGCAAATTATATTGAGCGGAATAATATGGAGATCACGAATAAAAAACCACTGATGGTCAGACAGAAACCAGGTGGGAATAATGCATTGGGAAAGATCAAATTTTTATTTCCTAATAACTTTAGTATATATCTTCATGATACACCTTCAAAAAGTCTTTTCAGTGAAAGTAAAAGGGACTTCAGCCATGGGTGCATCAGAGTGGAAGAACCAAGAAAACTCGCGAAATATCTGCTTAGAGATCAGCCAAATTGGCTAAAAAGAATTGACAAAATTCTAAATACAATTGATGAAACCTGGATTAAAGTCTCTCCTACAGTCCCTGTTTATATAGTTTATTTCACTTCATGGGTTGATTCAGAAGGTAAACTTAACTTCAGAAATGACATCTATGGTCATGATAAGAAATTGGCTAATGAGATATTCGGGGTGGGGAAGATGTGAGGCAGACGCTAGATGCTAGATTATAGAAATCGGTAATCAGTAATCGGTAATCGTTAATTGCAGCTAATCTTAGAAGATCATTCTTCTATATAACTAATTTTAATTCGGTGTTAATCAGCTAGTTGCAATTAGAATTAAATCGAAGACTCCCCCTACCCCCCTCAAAAGCTAGGGTTTATACACATCTTTTTTTTTCTTTCAAAGTAAACTTTGGTGACACCCCGACGTAGTTAAAACTACGCCGAACCTCGCAATCATTGTTTTGACTATAAATTAATGTACATCATTCGCTGTGGAACGTTGAGCTTAGGTTAACCTAAGTTCGTGTGTCTGCAAAATTCATTTTGCTTATAATAAACTTAAAATCAATAAATTATCTTGCTATTCATGGAAGAGCCTTTATTGAAAAAATACTTATGTATAAACCCTAGCCCTCAAAAGGGGGAAATCTCCCCAATTGCATTTTACTTTTAACATTTTACATTTACCTCACCAAGTTATATTTTTGATTTTGGAAGCAAAGCATTGCAGGTGAAATAATTTCAGACTTCTAATACCGAATGGAAATTCCTAATAGTCTAAATAAATTTGGCCAAACGACTTTGAGATCGATATTATACGGCAAAATATTGGTCTAATAAATAAATCCATTTCGTATAATTTCTAATTTTAACATTGGTGATTATTAATAATAGCTAAATTTAGAATTTTTGACTACTGATCACTGACTAATGACGACTGACCACTGACCACTGACCACTGACCACTAATTTTTAACTACCTTTGTCCCAAAATATAGTAATGACATTCAGCGATCTAAAAATAAATAAATCACTTCTCCGTGCACTGGATGACATTGGCATCACCGAACCCTCTCCTATTCAGGAGAAAGTCTTTTCAGTGGTAAAATCCGGAAAAGATATATGCGCAATTGCTCAAACAGGTACGGGAAAGACATTTGCTTATTTATTGCCAATCCTTAGTCTATATTCATACAGCAAAACCAATAACCCTACCATCGTCATTCTCGTTCCTACCAGAGAACTTGTGGTGCAGGTAGAAGACGAGATCAAAAAAATTACGGCATATATGTCTGTAAGGAGTTTTGGAATATATGGTGGCACTAATACGAAGCCACAGGCAGACAAAATCTTCGAAGGACTTGATATTTTGGTTGGCACACCCGGGAGAATGGTCGACTTTGTCAATACCGGTGTTTTAAATCTTAAAAATGTCAAACATCTCATCATTGACGAATTCGATGAAATGTTGAATCTGGGTTTCAGAGCTCAGCTTAAAGTGATCTTTGACAAACTTCCTGAAAGAAGACAAAATTTGCTTTTTTCAGCTACATTGATTCCCGAAGTCATCGAGTTGATGGACGAATACTTCAATAATCCCGAGAAAATTGAAGCTGTTCCTGCTGGTACTCCATTAGACAATATCAGCCAAACTATGTACCGATTACCAAATTTTTATTCAAAAGTAAAATGGTTGGTGAACTTACTCAGGAATGAAGCAATGACAAAGATTCTGATATTTGTTTCTACCAAAAAAAAGGCAGAAGTGCTCTACGACGCATTGTTGGAACGCGGCATCAGAGACATCGATTTTATACATTCGAATAAAAATCAAAATGCAAGATTCGAAACTGTTCAAGGCTTTGAAGAAGGGCGATCCAGAATATTAATTGCAACTGATTTACTTTCAAGAGGACTTGATATTCGCGAAGTAACACATGTTTTCAACTTCGATTTACCTGAAGTGGTGGAGAATTATATTCACAGAATAGGCCGCACCGGACGTTATGAAAAAGAAGGAACATCTATCGCTTTTGTAGTAGAAAGCGAAGAAGAGCAGTTGGAAAAAATCCAGGAATTGATGAATTATACGATTCCTGAAGTAGAGTTACCTGAAGATTTTGTGGCTGACGAAAAGTTATTGCCTGAAGAAGAAGTAAAAATCATCATGCCATTCATCACACAGGCACCGAAACTCGATCCTGAAAGACCGGCTTTTCATCAAAAATCAATTCTCAATTCTAAGGTCAATGTGAGATATAATCATGAAGCTGAGATGAAGAAGAAGTATGGTAAACAATATGAAAAGAAGAAACCAAGCTAAATTTTTATAAGAAATGCTCAATTGGTGCAAAATTTATCGAAAGATAAATGCCTCCGCGTCCTCCAGACCCATTAATTGGTAACGTAAATTCAGAAATCAAGTACAATATGTCCACAAATCAATATTCAATAACTTTCTGCGGAACTCTGTGATACCAACACTCTATTGTGCAACTTTTTTTCCTCTGAGCCACTTGGTGATATCTCTGCATTTCGGGAAGTGGAGCCTATATCACAAAGACGAATGAAATGTATCACAGAGATGCACAGAGCAGAAACAGAGTTTCACAGAGATAAACTGATAGAGTAGTAGATACAGCCTGATCGGAGCATCATTTGACTTTAGTCAAATTACTTTGTGAATCTCAAAAACTATACAATAGCAAAGAAGTCCCAAAATTCAGAGCTGCTGTTGAATCGAGGTAGATATTAAAACCTCTGTGAAACTTCGTGATAAAACTACTTCAAAATAATATTTTCGAATAAGAGATTTAATATAATTCGCCCCAATACCTGTGAAGCAACTTACGTGGTTGCGGTAAAATGATTATAAATCAACATCCTCAATTAACCACCGTATCTCAAGTTTCTACTTTGACTCATCCTTTTTCACATTGATTCTAGGTTTTTTGATAGTAACGACTTTCGGCTTTACTGATTCATTTTGAGCGTTGAATTCCTGAGCTTGCTTTTTATTTAAGGCAATTTGATCATAAGGATCCTTTGGATTTTCCTTCGTACCACGCAGATATATTACCAGACCATTGAGAAAATTTCGCAACACCTGATCTTTGCACATCATATAACCAGAGCTATCCTCTGCTCTAAAAAATGCATTAACTTCAGCCTTTGACATTCGGAAATCAACCAGTTTCAAAATATCTACTATTTGGTCATCTCGCAGCATTAGTGCTACTCTAAGTTTCTTGAAAACGTCATTGTTGTTCATTTGGCAAAGATAAAGAAAGAAAATTATTAAAATCTAACTCTCTATTAAATACGAAAATATTACTCTACTCCAATTTAAAATAAATCCTATCTTTCAAACATATATAATGAAGTATTGTGCAAGAAGGAAAAATAAAGTTGAGCATTTCAAAACTTATCGCATTGTGGGCATTTTCAGAATGTGCACTGGGCGGTATCTTGCATGCATTTCAGTTTCCTTTTTCTGGTCTTTTGTTGGCTGGTTTTGCGGTGACCATCATTTGTACGATTGGGTATACAAGTGACAAGCCATCTCAGGACATCATGTATGGAACTTTGGTGGCGATCGCGGTCAAACTTGCACTGAGTCCACATAGTCCGGTCACAGCTTACATCGCAGTTGGATTTCAAGGAGTCCTTGGAGCATTGTTTTTTAAATTTCAGAAACATAATAAGTTATACTATATCCTATTTGGAAGCATTGCATTGTTTGAATCCGCCATCCAAAAAGTATTCACATTAACGATCATATTCGGCAATGCGCTTTGGAATTCTATTGATACTACAGCGAATCAACTTGCAAAAAATCTTGGTGGAACAGAAGAATTTCAATATGCTCTTTTATTATTGATCGTCTATAGCTTGATATATGTGGTTTGGGGAGGAATTGTTGGCTCTTGGGCATACAAGCTGCCTTATAGAATCAAAAAGCTTGACAGAAATGCAGTGGACCTATATGCTAATTCTAACATCAGTTATGGTGAAAAAAAAGGTAGAATATTTGGTATATTAACCATTGTGTTATTGCTTGTCACCACGATATATGTGGCAGCACTCGGCGGTACAAAAAATGATATTTTCTGGACCATAGTTAGACCCTTTATTATTATCACTGCATGGTATTTTATATTTAATCCACTTATCATTTTCATTATCCGAAGATTCATTAATAATCAGAGCAGCGGTATCCTGACAGTTGTAGATACAATTAAAGAACAAATACCGCATCTCCGCAAGATAACCCAACAAGTTGCGGGCTATACCACTGCTAATTATAACGGAATAGAAAGGATCAGGTATTTCATCATTATACTAATATTATTGGCGTGTGAGGAAGGGGAAGGTACTTAATAGCCAGCTTATTATCGTTTCTGACAAAATAAGAAGTGGGAAAACGACCCTTTTGGCTAACTGGTTAAAGGACAAAAATGTAGGTGGCTTTTTGACACCTGATTTGAACAATTTTCGAATGTTCTATGACATTCTCAAAACTTCCTTTTTACCCTTTGAAACAAATGGGTTTTCAGAAGATGTAACCTCAATTGGTCGATTTTTTTTCCTTAATTCCACCTTCCTGCGCGGTTGTCAAATCATTGTTGATTCAATAGGTCAGAATTTAGAGTATTTCATCATAGATGAATTCGGTAAATTAGAATTAATGGATGAAGGATTTGGCCCAGCTATCAATTCTTTAATATCCAATCTATTAGAAAAACCTAACCAAACCACTTATATCATTGTGGTTCGGGATTATTTAGTGGAGGATTTTTTGGATAAATTTGGATTGAAAGTTGTTGAATGGGAAGAATTTTGATAAATGTTGTTAATTAGATAAAATTGATAAACAACGAATCCCTCTGCGATTCGCTGTTATATTTCGCCACCACAATTCAGCTAGGGTTTATACACATCTTTTCAAAAGGCTTTAAAACTGGAGAATTTACAATTAAGAAAACAGTTGGCATTATAATAATGACTGAACGGTGTAGCTCCGGCCTTATAAAATTTAATGAAAAAATGGAGAAAATGCCAAAAATAGCAAAGTCCTACACAGCGAAGGAACGAAACCTTGTAGGATTTTGCGTAATTTTCTGAACATTTTCGGAGTTAGTGAGCGTTAAAAATTTTACTTCCCCTCTTGTAGAGCTAGGGTTTATACCCATCTTTTTTTTATATTTCAAAGTAAACTTTGGTGACACAACGACGTAGGTTAACCTACGCCGAGCCTTACGATCTAAGCTTTATCTTTAAATATTGTACATCATTCGCTATGAAGTGCTGAGCGTAGGTTAACCTACGTTCTGGTGCGTGCAAAATTCATTTTGCTCTTAATCTACTAACAATCAAATATTTATATTATTTTTTTAGAAATGGCCCTTTTTGGAAAAATACTTGTGTATAAACCCTAGCCTATTCAGTCAGGCAAGCGTTCAGGGCCTGGATATTGAATTACGGATATTTTACAGAATACCATAAGTTGAGTGAACTTTCTCTACAATATTAGACTCTACTAAATCACCTGATCACCTGATCACCTGATCACCCTATCACCCGATCACCCGATAATTGCATGTCGACAAGACTGTTCATTATTCATTACATCTACTTTCTCCCAAAGTCATCCTGCAACCTAACGATGTCATCTTCATTGCTTGGATTATTAGGATCCGTATGCTGCCAGATCTCTGCAATAATTCCAAAATTATCATTACCAATGATTCTGTGACGTTCGCCTTGAGCTAGTTTTATCATATCACCGGTTTGCAATATTCTTGAGTCTTTTTCTTCATCTGTATCACTCGTTCTAACAGTTACATTTCCAAAAATGCATTTCCAAACTTCAGCTCTTCTGAAATGGTATTGCCAACTAAGGCGCTGATCAGGAGCCACGATCAACAATTTTGGACTAAGTGCAGCACCTTCCGGAAAATCTTCAGGTTTTACTTGAGACTTGTCATAAAATTGAGATATAAATCTTGGCGCTGCTTCTTCATAGAAGGTGAAGAATCCACCCCAAGGCCTCGTATTGTCAATACTTCTTATGGGGAAATCGATCGATTTGAGGTATTCTTCAACTGAATCAAAGACATCTTGTTTGGAACTTGTATTTATGTACATCATTTTATTTTTATTCATTAAATCTATTTATATAAAACGAATTTCTGTTTAAAAGTTACGAATTAATATAATAATATAAACATATAATTATTTCTTATATATTTAATATTACTGCTTCAGATTTTATTTTTAAATACATTCTTTTTAAATTTTAGCTAAATTTGAATAAAAGATATGAAACTGGAAAGTAAAAATCAGCAGGTGCTCCCACTTCAGCGGTTCATGTTGAGAATGAGCAGGTATGTTGCATTTTCTATTTTACTGCTTTCAATTTCTATCTCTGCCGGCACATTTGGATATCACCAATTAGACAGTCTGAATTGGGTAGATAGTTTTCATATGGCATGTATGATCTTAACAGGTATGGGCCCTGTTGCTGAAATGAAGACTGGAGGAGCTAAGATTTTCTCTTCTTTATTTGCACTATACAGTGGAGTGGCATTTTTAAGTATTACTGCGGTTTTCTTTGCTCCAATCGTACACAGGTTATTACACATCCTCCATGTAGAGGATAATAATTGAAAGGGGCTGAATTAGTCTTAAAAATAATTATTGGTCGTCAGATTCTTTCATGCCCTTGGGATGTGATTAACGATAACGTCAGATGACATTAAGAAACCAGGCGGCACAAATGTAATATTGCAATATTACGATGAAGCCAATGATACCAACGCGTTACCAAATTTTAGGCAAATGAAATCACCAAATCGTCCAATAACTAGAAGCCATCAGACGGCGCTCCTAAGCATCTGTCGTTTACAGCATCCGGTGTATCAATACCGCAATATTTCTCCTGCGAAAAATAGCAATAAAGTCAATTTTATCGACATCAGATGTTTTCCCATGCATCTGTATCTCAAATAATATAATGGACAAATGAACTCAACCAAGTAGGCGGCTCAAATGTAATATTGCAATATTACGATGAAGCCAATGATACCAACGCGTTACCAAATTTTAGGCAAATGAAATCACCAAATCGTCCAATAACTAGAAGCCATCAGACGGCACTCCTAAGCATCTGTCGTTTAAATCATCCGGTGCATCAATACCATAATATTTCTCATGCGAAAAATAGCAATAAAGTCAATTTTATCGACATCAGATGTTTTCCCATGCATCTGTATCTTAAATAATATGATGGACAAATGAACTCAACCTAGCAGGCGGCACAAATGTAATATTGCAATATTACGATGAAGCCAATGACACCAATGAATTTCCTAATTTTTAACAACCAAATTTAACAAAGTAGTCAGATGTCTTGAAGCCATCAGACGACACACCGTAGCAAGCACTTCATTTAAATTCAGAAATATCCATCGTCACGCCATCCGACATATCAGTTCATGCATGCTTCAGATCTCAAAAATTAAGTTGCTGTAAATTCTTGGGTCGGAGGATGTTTTGCCTGGCATTAGTAACACTTTTTAATATAAAACTCAAATAGCTTCAGAAGGCTATATAGTAATATTGCAATATTACGATGAAGCCAATAAGAACAACGATTTTCCTAATTTTTATCAACCTAAATTAACATAGCCATCAGATGTCTTGAAGCCATCAGACGACACTCCGTAGCAAGCACTTCATTTAAATTCAGAAATATCTATCGTCAAGCCATCCGACGTATCAGTTCCATCATATTTGCCTTTTCAAAAATCCAATTAAAGCTCATAATTGCGTTGACGGATGTTTTCGTTTTACCCTATCCATATAAACGTAAACGTCAGATGACTGAGACACATTAGACGGCGCTCCGTAGTATTCTCACCCCAAATTCTTCATCAACGTAAACATTTCTTTACTTAAACTTAACCCAAACTTAACCTGCCAGCGGTATAATGCTTTGTATTTTTGCACCATGAAATGAATCGAAATTATAGAGCATTTTATTTTTTAATCCTATTTATTATTTATTGCAAAAAAGATGCCTTATGAGAATATTTACTTTTTTAATAATCACTTTATTTCTTACCAATTTTGTCTCAGCTCAGGAAAAAGGGCATATTTCCGGAAAGATCCTTGACAAAACAAATGCTGAAGAATTAATTGGCGTATCAATAATGGTGGAAGGGAGCCAAACTGGCACAGTAACCGATATTGAAGGAAAGTTTGTGCTAGATCTTACCCCAGGCAATTATAAACTGAACATCAGCTATATCTCATATGCCAGCCAGATCATCACTGTCGAGGTCAAGCCTGGCAAAATAGAATACCTGAATCTTGTAATGGAAGAAAGTATACAAACACTTGAGACAGTCATAATCACTACGACGATGAAAAAATCAAATGATGCTGCAGTGCTACTCGAAAGAAAGAATGCAGCTCAAGTTTCTGATGGTATTTCTGCCGACCTCATCAGAAGAACACCTGACAGAACGACTTCCGATGTCATCAAAAGAGTTACTGGTGCAAGTATTCAAGAAGGAAAGTTTGCAGTCATTCGAGGTATGAATGATAGATATAATGCGGGTTATCTTGACGGATCATTGCTACCTTCTACTGAAACCGATAGGAAAGCCTTTGCTTTTGACCTTGTTCCTGCCAATCTTGTGGACAATCTGCAAGTCATCAAAGCAGGAACACCAGACCTAGTCGGCGATTTTGGTGGTGGTGTTATCAAGATAAATACTAAATCTGTTCCGGAAAAATTTACACAATCTATAAGTATTGCGGGCCAAACTCAAAGTCTGACCACCTTTAATGCATTTACTTCTTTTAAAAAATATCCGGGGGAATCTCTAAACTTCCTAAGTTCAAAAAGAGCCCTTCCCAAGATGGAAGATGGCGCTTTGAAATCTCCAAATCAATTTCCAACAACTGATGAAAAAGCCAAATTTGCACAGACATCACTTGGATTTAACCATGATTGGAATGTAAAAAACTCCAACGCTATGCCGAATACCAGAGCATCATACTCCCTTGGATTGCCAATCAAATTGAATAATGGAAATAAAATCGGCCTTATTTTGGCACTTAATTATGCATCTACTCAAAAATATACACTGGCAGCCATCACCAATTTCGATGGTCAGGGCCAGACAGCAAGATTCAAGGATGAAGGATTTTTACAAAACATCAATACAGGAGGCTTGTTTAACCTCAATTATGTAGGTAAAAAAACTCAAATCAGCCTTAAAAATCTTATAAACATTAATACTGATGATAATACCATTCTAAGAACTGGAACAGGTAACATCACTGATGCTGTAGAAGTAAGAAATACTTCCAATATGTACAGCTACAATAGGTTATACAATAGCATTCTTAGTGTAAAACAGATCGTCGGTGACAATCTTTTCAACATCGCAGCGAATGTAAATTATTCCAATATCAATCGTCAGCTGCCTGACTACCGCATCGTTTCTTATACTAAGACGCCTGATGATGAGGATTTCAAGCTACAATTGGGTGATTTCTTTAATTCAAGTACTGGACGTTTTAACTCATCATTGACAGAAAATCTATATGGTGGAAATCTTGAATTTGCGAAGAAACTAGGTGGTGAAAATATCAAGACCGAATTAAAAGCAGGGGCATTTTACCAAAAAAGAGAAAGAGATTTCTCAAGCAGAAGCTTTGTCTATGGCGGAATAGCAAGATCCAATACTGGTGATCTGAGTAAGGATCTTGGAGTGGGAAATATATCTCCTACAGGTTTATTCCTTGCAGAAAAAACTTCTGATGATATCGCTTACTACAATGGAAAACAAAACGTAACTGCGTTTTATGCTATTGCTGACCAGAAATTTTTTAGTAGTTTAAGAGCAGTTTATGGAGTTCGTTACGAAGATGCCAACATCAAGGTGACGAACGATAAAGTGGATCTTGAAATAGCTGATATCAATGAGAAGATCTTCCTTCCAAGTGCTAACCTATCATATAGTTTGAATGATAAGATGAATTTAAGAGCCTCTTATTTTGCATCAGTCAACCGTCCTGAATTTAGAGAATTGGCACCATTTGCTTTCTACGTATTTGATAAAAATGCCGAAATAAAAGGCAATAGCGGTTTGAAAATAGCGCACTTGAACAACTACGACCTTAGGTATGAATGGTATCCATCAGCGAATCAGGTGATCTCGTTGGGTGGTTTCTACAAGACGATTACAAATCCAGTTGAATTCAGTATTGATATTACACAAGCTTCTACGACATTTACATACAACAACGAGAAAAATGCAAAGATCTATGGATTTGAATTTGAGTTCAGAAAAAATCTAGACTTCATCGGTACAGCGCCTTTTTGGAAAGACATTGTCGTTTTTTCAAATCTTGCAGTTGTAAAATCTGAATTATCTTTCGATGAAGGTTCACAAGCAAAGTTAAATCGGCCACTTCAAGGTCAGTCGCCTTATGTGATCAATTCAGGTATTCAATATGAAAATGAAGATAATGGATGGTCAGGAAGTGTTGTCTTCAACCAGGTAGGAAGAAGAATTGCTTTTGTAGGAGTCGACCCATTCTATGGTGCTACCCGTCAGGATATCTACGAAGCACCAAGATCTATCGTAGATGCTCAGATCAGCAAAACTTTCGGCATGATGAATCTTAAATTCACATTGGGAGATTTCCTTAGACAAGATCAGGTCTTCTATCAGGATGTGGATGACAACAAGAAATTCAATGCAGAGACAGATCGCAGAATGTTTAATTATATTAATGGTTCGACATATACCTTATCCCTTGGTATGACTTTCTGATGATCTATACATAGAAAAGTAAATGCTTCAAAGATGAATTTCTTTGGGGCATTTTTTTTCAAGTAAACAAAATTTAAAAAATGAAAATGGGTCTGACCTTTAAAATCGACTTACATGTGCAATAGAATTGAATCTTAGCGGTTTGATAATTAAATAATTATTACTTAATTTACATTTAACTTAGATTTAAGATTAATCAAATTTATGAATAACTTAATTGTTCTCAGAATTGCAATCGCAATAATATTATTATCTCATGGCATCCCGGGTATGTTTGACAATGGAATCAATGATTTTGGAAATTTATATTTAAATCAGGTTGGTTTTGCGCCATTTGGAGTCGCGATTGCATGGGCGATAAAGATCTCACACGTTGTATGCGCAGTATTGCTTTTATTAAATAAATATATTGTCGCTGCAGGTACGATTACAATTATTATTTTGATCGCAGGAATTGTGATGGTTCATTACCCGGAAGGATGGTTTGTAGTGGGTGGTGGCAGAAATGGAATGGAATATAATTTTTTATTGATCGCCGTAATTGTTAGTTTGATGTTGCCACACATTTTAAAAATAAATAAGTAGAAACTCAATTAAAAAATGAAAGCAAAATAATTAGGAACGCTGATTTCGATAATATGTGCTTGAATCACGGAATAAAAAAACAATAGGAAATCTCAATCCAAATATTTCAAAACTATGAAATCAACTTTCGACTGATAGAATAGTACTAAAGTGTATTTGTGTTAAAAAAAGCCTTCAAATTAATTCTTTAGAATGATAATACTCCCCCCTGGTCGAATCAAAAGGGGGAAATTCGCTCTTCTTGTGACTTCCCGATTCAAATTAAAAGCTTGATATACACATATGGAATAGTCCTTCCACATTTGCTTTACTGCCAGATCTGTGCACAAATTTTAGTCATCGACTAAAATCCCTTTGTGAACTTCCTTAAATACTTGAGATACTCACAGCACTGTGTCTAGCTAAAATCCATTTAAAAATCTACCTCCATATATCTCAAAGCTATTCAAAAATCTGTGAGGATCGGCTAAATAATCTATCTACTGATTGAATAGTACTAAAGTGCCTTTGTGTTAAAAAAAACCTTTTTTAATTCTTTTGAATCACTGTGATATGGAGCCAAACAACACCCCGGCTACCGCCACCCCTCTGCCAGAGGGGAAGTTGCGACATTATTTCTTCATTCATTGAACGTTTTGATATACAAGGCAGTATACAAATCAATTAAATAGAAGTGACTGGCCTTGGTCGAATCAAAAGGGGAAAATTCGTTCTTCCAGTGACCTCCCGGTTCAAATTAAAAGCTTGATATACACATATGGAATAGTCCTTCCGAATTTGCTTTACTGCTAGATCTGTGTACAAATTTTAGTCATCGACTAAAATCCCTTTGTGAACTTTCTTAAATACTTGAGATACTCACAGCACTGTGTCTAACTTAAATCCATTTGAAAATCTAACTCCATATATCTCAAATCTATTCCAAAATCTGTGAGCAAATGCTTTATCATCTATAGAGACTGCCTGAAATGAAATCAATTGCCTTTGATGTTTAAAAACCTTTTAGCCTCCAATTTTGATCTTTGGAATCGCAAGACTCCCCCTTGGCCTCTCAAAAGCAGGAAATCTGACCAACTTTATTTACATTTCTAGTGTCTAGTATCTAGCGTCTAGTATCTGATATTCAAATCTCATTCATAAACTCATTCAAATTCAACTCATTTGGCAGATCCATTTTCTTACGGAGCCGATACCTGCTTCCTTCGACACCACGAGGAGAAATATTTGAAAGTGCAGCAATCTCTTTAGTGGAAAGATTCATTCGTAGATATGCACATAGTCTATGATCATTAGTAGTGAGATCAGGATATTTTTCCTTTAATCTGTTAATAAACGACATGTGTAGCTCATCAAAATAATAGGTAAACCTTTCCCAATCATCGTCCAAAACGCTTTCCTGCTGAAGTCTGTGAATGATACTCTTTAAGTTAGAGGCTACTTCCGTCGGACCAAGTTTGTTCTTGTGTATATTTTTTAATTCCTGCTCGAGTGTTGTGATAAAGTCCTTCTTGTGTGCAAGGTGCATGGCGATAGATGCAAGCTCTGTGTTTTTAAAACTAATGTCCTTCTGTAGCTGGTCGTTTTTCAGTTCTATGATTTCTTTTTCTGATTGAGCGACCAGGACTGCTTGCTCGTCTACGACTTCCTGATGTCGCTGTGTAATTCGCGTTTTTCTGTCTCAAACTTTTTGTTCTGCATCTGGAATAATGCAATGATTCCGAAGGCAAAGATCATAAGCATTGACATCCTGAACAAATTAGAATTGTACCATGCAGGAACGATTTCAAAATAAAACAACGTCGAATCGGTTTGTTCTATACCTCCTATCTTAGTCTTAACTTTTAAGATGTACTTGCCGGAAGATAGGTTGTTGTAGGTTACAAATGGTTCAGAAGTCCATCCAGTCTTTCCCTCATTGAGTCCATCCAGGACGTAAAGATATTCTAAAGGCTCATCGCTAAACAGATTAGATGCTACTTCGAAACGCAGATTGTTTTGGTCATAACCAAGGACCAATGGTTTTTTCTTAGAATACTTCAGAAAACCTGATTCTATTCCATTCATAAGAACAGAATCAACCTCCCCGATCAATGTTAATTTATTGATTGTGGTAGGAAATTTATTTCCTTTGGTCAACTTCCTTTTATCGAATAGTAAAAAGCCGGACTCGCAGTTGAAAAGGAATTCATTTGCCGATAAGGGGAAGACCTTTTCAAATCCACCTGCCAGGCTTTCAGGTAATGATGGTAGTAAATTACATTCATATACCTTTTTCCAATTACTATCTTTCAACTCCAGAAATCCCATCTTGTTACCTTTTCTAAACCAGATGTTTTTGTAGGTATCTTCTAATAGTAGTTTCGTTCCTTTCTCAAAACCAATTATTTTTTCAAGTGTAGTATCATGTTGGAATTTATCGGTTGCAAAGTTGTAACTAAATATACCATTTGTATTGGAAGAATAGACTTTTTGATCAACCAGGATTATGTAATTTTCAAGTTCTGTTTCAAGTCCTTCAGCTTTTGTATACAATTTTGAGTTGACCGCAATTCCTTCTTTATCCACTTTTAGTTTGAAAATTCCGCGATAAGGGTGGGACATCCAAAGCAGATCATTTCCATCACGCACCATGATTCGGCTCGATTCAGCAAATCCTTTCAACATCCTTGTTGATTTTAAATTTTTTGAATCCATTATCTGACCGACGCCTTCATATGCTCCAAAAACTATGCTCTTATCACTTTGCGGAATAAATTTCCAAACACCTTGTCCCCTGAAAAATGGAAACGCTTTATCTTTCACGATCACAGATGCTCCTTCATTTTGCCCAAGTAGAAGTTGGTCATTTATCACATCCAGATTCCAACATACATCTCTACTACCATCGACAGCCTTGAAATATGCGGAGCCGGAATTGACGGATAGTGGCATATAAAATAAGCCATTGTTGGTACCTAAATAAAGCCATCCTTTGTGAATCGCCGAAGAATAACCAGTTCCATTGAATGGGCCGTCGGGATACACGATGCGATAAGGTGATTTATATTCAATGAAATCAAGACCGGATTCAGTTGCTACCCAAAGATCTCCATTCATATCCTGCACTGTGGTAAGGACAGTGCTGTTCTGTAATCCATTTTCTTTTCTCAGATTAAGCAAAGAATTCAATTGTGGAGTGATGAGTAATACGCCTTTGTTGGAAGTGCCGATCATGAGATTGCCGTCCGATAGTACCTTCATGGAGGATATCCAAATGTTTGACATATTTGGTGATGCAGTTACGTCTATAGGTCTGCAAGTGTTCCCATCATATTGATATATGCCATCCTTGTAGGTGGCAATAAATGTCCTGCCATCGTTTAACTTACAAATATCCACGACATCACCTTTCATACCTTGCAGCAATACTTGTGGAGTGAATGTATTGTCTGTGTATACCGAGAAATGAGCACTTTTGAATTGGAGAGATATTCTGTTTTCGAAAATAAACATCTTTTCAATGCTTTCATCGAATGGAAATGCAGTGATCTTTTTACCATCGTAGATCATTACTTGCCTGAATGTTTGAAAGAAGATCAAACCACTATGGATCTGGATAGACCAAACATCTGCAAATTTTCTAAATGGTTCAGGAACAAGGTATGTCAGATCATGGTATTCCAGTGAGGTGCCGGATCTTTGATCGAAATAGCCAAATTCACCCTGACCTCCGACGAAGATCTTACCGCCTTCATCTACTTTGAGTGAGCGCATGATTGTATGGTTGACCATAGGTCTGATCTGCCATGTCTTTCCATCGAATGACAATAATCCAAGGTTATTGGCAAAAAGCATGAGACCGTCATTCCTTTGAGAGATTTTCCAATTTTGAGGGGAAGCCGAATACGTCTTTTTTGAAAAATTACGGATCGGAGGACTACCCAAATTTGATTGTTGGCCTTGCACAAAAGCTGCAAAACAAAGTGCCCAAAAAAGTATTAAATTTTTTAAAAAAACTTTCTGTTGTATTTCCAAAATTATCATGTCGTAGTAATAAAGTAGCAATATAGGACATTTGAGCAGTTTATAAATAAAAATATATTATCCGTGTCGTAGTATTGAAGTAGTGAAATATATTGAAATTAGAATGTTTTAGTTTAGATTTGTTCCACAGAAAACGCTTTATACAATATATATTTTGGTATAAGTTTGTTTTTTACTATCTTGTCATAATAATACCATGTCGTAGATACTTTTTTAACATTTTAAACCTTTTTGAAATAATTAAAATAGACATTCACTATGAAAAAAATTTTATTCTTAACTATTTTTATGATGATGGGAGCTTTGATCTCAAAAGCCCAGAACATCATCCTTGACTTTGAAACACCAGAAACTAAAGCTGCATTCAGTTACTTTGAAAACGGAGACTGGCCGGATCCTCAAACTTCCATTGTTGGGAATCCTGACAAAAGTGGAATTAATACAAGTGATAGCGTATTGTATTTTGTAAGGGGTATCGGTGGGCAAACATATGCAGGGGCATATGGCAATCCCGGCCCTTCTAGACCGATTGATTTTACAACAGATAATAGAATGAAGGTAAAGGTTTGGGCAGAAAAAACCGGTAATCTTCAATTAAAATTGGAAGGGGGACCTGCCGGAGGAGATGACAACTGGGAGAGAGTCGTACCAATCAATGTTATCAATCAATGGGTAGAATTGGAATTTGATGTAACACTACCAGGAGATGCAGGACTAAAAGTTCCGGCTGCAGGTAAGATATATAAAAACTATGTAATATTTGCTGACTTCCTTCAACCAACCACAGAAAGGACTTACCTTTATTTAGATGATTTCAGCACAGGAGTTGGTTCTGCAGCTGTCCCACAAGCAGTAACTTTTGTATTTAATTCAGCAGGATTTGGAAGTGGAGTGACTTCAGCAAGTGTAGCTGGAACTTTTAACGGGTGGGATGCAAATGCAAATCCAATGACAGAAGTATCTGCCGGAACAGGTCTTTATACCACTACAGTAGATATCTTACCGGGTGTGATTGAATATAAATTCGTTGTGAATGGCTCCAATTGGGAAGAAGGCCTTAATGCTACTGATGACTGTATCGTTAATAATGGCGGATTCATCAATCGTAAAGCAAGTATCAGTGGAGAAACAACGCTTCCAATTACTTGCTGGAACAAATGCTACAATTGTGGAGAAAACGCAAATATTACTATAAACATGGGCTTTCCTGCTGCCAACCCTCCTTCACCTGATGGCGTATATATCGCAGGTGGTTCAAGATTCGAAGCTCCGGGTGGAAAATACAAAATGACCGATTCGGATGGCGACGGTATTTATTCTATCACGATCAACAGAGAAATTGGATTCAGTTCGCACTTTGCTATGGCCAATGGACCTTGCCCCGATTACAGTTGTAAAGAGGATCTTGCCGGTCAGTCTTGTGGTGATGCTAATAACTTCAACGATAGAAGAATGCAGCCGGTTACTCAGGATACAGTAGTAAATGTTTGTTTTGGTGATTGCAGTGGCCAATCATGTATCCTTGCAACTAAAACGTTGAAAGATGCAGGATTCAGTATTTCTCCGAATCCGGCAAATAGCAGAATTACACTAGACTTTGATGCTTACCTTCAGAAAAAAGGTGCGATAACTGTCTCAAACATTGTAGGTAATCAGGTATTACTTCAGGCTTATCCTGCAGGAACCAACCAGATTAATATAGATATTGATTCATTTGCTCCAGGTGTATATATTGTTACATATACGAAAGATGGAAAAATTGGAACAAAACTTTTTATTAAAAATTAAGGAATTGAATTTAATCCGGCACAAACCATTGTGCCGGATTTTTTAAATTTGATTTCTAATTTTACCTTGGCAAAATCACTCTGAATAAAGATCTAATCTAAGGATTAGCGGTACTATACCGCATTAAAAAACAAAACAAATAGTATGTACAGGTTGAAAAAAGTTGCAACGGCGTTAATCGTCGTATCTATCATCTTATGCCTTCAGATCACATCATTCGCACAAAATGTGAGTGGAACTGTGACGTCATCTGATACCAAAGAGGCACTTATCGGTGTCTCAGTTCTCCTGAAAGGAACTTCAAGCGGAACAGTTACGTCCGTTGATGGGACCTATTCTTTGAGCAATATTCAAAAAGGAACTATACTGATATTCAGATATATAGGTACAAAGGAACAAGAAATTGCTTACTCAGGACAATCTACTATCGATGTTTCATTAGCTCCTGATGCCAATCTATTGGATGAAATGGTTGTTGTTGGCTATGGTACTCAAAAAAGAAGCACCATCAGTGGCGCTGTATCTCTGATAAAATCTGATGAGATCAATTCTACTCCGGTATTGAGAGTAGAACAATCGCTTCAGGGCAGGACAGCAGGTGTTCAGGTAGCTCAAAACTCCGGATCTCCTGGATCCACACTCACAGTGCGGGTAAGAGGTACAGGTACTATTAACAATAGTGATCCGCTTTATATAGTGGATGGAATTCCTGTAGGAGGCCTTGACTTCCTTAATCCTGCTGATATTGAGTCAATCAATATTCTTAAAGATGCAGCATCTGCAGCAATTTATGGTGCAAGAGGATCGAATGGTGTGGTGCTCATCAAGACTTTTTCCGGTTCAAAAAATCAGGAAGGTATCGTCAATTACAGCACATATTATGGTATGCAAAAAGCCTGGAAAAGACCAAACTTACTCAACGCCAGGGAATACGCCATCATCACTAATGAGGCATCTATCGCAGCCGGAGTAGCACCTAGACCAGAGTTTTCTAATCCTGATGCCTTGGGTGAAGGGACTGATTGGGTAGATGCGCTATTGCAAAGTGCTCCTATCTTCGATCATCAACTCAGTGTAACCGGTGGATCTGATAAGTCAACATATGCATTATCCGGCAATTTGTTTAGCCAGGAAGGTATCATTGGCGGCAATAAAGCTTCATTCGATAGACTTACTGCAAGATTAAATTCTACCCACGAAGTGAAATCCTGGTTGACAGTAGGAAACACATTGAGTTACACCTGGCTCGAAAGAAATGCCCTTACTGAAAATAGCGAGTTCAATTCGCCATTGGTGAGAGCGATCAACATTGATCCGGTAACACCTATTAGAAAGGCCGATGGCACATATGCTTATTCACCATATACCGACACTGACCTGGCAAATCCATTGAATGCTATCGACCAGACTTTCGATACTTGGGTTAGCAATAGAATTGTGGCATCAGTGTTCGCAGAAGCAGAAATATTTAAAGGTTTGAAAGCACGAACTGCTTACAGTATGGATAATACCTATGCTAATCAAAAAGTCTTCAGACCGAGATTTGATCTTAGTGTTGATCCTATTCTAAGTGATGCTCCCGCACCTGAGAAGAATCTGATCAATTCCGTTTCCATAAATAATAATACATGGAGAAACTGGCAGTGGGAAAATACATTGAATTATGTGACAACCATTGGAGCGCATCATGGCATCAATGCCATCATCGGAACTTCAGCATTGTACAATAGACAAAACTATAATGGAGGAGGCAATACCAACCTACCTTCAAATAGAGTTGAAGACGCTTTCCTTGCCAATACAATTGATCCTATCGCTTCACAAAGTGCTTATGAAGGAGCTTCTGAATCTACTTTGAATTCTTATTTCGGTAGATTAAATTATGATTTCCGAGGTAAGTATTTTGCTACGGCTACATTAAGGGCAGACGGTAGTTCTAAGTTTGGTGCTAATAATCGCTGGGGTTATTTTCCTTCATTTTCGGCAGGTTGGACTTTCACAGAAGATAATATATTAGAAAATGTAATGGACTTCGGAAAAGTTCGTGCCAGCTGGGGACAGAACGGTAATGATAACATCGGAAATTATGGTTATACTTCTGTAGTAAGTACAGGTCAGAATTATACTTTTGGCCCTGGTCAGATCATCACTAACGGAAGTGTAGCGCTCGGTGCATCCAATCCGGATCTTAAATGGGAAACAAGTACGCAGACCAATATTGGTTTGGACATGGAATTCTTTAATAGCAGACTGCAAGTTATCACGGATTATTATATTAAAAAGACTTCAGATATGCTTTATGCAATCCCGGTACTTTCGACTGCCGGAACAGCACCTCCAACTCAGAATGTTGCGACAGCAGTCAACAAAGGTTTTGAGTTCGGTGTGAATTATGCCGGTGGAGCAGGAAGTGCTATTCGCTACAATATTGGGGGAAATATCACATTTATAAACAATGAGATCACCAACCTTGGTACTGGTGGAGAGCCTATCAATTCAGGAAGGATACAATCTGCCAATTCTACAGTGGCGAGAACTGATGTTGGCCATCCTTTAGCCTCATTCTATGGATATGTGACAGATGGTTTGTTTCAAACTCAGGAAGAGGTAACCAGCGCTGCATTTCAGAATGAAAATACTGCTCCGGGTGACATCAGGTTTAGGGATTTGAATGGTGACAATGTGATTGATGTCAAAGATCAGACTTACATCGGAAATCCAATTCCGAAGGCCACTTATGGATTGACTGGTGATATCAGCTTTATGGGATTCGACCTAAGTATGTTTTGGCAAGGTTCTCAAGGCAACGATATATATAATGGTAGTGTCCGATATGACTTCTCCTATGTAAATAGACCTAATTCTTCTTTAGAAAGATGGACTGGTCCTGGTACTTCTAATTTCGAACCAAGAGTCAATCTGAATGATCCGAATCAAAATGCAAGAGTTTCTGACCGTTTTGTGGAAGATGGTTCCTACATCAGACTTAAAAATCTTCAACTAGGATATACATTCCCTAAGCTTTGGATGAACAAAGCAAAGATAAAGGAATTTAGAGTATATGTTTCAGCTCAGAACTTATTGACCTTCACTAAATACAATGGATTAGATCCTGAGATCGGTACTATTGGTGGTGCGCTGGAATTGGGAATAGACAAAGGTTTTTATCCACAAGCAAGAATTCTTCTTGGTGGTGTTAGTCTTAAATTTTAAATAAATAAATGAATTTCGTCATGAAAGCAAAAAATATATTTTTATCAATGATGGCTCTGGGTCTTGTCCTGATCACATCTTGCAGTAAGGATTTCCTCGACAAGAAACCGATAGTTGGAGTCACTGCTGACAATTTTTACAAAACAGAAGCCGATGCTATTGCGGCTATTAATGCAGCTTATGCTCCACTCCAGTTTGAAATGAGTCCCGCCGGACATTTCAGATGGTTCTGGGGTGATATTATGTCTGATGACAGTGAGAAAGGCGGCTCAGGTGACAATGATGCAATCGAAGTGCTTAGACTTGAAACCTTCCAGGGTCCTACAAATACAGATCTTTTGGATTCTGAATGGAATGCAGACTATGAAGGTATTTACCGTGCCAATGTAGTCCTGGAAAAAGTTCCTGCAATAGAAATGGATGCTACGCTGAAAGCCAGAATATTGGCTGAAGCAAAATTCATCAGAGCATGGTTTTATTATAATTTAAATACGTTATTCGGAGGTGTGCCCTTAGTTGATAAAGTATTGGCACCTTCAGAATACAATAAGGAAAGAGCCGATGCTGCCACTATTTGGGCATTTATAGAAAAAGATCTTAATGAAGCAATAGCAGATCTTCCTGTAAGATCAGGGTATGGAGCTGCCGACTTAGGGAGAATCACGAAAGGTGCTGCTCAAGGTTTGCTTGCTAAAACCTATTTGTATCAACAAAAATTTGCAGATGCGCGGACTCAGACACAGGCTATTATCAACTCTGGAGAATACACCCTTGTAGCTGATTACGGCACCATCTTCACTACCGCAGGTGAAAATAACGCTGAATCAGTATTTGAAATTCAGTATATGAATGCATCAGGAGGAAACTGGGGTAAGAATAATGCCAATGAAGGGACCTTTACCAATGTATTTACCAGAGCGAGGGGTTCGTTTGCAGGATATGGATTTAATATTCCAACACAAGACTTTGTAGATGAATTTATGAAAGAAGGTAAAGAAGACCCAAGGTTAAAATATACAGTATTCAGAGTTGGTGACGCCATGGGTGACCGAGGAATTTTTACCTTGGAAGCTGCTGGAGATCCTCCATATAAATACCATCCAAGAAAATACTTCTCTAACCTTAGCGAAGATGCACCTATTGGCGATCCAAATCCGAATGGAGGATCCAATGACAGAGTTATTAGATATTCGGATGTATTGCTTATGGATGCTGAAGCTGCGGCAAAAACCGGCGACGAAACAGGTGCAAAAGCATCTCTCAACATAGTGAGGGCAAGAGTGAATATGCCGGTAGTAACTGCTTCGGGAACTGCATTAGATGATGCGATTTTCCATGAGAGAAGAGTTGAACTGGGTCTGGAAGGACATAGATTCTTTGATTTGGTGAGAACCGGTAGAGCGGCTGCAGAACTTGGACCACTTGGATTTAAAGAAGGAGTAAATAATGTATTCCCGATTCCAAATTCACAGATCACACTTTCAAACGGAGTATTAAAACAAAATAGTGGTTATTAAAAACAACCTTTAATTCAATAAAAATCAACAGAAATGATGAATAAAATAATTGTCTTTCTTTTAATGATGATCACTATACTTTCATGTGATCCTCAGTCCGAAAAAGATGTAACTCTTGGACCTTTACCTGGAAGTCCTGATTTTACAGTAGTATTCGTGCCAAATGATTCAAACAGAGTGGTAGTGACAGATGTCTCAAGTGACAATTTCAGCAGACTTTGGATCACAGGCGGTAATCCAACTACTTCAAAATTGCAGTCAGATACTATTTACTTTCCTAAAAAAGGAGAATATAGCATTACACTGAACATCTCACAGACTGGAGGTAATGGAACTGCATCCAATACAAAAAAAGTAATCATTACTAAAGACGCTCAGGCACCTTGCACAGGGGCAGTAGGTCTGCTTACGGGTGAATGTGGTCCGTCAGGTAAGTGTTGGAAGTTCTCCCAAGTAGGGGGTGCGATTACTGTCGGTCCGACATATGGATCCGGCGAATGGTTCAAGTCTCCGGCAGGCGGACTTGTGCCATCTCAGTATGATGACAGATACTGTTTTACCTTCGATGGAGCTAATTTTGATTACAAAAACCAGGGTATGACTGTCAATCCTTTCAACGGATATGTAGATGAGCCATTTACCCCTGTGACAGGACCATATACTTTCAGCGCAGGAACAGGTCAGAATGGAGCAGATCAGATCATTCTGAATAAAGGACAGTTCATGGGCACGAGAGATTCTTACTTTGAACTTGATATCGTGAAACTAACCGAAACTGAATTAATAATTAGAGCTCCCTTTGCTAAGGCAAATGGCGACAAGGCTGATGGTTGGTTCGAATTTAAATTCGTAGCGGAATAATATGCTTTGGAGATTATTAATATTTATAGTATTGTCATTTCCGACATTTGCCCAACAAGGCAGATTAGTTTGGAGTGATGAGTTTGACGGTGAAAGTGGCGCTCCAAATCCTGAACTTTGGTCGTACGAGTACGGTGATGGATGCCCCAACAATTGTGGTTGGGGCAACCATGAGATCCAGTATTATACAGATGCTTTGAAAAATGCTCATGTGGAAAATGGGTTGCTTGTCATAGAAGCGCACAAAGAAATAATGGGTGGCATGCAATATACCTCTGCTAAACTGAATAGTAAAAAATCCGGTTCTTGGAAATTCGGAAGAATAGATGTCAGGGCCAGAATACCTCAAGGGTTAGGAACATGTCCTGCTATCTGGATGTTGCCTGCGGATTGGAAGTACGGTGGTTGGCCATTCAGTGGAGAGATAGACATCATGGAGCATGTCGGCTGGACCAAGGACACGTTATATGGAACGGTGCATACGGATGCTTATAACCACATGAATGGAACACAAAAAGGAAGAAAGTTTTTTCAGTACGAAATGGGTCTCCGCTTTCACACCTATAGTATTATATGGAATGAAAAAAAAATAGACTTTTTACTTGATGACAAAGTTTATTATACTTTTGCAAATGATGGAAAAGGATCATCAAGTTGGCCTTTTGATCAACCATTTTATTTAATTTTAAATATTTCCGTAGGAGGCAATTTTGGGGGAGCAAGAGGAGTAGAAGTTGAGAATATTTGGCCACAAAGGATGGAAATCGATTACGTCCGGGTTTATCAATAAAAAATAATTTAAATGAATTTAGCAAAGAAACTTGGTTATGGAATAATGGCATCTGCCTTGATATGCTTGTCTGCTTGTGATGACAAAGAGAAAGGTCCAGGCGGCAGCAGTAAACCCGAATTAAGCGCATTGGATCAATCGATTACCGAGAGTAATGGGGAACAAACAATCAATATAAAACTTCAACTTTCTGCCCCTGCGGCTAGTAATGTGGTGATCAGTTATAGCACTAAAAATGGCTCAGCAATAGCCGGTTCCGATTATGTTGGTATAGCTAATGCTTCGGTAATTATTACTGCAGGTCTAACATCTATTGATGTACCAATTATCATTATGGGAGATAAATTTACGGAACCTGACGAAACTTTTGAATTGGTTATTACTTCTGCCTTAAACTCGGATCTGATCAAAGCCAAAGCACTTATAACTATTAAGAATGATGACACGGGAGGTGGATCGAGCATAATAATACCTTCAGCCGGAGCCACTTCACCATCTGAATATGTCGGCTATAATTTGGTATGGGCGGATGAATTTACAGGAACCGCTGTGAATGAGAACAACTGGTCTTTTGAAATCGGAAATAATAATGGTTGGGGAAATAATGAATTGGAATACTACAAAAAAGAAAATTCTACAATTCATGAGAATGAATATCTTATTATAACAGCCAAGCCAGAGCAAACAGGAGAATTTCAATATACATCAAGTAGATTGATAAGTAAAGGAAAAAAAGAATTCACTTTTGGAAGGGTTGATATTCGAGCTGTTATGCCGATAGGACAAGGAATATGGCCTGCATTATGGACTTTGGGTGCAGATATAGGAACTAATAGCTGGCCTGCATGTGGGGAGATTGACATAATGGAATATCTTGGCCACGAGCCGGATAGAGTGCATGGTACAGCACATTGGGGAACAAATACCTCTACTCATAAGTATAAAGGATCAAGTACATTAGCAACTAATGCAGGAGATTTTAATGAGAACTTTCATGTTTTTAGTATTCTGTGGGAGAAAGACAAGATAGAATGGAGAGTAGACGATAAGAAATTTTATGAGATAACCGCGGCAGAGATGGAAGGTCAACCATACCCATTCAACAAACCGCAGTTTTTTCTTATGAATCTTGCAGTTGGTGGAAATTGGCCGGGATATCCCGATGCGACCACAGTCTTTCCTCAACTATTTATTGTGGATTATATCAGAGTATTTCAAAAGAGCTAAAACAAATTTTTTTAGTTAAATACATAATTAACTGATTTTTATATTTCTATTTATTGAATGACACAGTTGGTAACATTATTATTATTACTGGTGTGCGTATTAATTTTATTAATTTAAAAATATTATGAAAGTAAAATTTACAAAGTTATTTGGTGGGGGTAAATGGCTTTTGGCTATTGGGCTTCTTTATATGAATCCTTACAATCAAAGTTTTGCATTTGCTGCAGAAAAAGTAAGTTGGGATCAGCAAAATGTGAACACAATAGGTGTGATAAAAGATAATGACGGCCAGCCTTTAATTGGTGCCACAATACTATTGAAAGGTAGTGATGTCGGAACAATAACAGATGTCGATGGCAAATTCTCTATAAATGCTCCTGAGAATAGCGTTCTAGTCATCTCATACGTAGGATTTCTTACGAAAGAAATAATTATAGATGGCAAGTTCCTTGAGATCAATCTTGATCCCGATCCAAAGTTGCTTGATGATGTCATCGTAGTCGGTTATGGTAGTCAAAGCAAGAAGAATATTACAGGAGCCATATCAACTGTGGAAGGTAAAGATTTTGAGAATCGCCCTGTTTTCTCTACAGCTCAGGCACTCCAGGGAAAGGCTGCCGGTGTTCAGGTGACCCAACCTTCAGGTAAACCGGGTACAGAATTTTCTATTCGTATAAGAGGTACGAACTCTATCAATGCCAACAATGATCCGCTTTATGTCATCGATGGTATTCCAACCACAGACACAAAAGGACTCAATCCAAATGATATCGAAAGTATGCAGATCCTCAAAGATGCTGCATCAGCTTCTATCTATGGTGCAAGAGCGTCAAATGGTGTGGTATTGATCACAACTAAAAAAGGAAAGGCAGGTAAAACTTCCACTTCGTTTAATACATACATGGGATTCTCGCAACTTGCGAATAAAATCGATGTGTTAAATGGCGCTCAATATATTCAATATATGCAGGATCGTGGCGAAGCCATCAGTGAAGAAAATGCGAATACTGATTGGCAGGATAAAACCTTTGGAACAGGTGTTAATCAGAATTTCCAATTGGCTTTTTCCGGTGGAACTGAGAAGTCCAGATATTATTTGTCTTTAGGATATCTTCTTGATAAAGGGATGGTCACACCGGCTAAATTTGACCGTTATTCTGTCAGGTTAAATGTTGATAGCAAAGTCAATGATTGGTTGACAATTGGTTCAAATATCAATTTTTACAGAACAAAATCATGGAATGCCGGTGACAATGCAAGTTCAGGTAGAGGAGGCATCATCCTCAGTGCATTGAATTCACCGCCAAATCTTGGTGTCTACGATGCGGAAAAACCTGAGCAGTTTGCTACAAATCCGTTCCAGGCAGCATGGGAGACTCCCCTATCATACATGAGTAGAGAGGAAGATTATACCAATAACAGATTTTTATCCAATGTCTTTGCTGAAGTAAAATTATTCAAAGACCTTAAGTTCAGATCTAACCTTGGAGCTGATGTTTCAAACGGCGTTTATGAATTCTACGTTGACCCCATCCGCACGGTTTATGGTCGTCAGAATCATGGTGTTTCCAATCTTAGTAAGCAGGAATACTTAAGTTGGCTCTCAGAAAATACATTGACTTATTCTAAATATTTCGGCAGAAACAGTTTGACTGCCTTAGTTGGTATGTCGGTTCAAGACAATAGTTTCGGCCATGCATATATCAATACGAAAGATCTTCCACTTCAATATGTCAAGACTACAAATGCCGGTAACCAAATTGAAGGTGCAGGTAATACCAAAACACATTCGGCTTTAGTTTCACAATTTGGTAGGATCATTTATGATTTTGACACCAAATATTTGTTGACAGCTGCTTTAAGACGTGATGGTTCTTCCAAACTTTCGGCTGATAATCGTTGGGACATTTTCCCATCCTTTTCTGCAGGATGGAGACTTTCTCAGGAAGGTTTCTTTTCAGGAATGGATGTTATCAATGATCTTAAGATCCGCGGTGGATGGGGTCAGACAGGAAATCAAGAAGGGTTAAGCGATTTCGCTTCTTATGGATTGCTTGATTTTTCTAGAATTACTCCGGGCACGACATTAATAGGACCCGGTATCAGAAGATATTCCATTGCCAATCCGGATTTAACATGGGAAAAAACTACCCAGACCAACTTTGGTATTGACCTCACGACCTGGAACAATAGGCTGACATTTACGGCTGATGTTTACTGGAAAAGAACTCAGGATTTGATCATGTCTATCCCGCTTCCATCAAGTGTAGGTGTCGACAGGCCATTCGTAAGAAATGACGGAGAGTTGGAAAATAAAGGAGTTGAATTTGCTATTTCTACACAAAACTTAAAAGATAGATCATTGCGATGGACTACAGATTTTAATATTTCATTCAATAAAAACGAAGTGACGAAACTTGAGTTACAGAAAGTATATGACTATGCTGGCATTTATTCCAATGGTGAATCCGCCATCAGAATGACTGAGGGACAGGCGCTGGGAACATTTTTTGGATATATTTCTGAAGGTGTAAATCCGGAGACCGGCAATATCATGTACAAAGATGTTGACGGCAATGGAACCATTACCCCGGATGACAGAACTGTGATAGGACATGCTGCTCCTAAATTTATTTACGGATTGACCAATAGCCTTTCTTTCATGGGATTTGATTTAAATATTTTTATTCAAGGCGTGCAGGGAAATCAGATCTTCAATGCTACCAAAATGGATTTGGAAGGTATGTTTGACAGCAAAAATCAATCAACGAATGTCCTTGACAGATGGCAACAACCGGGCGATATAACGGACGTACCTAAGGCAAATGCCGCAGGCGATGGCTCTTTAGACAACATTCACAATTCTACCAGATTCGTCGAAGATGGTTCATTCCTTAGAATTAAAAGTTTGACACTGGCGTACAATTTCCCGACTACATGGCTGCAAAAGGTAAAAATGCAAAACCTTTCTGTTTACGCAACCGCACAGAACTTATTGACGTTTACTAAATATACCGGATTTGATCCTGAAGTGAATGCTTATGGAGTCAACAGCCTTGGTACAGAATTTGGCGTAGATTATGGAACATATCCTCAGACACGACAGATGGTATTTGGACTCAATGTAACATTCTAATTAACTCCCATTTTTTAATTCTTTCAAATAGATAAACATGAAAAATTTACTATATTTTATATCTTTCTTTACTTTAGGAATTGCGTTGACATCTTGTGATTCTTTCCTGGATAAAGAACCATTGTCACAAATCATAGACGAATCTGCGGATACCGCATCTGTATATACAGGAGCAGACGCTGAGACTGGAATTGCTGCAGTATATAGCGGCATGAAAACATCTCAGTCTGAATTATTTTTTCTCGATCATTACGTGAATGGCGATGCACAATCGGACAACAGTTATGCCGGCGCTGATAACCCGGACAATTTTCAGATTGACGATTATAAAATCTCTTCAACAAATAGAAACATCTCACGCGATTGGAAATATTTCTATGGCTTAATAGGCACATGTAATGGTGTGATTGAAAGAACTCCAAAAGCTGTCGGCCTTGATGCTGGCAGAAGAGATGAGATCATTGGAGAAGCTTCCTTTATGAGGGGTTTTTTATATTTTGGAATGGTCCAACTTTGGGGTGGAGTGCCTATCGTAACTAAACCCGTTCCGGAGATTACTTCTGACAATTTTGCTGAAGTATATAGTATACTCTATCCTGATAGTAAAACGCAGGATGAGGTTTATACCCAGATCATCAATGACCTCACCACAGCCGTTAATCAGGCACCTACTGCTTACGGACCTACAAAGATGAGAGGAACAAAGGCCGCTGCCCACGCCATTTTAGCAAAAGTATACGCTACAAGACAACCTGCAGATTGGAACAAAGTAAATGAACATGCGGATGCTGTGATAGCATCAGGGTTTAGTTTACTTCCTTCTTATGAGCAATTGTGGGATGGAATGCATGAGAATAGCGCTGAATCAATATTTGAATTGGATTGTATCGGTGGAGCCACAGGGAGCAATTGGGGTTCATCTATGTTTGTAGGAAAAGATTGGAAAAAATTCAATACTCCTACACACGATCTTGTAGACCTTTTCGATGCAGAACAGGATATGGTGCGTAAAAATTCCAGCATACTTTTCCAAAAAATAACCTCTTGGACAGATGTAAATTGGGATATTAGCAATTATCCATTTTGTTATAAAATGCGAAACACTAATGGTACTCAAAATCAAATACTACTGAGACTTGCAGATATACTTCTACTCAAAGCAGAAGCATTGACTGAATTAGGCCAATTGGATGCAGTATCAGGTGCTCAATATTATGTCAATTTGGTAAGAAGTAGAGCTAAACTTGCTCCAACCACTGCAACCACTGCAGATGCATTGAGAACAGCTATTGCTAAAGAACGACGTCTTGAACTAGCTTTCGAAGGTCATAGATGGTATGATCTTAAGAGAACAGGCAAGGCAATCGAAACAATGACAGCACTGGGTTATACGCTCAACGAAAACAAACTTTTGTTCCCAATTCCACAAGGCGAAAGGGATAAAAATATCAATTTAAAGCAGAATCCGGGCTACTAATTTAATTAAGTGATTAATGTAGTTAAATGATATTACAAATTAGATTGTAATTAATTTATACGTTTAATTAATTTGATAATAAATCAAGCTTTCTATTAATTGACAAAGACTATTTAAAATCATTTTTTAACTAAATAAATTTAATTTTAAATAAGATATTAATATAATAAAAGGAGTGACCGATCTGTGCTTCCCCTCTATCAGAGGGGTGCCGACAGGCGGGGTGTTTGACCTTATTAATCTCAGTGAATAATTAGAAAAAATATTAATGTATAAAGAAGGGATTTTCATGACAAATTAATATTAATTATTTTAAAGAATTTCGGGCCACTTTATATAAATTAATTCAACTTATTTTAGTCGTGTTTAATTATGAAATTAAACCCAATCTAAATAAAAATCATATTGTAATGAGTCACAGAAATAAGACTAATTTATTGTGTTTAATGTTATTACTCTTGGCATTTTCTTCTTTTAAATGTTCAAAGGACAATGACAACGAAGACACTAAGCCAGTAATAGTTACCAAGTCAGATGTTGATTTTTATCTCACTTCTGCCAATCAAACGTCCCTATTAAAGAAACAAAATTTCAAACTTAGATTTGGTACAGCTACCAATTCATATCCAATCATACGAGTCGACAGTACACAGGTCTTTCAAGAGATAGATGGCTTTGGATACAGTCTTACAGGTGGTAGTTCTTCTGTGATCTATGCATTGGCGCCAGCCCCTCGAGCAGCTTTACTAAAAGAAATGTTTGGGAGCGATTCAGCTTCTTTGGGCATCAGTTATTTGCGGATCAGCATCGGTGCATCCGATCTGGATCCGTTTCCTTTTTCTTACAATGATTTGCCTGCTGGAGAAACAGATGTCAATCTGAACAAATTTAGCCTTGCACCGGATAAGGCACATTTAATACCTGTATTGAAAGAGATTTTGGCTATCAATCCCAACATTAAAATAATGGGTTCACCATGGAGTCCGCCTACCTGGATGAAGACCAATAATAGTTCTGTCGGTGGTAGTTTAAAACCGGAATATTACAGCACCTACGCACAGTATTTTGTAAAATATATTCAAGGAATGAAGGCTGAGGGCATTACTATTGATGCAGTCACTTTACAAAATGAACCATTACATCCCGGCAATAACCCAAGTTTGCTGATGCAAGCTGCAGAACAAAGAGATTTTATCAAAGGATTTGTAGGACCTGCATTTGAAGCAGCCGGTATAAAAACAAAAATCATTGTTTACGATCACAATTGCGACAGACCTGACTATCCAATTACCATTCTGAATGATCCGGAAGCAAAGAAATATGTGGATGGATCTGCATTCCATTTGTATGGCGGCGACATAAGTGCATTGAGCACAGTCCATGATGCGCATCCTGATAGGAACTTGTATTTCACAGAACAATGGACAGGAAAGAATGAATCATTTGCTGAAAATTTCATGTGGCATACACAACAAGTGTTGATTGGTTCAGTTCGCAATTGGTCCAAAGTCGTTCTTGAATGGAATCTTGCCAATGACCCATCCTTTGGTCCTCATACGGAGGGTGGCTGCACGGAATGCAAAGGTGCTCTGACTATTGGAGGCTCTATTACTAGAAATCCATCTTACTATATACTGGGGCAAATTTCCAAATGGGTTCCACCGGGATCAAAGAGAATTCAGTCAGACATAGCTCCGAATATGCCGAGTGTCGCCTTCTTAACTCCACAGGGCAAGAAAGTCTTACTTGTATTAAACACTGCTTCTGCCAGTCAATCTTTCAATATAGAATTTAAGGGAAAGAGAGTTACGGCTTTATTGCAGGCTCAGTCGGCAGGGACTTTCATCTGGTAGATGTCACAAAGTTTCACAAAGAATGCACAAAGTGACACAAAGTCGCTCTAGAATAATCATGCTGTGACTACACTTACTTTTCTTTAAGTCATTTGCGCACAAATTTTTAGATAAATATTAAATATATCCTGCATATGTTCAGATCAATTTTGTTTTTAGCGAGCTTTATCTTCATACTTTCTTCCTGCAAACAAAACAGTGAAAATCCGAAAGGTCAGTCGGCCAAAACTTCGGAGGATGCAAAATCAGATGTAGTATTTTCAATGAGTGGAAAAAAAGCATTCGTTTATACCACCGCATTGAATACTGATCTCAAAATGTCTGCCTTTGACACGGTAGGTTTCGAAGAAAAGAAGCAACCACTCGAAACGGAGATTTGTGTATTTGTTGACCCTGGCAAAACATTCCAACCATACGTGGGCATCGGAGGAGCGATCACGGATGCTTCCGCGGAGACTTTCTATAAAATGCCTAAAGCACAACAAGATGAATTGATAACCGCATATTTCGACAAAACAAAAGGAATCGGTTATAATATTATTCGTACCAATATTAATAGCTGCGACTTCAGCAGTGATAATTATACATACATCGCTGAAAAGGACAGCACCTTAACGACCTTCAACATCGACCACGATAAAAAATTCAAGATCCCGATGATTAAAGCAGCACAGCAATTGATCGGCAAGGATATCATGTTTTACGGCAGCCCCTGGTCACCACCTGCCTGGATGAAGAGCAATAATAATATGCTAAAAGGTGGAAAATTGCTGGATCAATACCATAATGTTTGGGCGATGTATTATACCAAATTCATCAAAGCCTATGAAGCGGAAAACATTCCCGTGTGGGGTATCAGTGTTCAAAATGAACCGATGGCCACTCAAACATGGGAAAGTTGTATTTATACGGCTGAAGAAGAGCGTGATTTTATAAAAGATCACCTTGGGCCAACCATGGAAAAGGAAGGATTAAAAGATAAAAAGATCATAGCCTGGGATCACAATCGGGACATGATATACCAAAGAGCAAGTACTTATCTAAATGATCCGGAAGCCGCGAAATATATCTGGGGCATCGGATTTCACTGGTACGAGGACTGGAGCGGTGGCAAACCAATGTTTGACAATCTCCGCAGAGTCTATGAGGCTTATCCCGATAAACATCTTTTCTTCACCGAAGGCTGTGCTGAAAGTTTCAAGTCCGGCGGTTATAACAATTGGGCGCTTGGCGAAGAATACGGCCGCAGCATGATCAATGATTTTAACAACGGGATGGTTGGATTCACGGATTGGAATATCTTCCTGGATCAAACAGGTGGCCCAAATCACGTCAAGAATTTCTGTTTCGCTCCTATCCATGGAGACACCAAAACCGGTCAATTGATATACACCAATGCCTATTATTACATCGGCCACTTCTCTAAATACATCCAGCTCGGCGCCAAGCGCATCATTGCAGCTCCGACCCGCAGCCAGTTGATATCCACCGCATTTTTAAACCCTGATGGCAGTGTAGCGACCATCGTGATGAATGAAAGTGACAAGGATGTAGATTATTATGTGTGGGTAGATGGCCAGGCAGCGAAGACGGTGGCTAAGGCTAGGAGTATAAGTACGGTGGTGGTGAGGTAGAGTTTGTAAAAATAATTATATCTGTAGGGACTGGTCGCGACCAGTCCCTACAGATATAATTATTTTTACCCGTTCCAATTCCTTGGATTTTCTCGGATGTAATTCGAGATATAAAAATTTGCCTCTTCGTCCTTTATTATCTCGTCATTAAAAGACCTTTGCCATTCAAAATCCAAACCCAGTTCATGTATCTTTTTGGAAGCAGTCATTTTGAAAGCGCCTATTAATTCTGAAAGAGATTTAATTTTAATTCCATCAACCTTTGTACGGGAAGCATCTGGTGAATTTTGAAGTTCCTTCTGTAGGGACAGGTCGCGACCTGTCCCTACAGAAGGAACTTCAAAATTTGGGTAATCTATCAAAACCCTGTTAATCTCTATGATACCATGAAAATGATCCGGCATTATTACAAATTCATGAAGCTTTATATATGAATATTTCTGCTCAAGCCATAACCATCGAGTTTTAACGATATCTCCTAAAATGTTTAAATGTATTATTTCGTTCTGGATATGGCCAAAACACTTGTATCTATATTTAACATTAGTTGTTATATAGTAAAGATTGTCGGAAGTATAATCGAACTCTTTTAATCTATTAGGTTTTCGATTGGGTATCATGGGTTGGTGTTTGATTTAATAATAAAGTTATGAAATATAATCATTTCTTGCTTGGTAAATTTCAATTTTCGTTACAGTAGGGACAGGTCGCGACCTGTCCCTACTGTAACGAAAATTGAAATTGATGATCTTTATTACAAGAATTGAATAAGTGTTTTGAGAATATTGTCTTATATTTAAACCAAGGCATACCTATTTAAAGTTAAAATAGTTTTCAACTCTCTTTATTTTGAGATTATGCTCGATGCCCTCGCCCCCTTTCCCCATTTTTCCCTACTTTTATACCAAAATAACATACATGTTGCGCTATTCTTTATACCTCTTCTTTACACTATTGTTTATTTCTTGCAAAGACAAAGACGAACCTATAATTACGCCTCCCGTGGTTACACCGACAGGCCTTATACAATATGGTACACCATTCTCCGGAGTACCGGACAGAGAAGATGCCATCATATACCAGGTCAACATGAGACCCTTCAGCGCTAAAGGTAATTTTGCGGGAGTTGTAGAAAGGTTGGATTCTATCAAAGCCCTGGGTGCCAATGTCATCTACCTCATGCCCATTTATCCTGTCGGTAAGTTCAAAGCTTTTAACTCGCCATACTGTGTGATGGATTATCAAAAAGTAAATCCTGAATTCGGAAATCTGGATGATCTGAGAGCTATCGTCGACGGTGCTCATACTCGCGGCATGTCCGTCATACTTGACTGGGTGGCCAACCATACCTCTTTCGACAACCCTTGGATTAGTGCTCATACTGACTGGTATGTCAAGAATAGTGCAGGCGCCATCATTAATCCTCCGGGTTTCAACTGGACAGATGTCGCTCAACTGGACTTCAAAAATGGTGACATGCGCAAAGAAATGATCAGCAGCATGAAGTACTGGGTTTATGCTGCCAATGTGGATGGATTCAGAATGGACTATACGGATGGCCCACCGGTTGACTTCTGGAAACAAGCCGTTGATACAATGAGGAGTATCAGTACACACAAGTTGCTGATGTTTGCAGAAGGAAGCAGGACAGCTAACTTTTCGGCAGGTTTCGATTATAATTTTGGCTTCGGATTCTTTGATCAATTAAAGAAAATATTTGGCAACAATAATTCTGCATTGACCATCGATGGTCTCAACAATACTGAATATTCCAGTGCCACCAATGGTCAGCAAATAATAAGATATACGACCAATCATGACGTCAATGGCTCAGACTGAACACCCCTTGGTCTATTCGGAGGACTCCGCGGATCCATGTCTGCATTTGTCATAGCATCTACGATGAAAAGCATTCCGATGATCTATGGCAGCCAGGAAGTAGGATTTCCTACCAAAATCGTTTTTCCGTTTACAGGAACCAAGATCAACTGGTCACTGAATCCTGCATTGAAAGAGGAATACAAAAAGATATTGAAATTCAGAGCAGGAAGTGACGCCATTAAACGGGGTGTTTTGACAACTTTTTCTACCACTGATGTGTGCGCTTTTACCAAAGAAAGGGATGGCAAAAAAGTATTCATTATGGCCAATGTTCGGAATAAATCTGTGGATCTGACTATTCCTGTCGGACTGGTGGATCAGACAGCAAAGGACGTTGTCAATGGAGGAACAAAGACGTTCGGTACTAAAATCACTTTAGCTCCCTACGAGTATTTTATTTTAGATTTGTAACTAACTCCAAACAACAAACATCACTACAATATCAAAACTGACAAAGAAGCAATTTCTCAAATGAAGCAATTAACTTTTATATTATTATTTATATCGAATCTTTGTATCGGCCAAACTTCCCCAAAAGCGCCATCAGAGGCTGAAGTGTACCGCTCACTGGATGAAAATGCAAAGTATTTGTTGAAAGAGTCCGGTGGAAATTCAGTTTCAATTGGAGTGTATTTGAATGGTAAGACATACTCAAGACATTATGGTGAAATAGACAAAGGAAAGAAGAATAAAGCGACAGATGAAACCCTGTTTGAAATAGCTTCTGTGACCAAGACATTTACCGGAACATTGATGGCACGGGCTGTCCTGGAGGGAAAAGTTAAAATGGATGCAGATGTTAGGGATTATTTGCGACAGGAATTTGCTAATTTACAATACAAGGGGAAGCCGGTTACGATTAAAGATCTGCTCACTCATAGAACAGGTATTCTTCGGCAATTTCCCAATTATGCCAAGTTGCTCGAAAACAGGGATGACAGCACAGCTTTTAAAGTGCGAAAGATGGAGGAGAACTACGATAAACGGGAATTTTTCAGGGATCTTCTGTGGGTCAGGCCCGATACTTCTGCGGGTTCAGTGTATTATTATTCACAGTTTGGGCCCGAATTATCTGCACATATTTTGGAAAATGCAATGCAGCAGGATTTCAATGTTCAACTCCGGGAAGTTATCATGGAACCTAATGAAATGAACCATACAAGTATCCGTATTGATGATAACTTATCTGTAGCAAATGGATACGATGATAAGGGGGTATTGATGCCCTTCCTTGCGAATGCGATGTGGGGAGCCGGTGGTGGTATGAAGTCAACCATGGCCGATCTTTTAAAATACATGAAGTATCAATTAGATACCACTAATGCAATCGTCAAAGAGTCGCACCGATCGATATTTGATGATGGTAAGGATGAGATGGGCTATTTCTGGGATATTGGAAAGGATATAAAAGGAAATAAATTCTACTGGAAACATGGTGGCGCATACGGAACTCAAAATGTCTTTTTTGTTTACCCGGCTTATCAGATTGGATTTTCTGTTATAATAAATCAATCCGGATCCAATACTGCCGGTCAACTTTTGGATGTGATCCAAGGACTGGAAAGTGATCTGAAACCTTATGGACAAAAATCAATTGGCCGAACTATTAGGATTACTGTCGAAGAAAATGCAGATGCCGGAATGGCATATTATTATCAATTAAAAAATGATAAAAAAGATAGTTATAATTTTGAAAGCGAAGGTGAATTAAATAAACTTGGCTACCGACTATTAAATAGTGGAAAAATAATAGCTGCTATTAAAATTTTCAAATTAAATGCCACCGAATTTCCTAATTCATCTAATGTTTATGACAGTTTAGGTGATGCCTATTATGCAAATAAAGAATTAAAATTGGCCAAAGAAAATTTCAAAAAATCTCTCAAATTAAATCCAGCGAATGAGCATGCTAAGGAAATGCTGAAGAAAAAGCGTTGAATAGAAAATTGAAAATTAAAAATTGAAAATGTTCACACAGATGGAACTGATCCTCTAATTTTGGACTTTTTGATTACTGACCACTGATTACTGACCACTGACCACTGACACTGGTTACTGATTTTTTTTATCACAGAGGCTATTTACTTCAATATAAGCAGCACAAATATTTTGAGCAGTGATCCAAAGATTTAAGGCTAATTTGAGATATAGGATTTTGATTTTCGATCTTAATAAAACTTTTACAAAAAGTTACTTATTACTTTGTTTTTCAAGGGAGGTCACAGAGGTATTTTATCTTCGACAAAATTGTGCACAGATGGATCTGATCCTCTAATTTTGGAATTTTTGATTACTGATTACTGACCACTAACCACTAACCACTGATTACTGACCACTGACCACTGACCACTGGTTACTGTTTTTTTTATCACAGAGGCTATTTACTCCAATATAAGCAGCACAAATATTTTAAGGAGTGATCCAAAGATTTAAGGTTGATTTGAGAGCTAGGATTTTGATTTTCGATCTTAATAAAACTTTTACAAAAAGTTACTTATTACTTTGTTTTTCAAGAGAGGTCACAGAGTTATTTTATCTTCGATAAAATTATAGCACAGATGGAACTAATCCTCTAATTTTGGACTTTTTGATTACTGATTACTGATTACTGATTACTGATTACTGATTACTGATTACTGACCACTGATTACTGACCACTAACCACTGATTACTGATTACTGACCTCTGACTTCTTCTTGCAACTATTAATATCCAAAGTTTGTTAAAAGAATTCACAAATTTGAACTAAACAAAAAAATATTATGCCACAATCATTCTCCGAAATCATCAATAGTAATACCCCTACCCTAGTGGATTTTTATGCCGACTGGTGCGGACCTTGCAAGACTATGGCTCCTATTCTTGAGGATTTGAAACAAAAGATAGGCGATAGCGCCAAAGTAATCAAAATCGATGTAGACAAGAATCAAAAAGTGTCCGCAAAATATAAAATACAGAGTATTCCGACGCTCCTATTATTCAAAGAAGGAAAGATAATTTGGAGGCAGTCAGGAGTGGTTCCTGGTCATACCTTGGAGAAATTAATCAAAGAAAATTCATAATACCTAAAGTTTTTTGCAAGATTGTCTCAACCAAAAGATATTTCAGTAAATCTTTCCAATTTTCTTAATTTCAACTTCATCAATCTAAAATGTTAATATGAAATACTTATTAATCTGCATTTTAACAGTTGTTTATAGCTCCTTTGTTTGTGCTCAAACCCAGGTAGAAATGAATATGGATGCCCAGAAATCATACGAGACCGCTGATCTCGAATTAAACAAAACATATAAGCTTCTGATGAAAGAACTCGATCCGCAGGCAAAGATCTTACTGAAAAAAGCTCAACTTGATTGGATCAAGTTTAGAGATTCACATTGTGCTTTCGAAGGACAAATGTATGAAGGTGGCAGCGCACAGCCTATGGTGATTTCATCCTGTCTTGAAGCTGTAACCAAAACCAGAACAGAAGAATTAAAAGCGAGTTTGGTGGATAGGAAAATGTAAATTCTTCCTCAATTTCAATTAACAAACACCAAACTCCAAACACCAAAATTTATTGCATTTTATAGAACACTCCCTTTCTCTTTCGCAAGGTAAATCAAATCAACAAAGGTTGTTTTGCCTTTCTAATTATTAATAACAAACATATTATTATGCGTAAATATTCCGTTCTCACTTCTATTTCATTGTTCACAGTTTCTTTTTTATTACTTAATTCATGTAAATCAATTCCTCAGGGTGTGACAGCAGTAAAGCCATTTGATACTAACAAGTATCTAGGAAAATGGTATGAGATCGCCAGACTTGATTTTAAATACGAACGTAATTTAAATAATGTAACTGCTGATTATTCTTTAAAAGATAATGGTAAAATAAAAGTAGATAATAAAGGCTATAATTTCAAGAAGAAAGAATGGGAACAATCTATTGGAAAAGCAAAATACGCAGGTGATAAAGATGAAGCAAAACTATTAGTCTCTTTTTTCGGCCCATTTTATGCAGGATACAACGTGATTGCTATTGACAAGGACTATAAATACGCACTAGTAGCAGGTGATAGTTTTAAGAACTTATGGCTTCTGTCTCGGGAAACATCCATTCCTGAAAACACTAAACAAGGTTATCTTCAAAAAGCAAGGGAAATTGGTTACAATACCGAAGCACTCGTTTGGGTGGAACATGACATGAAATGATGCATTGGTCATAAATAATTGATCGTCTGTATAATGTCAATGATGTAATCCTTGGTAAGAAGTAAATTAGAGTTATAAATTAGCTCTATCATGATATTTCTATTTTTAATAATAAGCCTCATGGCTTGCAGAGAAACTTCATTTGTTGACAAACAAGATTTAAAACCACCTATTGAAACTCATTACGAAACATTTGGACAAGGAGAACCTATCCTTATCATCAATGGTGGCCCGGGTTTCAATAGTGAAGGATTTGCTTTTATTGCTCAGGAAATTGCTGATCTTGGATATAAGACAATCATTTATGATCAACGCGGTACAGGTGGCTCTAAACTAAATGTGGTAAATAGTGAAACAATCACCATATACTTAATGGTGCAGGATATTGAGGATCTTAGAAAAAAATTGAAAATAGAAAAATGGGTGGTTTTTGGTCATTCTTTCGGAGGTATCCTGGCCACACATTACGCTGCTAAATACCCGAAACGGATCAAAAAACTGATTTTTTCCTCTTCGGGTGGAGTAAACATGAACTTCAGGAATTATCTGCAGGGCCGTATTAATAATAATATGACAAAGGAGCAAAGAGACAGCCTTAATTACTACCAAAAGAAACTTGATGCCGGCGATAATTCAGTTAGGACAATATATAAAAGGGCTTCTTTTCTAGCAAATGCCTATGTATACTATAAAGGAAATGCGCCAACTGTGGCCGCTAGACTGCCTCAGATAGATTTTAAAATCAATTCATTGGTTATACAGGACCTGGATAAAATTAAATATAATTACCTTAATAAGTTTCCTGATTTTAAACAACCTGTATTAATAATTCAGGGTAAAAATGATATAATTTCAGTAGAAACTGCCGAAGAAATCAAACAAACATTTCATAATTCGAAATTGGTTTTATTGGATAATTGCGGTCACTATGGATGGCTGGATAGAAAGGATTTGTACATGAGGGCGATTGGCACTTTTCTAAATAATTAACATACTTGATAATTTACCTTTTGAAGGATCAAATACTAAACATAAGACATAACCTGGCTTCGGAATGGGGTGAAAAATGGATGGACAAAATAGAAGGAAAATTAAAAGAAAAATTCCCTGAATTGTCTGAGAATGAATTGGCTGATTATAACACAAAATGCCAAAATGAAATGAAGGCAGGTCATGATTTCATCTTTAATATTTCGGAAGCGCTTTGTAAAGAAAATGTTACCATAAGTAGTGCTGATTTGTTTGTAAGATTGAAAGAGTATTTAAATTTAAAATACAATTGGATCAACGAAGATAATCTATACCGCTTAATGAGTCAGGGTTGTTATTATGCTTATAAGGAAGGATATGATGGTGCATTAAATTAAAAAAAATTCAAGTAGATATCAATAATATTTGGACAAAATATACAAAACATATACCTTAAAGCCAATGTTTGGTTGGCAAATTATCAATACTTTATTACATTTTTAAATAAAAATATTAACTTTATTCAAAGATTAAATTCAATAAACAATGAAGTTTTCAGTTTACATGTTTTTTTCGCTCCTATTATTATTCAATAATTTAAATGCGCAAGTAGGAAGTCATTCAATAAAAGTGAATTTGACAATAGATAAGGCTGTTCAAAAGTCATTTAATTCAAAAGGGAGGCTCTTTTTATTTCTCAATCAATCGGACGGTGTTGAACCTATGACTCAGACCTGGCCTAGTAAGGGGAATTATATGTTTGCAAAAAATTATGAAAAATTTGATTCAAAAAAGTCGATTTTAATAGTAGGAAAAGATTGGCAAAAGACACCTGCATGGGATCTTGAGCACGTACCTTCTGGAACTTATTATATTCAAATTCTATGGGATCAGAATACGACAGAATCTAACATTAATTCTGAGGGAAATATTTATTGCGAAAAACAAAAAGTTGAATTAAATGGATATAAGACTTTAGAAATAACTCTAAATAAAGTAATTGAACCAATTAAAATTAATGAACATCCGTTAGTTAGAGAAATTAGCATTCGGAGTGATACACTTTCTAAATGGTGGAAAAAAGACGTATATGTCAAAGCTTCAATCTTATTACCTTCTAAATATAATGAAAATAAAACATTAGCCTATCCAATTGATTATAATGTCGCAGGTTATGGTGGAAGATATGACAGAATAAATCGATTGACCAAAAGTAAGAGAAGCATGTATTGGTGGACGTCTGCGGATGCTCCTCAGATCATCGTGGTCATGCTTGATGGTGAAGGTCCTTTTGGAGATAGTTATCAAATGGATTCTGACAATAGTGGTGCATATGGTTATTCATTAATACATGAGTTAATTCCGGCTATTGAATCCAAATATAGAAATACAAATTCTGCTGCAACAAGATTTGTAGAAGGCTGCTCTACCGGTGGTTGGGTATCTTTGGCACTTCAGGTATATTATCCTGAAATGTTTAATGGCTGTTTTTCTTATAGCCCTGATGCGGTTGAATTTGAAAATTATCAGCTTATAGATATTTATAAAGACAAAAATGCCTTTGTCAATGAATTTGATTATCCAAGACCTGTTATGCGGGACATAAGTGGGGAACCAATGCTTGCCTTGAAGGAATTCATTAATTATGAAAATGTTCTTGGTTGGTCTGATACTTATGTAACATCAGGTGGCCAATTCAGTGCACATACAGCGCTATTCAGCCCTAAGGGAAAAGATGGTCTTCCTAAGCCCCTTTTCGATCCTGTGACAGGTGATATAGATCCAGAGGTTGCCAAGACCTGGACAAAGTATGATATGAAGAAATACCTTGATAAAAATTGGCAGACTCTTGGTCCTAAATTACAGGGCAAGATCTACATATGGATGGGAGATATGGATCATTTTTATTTGAATCCTGCTACAAGGGCATTGGATGAATATTTAAAGACAACCAAGAATCCCGTCTCTGATGCAAATATCAATTTTTCTCCGATGGAAGGCCATTGTGCTGAGTATTCTTTTCGAGATGTCATGGAGAAAATCGATAAGAAAATTAAGGATAGTAACTTGAAATAAAACAAACAATAAACAAAACCCATGAAACTTGAAGTTAATGAATCAATAGAATTGATGTTATTGAATGAGTCGCATGCACCTGAAATCTATAATCTTGCAAAAGACAATAGGGAATACCTTTCCCAATGGCTTACATGGCCCCCTTTTATGGAATCTCAGGACTTTATAGCTAACTTTATTAAAGGCAGTATGGACCGCAATTCAAGAGGAGAAGAATACGGTTTTTCAATCTTTTATAATAATGTAATTGTAGGAAGGATAGGTGTTCATAAAATAGATCTTCACAACAGGATCGGTGAAATAGGTTACTGGATCGGCGCTGAATATGAAGGAAAAGGGATCATGATGCAAAGTTGTGAGAGCATTGTGCAATTCTGTTTTCACTTTCTCAAATTGAACAGAATAGAAATAAAATGCGGTACTGAAAATTACAAAAGCCAAAACATCCCGAAAAAATTAAACTTTTCAGAAGAAGGAATAATTAGGGAAGGGGAGTTTTTGAGGACTGGATATATCGACTTATATTTATATTCCTTATTGAAAAGTGAATTATAAGTTTTTATCAAATGACTAAGAATAAAACAGAAGAAACCCAGCAAAGTGTTCTTGAATTTTTAGATGCTGTGCCGGATGAGAAAAAAAGGTCGGACGGCTGCAAGTTGGTTGAAATATTTCAAAAAGAGACTGGCTTTAAGCCAAAGATGTGGGGACCTAGCATCATTGGCTTTGGTTCGTATCATTATAAGTATGAGAGTGGACATGAAGGAGACGCACCTATATCTGGATTTTCACCTAGGAAGAGTGCCATCTCATTGTATATAGCGCTAGATGAAGTCAACAGAGAAAAATATTTGTCAAAATTCGGAAAGCATAAGTCCAGCAAAGGTTGTATTTATGTCAATAAACTTTCAGATATTGATGAAGAAGTACTTCGGGAAATGATTAGGACTTCAGTGGCATACGTGTCTAATTTGAAATTATTCTGAATCACAGATTTAATGGATTAAAGGATTCCACAGATTGTTGAACGGGATAATCTGTGCCATCTGTGTAATCCGGATCATCTGTGATTCAGACAAAAGCCAAGGATTTCGCGCAAAGGGAGGAAGAAGCGCGAAGACGCCAAGAAAACAGTAAATCAGAAAGATATTATGATAGTAGGGACAAGGCTTGCCCTTGTCCGCAATACTGGCAATCAAAACCCGAACGTGGTGAAATTTTGAATTAAATGTTGAATGCAAGGAAGATTTGCAAATTTAATTAAAAATGATTTGTGCTGAATCTTTGCATCCTTTGCGTGGTCTCCCTTTGCGCCCTTTGTGTGAACCAATTTAATACCATACTTTTACCAAATGATCGAACTAATCCGAGGAGATATCACAAAAGTCGCAGCCGAGGCCATCGTCAACGCTGCCAATTCTTCTTTGCTTGGCGGTGGTGGAGTAGATGGCGCCATCCATCGCGCAGGTGGTCCTACTATCCTTGAAGCTTGTAGAAAGATCATTGCCCGCCAAGGCGGTTGCAAAACCGGTCAGGCAGTTATTACTCCAGCCGGAAAATTGCCGGCAGAATATGTCATTCACACAGTTGGCCCGGTATGGAACGGAGGAAAGAATAATGAAGCGGAAAAATTGGCTGAATGTTACTGGAATTCATTGATGTTGGCAGTAGAGCATGGTTGTTCCAGCATCGCCTTTCCAAATATTAGCACCGGTATTTATGGCTTTCCTAAAGCATTGGCTGCGAAGATCGCTGTTGAAACTGTCAGAGAATTTTTGGAGACGACAAAGGTAATTGAAAAGGTGATCTTTGTGTGTTTTGATGAGGAGAGTGAGCGGGTGATGAAGAGGGAGTTGGTGAAATAATTTTGTGGGATTATAAAAATCCTCTTCGACTTAGGAATCCAAGTGAATGAATTTGAGAAAAAATATTTAACCAAAAGAGTTTCATTTATTGAACATAAAATTGTTACCACAATTTTTATCATTAAATCACTCAAGGCAGTTATAAATTAAGGTTGAACTGTTTAATCTGTGATTAATTATAAAGCCGGAGGGGAAATTCCTCCGGACATTTTATATTCTGGCTAAAGTTATTTTATAGCATATTGTCACAATACATGATCAAAACACATTTCTAAACAACCACGTTGGATCAATTTTTGGAACAACATTCTTCGATCAACACCTACCCGACTTCACCTAATGAAACCTTCTTTCAAATACTTGCACCACAACAGCTCTTTTCGGAAGTCTTTGGTATTTTTATTTTAGATTGAGAATTGGGTCAGCGACTTAAAGTCTTCCACCCTTTTTGAAATATCAGACTGTGTCAATTCCTTTAACTTTGCCAAAGAAAAATCTTCTACACAGTAAGAGGCCAATACTGAAGCATACACAATTGCTCTTTTCATGTTCTCAAACGACAGATCTTCTGTTTTTGCAAGGAAACCTATGAAACCACCTGCGAAAGTATCACCTGCGCCTGTAGGATCCATTACCTCAGCTATTGGAAGTGCAGGAAAAGAGAAAACTAAGCCTTCATGGAATAATAGAGCACCATGTTCGCCTTTTTTGATGATCAGAAATTTAGGTCCCATCTTATGGATCACTGCCGCAGCATTAACAAGGGAATATTCTCCACTGAGTTGTCTTGCTTCTTCATCATTGATAGTAAGTACATCTATGCGTTTTAGCACAGCTACTAAGCCATCCAGCGCGATATCCATCCAGAAGTTCATCGTATCAAGCACGACTAGTTTCGGGCGCTTGTGCATCTGATTAAGGACATCCATCTGGATATCCGGAGTAAGGTTGCCTAGCATAAGGTATTCAGCAGAGCGATATGCTTCCGGAAGTTTAGGTTCGAAGTTGGCAAGGACGTTCAAATCGGTGATAAGGGTGTCTCTTTTGTTCATATTATCGTGATAACGACCTGCCCAGAAAAAAGATTTCTCCTCTTTTTTTATTTCGATTCCATCTGTGTTAATGCCCAGACTTCTCATTTCTTCGAGTTCATCTTCTGGAAAGTCTCCGCCGATGACAGATACAATTCCTTGATTTTCAACAAAAAACGAAGCTGAACGGCTAATATATGTGGCTGCTCCACCGATCACCATTTCCGCTCTTCCGCGAGGAGTTTCGATGTCGTCAAATGCGACTGTACCTACAGTTACTAATTTCATAAAAATATTTTTGCACAAAGATTATAAAATTAAAATAATTACTCTTACTTTTGCCGAGCTTTTTAAGAAAAGAACTTTTGTTTGATTTTTAAAATAACCATTCCTCCTTAGCTCAGCTGGTTAGAGCATCTGACTGTTAATCAGAGGGTCGTAGGTTCAAGTCCTACAGGGGGAGCTAAAGCCGGTCATTTTTGATCGGCTTTTTTTATTCCTAAAGATGGCCTAAAACATGACCTGCATTCGAGTATTAAAAACAAAAGTCGGGAGAGCACACAGTTCATCCCAACTTTTTTTGAATAACTTATTTATAGTTCTTTACTATTTGCTTGGATTTCTATTCGATCACAAACAGCTTCATTTTTTCTGATCCTAGTACATGCCTGACTTCAAGAATATATGTGCCAGTTGCCTCAATTGTAATGTTTTCGTCGATTGCATCCACTGAACTAAACTTTTTGTTGTAAATCTCCTTGCCGTTTAAGTCGTAAATGGAGACGACAGCATCACTTTCAAGCGGAAGCCGTGTCTTAAGATGTATTGGCCCCGAAGATGGGTTGGGCATGACCTCAGAATAAGCATTGCCTTTGGGATTCCTTAGACAACTAAGGATGTTGATATCTTTTACCAATTTCATTGGACATTCCGTATTGCCCAATTCCAAGGTGATCGTATAAGTGCCCGGAGCGTTGAAACTAACGATAGGATCTCTTTCAATAGACTTCTGACCATTGCCGAAGTCCCACGAGAAGGTCACCGGATCAGGAATGGTATCTAAAACACCATATTCAATGATCCTGACATCGTCGCCGGTACAGGCTGATGATGTTATTAAGAAATTGGCAGAAATATTTCCGGTGCTTATACATGGTTCACAATATTCACTAAAAATGGATTGTGGATCGAAGAGAAAAGCCCCTCCTGTCCAGTTTTCATTGCTATAGTCAACATCATCCACCTGAACACAGGTTAGATCAGGATTGTCATTTGCTTCTATCATGGTCATATTTACATTGCTACCATTGGCCACATTAAGATAGACCAGTTGATTGGAGTAACACCACAGATTTCTCAAAATGGTGTTTTTACTTACATCCAAACTCACCAGAAAGTTATCGTTACAACCAAGTTCATCCAAACCTTCCAACTTGCTCACATCTAAGGTAGAAATCCTGTTTCCGAAACACTTGATATCATACAGTTGGATATTGTTCGTAAGATTAAGATTGCTCAAATTATTATTCGAACAGTTTAATGTTCCCAGAAAAGTATTTTTTGAAAGATCTATCGAATTCAATTCATTGCCACTGCAATTCAGTCCTGAAATATAGATGAAGGCTTCTATCCCTTTGAGATTGGCGATTCCTAATTGTGAACAGTCGATTTGATTGAAATATCCTTCAGCTTCCTCACATTGGATCTCATCATCCCCATTTTTATTAATATCAAAGTTTTCGATCAGATATGTTTTAAAATTCGGATCAGGTATCTGAACCAAACATTCTTCTCCCAATCTGGTCACCTCTAAGCAGAAGTTGCCAAAATCATCGTAAATAACAAAGTCGTCAGTAGCCGACACCGCGACCAGAATATAATAGGTCTGGCCTGGAGTCGTTTGCAATGTAAATTGAAAATTGGCATCCGGATCTATATCGGAACTAGAAATCCAATAATTACAATCAATCTGTTCCAATCCGCCATTACAATTACCGGTATATAGAGCTCCATTTGGATCATTAAAAACCTTCGCACTGCAATAATTGGACCTGATATAATATCTGTTACCATCGCCTGTAAAAGTCAGCCACATGGTCTTCCTTTCAATATCCAGACAATCATTTCCTGTATTTGGATTCCCATTGGATGTCATACCTTCCGTGGTATAAGTCTGTGAAGCCTGAGGTTCGTCTTGAGGGTGCCCGAATAATGTCTGGATGTTCACTGCATTCGTACATTGATCTCCCTCCAGGATAGGAACATCTTCACAATCTTCACTGAAAGAATGTTGAGCATCGAATGAGTAATTACCACCTATCCAGTTGTCTGCACTAAATGTAGCATTATCCACCTCTATACATGTCAGGTCAGGATTGTTATTGGTTCTAACAGAGGTTATGATCGTATTATTGCCATTTTTTAGGCTAAGTTTAGTCAACCGGTTAAAACTGCAATCCAGATCAGTTAAACTTCCATTGTTTTTCAAATCAAGGCTTGTCAACTTATTATTGACACAGAGTAATTCTATTAAATCACTATTTGTGCTTACGTTCAGATTGGTCAATTGATTCGTCTCGCAATAAAGTCTTTGTAGAGAAACACAATTATTTACATTCAAACTGGTCAATTGATTGGTAGCGGCAGCAACTCTTGTCAGTTTTGTATTATTGCTCAAATTTAAATTTGTCAGTTGGTTGGCTCCGCAATCAAGATTTGTGATATTTACAAAGGTCTCAATACCGGTCAGATCTGCGATGTTTTGAAATGGGCATAATATTGCTCCGGAATAAACTTCTGCCTCTGTGCATTGGATCTCACTGTCACCGTTTGTATTGATCGCTAAATTTCCCACCAGGTAAGCTTTAAAGTTGGCATCAGGTATGGAAACAATACAAGTAGCGTTTTCGCAGGCATCTACTACAGCCTGCTCAGTGATGCAGTCTCCTGCATTGCCGGATATATTTCTTGGATGAGTTGCTGCAGGATTGGTTAAATAAGTACAGAAATTTGGCAGGTTGCAAACTGATAGAGCAGGATTGTTAATAATGGTCAATCCAAAAGTGCCGTCCGGGTTGAAGGTCGTGTTTTGCAATGCAGAAATATCGGTCAGAAAAGCATTATTCCGAATGTCTATGTCGACCAGAATAGAGGTCAGATTATGCAATCCATTCAGATTGGAAGCCGAAGTACTATATATAGCTAAATAGCCACCTACAGTTGTCAATTTGCTTAGTGGAGAAAGATTAGTAATGTTGGAAGTTCCGGTCCCAATACCAATAAAAAGATTTCCTGTGATTTCTGTACAATTTGGATAATCGATCAGAAACTGGTTAACGTCTGACTGAGTCGCAAGAGTGATACTTCCCTGCGGACAATCAGTGGGATTACACGCATTGTTTACTGCTTGTTCAGTAACGCAATTCCCTGCATTGTCTGTAATAGTTCTAAAGCCGGTGCCTTGCAGATAAGTGCAAATGTTTGGTAAGTTGCAAACGGACAACTTTGAATTATTCGAAATATTGAGGTTTTGAATTAATGAAAGGTCCAAATTGGAAATTCCACTGATGTCATTAAGCTCAGTGTTGTTGGTGATTGATAAATAGGCACCCAAAGTTGTCAATGAGTTTAATCCATTTAAATTGATGAGTGATGGATGATTTGAAATGCTGATATAATTACCAACAGAATTTAGTGAACTTAGAGCATCAATGTTGGTCAATACTTCATTGTTTTGTAGATGGAAGTATCCATCTACAATACTCAATGAGTTCAAACCATCTAAATTTTCTAAGGATGAATTCCAGAGAATCTCCAAATTACCTTTGATGGTGACTATATTACTTAGGCCATCCAGATTAATTATAGAGCTACCTTCTATACCGAGCTTGCCGTTGATTTCAGTACAATTTGGATATAGAACTTTAAAGTTGTTTAATTGTGCCTGGGAAGAAATAAACACATTACCCGGTGGGCAATCAGGTTGTTGGCATTTGTTATTGACAGCTTGTTCATTTGCACAATCTCCTATATTGCCAGAGATATTTCTTAATCCTGCACCCTGTAGGTAGGTGCAAAAATTGTCCAGGTCGCATACAGACAAATTTGGGTTGTTTTGTATTGTCAATCCATCACCTGTGATTGAAGCAGGGTTGATGTTTTGGAGACCGGATATGTCGTTCATTGAATTATTGCCAACTAATTTAAGTCCACCTCCGATTTGAGTTAATGCATTGAACGTATTGACATTGTTTAAAAGGTTATTATTTTGAATTGAGAGATTCGCACTTATAGTAGTTAAAATTGGGAATGAATTAAAATTAATTAATTGCGGATTGTTGGCAATGGTAACATTGCCGGAAAGTGTCGTCAATACAGGAAAAGTATTGATAGTCGTCAGTATTAAATTATTCTGTACATCAAATATATTGCAATTAATTAATGTATTAAATGATCCTATTTGAGTTAATTGGTCATTGTTTCCTATGTGGAACCATGCTTCCACGGATTCGAGATCTGTAAAAATATTAATTGAACTCAGCATTGCATTGTCATCGATCCAAAGATTTCTTCCTACAGATTTAATTTTGCTCAACCCACTTATATCTGTCAGGTCGCTCGTCCTTACAATATTTAAATCCCGGGTTACAGTTTCCAGATTTCTCAGACCATTTAAATTGGTGACACCTGCTGCACCATCGATATTTAAATCTCCCGTGATTTCTGTGCAATTGGGGTATTGAATAATAAAATTATCTACCTCCGCCTGAGTAGATAAATTTACGAGTCCCGGAGGGCATTGTGCAATACATTTCACAGAAAAAACAAATAGGGAAATACAAATTAATAATCTTAGCGAAATAATTCGGAGCAATAAATATGTGTAGTTGTAAATCATTTTTTAGAGTTGATTTATTTAATTATAATTGATTTTACTTCGCTGAGTGCGCTGGTCCAGCCGTTGTCGTATTTAATTCGAACTGCATAATTATGAAGCACTCCTGCAAATACTTCCATATCGGTCATTCCGAATTCGGCAGGGCTTAATTCTTTATATAAGGCGAGTTCCTTAGATCCTGTTGATTTAAATATTTCAAACTTGTATTTCATATCCTGATCTGCAATTTTATACGTTTCCCTTTTCCATGAAAGGGCAATACTTGATTTATCAACTGCACCAATTTTAATTATTTCAGGCTTGTATTTATTTTTTGGAAATGGTACCTTGATCTGAACTTCATTAGACCTTACAGATGCATTCTTGAAATCATCCAAGGCTATTAAAGAATACTGAACCGAGGTTCCGAAAGGTGGCTTCATATCAGTATAATCGAGGGACGATCTATCGAGCGTATCTATTGCGATCCACGTATATGAGGTGTCTAATTTTTGGCGTCTGTACAATACATACTTTTCAATGTCAGATGAACTACTTTTCTTCCATTGAATATTTACAAAATCATTTTTTAATTCTATCAATGCAATAAATGGTTTTGCAGGTGCTATTGTATCCGGTCGTCTAAGCGTGACTACATCAGTAATAAAACTCTTATTATAATTATCATCTTCTGCTTTAATCCCTATATACAAATTTTTAGTAATTGTATTAAGTGGGATAGTCCAGGAATAAGTGGTGTCCTCATGAAGAAAATCATTGATCATCGTGAGGTCTGAAGCATCGTCATTTGAGTAATAGATGTAATAGCCGGTAACATCCTTAGACTTACTTGGACTCCAGGAAATATTGACTTTTCCTGTAGAATCAATGATGGCTTTTACATTTTGTGGAGTTTCAGGGCGCTCCAGATCCGGCACCGATACATACTTTAAGATAGAGGTGGCTTCATTGCCTGAGCTATCCACAGTCATTACTTTGAAATAAAAGGGACGATCTGTTTCCATTTCTTTTACGCTGAAATAAAAATTAGTATCGCGAGGGTTCAATTCCTTACTTATGGCTGCATAATTATATTCTTTATCTTCAGACATCAACACCTGTTGGTATTTAATATCCTTGTCTTTTTTGTTCTGTGTCCAGGAAATTCTGATTTGAATTGAATCTTTTAGATAAAGTCCGGAAAGAATACTTGCAGGTTCGGGAGGGGTAAGATCTTTTCCAAAACCTTTAGCTGTTGCATAGTCACTCCATTCTCCAAATGCATTTAAACCTCTTAATTTATAAAAATATACCTGATTGTTGCTTTGTAATTTATCCTCAAATTTGAAAAAAGCCTGTGGATTCGTTGCATCTTTAATAAATACCAGGGGAGGATCTGTTAGCACTTCATATAATGTATCTCTATACCTCGAGCGTTCTACGACATAAGAAGAATAATTCGTCAGATTGCTTTTTGCAAGCCATTGTAATACCACCGATTTTTCTCCTTTAATTATAGAAAATCCTTCAGGCGGAAGTAATGGTTCGTATTCATTTGCCACAATAATATCCATCGGAATCGTGCTGTTTGTCAATTTTTTTGTGGTAATTTCATAAATGTATGTTTCGCCTGGCTTCACATCTTTATCGACATAACTAAGACCTAATATTTGTGCAGCCAAAGGAGATCTGTCAGCAACATATAAAGCAAATCCAAAATAATTACCTGCAGTGGAGGCCTTTTCGAAAAAATTGGTGTTAGCCATTTTTTGAGGAATGCCTTTATCTTTGACGATAGAAGCCGCCAATAATGACAAGGTATCTTTTAAAGATATTTCTTTAAACTTACTTTCTTTCCAGGGAAATACAGTTGCTATTTTAACTTTTTTGTCACCGGCATCGGTCCTGTATATTTCATAACCATCTTCCATTGCACTTCGCCAGATCTCCGGGGTAGAAGGACCCCATCTCAGCATGATGGAGTCAATCTTAGGTCTTGCTTTTCCAATGATGGCTTCAAGGACAAATGGTTTAGACATTTCTGCCATTTCACTCAGGGAAATACCATCAGGAAACACGAAATTTGGACTATAATCTGCCGGAAGCTGGCCTGTTTCTCCCGCATTACAAAGCACCTCTATCGAAGCGGATTGACCACTTTTATTGTGTTTTACAGTGTAACGATATTTCGATCCGGGAGTTATGTTCACATCAGTGAGACCAAGGCCTACTGCTGATGCCACTTCCTGACTCCTGGTCGATTCATATACGATGTAATTGTATTTGATCTCCCAGGTTTGATTATTTCCTGATGAAGGAAGAGAGAAATTTGGATCATATAATAACTGGCCTATAGGTGATAATACGCCATCCGTTTGTGTAACATTTTTTTTATACCATGATGCATCTTTTGGTAGAATATTTTGAGATGCAAACTGCCTGGAAGCTGATCCGGAGGCTTCATTGATGACCTCTCTTGTCACTGTATATCCGGAAGTCAATCCATCTTTCCACATCATGATTTCACTAGGGAAATAATTTAATTCAACCGCATTTTTTGCAACGCTGCATTGAATAATAATGGTTGATTTATTTTGTCCCAAACCTAAGTAGGCAGAGAATAAACAAATAGAAATATTAATTATACCGTAGAAATTCATCGTATTGCTTATTTTATTTCAGTGATCTTGATTTGATCGCCATAGTCAGATCTTTTAAGTTGGACCTGATTGTTGCTGATCGATAGAAAATGTTGTGGATAAAATATGTTTTTAATATAATAATAATTTCCACTCCCACTTGAAACTACTGCCCAGACTGCTCTGAAATAAGCATTCGCGTCGTCATAGTTATTAGGAAAGCTCTTATCTGTTACATCCACGGAATAATCAGTCTTTCCACTACTTAAAATGCCAAATCGATTGTTAACATAGTGGTGACCCTTGAGTATATATCCATTCCCACTTACAAATTTGAAAAACTTACCTTCCACCAAAATACGCCATTTCTCATTTCCTTTGTCGTCCTTAATTCTATAACCATGATCTTCTAAATAGTACCATTTCTCCGGATGGAAGGTAGGATTCGCTACTTCGACTATTTCCATGTTGTTATTGCCGTTGGATTTTTCAGGCTTGATCTTGCCATCCAGTCTATTGATTAATTGTGGGAAGTTTTTGTCTTCAGGATTATCATCATTTCTATATCGATAATTGACCGCTCCATGAGTTTTGTTTGAGTTAGTGTATAGACTCCATACATTTTCATATCCACCTTCCAGATCATCGACCGCTGATATATTGCGAATGGTCAACCAACCATTGGCACCAAGATTGAACAAACCATATTGCCCACTTTGATAGCTAAAATCATTGTAAGGGTAACCAACGCCCCATAAACGACTCCAATTATTCTCTTCATTACTACCATATAAATATTTACCTCCATATTTAAATTTATACCAGGAATTTTCCATCATTTCTGTAGCATCAGTCACAGGATATTCAGTATTTATGGATGTTGAACGATTTGGCTGAAAGGTCTTAGTTGCCTTCATTGATGTATTAGCTTGATCCCTTTTAGATTCTGTCAATTCACCCCATTCTTTACCATCGGGGAAGGTGATCGTAGATGGACCATGGTAGCTAAATTGATAACCCGGTTCAGAAGCTATATAAGTATATTGATTACCTTTACCTTTCTTTTGATTATCACTGTATAAGATCCAGTCAAAATCATTCACCCTTCTATTGCTACTAAGAAATTCACCCATCGGATAATTGCCGGGAAACCAACCATTCAATGCTGGGGTAGTTTTTAGGTTTTCAGCAAGAAAACCAAATCCCTTATTTATGAAGGCTTCATTAGTAATTCCTTTCTGGCTTAACTTTGACAACCAGGCCATTTGATTAATTACAATTCTTGACCTCAGATCCTGAATTAGGAAATCAAATTCAACTTCTCGTTCAAAAACAGGTGTGGAATAATTTGGATCGGACTTCGTTTTATATCCTATTTTATGTATTACTTTTTTTGCTGCTATTTCGTCCGATTGAAGCAGTGCTGCTTTGGGTTCAGCGGGTCCGGAGATATTATAATTCCATTTCGTTCCATCGCTTGTCTGCAAATTGCCATACTGAGCTATTCCTTTATTCTCAGCCTGAGTGTAATCATATAATACTTTCCTCATGTAGCTTCCGATGCCACTGTAACTGCTCAGCCAATTATCAAAATCAATAAAAATTCCTTTTCCCCCATATCGATCCTGATTAATTCTTGTCTCCGGAATATACTCCTGGTCATATTTTAGTTGAATATTTCTTTTCAGGCGCATGATATCGTATTGATCAAAGCCTTCCAGATTGTCGTTTTTGATATTAAAGGCATAATAATCATCCTTTACGGAATGGAATTTACTTTCGCCTAATTGCGAGATCGCCGCTGATCTTTGTGCGTCATAACTGTCATTTGGATGTTGGAAATCTCGACGTTTTACTGTAGATTCCATGTGTTTGACTTCCGTCAGATTCAGTTTTTCCTGAAGATTATTGTAATTACTTACTGCAAAAAAGGAAGAATGTAAAGTGGAAGTATTATCTTTTAAAATCTTCTGATTCTTATTATTGTCATTGGAATTTGGACTTACCGGAAGAAGTGGAACTTTCAAAACACTCAATTCATACATTGCACCCTTGGTTAATTCCATATTCTCCAAATCAGGAAATGAAACTTTACTAACCGGTATTTCTATTTCCTTCAGAACATTAATGTTGTACTGGCCATTATTGATTGAAAGTTTTTCAGCTTGTAATATTTTGGCTTTTTCTGATGCTCTTGGATGGTTGGTGATTGGAATTTTTTGCTCACTTTTATATTTTCCGTCCAAACCATATTCTTTCAATAAAACATAATAGTCATTCTTGACAGTTTTTCCATCTATTAAACCACATGCTTCACAATTTTCCGGAAATAAATTAACCGCATCTTCAAGGGCTTTCAGTTTGAATTTTATTTCGGAATCTGCATAACCTTTGTGCCAATATCTTTGACTCACTCCGGGCGCCATGTATTCTACCATACCTTGTACAATAGTTGTAGGTTGACCTCCAGTAGTGAATTTAATGGTACCGGTTTCTATTTTAGGTTCCATACTGTTATCTTCCTTTTTGCCGGTAAGAAAATTTTCTATATAGATTGGTTTGCCATCTTTATATTCCTTTTTCTTCCAAACGAAGGTGTATTTTAATGAAATTTCGGTATTTGGTGGAAGTGCATCCTCAAATGATAATACAATCCCTTTTTTATTTGCATTAATTTGAATATTATTATTTAATTTTCGTTCAAACTTTTTTGTAAACGAGCCACCACCCGGTTTAGGCAATCTTTGTTCTATAATATAATAAATCTGAATATCTTTTATATCAGCTATATATGATTCAGTTGCAGCAGGATTGCCATCTACATCTACCTTGGTCACGTTGAAGTCTTTTTGCAAGGCGATGTTGGTATTTATTTTGATGTCATCGTAGCGACTTACATTGGTCTGCCCATCAATTACGCTTGCATTGGCAAAAATCGAAATACCCTCTAATGGTGATGGTGCTTCCATTCCTTCACATTTGGCCCCAGCTTCCACTTTGCAATTAAAACTTCCTTCCAAAAGTCCATCTAAAACACTGTAATTACCATTGATCCACCCTCTAAAATAAGATGGATTAGGACCTTTAGCTTCCATCAGTAAGAATCCACCCACCTTCATGATGTTGACTTGCCCGCTTGCGAATATTAAATCATAGTCGAGATTAATATCACCTTTCGCATAAGCAAATGCCTGTCCCTGAGCGTACCATCCTTCAATTCCAATTTTTTTGTTATCATTATTTAAGCAGGTTACTTTATCGTATTTCCTCATATTAATGTCAAAACCCAGCCCTAAATCGAAAGCCGCAGATATTGGCCCCATCGAAATATCGGATTTTACATTGAGTTTTGCTCCGAATGCTATGCCCGGTGCAGCATCTGCTAAATTGACGTCTTTCTTTGAAGAATTGCTACTCGTTAAATCCTTTTCGGCTGATTCCTCGTCTGATATCTGAGGAATGAGTTCCTTTAAAGGTGCCATGGCATCCACATCACTTCCAATTTGAAAATATGCTCCTGCTTCGATTGTCAATGCCTCTGTCAAAGAGATTTTAGCAGTATTGTAGGATAGCTTGCTTGCACTTTTATAATTTCCTACACTGCTCCCTCCGAATTTGAAATTGAAAGAAGGCTTTTTGTCATTTCTATTGTCAAATGACCACAATAATAAACCCGAACAATAATTAGCTTGTGTATTAAAATCAGTGCTGGAATAATTTGAAGGAATTTGAATTATTGGATTATCTCCGATCGGTGCGTCCACTTTCATGCGCATTCCGAACTGTCCTATCAGTGCCCGCTCTGCAAAATTAATTTCCAGCGAGACGAAAGCATCACCGATATTTTCGTCGCGTCTTTTTGCCAGACTTTTAGGTTTGAAATATCCATGAATGTTTGCTTTGAATTTCTCAAATTGCAATTCTCCTGAAGTTTTATTTGTGGATATTTCAATGTCGATTCCCGGCTCCGCAATGATGGTATACTGAGGTTCAGGACCATTGTCAAGTTCGTTCCAAGGACCCATTATAAGATAAAAATTGCCACCGTAACTTCCTTTTTGAGGTTCATAGTTTTGAGAAAAACCAACACCCGGTGACAAATACTTAGCATCCGGGATAGTACATTCATCTGCTGGTGGAAGACCGGAATCTTTTTTCAATTGCATATCCACCACAGGATTTAAGCTTTTCATATTAATGCGGATACCTCCACCTGCACCATAAAGGTCAATGATGGGAGGATTTACAGCGGTAGGTGGCGGAAGAGGAATACCCGATTGTAAAAATCCTTCGATATCCACGAATCCATAATAGAAAGATTCATCGTTCGAAGTGCTTTTTTTGCCAAACTGTCCTACTGCCTGAATGCCACCAGCGCCCATGATCGTTGCGGATAAATAGGCCTTAAATCCGGATCCATGATTGCCGGAAGCGATTACATTTCCATCTTTATCTCTAGGTGTACGAAGAATATTTAGACCTCCTTTGAACTCCAATGGTCCTATTGATCCATCCAGACTAAGGCATTTGAAACTTATGTCCTTTGGAACAAATTTTTGCTGAGTATTTCGTTCAAAAACCAAGCCAATCCCGCCTTTTGCGTTGATGGCACAGGTTGATACATCTTTATCTGCTCCTTTTTCTCTTTATTATCTCCTAATAAACTTAAGGTAATTCCAATACCTAATTCAAAATTATCTCCTACTGCTTTTACGCCTGAACAATCCACACTAAATTTTAAACCATTAAATTCCGGCTCCGTATCTGAGGGAGGTATTGTAGGATTGGGTGTAGCTGCAACGGCAGATTTCTTAGTTCTTTTGACAGATCCACTTGCCGTAGAAACTACCTTTACACCCTCTTTATTTCTGACGATTTTGCCACTTGCTTTAGATACTTCAGCAACTTTTTCCACTTTAACGGAACCTGAAGTAGTGGAAACTGTTCCTGTGCCGTCCTTTTTTCTGATGATCTTGCCGCTTGCTTTTGATACCTCCGGAACTTGCGCTTCCTTCTTACCGGTTTCTGCAGGTTTTGCTTCAGTTTCATCCTCCTCAGGTTCGGATATTTCACTCTTGCCAATCACTCCCCAACTACCGAATTCAATTGACTTGATACCATACTCATTTATCGAGTTCTGACTGGCTGATGCAGCACTATGATTAAGTTTCAGGCCTTCAAATTTTAAGCAACTCAAAGAGAAGTCTATGCCATCAGGCACATTGATACCGTAGTCTTTTGCAGTCTGTGTGGTCAATAACACGATTCCAATTCCGTTGAACTCCCCTTTTGGTTCAAATGATTTTGTCGTCCTATTAAAACTTAATTCCACGTTAGAATCATCAGTTAATCCAAATCCAAGGCCGGGAATAAAATCAGATTGAAAGACTTTGCCTGAAATGTCATCCAGCTCAAAATAACTTTCTAAATGATTGGTAGTTGTAAGTTGATTTATATAAATTTTGCCAGAAAAGTCAACCCAGGCTGAATCAAATTCCACACTTTTTATATCGTCCGGATTGGTTTTGAACAGTGGAATATTAATCGAACCTTCCAGTTCAAGGTCGTTAGAATAATCGGTCTCTTGTATGGAAAATTTCACTGAGGAAAGTCCATATTTCCAGCCTGAAAGTTTGTAATTTAATGATTTATCTACAATATCTTCTGCTTCGAAATTTGAATAAAAACCCTTGCCAATTTCATTAAAAACATAGATAACATCTTCAGTTTCTACGGTAACAGGTAAGTTTTTCAAATCATTAAATCCTGTTAATTCAAAACTCACTTCTGCAAAAACAATTCCTTCGAATGCATTATCTGATGAGCTCTTGCCGAATGTTTGAGAAACAAGATTTCCGGGTACTTTAATATTTGGAGCGCTATCGAAATAAATAGAATAATTATCACCGGCTTTGAAACTGACCTGTGGCTGATCTTTTGGGTGAATATTCCATTTCTTAGAAGCATCTTTTGGTAAATAATCGTTACAAACTGCAACGAATTCTGTCAACGAATGCTTGTTGCCATTGGTGGCGGAATTTAATTCGAAGGGTATTTTTGCAATTTCGTCATTTGACTTATCCACCATGTTTGCTAATTCCACCTCACCAAACATTTCAAAGGAAACAAACCCTGAGTTACAATCTATACGTGCGGAGCCTTGTTTTTTGGATTTAGTGTCACTTGATTTCCAGATATAGTTTTTAACTTTCCATATTTCTGGGCTGGCGGGATTTACTACAAAAAGATCTACATTAACCAATTCAATTGAACTTCCGGAAGCCGTCAAACCTTTGCTTTTGAAGGTCATTAGATTTGATGTCTTCGCTGCGTCATATTGCGACATTAATTCGAAAGTAACAGAAGCTTGTGCCCCTTCAGCTTTCCAATTCTCTATTTTTAAACTGGAAATAAATAAAGTTGAACCGGCCGGAATATTAAAGGGTACTTTAAACCCAAGTTTATTAAACAAATTCTCATCGACAAGAATCTTCTCATCAAAAGTTATTTTATTTCCACTTTTAACAATATTTAAATTCTTGTCAATTAAAGGCCAGAAAAGTGTTTTTTCATCTACTAATACAAAATCATTTTTTGTATTTTCTATTAAAATATTCTTTAATGAATTGTAGGCAGAACTGAATGGAGTATTATCTTCTACAACTGAAGCCTGACTTCCACTATAATCGTTTTTGCCGTCAGGTAATAATTTATTTCGAATGATTTTATCATAGACTTTATTAAAATCTATCAGCCCATACGTTTGACCATTTTCACAATTACAATTGAGTTCTATAAAGTCATCTTCAATATGATCAAATACAAAACTATCACCTTTTAATTGCGCCCAAATGGTGAATCCCATTTTACTCTTTCCGGAAGTCACAGTGAAGGTTAGTGCCATTTTTTCTACACCATCTTCTATCACATATTTGGTAGTAGCATCTGCTAAAGGAAATGATTTATTACCGAGGGTCAAATTGGCTTTCGAGACATCAATTTTATTTGCTTTATATTTTTCTTCTGGTAAAGAATAGGGTTCCATATTCCAATTCTCAAAATTCATTCCTGTAAGACCGAATGAATATTCCTTATTTGCCGGCTTTAAAACATTTTCAATATTTTGAAGTGTTTTAGCGATGTTTCCTTTGAGTGAATTTTTAAATTCTTCAGCGCCCATTTTCATTGAAAATGTCCCGAATAAATTAGCTTTTGGATACAATGTATTTTCATCATTAATATTCCTCAGGTCCGCAGATATGGTTGATTCTTTTTCAACAATAAAATTTCCTTTCCACATAGGCATATCCAGTGTTTTGGGTAATTCATCTGTTACAATTGTTGGAATATCATTGTCTTGCTGATTGAAGCTGCCGGAATATCCAATTAGATTGGAAGCAATTGGTAGTTTTAATTGCCCTTTTAAAGTTGGGCCAATCCATTCGCTTTTATCAATGAGGATAGACATTTCGTCTATGCTGAAGCGCCAGTTTTCGATGGTACCTTTTTCTACTGGAAGGAGATTGGATTTAGAGAATTTGGCGTATTCAATTGCTTCCTCATTTATAAACATATCACCACGGTCTAAAACAATATTTTTATTATTTGGAAGATCATATTTGGTCGGCAATGCTATTTTAGCCTCCTGGAGCCAAACACCCTTGGAGACTGAGTTGTTAATTCTTGAGGCAATATCTGCAGGAAGATTGTCAAATGGCACGGATGGGTTTAACTTTAAATTACCGCTATTTGAAGAAAAAGTATAAGCTTCAAACCCTTGCATTCTAAAGTCAGGAATTCCCGCAATATCTCCTGAATATGTATCAATAGCCTGCTTTTTATCTTTAAGACCCAGTGGTATTGGTTGGCTATTCTTAGCCTGTAACAAAAGATCAGGATTAATTGTCAGAATTTCTTTTACATCGGATTTACCATAACCATTACAATCACAATAAATTCTGCTGTCATTTGATGCGCTAATAGACTTTTGGATTGCAGGAATTATATTCACTTTGCCGGAAGATGCGGATTTCAATGGCACCAAATATGCATCATGCTTCACTCCATAAGGAGTTGAAGAAATAGCTGTGGCAGCAGAAATACTCATTCCTCCATTGGTGTTAGATTGGTCATTTTCAACACCAATTAAAGTCAAGTAAGCATTTTGAGGGGTGAATTTAACTCCGGTGACATACATTTTAGCATTTGGAAATTCCGGATTATTAAGCGCCATTGGCAACTTATTTTTTTTCAGATTTCCGGGAGATAAGTTTGAAACTATCTGAGATTTTGGAGTTGCTTTTTTTAATTTATTGGCATAATTGATTTCTACATTTTGTCCAATTACATCGGCTTTCAATTGATCCGGAGTTAACAGGAGTGAAGGATCTATAATTGACTCAATATTACCTGCTTCGTATACCCGGTTTTCCTTATTGACCTTTATATTCTCAAACTTCACTTCAATCTTAGATCTCAGCATCGGATATTCGATCCATCCTGTACCTGAATATCCATCCAATCCACCATTCAACTGAGAAGTGACCAAATTAAAGTAACCAACTTTCACTATTTGATTTGGAATCAATACGGAAGGCTGGTTGTCACTTTTAATGACCGGACCATAAGACGTTTCGTACACGGAACAGCCCCTTGGAGATGGATTGTCCAATGGATTGATGAGATCAGAAGGGACGTCTCCATCATACATAATGAAGGTAGAGATCTCACTTTTCCCATCATTTTGGAATAACTTACTTGTGGGGTATAGGACACTTTTGGCTGTCACTCTCCAGGCATAGATCTTGCCGGCTTCCAGTATTGGTTCTGCTTGTGTGTATAAAAGTGATGTTGCATTAGTTGTCGTATTGTATACTTTCAAGGCAGTTTCGAAGACGTCATTAGCATTCATGACACCCATAGGAAGTTCCACTATTTCAAAAGTGTATTCCACCATTCCGGGATTATTACCACTACCAATATGCATTGGTTGCCAGGAGAAAATGGTGCTTTGTACAGGTGGAATTTTTATCTTTTCGTTAAATGCCGGTTTGATAATTTGTGGAGGTTGATTTAATCTGAAATTACCTGAAACGCAGAATTTGTTTGATACAGCTACACTTCTTTCCACCCCATAAAATTGCAAACAAACCTGGTTAAATCCTTCAGGTATTTCCACCGAACCCATGCCTTGTCCACCTTTACCGGACAATGCAGCATTCGAAAGGTATTTATTTAAAAAAAGTCCATCAATAGTTTGGTTCTCAAATTGGCTCAATAATAATTGTCCTCCGAAAAAATTTGGATCCGTACCGTAGATCTCACTGCCACTTTGCTCGATAGTAATCCTGGGAACTACACTTAGAAATGCTTGAGTTGGATCCTTCAAAAGTGCATTAAATGACAGATCCATATTTCGGTCGGTGCCATATACCTTGAGGTCCAATGAATGTGGAGGAATGAGACTCCCTGTCACTTGAACGGGATAAACCTGGTTTTGAGCAGATATATTTGCGTTAGATAACAGGGCAATTAATACGATTAATGTAGAAATTTTAAATCTCATGTCAAAGGAGTTAAAACCTTTCGGTGCAAGTGTAAAAATAAAATTAAGTGTGTGCATCAAATTAAGTGTGTGTGTCAATTCGATTTTTTCTTTGGTGAATAGCTAAATTGATATTGTAAACCAAAATTACCCATACTTTCAGTTAAGGTTGGAGCACTATCAGAGGTGGTGTTAAGTATGCCCCATTGGATTTGCAATCCTAGCCCCTTTGCGATTCCCCAGCCTAAAGAAAGTTGTGTAATTATATTTCTGGATTTAAGATTTAATTCATTAGAATTATTGAATAAATTGCCATCCAGTCCAATACTAATCTTTGGTTTATCAAAAGCTTTTTTGATACCTAATCCAAATCCTGTCCTGTCCAACTTAATGTTTTGAATAGTATTTTTACTATAATTGGCTCGCAATGAATACATCCATTTGGAAGGCGTGGACAATGCATATGACAGACTTGCAAGCATCAATCTGGAAGAAGTTTGTCGGCTAGCTTTTTCGATGTCATCGCTTACATTTTGTATATTTCCGGTCAGGGAAATATTATGATTAATTTTAGATTTTGTTGGAATAGAATAATTAACATTTAATCCGGCATCATTGGTAACTATTACTGCATTGAGCGAGTCAAGATTTTGGTTTAATACATATCCTACACTCGAGGTGTTATTGCTGTAATTACCACTGACATTTAAATTCTCAACTGACCAGGATGCCTGTACATCATAGATAAATCTTTTAGTTGTGGAAGGTTTGGCTTCATCCAGATTATTAGTTTGGATACCGGCTTTGAGATTAGTATTAAGTTTACCATCCAAAAAGCTAAATGCTCCAAATCCTTGGACATCTAATATATCTCTATTAAAGAAATACGCTCCAAGTGATTTATATTCCGGCCCTACGCGATTGACAATAGCTCCGGCGGTGAATTTCTTTCCTTCATAACTTACTGAACCCTCAAGTGCCGTTCCAAAATTAGTAGTATTATTAGCATTAAATACCATTTTTTTAATTCCTGTTACTTCTGAATTATCATCTAAAACATTAGGAGAAACAGCACTTACATTGTAGTCCAATTTTACTCTGATTTTCTCTAGAAATAGCTTTTGTAACTGAACTCCAATGACCACATTGCCTTCCGCAGTTGTTTGTTTTGGATAATCAGCCGGTATATCAATGGAATTTAAATCATCTTTTGCACTGAATATTTCTATATCGGCCGATGCAAGATCATCACCATAACCAAGTCGGGCACCCCAACCAATCCTTCTATAGATCGGTAAATTTGGTGTAGCAAGTGAAAGATCTATCGGCTCTGCTTTTGCAAGGCGTCCATACATAGCTCCGAATCTTAATTTATCCGGAGTGAGCTCTACACCCGCACCAAAGAAATTAATATTATTCATCGTGTATTTGGAAAAAAACATGGCACGATGACCGAGGTGCAGTTTTGTCCATTTATAATATGGACTCATGCCAACGCGGGCAAAACTTTTCTTTTTTTCATTCAATTTATCCTTTAGTGATTCTTTGAGATCTGAGATGCTTGGATAAGAATGTGTGGTGTTTTTAGCGGTGAGGACGATAGAAATGGGGAGATCTATTTGATAAATACGTGTATTTAAATTTGCAGCAACTGAATAGAAGAATGGATCTTGCCTAAGTGGTCCACCAAAAGCATCATAGGAACGCATATTGAGGGCTAGGCTTCCTCCCAATTGGAATGGTTCTCCAAAGTCAGTGAATCCTTTTATAAAACCCTTAAAAGTGTTTTTAATAAATCCCTTTTTTTCAAATTCTTCGAGGTTTTCCAGAGAATTTAACTGGGCACTGATAAAATTATTTGATAATAATAATATCAGTATTATTACAAAAATATTTCTATTCATTGTATCGAGTAAGTGTAAATGCTTAAAAAATAGAATTAAATGTATAAACAAATGACTGACCAGGAAAACTTATACGTTATCAAGTTCTGAAAGGTCGTGATAATGTTCTGAAAGGAATTAGTGATTTATAATAATATGGATTAAACGGAAATTATCAGCAGCTTAGAATTATAATTTAAATGTGAATTATTTCTCGTTAATTTTCGTCAAAGTTTCAAGCACACTTTTTTTTCTACTCCTACTTATAGGTATTTCCACAGTGTTTAAATAAATATTATTCTGATCCCAGGAATTAATGTACTTCGTATTGACAATGAAACTCCTGTGGGGCATTAAAAAATTATCATCATTTAATGTTTCTAAAAAGTCAGTTATAGTTTTTCGGATTAAAATACTTTCACCTGAATTAAGAAATATTTCGATATAGACATGTTCTGATTTTATATATATTATTTCCTTCAAACTCACTTTGTGGTTCTTTTGACCGTCGAAAACCTGAAGGTATACCTCTGAAGACTTTTGCCCTTCTGAAAGGTGGAAGGAGGTTTCGATAGTGGTCCAAAGTGTCTCTTTTCGAAAGGGCTTTGTTAGGTAACCGAATGGCGAAGTGGCAATTGCTCGTTTAAGTATTACTTCATCATATTGAGAGGTGAGGAATACATAAGGAATTGAAGTATTTTGAGCTATATGGTGAGCTACATCAATTCCGGACTTGTCTCCATACAATCTAATGTCTAAAAGGAAAATATCCGGAGGATTATTGTTCAATGATGCGATGGCTTCTTCATAGGAAATGCATATGTCGACAACCTGATGACCTCTTTCAATTAAATAAATTCTAATACTTTCGGCTATCAGTAATTCGTCCTCTACAATAGTTACAGAAATTGATTTCATGAAGTTTATCGTTTCATTATTTATTATTGTTCGGATCTATATCAATTGCAGAAACTTGTTTTTGTATGAATAGAAGTTTGTAAGAAAAACCGGCAGTTTGCAGATATGTTGTTCTACCATTTAACTGACGCCCCATATTTTCAATTAATAAAGTGCCTAATCCTTTCTTATTGGGAGTTATTTCAATTCCATTATCTGCATAAGCAAGTAGATACTCTGAATTTACTTGATGAAGATCTATGTTTATTATTAAATGATCATTTACAGGGCGTGCATATTTAATAGAATTATTTAGTAATTCCACTATAATAATTCCTATGGGCAATGTAGTTTCAATATTTAGATTTATTTCATTATTAACATCAGTTTTAATTTCAATGGGCATGTCATTTTTAAGAATGTCTTTAAAATAATTCGCTATATCGGTCAGGTAGTCAGAAATATTTATGACAGAAAATTCGCCAACCCGATACAACTGCTCATGAATGAGCGACATGCTTTGTATTTTGCTTGCGATGTCCTCCAGATCGTCTTTGAAGATCTGATTGTCTGAAGCATTACTTTTAATGGCCATTAAGCTAATAACAAGTTGTAAATTGTTTTTTACTCTATGGTGCACTTCAGATAATAGTTTTTTCTGATGAAGAAGGAGCCTTTCCAATTCTATATTTTGATCCAGAATTACTTCGTTTTTCCTTTGAATTATATTATTTTTATTGGTATTTTTTCTTAAAAACCACCAGAGAAGCAAGGAGATTGTGGACGCAGCTATTAGGGCAATTAATAAATAATAAGATCGTGATTTTAGCTCACTTTGTTGTTGCTTTTCCTTTAATACAGCAATATCTACTTCATATTTCAATACCTTGTCACTCAATGCTACCCTATCTGCCGAATCTCTATATATATGGCTTAATTTTAAATAGTAATTGGATGAATCTAATTTCCCAAAATGTTCATAATATTCGGCTATTTGACTTTGGTATCTATATTTCAGATAGTATAATTCAAGATCCGTTGAATATTTATTAAAAATCATGTATCTGGCACTATCCAAATTTATTTTCACATTGACATAATTACTATCTCTACTGTAGTAATGAGCTACATTCAAGTATTGAGAAGCGGCACCAAAATCGTTTTTATATTTTCTAAATATTGAAGCAGCTTTCTTATAATATCCGATTTTTTCTTCATTTTTAGTAGATAGGTGTCCCATCATCAAATAGCCATCAGGAATAAGTTTTTTGATTTGATATTTATTAGCATAATAAATTCCCTGTTTTGTATAAAATAGACTGCTGTCTCTTCCTCCAAAAAATCTGTGATAAGATGCGCTCCGAATAGCAAGTTCCGCTCTTAAATAATTGATATCATAATCATGAATAATTGATCGGGCATTATCCAAATTGCTTTTAAACTCTTCTTTTCTTGATAAATTATCATAGATCCTGGCTAGAGATAAATAAGTAAGTGCCTCTGCAAAATGATCTTTAGCTTTTTTACTTCTATTTAAAACATCAAAATATATGTTAAGACTTTCCACATAACGGGTAAGAAATTCCAGAGCCTTTCCTTTTTCATGAAGTATCATTAGAAAATCATGGTCCAATGAACCCTTAGGTGAAAGTTTAATAATTGAATCAGCAATCCTGTTTGCTTCTATGTCATTTTCTTTTAACAATAATTCCTCCAGCCTTTCATATTGCTTTTTTAAAAATTCATTGTTCTGTGCAGTTGCTTCAATATTTGAAAATAGAAATATCACTATGCAATAAGCAATCCTAATAATCGATATTCTGTTAAACTTCATTATGTTATTGAGCAAAAGTATTTGGTTCAATTTTATTTAAGTGTGCTTATAAAATTTTAAATTCTTTGAAATAAAGGCAATATACAATAAGTCCATGCTATAATGCAAACCATCAAGATATTGCTTACTCAGAAATTTAATAATTAGAGTTAAGTATTTAAGCTTTCAAAATTTGGGTCAACAAGACTGGAATACAATGCATAATTTATCTTCATCCAACTCCAAAAATAAGTGGTTTTATCTATAAGATATCTTATTTCCATGTTGATGTTACGAAATGGCCTCAATATGTTCTGAAAAGACAGCCTTGGTTGATTCTATATAGCAAGGCTGAATATCTTCATAGTTCTAATATTTCTATGACCTAAGTCAACTATAGGGTTTTCAATATTTTTTTAACATTTCAACATCCAAACAATCTTTAGGTACGTAACTACATCATAACTAAAAAATATTTAGAATGAAAAGAAGTACTTACACAACTTATTTGGTTGGAAAAACATGCTTGCTAGCGATCATGTTTTTTTTGAATTCAGATTTGTTCGCCTCCAGTCACAGAGAGGCACCACTAATTTCATCAGATCCACAGGCAGATAATACTGATTTATATGCCTTCAGAAGTCCTGATGATCCTAACACAATTACTATAATAGCTAACTACATTCCTTTTCAATCACCGGAAGGAGGTCCTAACTATTATACATTTGGTACCAACGTAAGATATGAGATTCATATCAAGAACAGCACTGCAACCACAAAGGACGACATTACTTACAGATTTACTTTTAGTAGTAAGAACGAAGATCCTACGACGTTTTTCAACATTCGATTAGGTCTTCAGAATCTTAAAACAACTTATACCTGTGAGAAAAGCACAGATGGTGGTGCCACATTTGTTACTATCATTACAGATGGTATAGTTCCACCAGCCAATATCGGTCCTCGTTCTATCGAGAGTTCTCCGGTTGGTTTAGGTGTATCTAGTTATGATGTGCTTGTACAGCAAGGTATCATTACAGCTACTACAGGTGAAAAAGCATTTTGTGGACCAGCTGACGATCCCTTCTTTGTGGATTTGGCAGGTGCATTCGATCTTGGTAATTTCAGACCTGAAGGCAATGATGTCAATCCAACGAAAGACGGTGTAGCCAGATTCAATGTTCATAGCATTGTTTTGAATATTCCTATCAAGATGTTACAAAAAGACGGAAAAGATGTTTCCGCTGCGACAAGTATTCTTGATGGTGATTTCGTCATTGGAGTATGGGCTTCAGCCAGCAGACAACAAATCAAAACATTAAACCTGGATGGCAGTATGTCTTTCAGTGGTGATTGGGTTCAGGTATCCAGATTGGGTATGCCTTTGACTAATGAAGCGATTATTCCATTACAGTCGAAAGATCTTTGGAATGCAACGACTCCTGAAAATGACCTACAATTTGCTAAATATTTCAGCAATCCTGAATTAGCATTGTACATGGATGATTCTCAGTTTGGTGGCGCAGTTCCTGCATTGAACGGACTTAGAATTCAGAAAGTATCATTGGGTGCGTTTGACTTTAGAAATGGTAAACCAGGTTTGTTTGGTCTAAAAGGAAGTCCTGCAGTTGCCGGAACAGCTTTGGATGATGCAATATTTGGTACTATTCTTTTGCCGGATGAAAAAAGTCCTCGCGCAGTAGATCTACTACCAATATTCTACACAGGTGTTCCTAACCTTGCTCCTTACCAATTAGCTACAGGTAAAGGTGGTAATCCTCTTGCAGCCGGTAAGCCTTTTATCAACAACTTTCTACCTACTTTAGGTGATATGTTGAGATTGAATATGGCTGTACCTCCTACAGATAGAAATGATCCAGCCTTCAGTTCATTAGGTATTGTAAATGCAGCAGTACTTGGTCTTACAGATCCTGCATATAATGGTACGACTGATATCCAGTTTATTCCTAACATGGATGGTTTTCCAAATGGAAGAAGACTTGAAGATGATGTTACTACAATAGAGCTTCAGGCAGTAGCCGGTGTCGCTCTTGCAGCTATCGGACTTTGGTATGATGATTATGTACCTGGCGATCCTAGTCCTGTGACTCCTCATTTAGTAAGTGTATTAAGCTTTACAGCAGGACCTACTAAAAATGATGTTCCTTTCAAGAAATCTTTCCCATATGTTCAGATTCCATGGAGAGGTTACGATTACACACTTCAGGACAGATTTTAAAAACAGAAATTAGTTTAATTAATATATTTCATAATTGACCAAAGTTGAATTTACAACAAGTGTTAAACTGAAATAATAAAATAAATTTTCAATGAAAAAATTAATATATACTTCATTATTGGGCATATTCATGTGCTTGATCCTGAATAATTCTTTACTAGCTTCCTCGCACAGAGAAGCACCATTAATCTCTTATGATGCATTAGCGGATAATACGGATGTATATGCTTTCAGAAGTCCATGTAATACTAATTCAATCATCTTGGTTGCAAATTACATTCCATTCGAGCATCCTGCAGGTGGACCAAATTGGTACACTTTCGGTCAGAATATCAGATATGAGATCCACGTCGACAATGACGCTTCTAAACTTGGTGACGAAGTCACATACAGATTCACTTTCAGTAGAATAGATGAAGATCCTTCTACTTTCTTCAATATCAGATTAGGTTTACAGAATGTTAAAACAACCTATACTTGTGAAAAAAGTACTGATGCAGGTGTAACATTTACACCGATCATCATCAATGGAGTAGTACCTCCACCGAATATCGGTCCACGCTCTATCGAGAATTCTACAGTAGGTCTTGGCACTACATACAGTGCTCTAATGGCAGCAGCAGTTTCTGAAGCAACCACCGGTGAAAAAGTATTCTGCGGTCCTGTTGACGATCCATTTTTTGTTGACCTAGGAGGTATATTCGATGCTGGTGGGTTCAGAAAAGAAGGTGAAGCGAGAGATGGAGTGGCTAAATTTAATTGCCATTCAATCGTAATCGAAGTTCCGATTGAAAATCTTCAGAAAGATGGTAAGACAGTTGACAAAGCAGCAAGCATCCTTGATCCTGAATTTGTGATTGGTGTATGGGCTTCTTCTAGCCGTCCTGCGATGACAGTATTGAGTGCTGATGGAACAGAACCAACTACTTCAGGCAACTGGATCCAGGTTTCAAGACTTGGAATGCCTTTGACTAATGAAGCGATTATTCCAATCGGATCAAAAGACTTATGGAACATAGTTACACCTTACGGTGATGATATTCAATTCGCTCCATACTTTACGAATCCTGAGCTAGCTCTTTACATGGATGATTCACAATTCGGTGGTGCCGTACCAGGTCTATCTGCTTTGAGAATCCAATCAAAATCACTTGGTGCTTTTGACTTTAGAAATGGACAACCAGGCTTATTTCCTTTGAAAGGCAATCCTGCATTAGCCGGAACTGCATTGGATGATGCTTTGTTTGGTACAATTTTACTTCCGGATGATCACAGCCCTCGTGCAGTGGATCTTTTACCAATATTTTATACTGGTGTTCCAAACTTAGCTCCTTACCAATTAGCTACAGGCAAAAATGGTAATCCACTAGCAGCTGGCAAACCATTTATCAACAACTTTCTTCCTTCATTGGGTGACATGTTGAGATTAAATATGGCTGTTCCTGCTACACCGAGAGATGATCCTAATTTCAGTTCTTTGGGTATAGTGAACGCAGCAGTATTGGGTCTTACAGATCCTAAATATAATGGTACTACTGACATTCAGTTTATTCCAAACATGGATGGATTTCCTAATGGAAGAAGATTGGAAGATGATGTTACGACTATCGAATTACAAGCAGTATCTGGTGTTGCTCTTGCAGCAATAGGTCTATGGTATGATGATTATGTGGTAGGTGAAAGCCCTGTAACTCCAAATCTAGTAAGTGTATTGAGCTTCAATGCAGGTGTAACTAAGAATGATAAGCCATTCCAGGCATGTTTTCCTTTCGTAGCTGCTCCATGGGAGAGTTTCAAAGGAGATAGCTATGCAGGAGATGTATTAGCCACTAAAAATCTTGGTCTTAATACACCAAAAGTAATGTTGAACGCATATCCTAGTCCATTTACTGCAGAGTTGAACGTTAAGTACAAACTTGCTCAAAGCGGTACAATCAGAATTAATTTGGTTGATATCTCAGGTAGAGTAATTCAGACTATTAATGAAGGTGTTAAATCTCCGGGTGAATACACTTCTAGATTCAAACAAAGTAAATTACCATCAGGTACTTACTTCGCTAACATTCAGTTGAATGACAAAATGATCCAAAGTGTCAAAGTGACAAAAATTGATAGATAACAGTTAATTCCAGGGGTCATTCACTTTAAAGGATGACCCCATTTTTAAAAAATATAATTCACAAAAACAATGAAAAAATTACACTATTTATCACTTATATTTTTCCTTTTTACAATCACTACTATTTCTTTTTCTTCTTGCACTCAAAGTAGAGGTGAGGGAAGTAATCTAGAAATAAAAATAAGTGACGAAGAATCTATTGCGGCATTATTGCCAAGGAAAAATGACAAAGAAGGAAAAGAGGAGTATGATATGCTCCGTAATAAATATCAGGAATCTGTAAATACCCTCAAAGAAAAAGGTTTTGATGCAAAAGCCTACATTGCCTTGGCATCCATCTATATTACAGAATGTAGGATCACCGGGAATGCAGACTATTACAATCATGCCGCAGTTCAAATGCTGGACAAAGTGATCAATAATCCTGCATCGGATGTCAATAGTAAGCTAGAGTCATATAGTCTCAAATCTGCAGTTTACCTCAATATGCATCAATTCGAAGAAGGTCGTAAAATGGCACTTGAAGGCATTAAGATCAATCCTGTCAATGCAGGTCTTTATGGTGCACTGGTAGATGCAAGTGTAGAACTAGGTCAGTATAAAGAAGCCGTGGCTTATTGTGATAAAATGTTGAGCATTCGTCCTGATTTGCGTTCTTATTCAAGAGCATCTTATTTAAGACAGATATATGGTGACAATCAAGCCGCTATAGATGCTATGAAGATGGCACTGGAAGCAGGAATACCTGGTAATGAAAATACAGAGTGGACCAGAATTCATTTGGCCGACCTTTATTTATACACAGGAAAAATCAATGAAGCTGCTGCATTATATCAACAATCACTTTCATTCAGACCGGATTATCCACATGCAGAAATGGGTCTTGCCAGAGTCGATAAATTAAATAAAAACTATCCATCTGCTATTGTTCATGCAAAAAAAGCAATTACACAAATGAGTGAAGCGGCTTTTGTATCATTCTTAGGTGAATTATATGAATTAAATGGAGAACAAGATAAGGCGGATAAAGTATTTTCTGATGTGATAAAATTGTTGGCTGAGGCTCAAAATAAACCAGTTGTTGGCAATATCAGTCACAATGCCGCGAGAGAATTTGCAATGGCTTATATGGATGCTAAACAGTATGATAAAGCACTTGAATATGCTAAGAAAGATTATGATATTCGTCCTGATAATATAGATGCAAATGATTTGATGGCATGGATAAATTATAAGAAGGGAGATTACAAATCAGCAATGGTTTATTCAGATAAGGTATTTACTACTAAAATAAAAAGCGCTGATATGCTTTACAAAGCAAGTCTCATCAATTCAAAAGCAGGTAACTCTGCAAAAGCTGAAGAACTTAAAAAAGAGGCACTTGCTATTTCGAAATATATAGATCCAAAAATAATGGTAAATTAATTCTGAAATTTCATTTTTTGAATATTTTACACGTATTGGGGGGCAGCTGTTTTAAACAGTTTCCCCTTTTTTATTTTTATGAAAACCAAACGTTAATTTCATTCGTAAGTAAAGTGCAAATATAAATTAGACATGTTGAAAAGATATATACTTCTTCTCTGTCTCTGTATTGGTATGTTTACAATGCAGGCACACACGATAGACTACGTTCTCGAACAAGAATCCAATTCTTTTGGATTTTATATTTGGGAAGGTGTAAGGCACATTATTCCCCTGGGGCTGGATCATATTCTGTTTATCCTCTGTATATTTTTCCTAAGCACTTCGACTAAGAAAGTCATTCTCCAGGCATCCATGTTTACTTTGGCGCACACCATTACATTGGGACTGGTAATGTTTGATATCATTGATCCACCGACCAAATGGGTTGAAGCATTGATCGCTATGTCCATCGTTTTTCTTGCTGCAGAAAATCTATTTGTCGATAAAGTAAAACCGGGAAGAATTATTTTAATATTTCTATTCGGATTAGTGCACGGTATGGGATTCGCAAGTGCATTGACCAGTTTAAACCTTCCTAAAGTTGATTTTGTAAAGGCGTTGGTTGGATTTAATATCGGTGTAGAAATGGCACAATTGTCTATAATATTATTACTAACCATCATAATAAGATTATTTAAAGCTCATCCTATAGTGTATAGGAAAAGAGTGGTAATCCCAATGTCAATAATAATTATATTAATAGCTTCTTACTGGACTGTAGAGCGTATTTTTTTCTAAATTTGAAAATCTATTAAATATTTAAATATCATGAAATTAAATTTACTAATTATTTTGCTATTAACCTGCTCTTTCGGAGCATTCGCGCAAAATGCAACTCGGGGTATTTATCTTAAAAGTTCCGAGACAAAAAAGCCTGTTCTTGATGTAATAGTGCTGTCAGGGGATGGTCAGTATTTAATGGATGTGGATCCGGCCGGATATATCAGACTTGACAATTTGAAGCAACAGATATCCACTATCTTGATCTCTGGAATAGGATATGAAGGAATGTCTATCGATCTTTCATCACTTACTTTTGATGCTGGGATTGCAACTGTTTATTTAACTCAAAAAATCACCAGTCTTGCTGAAGTAGAAATAAGGGCTTCTGCACAGTCAGGTATATTTAAAACGATATCAGACCTTGATATTCATTTGCGACCTATCGTAAATAGCCAGGAAGTACTACGTATGGTACCTGGTCTTTTTATCGGTCAACACGCTGGTGGAGGAAAGGCGGAGCAGATCTTTTTAAGAGGATTCGATATTGATCACGGCACAGATATACAGGTCGCTGTGGATGGTATGCCGGTTAATATGGTGAGTCATGCTCATGGACAAGGATATGCTGATCTGCATTTTGTTATACCTGAATTAATAGATAAAGTTAATTTTAATAAAGGTCCCTATTTCGCAGAACATGGCAATCTTGCTACTGCAGGTTATGTCGAATTTAAAACTAAGAACTTCCTTGATAATAACTTTGTGAAAGTCGAAGCAGGTCAGTTCAATACATTTAGAGGTATATTAGGTGCAAATCTTTTAGATCCTGCCAACTCTAATCAAACTTTATTCGTCGCTGGAGAAGGGTCATATACAAAAGGTTTCTTCGATAGTCCACAGAATTTCCAAAGGTTCAATGGCATGGCCAAATTCAGAACTAAAATAAATGACAATAATTATTTGTCAGTGACAGGAAGTGGTTTCACCTCATCATGGGATGCAAGTGGACAAATCCCTGACAGGGCGGTGGAAAATGGTTCAATAGGATTCTATGGTGCGATTGATGATAAAGAAGGTGGTCAGACCAGCAGATATAATGCGAATGTAGAATTATCTACAAAATTAAATAATGGAGCAACATTGACGAATCAGCTTTTTTACACCAAATATGCATTTGAATTATATTCCAATTTTACTTTTTTTAAAAATGACTCTCTTAATGGAGATCAGATCAAACAAAAGGAATCAAGAGATATTGTAGGTTTAAATACAAAATATTTGCATGCTTATAATCTTGGCAATTTAAATGCAGAGTCTGCAATTGGTGTACAAGTCAGAGCTGACATGGTGGACAATATCGAATTGTCACATACAAAGGAAAGAACAGAGCTTTTAGATCCTATTAAAAAAGGAGATATTATAGAAGTAAATCCTGCATTGTGGACGACACAGTCAATCAAATTAAGAGGAGGCTTGGATATATCAATTGGAGCAAGGTTGGATTATTTTACTAATCAATATACGGATCACTTACAGAATGATCTTAAGCTAAAATCAAATTCTTTCATCGTAAGTCCGAAGTTGAATTTTAATTATAAAGTCAATGAAAAATGGCAATTGTATCTATACAACGGTAAGGGATTCCATAGCAATGATACAAGAGTTGCCGTGTTGCAAAACGGTAAAGAAGTAGTGACTCCTGCATGGGGAAGTGACTTAGGTACATTGGTAAAATTAGGTGATAAAGTAGTGGTACAAACAGCAGTTTGGTATCTATATTTGAAACAGGAATTTGTATATGTAGGTGATGAAGGTGTTGTAGAGCCAAGTGGTGAAACGCAAAGATATGGCTATGATTTATCATTAAGATATGAACCTTTTAAGAACTTCTACGTAGATGCGGATTTGAATTTTACAAAACCAAGAGCATTAGGAGAACCTGAAGGAGCGAATTATCTTCCTTTGGCTCCAACTTTTACGAGTACCGGTGGTATTTCATATAAAACACAAGTTGGATGGAATGGCAGTCTAAGATATAGATACATGGGTGACCGCCCGGCAAATGAAGACAATTCTGTAGAGGCGAAAGGTTATTTTATCACTGATGCTTCGGTTAATTATACTACTAAAAGATTTGAAATAGGAATTGCTATCCAGAATGTATTTAATACAAAATGGAAGGAAACACAATTTGACACAGAAAGTAGATTGCAAGATGAACCGGAAGCAATATCAGAGATACATTTTACGCCTGGCACTCCGTTTTTTGCAAGGTTGAATGCGACGTTGTTTTTTTAAAAAGAAATTAATAGAGAGAAAAAAATGTCATTGGTGAGAGCTGATGACATTTTTTTTTGATATAATTTAATAATAAATTGCTATTGATAGCTTGCCGTTGACTTCAGTCAACGGACCAAAGTGTTGCTTAACTCGGACTTTAGTCCCCTAATATCTTGAACAGCTAAAGCAGTTAGGTCGAGCAAATTTTAAAGACGACTAAAGTTGGAAGTGGAGTGTATTTCTTGGTCCGTTGGTTAAAACCGACGGCAAATTATTCCTTGATTAAATCTAAATAATGAATTGCTCAAGATAGATTGCCGTTGACTTTAGTCAACGGATTTAATCAACAAATATGAAACAAGAAGTGAAATGACTTTAGTCCCTTATTCCAGCATTTTCCTAATAAATGGCTCAAACTCCTCCGCCATCTTTGCATGGTCCTCCGCACTTGGATGATAATCACACCCAGCAGGAATCATAGGTTTGAATTGAAATATCTCTATAGCTTTAAGAGTTGAATCTGTGTTAAATTCAGCCTTTATTTTATTCAAACAATTAATTAAAAGTTGATTTTTCTCTCCTGATAGCATAGGGCTAGACAACAAAATAATGCGCGTATCAGGATATTTTTTGTAAATCATTTTGACAAATTCAATATAATTAGAAATGAATTTATCTTCATTAAATGTAACTCGATTTTTTATTCCATCTCCTTCTGAAAGATCATTTGTACCGAGACAAATGCTAACAAGATCAGGTTGATAATCATTGGAAAATGGCTTATTTACATTTTTATCTAAATATAAATTTTGATAAACGTCAGGCATATTTGCTTCTTCCTGATTTTCATTATTCCAATTGCGATACATGCCAATTCCGGAAACTGAACTAAGCAAATAGTCAACATTCATCATCCGGGAAACAATGGGGCCATAGCCAAGATATGCATTGTGCTGGTCGTACCATTCTCCTTTACCACAAGTGATTTCAGTTTCATCAGCACCATATCCACAAGTAATAGAATTCCCTATAAATTCAATTTTCTTCTTTATTGTTTGTGGAGCTAATTCTTCAGTAATTAAATCATCCCCATTAAATAAAACTCCTCCATTACTTGCTTCAGTAGCCTTGTAAATAGTGATAATATGACTGACTGTATCTGAATTTAATTGCAAAGATTCATTTTTATTTGCAATTGAAATTGGATAATTTCTTGCCTCCCCTACTTCTACTTTCACTCTACCTTTATAGATTCCATCGACTTCTATTGAAACCCAATTGTGATGATTGTCCAAGCTTTTTAGATTGATATCACATTTGTTTCCTGTTATTTTAAAACTAACCGACGAAGCTGAACCAATTAAAATTACTTCTGAATCTGATAATTTCTCAACACGACCCTTACATTCGAAAATGTTCTTTTTACTTCCTCCACTGTCATAATTTCTGAGGTAGTTTCTGGTGCGAATACCTGATTCTTTTAGATCTTCTTTCTTCCAATTACCTTTTGAAGATGCTGTGGTATTTAACATGGAGCAGGTTTCATTCTTATCAGAAACTGACCAGGTGAGCCAACTTAATTTGTGTTTATCCATCCATTCGACATACGCATGCCATTCAGCCAGATCAAGCGGGCCATCGCCCGTGGCCTCCACTCCGGCACATTCGGATATAAAAACCGGGATTCCTTTTTGCATGGCTTCATCCGTTCTGTCACGTAACCATTTTTTATGTGTCCCAGCATAAAAATGCATAGTGTACATGACATTTGTTACATTTTTAATAGGATCCGCAGCCACTTTATCTATGTCCTGATCCCAATGCGGGCATCCTACAAGAATAATATTGTCAGGGTCGTTGGTTCGGATCGTTTTGATAAGTTTTTCCGAATATGCTTTCACTTCTGACCATTCAATTCGCTCAGGTTCATTGAATATTTCGTAAATGACATGTGGGTATTTATTGTATTTTTTCGACATTCTGTCAAAGAAATCTACTGCCCCTTCCGTCCTAATATTATGGCTATGCCAATCAATGATTACATACAAATCTGCTTTGATGGCGGCATCAACCACTGCTGTAATTAAAGCTTCAGACGTATGTTTGTCTTCCAAATACCCTTTTTTGGGCTCTACACCCATTGCAGCCCTTATTATTGTGCAATTCCAGTCTTTTTTAAGCCATTTAACTGTTCCTTCAGTGTAAAATCTTGGGTGAAAACAACTCCAGCCCAAACTGGCACCGTGCAATGCTATTGCATTTCCACGTTGATCTGATAATTGAGTTCCGATGACTCTTAATTGCCCTGCATCTTTAACAGATTGTGCATGGCATATAGACGCCATTAGCAAAATTAAAAAATAAGTGATCGCACCTTTTAATAGAATTTTCTTCATATTTAAACTAATTACTTTTTAATTAATTCTTCCAGTAATAGAGTTGGCGATTTTAATTAAATTTTAATTTGGAGAATTATATATTGTAACTGATGTTCAAACTCCAAATGCCAAACATTAAATAATTTACCAATTAAATGATTCATTCTTTCCATTTAACTTCCAATTATTAGGAAAAGCATTTGTCAACCAATCCAAAGGCTCACCAACTGGGAGTTTTTTTGATGCTAATTCAAAACATTTTTTGATGGTCTCTTTTTGTTCACTGCCTATGGCATCGGGTTGAGCAGAAATGAATAATGGCGTACCACTTTTAGCAACTAATTCCATCCATTGTTTATTTTTCTCCCAAGGGACTTTCGTGGTAAGTCCTACACAGTCTGCGTCTGAAGCATAGAATTTGCCATGTTGAAGTCCGCGGAAGGCAAGCGTGTTGACTCCCATCTTGAGTGTGCGATCCCATTCATTTCCCGAAGTGTCATCGCCTATTCTTGATATTTCGAAAATTCCTGCGGAAAGATGGCTAAAAGTATTACAAGCGATTATATAGGTATTTCCCGCTGCTTTTTTAATTGTTTTATAAAGTCCCAAAATTATTTCTGCATTTGTTTTTGTCACATCATTCATATGCCAACCTTTTTGAGTCAATGCACCTTTTTGCATCATTTGGAAACCCCAATTACCAAAGATGTCAAAGGTGGTATAATCAAATTTCACCAAATCATAATTCCACTCGTTATATAGTTTAAAATAGCCTGCAATAGTCTCCAGGTTTTCGGGAATACTGGGATCGAGGACAGGCATATTTGGAGTATTTCCACTATTAATAGGCAGGAATAAATTTTTATTGTCTGATTCCTTTCCACATAAAGGTCGTGTCCAAAGTCCCGGACGCATTCCTAGATCTCTTATTTTACTCGCTAGTCCCGCCATGTCCGGAAAAAATTCATTACTCTTTCCCACATTACCCCAGCTTCTGTCATCAGGATGATATGGTGAAGTGGCAAACCATCCGGCATCAATAACAGAAAAGGGTTTGTTATTCAAACCTTCAGCCATTGGCGACATCAAAGATGTGTGCTCGAGAATTAATTTTTCTGAATTATTTCCATAGCTGAAATACCAATCATTTATACCGTAGACAGGATCTGCAGGCATTCTTGCCACCGGACACATAAGGCCCATAAATCTTTGTGTCGTTTGGAAAACAGTTTCCCCTGTATTACTACTTATAGTCACTATTTCGGCGGCCTTTAGCTTTCGATCACCCAGTTTCACACCATTACCACCTGATCTTGTATCGAGATGTAAGGCTAAATTATTTATACCAATATTCCACGAACAGAAACTATTCGTCCCTGTCTTTACTCCAAAGCCAAAAGTTTCATCCCCTTCAATTTCCATGAAATACCAAGGAAGCATTTCTTCTGACTTTGTTGGATGCCAAGAAATGTCTCCATATGTTCTTTCCCAGTGGTCATTCAGCACAGTTGATTTTGTCTTATCAGGTGTAATCCAATTAAGTATTACTTTTTCTAAACTAACATTTGGGCTTCGAATAAACACCTGTATGCCTGTTTTACTTTTTTCCAAAGTAACAGTCAGGTTATTGTAGATCCATTTTGCGCCTGAACCTTTTAATTGTACCACTTGTTCCCCGAGGATAGCCGAAACGCTGTCGGGATATGTGATTAAGGTCTTCTCAGTATTAGAGAATAAGCCATTTGGAACTACTTCGCTAAATAGCAAAGCGCCCAATGCGTAACTACTGTTTTGTATAAAATGCCTTCTATCCACTCAATTAATCTTTGGTTTATTTATTAATCCTGTAAATATCAGTTAAATCATCCAATAATGCCGCTCTTGGTTGATTTATAAAATCAATAAAATCCTGAGAGTCGGGAAGGTTGGCTGCAGGGACGAAGTATGCTTTTTCGCTGTTACCCCAGAACTGAACATATGCTATTTCGATGTTTTGATTTGTGAGTGCCTTGTATATTTTGGAAGAAAAAAATTGAATTTGAGGCGCTCTGCTTTCTGTTATTTGATAACCGGTCTCTGTCAAAGCTGCAATTTTATTACGTTGTCTTGCCAGATCCGAGATTATTTTCAACTTATTGTTTGCTCTTTCAACACCAGCGTCACCTTGATTATCAAAATCGCCATAGTTGTCCATTCCAAGCACATCCACATAACTGTCTCCGGGATATCTATACAAATAGTCGGGTATTGTAAAGAACCTATTGTCCGGAGAAAAAGCATAAATAATATTGTGAACACCTTTTGTATCCCGCAAATATTCTACGGTAAATGTATACATTGATTTGTATTCTGCAGAAGTACAATAGTCGGCTCCCCACCAGAACCAGCTTCCATCGAATTCGTGAAAAGGCCTGAAGATGATTGGTATTTGTTTGCCATCGCTTCCACGAAGATTAGTTGTAAAATCTGCGATTTTATCTAGCTTCTTTTTGTAATATTCATGATTTTCACCGCCCGGCAAAATACTTTTGAATGCATTTTGTTTGGTAAAATCATCCATTTTGTCTGTGTAAAAATCGAGTCCTTTGTATGGCTCTCTGAAGTGCCAACAGAAGGTAACAAAACTACCCTGATCATATGCTTTAATTGCGTCTTGCCTGATCTTAATTTCTTGTTGATAGAACCAATTTTCCGGCTGACCAGTGTTCAAATCATCATTGATGAATGAAAAATCCAAACCAATCATTGCAACATCTTTCCCTGTATTCTTTTTGATGTCAGAAGGCCCTGAAATATTTTGGTAAAAATGGTTGAATGCGTCCTGCTGCCCGATAGCAAAATTCGTTTTTGCAAAAGTTTTAAGATTGTAAAACAAAGCTGTAGTCTCATCTGTAGCATTTTTATCCACCATCATATTCCGAATTTCTACCGGATCTATAACTATTTCTATTTCCTTTTTCGAACAAGAATTGAGCAAAAGAAACAACAAAAAATGTATTAAATATTTCATATTAAAATCGATGAATTCTAAAATAAAATTGAAATACAAAATTATTTTAAATGCCTCAAATCACTAATACTATTTTTACCTAAGTACGATACTATTCAGACAAAGCTAGGATTATAGTATTAGAGTATAATAGTATTAGAGTGGATAGTATTAGAGTAATTTAAAAATGGCTTCTGTAGAGAAAGGTCGCGACCTGTCCCTACAGAAGCCATTTTTAAATTACATGACACTAGAATTGCTTGTTGAAACTTTATTAATATGAAAGCTAAACTTTCTAGTTAACGGTATGTTCGTTAACTCTAATACTTGTCAAGTATATTACTTGTCAACTTAAAGTATCCAAACTTTTTCGGAAAACGACAAGCATTGTATCTACATTTTTTTTGGGGTTACCGGCTATTGAACTGGTGCACTATCCACGGGTACACTGGTTAACTATAATACTATTCTAATGGTTAACTATTCTACTGGTTAACTACAAAACTATTCTACTCTAATACTATTTAACTGAATTCCTTACCTTTGCACCCTAAATCTTTGTTATTATGTTGATGGTGGATGACATGCTGGTGAGTGATGATGTTGTAAAAGAGCACTTTGCCTGCAATCTCAAGTCTTGTAAAGGCGCATGCTGCTGGGAAGGAGACTTTGGTGCTCCGCTTGAATTTGATGAACTTGATATCCTAGATTCCATCAAAGATAAAGTTGCTCCCTATCTTTCAGATGAATCAAACGAAATGATCCGCCAGAAAGGCACTTCCACATTTTTCGAAGGAATGGATGATTTTGGTACTTCATTGATGCCGAATGGGGCATGTGTATTTATGACCAAAAATGAACTTGGCATCGCTGGTTGCGGCATAGAGCAAGCATACAAAGATGGAGTGATAGATTTCTATAAGCCTATCAGTTGTCACTTATATCCGGTAAGGGTTTTGAAAAATAAGGGCGGTTTTGATTATGCCTTGAATTATGATCGGTGGAGCATTTGCTCCAATTCATGTGATCAGATAGGTGCTGATAAAATACAATTATATAAATTCGTCAAAGCTGCATTAATTAGAAAATTCGGTGAAGGTTTCTATGAGCAACTCGAATATTTGGATGGTTTGGCGAGCACTAAAGAGATCAGCTTAGACGACATTGGAGATGAACTTGAATAATTTCGAGGGAGGATTATACCTCCACATTCCCTTCTGTAAGAAAGCCTGTAAATATTGTAATTTCCATTTTACGACATCCCTTGCGCACAAGCCTAATTTACTTGCTGCACTCTCAAAAGAAATAGAGTTGTCTGGAAAATTATTTAGCACAAAAAAACTTCAAACAATTTATTTCGGAGGTGGCACTCCATCCCTATTAAATGCGGATGAAATAAATCATTTATTTGAAATAATAGGGGAAAATTATGACCTAAGTGAAGTTACAGAAATCACAATGGAAGCCAATCCGGATGACTTAACTGAAGCATATTTAATAGGATTAAAAGATACGCCAATCAATAGATTGAGTATTGGTGTCCAGTCTTTTCACGCGGATGATCTTGCATGGATGGGAAGAGTCCATGATGTAAGACAGGCGATGGAATGTATACCACTAGCATACAAGCATGGATTCAAAAACCTCTCTGTCGACCTGATCTTTGGTTACGAACTTCTCACGAATGAAAAATTAAAATACAATCTCGATCTACTAAATAATTGGAAGGTAAAACATGTTTCGGCATATAGTTTAACCGTTGAGGATAAAACTCCTTTGCTCAAAAGTGTAAAACTTGGTTTGGACAAAATGCCGGATTCTGAACATGCTGCTGATCAATTCATCATGATTTCTGAATTTCTTGTCAAAAATGGATATGAACATTATGAAATATCCAATTATTCTCTCCCTGACTTTAATGCTATTCACAATGGTAATTACTGGAAAGGTATTGCTTACATAGGGATTGGCCCTTCCGCTCATTCATTTTATGATGGTAAACGATATTGGAATGTGGCGAACAATGCTCAATATATTAAGTCAATTGAGTTGAGGATTTTACCTCAAACTGAAGAAATTATCGATGAAAAAACTGCTTATAATGAATTAATTCTAACCAGATTGAGAACGAAATGGGGAGTTTCACTGTCCGATGTTTCAAAAATCGATCCATTGTATGTTGAACATTTTTTAACAGAATCACACCCCTTTATCACCTCAGGTGACATCATCTTACATAATGATATATACACTCTCAGTCTGAACGGAAAGCTAGTAGCTGACCACATTACAGGCGAACTATTTCTATAATTCAAAAATAATTTGAAACAAATTTGGATAAAATGTATTTCGTATTGAAAACATATTGTAATATTGCAATATAAAAATATAAGTCATGGGTGCTACAAGATCAGATATATTTACAGACAGTCAAAATGAAACGGCGTCAATGCTTAAGGTCTTAGGCCATCCCGCCAGAATAGCTATTCTGGAATATCTACTAAAAGTGGATGGATGCATTTGTAATGACATCGTGGATGAAATTAATCTAGCTCAACCAACTATTTCACTGCACCTGAAGGAATTAAAAGGGGCAGGAATAATTAAAGGAAATATTGACGGCAAGACTATTTGCTATTGCATCGAAGAGGGTGCATTGCAAAAAATAGCCTCATACTTTGATAATGCTATTGAGAAAATTAAAAGCAAAGATTCAAGTTGTTGCTAATAATCCACATACAACTAAATTTTTTTGACATAATTAAAAACTCTAAAAATGAAATTATCAGAAATTAAGGACATTTTAACCAATTTGGACAATGTCGAATTCCAGTTAAGTGATGGAAGCTTTGTACCGGAGCATTTCCATGTCACCGAGGTCGGTATGATCACTAAGGACTTTATTGATTGCGGTGGAGTCATTCGGCATGAAAAGGTTGTTAACTTTCAATTATGGAATGCAAATGATTTCGAACACAGATTAAAGCCCGGTAAATTATTAAAGATCATTCAATTATCCGAGGAAAAACTTGGCATCGGTGATCATGAAATTGAAGTTGAATATCAGGGGCAAACAATAGGAAAATATGATTTAGATTTTAATGGCGAAAACTTTATGCTGGTATCTAAAAATACGGATTGTCTTGCAATGGATGCTTGTGGAATTCCTGCAAAAGAGCAATTGTTGCAATTAAGTGTAGATTCAGCAAGCAGCTGCACTCCGGGAGGCGGTTGTTGCTAGTCTTATTCAGATAGAATTGAAGTAAAAAGATGAAATTAAATAACAGAAATTGAAATTATCTTAAATAATATTGCATAAATGAATATTAATTAAATGTATACAGATATTGTTGACCGCTGTAATGCATTGGCTGCAAATTTTTCAGAAATTTCGGAGCAACGTAAAATGCTTTTAGATAAGTTGTCCTTACACATTAGGGATAAATATCTCAAAAAAATTCAAGTACAACTAGTTTATATTTGCACCCATAATTCTAGAAGAAGTCACTTTGGGCAAGTGTGGGCAGCAGTGGCAGCACATTACTATAATATAGAAAACGTAACTACTTTCTCTGGAGGAACTGAATCAACAGCCTTCCATCCTAATGCAATTGCAGCATTAGAAGATTCAGGATTCAATGTACAAAAGATGGAAGACTTTAAGTCAAATCCAGTATATGCTGTTCATTTTGATAATGAGAATTTCATCAATTGTTTTTCAAAAACATTTGACAATATTGAAAATCCCACGACTAATTTTATTGCTGTAATGACCTGTTCTGATGCGGATGAAAACTGTCCCTTTATACCGGGATGTGATCTTCGCATAAGTACCACCTACAATGACCCTAAATCTTATGACGATACATGTCTTCAGAAGGAGAAGTATCTGGAAAGAAGTAATCAAATCGCTATGGAATGTTTATATGTTTTTTCAAAAATAAAAAGTCAAGTTTATGAGTAAAATTAAATCTATTTGGACCTCTATAACCGGGAGTGTCAGTTCAGGTGCTCCGCTTTTATTCGCTTGTTGTAAAAGTGGTGCTTGCGTTGGTGTTTGTGCCAGTCCTGTAGCATCCTTATTTGGTGTATCTGCGGCAGGTTTTGCTTCGTCTCCATGGATGGATGCTGCAGTGCCGTTGCTTATAGCCTTGAGTGCCGTATCATTTACTGCATCTTATTATAAAATCTATGTATTGCCAAAGTTTGCTCCTGCATGTGACACAGATTGTGGATGTGATACTGCCAAACCTAGTATGAATACTAAAGTATCGAAAGCTATTTTTTGGACAGGACTTGTGGCAAGTATCGGGTTTTTTAGCTTTTTTGAATATCAAAAATTTCAGGCAAATCATTCATCTTTGGCAGCATCTTCTTGTAGTACTTCTGCGTCAGGTAAGTGTACAACTGAGACAGCAACTGCATTTGCATCTTTTGGTTCTAATGAAAAAGTCCCATGTTGCAGTGAAGAAAAATCGGTACCTGTCAAAGAAGTAAAAGTAGCCGGAGTTAATAATAAAATTATTATGCCCGTCGATGAAGCAGCTGAAGTAACAACTACAGAAAAACCATGTTGCAGCACTTCTACACCTGATTGCGTAAAACAAAAATAAGTATGCTTGCCAATAATTGTGCACCTGCCCAAGAAAGGAAAAAACTCAGTTTCTTAGACAGATATCTTACCCTTTGGATATTTCTCGCTATGTTTATTGGAGTTGGAATAGGGTATTTTTTACCTGATTCCTCGGGCTTTATTAATTCTTTTTCTAGCGGAACGACTAATATTCCACTTGCTATTGGTTTGATCCTAATGATGTATCCCCCTTTGGCAAAGGTGCGGTATGAAAATATGGGTGAGGTATTTAAAAATACCAGAATATTAAGCATTTCTTTGTTGCTCAACTGGGTAATTGGCCCAATATTGATGTTTTTGTTAGCAGTTATTTTTTTCAGAGATCAACCGGAATACATGACCGGGCTGATTCTAATTGGAATAGCCAGATGCATTGCCATGGTTGTTGTTTGGAATGAGCTAGCCGAAGGAAATAGAGAATATGCCGCAGGATTAATTGCACTAAACAGTATCTTCCAAATTCTTTTTTATAGTGTTTATGCCTGGCTATTTATCACAGTTTTACCCCCGTATTTTGGAATAAAAGGTATGGAAATAAATATAACAATTGGCCAGATTGCTGAAAGCGTAATGATCTATCTCGGTATTCCTTTTATCGCAGGAATTGTAAGTAGATATGCATTGATCCGATGGAAAGGCATAGAATGGTTTAATACAAAATATGTACCGATTATTTCCCCTATCACCCTAATTGCATTGTTATTTACCATTGTATTGATGTTCAGTTTAAAAGGTGAGCTTATTGTTCAGATACCTATGGATGTCATCCGAATTGCAATTCCGCTAGTGATTTACTTCGTAATTATGTTTTTAGTCAGTTTTGTAATTGGCAAAAAAATGGGAGCTGATTATTCTAAAAACACTGCAATTTCTTTTACAGCAACCGGTAATAATTTTGAACTTGCCATCGCTGTAGCTATCGGTGTATTTGGTATTAATAGTGGTCAAGCTTTCGCCGGAGTGATCGGGCCTTTGGTTGAAGTTCCGGCTCTGATATTATTGGTGAGAGTTGCGTTCTGGTTGAAAGGAAAATGGTACAAGGAAGCTTAATTAATAATTTCTGTGAATCTAAATTATGCAAAGTATCGGTATAAGTTACTGATAGGTTAATATAGTAAACCTGAATGAACTAAGGAACGCCGTCTGATGGCTTCAAGACATCTGACGTTTTCGTATAATTTGGCAGAATGATTCGAGCTGGTCGAAGTTTGTATCTTCGATACCATATTTAGAAGTTTTCAAATCAATATTTCTATTCAACTCCGACAGCCACAATAAAAAAGCGGCCCTCGAAATCCGAAGGCCGCCAATCCTATTAGTTAATTATTCGTTTAGCTAACCGGGTACTTTTACCTGTTAAAAAAAATGAAAATCTTAAAAATTAATAATTACTCGAGTTTTGAATTTGATTATTAATTTCTTTAACTGCTTGCATATAATGTATATTATAATCGGAGTTTTATTCTAATTTCTAACTTTTAATTTCTAATTTCTTTTCAATTATTAGCAATACTTTCAGAACGTATTTCCTTCTCCAGAAACTTGAGATAATTATTTTATTACGATAAACTTCTGAACCTGTCCGTTGAATTTAACAAAATACATTCCATTATTCAATCTGTCTATATTTACTGAACTTGCATTGAAACCAGAAAGTATCAGATTAGCATTTGAATCAAATAAGCCAAATGAAGCTACATTTTGACCAAAATTTAACTCGCCTTGTCTAATTGGATTCGGGAAGATTGTTGTCGCTTTTATCGCTTTTTCAATCTCTTCAGTTGCTGAAATAAAGCTGGAAAGAATTGGATTATCTACAAAGTTGGCACCTGATAAAGCGGGAGAATTATTGACTGGATTAAAGTTTGGTGTCGTCGTAGCTGCAAGTGGATTAACCAATACAGTTCCTGTTGTAAACTCTACAGGATTTATGTTATTAGCTAATGGACCAGATTGTCTGATCCATGAATCAAGGGCATTTAATTTATCACCTGATTTCGATCCTCTTGCAACTTCTACAAGACCATTTGCAGTCGTATCTGTAGCACTTGTAAAGGCAGCGTTGGTATTAACAATTAAGTTATTTGTAAAAAACAGTTGTTTTGTTTTTTGGTCTACTGCAGTATTTGGTGTGACGAAAGGTAAGATGCCATCATAATTGGTATTTCTTAAACTGCTATCACCATCTACCATTACGAAGTTTCTATAACCCATGAAGATGCTATTTACGACTCTAAGACTTGAATTTCTTCTGATCCTTGCACCTCGTCTAAATGCAGATTTAGCAGTAGAATTCAATTCTGAATATTTCGTTCCAACAGGAACAGGACCTACTAATGTAAAATTTGAAAATACAGCATTTGTGTAAGGAGAAACTGCGGCAGTTCCAGTCGCTTCGTTATCAGATTCGAAAGCTTCTGAGGTAGAAGAACCAGACGATAAACTATATGTAAGGTCATAATAATCGCTATCTCTCAGCGCGATACCATATTGATTTAACCCGCTATAACCGTTGTCCGTATCAAAATCATCATCAGTACCTTTGAATGCTATGATGTGCCTTGAATTTACAGAACCTCCAAACCATTCGAATGAATCATCGTTACTGAATGAAACCTGGACGTTATCAACTTCTGTCGCTGAACCTACAGCTCCAAAAGTGAGACCATTTAATTCCTTATTAGTTTCAAAAGCAAGTCCCGGAAACTCGATACGAAGATATTTCAGGAAACCCGAATTATCATTCGGATCATTTCCACCGAATTTCGCTAGGCTTGGACTGAAAGAAACATTGTTAAAACCTTCCATCTGAACATTATCATAGCTTGGATTAGCAAGGTTGTGTGTACCTCTTCCTGCGATCAATAAGCCTCCCCAGTCTCCTCTTTCTCTTGAACCAGTCTCTTTGTTAGAAGTAATAACAACAGGTTTGTTTAGGCTGCCATCAACTTCGATTTTTCCGCCTCTTTCAACCACTATACAAGCATAGTTCTTTGGGTTTGTAGAGAGGTCTGCTTGCGCTCTGATGATAGTACCGGCAGGAATAACTAGCTTTCCACCATTATCTACGACAATAATACCTTTTAAAAGATAGACTTGATTTGCGTCCAACGTCAATGTATTTGTAATTCTTTTTTCTCCGACTACAGGAAGACCAGCTGCCATACCATCTAAGGTATTTGCATCAGTAACTGCAGGATAAGCAGTGTTTTTAGGATCCCAATTCGTCCAACCTTGTGTCCAGTCTTCGGCAGGAAGTCCACTAAGTGCACCGACAAATTCTGTTTCGTAAAATTTACTGTTTGGTTGAGCATTTAAACTTAATGATACGATGATCAAAAGCAATATAAAATGTACATTTTTTTTCATGACTTAATATTTATTAATTTGATGGCAAAATTAGTTTGCCAGTGTTAAGTCAATATTAAGAGCAGTTCAAGTTAAGGTTAATAAAAGGATGGAAATGTGGCACAAGGTTATAGTAGAATCCAAGTTTATCCATAACTCAAGTTTCGGTAATCAAATTAGCCTAAATTTAAGGAAAATTAATTTCTTAATAAAATGTTAGATGGTAGAAGGTAGATTTTAGATGGCTTTTCATCAATTAATGGTAATTTTTATCTTATAAATCAAATAAGAGGAAAAATATTAATCAATTAACTAAATACCGTCTACCTTCTAACATCAGCCATCTACCATTGTTTATCAACTGCCGAAACTAGAATCCATAAAAAAGAAGAATTTGGCTAGCGAAACTTGAGTTAATTATTTATTCACAATTTTTTTATTCTTTCTAATCAAATATCCAGTTGCCCATTTCTCAATATGATGGTGAATAGGAGCTAAGCATCCAGCAATTATCACCAGAACTAACAACATATATGCGGGAGATTCATCTGTCATCCTAGCAATAAACGGATCAAGTAATAAATTTATAAATTCAAATACTATTAATAGTGTCATTACACCAAATGCCTGAATGATCATGACATGAATGATAAACCGATTAGTGAGTAACAAAAAGAAACTAATACTCAGTGTAATGGCAAGAGCGATTAAGGCATACTCAAGATTTTGTCTTCTTTCTTTCGCTTCCTTTATCTTTAAATCTGCAATTTCTTGCTGTCTGGATTGTTCTTGAAAATCCATCAAAACGATCGTACTGTTTTTCTCACTGGTGAATAATAGGTCTTTAATATCCATACTTTTTCTGTAATATTTATTGACGCTGTCTAGTTCACTTAACTTTTCAAAAGAGCGATATATCCACTTATATGCGATCATCAGGTGGGATTTATACTCGGGATCAGCATAAGAAATTGCGTTGCGGGCTTGATTTATAGCTTCATTATAATTAAGATATTGAAAGTTATTTTCTGCTAGGTCATTGTAGATATTTGCATAATATTCATTAGTAGTGTGAGAATCCTTATTACTTACTTTTCTATTGTTTGCAAATTGAAAACTATTCAAAAGATATATTTTAGCAGAATCAGGCTCCTTCTTAAAAAGCCAGGATTCTCCAAAGTGTGCGTAATAATCCACCAGATTAATTGTGTCCTTTTGGCCTTCAGCCACATGCATTGCATGGCGAATAGTTGCCATTGCGGAGTCAGGTTTATTTAGCTTATTGTAACAATCAGCAACCTTATTCAGGACATTTATGTAAGATTCTTTATCCCTGAAAGCTTCCGTAATTGTTTTACATTTTTTGTAATAATTTAATCCTTGCTGCATATTTTGCGATTCCGTAAAGGAAGAGCCCGTTTGTATGAGCGCACTAATAATAGCAAAAGTATCATTCAGCGTTTCGAATTTTTTCAAAGCAGGCAGGGAATGTTTTAAGGCTTCACTATACTGTCCTGTTACCCTGTAACTAAGTGCTATGGCCAACTCTATATAACCTGTTCCCCACAGATCTCCTTTTCTATTGAAGTAATCTCTCAGCTGATTAGCCTTCCATATTCTTTTGGATCCGGCACCTACTGCCATCTCATCGAAAGCTTTGTTTAGCACCTCAGTTTGTTCATTTGGGGACTTAGCAGCCTCATATCTTTTATATATTTCTTCAGGAGAAAACTGGGAATATCCATTGAAAGTGCAAAGCAAAGCAACGAGAAGGATTACTATTCTCATTATGTATAATGATTAATTACGTCAATGAAAGCAAGGAGAGTAAAGTTAATTTATTACATTAATAGTTAAGTAAATTTATTTCAGACTTCCTTTTTTATAAAATTTATTTCGAAGCAAGTGTCGCAATGCGGAGACTTTCGATGGCATTTTCCAAATTTGCAGTTATCTCATGATCCGGATTTTCTATTTTGGCTATAAGGTCACTCAACATATCCTGAAGACATTTTCCATAAACTTCTGACTTAGTTTGTTCGATCTCAAAACTTCCGGTTAAGACTTCATTTACATCATAATTAATGCCGTATACGCTAATCTGCTTTTTAATTGCTTCCTCTTCTCCACCCCACCCTTCGGGCCTTGACACATCTTCAAGATGATCTACATGATGCAAACTATCAATTTTCCAACCAGGAAGTACCTTTAATTCTTCCCTGATCGCATTATTCACAAGGGCATTGACCCTGCCTGCCATCGGAACCCAACCATCTATCTCTATTCTAGCAAGGTCATAAATTAATCTTATGGTAGTTTTTTCAAAAAATCCCGGTCCTGAAAACGCATGATAATGACTGGCGATCAAGCCACCATCATATTTAACCAGGGATGAAACCTGATCCTTTTGGTGCTTATTTCTGTGATGAGAAATGCCTTGTACTTCCACTACTTTCTGGGTAGTCATTGCGTTGATCAGATCAAAAAAATGAACACCATGTTCTATCATGATGCCTCCGGACATCGCTTCATCCCAGAACCAATGTTCAGGAGACAAAGAATTATCCTGGGCATAATTACTGACCTCAGCATGTCTCAGTGGACCAAATATTTCTCTTTGACTCAAATCAGATAATACCCGGATGATGGGATCATAGCGCAACATATGATCGACAGCGATGACCATGCCCGTTTCTTCTTGTATTTTAGAGATGAGGAGAGCATCTTCATCTGTGATAGCTACAGGTTTTTCCAACAAGACATATTTACCTGCCTTCATCGCTTCCATAGCCATTTCCGCATGAAATGAAGGTGGCGTCACAATGCTGACAATATCAATGTCATCCGCCATAATAAGAGATCTCCAATCAGTATAAATTCTGTATTTCTCTGTATTAATTCCTCTATATCTGGAATCCGAAATTGCAATTATTTCTACATTCTCCAGTTTGTCCCACCAGTAATGAAGAAATTTACCAAATCCTCCGTAGCCGATGATGCCTATTTTGTATTTTTTCATGTTTTCTGCGTTTCAATATAAAGGTTGTAAACGGGTGGATAGTTCTTTTAGCGTAAATTAGATCAGTAATCAGTAATCAGTAATCAGTAATCAGTAATCAGTAATCAGTAATCAGTAATCAGTAATCAGTAATCAGTAATCAGTAATCAAAAAAAACGACATATATCATGAGAAGGGTTTCGATATTTTGAATTTATTTTAATTCCAGATTATTTGAAAAATTCATGATGCGCAACAATTGAAAATACAACCTCCAACATTTCTAAATTAAAGTTATTGACTATTAAAGCATAATATTGAAAGGGCTCTAATTCATGAATTCTAATTTCCATGCTATTTGATTTGATTAAATAACATATCTCTTACTTCCATAAGTGCGAAGCCCAGTAGATTTAATCCTTGCCACTGTTCTGGATCATTCACTCTTTCATCATTTGCCGCGAGGCCTATGCCCCAAATCCGGTCCACAGGGCTTGCTTCAACCAATATCCTTTCATTTGTGTTTTTCAAAAATCTACCAATTGCTTCGTTTTGAGAAAACTTTAATAGATTGCCTTTAACTACAATATCGTACCTATGTTCATTCCACACATTTTCATCAAAATTCCTAATTTTTCTCCCAAGGTCTTTTGCCTCTGCGGGTGAATTTGCTTCCATTATTCTATGAAATATTTCCACATCTTCAAATAATAATGCTTTTTTAGCCATCATATATTGTTCTGAAGAAGAATAAAACAAACCTTCCTCCTCGAACCGAGATAACCACCACTGACTAAAACAGGAAGCACTAATTTGCCCTGATTTATCAGGCTGATTTCCCCAGAAAAAAATAAATTTTTTTCTCTTGTCAGTTCCTCCTTTAGTTATTAATTGTTCAATATTATACTTCATGTGTATTAGACTGTTTGATTATTTGGGAGCCTTCCAAATATGCAAGTCCTGCAACAGCAATGACCTGAAGAATTAAATAACTCTTTCCTACTAGAGTTGCATTATCATAATGCAAATAAAGTAAGAAGATGCTAATTACAGACCAAATCCAATTGGCTAGGATTAGGATACGCGTATATCTAATGTCTATTTTTTTGCTAAAGGCAAGTAATGAAGCTAAAATAGAATAACAAAAAGTAATTATAGAAATTAAAACTATTACTGTGTGATTTATTCCTACCAATTTACTTAGAAATGTTGCGAATACTACTCCGAATATGCCTGTAAAACTCCCTATGAATGCATCAGAGTATAGTAGTCGTCGCAAAATCAATTCGTTTTTAATTATAAACTCCATGTTTAAATTTTAATCTTTCAATTTTCTTATATTCTGTTTCAGTCCCATTTCTGAAGAATATTTTTATTCCAAAGTTCAATTGCGAATGCTCTAAAAACAGAAGGTCCCTTTTCAAATGATTTATCCAGGATATATTCGCCACCAATAGCATCATCATCGCCATATTGTATTTTATTTTCGCCTCGCATCGCATATTTCTTAGCATTTTCATACATGATAATTTTCATCTCGCTTGGACTGACATCACCGTGACATACTTTTTTGTACATGATCCATATCTCGGGAGACTCGTCTTTATTAAGATCTGTAACTCCTAAAGTATTTTCAATAAAAGAAGCCTCGATATCCAGTTCACAATCATGAATATAATCAAATACTTTCCACACTTGAACGATCAGATCCTCGGCATCCAGGAAGTGATATGCATATAATTCCGCATCTCGTCCTTCAGATTCGTGTGGAAGATCCTTGTTGATATATATTCCTGTTTCAGCAAGAATTACAATGTGATAACCTGCTTTATCTTCCCATTGAATTGCCTTTTTTAGCGTTCCTTCATATTTGATATCTGTTGGAATATCTTTTGCTTTGAGCTCCTTCGTTTTCACCTGAGCAGGTAAATTCAAAAAAGAAATCAGGAAAAGAACAATTGTTAGTTTGGATAAAAATGTATTCATGTTTAATTGATTGATTTAATGGAAAGTCAAAATCTCCATAAACTTACGATTATTATGGGTAATGGATAATCAGTAATCAGTAATCAGTAATCAGTAATCAGTAATCAGTAATCAGTAATCAGTAATCAGTAATCAGTAATCAGTAATCAGTAATCAGTAATCAGTAATCAGTAATCAGTAATCAAAAAGTGCAATATCATAGGATGAGTTCCATCTGTGCACAAATTTTAAGATTGTAACTGTAGGAACAGGTCGCGACTTGTCCTTACAGTTACAATCTTAAAATTTAATTAAAACTTATATTTACATCCATACACAAAGTTTAATCAAAGATTAAAGTCCCTATTTGATCTCTCTTGATGTATCTAATCAGCATTAAATGCTTTGAAAAGAACCATTTAAATTCGACAGAATAAATTAAATCGAATAGACTCTGATTTGAAATCATAAGTCAAACACAATAAACGCTAAAGATAAGCTTCAATAACACTTAAGAGGAATACCCACTAGCTAAAAGAAATTAAAAATGAAATTAGATCTTTACAAACTTAAAACTCTTGTTTCCAAGTCTGAGGATGTAAATATTTGAGGTTAAATCTAATACATTGATTGTTCTCCCTTCAGCATTAATTATCCCGCGACGTAGAATCTGACCATATAAAGAAATGATTTCATACTGAACATCTCCCGAAAACTTACCACCTATCGTCAAGGAACTATTTACAGGGTTTGGGAATATTTGTGGACTAAAATCATCCTTTCCATCTGGTCGAGATACGCTCGCAATTGATGAACAATGTAAATTCGTCACATATTTTGATGCTGAAACTGGCGGATCTAGCAGCAGTGGACAGTAGCATGGTTGACCTACTAGGAAATTCTTTAACCAAGCTATTGCAATTCTACCGACATCGCCATTGCCACCTTCGGGTGTGTTGGCCACAGAATGGTTGCCGTTTTTTATTTCAAATAATAACTTTGAAGTTGTCTGAGGTGTAAAATTATAATGGGCTGTGGCATGCATAGATGCTGGTGCTGTTGGATCCTTTTCTCCGCTAAAGATTAATGTCGGAACAGGATGATTAAAGGCAGTTTCTGTCAATTGTGTATTTTGCCAAGGCGCCAACGCCATCACCGCTTTAAGTGTGGTATCTAGTACAGCAGCCATTTGAGCTCCACCGCCACCCATCGACCAGCCACTGACGGCTATTTTGGTTGGATCTAAACTTCCATATAAAGGAGAAGATTCCCGAATATTTTCTTGCTTGATTGTCTCAGCTGCATCCAGCAATGCCAAGGCGCGTTGCTCCGGAAAATCTGAAAGTATATTCGTACCAATAGTCATAGTAACAATACCGTGCGAGGCAAGAAATGGACCCCATGCCTGAATAGAAGGTTCATATGACCAGAAACCGGGGACTATTACTATAGATGCAAATGGAGGCGTCGCATCCTCAGGATAATAAAGTGTAGCGCCATAATAATCAGGACCATCACGTAACCCATCTTTTTCAAGAATCTTTTTGACCTTATATGGTCCAGGATTGCTAATAGATGAAATCTTTAAAGAATCACAATCCTGAGCAATTGAAACTCCAACCCAGCTTATTAAAAAGAAAAGGACAAAGGAAAACCGTGGTAAATTAATAAATGGCATTAAAATTAAATTAAATATGTACTTGAAGGACGTTTATAAGACCAATGTAATATACGATACTAAATATAAAATGGCTGAAAAGGTTCATCCAAGGAAATTTCTAACAATCTATTTGTAATCTTTGATGACCTTCCAAACACCACCATCCAGCTGCTCAATTAAGCTAATTGAATTAAAGTACATTTCTTTTGGAAGTTTGTATTTTAAAATTTCGTTGAATATTTCGTCATTACAGGTTGAATTGCGTGGATGCATCAATGTTACGTGGGGCATTTTTCTTTGCGGATTATTAACCACACCTTTCAGCACTTTATTTCTCAATTCATGAAAGCTAAAATTATCAACATACCCTTCCAACATTATACCCCTTCCATCTGAGAATTTGATTACATTTCCAAAGGTAATAATGAACTTATTCTTGATTAAACAATCTAAATTTTCAATAATTCTATCAATTTCACCTATTTCATCTTCCCGGCATAGTGTCACATGGCAGTTGATCAATTCAAACTGAATTGGATTATAGCGCCTCCTTATCTCTTCAATAATTAAATTTTCCGGAGGCTCTACGAATAATGTAAGTTGCCTTCTATGAGCCATGACCCTCTATCCTGTGACGCTTGATTCTTCTATTCATAACGCTGAACCACATGGGCGGAAGCAAGGCTAGCATCATCATTCCTGCATAGCCTGTCGGCATTTGAGGGCTGTCATCGTGATGCCTAAGAATCTGATACTTTCGACTGGCTAGAAAATGATGATCCGAGTGTCTGGACAATTCGAACAATAGCAATCTACCTAACGGATGGTTAGAATTCCAGGAATGCATCGGTCTTGTTCTTTCAAAATAATCACCATTTTTCTGTCTGGTCAATCCATAATGCTCTATATAATTGACAGTCTCAAGCATTAATATCCCAAATAATGCTGCTGAAATGAAATATAATAAAACCGCCCATCCAAAAAACCAGAAAACACAAAAACAAAGAGATAACTGTATGATTTGAAAGCGTATCATTTCATTTTCAAATGTCAGTACTTTTTTATTTAATTTCTTTAGTCGTTTTGCTTCCAATCTCCATGCTGATAGGAAGCCATCAGTAATTGATCTAAAATAAAATGAATAGACATTCTCCCCATATCTGCTGGAGGCAGGATCTAATTCTGTTGCAACATTTTTATGATGACCTCTATTGTGCTCAATAAAAAAATGCATATATAAAGAACTTAATAATAGAGTTTTGGCAAGTAATTGTTCAAACCTATTACTTCTATGGCCTAATTCATGGGCTACATTTATACCTAATACTCCACATGAAATACCCATAGCGGTCGTCATTCCCAATTTCACATAAAATGGCGTATAGATGTTACCAATTTGATTTAAAAAATACCAAAGCAACAAGAACTGAAGAGGCACCATGATGTATAATAGATAGTCATACACTTTGTCTTCTTTCACCGCCATCTCCTCGATTTGATCCAAATTTCGTGCAGAGCCATCAGTAAAAAGTTCGATGGCTGGCACCAAAAAGAAGATAAAAAACAGCGCAAAGAAAGAAAAAATATTGTTTGCTGACAAAGAGCAAAAAACTACAAGTGGAACCACAAAAACAGGAAGATACTTTATAAAGTGTAATTTCATTACAGCCGGATTATTAATCGTAGGTAATTTACGTACAAATACGGAAATCGAGAAACAATAATTAACTGAAGTTTCGGTGTTGGTAATTGTTGACCAATAGGCCAAATATTTGAGAAATATTAAATCTTAAAAATACTCCCGGCTCTTTAAACACCGTTTACCTCTTGCTATCTCACCTTCTCACCTTCTCACCTTCTCACCTTCTCACCTCCTCACCTCCTCACCTCCCCACTTTTTCACATTTAAAACCAATAACTTTCAAAACATTTGAACTTTTTTCTCGATTTGTAATTTACTTAGTACCTTTGCGCGAAAATATTAAAAATCAAAATTTATACATGGAAGTTACAGATAAGCAATTGACTTACAAAGTAAAAGACATTTCATTAGCCTCTTGGGGTAGAAAAGAAATGGAACTGGCTGAAGCAGAAATGCCGGGTCTTATGTCCTTAAGAGAACAATACGGAAACAGCAAGCCACTTAAAGGTGCACGCGTAGCCGGTTGTCTTCACATGACGATCCAAACTGCTGTATTAATCGAAACGCTAACTGCTCTAGGAGCAGAAGTTAGCTGGAGTTCTTGCAATATCTTCTCAACACAGGACCATGCTGCTGCGGCAATCGCCGAGGCTGGTATCCCCGTATTTGCATGGAAAGGTATGAATGAGGAAGAATTTGACTGGTGCATCGAGCAGACATTGTTTGCATTTTCAGATGGCCAGCCATTGAATATGATCCTGGATGATGGTGGTGACCTTACCAATATGGTTTTGGACAGATATCCTGAACTGGCTGCTAACATCCGTGGTATCTCTGAAGAGACGACTACCGGTGTTCATAGATTATATGAAAGAGTAGAGAACGGTACTTTGCCGCTTCCTGCTATTAACATCAATGATTCAGTTACCAAGTCGAAATTTGACAACAAATACGGATGTAAAGAATCTTTAGTAGATGCGATCAGAAGAGCTACCGACCTTATGATGGCCGGCAAAGTAGCTGTAGTAGCCGGTTACGGTGACGTTGGAAAAGGTTCTGCTGCTTCACTTAAGGGTGCAGGTTGCAGAGTAATTGTTACGGAGATAGATCCAATATGTGCGCTTCAAGCTGCTATGGACGGATTTGCAGTTAAGAAAATGGCGAATGCTGTTTCTGAAGCGAACATCATCGTGACTGCTACCGGTAACAAAAACATCCTAACTGCCGAGCATTTCAAAGCTATGAAGGACAAAGCGGTAGTTTGTAACATCGGACACTTCGACAATGAGATCGACATGGCTTGGTTGAATGCAACTCACGGAGCCTCTAAAATAGAGATCAAACCTCAGGTAGATAAATACACGATCGACGGCAAAGATGTGATCATCCTTGCTGAAGGCCGCCTAGTCAACCTAGGTTGCGCTACAGGCCACCCATCTTTCGTAATGTCTAACTCATTTACCAATCAGGTTCTTGCTCAAATGGAACTTTGGGAAAATTCAGAAAAATACGAGAATAAAGTATACATGTTGCCTAAGCATTTGGACGAAATGGTTGCCAAATTGCACCTTGAAAAAATCGGTGTTGAATTGGAAGTACTTTCAAAGGATCAGGCAGATTATATCGGTGTAACGGTTGAAGGACCGTTTAAACCAGAGTATTACAGATACTAAACAGAAGTCAGAAATCAGAAATCAGAAGTCAGAAATGGCGAAGATTTTAAATTCTGACAACATTAATAAATATGCCGTCGGAGTGGAGAACTTTGACGGCATTTTTTGTTTAAGGAATAAAATATACAATTCATGCCGAGAGTAATATTGTCAAAGGAGCTTGTGAAGGAGATCACTAAAATGCCGGTCAAGGAAAAGGACAAGTTGCTGATGCGACTGATCCGTAAGGATGGGCTGCTGGCAGAGCAACTGGAGTTTCAATTGATTGAATTTGGCGAAACGACAGAAGAGCGCAGGAATATGATTTCCAATAAAATCGAGGATGAAGTAAACGGTGTCGAAGGCAGTTATCTCAATCAAGGCATTGTACTGATGCGGCTCCGTGACTATAGCGGTCAGATCACCCGACACTTAAAAGTCACCAAAGACAAGATCGGGGAAATAGAACTCACGCTCCAACTTTTCAACTCCTACCTGGATAGAGCTCAAGGAAAATTAATACGTAAAAGTTACTACGACCTCGTAACCCTCGGTACCTATGTCGTCAAGCGTGCCGAAAAACTCAAAAAACTTATTGCCGCACAGCACGAAGATTACTACCTGGAATTCAAAAGGGATTATTTACACTTGATTGAGATCATTAATGAAGTTACTGCCTTTGGACAGGTGGCAATTTATATCGGAGCGGATCTCACTTGGATAGAATGATCGGGTGATCGGGTGATCGGGTGATCGGGTGATGGCGGAGTAGCAGCTGGGAGATTTTGGCGGAGATGTGAGGATGATTAATGAGTAATGGGCAATGGGTAATGGCGCGAAGATTTCAATTTTCTTCTAACTTCAACTTTGCTACTTATAAAATCCGTGTAATCCTTTAATCCGTGTAATCCGTGATTCAGACAGATTAGTAATGGGTAATCGGCAATCAGTAATCGGTAATATTACGAAGATGGAAGGTTATTTATAACTCTAAAATTCCCTTTGTATGAAATCCGTGCAATCCGAGAAATCCCTTTAAATCATTGCCTTTGTTGGCAGGCAAGCGTGATTCAGACGAAAAATGAGTAATGGGTAATGGGTAATGTAATGGCGCGAAGATTGAAGATTATCTGTAACTCCAACATTCGCTTTTTAAGAATCCGTGTAATCTGAGCAATCCATTTAATCCCCACCTTTGTTGGCAGGCAAGCGTGATTCCGAAAAGAGAAGTTGGTCGATGATAAGGCCACCCCCCGCTTTGCGTACCCCTCAAGAGGGGAAGTTTTCCCGGTAATTTTTGGATTAGAATGGAAGAAATTAAATCTTTTAGTATTTCTAGTGAAAATTCTCTGAGGAAAAATTACTTCGTGCTAATATTGCTATAATTATTCACTGATCATTCTATGTTGTTAATTTCAATGATTGTCTGATCCTCAGATCAAGCTAAAATGCATGCTCTGATTATTCATTTTTCATCATTCATTATTCATTAAATTAAATCATGGGACTATATTTCTCCACAAATTGCTTCATCTCATCTACCATCATCGGTGAACCAAGTACTATCGTAGATCTCTGGTGTAGTTCAGATGGTTCTAAGTCTAGGATTCGTTTGAGGGAGGTAGTGATTGCTTTTCCGCCGCATTGTTCTACGATGAAAGCCATCGGGTTGCATTCGTATTGCATGCGTAGTTTGCCAAGTGGGTATTTGCGGGTGTTTGGATAAAGGAAAATACCGCCCTGGAATAAGATACGATGCACATCAGAAACCATAGAACCAATATATCTTAAGCCAAGGTTGTTGTCAGAACAATGGTCAATGTAACGTCTCATCTCAAGGTCAAACTTTAAGTAGTAACCTTGATTGACAGAATAGAATGCACCATTTTTAGGTATTTTGATGTCTCGGTGAGAGAGACAGAACTCACCTATGGAAGGATCGAGTGTAAAGCCGTTCACGCCTTTTCCTGTCGTATAAACTAAGATAGTCGAGGTGCCATAAAGTACATAGCCCGCTGCTACTTGCTCCGTTCCTTTTTGAAGGAAGTCCTGTAGATTACAATCCTGGTCTTCAGGACTAAGTCTTTTATAAATACTGAAAATCGTACCTACAGATACGTTTACATCGATATTTGACGAACCATCCAAAGGGTCGAAGAGCACCACATATTTTGCAGCTTTGTTTGCCAAAGATTTGAAAGGCATGATGTCATCCAATTCTTCTGAGCCAATACCACACACGTCACCACTATTTTTTAGACCATCAATGAGCTTTTCATTGGAGTATATATCTAATTTCTGTACAAGATCGCCGGATTCATTTTCAGAACCTTCCACTCCCAGGATATTTACTAATCCTGCTTTATTGACTTCACGGTTAATTATTTTGGCTGCCACACCAATATCTCTCAAAAGTCCTGTCAGTGCGCCTGAAGACTGGTCAAATTCCTGTTGGTGATGGATTATAAATTCGTCTAATGTAATGATCTTGTCCATAGTTATTTTTATACTTAGTGTAAATAATACACTTAATTTATAGAGATATAAGGCAAAACTATAATAATTTTTAAGAAAAAGGGAGGAAAAGTGAAAATAGGTGTTGGCTTTTGGCTTTTGGCTTTTGGCCATGCTGTGGAGGCCGGATGGGTATAGTTTTTTAAATAATAATTTTGGAGTTGGAGATAAAATTACGGTATTTATGAAGCGAGGCGCTATGCACCTCGCTTTAGTATGTCGCCCATTCAGGGCTTGAATTCACTGCTCCATATTTTCCCGTGATTAAAATCAAGGGCTATTGAACGCGAAGATTGAAGTTAAAATTTTGGAGTTAAACAAAACCTTTTAAAAAAACCTTTAAAAAGCATTGAATCTTCAAAATCGATACAATAAATATTCGAAGCCTACTGAGGGCTCTCTGTTCGCTGTTCGCAGTTCGCTTCTTTCTATTCACAAATTATTCATTATTCATTATACATCATTCATTCCCAAAAGCTCTATCTTCGCAACATGTCCTCTTCCTTAAAAAGTCTCGGCGCACTTAACAAGTATTTTACCAAATACAAATATCACATCCTGGGCGGTATTTTGTTTATTGCGATTTCTAATTATTTCAGGGTATTGCAGCCGCAATATTTTAGGGAGGCCATGGACATGATCATCGAGACAGTGCCGATGTACAGTTTGGTGAAAGGTGCTTCCAATGCGCACATCATGCAGGAATACATCGTGCTCAATCTCATCTGGTTCGGGTTATTTGTGATCGCACAGGCATTCGTAATGGGTATATTTATGTACTTCATGCGGCAAACCATCATCGTCATGTCACGCCTCGTGGAATACGACATGCGCAAGGAATTATACGCCCACGCCCAATATTTGGACACGACTTATTATAAGAAACATTCGACGGGCGACCTTATGGCGCGCATGACGGAAGATGTATCCCGGGTGCGACAATACCTGGGTCCGGCATTGTTGTATGGCATTAACCTCATATCGCTCTTCGTATTTGTGATCTATGCCATGTTTGACGTAAATCCCAAACTAGCCATTTATACCCTGATACCCCTACCCTTCTTATCTTGGAGCATCTTCAAGGTGAGCGAACAAATAAATGTAAGAAGTACTGTTATTCAGGCACAATTGTCGAGATTGAGTTCTATTGCTTTAGAGATATTCAGTGGCATTCGAGATGTGAAGAGTTATGCGCAGGAGCAACGAATGGGAGAATTCTTTGCCAAAGAAAGTGAGGACTATTTACAGAAAAATATAAAACGTATTAAAGTCGACTCCCTATTCTTCCCCATCATCCTCTTCGTCATCGGTATTTCCTCTGTATTGACATTATGGGTAGGCGGACAGCAAGTAATGGCGGGCGAAGTGACGCCTGGCAATATCGCTGAATTTTTCATTTACATCACTTTATTAACCTGGCCAATAACAGCCTTGGGTTGGACGGCATCCTTAGTCCAGCAGGCTGCAGCATCACAGACCAGGATCAATGAATTTATGGATTCGAAGATCAGTTTTGAGAATGGTGCACACTCTATGAATCGTATCAGCGATGACATCGAATTCAAAAATGTAACGCTGACTTATCCTGATACGGGCATCGTCGCCGTCAAAGATGTATCTTTCACCATTCCGAAGGGCAGCAAGACGGCTATCATTGGAGAGACGGCTTCCGGCAAAAGCACGATAGCTTATTTATTGATGCAGATGTACCGTCCAACTGCCGGCGAGATCCTGGTAGGTGACAAAAATATCTCAGAATACACCATCAAAAACTGGCGCGATCACATTGGTTATGTGCCACAGGATTCATTTTTATTTTCGGATAGTGTGAGCAATAATATTGGTTTTGGGTTAAAAGAAGATTATGTACAGGACGAGGTCGAACGTTATGCCGCTTATGCTTCCGTGCATGAAGACATCCTAAGTCTCCCAAAAACTTACGAAACCGTCGTCGGCGAGCGTGGTGTTACCCTCTCCGGCGGACAAAAACAACGCATCTCCATCGCCCGTTCACTCATTGGTGAACCTGATCTCCTCATCCTCGACAACAGTTTGTCTGCAGTAGATACCGACACTGAACTCAAAATCGCATCTTATCTGAACAGTTTCGACGAAGACAAGACCATGGTCATCATCACCCAGCGCATCAACAACATCTTCCAATACGACCAGATCATCACCATGTCGGAAGGTCGCGTCATTGAGCACGGAAGTCATGAAGAACTAATGGCGGCGAACGGTTATTATTGGGGATTGTGGAGGAAGATGAATGGGGAGGGGTAGGAAACCTTATAGTTTTTATAAATTCTAAACCGAAAGAAAAATTTCAATTTGTAAAAATTGTAACCTTCAAAGATCTTTTAGGATATATCAACTATTTCAAACCCGTTCTATCGAGTGATGAAACTTTGGAAGTTGCTGAATACTTATTGGAGTTGAATAATCACAAGATATATGATAAAAAAAGTAGAAAAAAAGGTGGTTTTTGGAATTCGTTGTTCGTTAAAAATCCTCCTATCCTGCAAAAGAATTCAAATCTTTGTTATTTTTGTCTTAAGTGGTTCAAAATCAATATCAATTCATATTTTGAATCAAATAAAAATAATATTCACAAAAACTTAATGATAAATGAAGACCCTATCGATTACACTTTTTCTTACATTAATTTCTTTGATTTCATTCGCCCAAGAAAACAAAGCCAATCAACAGCATCTGACATTTAAGGGTATTGCCATTGATGGGAGACTTAATGACTTTGTAGCGAAATTAAAAACGAATGGATTTACGTTCTTAGGAACAGAAGAAGGTATAACAATGCTTCAAGGAGATTTTGCCTCTTACAAAAACTGTCTTGTTGCAGTATCAACTTTAAAGCAAAAAGATCTTGTAAGTAAAATTTCAGTTATTTTTCAAGAGAAAAAAAACTGGGCTTCACTCTCAAATAATTATTTCTCCTTAAAAGAATTATTGATTGAAAAATACGGAGAGCCATCTGCAGTCGTAGAAGAGTTTCAAACTCGTATGCAACCGAATGACGATCAAATGAAAATGCTTTATGTTAATACTGATCAATGTAAATATTATACTTTTTTTGAAACTGAAAAGGGAGATATTGAACTTTCAATAACCAAAACAGGATCGGATGGATGCGTAATATTAAGATACTTTGATAAAATCAATGGTGAAACAATAAGGAAAGAGGCTATTAAGGATTTGTGAAAACCAATTATTTCATGTACTTACTTTCACTTTCGACAACTTTAAAGAAAATTGAAGTACAATATGCCAAACCTCCCAGACCATTTAGTATAATAAAATCAATGCTAATGAACAACCACCACAAAATCTCAAGTATCACATTTTCAATTTATATCCTTATATCTTTTTATGTATTTGGAGGAGGGATTGTAAACTCACTAGTCGCTTACAGAACATGGCGTCATGTAGGTGCAGAAGAATTTCCCAAATTTCATCATGTTGACAGTCAACTTATTATTCCACTATTTGTAATATTTTTCTTTTTATCTTTTATCCCTCAAGTACTATTATTTTGGTTTAGGCCTAGAGCTATTCCAAGGTGGATGGTATTATTGGCATTGACATTTAATTTGATAGTTTTAGTATCAACTATAACTGTTCAAATACCTATTCAAACAAAATTAGATCAGGCATTTTCTCTTGAATTAATAGATAAACTTATTTCAACTGATATGATATGGAGAAGAATTCCAATGTTTTTGTTGGCAATAATTAATTTCTCGATGTTATATAATGTGGTGAGTCGTTCTGACAAATAACAAATATTAAATTTAGTTTTTATAAATTTTAAAAAACATCGTTTTATTAAGCTAATTGACACCCCGGCTATCGCCACAACTCTATCAGAGCTGAAGTTCTAGACTTTATTTGAGCTTCTAATAATATTATTGAAAAACAACATTATTCCCTTAAGGTGCATTAAAAAATCTATATTCTTTTCAAGTACGTATTTAAAATATGTACAAAACAATTTTCTTTTTCCTCCTCCTACTTCCTCTAATATCATTTTCCCAGAGGATCAACAATCAGATCTCCTACAGAGACATGAACTCAGATGCTTATATGAGGCTGAGTTACGACAATGATTATTTTACCGGAACCGACAAATATTATACACAAGGAATAAATCTGGAAGTGGTAAGTAACAGTTTGAGAAAGAATCCATTGAATTTCTTGTTGCTTAGAAGGGATGATAAATATACAAAATACGGCATCGCAGTTGATCATTTTGGTTTTACGCCGACGAGTATAAGGAGCAGTGAGATTCTGCAGGGAGACAGACCTTTTGCCGGTAATCTGAGTCTAAAAAGCTTTAATGTAGTGTATGATGCCGAACGAAACAATATTTATACTTCCTCAATTACATTGGGAGTTATCGGCAGTCGGGCAGGCGGAGAATGGATGCAAACCACTATTCACGAAGCTATTGGCGATCAATTACCCATCGGCTGGCAATTCCAGATCGCTAATGATGTTATCATCAACTATGAAGTGGCAGTGGAAAAACGATTATACACTTATTACGACAGTTTCCTATTCAATGTATCTGCCGGGGCCAATGCAGGAACACTGAGTGATAAGGTACATGGTGGTTTTAATTTTAGATTGGGAAAGTTAAAACCGGAAATTATTAATGAAAAAACTAAAGGTTTGCAATTCTATATTTTCTGTGAAAGTCTGGTCAATGCGATCGGTTATGATGCGACGATGCAGGGAGGAGTATTCAATCGATCCAGCCCATATACCATTGCCGCCAAGGACATCAAAAGACTCACCTTTCAGCAAAATTTTGGTGTTGTGCTGAATTTCAGAAAAATATATTTGGAGTATTTTCAATCATTGCTAACGCCGGAATTTAGAGGTGAAAAGATGCATCGGTGGGGTGGGATTAAGATTGGTGTGAAACTTTGATGTTTGATGTTTGATGTTTGATGGTTGGGGTTTGGCTGTCGAAAATGGAGCTGAATGGCGCTTTTGCGCTTTAGCGCGTTGGCGTTTTTGCTTGTTACGTAAAAAAGTTTATTCTTGGGATCTGGTGCACTGACGGCTGGTTAACTGGTGTACTTTCTCCTAATGGTGCACTTTGCTTCTTTGCTAATCATACTCCATTATTTATCCTCATTTCTTCGTAAATGTCCGTTGTGGAAACTATGTTGAAAAGCATATAATTTTAAAGATAATCACGATTTTATATCCATTTACACATAATTCAAAGTAAATTGCAGGAATCTATTTACCTGGATGTAACGGATTGCCTTCAGATTTAATAATAAAACAAAATGAACCTAAAAGACACAGCATATAAACAATGGCTTACCGAACTAAAAACTAAAATCCGTTCTACACAGATAAAGGCCGCCATTGCTGTAAATACTGAACTGATTCTATTTTATTGGGAACTGGGAAGGATGCTTTCGGAGAAACTGTCTCAAAGTAGCTGGGGTGATAAAGTTTTAGAAACTCTTTCTAAAGATTTACGTGATGAGTTTCCGGAAATGAAAGGGTTTTCGGTTTCCAATCTAAAAACTTGCAAATTATTTTTTGAATATTTTAGTTCACTGCTTGTGAACGAAAATGAAGACCTAAAATCATTAATTAGTTCACAGCTTGTGAACCAATTGCAAATAGCTGATAATCAATATAATGAATTTAATTATCAGTTTACTGACCGATTACAGGAAACCTTTATAAAAGATATAGTTGCAAAAATACCATGGGGGCACATTAAAGTAATTATTACGAAAATAAAAAAATTTCAAGATGCTATCTTTTATATTCAAAAAATAAAGGAAAATAACTGGAGCAGGGATGTATTGACATTACAAATAAAATCTAACCTTCACAATAGAAGAGGCGCATCCATCACCAATTTCAACAAGACGCTGCCTGAAGCCCTTTCAGACCTTGCTCAACAAACATTAAAAGATCCTTACATATTTGATTTCTTGCAATTGAGCGAAGGATACAAAGAAAAAGATATAGAAAACCAATTAGTGAGTCACATTACAAAATTTTTGATGGAGCTTGGTAAGGGTTTTGCTTTCGTGGGAAAACAATATCACTTAGAGATTGCCGATAACGATTATTATATAGACTTACTTTTTTACCACATCAAACTCAAATGTTATGTAGTAATTGAGTTGAAGAATACAAGATTCATACCGGAATACGCAGGTAAACTTAACTTTTATTTATCAGCAATTGATACGTTGATAAAACAAGAAGATGACAAACCAACGATTGGAATTCTATTATGCAGAGATAAAAATAATATTGAAGCTGAATTTGCACTGAGAGACATTAACAAACCAATGGGCGTAAGTGAATTTCAATTCACAGCTCACTTACCGGAAAATCTTAAAAGTAGTTTACCAACTATTGAAGAAATTGAAAACGAATTCAAAAATCTGGATCAATGAAACTTTGCAGAGATATCAGGTTAGAAAAAGTTTCTTAATTTTAACAATTAAATATATTTATAAGGTATAAAAAATGAACATTCCTCCGTACCCCACATTTCCCATCCTTCAAGGTCCATGCATGACTTTGCGTCAGATCAAAGAAGCAGACATGGCGGATGTATTGGAGATCTCATTTTACGATAGTAAACCTGCATCTACAATAGCTGGCGCGTGGGATATGCAACAAAAAATAGATCTGGACTATCAAAACGGTATATCTATTCATTGGGGTATTGCACATCCTGTGACTGACGAGATCATGGGCAGCCTTGGTTATTACAGAGGTTTTGAAAATGGTGTTGGGGAGATTGGCTGTGTGTTGCGGCCGAAATATCGTGGTCAAGGCATTATGAATTTGTCGATACAACTTATTGTAGGATTTGGATTGGATATCATGGGTTTGAATAAAATTTCAGCTACTACTTCATTAGAAAATAAACCGGCGCTGAAGTTGTTGGAGAAGTTGGAGTTTGTGAGGGGGGAAGAGAAGGAGGGGAAGGTGGAATATGGAATAGATGCTAGACACTAGATGCTAGACACTAGAGGTCAGAGGTCAGAGGTCAGAGGTCAGAAGATTTTTAGAAATTGCGGTAAATAATTGACTTATTCACCGCAAATATGCGGTGAATACGTTTTATTGCAGTCCAAATAGAAGGTATTTTGAGGCAAACAAGTGAAGGAGGGAGGAGTACTAATTATGAATTTGGAACAGATTCTAGACAAAAACAATGGGAAAGGGGTTTTAAATTGAATTATGTTGATGAAAATAAATAAAGAAGATTTGATTAGTTCAATTTGTTACACTGAATTGGTGTACGGAAGAATAAATAAAAAACTAAATCTATGCCTTTCAAATTCGGAAATCGAAGCATTAATTATTGATTTAATAATTGAAACAGATGATCGGAATTTTAAAAGAATAGGTAAGAATATATATGTGCTAAACTTTTACAATAAAATTAGCATCACAATTAATTCGAATACAAATAGAGTAATCACAGTAGATCGGATGAAAAATTAATAAGAATTGCATTTGGCCAATAAATACAACGTTGTATTTTCGTAATTGAAAACCATATTGATTAATATGCAAAGAAATTCAATCCTTGCCGCAAGACTCCGGGAGGTTTTACTAGACGGGCTCTGGATCGCAAACACTAATTATAAGTCACAAATCACGACAATTTCGTGGCAACAAGCTATACAGAAAGTTGGTGATCTGAATAGCATCGCTGCTTTGACCTTTCACATTAATTATTACCTGGATGGGCTGTTGAGAGCTTTGGAAAGCGGGGTATTAGACATTCACGATAAATTTAGTTTTGATATGCCTCCAATTAATTCTGAAGATGATTGGCTAAAATTAAGAAATGAATTTATTAAGAATGCCGAGTTGTTTGTTAATAAGGTCAAGGACATGGATGAAAGCATGACGGATGCACCATTTATTGATGAAAGATACGGAACTTATGAAAAAAATATAAACGGCGTTGTGGAGCATTGCTATTATCATTTGGGACAAGTGGTGATAATTAGGAAGATGTTGGGACATCAGTAATCAGTAATCAGTAATCAGTAATCAGTAATCAGTAATCAGTAATCAGTAATCAGTAATCAGTAATCAGTAATCAGTAATCAGTAATCAGTAATCAGTAATCAGTAATCAAAAGTTTATTTGAGTACGTTGAGTTCATTTAATCTCCATTTATAATTTTATTTTAAATCAAAATTATAGTAAAGTTTCGAAAACAACAAACATCAAACAACAAACTGATAAAATAATTATCCAATGAAAATAGACATTGAAAAACATTACAAATTAATTTTCGGCTCAATCTATCCACTTTATGTGGCAAAGGTGGAAAGAAAAGGTAAGACTAAGGAAGAGCTTGATGTGGTTATTTCATGGCTTACAGGATATGACCAAAAAGCAATTCAACATAGGATTGATAATAGGACTAGTTTTCTGGAATTTTTTCAGCAAGCACCTGCTATTCATCCTAATGCCTCTAAGATTACCGGAGTTATTTGTGGCATCAGAGTGGAAGAAATTGAAGATGAAATTGTTCAGAAAATAAGGTATCTGGATAAGTTGGTGGATGAAGTTGCTAAGGGGAAAGCGATGGAGAAGATATTAAGGAATTAGGAGGGGCGCATTGGGTTGTTAGCGCTTTGGCGTATTAGCTTGTTGTGGAAAGAGTTTATTCTGTTCTTTGATTGAATGCTTAGATTATTAATTAAATTAACTCTGGAATTATGTCTACCATAATTTTTCTGACTACTGGTTTCTGATGTCAAATTCAATTTTTAATATTTCGTTCGTTAATACATGTTTTTGCGTTTAACATAATAGATAGTTATATGGAGCAAATAAGTCTCCGCAAACTGGCCCGCTGGAAATTATCACTGGTGCACTCTTTCTGGTTAATTATAATACTATTTACTATAATACTATCCTACTATTTAAATCAATGCTTTTTAAACAATAGCGTTATTGGCTTAAGATAGTAGTTCTTTTGACCAAATCCTCCGACATCATTTAGATATCTTTTTGAGTACAGGATTTCTGAAGTTTTATTGTCGAATACAACAATCCAAACTGCACTTTTTTCAGCTATTTTATTCATGCTTTCTACTATGAACACAAAACCTTTGTTTCCCTTATCAACCTTGGAAAGCTTCGTAATGTGTTTTGCAAGTTGCTTTTCATCCCATTGGGGATTATAACTTGCTTCATTGCTATAGAAATTGTCAATATCAACAGTTGAATTCACCTTGTCAGTTGAAGCAATAGCTTCTGTCAGGGATGAAATATTGAAATATTTTTGGAAATCAAATTTCTCCGGTTGTGAAATAACGGTATAATTCATTCCTGGCATGACTGTAGATACAAATACGGCCTCAGGTGAAGATCTGTCTCCTATCAGTTTAGATGCCGACATGTCAATTCCATAATAAACAACTTTGTCAGAAGGTTTTAGAACAGAATTAATTGTCTGAGCAAATAATCCATTAGATATAAATAATAATATAATCGTTGAGAATAAGAATTTATTGGCGTTCATGATTTTGTTGTTTGTATTTAAATAAAACCAAATTTAATAATTTTATACGATATACGTTTTGGCTTAACACCTTCTTATTTTATCATAATGAAATTCTGAAATACTCGCATGCTGGTATAATGCATTAGTATATTTATAAGGGTGTTGATGTGTCACGGGAAACAGCAAGCATTTCCCCTACAATACCTACTTACCGAAATACTGGTTAACTTTAATACTCTAGTTCACATGGCCACATTTACCACACACATGCGCCTCTTCATTCGCATTGTAATCCTGGATGGCAGATTTGATCTGGGTACCAATGTCTTTAAGTTCGAAGCCGGATTGAAAAATTGGTGCGCTGCAATTATCGCAAAACCATAATAGTTTATCCACTTCTCCTTGATTGCGATGACGTTCGATGACAAGGCCAACTGTATCAGCGGGACGTTGCGGAGAATGTGGAATGCGCGGAGGAAGCAGAAACATTTCCCCCTCTCTGATCGGAATGCGTTCCATATTACCTTCTTCATTTATTATCTTTACTTCGATATCACCTTTGATCTGATAGAATAATTCTTCACCTTCCTCATAGTGATAGTCTTTCCGCCCATTTGGTCCACCGACGACCATGACGATAAAATCTTCGTTATCCACATATATTTGTTTGTTGCCGACAGGAGGCTGAAGCAGGGCTTTATTTTCGTCAATCCACTTGTGCAGATTAAATGGTCTTGCGATCATGTTAAGTTGTTTTTATCAATAAATTTAGAGACATTTGGCATAAATTTATAATAAAGTTTTGGAATCAACATTTGAAAAGGTTCTGATCAAATTTTAAAAATGAATATTTCTCTTAAAAATAAATATGCCCTCGTCTGCGGCGGAAGCAAAGGTATTGGACTAGCGAGTGCCATTGAACTTTCAAAACTTGGGTGCAACGTCACTTTGTTGGCGCGAAATCCGGATAGTCTAGGAGAAGCAATTAAACAATTAGATAAGTCACAAGGGCAAATACATCGCTTTATCTCTGTTGACCAATCCAACCCAACAGAAGTTAGTAAAAGGCTTTCGACCATTGGTCAAGGCTTTCATATATTAGTGTTGAATAGTGGAGGACCGAAAGGAGGTAGGATGATAGATGCGAGTTTGGAAGACTTGCAGATAGGTTTCGATAGTTTATTACTTTCCAATCAGGTCATTGTGAAGCATAGCTTTGAATATATGAAGAAGGCTGACTTTGGTCGAATCATAAATATTATTTCGATAGGTCTAAAAGAGCCGATTGTTGGTCTCGGTGTATCCAATACCATACGTGGTGCCGTGGGAAATTGGTCCAAGTCACTCGCTTATGAGTTAGGACCACACGGCATTACTGTCAACAACATTCTGCCGGGATATACTATGACTGATCGCCTCTCTAAGTTAATGGATTCGCGGGCTCAAGACAGAAATATGGATGTCGATGCACTTATCGAAACTTATGTAGAACAAATTCCTGCCAAACGCCTTGCCACACCTGATGAAATCGGCAATGTAGTGGCCTTCATCGCTACTCCTGCTGCAGGATACATCAATGGCATCAATCTTCCTGTAGATGGGGGATATTTAAAAAGTCTATAACCTAAAATTAAAATATCATGAAAATTAATAACGAAACAGAATACGAAGAAGCAGTTGCAAAATTGCTCTCTATTTTCAAATCTTCTGAAAATGCTCAGGAATCAGAGGAATTATTTCTAGCCATCAGTGAGTATGAAGATACCATCATGCCGCTTGAAGATGGGGAACCGTTGGACGAAGCAGTGATCGATGTGGAAAATAAGACGATTGGTTAAGCAATGGGTGGTCGGGTGATCGGGTGATCGGGTGATGAGGTGATATGGTGATGGGTAATGGGTAATGGGTAATATTCCTGGGCCTCCACTCTAATTTCTGATTTCTGACTTTATAAATCAGTAATCGGTAATCAGTAATCGGCAATTCCTCCGTCGAAGATTATCTACAATTAAAAGGAAAAGCACAATCTGTGCACAAAATTTAGTCGAAGATTAAATTCTCTTTGAGAAATTTCCTTAGCAATTGTTCATGAGCTATATCTCTGTGTAAATTACCTATTAAAGAAAATGTGAATTAATATATCTCAATTCAGCATTAATATCTTTGAATTAATGGTTCTTTTACTAGGGTGTTTGTTTTGAAATAAATAACCTTTGTGTTTAAAAAAATCTGTAATCAGTGTTCATCTTATATAATTTCTGACTTCTAACTTTATTAATTGATTATCAGTAATCGGTAATCGGTAATCGGCAATTCCTCCGTCGAAGATTATCTACAATTAAAAGGAAAAGCACAATCTGTGCGCAAAATTTAGTCGAAGATTAAATTCTCTTTGAGAACTTTCCTTAGCAATTGTTTATGAGCTATATCTCTGTGTAAATTACCTATTAAAGAAAATGTGAATTAATATATCTCAATTCAGCATTAATATCTTTGAATTAATGGTTCTTTTACTAGGATGTTTGTTTTGAAATAAATAACCTTTGTGTTTAAAAAAATCTGTAATCAGTGTTCATCTTATATAATTTCTGACTTCTAACTTTATTAATTGATTATCAGTAATCAGTAATCGGTAATCGGCAATTCTTCCGTCGAAGATTATCTATATCTCAAATTTTGAAACGTTTGTAAAAAATTTAGTAAAATCTGCATACTCCTTTAAATCCATAACTTTGTTGGAAGGCAAGCATGATTCAGAAAAGTATCTTAGTAATCTTCCGGAGCCTTCATTCTAATTTCTGACTTCTAATTTCTACCTTCTGATTTCTGACTTCTGACTTCTTCTTCGTAGCTATTCTATCACTCTTTGATCGTGTAGTACATTAAAAAGTGCCTTGAAATTATCTACTTCTTCTCTGTTTATTTCGTAAATGAAGAGGCCGGATTCGTTGATATGTTCAGCAATTAATTCTCCCATCGGATTCACGACCGTGGAGTAACCATTGTGGTCTTTCCCGGTTCCATCTACACCTACTCTGTTTACTCCAATTACAAAAGCCTGATTTTCTATTGCTCGAGCTTTGAGCAAAGCTGACCAATGTGAGATCCTTTTTGCAGGCCAATTGGCAGGAAAAATTAATAAATCAGCTTCCTCCTTATTATAACACCAGGTCGGAAAGCGCAAATCATAACAAACAAGTGGCTTGATCTTCCATCCTTTTAATTCGAAACTGATATTTTTAGTACCACGAGTGTATACCTTTTCTTCACCAGCCATGGTGAATAAATTATGTTTGTCGTAGCGAGCAATGATGTCGCCTTGGCTTGCTACAAAACAGCGGTTGTAATATTTGCCATTCTCTACAATTGCAACAGAACCTATTATAGTAGTTTGCAATTCTGCCGAAGCTTTGCACATCCAGCTGACCGCATTCCCATCTTCACCTTCAGCGATGCACGCAGGATCCATGCTGAATCCTGTGTTGAACATCTCTGGAAGTATGATGAGATCCAAATCAGTCATGCCATTTAATAAGCCATCTATTTTTTCAATATTCGCTGGGGTATTTTCCCAGACGATGTCCATCTGAACCAGTCCCAACTTTAAATTTTGCATAAGATATCTATTGCTTTTTGTAAAGTCTCTTCTTTTTTGGCAAAACAGATCCTTGCGATTTTTGGATCATAACCATTCGAGTAGAATGGAGAACAAGGGATAGTGGCAATACCTTTTTCAAAAACTAATTTTCTGGTGAATTCAATAGAAGGTAAATCTGAAATACTACTATAGTCTAACATCATAAAATAGGTGCCTTCACAGTCCAATACTTCCCAATTACTGTCTTTCAAGCCAGCTTTTACGAAGTCTCTTTTTGCCTTATAATCGGAATTCAAAATTTGTGGGTCAAAATGATTTTCAAGATAAGATGCAACACCCATTTGTATGGAATGATTGGTGCAAAAGACAGAGAATTGATTGACTTTACGCATAAGATCTGTCACGTTTTGAGGTGCAATACAATATCCAATTCTCCATCCGGTAACATGCAAGGACTTTCCAAAACTAGATACAACAATGCTTCTTTCAATCATTTCAGGTCTGGAATGTATTGAAATATGACCGGTCGGAGTATAGTTTATAAATTCATACACTTCATCTGAAAGGATAAAGCAATTTGTTCCCGATACCAACTCTTCTAGTGCATCCAGATCTTCCTTACTCCAAACTTTTGCTGTTGGATTGTGGGGATTGTTGATGACGATCATCTTTGTTTTTGATGAAAATGCCTTTCTGACTTCGTGCCAGTCGATATCGAAATTAGGAGATTCTAATTGGAGCGGGATGACTTTTCCACCCACAATTTCAATGGCGGGAGCATAACACTCATATGCAGGTTCAAATATTATAACCTCATCGCCAGCGCTTATCAATGCCTGCATTGCGAGGTATATAGCAAAGGAGGCACCTGGATAAACAGTTAATTCTTCATCTCCATTGACTTCTCTACCATAATTATTGAATACAAGAGTTTCTATTTGTTTGTGCAAATTTACGGCACCCATTGGCCGGGAATATTGATTATATCCATCCTTCATAGCCAGATCCACACAAGTTATCAGCTTTGGGTCTGTCGGGAAATCCGGAAAACCCTGAGCCAGGTTTAAAGCGCCATGTTGCAATGCTAGTCCAGTCATAGTGCTAAAGATGGAAGGCCCGTATTTGCTCAATTTGTCGATCATTTACAAATGTAGGAAAAAAAGGGAATGTAGTGCCATTTACAATATATGATTAAATATCCTTATATATGCACTTGCTTTGATAATACTGAAAGACAATAACATTCAAGAACCGTTCGCAACCGTTGCCAACCGTTGCGTTCATATTGTTCTGATTAACAATATATTACAACCACCCCCGTTTACCAAAAACAGACATTTATAAAGCAATTATTATTAAGAACCTTACCAGTAATCGTTCTTAGAATATATATAGACCATAACATTGAAGAACCGTTCGCAACCGTTGCCAACCGTTGCGTTCATATTGTTCTGATAACAATATATTACAATCACCCCCATTTACAAGAATCAGACTTTTTATAAAGCAATTGTCGATTCACCTCCTCATCTGTCCCATCACCAATAATCGCCTTTAAAACATTCTTTGAGATTCTACTCACTTTTACTGTTCCTTGTACACTGTTCCCCTATATTAAAATCAAGGGATATTGAACGCGAAGATGTTAGATTCCTTAAATTATTGATCATTATCAAATAAACCAGTGGAAATTCAAAACACTCTATTGTTCAACATCCAGCATTTATCATTCTCTCAAAAATAGCCCGCCCTTCCGATCTTGCGATACCGCCAGCTTTCTGCTCGCCATTCGCTACTCGCTGTTCGCTTCCTCACCTTCTCACCTCCTCACACTCTCACATCACCCATTAACACTCAATTAATTATCAAATTTAAAATCCAACATACTTTTTTCGTAATTTGCAGCCATTAAGCAAATATGATGGTGAAAAATAAATTAAATTTTTTGGGGCTGGTCATCGCTCTTATGTTAATGCTGGGTGCTTGCTCCACGCAGCGTCTTGCCAAGATCGAACCTACATATACAGTAGTAAATGCTGATGCCGCTGAAACAGACCCTGCAGTAGAGGCCGTATTAGTCAAATATCGGGAGCAACTCAGTGCTAAAATGGACATTATCGTCGGCCATACTGATGAACCAATGTCAAAAGGACGTCCGGAAAGCAAACTAGGTAATCTTATAAGCGATGTCATGCTGGATGCTGCCATTGAACAAAGTAAGCTGGATGTTAATTTTGCAATACAAAATCTGGGTGGGATCAGAATACCTACGCTTGGTGCAGGCGATATAAGAAAAGGACTCATGTACGAGATCATGCCTTTCGATAATGAAATCGTAATCGTTAGAGTTAAAGGAGACAAAGTCCTTTCGTTGATGAAAAGAATAGCTGAACAAGGCGGGGTGCCGGTCAGTCGAGGTATACAAATGGTAATCGAGAAACAGAAGATGGCCAGTTTGTTGGTTAATGGCGAGGCCGTCGATCCTAATAAAGACTACCTGATTGCTGTTAACGACTTTATGGCGACTGGAGGAGATGGATTTGAGGAATTAACTGCAGGTGATCATATTTTAACAGGCATATTGGTACGAGATGCCCTCACGAATCACTTTTTAATGATGCAAGCTAAAGGGCAATCCATCACCGCTCGTATTGAAAAAAGAATTGTTGATTAAATAAATCTAAAAACAATGAACAGAAGAAAATTCCTATATAATATGTCACTCACAGGAGCGGCAGTGTATGTTTCCGGTTTTTCTAACAGTCTATTCGGAATGGACAAAGGCCAGATAACCAAACTTACTATTCTGCATACCAACGATGTACACAGCCGTTTGGACCCATTTCCAATCGATGGTACGAAATACCAGGGACTTGGAGGGGTAACCAAAAGGGCTGCCTTGATCAAAAAAATACGCACTGAAGAGAAAAATGTCTTGTTATTTGATTGTGGTGATATTGTACAAGGAACTCCTTATTTCAACATGTTTGGTGGAACTCCGGAGTATGAAATGATGAATGCCATGAAGTATGATGCTTCCACTTTGGGAAACCATGATTTCGATACTGGAATACAGAAACTTGCAGATCTTCAAAGTCTTGCGACTTTTCCAATGATCAATTGCAACTATGACCTCAAAAATACTCCTATGAATGGCTTGACAGTTCCTCACAGAGTCTTTGTGAAGGATGGTCTTAAGATTGGAGTTTATGGCGTTGGTATTGATTTGAAAGGATTGGTGACAAGCAAACAAACCGGAGAGCTTGTTTATCACGATCCAATAGAAATGGGCAATGCGGCAGCAGCTATCTTAAAGCATGAAATGAAGTGCGATCTTGTCATCTGTATTTCACACTTGGGTTACAAATACAAAGAGAATAAGGTCAGCGATGTCATTATGGCTCAGAATTCCAAAGATGTGGACATTATTTTAGGTGGTCACACACATACTTTTCTTGACAAACCCGACCTTATCAAAAATAAAGAAGGTGAATTAGTTATGGTCAATCAAGTTGGTTGGGCCGGAATTCGACTAGGCCGACTCGATATCACATTCGAAAAAGGTGGTAAAAATTCATGTGTATCTTGTGATAATATGTGGGTAAGAAACTAATATTGATAATAATTCAACGTTAAGTTCTGAATACTAAAACTTATATATATTTGATAAAATAGAATATAAGTTTTTACGCATAAATATTTAGAATTTAGTTTGTTAACCGCTAAACTTTATGGATATTTGTCGCCCGTCCCAACTCAAAACCTGTTTTTATTTTATTGTTAAAACTACTATTTTTCCCTGATATCTTGAATATAAAGGGAAGATTGACTTTTAAACGATTATAATTTGTGATTGAATTAATGCCTAGAAATCATACATCTATTTGGAATGATTGTCTTGCCCTGATAAGTGAGAATATTACTGAGCAAGGGTTTAAGACTTGGTTCCAGCCTATCGTGCCCATCCGGTTCGAGAATGATGTATTGACCATACAGGTACCCAATCAATATATTTATGAGATGCTGGAGGAGCAGTATCTAAGTATCTTAAAGAAAGCAATCCGAAGTACAATAGGCAATCAGGCCAAACTTGAATATGAGATTCCGATGGAGAAGGAAAGCCCCCATGCGAGCAATCATTATAATAAAGAAAGTGAAGAAAGCAGCATTGGTAAAGAGCCATTCGATCTAGAAAAAATCAAGAATCCATTCGTCATTCCAGGCATTAAAAAAGTAGCCTTTGAAACAGAACTTAATTCAAAGTTCCGTTTTGACAATCTAATTGAAGGCAAATGCAATAAATTAGGCCGTTCTGCAGGTTTAGCGATAGCCGAGCGTCCGGGCACCACTTCATTTAACCCATTATTTATATATGGTGGTTCAGGACTTGGAAAGACCCACTTAGCTCAAGCAATTGGTAACGCTGTCGTAGAAAAATATCCTAAAAAAAGGGTTAAATATATCTCTTGTGAGAAATTCACCAATCAGGTAGTATATGCTATCAAGAACAGAAACATTGGAGATCTTTCTCTAATGTATCAATCTTTGGACGTATTGATCCTTGATGATATTCAGTTCCTCAGCGAAAAAGAAAAGACACAAGAAGTATTCTTCTTTATCTTCAACGAACTTCATCAATCACAAAAACAGGTTATTATTACTTCCGATCGAGCTCCAAAAGACTTGGGAGGAATGGAAGACAGATTGATCTCCCGATTTAAATGGGGATTGACAGCAGAGATGGAAGCTCCAGATTTCGAAACCAGAGTTGCGATCGCTGAATCCAAACTTGAAGCTGAAGGATATACGGTACCTGAAAATGTGCTGGAATTCATCTGTTACAATCTTCAAAGCAACATCCGTGAACTGGAAGGAATGCTTATCTCATTGATTTTTGAATCCTCTTTGGACAAACGAGATATTGATATGGCTCTTGCCAAAGAAGTCATTCAGAAATTTGTCAATCAGCTGAACAAAGAAATTACTGTAGAAAATATTCAGGCACTCGTCGCAAATCATTTTCATGTTCCTATTGATAAATTAAATGGGACAAGTCGCAAACGTTCGATCGTCATTGCACGTCAACTTTCAATGTATCTTGCTAAAAATTTTACTAATAATTCGCTCAAAAGTATTGGCGACAGTTTCGGCGGTAAAGATCACAGCACGGTGATTTATTCTTGTAAAGCTGTTCAGGACATGATGGATACCGATATCTCTTTCAAGGGTACAGTGGCGGAATTGGAAAAGAAGGTGAAGATGAGTCTAAGTGGAGTGTAATGAAAGAAATGTTAGATGTTTGATGTTTGATGTTTGAAGTTAAATTTCCTACTGGTATTTTAAGTTATGGCGAACACCAATAGTTTTACAAAAATTTAAGAAAAAAAGCTGTTATACTCAGGAGGAGGTTTTATAAGGCTCAAATTAACCGTTGAAGGAAATTCAATGTGAAATAAAATTGTTTGTATAACTAAAAAAAAATTAGAAAAAATATTGTTTTCATCCGCCTTAAAAGAGTGTCCAGGTATCAAGCGTAAGAAAGGCCCAACCCCTTTTCACCTACAAAACAATCGACCCATATTTACAAAATTTCACCTTTCTTCTTTCCTTAGCATTCAAATATCTGGAAACTGAACAATGACCGCTGACCACTGACCACACTTTTTTATCACAGAGGATATTTACTTCAAAATAAAAGGCACCTTTAAATTGATTTGCACTGAGAAGATTTCAAACTGATTTGAGAAGCAGGATTTTATTTTTCGTTCTTAATAGAACTAAGACAAGGTGTTGATTTATACTATATTAACGTGAATAATGGATAAGAAAAAAGGCTAAATATTATAAAAATAGGAGAATATTTAATATAGTGTCTGACAAACCGAAATCAAATTCCCTGGAAAGCCAAAGAAAAAATGAGCAAAAGGGCTATTTCAACAAATAAGAATTTAGAAATCGAAAATCATGTGTCTATCAGAAAAGATGACGATTTACATTTGCTTTCATTTGAGTTCTTATACCAATTTTAAAAGATACTATAATGAATTGGTTTTAGTTCATTGGAGATCTGTTTCTGGTCATATGAGCGATTTAATCAGACACAAAACCGACTTTTTGTTCCATTGTTGATGTTTTGAAAAACAGATGTTTGGGAGCATGCGCACCAACAAGAACCCCGCCAGGCAAATGACAGGAATCAAGACACGTTGTTTCGGCGGCGGACGGCGGCGGCCGGGCAAACATCCCCCCCCCCGCCCGCCGCCCGGGGGGGGTTGGTGTGGAGGCGGGCATAAAAAAGGGGCGTCACCCCCCCCGGTCAGGGAACGGGGCGGCGGGGGGGGGGGGCCGAACACGAGTGGGTCAAGGGCGGGTCGAATCCCGAACTAAAAACCCCCCCCCCACACCACACACCCGGGCCGGGGCACCGGGGGGTTTGCGGGCCGGCCGCTCCCTGCCCCCCTCTGTTCTTCCCTTCCCCCCCACCCTACATTTAGCCCCACCCCACCCCCCCCGAGGGGGGTTTTTTGGGGTTGTGCCTAACCTTTTCCCCCCTTTTTTTTTTTAACGGGGGGGGGGGGGGAATTTTTTCCCCCCCCCAAAACCCCCGCCCCGGTTGAACCCCCCTTTTTGGTTCCGATTATCCATTACCCATTATTGACCACTGACATCTGACATCTGACAACTGACAACTGACAACTGACAACTGACAACTGACAACTGACAACTGACAACTAATTTATAACCAAATCATTAAATTTGTGTTTACCTTTTGTAATTCTATAGAATCAACATGGATATTCAAAATTTATTAGACAGAGCTTTACGTTTAGAATGGCTAACACCGGAAGAAGGTGTTTTCCTTTTTGAAAATGCTTCTACCGCAGACCTTATATATACCGGCAATGCGTTGCGACAACATCATGTTCCCGGCAATATTGTGACCTGGATTATAGACCGAAACAGCAATACAACCAATGTTTGCTTAGCAAATTGTAAATTTTGCAATTTCTATCGAATACCGGGACATGGAGAAGCTTATACCACAACGATAGAGGAATATAAAGTCAAAATAGATGAGCTTTTTGAATATGGTGGTGAACAGTTGTTGCTCCAAGGAGGGCATCATCCTGATCTCGGGCTTTCATTCTATGTGAATCTCTTTAAAGAATTAAAGTCCCTCTACCCTACTCTGAAGCTACATGCACTGGGGCCACCTGAGATAGCACATATCACTAAACTTGAAAAATCAACGCACATTGAAGTGCTTGCTGCATTAAAAGAAGCAGGCCTTGATTCACTGCCGGGCGCTGGAGCTGAAATACTTTCTGACAGAGTACGTCGACTTATTAGCAAAGGAAAATGTGGTGGAAAAGAATGGCTTGATGTCATGAGAGCTGCACACCAATTGCATCTTACTACAAGTGCAACTATGATGTTTGGCCATGTGGAAACCAATCTTGAAAGGATGGAGCATTACGCAGAATTACGTCAAGTGCAATCTGAAAAACCAGCTGATGCCAATGGTTTCCTAGCTTTCATTCCATGGCCTTTCCAGGATGAAGCAACAATGCTTAAAAAATTAAAACGTGCCAGAAATACCTGTACGGGTGATGAATATATCCGCATGATCGCCATGAGCCGCATCATGCTTCCAAATGTCAAAAACATTCAGGCGAGCTGGCTGACTGTTGGAAAAAAAGTTGGGCAATTAAGTCTCCATGCAGGTGCGAATGACTTTGGCAGTATCATGATCGAAGAAAATGTAGTTTCAGCAGCAGGTGCAGCATTCCGATTTACTGCCAATGGTATCCAGGAGGCAATCCGCGATGCAGGTTACACCCCTCAACTACGAAATCAGCAATATGGCTTCCGAGATCTTCCGGCAAATATGAAGCAACAAGAGCTGAATAAGTTGGAGATGATTGTGGATTGAGGCAGCGCTTTAGCTCATTAGCATTTAGCGCTTTAGCTTGGTTCGCATGTTGGTTCGCTGCGCTTTAGGCTTTAGGTCGCCCATTAGCACTTTTGCGTATTAGCACTTTAGCTTGTTACGTAAAAAAGATTCTTCGGTGGACACTAATACCTGGTTAATTGGTGCAATCTCAATATATTAAAGTAATAAATAACAAATAATAATTAACAAATAACAACTACTTCTTCCCCACCTTATAAAGCTTTCCCGAGTCCGTCACAGCATAAAGCGCACCATCTCTGCCATCGACGATGTCTCGGAATCGCTCTCCTTGGTCAGCTAATAACCTTTCTTCACCAACAACTTTATTATTTTCAATGACAAGACGACAGATGTGTGTTCCGCTTAGGCAAGCTACAAACAAGTTATTCTGCCATTCAGGAATTACTGATGAGGCATAAAATGAAATACCGCTCGGAGAAACAACCGGATCCCAATAGTAGACAGGTTGTTCCATACCTTCTTTCTGAGTAATGGCTTGACCAACAATTTCGCCGCTATATTCAATCCCATAAGTAATGGTCGGCCATCCATAATCTTTGCCTGATCTGATGATATTGATCTCGTCACCACCTCTAGGGCCAAATTCCGCTTCCCATAATTCTCCTGTGACGGGATGAATATCAATCCCCTGTGCATTTCTATTTCCATATGAATAGATCTCAGGCATAGCATCTTTAGTGTTGATAAATGGATTGCCCGGTGCCGGTTTTCCTTCTTTGGTAATTTTAAATATTTTTCCCAAACCTGACTTCAAGTTCTGTGCTTGCATCCGCCCTTCCATATGTGAACGTTCACCAGTACTTACGAATAGATTTTGATCTTTGTCAAAAGCTAATCTTGAACCAAAGTGCAGATCACTATCAAAGACAGGAAAAGCACGAAAGATAACCTTAATATCTTCTAATTTAGTTTCATCGGCTGACAGTCTTCCCTTTCCAACGGCAGTCAAATTGCCCTCATCATGTGGTTCTGAAAATGACCAATATATCATTCGATTACTAATAAAATCAGGATCTAAAGCAACATCCAATAATCCTCCTTGACCATCGTCATCTACTTTAGGCAAACCCTTTATTTCCTTTTGTTGGGATCCATCCAATCCCAAAATTTTCATTTTACCGGACTTTTCTGTAATCAAAAAGCGGTCGTCTGGCATTTGAATGATTGCCCATGGTCGTTTTAAATCTTTGGATAAAATTTTTACTTCATAAGGTGTTTTAGTTGCAACTTTATTTATTCTGGTTTGGCCTGGAAAAGCTGGTGGGTATTTGGTGTTGGCCTCCTGCGTTTCAACAGATTTTGAATTATTATTCGTTTGATCTTGTTTGATCTGCTTATTATTGGATTGGCAGCTCGCTAAGAAGTAGACAAGAAATGTACAAGAAAACAACAAATATTTTAAATTATTCATATGTAAAAGTTCTTAGTTAGAAAGTATTAGGGGGGGGTCCAATTTTTTATAATTATTACTGTAAAGGAATTTATTACATTTTTGATTCCTGGATTTTCACATCGCGTACTTGAGTCGTTGCACCCTGAGATAAGGTAAGATCAACCGGTTTATTGTTTTTCCAGCTACCTCTTGTAAAATCTGGAATATCCATAGTCTTAGATCTTTTTGCCACAGAATTTTGGCTTAAAATAGAGATAGAACTCCACGCCGCTGCATCGTAAACGTCCTGATCCAATGCGAGACCATTGCGTAGACAATCAATAAGTCTCCAATCCATCACGAAATCCATGCCACCATGTCCACCAACTTCTTTGGCGATCTTACCGATGTGTTCAATGACTGGTGGTGTATATTTTTTATACAAATTATCCATTTCAGTTTTGTCAATCCATTTATGTCCAAAAGCTATTCTCTCTGGAGAAGGATACTTCTGCGCCATGCCTTTCGTTCCGCTGAGAAGATGGATCCTCGAGTAAGGGCGGGGTGAGGTGACATCGTGTTGTATCATGATGGACTTACCTTTAGCAGTTTTGATGGTGGTCGTATTCATATTTCCACGGAAATTACTTTTAGTGAATTTTTGAATATCAGGATTCTTCAATGATTCTTCTTCCGCACGTTGGTGCATCATGAAGTCAGCTGTGCTAACTGATACCAAATAATCCATTTTATCGCCACGATTGATATCCAAACATTGTGCAATTGGCCCCAAGCCATGTGTTGGATATAATGACCCATTGTGATTTGCATTTTCCTTCAACCTCCAGTAATCAGCATAATACGTTTTGGAAAAATTTAAGTCCATCAGATCGTGTATGTAGGCGCCTTCAGCATGTATCAATTCTCCAAACAAACCGTTTCTTGTCATGTTGAGTGTGAGCATTTCAAAGTCGTCATAACAACAATTTTCGAGCATCATACAATGCTTTTTTGTCTTTTCTGACGTTTCTACAAGTTGCCAACATTCTTCCAGATTAGCTGCTGCAGGTACTTCAGTAGCTGCATGTTTACCAGCTTTCATCGCATATACGGACATCGGTGTATGCAGATGCCAGGGAGTACAAATATATACCAGGTCGATATCAAGGTCGCACAATCCTTTCCATCCATCTTCGGATCCAAAAAACTCTTTAACTTTTGGCAATTGCATAGCTAAAACAACCTTCTGAGCTTCGTCTACTTTGTCCTTGTATTTATCGCAAATGGCCACTATCTCTACTCCACCTAGGTATGATAACCGTCTTACTGCTTCATTACCCCGATTGCCCAAACCGATTATTCCGATTCTGACCTTGTCTATCTTTGGAGCCGCAAAACCACACATATTATGGCTTTGTTTACCTAAGTCTTTAAGTAAATCATCTTCTTCTGTGCTAAAACTCTTTGCGAATGATGGAATTCCCGTACCTACGAGTCCGAGACCAAGAGCTAATTTTTGTATGACGTTGCGACGACTAATCATATTTTGTATTTATTAGTTGTTAATTGTTATTCCTATTTGCAAAAAGGAAAATTATCCACTAAAATAGGAATTTATAGCGAACACAGATTAAATGCGAATTAACTATAATTTCTCCATATTAAATATGTCAATAATTACTAATTACTGACCACTGATAACTGACCACTGATTTTTGATTACTAATTACTGACCACTGATTACTAATTACTGAACACTGAATCTAATTCTTACTCAGCCAATCACCGAAACCAATCAATTCTTGTTCATGTCTTTTGAACCAATCATGTGATTCTTTAAGAGGTTTTTGCGTAATGTATCTTACAAAGGTTTCAAAATGTTTAGTTTTAGAAATTTCAAAATAAAATGGAATATAAAAAGCTGTCCAAATATCTTTCCGTTCTATATTTTGCTCACCCATAAGCGTAAATAAAGATTTCAGTTGAAAAGAAATATGCTCTAATTCTGATAATGTATCATTAGCAATTGTAGCTTCCAACCTATCTAAAAGAAGTTCGGCTGATGCAAATGTGGTATCTCTATCATTATCAAATACTATGTTAGTAATATCCGTATCAACCACATCTATGGTATTATTACTATTTAAATTTTTCTTAATAATATTAAATGCATCCAGCGACATTTTGGTATTGGGTTCAAGCAGTAAAAAGTAAGCTCCAGACAAAATAGCTTGAACTCGATTCTTTTTGAAATCATTCAACACCGCCAACATATAATGACTGGCAGTATGATTGGCACTCAGATCAATAGCTTTGATAAAATTCTCCTCCGCCAGATTTATTTGCTTAGCCTTCCAGTAATTAACACCAAGATTGTAATATAAAGTTGGGCTCCCTTTTGTTACTGCTATTGCCTCTTCCAATATAGCTGTGGATTCTACTGCTCTACCAAGCATATCAAATGCAGATGCTTTGACCAAATAAGCTTGACTTAGGTTTTTGTCTTTTTTTGCAATGACTTTATCAGATAAAATTATTGCTTTAACATAGTCCTTCAATCCAGCGTATGATAGGGCCATCTCATAATCTATGGTGGAATTGTTCGGTTCTAATAGCGCAGCTTTTTCATAATATTCAATCGCTTTAGCAAATTCACCATCATCATGAAATTTGACGCCTTGTTTAAGTAGCGATTCGGCATCCTCTTGTCCTATTAGGAGGAAAGGTAAAAGCATTGATAAAAGAATTAAATAATTTTTCATTGAGAATAAATTCAGTATTCGTAATCTGACACAAAATGCTAGATGGGATTCTCGTAAAAATATTATTATTTATTGATATATAATTAAAATTATGAATATAAAGGAGGTGAGAAGGTGAGGAAGTGAGAAGGTGAGAAGGTGAGAACAGGCTACCATATCCCTAACACTTCATTTATAAAGTTAGAAATTTGAAGTTAGAAATTTGAAGTTAGAAGTTAGAAAGAGGCTCCGTTAGTGATGTTGGTGTTACTATCATGCATTTAGATCTTGAACAATAGTTATCATTCTTCCACAATTATTACCCATTACCCATTACCTATTTTTGAAGTTAGAATGAGTGTCCGTAAGTGAAGTTGGTGTGACCATCCTGCCTCTACATCTTGAACAATTCTTATCATTCTTCCACAATTCTTATCATTCTTCCACAATTATTACCCATTTCCTAGTGCCCAATCTTTAAATTAGAAATTAGAAGTTAGAATGAGTTACAGAAGTAACGTTTGTCGTAATTAGAAAGACTCAACAGACACAAATCAAGCTAATCCGCTCAATCTTGGCCCATTTATAATTTATCATTAATAATTCCTAACCCATTTCACTCACCACCTCAGTAACCTCAGGAACCATTCTCTGAAGCATGCCTTCGATACCGGATTTAAGTGTGATAGTAGATGAAGGGCAACCACTACATGAACCTTGGAGGACCACAGTAACGACACCTTTATCATATGATTTGAATTCGATATTACCACCATCACCTTCAACGGCTGGTTTGACGACATTAACGATGAGATCTTTAATCTTTTGAACGATAGCAAGATCATCGCCGGTGTATTCTTTCTCGTGTTTTTCAGTTTCGAGTTTGGATTGCTCTTCCATGTAGCCATCATTCATGATAACTTTGCCGTCAGAAACATAAGTTTTGATGAATTCTTTCAGTCTTAACTGAACTTCTTCCCAGCCATAGTTCATTTCTTTGGTGATAGAAACAAAGTTGTTACATATATAAACACCTTTCACATATGGGAATTCAAAAAGAGATGTAGCCAAAGGTGACCATTCTTTTGCGCTTTCGGCTTCCCGAAAGTCAGCTGTGCCGCCCTGGAACAACATCTTATTGACAACAAATTTTAAGGATTCCGGATTGGGTGTTTCCTCAGTATATATAAGTATTGGTGATTTTACTGCTTGATCTTCCATTACGTTGTTTTTGTTATTAAGATTCAGAACAAAGAAAGGGAAAAAAAGTTAATTCCAAATAGGTATTAGTTGATTGGTTCACGCAAAGAGGCAAAGAAGAGCAAAGAATGTGGGGTTAAGTATCACTGAGATTCACAGAGCAGACATGGAGTGGCACAGAGATACACCAATGTAATAATAGATACAGAAAGATCTGTGCGAAATTTGACGACAGTCAAATCTCTCTGTGTTACTCAAAAAATCTACAATCAGTGTCTAGTTTCAAAATTAAGCTCAACTTCTAATTATTTATTCATTTTAAAAAAACTTTGTGCAACTCTGTGATATCTTCCTCCTGCCCACGCAGTGGCTACTTCCTAAGCTGTATCACAAAGATTGAGGAATTAAGTATCACTGAGATTCACAGAGCAGACGTGGAGTGGCACAGAGGTTGACTGATATAATAATAGATACAGACCAATCAGATCTAAATTTGACGACAGTCAAATCTCTCTGTGTTACTCAAAAAATCTACAATCAGTGTCTAGTTTCAAAATTAAGCTCAACTTCTAATTATTTATTCATTTTAAAAAAACTTTGTGCAACTCTGTGATATCTTCCTCCTGCCCACGCAGTGGCTACTTCCTAAGCTGTATCACAAAGATTCACAAAGATTGAGGGATTAATTATCACTGAGATTCACAGAGCAGACGTGGAGTGGCACAGAGGTTGACTGATATAATAATAGATACAGACCAATCAGATCTAAATTTGACGACAGTCAAATCTCTCTGTGTTACTCAAAAATCTACAATCAGTGTCTAGTTTCAAAATTAAGCTCAACTTCTAATTATTTATTCATTTTAAAAAAACTTTGTGCAACTCTGTGATATCTTCCTCCTGCCCACGCAGTAGCTACTCCCTAAGCTGTATCACAAAGATTCACAAAGATTGAGGGATTAATTATCACTGAGATTCACAGAGCAGACACGGAGTGGCACATAGATACACCAATGTAATAATAGATACAGAAAGATCTGTGCGAAATTTGACGACAGTCAAATCTCTCTGTGTTACTCAAAAAATCTACAATCAGTATCTAGTTTCAAAATTAAGCTCAACTTCTAATTATTTATTCATTTTAAAAAAACTTTGTGCAACTCTGTGATATCTTCCTCCTGCCCACGCAGTGGCTACTTCCTAAGGTGTATCACAAAGATTCACAAAGATTGAGGAATTAAGTATCACTGAGATTCACAGAGCAGACGTGGAGTGGCACAGAGGTTGACTGATATAATAATAGATACAGACCAATCAGATCTAAATTTGACGACAGTCAAATCTCTCTGTGTTACTCAAAAAATCTACAATCAGTGTCTAGTTTCAAAATTAAGTTCAACTTCTAATTATTTATTCATTTTAAAAAAACTTTGTGCAACTCTGTGATATCTTCCTCCTGCCCACGCAGTAGCTACTCCCTAAGCTGTATCACAAAGATTCACAAAGATTGAGGGATTAATTATCACTGAGATTCACAGAGCAGACGTGGAGTGGCACAGAGGTTGACTGATATAATAATAGATACAGACCAATCAGATCTAAATTTGACGACAGTCAAATCTCTCTGTGTTACTCAAAAAATCTACAATCAGTATCTAGTTTCAAAATTAAGCTCAACTTCTAATTATTTATTCAATTTAAAAAAACTTTGTGCAACTCTGTGATATCTTCCTCCTGCCCACGCAGTAGCTACTTCCTAAGCTGTATCACAAAGACACTAAGAAATCATTAAGCAGGAGTAGAAACATACGTGCAAATTCGTGCAATTATCTGCGAAGATGCATTCGAGATCCCGGGTTAAAAGACTGTATATTTCTGTAATTGTGAGACAAATCCTTATTATTTCCCGGTGAATACAGTCGAATTATAAAGATTAATTTTGCCGCGAATTGCACGAATGATGCTTCGCATCTAACACGAATTTTACATCCTTTTCGTTAACACAATAAAAAAAAGAGTTCACGCAATGAGGCAAAGAAGCGCAAAGGACAGGAAGAAATTGGTTTATTTTTAATACTTAATATAGGGCAGTTTCTCTTGGTGCACTTTGCGCGTCCTATCTTTGCGGACTCTTTGCGTGAACCCTATCCATACAACTCCACCATCACATTCTTTTTATCTATCTGCATCTGACTCTCCAGAATCCCCACCGCCTCATCGATCATCGCCTGCCAACCGCACAGCATAAATAATGGTTGAGGGCCATTATTATTATAAGTATTTTGGTAAATGGAATGCACATAACCCTTGTGAAATGGACCGTCACCCTCATATCTTGAAAGGGCAACATCCAACTTGAAATTTTTATACTTTCTGAAGTCAAGTAAATTAGGATAATAAAGCAAATCCTTTTCGTATCTAGTCCCAAAGATCAAGTGAAAATCAATGTGGTCGTATTCAGCATTTCCCAATGCCATCTGAAGCATAGCAAGGAATGGCGCCAGACCTGTGCCGGTGCATACCATGACGACTTTATAAGGTAATGTATCAGGAAGTACAAAAACGCCCTCCGGCCCTTTGAATTTCAGTTTATCACCCACTTTGATTTCATCACACAGGTATGCCGAACCTAGTCCACCTTCCATCTTTGCCACGCATAGTTCGATGATGCCTTCTTGGACATAGTTGGCGATAGAATAACTTTTCCATCGCTGAAGACGCTTCTCTCCTACAGGCAAATCAAATGTGATGAATTGCCCGGGAATAGCAGTGATCATTTCATCTGTTTCCGGATTGATCCAGATACGTTTGACTCTGTCGGTTTCAGAAATAGTTTTAATTACTTCTGCTTCGATCCATTTTGGCATGATGTTATGTTTTTTAATAATTATTCAACCCACTCCGGGTTTTTTTGACCAGTCTTTCTTTCCACGGGTTTCACCCGTGGCTAATTTTGTTCAACCCTTATCGGGGTTTTGAAACACCCCGCCTGTCGGCACCCCTCAAGAGGGGAAGCGCAGATCAGTCGCTCTAATTATATATAAATATCTTACTTGAAAATAGTTGTGTTTAATAATAGAAAGACTGGTATTTCTAACCAACCATTGTTTCTTTAATAAAATAACTTACAATTTTAGACCAGCAGCTCTTCCGCAGAATATAACTTAAGACCATACTCCTTTTCAGTTGCTTCTTTATAATCCTTCAATGGTTCTCTTCCGACAAACATCACGAAGTCGCCACCCCATGCGCCTAATGACTTGACCATTCCATTGAAATCAGGAAACATACGTCTTTTGATGGGTTCTATGTCCAGTAAGTAACCTATTGTTTCTTCGTGTATTTCAATGGCTTTGATAATATTGCCAACTTTTTCGCCATCCAGAATGTGATAAGCGAGTCGATTTACAAGATCTATCTTTTTAGAAACATCTACATTAGCCACTTTATCATGAAAGTTTTTGATGGCATCGGATGTACTTGCTTTTTGTCCTAAATACGCAAAACCTGCATATTCCAACAATACGGGTGGTCGACTGACTTTTCCAACCAATAGTTTATCTGCCATTTGAAAAACAATGGGAGAATCCGACATTCCGCATGCAATATCATAACCTGAACCACCAATTGTATTTTTCTGAAGTTCAAATGGATTAACTTCAAGCCATGCAGCTAGATTGACGATGAGACTGGAACTGCTTCCAAGACCCCATTCCATCGGCCAGTGTGTATTCGTCTCCACGGAATATGCCTGATTACCCAGTTCACGGCCACCCATTTTTCTTGCTTGTTCCAACATATGGATCAATTTATCAGCAACAATCGGATCGGAAGCAGAAATGACCTCGTATGGGCCATCTGTAGCAATCAAAGCATCGAACCATGGATTGCCTTCATGGTCAATGGCATTCCAAATGAGGGTCCCAGGGGCGCTCGCCATAGTGGTTACATCCATCGTCTGAGTCGCTTTCGTCGGCCAGGCAAGGCAGCGTGCACCTAGGAGGGCGAGGTATTCACCGGTGATCATTAACTTTCCGTGTGCGGTGTAAGTAACGGTCATTTGTAATTGTTAGTTGTTAATTATTAATTGTTATTTTAAAGACTCCCCCTAGCCCCCTCAAGAGGGGGAAATCACGCAAACATTACTTTACAGTCTAATCTTTTATTAGTGTAGGTCGGTTGCGCATCTCTTCCAAATAGTCACGCACTCCGGCATATGAAATGGTCTTGTCTGCAAAATGATCGTTGACTGCAAGGTTTTCTTCAGGAGTAACTTTCATCTGCCACAACATGTTCTGCAGGTGCATGCGCATATGGCCCTTCTGTATACCGGTAGTGACAAGGGACCGCACAGCACCAAAATTCTGTGCCAGTCCGGTCGCTGCTACGATCATCATCAATTCTTTGGCGGAAGGATTTCCCAATAGTTCGAGCGATCTTTTTGCCATCGGATGTAAGGTTGTAAGTCCTCCCACAGTTCCCAGAGCTAGTGGCACAGTTATTGAAAATTTAAATATTCCATTATCTAATGTACAGTTACTAAGACTTCTGTATTGCCCTGATTTTGCAGCATAAGCATGTCCACAAGCTTCAATAGCTCTATAGTCATTGCCAGTGGCGATAACAACTGCATCTATTCCGTTAAAAATCCCTTTGTTGTGGGTAGTTGCCCTGCTCACATCTACATTTGCTATGCGGACAGCCTTGTAAAAACGGTCTGCAAATGAAACGGGATCCAATCCGCTGATATCGGTAAGTTGATCTATCGGACACTCTACATAAGCCTCCACCAGACATTGTGGTGTATAATTGGTCAAAATGGACATGATGATCTCAAAATTATCTTGCCCTTCTGCCTGTAATTTATGAAACTCAAACCATTGTTTTAGCACAATTGCTGCGTTTTCAAGGACTGAATTGATGAAATTGGCACCCATCGAATTGCAGGTATCGAATTGGATATTCAACTTCTTAAAACCGGGTTCTTCATCGTTCATGTCGATAAATTCGATCTTGAGAATACCTCCACCTCTGGTCTCCATATTGGCGGTGATGTCCGCTGAAGCTAACCTTATTTTGGCGTCCAAATCGGACAAATGAAGTGTCAATTGTTTAAAATCTCCGGGCCACATAAAGTAGATGCAACCTTCCTTAATCGTAGAAATCACCCTTGCTTTGAATCCGCCTCTGGTCGACCAATATTTAGCTGCATTGGAAGCCGCAGCAACTACACTGCTTTCTTCTATGACCATCGGAATGGCATATTCTATGTCATTGATCACAAAATTAGGCGCGACACTGTAAGGCAGCACGAAATTGGAAATCGTATTTTCACTTAATCCATCGATGATCTTTTGGTCGTTTTCATCTTTAAACCAATAGCTGGAAAGCTCCTTCATGACATGTTCAGGATCCTTGAAGAAATTATTAACGATCCACTTTAGTTTTCCTCTTTTCGAAAGTTTGGAAAAACCCGCCACCGACTTATTTGACAATTCTTTATTCACTATATATATGATGACCCTGTGGTGCAGGATGTATGTAGAATAAAACTTTTAACAATTGGTTCAATGAAGTATCCTATTTTATTTTCAAAAATGCTTTGGCAAATAATAATCCATTGATTTGCTGCTGCACAAAGTTAGACAAAGCTTCTTCACTTTCTTGTGCATATTTTAGCATAGTACTTGCCTGGCCTATGACACATGGATAGGGTAATTGCTCCATCAAATAGTATCCGTCGAGGAAGTTTCTGACTCCCCCAGAAATGATGAATTGTTTGCACAACATGTCCTCTTTCAGGCGCCATTCAAGTTCGTCAATATATTGTATCATCTCATGAGCTGTGTGACCGACTCTCGCCAAAGACATAGAAGCTTCCATACCTTCTTTTGAGCCGCGCATTAATTCTAATTTGGCAAAATTTGTTCCACCAAACGCTGCGAATTCGATTGCTTCTAAAGGAAGTTTGAGCAATTCTTCCATGCTCTTCATGCCCATTCCCTGGCCAACTTCTTTGACTATAACAGGCAAATCAAGCTTTTCCAGCAATTGCTTAATAGTTTCAATTGGACTTCTGGTAAATCTGTCTCCACTAGGCTGCAGCCACTCCTGAAGTGGATTGACGTGGACTATGAGGCCGTCAGCAGAAACTTTCTTGACAAGATCTTTGATGACCTGAACATTACCATTTGCGATTAATTGTTCCACTTGAGCGATACCGAGGTTGGCATACAAAGGCATTTTGTCACCAAGATATTTTCGAACATCGAAATCTGCTAAGTGCTCATTGCTATACAACAAGCTTCTACAGGAACCGAGGCCCATACCGAAGCCAAAGCGGCCTGCTACTGTTGCAAGATTTTTATTGATCTTACTGGCCTTCTCTGTGCCACCTGTCATACTGGAAACCCAAAACGGTGCATTGAACGTCTTACCCAGAAATTCAGTAGGCTCCAAGGCTGACAAGTGAGCCGACAACATTGGTTCGTAAGAAAATCGATCATCATTCATCGCGGCTTCCGTCGCTGAGGCGAATGCAAGTTCGATGTGATCCTGCTTCCTTCCTTCCGGCTGAAAATCTGAATTTTTTAAGTCGTTTGTGTCGTGAGGCATTAACTGTTATGTTGGTTGCAGGGGCAAAGATAGGTCTAAAATAATGAACAATTAACAATGAATAATGAACAATTCTGTGTTGGACACCTGATTCCTCCTTGTAATGCCCCAAATAACAACTAACAATTAATAACTAACAATTAAAACTTAACCCGCCCCATCACACTATAATTATAATCCAGCTGAGAAGTAGGCAGATTATAATACAGCTCCGAACCAATATTAATATTGAAGTTTTTATCTCCCAATAATTGATAGGAAATAGATCCGGAAATTAATTCCTTTTTTGTGCCAAATATCTCTCCTGTAAATTGATTGATCAGGCTAAATACCTGATCACCAAATAGTGTAAAGTACCGGTCAAATTTTCTGTAACCGACACCAAAATACCAGGTATTATTGTCCACATCCAACGTCAGTGAATGACCAAAACCCTTGTCCCATGGTACAAGCGTATAGTCTTCATCATTCTTGAAACCGGAATAATTATACGAAACTGTATTATTCCATTTGCCCGCTTTTTTACTGACAGAAATCCCCAAACCATAATTAATTAATGATACGACATGTGCTTCTGAAATATCTATTTGCCCACCAAAATGATAAAATAAAGCAGTTGCATTAGCATCTATTTTCCAATCATTTTTATCAAATAAATGGAAATTAAAATTACTTCCCTGTGTGAATTTTTCTTGTGCAGAATCCCCTGTCACAATATTTTCCCGCCAATTGATCCAGACATCAGCATCCACCCATTTTGGTGTGTATTTAAACTGTGCACCGTATTCGATCGGATTCGCAAGGTATGCATCGACGCCCTGTAATTCTTGAGAAAGTCGATGTTCAGCCGGCCCTTCCAAAGTCCCCAAGACCACTTTTAGATCTTTGGTAAGTTTATACTGATAGGACAAGATGGGCAGCACGACAGATCTTAAAGGTCTTCCGAAGACAAACTGATAAAATATTCCACCCGTAAAAGAATGACCTTGCTTTTTATAACTAACCGACAGTTCATTATTCGCCCCCAAAGCCGAGAATCCAGGATATGCTTCCTTGATATATTCATTGTTTTTAAAGTACACCAGACTGTGTCCATGGATAGAAAATCCGTCATTCAAACTATCTATGACCGGAAATCTGTCAAAAAATGGCGTAACCTGGGCGCTCAACTTTCCGGAAATTAGAAGAAATACTGCAATTGTTTTCAGTGCTGTAAGAAAATATCGACGATGCCGAAGCCGAACGCTGCTTTTTTGAGGTGCTGAAAAGAAAATTCCAAAGACGAGGCATTCGAAGTATTTGAAATAAGGGAGTTTATAATTCATAAATGACCGTTTCAAATACGAGAATAACGAAGTATTTGGGATTTTATTAAAGCGCCATATTATCATGAGAGGTCTTTTTCAAACTGTATGGTATAAAGTTCAGAGTAGCGGCTTGCCGGATCTTCCAACAATTGGCTGTGACTGCCTCTTTCCAGAATCCTGCCATGCTCCAGCACCAGGATCTCGTCCGCATTCCGAATCGTAGAAAGACGGTGAGCAATGATAATGGCAGATCTGTTTTCCAACAATTTTTCTATAGCGTATTGTACGATTTCTTCTGTCTCGGAATCTATGCTGGCAGTCGCCTCATCCAATATAAGTATGGAAGGATTGTATACCAGCGCCCGCACCAAAGAGATCAATTGCCTCTGGCCCGAGGAAAGATTATGACCCCTTTCTGAAACCACAAAGTCATATCCATCCGGCAACATCATGATGAAGCGATGTGCATCCAACATTTTGGACGCTTCCTGAATATTCTCTTCTGTGATATCAGGATTATTGAGGGTGATATTGTCCCGCACAGAACCTGAAAAAAGGAAAACATCTTGCAGGACCAGACTGATATGGGAGCGAAGATTGACCTTTTGTATCGTGTTTAATTCTACTCCATCAAGCGTGATCGAGCCTTCTTCATAATCATAGAATCGGGTGAGTAAGTTGATAATGGTGGATTTACCACTGCCTGTGCTGCCGACGATGGCCATGGTTTTTCCTGCAGGTACTTCGAAGGATACGTCCCGAAGAATCGGACTGCCTTCTACGTATTCAAAGTTGACATGATCGAATACGATATTTCCTTTGACCTCTTCCAGAAAAACCTGGCCGGCATCTTCTGTCACAGCGGCATCATCTGTCAGTGCAAAGATTCGTTCAGCAGCGACAAGCCCCATCTGCATACTGTTGAACTTGTCGGCCAGCATCCTAATCGGTCGAAAAAGGGTATTCAGATATATTGGAAAAGCTACCATGGCACCCAGTGAAACGGTCTCATTCATGATTCCTCTTGCTCCCCACCAAACCATCAAACCAAGTGCAGCTGCCGAAATAATATCCACCACAGGAAAGAAAACTGCATAATAAAAGACAGAATCTAAGTTTGCCTTGGTATAATCTTTATTGATCTTTTTGAATTTATTCGCCTCCCGATCCTGTGCATTAAAAGCTTGAATGATGGTCATACCTGAGATGTGCTCTTGGAGAAAAGCATTCATATTGGCCAGTTGGGTGCGCACCCGTTGGTAAGAAACTTTGACCTTTTTGTTGAAGATAATGGTCGCAACCACCATGAGCGGCAGTGTCACGAGGCATGCCAGAGTCAGTTGCCAACTCGTCATAAACATAACAATTACGATGACAATGATGGCGATGAAGTCTGCGATAATGGTCAACATACCTTCCGAAAAGATGGTTTTTATGTTCTCAATGTCATTGATGACTCTGGTGATGTACATGCCTGTGGGTGTTTGATCGAAATGACGAACTCTTAAACCCACGATTTTGTTGAAAATTTCTATTCTGAGATCTTTGGTTACGTATTGCCCCAAAGCATCGGTAGCATAACTGAAAACATAACGCAACAATGACTCAATGATGACGAGTACTACGAGGACGATGCATATTTTGAATAGTCCTGACAGGTCGTTACTGATCACGTATTTGTCCACACCAATGTTCACCAGGTAAGGTCTTAAGGCGCCTAGTGGAGCCAGTAACAAGGCCAATGCGAGAGATAGATAGAATATCTTCTTAAACGAAAAGGATAGTTTAACTACGCGCCACAGTAACTTTATATCTACATTTTTAAACATATATTCCTTTCGAAGCTCAACGGTTTTAGGAATTAAATTGTTGAGGTTGTTGCAAAGTTACTTTTAAGAAGTGATTTTATGGGTATGGAAGTGATTTTTATTGATTTGATTATTATGGAAATAGAGATTAGATCGAAATCAACGCTGATGGTTATAAATCTTTATGGTGTAAAGAATGTAGATGCTGCGGAATTAATAACCGTTTGGAACCGTTCGCAACCGTTGTCGCAATAATTCCCTGATAAATAAATAGTTGCACCAGTCTTCGTTTATAAAAACAATACTTTTTTTATTGCAACTTTTAATACGGCCGTTGTTACGTCTAGCTTCTAGGATTTAGAAAGATATCAACTACAAAGAACCGTGAGCAACCGTTGCCAACAGTTGCCAACCGTTGCCAACCGTTAATCTCACATCATATTGAATTTCAAGATATTATTAATGCTGTCGTCTACAAAATCATCGACTTTTTAACTCTTTTTTCAAAAACAGCTCTTCAAAGTTGCCTCCCAAATTCAAAATAATGTGGAACATGAAACATTTGCTTTACACTTATTATTCTGGCAACTACATTCTATCAAATTTATTGCCCCAAAAACTATTTTATTACTTATTTAAATATTATTTTAACAGCCATTAAACCTTTTGACATTCCAGAGGTCAATAACTTTATAAAATAACTCCACGACATGGCTTCATTAAATACTTTTAATGGCAAACTAGGGAATCGGCTTGCAGCACACCTTTTGAGAAGAGGCACATTCAATTATAACATAGGCAGAATAAATGAATTCGCCGCCTATACTGCTGATGTCGCTGTCGACAAATTGTTAGGGCCACTATCCTATTCATTGGACCAACCTATCGACCCGGCTACCGGCCAACCATGGATCAATAATGGCACCGCTACAACAACAAATGCAGGCGCTCTAAAAAACTATTTGCGTTGCTGGGCGCTCAATGAAATGAAATTCGACCAAACAATCAACATGAAGATGGTTTTCTTCTTGCATAAAAGTTGGGTTACAAATGCCAATGAGGCAACCTCTGAGCGAGTCTATGACTATTTAGATTTAATCTCTAAATACACGTTGGGCAACTATAAAACGTTTGCGAAGAAAATGTCGATGGACAATCTCATGCTGGTGTATCTTAATAATACATCCAACACTAAAACTGCTCCAAACGAGAACTATGCACGTGAATTTTTTGAATTATTTACAATAGGGAAAGGACCTCAAATAGGTCCAGGTAATTATACTAATTATACAGAAGATGATGTAGTTACGGCCGCCAAATTATTGACAGGACTTAGATCATCAACCCGACTAACAGTCATTGATCCGGATACAGGCATATCCACAGGTAGACTGGCTTTGGCCAATCATAATACAGAAGACAAAACTTTCAGCGCTGCTTTTCAGAATACCAAAATCAAAGGCGCAAAAGTAGTTGATGACATGCTTCGAGAATTATCAGATTTTGTCGAGATGGTCTTCGCCCAAAAAGAAACAGCAAAATTATATGTCCGCCGATTATACAGATATTTTGTGTCTCAAAATATTTCTGCAGAGATTGAATCAGATATTGTCACGCCGCTTGCTGCGCAATTGATGAATGACAATTATGAGGTGCACAACACCATCAAAATGCTATTGACCTCAGAGCATTTCTATGATGCCGACGATTCTGACAACAAAGATGAGATCCTTGGGGCACTGATTAAATCACCTCTCGAATTGTACCTTGGAAGCACTAACTATTTTGAAATGGCATGGCCTGACCAGGCTACTCAACCGGCTAAATTGTATACTCACCTTAATAGGCTTGGCATAAGTGTCATACTAGATAATGGAGGCATGTCCTTCCTTGCTCCTTATGATGTGGCGGGTTATTCAGCTTACTATCAAGAACCGGCTTATGACAAATCCTGGTTTAACGCCAATACCATAATCTCAAGATACAAGTTGGCAGAAATGATGCAAACAGGCAAGTCGTACCTTGGAGGAAGTGCTACCAATGTGGTAATAAACCTTCCCCAATTTGTCAAGAATTCCGGACATTTTACAGACCCGGCAGATGTCTCATTACTTGTAGAGGAATTAGCGGAGAATATGTTCGCTGAAAAACCTGATAATGACCGCATTTCTTACTTTATAGAAAGTCTTTTAGATGGAGTGCCTGCAGAAGACTGGAAATACGAATGGGAAGCTTATGCTCAGGGAGGAAGTTCGGAAGAGGTAAACATCGGACTTAAGAACCTGATGACGGCTCTCATGTATTCTGAAGAATTCCAAATGCTTTAATCCATATCAACACCAACCTTTAATTCAAGTAAATCAAAAAATATGAAGAGGCGAAATTTTTTACGAATGACTGCTCCAGTTGCTTTCAGTCCACTTGTTCTCGATGGAAATATATTAAAACCTTTTATGTCAGCTTCTTTAAACAAGATGTTTAATTGTGAAGATGTCAATGACAGAGTGCTCGTAGTAGTGCAAATGAAAGGAGGAAATGACGGATTGAACTGCGTGGTTCCTACAAATCAGTACGATATGTACAAAAGTTTCAGGCCTACTATCGGAACTGACCTCAATAAATTGCTGACTTTGGACAGCAGCCTTTCCAATCAGGATCAAGTGAGCTTGCACCCAAATCTGGCTTCTTTCAAAGCGCTGTATGAAAAAGACGCGTTCGCAGTGGTTCAGGCAGTTGGTTATGCTAATTCAAATAAATCGCACTTCAAAGGAACAGACTTATGGCTGTCAGGCGGAGATAGTACACCGCAAAACTACAATCTAGGTTCAGGATGGATCGGAAGATATCTTGAAGCTTCTTATCCGGGACTTCCCGGCGAACCAACTGATGATTTTCCTGATCCATTAGGGATACAATTAGGTTCAAAACAGCAGTTTCTAGGTTTTCATACAGAGGAACAACATGAAGCAGGAATCAACCTTTCAGGGCAAGATCCCGGTGGGTTTTATTCTTTGATCTCTGAATTGGGTGGCATCCCACCTTCCGTAATTCCGGTTTCAGACTACGGACACAACCTGGATTATGTCATTGATGTGGAAAAATCCACTAGCAAATACTCAAATAGAGTTTCACAAGTTTTCAATCAAGGAACAAATCTCGGCTCATATGATGCAGACGTAGATCTTTCCAATCAGTTAAAAACTGTGGCCAGAATGATCAGTGGAGGCAGCAAGACAAAAATATATGTCGTCACGATAGGCAGTTTCGACACGCATAATGTTCAGGCAGATGGGACAACTCCCGAACAAGGAACACATGCCACCTTGCTCGAATCACTTTCAAATTCGATTCTAGCATTTCAGAATGATCTTGAACTCATGGGCCTTGACAACAGAGTTGCCGGTGTTACCTTCTCAGAATTTGGCAGAAGACCGAAGGAGAATGGATCCAAGGGCACGGATCATGGCACTATAGCTCCGATGTTTTTATTCGGAACTCCTATAAAATCAGGAGTATTTGGCACCAATGCTGACTTATCACTTGTAGGTGACGGTAATGACTTGATAGGAATGCAACATGACTATAGGAGTGTGTTTACAGCATTGCTGCAAGACTGGCTGGGAGCTTCAGACAATGTACTCGAATCTACACTTTTCGAGCCATACATCTCCAGCAAAACAGGTGTGATTGAGAATAATTATCTCGTATCACCGGACTGTTATATTGATACTTATTTGAGTACGTCTATTTTTAATAGAGCAGGTCAATTAAAATGTTATCCGAATCCAACGACGCAAGCCATCTTTATGGACATCGAATTGTCGGGACAGGGAACAGCAAGTCTGAAGATCTATGACATGAAAGGTCAATTGCAGAAAGTTAATTCTTCCTCTTATGTTACCGGCATCAATAAATTTGAAGTCTTGGTTGCAAACTTTGAGTCTGGGGCATATATAGTCCAGGTAAGTTTGAGTGGCAGTAGAAGGAATTATACGGGAAGGTTTGTGAAGATGTAAAGGCACAAGTTAAAAACTTGCGACAGCGATGAATTGTTGACTTTTGACCGCAAAGGCAATTTATTTCAATAAAAATAGTCCATTGAAAACTATCTTTTGTTCAAAGATTCTAATGGTGATTTGAGATAAATGAAATTAATTTAGCTCAGCAACATAATAAACTCATAAAACTAATTATTCATTTGATTGTAAAAGAGGTCACAAAGGTATTTCCGTCTTCGACTAAAATTTTAGCAAAGATGGAACTCTCCCTAGATTATTGGACTGACCACTGACCGCCGATCACTTATACTTTATATTCAAACTCAAAATATTCGAAGCCATTCCAGTAGACTTGCCATAGTGTCCGTATCGGATCTCTAATGTGTTGAAATGCTTCACTCCAAATCCACCGTTCAAAGGAGTGAACTTGCAACCAATGCCAGCAAAATAACTGGTAAAATCAGATAAATCATAATTACTGGTATAGAACATATCTGCTGTCGTATGTTCCTCAAAGCCATTAAAGTATTGTGCACCATTCTGCTTATAAAATCGATAGAATGGACTTAAAGAAAAGAATGGAGATAATTTTACCGGGACCTCAATGTTGAAAGTATGTGAACTTAATTTCCAATTATCAGCGTAATATCTGTAATAAGCTTTTATGATAATATTATCGCCGAGGAAATAACTGGATCTGATGGCTACAGGCAGTTTTAATCTGCTATCAGGCAGATTTTCCTGGTGTACTGAGTGGTCGTCAAAATAAACCCTATGAAAAGGAAGACTTAAATACCCTTGTTGTTTAACAATGTCGGCAATGAGTAGAATTTGCCAATTTTTATTAATAATCTGAGCGTAAGAAAGCGTTGCAGCATATGTATTACGCGAAGCAGTTCCATATCCATTTTCTCCTTGAGGTCTTAATTCAATTGGTTTTATGAGGGTAACCTGATCAGCAAATACCTGAACTTTTGCTGAAAATTCACCTGAGTTATCTTTCGTTTTTTTAGAATAATTGATGTTACCTCCAAATGAAAGATAATCAAATTCTGTTGAGGAAGATAAGCCTGCGCCTATAGTTTGTTTTTTTGTTTTGTTCTCCAAAGTATAATTTAGCGAAGGATAGAAACGATTGTCTGATGAGGAAGCTGAAGAATTTGCATTCAAATCTATTTTGTCGGATGAAGCTGAGGAATAATGATCGAGCCCGACTTCCAGATCAAGGGTATGGATTTTAAGAGGATCTTTTTGAAACAATAATTTTATGTCAAGTGAATTTGCAACATCCGTTAGTTTTTCCGTACCTATACCTCCGGTCACGGCAGAATTATTTCCTTCCTGATGATACAGGCTGGAGACAAGATTAATTTCTTCAATTTTTATTGTCTTTAATTTATATGGAGAAGTTGTATCCGGACCTTGAGCAATGACGCGGAAAAGACCAAAAAGTGCCAACCCAGTGAAAAATAATTTCTGCATTTATTTATTTAATTATAATTAATTTAATTGCAGCCACAGCCACCACCCACTTTACCCGAGCTTGCCCCGGATGACCCTTCTCTATAAGTTTGAAAACTCATTTCAGTCTTCTCTATTTTTCGGTTGGACAGCATCATTTCGGAATCATTTAACCTTCCTTTTTGATACTCTTTGACCGTCGTGCATGAAATAAATTGGCACGATACGATTAATATGAATACATTAAATATTATATTTTTCATTTCAAATTAATGTTTTGAGACGTGTAAATTTGGTTTTTGTCATCTATTATTAGACAATGAAGATCCGGAATTTGATCTATCATAAATAGGCCCGGCTTTATACCCATCACTGCTATTGGTGTAGCCATAGCATCTGCCAATTCTGCATTATTACTAATGACAGTTACACTTTTAATACCGGTGACAGGAAAACCTGTTTTCGGGTCAATCGTATGCGAGAATTTTTTGCCATTTATGATAATACATTTTTCGTAATTGCCCGAAGTAGCAATGGCTTTCCCTGAAATATTTAAACATGAAAATGCCGATGAAGGATGATCCGGATGCGCTATACCGATCGTCCAAGGTTTTCCGCTGGCTTGCGTTCCCCAAGTAGTAAGATCTCCACTCGCATTTATAATCCCACTTAATACATTTCGTTCCACGAGCTTTTTCTTAGCCATCTCGGCAGCATATCCCTTACCAATACCTCCAAAACCTATTCGCATGCCCTTATTTAATAACATTACTGACAGCTGTTCTTTATTGAGAATTATGTTTCTGTAATTGATTAGATAGACCATCTTTTTTGCAATTTCATGGCTTGGAAGAGCGGTCATGTTTGTGTCAAAATTCCAGAGCCCCTTGTCAATACTACCATATGTGATATCGAAAGCGCCCTGTGTCAAATTTGAAATGGTAATTGATCTTTCAATGAGTTTGAAAACCTCCTCATCGACGACCACAGGCTTTATTCCGGCATACTCATTGATCAGATTAGTTTGACTATTCGGATCGAAGGTTGTAAAAAGCTTTTCTATTCTTTGAATTTCAGCAATTGCAATATCTATATGACAATCTGCGGTAATTCTGTCTTCTGATACGACTGTGATGGTAAAGTTATTACCCATCAATCTGAGGCTCTTTGAAAAACTATTCATCGTAAATGATTTATTTTCTTAAGTTGCAATAAGCACTTACTTCTTTCGTCCATTCGTCGACTGTGACAAAAGGTAAGCCATCCCATTTTTTTAGGACTTTACCATCAGCATCTAGCAGCAACGTCAATGGGAAGCCGCCTTCTTTATTATATATTTCCGCTAAAGCTTCATTTGCTTTGATTTGTGAAGGATCTGCCATGTTTTTTTTCTTTCTAGGAAAGTCTGCATTGACTAATACCAATTTTTCACTTGCCATATCCATAAAGGTTTGGCTTCCAAAGTAATCTCTTTTTAATTTAATACAAGGCCCACACCAGTCTGATCCTGAAAAGTTTAATAGGATGAGTTTATTATCCTCTTTAGCAATGATTTTAGCTTTATTAAAATCTGTTAACCAAGTTACAGTTGGTAAAATGAAGCATAATAAGAGTAGTATTTTCATTTGTTGGAGAATTTATATTATTTCATGAAAACGAACATATTGATATTATAGTTTTTAACTCATTGGAAATTATATTAAAATATTCTTATTTATAGTCAATATTAATTGAATTGTTAATAAAAATATTCGTTTGGAATTTTGATTGGATATTAATTGAGATTACACCTATTAAGATTTTGTTTTGGCCTAATGCCTTAGTTACATATTCCGCTACCTTTTTCTTCTTTAAAAGCCGGCCAAAATTTTAAAAACAAAGGCTGTGAATCTTCGATTTGTCACTTATTAAAAGCTTGTGTCAAACCAATTAAGGAAGTAGGTAATGGAATTTTACGGTTACTGTAGGGACAGGTCGCGACCTGTCCCTACAGTAACTTTCTAATTTCAACTATCGAATCAAAACCGTTTGTAAAACATGAAAAATAAGACCATCCAATTGAGTAATTTTGTTATTCTCAAATACACAAAGTTATGTTCCTGCACGTACGTAAGATATTTTTCATTTTCACCTTCCTGGTTATCCTTGTATCCATATATTTATTTACCATCAATCCTGTGTACTTATGGTGGATGCTGCTGCCGATCATTTTTGTTATTATAGGCATTCTCGATATGATACAGAAGAAAAGTGCCATAATCAGAAACTTTCCTGTGGTCGGTCACCTGCGCGGCATGCTGTCAGGCTTCGGTCCGGAAATTCGCCAATATTTCGTAGAAAGTGATACCAATGGTACTCCCTTCAACAGATTGCAACGGAAAATCATCGAATCCAGGGCTAATAATATGGACGGTACTCATCCCTTTGGCACTGAACTTAATGTATATGAAGAAAACTATGAATGGATGCCCCATTCTATTTATCCGGTCGAGAAACTAAATGAAGCGCCAAGAGTGTTGATCGGTGAACATAATTGCGCAAAACCCTACTCCGCCTCTTTGCTGAATATATCAGCTATGAGTTACGGTTCTCTTAGTAAAAATGCCATCGTAGCACTAAATAAAGGTGCACAACTCGGTGGATTTTATCATAATACCGGAGAAGGTGGAGTGTCACACTATCATCTGGAATCAGGAGGAGATCTCGTTTATCAGCTCGGTACCGGCTACTTCGGATGTCGGGCAGAAGACGGAAACTTTGATCCAGAAAAATTTAAAATAACTGCAGCTTCTGAATCAGTTAAAATGATCGAACTAAAGCTCTCCCAGGGTGCTAAACCAGGTCATGGAGGCATTCTACCTGCTAAAAAGAATACGGAGGAAATTGCAAAAATCAGGGGAATTAAACCATTTACAGTTGTCCATTCTCCAGCACATCACAAAGCTTTCAGCGATGCCATAGGTTTGGTAAATTTCATAGAAAAACTCAGAGATCTGAGTGGAGGTAAACCAACAGGATTCAAGCTTTGCGTCGGATTAAAATCAGAATTTGAGGATTTGTGCACCGTCATGCGTGACACCGGTAAACTACCGGATTTTATTTCTATCGATGGTGGTGAAGGTGGCACAGGAGCTGCTCCTTTAGAGTTTACAAATTCTGTGGGCATGCCTTTAGAAGATGGGTTGGTCTTCGCAGTCGATACTTTGAAAAAATATGGTTTAAAAGATAAGATCAAAATCAATGCTACCGGTAAAGTTGCCACAGCATTCGACATTTATAAAATGCTCTCACTTGGCGCAGATCTTTGTTGTAGCGCACGTGGGATGATGATCTCATTAGGTTGTATACAGGCACTTGAATGTGATAAAAATACTTGCCCTACAGGAGTTGCAACTCAAAACGAAGCCTTAATGGGCGGTCTTGTGATCGAAGACAAATATCGGAAAGTCTACAATTTTCACAAAAACACCATTTCTTCCTTCCTAGAAATCATGGCAGCTGCAGGCATCAGTGACTTAGATCATTTTAGTCGCAAGCTTGTCTTCCAAAGAACTAATAGCTATAGTTCAAGATCGTATGCGGAGATTTATCCGGAGGATAGGAAGTGAGAGGGTTAGAAAGTGAGTAAGTGAGAAGGAGAGAAGGTGATTGGTTAGTAAATACAATTCTCAGAAGGATATTTTTAGCCCTGAATGGGCGTCTTCTCCCAGCCAATTGCGAAAGCTTTTGGCTGATAATTTGAATAAACGAATCTGGAATTGGGGCAAAAAGTGAGGCTGCGAGAATGTGAAAGGGTGAGAGGGTGAGTAGGTGATAGGGTGAGAAAGGCGTTCCGTAAGGTATGCTTTCAACATCACCCATCATTTATAATTTATAATTTGCCATTTTTTTGCCCTTTAATTTTCAACAATCCACCTTTATTGATTCTCGTCACCTCTCAGCACCCGATACCTTTGTCTTGCATCAACAGAGAAGACACTGCCGCTATAATCATTAAATAATTTTTCATAAAGTTCTTTGGCCTTTTCCTTATCGTTGAGCTGATAGTCGTAAAGTTGTGCCAATTCGTAAAGGGCATTGTCAGCGCGTATTTCTTCTTTATAATCAGCAATTATCTTTTCATAAGTAGATACAGCCTTAGGATAATTTTTCTGTTTTTCGAAAATATGTGCCTGAGCATACAGAATATCATCATCGAGCGCGTGTCCTGGAAATTTCTTCAACAATGAATCCAATTTGACCGTAGCTTCGGTAAGCAAGTTTCTATAAATTAGCAATTCTGTGGCGGCATAAAGTTTCAATGCTTCGTCGGTAGAGTCAAGTCCCATATTGTCCATGATGAATACACTTTGATCGATAGCGTCATTTGAAATCAACCTGGATGTGGCAGTTTTAAGAGCATTAAACTGTGCCTGCGCCCAACCAAAATCTCCTACATAGTAGGACAATTTTGCATTTTTATACCTTGCTTCCTGACCAAGCGGACCTTCTTTAAAGTCTTTATCTACCTGAGAATAAAGCAAAGAAGCATCCCAGCGTTCACCTTTGATAAGCAAATAATCTGCCAAGCGAATCTTGAGTTCGGCAAGGACAGGTGGATTGGCATATTTCCTATCTACTAAATCCTGCAATACCTGAATTGCTTTGTCCAGATTTTTTCGGTATATAAGAAGGAATTCTGCGTAATCGTAGGTAGCATAAACGGTCATGCCTGTTTCTTGGTAGGCATTTATATAATCATTAAATTCCTTATCAATTTGTAATTGATCAATCTCAGAGATTTCAGTATTTAAAATACTTTTCTCAACCATTGATTTCAATCTGTACCTTCCCGCCTCAAAGAAATATGGACTCCCCGAACCCTTGGTCATAATATAATTATAACCTTGAATGGCAGTTTCAAATTGACCTTCATTATAAGCAGTCATAGACAGATTATATACCTTGATCATGTTATTTCCGGTCTGTATATCCAATGCCTTAAGCTGTCGCAATGCATTGGCAAAGTCTTTTTTCTGAATATATATCCAGGAAAGCAATTCTATTAATTGAGGATTCTGAGGGTCTTCCTGAACTTTTTCGAATACCGCTTTTAATAAACCATCATATTCCTTTGGCTCGCGGAATGTTCGCTGTACCGTGGTAGTAATGTAATTTAGTATGCTTGGATCCTGCTTCAGCATACTCAGATAGGTCAATAGCATTTTGTCTTGCTGGCCTGTTTTGAGATAAAGATTTGCTAGATCAGTGGCAAACATGCCGGGAGTGTTCAATATTTTTTCACCTTTTTCCAACACTTGAATGGCATAATCAGACTTTCCGAGACGGTCAAATGACCTTGAAACGTTGAGCAGCATATTTGGGTTCTGGGGCAGATTGGCAAGCACGTAGGCATATTGCTTTTCGGCTTCGTCATTTTTATTTATCTTAGTCAAGAGTGCTGCATTCGTGATTCTCAATGTAAGTTGATTTGGATTTTGCTGGATAGCTTCGTTCATAACCTGCAGGGCCTTGTCATAATCCTTGAGGGCTATAAAACATTCAGTGAGTGTATGAAGTAATTGCTCGTTGGACTTATTTTTGTTCCACAACTCTTTGTAAATGATGGCAGCCTTTTCATATTCACCATCTTGGAAATACTGTATACCCAGCTGCATATTCTGCGCTGTGGCAGCCTTAATAGAAATTATACTAACAATTAAAATAAATAAAATACGTTTCATAGGATCATTTAATGCTGCGAAAATATTGCATTTTTTATCATAATGCTCTATTTATTCAAAATGTAAGCAAATGATGTTATAGAAACGAATAGTTGAAATAAATGTTTTAGTCTATTGTCATGCATTTGTAAATCAAAATTCAACCTCCGACATCTCCTATCCAGCTGCTCGCTGTTTCTCGTCCTGAGCACCACCTTGCCTTCTCCCTAATTGACCCACATTATTATTTCCAAATCTGTAAGTAAAACTCAAAGTAGCGACACGGGAATCACGACCGACTTTAAATTTTTCAATGTAATCTGTGAATTCAGTGGTGGCTGTCGTGAGCTCGGAGTAAAAGATATCTGTAAATGCGAATTTCAAGGTGCCTTTTTTATTGAGGATCTGTTTTTGAGCGCCAATTGAAAGGGAAGCGATCGGCTGGACGTCCATGTAACCATAGATCTCTCTACTTCTATAATTGCCTGATAATTCTATCGAGTAATCCTTTTTAAGCTGAAAGATATTTTTCGAATTCCAATTGAATGCAACATTACCATTACTCAGCTGTGTATTAATGAGATTGCCTTTATAATGACCATAATACAAGTTGACAGAATTGATGCTTTGCCATATCTTGAAGAAGGTAAATGGCATGTAAAGCGTTATTCCGTAATAGTCGAATGATGCAAGGTTTTTATCAGTCTGGACGGTAATTCTTTCAAGTCCCTCTACAGGACCTATGACTTGCGTAATATTATCCAGCGTCTTACTATAACCGAAAGTGGTGCTGAATTTTTGCAGGAAAGTATGAGTCAATTCATAATTCCAACTGGTCTGAGGATCAAGATAAGGATTGCCTTCTCTGTAAGTCGTGGGATCCAGGAAAAATTTAAATGGATTCAGCTGACCATAGGACGGTCGGTCGATTCTCCGACTCACTGAAAAGCTCCATTCATTCCTGTCGCTGAATGTATAGGCTGCCAGTGCACTTGGAAATAAATTTGTGTAATTTTTATCAAAGGAGGTATTATTTACCTTCTGTTCGCCATCGATATTGGTGTTTTCCATACGGAGACCTGCCTGGATCACCCATTTCCCAAATTGGCCGGAAGCGTTGGCGTATAAGGCGTTGATATTTTCTTTATAAATAAAATGGTTGCTTTTAGTGGAATCAAAAACTGCTGTTTCTGTCGACTTATCGAAGAATTTAATGTCATTATCTGCTTTGACGTAACTCGTTTTACCACCGAATTCCAGCTTCAACCCATTTTTATATTGACTCGAATAATCCGTTTTAGCTGAATAAATATCCAAACCTCCCTGAAGATCTCCGTATAAAATATATGGAATACCAAGTTCTATTCCTGTGAGATCGTATGAATGTGTCGTAAATGTCTGCTCCGTAGTATTTCCAAAAGGTGCATAATCCAAATCAACTGTCAGATTCTGATCTTTTGTGATTCTGTAACCATAGTGAATATTGCCACCCATGTCATGCCATAGATCATGTGAATCATTTTGTGTGGTGAATTTCGAAGCCGGAATTCCTTCAGCATTGACAATTGTCGTCTTGTTTAAACCATTTGGATTGAATTTTGAAAGATTACCATTAATGAGGATTCCCAGATCCATCTTGTCAGATAGTGTAAAGTCCACACCGATTCTCGCCATATTATTAAACCTGGCTATTGTGAGATCATTGTCCTGATCATATGCTCCGGTGAAGACACCTTTGTCATAAAATTTTCTGTAGAGTAATAATTTGTTGAAATTGGCACGATAGGTAAGGTTGTACATGCCATAAATATTGAATTTTGCATTTCGGTGGTTTAGTGAAATGCTATTTACCGATTTTGGTAACTGGCCCTGTCCATAGGAAAGACTAATAGAGCCATTGGTACCGATTTTTTTATCTTTGATCATAACGAGATTAATGATGCCTGAGGTGCCGGATGCATCATATCTTGCTGCAGGATTGGAGATGATCTCGACTTTGGACAGTGCAGAAGCAGGCAAAGATTTGAGATAGTTAGCGAGATCTGAGCCACTGAGTTGCAATGGCTTTCCATTCACCCAGACATTGACTCCCTGACGTCCCTTCAGAGATAATTGGTCGCTGTTAGTGGCTGTAATTCCGGGAGAAGAACCCAATACTTCCCACGCTGAATTGCCTGCTGCGAGGATGCTGTTTTCCACATTTACGACGATTTTATCCCGATCTCTTTCGATGAGTGGCTTTTTATATTTAATTGTTACCTCATTCAACTGGTTTGCGGAAGGAACGAGATTAATTTTTTCTACTTCGATATCACCGACTACGCTAATCTTATTTTCAAAGGGAGTATAACCTATCAAAGCGGCATGCAATAAATATTCGCCTGCACCAATATCTTCGAGGGTAAATTTGCCATTTTCGTCCACTACCGATGCTTTAACAATTGTAGAATCAATAGCAGAAGTAATATATACTGATGCTCCGGTGGCCGGACTTTCATCTTCAAGTTTCAACACACCACTGACGGTATGAGCAGATGCTGCTGACGAAAGGTAAAACATGATGGCAAGGATGAAGTTTGATTTTACAAATATTGTTTTCATGTCAATTAAATTTTATCAAAATTATACCCAAAATTTCAATTATAACGCAACTGTCCGCAAAGGTTTCAATTGATTAGACCAACGGATACTTCACATCGTTAAAAGTGTCAAAATATTCGTTAGAAATAAGTAACAGTGCTATTTATATTTATTGATATATCAATAATATGTTATTATTTTGATGAATTAAAAATCTACTATAAAGTACCTTGCATTTGTGTGCATAACAAATTGTACAAAAAAAAAGACTTAGCGAATAAAGATTCCTCGCTTCGCTCGGAATGACACTAAGTCGATGGAATTTGGGTATAAAATGGGGCGGCCTAGACGCCCCATTTTATACCCCCTCTAACCAAAGGTTTTGTCATTCCGACAGAAGGGAGGAATCTGTCAAATAAAAATCAACTAATTTATTGGTATCCATCTTTTTATAAATTATCTATTCAAATATTTAGCTTTTATTGCATTTTGTTTTATACACGGTTAATTCTATTTTTCAATAATAATTTTTGTTTAATTACATTTGCACTCCTCAAATGATGACACATGCTATTTTCAATGACAGGCTTTGGTTCAGCTAAAAGACCATTTCAAGACAAAACCTTATCTATCGAGATAAAGTCTGTCAATTCCAAAATTGTAGACGTTAGGGTACGATCTCCTTTTGACTTAAAGGAAAAAGAAAATTTATTACGCAAGGAAGTGCTGGAAACTGCCATCCGTGGTAAGATAGATGTCAGCATAGAGCTATCATCATCAAACAGTGTTCCTGTAGGTCTGATCAATGAGAGTTTATTGCGCAGCTATGCTATGTCACTAAAACCTATAGCAGAAGAGTTGGGCTTAGATACATCTCAGATCATTCCTAGTTTGCTACGTGTACCGGAAATTCTTTCCAATGGTTCCAAAGCAATCACAGATGAAGAATGGGACATAATAGAAAGCACGCTGGATGCAGCTCTTGACAGATTTCTTGCATTTAAAAAAGATGAAGGAATCGCAATAGAGCAGGATTTTATCAAAAATATAGCAACCATAGAAGATTGTCTCGATAAGATCATCAACTTTGAAGCCGAGCGTATCGATAAGATCCGTGAGCGTATTTCTAACGGTCTTGAAGAGTTTATGCCGGTGGAGAGCGTAGATAAAAACAGGTTCGAACAAGAGCTTATTTATTACATAGAAAAGATCGATTTCAGTGAAGAAAAAAGCAGATTATCCCAACACTGTAAATACTTTCTTGAAACTATCGAAGTAGACGAAATTTCCAAAGGCAGAACTCTAAACTTTATAAGTCAGGAGATGGGACGCGAGATCAACACGCTTGGCGCGAAAGCATACCATAGCGACATCCAGAGGTTGATCGTCATTATGAAAGATGAACTGGAAAAAATAAAAGAACAAACTGCCAATATTGTATAAATGATTGATTTTGAAGGCAAACTAATTGTCGTCACAGCGCCTTCCGGGGCCGGGAAGACAACAATCGTGAGGCACTTGTTGAACAAATATGACTACCTCGATTTTTCAGTGTCTGCCACGACCAGAATTAAACGAGAGCATGAGATAGAGGGTAAAGATTACTTTTTCATGGATGCTACTGCATTTAATGAATTGATCAAAGAGGATGCATTTGCAGAATATGAAATGGTGTATGAAAACCAATACTATGGAACACTATTGTCAGAAATGGAGAGGATCTGGGCAGAGAAAAAGCATATTATTTTCGACATTGATGTCCAGGGAGCGATAAGCTTAAAAAAGAAATTTCAGGATCAATGCCTGACCATATTCATTAAACCGCCTTCGAAAGAGTTGCTTTTTGAAAGACTCACCAATAGAAAGACAGAATCGCCAGAGGCTCTTAAAAAGCGCATTGAAAAAGCTACACACGAACTAGAATTTGAGCCTCTTTTTGATTTTGTTTTGGTGAATGATTCTCTGGAGGTAGCTTTTAAAGAAGCTGAAATCGTTGTAGAACGTTTCTTATTGCCAATACAATCAATTTCAAAAGAAAAATAAAGATGGACAACTTAAGATACAAAGGACAAGTCATGTGGGCACAGGTGGATGCAAATATGCACCTGAGACACTCCGCTTACGCAGACTTTGGAGCACATGCCAGGCTCGTTCTTATGGAATCAATGGGTTTTAATGCACGTTTGATGAAACAACTACATTTAGGCCCAATTCTATTTAGAGAAGAAACTATCTATCGCAAAGAGATCCAGCCTAATGAAAATATCGAAGTGAGTTCCTTTCTTTCAAAGTGCAGAAAAGATGGCAGCAGATGGTCAATAAAACATGAAATCTTCAAAGAAAACGGTGAAATTGCTGCTATAATTAATGTGGATGGCGCATGGATGAATGTAGTGTTAAGAAAGTTAGACTGCCTTCCTCCTGAATATGCAGAGATCTTTCTAACTATGCCGAAGACTGAAGATTTTGTATTGGAATGAAAGCGTGTTAGCGAGTTAGCACTTTAGCGCATTAGCTTGCTTTGTTAAAAAGAATATATCGATCCACTATTATACCAGAATGTACCAATCCTATACTGGTTAAATATAATACTAGCATACTCTAATACTCTAATACTGGTTAACTGGTTAACTCTATACTATCATAGTCTAATACTATCCTACCTACTCCTCATTAAACCTCAATTCCCGCACCATTTCAACTCCATTTACCATACTGTATTTGATATAAGCACGAATGGATTTTCCTGAAGTTTTTAAGTTTCCGATGGAAAAGAAGCTCTTGTTGTCTGGAGATTTACCTGTATGAGAGACGGAATAAGAAATTACTTTATTGGAAGCAAAAAAAGATTCCATTTTTTTTGCTGCATCAGCCTTTGACATCAGATCGCCCTGATCGTTGATAGTAATATCTACATCCTCTGTAAAGGTCAACTGAAGTGCTTTAGCATCTCCCTTTTTAATGGCGTTGATTGCCTGTTGCTGCCCATATGAGAATGAAGCAATTAATAAAGTAAAGGATATTAAGATAAGCCTAAGCATAAGTTTCGATTTTGTTGTTAACTACATAAACACAAATAGTGTGCCAATATTGCACCAAACGTAAAAATTAAATGTTAAAGTTTGGGCTTTGGATAATTCCTTACCTTTACCTTATGGATGCAAAAAAGACGATCTTGATGATATTGGATGGCTGGGGCCTCGGCACCGTTCATTCCAGCGATGCTATTGCTATGGCTGATACTCCAAATATGGATGCACTTTGGAATAATTATCCGCATACGACTCTTATTACTTTTGGCGAGGACGTAGGACTTCCTGTCGGTCAAATGGGAAATTCTGAAGTCGGACATATGAATATTGGTGCAGGAAGAGTTATTTTTCAGGAACTGGCAAGAATAAATAAGGAAATCAGAGAGGATAAAGTGCGCCATCAGCCGGAAGTTATTAACCTGGTGAATTATTGCAAAGAGCATCATAAACCCCTACACATCATGGTACTGGCTTCTGATGGTGGAGTTCATTCGCACATCGATCATCTGAACGCTTTCACGCATGTCCTTACAGAGATTGGTATTGAAGAAGGATATGTGCATGCTTTCACGGATGGAAGAGATACGGGTCCAACCAGTGGCATTCATTTTATTGAAGAAGTGATCAACTTTACGTCAGATACATCCTTCAGACTCGCATCCCTGATAGGTCGCTATTATTCAATGGATAGAGACCATCGCTGGGAGAGAATAAAAAAAGCATACGACCTGCTCGTTCATGGACATGGTAGTTCACAGGACGATCCGCTCGCATTCATCCAAAATAATTATGACAAGGGTACCACTGACGAGTTTCTGGAGCCATGGATGGCGGAAGGTATCAGACATGGCGCTATGCCGACATTCCAGGATGGAGATGCCGTATTATTTGTCAATTTCAGAACTGACCGTCCACGACAATTAACCGAGGTGTTGACCCAAAGACCTATTCCTGAATTTAATATGACACCTTTGGATCTTTATTACACCACTATGTCTCAATATGATGAGACCTTTAAAAATATTCATGTAATATATCATAAAGACAATCTCAATAATACACTGGGGGAAGTCATTTCCAATGCCGGCAAGACTCAACTTAGAATAGCTGAAACAGAAAAATATCCACATGTCACCTTCTTTTTTTCAGGTGGAAGAGAAGAGCCTTTTGAAGGAGAAAAAAGATCATTAGTCCAGTCACCTAAAGTTGCTACATATGACCTTCAGCCGGAAATGAGTGCTCTGGGTGTGAAAAATGCGGTGATATATGGAATGGACGACCATCAACCTGATTTTATTTGTGTCAACTTTGCTAATACTGATATGGTGGGACATACAGGGGATTTCAAAGCAGCGATGATCGCAGCGCAGACGGTAGACGGCTGTGTGATTGAAATAGTCGAAAAAGCGTTGTCAATGGATTATCGATTGATAATAATAGCGGATCATGGCAACAGCGATTATATGATCAATGAAGATGGAAGTCCGAATACTGCACATACGATGAACTTGGTTCCATGTATCTTAGTCGGTAATGATGTCAATAATATACATTTGCATAGTGGAAGACTTGGAGACGTTGCTCCGACTATACTTTACTCAATGGGGATAGCTCAACCATTGACGATGACCGGAATAAAATTGATAAGTTGATAACAATGACCAAAGAATACTTAAAGAATATGATGAAATATATCATTGTATTAATTGGTCTGATTTGCCTCAATGTATCATGTAAACAAGACGCCGATAATGTGAAAAAAAATGAGAATCCTCAATTTTTCCAAGCCTCCGATTATATTACGAAGGATTATAAGGAAGTCAGGAAATCACACAAATTATTTAAGCTTATCAATATTAACCAAACCCTTGACAGTATTACGGTTGCTGACACCGTTGGTCCCACAGAAATGGTATTGCTCAATAAGTTAAATCTGGACAATGCTAAATGGTCTGACAAATACAAGGCTGACACCTCCTTCGGTGTGTATGGAGATCCCGATGTCATGAATTACACTGCTTTAGATGAGGAACTTCCAATCCAAAAAGTTTCTGTTTATCTAAATCAAGGTAGGATCACAAACATCAAGGTGCATAGTCAGCGATCCAGTCTCATCAATCATCATGATCAGTCACTTATTTATTATCCCGGAGTAGGATATGACCTGACCTCAACTCAGAAGATGTGGTCCGGGGATACGATAAGGATGAATGTAAAGGCGACTTTTGTAAAAAAATAAAGAAATTATTTTCTTTGATAAACATATACATGTCTGTATTTTTCTAACAATCTTAGATTTGATCTGCTCTGAATTAATTCGTTCAATAATTCTCTGGAATAATATTTGCCTTCAAATGAAATATTATGTAATTCAATTACAGCTGTTTTGCAATGGACCAGAAACTCAATTTGTTCATTAATAAAAAAGATCTCCGCCCCTTCAATATCACAAATCAGGAAAAAATCTCTTAGAGATTCCTCAGCTATAAATTCGATCAGATCTAAAGTTTCAACAACTTGTCCTGTTGAGTCATTTGAAATCTTACTGTTTAAATTGCTTGATGAAAGGTCAAGAAACACGGATGAAACGCCCTTTGGTCCAATAGCTTTTTGAATTATCGTAGAATTTTCGATAGCATTAATTTCAAGATTAGCTTTCAAGGTTGGTATCAATGATTCATTTGCTTCGATGCAATATTGAGGAACGTCCGGTCCCTTCATCTTACCTAACAGTGCAGAAATAACTCCAATACTGCTTCCGAACTCCACGACTGTCATTCCTTTGGAATAATATTTACGTGACATCCTGACTTCGGCTTTTTCATAAATACCCCAGAACAAATTAATGACTTCACGATCCGTAATAAATTGATTATTGATATTGATCTTTAGTCCAAAGAATGGAATGTATGTAGTGTAAAAAGATCTTACAATCCTGACAGCAAGTTTTGAAGTTAGAAACCCAATTCCAATGTTTTTTAGAAAGGATATTATTCTCATGAGGCATGTTTAATTTGTTAAATTATGACCTTCTACTTTCCTTTCTTAGGAATGCTATCCAACTTAAGGTTTGATTTTAAAATGGAATCTTGACGAGCTGCTTCTTTTGCTCTCCGTAAAACTTCATTGTTCCAGTCAGCAATTTTAAATTCTACAAGCACCTCGAATTGTACTTTAACTTTCTTCTTTCCCTGCATTCCGGGCATCCATGGTTCTTTGATGTCAATAAGTAAATGAGCAAGTCTGTGAGCCTCTATCGCTAAGTCAGAAGTCATCTCATTTGTAGGACGCATTTCTGTTAATATACCCAAGGTATCGACTATGGCCAGAAATAAAAACTTTTCCTCGATTTTCGCTTTCAGAGCGTCGGGAGGGTATTCCATTTGAGACAGGAACCAGGACTTTAATGCGGTGCTGGTGCATCGGTCTATTTTATACATATTGCCATTGCTTGTATAACAATTTGTGATCTGTGGCATATGGTCTACCTGAGTGTAGAGTCTATCGCTTGTTACATTTTGAGCATTGAGATTGGCAGATATCATAATAAGAAGAGTGGCTGTTAGTGCGGCTCTTATTATATTGAAAAAAATATGATAAATGACTAAAAACAAGACAATGTTATTAAAACGCTATAAAAAAGAAACATCCCAGCGGTTGAATGCTGAGATGTTGCAAGTATAATATTTTTTACTCTAAATCTTCAAGTTTCGGCAGCGGGATTCATAATTTATCTTTAAAAATAGTTTTAATACAAAAATCTGATATTATTGATGGATTGCCATCTTAAATCTACCTTCTAACATCTAACATTTTAATATAAAACGTTAATCCGATTCTTAAAGATTAACACCGTGACAAGATTTATATTTTTTGCCACTACCACAAGGACATAAATCATTTCTACCCACTTTTTTCTCGGATCGAATGAAAGTTTGTGGCTTTTCAATGGTAGATGTCGGTGGTCCTGTTCTGGTGCGGTCATCATCATATCCATCGCTGTCATCCTTATGGATTCTGGCTCTTGAGAAATCTGTCTTAGGTGCCTTGGCTTCCCGGATCTGTTCTGGCTGTACTTCAATCTGCATATTACCTTTAGAAAGATAAGCAGTTACATCATGATTGATCTTGCCTATCAAATCCTCAAATAATTTAAATGCTTCCATTTTATAGATGACCAAAGGATCTTTTTGCTCAAATGAAGCAGCTTGAACCGCGTCTTTAAGATCATCCATGCTTCTCAAATGTTCCTTCCACTTGTCATCTATAATAGCTAACGTAATGGTTTTCTCTATATCTCTGGCTATGGATCTACCTTCACTATTTATAGCCTCTTCCATGTCAGCAGACACTGGCAGCGGATGTGCACTGCCATCGGTAAATGGAAGCGAAATACGTTTATATCTGTTTCCCTGTTTTGCCTGGACGTCCTTTATGACAGGCATTAAAACCTCTGCGATCTTATTATTTTTGCCATTGTAATACTGCATGAATGCCTGTTGGAATACTTCAATTACTTCATGCTCTTGACCTGAAAAGAAAGTTTCCTCATCTATATTCGGATCGAACCCTAATTCACGGATCGATAATTCACGGAAATCTTCAAATGTTTTCAAATTACGACCTTCACGAACCAGGTCTTCTGTCATGGCACTAAACATGCCACTCAAATCTACTGACAATCTCGATCCAAAAAGTGCATTATTTCTTTTCTTATAGATAGCTTCCCTTTGGATGTTCATGACATCATCATACTCAAGTAATCTTTTTCTGATACCAAAGTTGTTTTCCTCAACTCTTTTTTGAGCTCTCTCAATAGACTTCGTGATCATACTGTGCTGAATGACATCACCATCTTTATGACCCATTCTATCCATCGCCTTAGCTATACGCTCAGATTGGAACAAACGCATAAGGTTATCTTCAAGTGAAACGAAAAACTGTGAAGATCCTGGATCTCCTTGTCTTCCGGCTCTACCTCTCAACTGTCTATCTACCCTTCTCGATTCATGTCTTTCTGTACCGATGATAGCAAGACCACCTGCAGCTTTAACTTCCTCACTAATCTTGATGTCCGTTCCACGACCAGCCATGTTGGTAGCGATCGTTACTCTTCCCGGATGCCCTGCTTCTGCAACTACATGCGCTTCATTAGCATGTTGCTTAGCGTTCAATACATTGTGTTGAATGCCTCTCAATTTCAACATTTTGCTCAACATTTCTGATATATCGACAGAAGTAGTACCGACCAGAATCGGACGACCTTCCTGGCTAAGTTTAGTGATTTCTTCGATCACTGCGTTATATTTTTCACGAGCAGTCTTGAATACGAAATCTTCCATATCCTTTCTGGTGATCGGCCTATTGGTAGGTATCACAGATACATCCAACTTATAGATTTGCCATAATTCACTTGCCTCTGTCTCAGCAGTACCGGTCATACCTGCCAGTTTATGATACATTCTGAAGTAATTCTGAAGTGTAACTGTAGCGTAAGTCTGAGTCTGATCGCCAACTTTTACATTTTCCTTAGCTTCAAGTGCTTGGTGCAACCCATCAGAATATCGACGACCTTCCATGACACGACCAGTTTGCTCATCAACGATTTTTACTTCACCATTGACCAGGATGTAATCGGTGTCTTTTTCAAATAATGCGTATGCTTTCAGCAATTGGTTGATAGAGTGAAGTCTGGTAGATTTGATGGTATATTCCTGGATAAGTTTTTCTTTTGCTTCAGCTCTTTCCTCTACACTCAAGGCATTGTCCTGCTCAATGTTATGCAGTCCTAATGCGAGATCCGGTAGAGCGAAGAAATCTCCATCTTCCATACCCTGTGCCATATATTCAGCTCCCTTTTCAGTAAGCTCTACACTCCTTGTTTTCTCTTCAATGGTGAATAAAAGAGGTTCATCAGCAGTGTGCATATGTTTGGATTGCTCCTGCATAAAATGATTTTCCGTCTTTTGGAGAATTACTTTTACACCTTCTTCACTTAAATATTTAATGAGCGCTCTGTTCTTAGGAAGTGCTCGGTATGAACGAAACAAGGCGATTCCACCTTCTCCTTCATTGACTCCACTATTCCCGGCTCCGATTAATTTTTTAGCTTCAATAATATAATTTGTAGCAAGTTTTCTTTGAGCATCCACCATCCTTTCTACCCTTGGCTTCAGTTCATTATATTCCTGATCATCAGCACCTTGCGGTATAGGACCTGAGATGATCAAAGGCGTTCTGGCATCATCGATCAATACTGAATCCACCTCATCCACCATCGCATAATGATGTTTTCTTTGAACTAACTCATCCGGGCTTGTTACCATGTTATCTCTAAGGTAGTCAAAACCAAATTCATTGTTAGTACCATAGACAATGTCGCACAGATAGGCACTTCTTCTTTCCTGAGAATTGGAGCGGTAGTTATCGATACAGTCTACAGTAAGCAATAGGAATTGGAACAAAGGACCATTCCATTGGCTATCCCTTTTAGCAAGATAATCATTGACCGTTACGATGTGTACTCCTTCTCCTGATAGACCATTCAAATAGGCTGGTAATGAGGCGACGAGAGTTTTACCCTCCCCTGTTGCCATCTCAGCTATCTTGCCACTATGAAGGACCATACCACCGATCAACTGAACATCATAATGAAGCATATTCCATTTAATGTCTACCCCACCCGCTTTCCAGCTATTCTTCCAAAATGCTTTACCATCTTCTATTCTAATATAATCGGCCTTACCTGCCAGAGCAAAATCGTGGTCGGTAGCAGTTACTTCCAGTTCTTCATTGATAGACAACCTTCGCGCAGTTTCTTTTACTACTGCGAATGCTTCAGGCAGGATCTGCTGGAGGATGTCCTCAAGATGTTTATCTCTTTCCTTTTTTAGTTTATCTATCTCATCGAAAAAGTCTTCTTTCTCATGGATATTATTTGTGGCTTTTGCCTGGTTTTCAAGCGAAGTAATATCATTGTCTATTCCTTCAAGATGCTGCTTAATACGCCCTCTGAACTCATTGGTCTTTTGCCTTAGTTCGTCATTACTAAGAGAGGCATATGACTCAAAGTTTCGATTAATTTCGGTGATTAATGGCATATAAGACTGAACATCTCTATCGGCCTTAGTCCCGAACATCTTTTTTATAAAATCAAACATTTTTATATTTTTATTAAATTCATATGGCTAAATTCGCTTTTGGCTTCAGCCATGTCAGGAACTTATTTTTCCAAAATTAAAAGTGCAAATGTACGTTTTAATAGAACACAGCATATTATTCACCTACATATTTATAGAATGATTAACACAGAATCCTACTTGCAAATTACAAACCAAACACGTTTAAGACAATTTAAAAATGTCAAAATGTCGCTTTTGTTTAAACTACTTGTAGATGGCTGTTATTTTGGCGCTTTCTTATTCCTTTTTTCATCCTGTAATGATCACAATAAGGACGCAGGACCTTTGAAAAATTATTACTTTCCTTTGGAACAAATGGAGGAAGGTAAGGTTTATCGATACACTTCTGATAGTGATACATCCCAAGGGGAGCAACTATGGATTTTGAAAAGTTTCAAAAAAGATGGAAGCTACATTTTAAAAGGAGCTATTTATCAACTGCAGGATAAGATCACGCATCAGTGGCAAGAAGGCCAGACAGAAACAGGTATGGTTATGCTTGAATACGCACTTGCCATGAATGGAATTGCCGCAGGCAGCAAACTCACTTCCACTAAGATCATTTACGATGATATTTTTCCTTTTAATGCTGATAAGGGTGGTGTATTTCTATTCGATATGAAGTGGACAGATCCTGCTGACCAAAAGATCGGGTATGAATTAATCCGCAATAGAATATTCAGAGGAGATACAAGTATGATGGTCTTGGGTCGTCAACAAGATGCTATGCATTTTAGCATTAAAGAGCGTGTTGAAGTCGATAATGACGGTATTCTTGGGCTGGATCTTCGAGGAGAAGAATATTATGCGAAAAATATAGGCCTTGTTAAGTATGTCAAGGATCTGGATGCTAAAACTAGGCTGGTATATACATTGGATACGATTTTTGATGGATTAGAATATATGAAATCTGTGGGACTTAAGCCACCATTTTGATCAATATTCTTAACTGCCTTTAATGAATTTCCTAACGCCCTAATAGATTAAATAATGTTTGTCCCAAAAATTCGTTCTAACTTTGTTCGATCAATCAACAGTCCAATATGCGTTTTTTTTATAGGTCCATAGTCCTGTGCTTTTTTTGTTTTTATGCAAATCACTCATTTGCTCAGATCCCTGCACCAGAACTGTATTGTATTAAAGGAGACACAGTCAGATGGGATCTACCGATTATAAGTTGCGGCGCATTCCTGTCTTACGATCTTTACTATGCGCTAAGTGCAAATGGCCCTTATACGCTACTATCTTCCATCACGAATCAGTCACAAACCAGTTTCGTTTTCACCAATTCTCCCGGAGGGGTTATTTATTATTATATGACCACTCAGGCAGCTTGTGGCGGCCAATATTCGATATCTTCTGACACGCTGGACAGTGCATCTCCTTTACCAGTGGACATTCAACTTGTGACCGTATTAAATGATGAGGTGACAATTAATTGGACTAAAGGAACATCGCCTGAGACACATGCTTATGTTATCTATAAAGGACTAGCCGGAGGAGCAGTGCAGGCTATTGATACTGTTACTTCTTTGAATTATACGGATGTCGGCAAGGCGACTGATGATTCGACATTTACCTATTATATTACTGCCTTGGATAGGTGTGGTGGAACAAGTGTTTTCTCAAAACCGCATACGACAATGTTGCTCAAAGCATCTATTGATACTTGCACGAAAGAAGTCACATTAGATTTTTCACCATACGTCGGCTGGCCCGGCGGTATCAATTATGATATCATGGTTTCTGAAAATGGCGGAGCTGAAACGATTGCAGGATCAACAGTTCAAAATACATTTGTTTTAAAAGGAGTAGCCGATGGGACAAACCTTTGCATCCGAATTGTTGCTCATGAGCCCGGGCAAAACGGTTTGAGTTATTCAAATGAAGTGTGTCTTCAGACTAAGCAGACAAAGACGATTACAGATCTATGCGTAGTTAATTTTGACCAATCAGGTGGTTCCAATTTAGCAAGTCCAGTACCAACAGATAACATTTACTATAGTATTAAAACAAATCAAGACATTCTGATTCCTGAATTATTTCTTCAAATTGCTGATGATCCTTCCAACATTAACCTGCAGGCTAAAAGTCAGATTAGTCCAACGAATGCTTCTAATTCTGGTGTTTTTGAAAAATCCATAAATGGCATCTCTTATTTTACTTTCAGCTCTACTGATGCATGCGGAAACATTGTTAACTCCAATTATATCGCAAATTTAGAGTTGAAGGCAATTTTAAAACCAAATAATGAGGTTGACTTTATATGGAGCATGCTGGATTGGGAGAATGCAATAGTTAAATCATATACTCTAGAAAAAATTAATTCGGATGGAACCACGGAAATACTTACTTCAGGTAATTCATCTCTCTTGAAATATAAAGATCTGCTCAAGGAAGGCACAGATACAGAAACCAAATATTGTTACAGGGTCGTCGCTTCGTTAGATTTGGATTGCAACGGCACAATCTTAGAAGCCACCTGCATTTCTAATGTAGCATGTGTGGAAAAGGAAGCAGGAATTTTTATGGCGAATGGCTTTGTCCCTGGTGGATATACACCTGAATTTGCTCCGGTATTTTACTTCAAAGAAAGCCTTCAATCATATGAAATGTCTATTTTCGATAGATATGGTGGAAAAATATTTACCACTAAAAATACCGAAAAAGGTTGGGATGGTAATAAAGGAAGCCAACCTATGCCGCCCGGCATTTATACATATCTGGTTAAAATAAAGTCTTCTAATGGTGCTGAAGAGGAGAAAAGGGGGAGTCTGACGCTGATCAGGTAGAATGTGTGATCAGGTGATGGGTGATCGGTGATGTGCAACGGAACTATAGATGGGAGTTTTCCTATGAGATGAAATATCGGTAATTTGTAATCGGTAATAAGGCAAAAAGGTCAAATTATTCCTAACAAAAAAAATAGCTTTATACAAAATCAGCGAAATCAATACAATCATTGAAATTAGTGGTTCAGATAAATGAGTGATCAGGTGATCAGGTGATCAGGTGATAAACTAAAAACCCGAAGGGTTGATATTATTATAGAGATTAAAGGTAATGTGAAACACAAAACCCCGAAGGCGGTGACATTATGAAATAAAAATGCCGAATAATAAATGGTAGTGTAAAAGAAAAGCATAGTTCTAATTCAGAGAAAACTCATTCTGATTTCTGATTCCTAATTTCTGATTTCTGATTTATAAGGACAATTTAAAAATCTAGAAATATTCCCACAACTTCGCGCTCAATAGCCGTTGACTTTAGTCATGGGAAAAAATCCAAAAAAATCAATTCATTGAAACATCTGTGGTATTGAATGATGGGTGATCGGGTGATCGGGTGATGATCTTTCCACTTGCCTCATTCTAACTTCTGATTTCTAACTTCTAATTTTCATTATTTTAAAGCTTAATCATATCCTGAATACCCCTTCCTACTGAAACAACTCCGGCTTCTCCCGATATACCTTCCACAAAAATTCCCCAAAAATAGTATTCGCCCAAGCAAACCACTTTCTTGTAAAGTTCGATGCATCATCCTTGTGAAACGACTCATGCATAAATCCTGTTCCTGCATGACAATTTACCAACAATTCAATACATTTTTTTATCTCAAAATCATCTCTACTAGTCAGTCCACGCATGGTGATGCTGAGCGGCCAGATCATGTCCATACCTGCATGTGGCCCACCAATACCTTCGCCTGCCTTACCTTTGAAATAGAATGGATTGAAACCAGAAAGCAATAACTTTCGGGTATTTTTATAAGTTTCATCATCATTTTTGAGAACACCCAAATATGGAAGTGACAACAAACTTGGCACATTGGCATCGTCCATCAGATTAAAACTGCCAAAACCATTGACTTCATATGCAAAGACCTCACCAATCTGAGGATGCATGACCCTGGCAAATTGATCCAAGGCAAATTTTATTTCTTTACTTAAAGCGATACACTCGGCGGCGAGCGCATTATCTCCAGATATTTTACTCACCATCTCAGCAGCCTGCTCCAATGAGACTAAAGCAAAATAATTCGAAGGAATCAGAAATGGAAATATTGTCGCATCATCACTTGGTCTGAACATTGAATTGATCAATCCTACAGGCTTCGTTGGATAACCATATCCCCCCAATGGCACTCCATCAGTCGCCCACGCGGTGCGCCTTTGAAATTTGTAGGGCCCTTGATCAGTTTTCCTTTGTTGTTCTTTGAAAGTTTTAAGCGTGAGGACAATTCCTTCTTTCCACTTATTATCAAACGGTCCTATATCGCCAGTTTCCTTCCAATATCCGAAGGCTAATCGAATCGGATAACAAAGAGAATCGATCTCCCATTTCCTTTCATGGACTCCGGGCTTCATTTCCGTCAGATCGGATTCTTTCCACTCACTGACTTTTGAAGGATCTTTGTAAAAGGCATTGGCATATGGATCAAGATGTATAAATGTAGTCTGTCGCCTGATCACACCTTCGATCAGTGATTTCAAATGCGGATCATTTCTCATCATGGGTAAATAAGGCCAAACCTGCGCACAACTGTCTCTGAGCCACATGGCATCTATGTCTCCTGTGATGACGTAAGTATCAGGTTTACCATCGATCATTTCAAAATCGACCGTAGTATCCAGCGTATTTGGAAAACAATTTTCAAAAAGCCAACCTATTTCTTTATTGCTTACACCTTTTTTAAATACTCCGATGGCTTCATTTACGGCTGTACTAGTAAATTTTCGATCTTTTAAAGCAGGCCGATTACTGACAAAATCACTTCTTGTACCGGCAAGCAGTGAAAATGGGTCAAGATGCGCTGCAAGGGTCAACAATCCTACATTTTGTACAAACTTTCTTCTAGATCTCATAAATTAGCCTTCCTTAATTTCTAAAACAACAAACCTCAAAACCCAAACAGCAAACATATCCATGAAATTTCGTTTATTTGAAATTGATTTTGAGAAAACAAGATATTATTTTTTATTCACTAAAATTTAAGAAAAAGAATTTCGTTTAAACTTATTATCGTTCAATTTATTCTACTGCATATGCGTTTATTGATACTTTTCTTCTCTTTCTTCTTCCTAAGTAATTCTATTGAGGGTCAAAAACTAAAGTTATACGACTGGTATTCACTTCAATGTTACAGATCCGGCTTCGATGTCACACAGACACCCAATTACATTGTCTATAATACAATATCTGGTCTGCTCTTCATCAATAAGTCCAATAATGAAGATATTCAAAATTTCACTACTATAGACGGTCTTAGTGAATCCAGGATACAAAGAATAATGTATAATGAAGAAGCAAAAATGCTCTTTATCTATTATGCAGATGGCAGTATAGACCTCATGGATTCTGATCGAAATATCCAAAATTTGCAGGATATAAAAAATAATAATGTTCTCGTCCCAAATAAAGAATTAAATGATATTGCGAGCTATGGCAGGTATATCTATTTGTGTCTTCCTTTTGGTCTTGCAGAATTCGATGCAGTGGACAGAGTTTTTACCAATACGCTAACTGTAGAAGGTGGTGTAAAAGGAGTAGGAGTCATTGGTTCAAAACTTTACATTATCAATCAGGGTCGTTTTTATAATGTTGACAGGACTGTAAAGCCCAACATTTCATTTATCGGAAATTGGAATAAACGTATTGACCCATTGGCAGAAAAAGACACAACCATGGCCTATGAAGGCCTTACAATTTTCAAAAATCAGGTTTTTACAACTTTCAGAAATAACCTTTTTCGATTCAATTCCGACAATACTTTCGATAAGATTGATACATTGTTGACTATCAAAAATGTTAAATATCTTACATCAGGAAGCGATTTTATTATAGTAGGAGGACGATGCAATCAGGCGAATCTACCCAATAGTGGTTGCATAGCTGAGGTAGTTTTGTATGATGCATCTTTGCAAAACATTCCTTTTAATCGTCAGAATTTGAATGACAACTTATATGCTGTTCAAGATAATGACAAAATTTGGTTCGCCGATAGCTATCATGGCTACAGATATATAAGCCTTCCGGATCTCAACCCAACTTTTATCGACATTAGTAATCGTTCACCCTGGTCCAATGACGTGGTGGCTATCATTAAGACACCTGATGCGCTCTACGTGGCGCCTGGAGGAAGGAGCACAATTTACAATGGGCTTGGCAACAAGCAGGGGCTATTTGAATATAAAGATGGATTTTGGAAGATTTATAATTTATACTCAGACCCCTTTTTTGCTTCTCCAGTGCCACTTGCAGATTTTTCAAACTTTGCATACAATGAAAATACACAAGAACTTGCAATAGCATCTTATTCCAATGGTATCATCTCAATAAAACCGAATGATAGATCCGTTTACAATGCAAGTAATTCAGCTTTGCAAACTGTCCCGGGTGACCCACAAAACACGAGAGTTGGTGATGTAAAATTTGATCGCGACGGAAACCTTTGGGCAGCAAATGTGCTGGCTCCTACTTCAGTTTTTGTCAGAACTCCGGATGGTTCCAGTAAGGGATTTGCTAATTCTTTTGGTGAAATAAAACTCATTCAAATGACCATCGATCCTATCAATCAGTTTAAGTGGTTTGTCGAACCCGCTAAAGGAATTGTAGTATACGATTCAGGAGAAAACATCCTTTCTGCATCGGACGATCGATGGGCGCTTGTTCCGGTTAAGTCTGATTTTGAAAATCAGAATATTTTGCCAAGAAGTATATACAGTGACAGTGATGGAAGGATCTGGATAGGTACAGTATCCGGAGTATTCGTCATCGACTGTGGAAGTGAGATATTTGAATCCAATAATTCTTGCGAGACAAGGTATCCGTATATTCAGGACGGCAGTGGGATTGGAGCATTTCTTAATGGGCAGACAGTCAATGTGATCACAGAAGACGGAGCCGGCAGAAAATGGTTTGGCACAAATACCGGTATTTATGTCACGAATGCCTCAGTAGATGAAGTCATACTCAACTTGACGCCCAATAATTCACCTCTGGCTGATGCCAACGTTAATGTCATTGAAATAGATAAAAAATCCGGAGATGTGTATATCGGAACTAGCGCTGGAGTTCAAATTTATAAGACGGATGCCTCCATTGGAAATGCATTCCATGATGCCAAACTCGTCATTTACCCAAATCCGGTCAAACCTTCTTATGAAGGCCCGATCGTAATTCAGGGATTAGCTCATGAGTCCAGTGTTAAAATAGCTGATGTCACAGGAAAGTTAGTCTTCGAAACCCAATCTCTTGGCAGCCAGGCCATCTGGTATGGAAGAGACCTGAATGGTAACAAAGTTGGCACTGGTGTTTACACCGTATTTGGAACAACTACATTAAATATAGACAACCCAACAGGAATCATAGGAAAAATAATATACATCAAATAAATGGAAAAATTTTCAATAGGTATGATCGGCCTTGGAACGATGGGGAGTAACCTTATGCTCAACATGGCTGACCATAACCATAGTGTAATTGGTTATGATAAAGATCCACTGAAAGTTAAAACACTTAAGGCTATTCCCAATTATACCAATATTGACGCGACAGTTGATATTTCTGAATTTGTGTCCAAGATTCAAAAGCCTGCAAAGATCATACTCCTTGTGCCCTCAGGACCAATCGTGGATTTTGTTATCAAAGACCTGGTACCATTTCTCCAAAAAGGTGACATCATCATAGATGGAGGAAATTCATTTTATAAAGATACCGATAGAAGGTTCAATGAATTAAAGGAAATAGGAATTCACTTTATGGGTATGGGTGTATCAGGTGGAGAAGAAGGAGCCCGCACTGGTCCATCTATCATGCCTTCTGGCGATCCTGAAGCCTATGATCAGGTCAAGACTATACTAAATGACGTTGCAGCAAAATACAAAGACCTGCCATGCTCCAGATATATGGGCAATGCCTCGGCAGGACACTACGTAAAAATGGTGCACAATGGCATAGAGTATGGCATGATGCAATTGATCGCTGAAACCTATGATCTTCTTAAGAATGGCCTAGGCCTTGGCAATGATGAAATTTCTGATATTTTCACAAAATGGAACAAAGGAAAACTTTCCGGTTTTCTAATTGAATCCGCAGCATACGTTCTACTTCAGATGGATCAGACCAACGGTGGACACCTCATCGACTTTATAAAAGATGTCGCCCGCTCAAAAGGTACAGGCAAATGGACGAGCCAGGATGCTATGGACCTTCAAGTGCCTGTCCCAACTATAGATATGGCTGTAATAGCACGAGACCTTTCTGCATATTCTAATTCAAGAGATAAGATCTCAAGTTACAATAAAAAAGCATCAATTAAGGATCACGATCTTGAAATAAAAGATGTTGAATCAGCACTTCTTTCTGCATTTGCGCTAACATATATCCAAGGTCTTCACTTGATCAGAGTTGCTTCTAGAGCATACAATTATAATACGGAGATGAAAGATGTAGTAAACAATTGGCGCGAAGGATGCATCATCAGATCTGGTCTCTTGGAGAATTTTGAACAGGTGTATATGACAGATGGATTTGACGGAATGATCCTTTCTGATGAAGAAATTTATAAATTAGTGGCAAAACATATGCCTATGTTAAAAAAAGTAGTGTTATTTGCACTTCAAAATGATTTTGGATCAAGCGCATTTGCCTCGTCTGCTACCTATTTTAATATGATGTCTACAAAGCTATCTCCAATGAATTTAATTCAAGGATTAAGAGATCTTTTTGGTGCACATACATTCGAGCGAACTGATCAGGAAGGGACATTTCATCATATTTGGAAATAGAGAATCATCTGCCATATTTTTAAAATCTAGAGCTAAATGAAAAATGAAAGTGCTTCGCTTCCGACTGTTTTTATAATTTTTGGAGCAACAGGTGATCTTACATTCCGTAAACTAATGCCTGCACTGTACAACCTTTTGCTCGATGGCATGCTTCCTGAAGTCTTCTCTATAATAGGAATAGCAAGATCTCCAATGGAAAAAGAAGAATTGCTCAGTAAACTCAAAAAAGGTGTAGTGAAATTTTCTCGAAGAAAATTAAATGAGGAAAAATGGAATCATCTGTGCGAAAACTTTGAATATTTAAGTGGGGATTTTTCTGAATCCGGATTATACGAAGATATCAACAGGTCAGTCATCAATTTTCAAGGAAACAACCTTGGAAAATCAAATGTGATATGTTATTTGGCTGTCTCTCCGAATTTCTTTGGTCCAATCACCAAAAACCTTGCCGGATATCCATTCATCAAGAAACGAGACAATACAAGGTTTGTATTTGAAAAACCTTTCGGCCACGACTTAGAGAGTGCAATCGAGCTCAATAAGAGCATCATGTCCGTACTCCGTGAAAATCAAATCTATAGGATCGACCATTATCTGGGTAAAGAAACTGTTCAAAATATTCTTGCATTCAGATTTGCGAATTCACTATTTGAACCTCTTTGGAATAAGAACTATATTGAATGGGTCCAGATATCTTCGCTTGAACAAGTAGGTCTTGAAGGACGAGGCGGATATTATGATACTTCAGGCGCACTCAGAGATATGATTCAAAATCATATGCTTCAACTCATGTGTATGATCGCCATGGAACCACCAAATTCATTCGATGCAAATGAAATACGCAACAAGAAATCAGATGTTCTTTCAGCTGTTAGAAAATACAATGAAGAAGAAGTGTTTCAGAATACCGTAAGAGGGCAATATGATGCAGGTATGAATGGTGAAAAAAAAGTGCCGGCCTACAGAGATGAAACCAATGTAGACCCCAACTCGAATACAGAAACCTTTGCCGCTGTTAAATTACATCTGGACACCTGGCGATGGGAAGGAGTTCCTTTTTATATAAGAACAGGCAAAAACTTATCCCAGAAGACGACTTCTATTGCTATAAAATTTAAACCCGCACCTAATTATAGCTTTCCAAAAGAAGCCACTACCAATTGGCAATCAAATTTCCTTATCATCCACATCAATCCAAATATGGATATAAATCTTAGCTTCCAGGCAAAAGTACCGGGCCAACTTATGCAGCTAAGCAAAGTTAACATGGAATTCAATTTCGAAAAAGAATTGATGGCCAATACCCCAGAAGCATATGAGCATCTTATTTATGATGTGCTGGAAGATGATGCTACATTGTTTATGAGGTCGGATCAGGTGGAAGGAGCATGGAAGATCATCAATCCAATTCTTTCGGCATGGCAAAATAACCAGGCAAGAGAATTCCCTAATTACAAACCTGGGAGTAATGGTCCGAATAAAGCTGATGAGTTACTGGCGCAATTTGGACATGTTTGGATGAATCCGGAGGTGGATTAATTGTAAGTTTATGATCCTTTGAAAAATATTTTTTTAGTATTCTCTACTTAACAAAATAAATAGCTTGCTATGTTGCAAGCCAAATTGATTTTTATCTATCCTTCAAATCTTATTCAGATATTATGCGTTTTATTATCATATTAATATTCTTGCCAAAGAATTAGCTAACAATAAATTTGAAAAAATATATATCTAATGAAAATAGAAATTAAGACAAAAGAAACCTTTAATACTTTTGCAGCGCGCAGGATATTATCCATCATTGAAAAAACTGTTGATACTAAAAAATTCTGCACTGTAGCGCTTTCCGGAGGTAAAACTCCCATGGGAATATTCAGGGAAATGGTCGCTATTCAAAGCGAATTTGATATCAATTGGCGACGTGTTTTCTTCTTCTGGGGCGATGAACGAATGGTAGATTCCGAAAGTGATAATAATAACGCCCATATGGCACAGATAAATCTGCTCGATCATCTTCCTATACCTTCCTTTAATATCTTTCCTTTTAGAACTGATCTTTCTGTAACTCATGCCGCTGCAGATATGGAAGAAAAATTAAGAAATCATTTGGAAGTTTTATCTACCAACTCTATTGATCTGGTTTTATTAGGATTGGGAGAAGACGGTCATACCCTTTCGCTTTTCCCAAATTCATATGCGCTCAAAGTTAGGGACCAATGGGCTTATGGATATCTTGCAAGTCCAACACTGGGAGAAAGACTCACTTTACTACCTGAAGTTGTCAATAACGCAGAATATGTCTTATTTCTGGTCACAGGAGCGAACAAAGCTGCTACAGTTCAGAAGGTTCTATATAGTAAATACGACCCGGATGTCACACCTGCGCAAGTCATACGCCCCATCACAGGCAATCTAGAATGGATCCTGGATGAAGATGCCGGATCGCTCGTTAAAGTGAATCCCAAGAAAAAGTAATGTTGGGTCGATTCTTTTTAGGTTTTTAGATTCTAAGTTTTTGGCTTTGGCTTTTAAAACAAAAAGATTCCCGTTTGTATATCACTTTAGAATAATAAAATGTGAACTGTAGGGACAGGTCGCGACCTGTCCCTACAGTTCACATTTTATTATTGTTCAAAACATTATCTTTAATTCACCTTTTTTCCCTGATTAAAATCAAGGGCTTTTGAACGCGAAGATTGCATTGTAATAATACCTTTCTCACCTTATCATCTCTTCACCTTCTCACCTTCTCACCTCTTCACCTTCTCACCTCCTCACCTTCCTCACCTCATTCCACCTCCAGCTCCTGAGCCATCGTCACCTGCCTTCAAATCAGAGTTATTAATGCCTTTCTTAGATTGTTTATTGCTAAAATTCAATTTACCGAACATCCAGTTAAAACTCAATCTACCACCAAAAGCGTAGAATTTATTCACAGAAGAATAAGTGAATCCATTGCTTGTAATATCGGTTTTGAGTTTTTGATACGGCGTGAATGGATTGTCTACACCGATAGAAAGAGTCGCTTTTTTCTTTAAAAGATCACGTTTCACGCCTATACCATAGAAATAGAAACTAGTGCTTTTTCCTTGTGCTGTGAATGTCGGACCTCTAAAACCTGCATAGCCCTGCACGCCCCATACATCATAAAGTGTCCAGTTAAGAAAGCCATTAAGACCATAATTTATTCCACTATTATTGATGCCCAAAGTATTGTTTTCTACTTCGACATAACTGACATCTATATTACCTCCGACCATAAATTTGTAGCCTTTCATCAAGTTGCCGCTTAGGTTAATACCGGTATTGGTATTATTTGCCTGGTTAAAATAAGTTGTCACCAAAGTATCACCACGCTGGATCCTTACTGCCTCTATTGCATTGTTTGTAAATCTTCTATAGATGGAAGCGTTGATAGAACTCAACCCAAAATATGTATTAAAGCCTACCTCAATATTATGGGATAATTCGGCTTCCAAAGCAGGATTACCCTGAGTAATATTCTTAGGGTCTGCCTGGTTACTGTAAGGATTCAAATAAAATAAACTAGGTCTTTGTAACCTTTGGTTATAAGATAATTTTAAGCCTTTGGAGCCAATTTTATAAGACAATGTAGCACTCGGCAAAATATTGTGATAATTCTGATTCAGATCACGTTCCGTCTTGAAAAGATCTCCTTCTATGTCCGTTCCTTCATACCGTACACCCGCCTTTACGCCCCACTTATCGCTGATTGTCCACGTACCTTCAGCATATCCGGACATTACATTCTGATTATACCCAAATTGACTCGAACGAGCATTATCTCTTTCTTTTAAATTGGATACAAGATTGAGTGTATCGAATGTATAAACACTCTCCACCTGTCTGAAAATTATTTTGGCTCCAACATCCAGATTAAAATCTTTAGTAAATGGATGACTGTAATCTATCTGAGCTGTAGTTTCTTTGTTTTTCCCGTCATTATTACTGAACTCTGCATAATTCAATATATTAAATGTATTAAACTGTTGAATTTCATAATCTGTAGGCTTTATATTATTGCTAAATTGACCAGAGATGGTTAATTCCTGATTCTCCTTTTTAAACTTGTGTTTATAGTCCAGCGTTACATCCACATTTTTATTATCGTTGTAACTTTCCTGATCCCTGGAGTAATCAAATAACACAGTATCCAAAACACTTTGGACTGTGCGGATATTATTATTCAAGGACATACCGAATTTACGAAATGCCACACCTGCATTGATATTGTCTTTAGGTGTGATGTCATAATCTACTCCAAAATTAAGTCTGCCTCCTATACCATTTGTATTATTAGGCCCTGTCTGCCTGAGTATATCAAAATCAGAAAAAGATCTTGTAGCATCCATTGTCCCCTTTGCTCTCCAACCAAATCCACCAAAACCTGCATTAAATCCAACTTTATCGTACTTGAGGTTTACATTGGCGCCTGCAAAAGTACTTCTGGTGCCACCAGATAAATTTATATTACCACTAAAGCCTTTGACTGTTTTTCTTTTGGTGATAATATTGATGATACCTGCACTACCCTCCGCATCATATTTGGCACCGGGACTGGTGAGTACTTCTACTTTCTCTATTTCGTCCGAAGGTATCATTTTCATTGCTTCGGATACACTTGAGGACATAACTCCGGACGGCTTACCGTTGATAAGCACTTTGATATTCTGACTACCACGCATTGACACATTGCCGTCTAAATCAACACTTAATGTTGGAACCTTTCTAAGAACGTCTGCTGCTGTCCCTCCTTTATTCGAAACATCTTTGGTGGCATTATAGACTAATCTATCTATTTTGTTTTCAATAAGGCTTTGTTGTCCCACTATGACTACCTCATCTAGCATCTTTTGCTCAGGACTTACTATGATCTTACCCAGCATTCTCTCAGGAAGAGAGTCAGAAATAACAATATTAGGAATAGTTATGGTGGTATATCCAAGGTAGCTGATCTTGAGATCATAGGTTCCATTTTTCACTTCGATAAGAGAAAACATCCCTTTGGAGTCAGTAAGACTGCCATCTACAGGGCTTTCCTTACCTTTTTTGAATAGTGCAATAGTCACATATTCTAATGACTGCTTCGAAATACTATCAACAACACCTCCGGATATCTTTCCTTTGCCCTTAATAGCCCCTCCGAAGGGCATTTGCCCAAAAACATTTAAACTAAAAAACGTAATAAGTGTAAAAAGTATTAATCTCATATTTAGTAAATTTTGAACCATAACACGATTTTAGGCATAACCTTCTCATGTTAGTTATTATTTTAGATGAATGCAATTATTAATCGGATAGATGTGGTCAGTGATCAGTAATCAGTAATCAGTAATCAGTAATCAGTAATCAGTAATCAGTAATCAGTAATCGAAAAATTGATTTTGAATCCGATTGTTCAATTTAGAATGAACTAATATTCCCCGAGAAACTGCCAACTCTCATTATTCATTGTTCATTATTCATTGTTCATTATTCATTACTCATTATTCATTGATTTACCTACCCTGAACATAAACCAGGTACTTTTCTTCAAAGTAACTATCTGAAAACCATTTACTTATAGCATAGCTTTCAACATAATCTTTCTTGCCCAATTCTTTTCTTTCTTCTTTAAATGCCGGTCCTTTAAGAGCTATTAATCCATTTGGAATAGCATGAATGGACTTAGCAGAAAGATGCTTTAAAGACCAGAATGTGAGATCCCTTAAACTCGCAACAGCTCTGGTGACAACAAAATCTACCGTGATTTTTAGAGATTCCACCCTTCCCACGATAGCTTTAACATTGGTCAATCCAAGTTGTTCGGCAATATCTTCCACTACTTTGATTTTTTTTCCGATACTATCAACAAGAATAAACTCGGTCTCCGGAAAAAAGATTGCCAATGGAATTCCCGGAAATCCACCTCCAGTGCCAAGATCAAGGACTTTTGCTCCTGGCTGAAATCGCAAGAACTTTGCTATTGCCAGGCTGTGCAACACATGATGTAAGTAAAGAGCATCAATATCTTTACGGGACACAAGATTAATTTTTTCATTCCAATCTTTATAAAGCTCAAAAAGTGCAGTAAATTTCTTTTTTTGTTCCTCCGTCAAGGAAGGAAAATATTTCAATATTATTTCCAATGTTGTTTTGTTTTCAAAAGGCCAAAAATAGAGAGAATTCCCATAACAAAAGGAAAAGCTGCATCAAATAACAAAATATCAGTGATTCTCAAGTGCTGATGTAATACTTTTTGGATGTATTTAAAGCAAATAATTATAAGAATGTATCTAATAAATAAAAGAATAATTACCCACCATATATTCATGCAAAATGCAATTACAAGCAAGCCCGAATAAAACATTGCCCATGTCAATCCGAATAAACCTAAGAGAAATATAAATACAGTAGCATAGCGCTTACTTACACTATAATGTCTTGCCTTTTGTTTGAAATACTGAGCCCAGGTTTTCGCACTTTGCGACATGACAAAAGTATCTTTATCGAGTATGAATTTGATCTTAGTTTCAGCTAATGCAGCCTGCACAGTAAGATCATCATCACCTGCCATCAAATCCTTATGATCATCAAAATAATTAAGTTTTTTAATTAAGGAAGCGCTGTAACCCATATTTCGCCCTACTCCCATATATGGCATGCCAGCGATTCCAAAGCCAATGTATTGCAGCGCTGTTATTATATTCTCAAAAGTAGAAAAACGAGCCACAAATGTTTTTCCGGAAGTAAAAGGTGCATATCCTGCCACTAGTTGATGATCAGGATCTATTCCTGCAAGCATCTTAGCGGCCCAAAAAGGACTTGATGGTCTGCAGTCTGCATCACTTAGCAAAATATTTTCGAACCGCGCATGCTCAATGCCTTTCCTTAAGGCATTCTTTTTCCCAGGTTGTTTTTCATTGGCTAGATCAACAATTATTAATTCTGAATGATCGGCACTAAACTTCTTTAAAATATTAAGTGTTTCATCATCACTGTGATCATTGACAACGATCAGTTCAAAGACTATGTTTTTTTGAGATAGGAAAAATGGGAGATTATCAGTAAGGTTGACTGCCTCATTACTTGCGCATATGATAATAGAAACCTTGTTACTAATAGCAATATTGGCGTCTGAATATCGTTTATTTGAGGTGAGATAATAGGTCAGAAATATCCAATATATTATTTGAAACAGAAAGCTTAAGATTGTTACCCAGAAGATGAATTCAATCATAAGGTCCTTGTCAATTAATAATATTGTTTAACAACGCAAATTAAAGGGCAAATAATTACCTTTGCGGGTAATAATGAGTTTCAAATATATTACATTTTTATTAAAACTATGGCATGATCAAAAAGCTATACCAGGTTATATTTTTACTTTTTACTGTTCATTTTTCTTTTGCACAAATGACCGACAATGGTCAGACCAGATACGGCAACGAATGGATCGTAGATGGACAGCTATATTATAAGATCAAAATCACTGAAGATGGCGCTTATAAAATAGATCAACCCACTTTAAAAAATGCAGGTTTCACCGGCGACATCATAGGATCAGATTTACAATTATTTAAAAATGGAGCAGAAGTTCCAGTCACTGTAAGTAGCAATGGAACATGGTCTGCTTCAGATTTTTTAATCTTCAATGGTTATTACAATAAAAGTGAAATCGACAAATATTCATTTCCAAATGGAACAAATGATATAGTCAATCCAAAAGCAAGTATGTATTCAGATACTGCAGTTTATTTTCTGACGATCAATAATTCAAATTCTAATTCAAGAACTAAGAATCTCCCAAATATTCTAAATAATTTACCTGCAGCCGAAACGTCAATAGATCGAATCTCTGAATTAAATCTGAAAGAGCTTTGCAATACTAAAACGGAATATGCCGGTACCCATTCTTATGTAAATACTCCTTTTTCATCAGGAAAAGGTATGGTAGCAGGCGCTTATAACCAAACCTACAGTTTAGACTGCCCGGGATTGATAAATACTTCAAGATTACCTGTATTCAGCCTTCGCGGTGTTACTTCACCCGGCAATGTAACCTTAAATATAGGCCATGACCTTAAGTTTTATATGCAGGATAAATTAATGTACAATGCATATGCTCAATACGAAAATGTGCTGTATGTTAATTTTTCTTACTTGGATACATTCCGTGTAATAAAACCTTTGGATAACAGATATACCTTAACCAATGGTCACCCTTTAGATCAAATCAGAGTTGGTTATTTATCCATACAATATCCAGCTGCTTTAATTGTAGAAAATGATCAGCCACTCAAGTTTCATTTGGAGGCAAACGATCAGGATAGATATCTTGAATTTGAGTATTCAGGCATAAATCCTACTGCACCTTACTTAACTGATTCTATAGGTAGTTTCAATTTGACCGGAGTAGTAGAAGGAAGTAAAATTAAGTTTAAACTCCCGGCCTCAAATTCTTCCTTGCCATTGATCCTTTTTACCAATAATAATTACAAAGCTGTCAATAGTATCTCTTCAGTTGTATTAAAGTCTTTCAAAAATTTCAACCCCCAGTATGTTATTCTTTCACACACATTGTTGATGAATGGCCCTGCGGGAAGTTCAGCTGCAGACCAATATGCTAATTATCGCAGATCCCCGGAGGGTGGAGGTTACAATGTAGCATTAGTAAATGTAAGTGACGTCTATAATAGTTTTTGTTACGGCTTGGATTACAATCCTATGAGTGTAAAAAACTTTGCCAATTATTTAGGGCTTTCCGGAGATGCAAAGTTTATGTTCATCCTCGGTCGCGGACGAGATTATAAGGACATCAGATCTGATTCAGACCTAAAAACAGCTATAAGTAAAGGCTATGGAGTTCCTAGTTTTGGTGATTATGGCTCAGATAATTTATTAGTATCTAAATCCTTTGACAAGTTGGACCTTAACCAAGCGATTGGAAGGCTGCCGGCTGTCACACAGGATGAAGTCATTGTATATTTGAATAAAATAAAAATAAGTGATGCTGCATATAATGCACCAGGTGATAATGAATCCAAACAGTGGACAAAGCAGATAGTACAATTGAATGGAGGCAACGTCGGCGGGCCTGATCAGGCAGGGATAGCTGATGGACAGAAAGAAGCACAGGATATCATAGAAACAAGTAAGTTGTCAGGGTTTGTCACTACTTTTGTTAAAGGATCTAATGAAACAATTGGAAAGGCATCCGAAGATTATTTCAAATTGGTCAACCAAGGTGTCTCCATCGTAGATTACTTTGGACATGGCGCTCTTGCATCTTTAGAATATCCTATCGATATACCTTCCAAATATAGCAATAGTCCAAGATTGCCTATTCTCATAATTAAAGGCTGTAAGACCGGAAATTGTCAGCGTGATGGCAGCTCCATCCCTGCAAAATTTCTGTATGAGGACAGCTATCGGAATACAGGATTCAGAGCAGTCATTGGTAGTATTTCTGATAGCGATTTGAATACACTAAGTGCTTTAGCTAGAAGATTTTATACTTTGCTGGGCGGTACTTTATATGGAAAGACCCTTGGCGAAGTATTCCAAAACACATTCAACACACCCGGGTTAAATCAATCAGGTGAAAGCATACAACAATTGTATGTCGGAGATCCTGCTTTATCTATAGCCCCGTTCCTTGGTCCTGATTTCACGATAGCTCCTAATTCTGTCAAAACTAATCCTGAAGTCATTACAACGATAGAAAACAAATTCGAAGTTTCATTCGATATTATAAATTTAGGAACAAACTATTCAGACACTTTATTTTATACTGCGACGTATGAAAACCCAGCAAAAAAAATAATAAAATCAACAAAACAATTCATTTTAAATCCAAGATCTACAGGCCGTTATAAATTTGATTTCGAATTAGATAAAACAAATTCATCAGGAGAAAGTACGATATATATCACGTTAGATCCGGATAATAAAATAGCTGAATCTGTGGCTCCTCAGGCAGAATTAAATAATGAATATAAAAACTCATTAGGGACAAAGGGATTTAAGTTTTTCATCAAAACGTCAGCAATTGAGGCAGTATATCCTTATAGATATTCAATAGTAGACACTAATAAGGTTACTATTTCAGCTTATTCTCAGTCGCTGAATTTATTGCCAAAAAATTATACATTTTATCTTGATACAACAGACCTTTTCAATTCTCCTATTTTAGAAACTAAGGTTATTTCATCTATTGCAGGACATCTTGAATGGTCTCCTAACTCAACACTTCTGGAAGAAAAAGTATATTATTGGAAGGTAACAAAAGACTCATTATCACCTTCAGAACCATTCAATATTGCTACCTCTAGCTTTACTTATTTAAAGGGCAAAACTGGTTTTTCTCAATCGCACAATGGGCAGTACAGGGAGGATTCACCACAGAATCTGAGCATTGTGGGTGGGGGAAATAACCCACAATTTGGGAAGAGGACAATGAATTTTACTTATAAAAATGGATATCCAAAGATAATGGTTGAACCACTTTTATTAGGTACAAATAGAGAAGGAGTAAATATAGGTGCAGGAAGGCCATATCTATCATATGGGCAATCTACAGAGGGACTCTTGGGGACACTTTGGTATAAAAAAGATTCTATGTTTGTAGCTTATCCAATAAATACTAATCCATACGGCGCACTTCCTGCAGCTAGCAATATTAATAATCGTAATTATTTAGTTTTTGAATCATCAACAGAGGAAGGTAGAAAATCCATAGTAAATTTTATTGAAAACGTAGCGGGTCCCGAAGATATTATTGTATTTTTTACCTATTTAAATAAGCCAAACGATGACCTATCATTGTCTAAATGGGCAGCAGATTCCATATCAAATAATGGAAAAAATATATTTAATGTTATCGAAAAATATGGAGGTACTAAGATACGAAATTTATTAACCACAGGTCCCGCTCCTTATACTATAGCTTTTGATAAATCAAAAGGGAAAATACAAGAGGAACTTGCGCTTGACACGCTCCCAATAGATATAATTGTAAACACGCTATGTCATGCTGATGGTGGTAAACTTTTTAAAGTCTTCGGGACATCGGGATTGTGGGATTCTTTTGAAATGATTCCTAAAGATTCTGTTGGACGTAAAGATACAATCAACCTTAAATTGACTGCTATTCATAAGTTTAATGCCGATTCCAACTATGTAATATCTTCCATTGTTACTTTAAATCAAGATCCAATTTTAATTGATTTAAAAGAAGTAGATGCTAATAGATTCCCTTCTATTAGTATGGATCTAAGTATAAGAGATCCTTTCCTTTATAGAGGAAAAATGGATCAATTTGAATACGTAAGATTCATTTCCAAAGAATTGCCAGAGGCTACTCTTTTAAATAATTCAGTTTCCTTTCAAACGGATACTATAAATCAAGGAAGCCAGGGAATATTCAAGATCCGTTCTAAGAATATTGGCAAACTGCCAATGGACAGTATGCTCGTCAAATTTACACTTAGAGGAAATAGTCAAGGTACTAATGAGGAATTCATCAGATTTGAAAAACTACCAAAAGGTAGCTCGTCGGAATATCCTTTTAAGTTTGAAACTAAAAAACTAACAGGAAATTATGATTTTATCTGCGAGATGAATCCAACGGAAGATCAGCCTGAAGCTTTTCATGGCAACAATATCTATTCGAGAAAATTATTCGTGCAAGGAGATAATCAAAATCCTTTGGTAGATGCTACTTTCGACGGGGCACGCATATTCAATGGAGATATCATTTCTTCCAAACCATTGATTAAAATCACAATCAGAGATGAAAACAAATTATTTCCACTTGACGATCCTGCATTATTCAATTTAAATTTAGTCAATGCATTTGGTCAAGATACATTAATTCCCTTGACAAGTGCTGAAATTAAATTTTTCCCTGCAGATATTGCAAAGATTGGCAAGAAGAATGAAGCAATAATAGAGTATAAACCTGACTTTGCTGTCTATCCTTCAAGCTTCAATGGAGATGGAGAATATTCTATCAGGATCACTGCGAAAGATGTAGCAGGCAACCAATCGGGTAAATACGACTTTGAGAAACGATTCAGAATTATCAATAAAAAATCAGTTTCCAATGTATTTAACTATCCTAATCCCTTCTCGAATGCGACCAGATTTGTATTTACATTGACAGGATTTGAACTACCGACTTATTACAAATTGCAAATAATGTCTGTAAGTGGCAAGATCGTTAAGGAGATCAGTCAGAATGAATTAGGTCCGCTTAAGATCGGCAAACATATGACAGATTATGTGTGGAATGGCACCGATGAATATGGTGATAAACTAGCGAATGGTGTTTACTTATACAGAATGATAATGAAGGATCAAGAAAAGAAAAATTATGAAAAGTTAGAAGACGGCAGAAATATAGAAGAATTCTTTGATGGTCAGTGGGGAAAATTGGTGATTATCAGGTAGATTATTTCAACCAATTTAATCCTTTACACTTATTTACGTTTCTGCTATAAATCATCTTTTGTTTTATAAAAATATTTCCTTTTTTATATTCATTAAACAAATATTTTGTTTTACCGAAATCTAAAGTAAAAACACTTTTAATAAATATACTAAAAATAGATATTAAGTACTTTTTCAATAGACTATTAGCAACCGTATCGGGTTGTGCAATATCTGTTATTTCCGTTCTCTTCCGCAACAGAATCATATCTAACGCTCTTATAGAATCAATATTTTCCAACTTATTGCTTCGAAAATGAATAATATTTGAGTTCGTTACAAATCCAATTCCGTATCCATGATAGCTTACCCTTTGGCAATAATTAGTATCCTCACCATAATGAAAGAACATTGATGTATCGAATCCTCCTACCTCTTCTATACAACTCCGAGTCACCAACCATGCTGCAGCATTAATCAAAGTAATTTTCCGAACTCTTTCATCCGAGGAATTTGATACACTTTTAAAATAAGGTTTAATATAATTTTCAAAGTTAGCATCTAAGGAATTTTGATTATTAAAATGCATGGGAGAAATAATCCCATATTCAGGATTCTTCTTGGCAACTTTCAATAAATTTTGAATTGTATTTCTTTCAACAACAGTATCTTGATTTAATAAGAAAAAATAATCAGCTTTTAATTCTTCAAGTGCATATTTAATGCCAATATTGTTAGCAAATCCAAATCCTTGATTTTGTGAAAGTTTAATAATTTTTATCTCTTGAAATGTTTTTCTAACTAATTCTATTGTTGCATCAGAGGAATTATTGTCTATCATAATAATTTGAGGAATTATATAGCCTTCAAGGATACTTTGTATGCAGTTCACTATATACTTGCTACCGTTATAAGTAGCTATTATGACGACAACTTTAGTTTTATCATAACTAGTTTGATCATTTTTTAATAACGTCATGCATAGTTTTTATTGATTTAAAGTATAATGATAATTGTTCCGCAAAATTAAGTTTCAATTTTGCTTTAATACTTTCTAGATGTAGATTTCTAACATGTTCCTTAAAACTTGAGGGCTCCCAAACGCCCGACAACTCACTAATTGACCAAGTATTTAAATATGATTGTAATTTGCCATGATTAATTCCGATTCCAATATATGGAGTGCTATAACTCATTGAAACTATCACTCCATGCAGACTAGAACCGATAAAATACATAGCGTTTTTTATCAATAAGGTAATTTCATCTACAGAAGGAATATCAATATATATGAAATCTCCTTTAGAATATTGATAGATTTCATTTAAAGGTCGATTATTGCTATGCATTGGCAAATTTGAGAACGGACACAAAACAATCTTACATTCCAACTTATTTTGCAATTCAATTAATTGCTGATAAATAATCAAAAGATTTCCTTGTGAGTGCCAATCTGAAATCTGAAATAAAATATATTTACCTGAGCTTATATTCAACACTGCACTTCCAATATTGGATGAAAGTTTAAAATAATCATCATTTTCGAAATGAGATATTACAATTGCACTGTCAGGAATTAATTTAACATTTGAATCAAAATTTGATATATTTTTAAAAGATAAATTATCTCTGACAGCAAAATAATCCGGCATATTATTTAATGTAAATTTATCAAAACAATTGAATGAAATAGCACCTACAGAATTATAAAGTATTTTAATTGGAGTCTTAAAATCTTTTCGATTGATTAAAAAAGCATATTTAGAATTCCTGCTAAATAATACATTAATAATTTTAAATTTTAATAGTACTCTATTAACCAATTTAATCCGGCAAATTTGAGCAAAATATTTATTTAAAAAAATAAATAACCCATGCCAACTAGCGCCAATACTCTCTCCACCTGCTACGATAACAACCCCTTGATTCGTATTATTTATATTTTTCCTCATAGCCTTGAATCCACTCCCCTTCTGTCCACCTCTATGACTCAAATCAAAGGATATCATGCCATAAAATTCAAAATTGTATTTGCTTGGATAAAATTGTTCAAAAGAATACTTTATAGCTTTCACAAATAAAAGATCGCCATAGTTGAATCGGTCGAATGGTCCATAAATGCAAATTACTTGAAGATTCTTTTTATTATTATCAGCCACCTTAATGCTTCTTTCTATCAATTTTATGCAATTTGTGCTTATTTAATGTATTTTTGCTTGAAACAGAATCTATATGCGTAAATATATATTTTTATTTGTTCTCACCTATGTATCAATTAGTTTATTTTCTCAAAAGCAGATCCTCACTCTCGACAAAGCTATTCTCGGAGGACGCGATCTAGCTCCATCCTCCTGGTCCAATATTCAATGGGCTAAGAATGAAAACATCTTGTACTACAGTAAGAAAGGGGCATTTATATATAAGTATGACCCAGCTAAGAATAGAACAGACTCCATTCCTTTCATCTCTAGTGTGAATCCTAAGCTGAAAGCACTTTCAGCAGAAGAACTAAAGACTGTCACAGCGTTCAATCTTACGGCTGATGGTAAAATATCTTTTAACTCAGGTAGTAAAAATATCCTCATGGATATGAAGTCTGGGACATTAAAAATTGGTATGAATACTCCGGCAAAAGGCGAAAACATCGAAGCAAACGAAATATCTGGCCAATATGCCTATACCCAAGACAAAGCTCTGTGGATCCAAAACAAAGAAGGAAATCAAACAAAAGTCATCCAGGGTAATGATTCCATTGTCTACGGAGAATCAGTCCACCGTCAAGAATTTGGAATAGAAAAAGGTATATTCTGGAGTCCTAAAGGTAACAAGATAGCCTTCTATCGCATGGATCAATCTATGGTAACCAAGTATCCTATTTTTAATCTGACCAATACTCCAGCGACGATAGATAACATCTACTATCCAATGGCAGGTACTAAAAGTCATCATGTTACTATTGGTATATATGATTTAATCACTTCTAAAATTACATACCTGGAAACAGGTGGAGACCCGGAACATTACTTAACGAATATTAGTTGGTCACCAGATGAAAAAGAAATATACATCGCTGAAATCAATCGAGATCAGGACCACACAACTTTCAATGCCTATAATCCTGAACGAGGCAATAAAATCAGAACGCTATATGACGAAACCAGCAGACAATATTCTGAACCACTTACTCCATATACCTTCGTCCCGGGGAGCAACACTCAACTGATCGCACAAAGCAAAAGAGACGGCTGGAATAGTCTTTACCTGTATATACATGAAGGCGAACTTTTACGTCAGCTTACCAAAGACATAGAAGTAATGAATTTAAATGGTTTTGATGCTAAGAACAAGTTTGTTTACTTCCAGGGCATTTTGCCAAATTCAATCGATCTACAAAGCTTTCAAACCGAGCTTGCAACAGGAAAAACAATTCAACTGTCTCAAGGACCAGGACTGCATAATACCAAACAATCATTCGATGGTAAATATATATTTGAATCCACCTCTTCTTTCGGCCTAAATCAGACTTATTCCGTAATGGACACCAAGTCTAAAAAAACTACGAAATTATTTACCGCATCAGAACCTTTAGATAATTACAATATAGGTGCCACAAAACTGGACACACTTTACGCAAATGATGGAACAAAATTATTTTCCAGGACCATCTTTCCTGTTGATTTTGATCCTAACAAAAAATACCCTGCTATTATTTACGTCTATGGTGGACCTCATGCGCAGATGATCCGCAATACCAGACTTGCACAAGCACAATTGTGGATGTATACCTTAGCCAATGAAGGATTTATCGTGTATACACTCGACAACAGAGGTTCGTCTAATAGAGGCATTAAATTTGAAAATGTAACTCATCGGAACCTTGGAGACCTCGAGATGGATGACCAAATGAAAGGATATGATTTTTTAATGTCAAAATCATACGTAGATGGTAAAAGAATTGGAGTCCACGGCTGGAGCTATGGTGGCTTTATGACCATCAGTCTAATGACCAGATATCCCGGCAAATTCAAGGCAGCAGTCGCAGGAGGTCCAGTCACTGATTGGTCTATGTACGAGATAATGTATACAGAAAGATACATGGATACTCCACAACAAAATCCCGAAGGCTATAAAAAAGCAAGCACTTTCAATTATATCGACAATTTGTCCGGCCCAATGTTATTGATACATGGTACTTCGGATGACGTGGTAGTTTGGCAACAAAGTTTAAACTATATACAAAGCTGCGTTAGTAAGGGAAAGCAAATTGATTATTTTGTCTATCCTGGACATAAACACAATGTATTAGGTAAAGACAGAGTGCATTTGATCAGAAAAATAGCAGATTATTTTGAAGAAAAACTCTGAGAAAGGAGAATATAATAATTTCTTGAAGAACATATTCAGTTACAAAAAAAGTGGATACATAAAGTATTTTCATGAAGTAGTCGGGAATAAACTTTACTATGCCTTTTCTGCGTCAGTATTGATGACATTCTTGGACAGTATAGGCATAGGATTTATATTAGCGTTACTTCAAAATATTTTTATTCCTGCAGAATCAACTGGAAATTCAATTTTACAAAAGATTAATATGCTTTTTTTCTATTTTGGTTTTAGTAACTTAAATAATTCTACCTTATTAATTCTTGTTTTATTAATGTTCCTAATAAAAGGACTAATTTCCTATGCACAGCTGTACCTTCAAGCTAGTATAAATTCAACGATTCTTAGCGAAACTAGAAGACAAATAGTTCAAGATGTAAGTAATTTGCGATTTGAAAATTTTATTTCTACTGATCTTGGCACTATTCAAAATATTAGCACCACAGAAATTAGTAGGCTTAATACCGCAATGACTAATTATCTCAATACAATTCAATTCTCAATAATGTCATTTTGCTATATCATAATAGCTGTTTATTCAAATTTATTCTTTTCTTTTATAGTTTTACTAAATGCAGCTATAATATTATATTTCTATAACTTTATTGTTATTTACTTCAAGAAACTATCTGCTCAAGTTTCAAAAAAAGGAAATTTATACAATAGCTATATGCTTCAATTATTAAATAATTATAAGTATTTAAAAACTACCAATGGTATTGCAGAATATCAAAGAAAAATTATTGAAGAAATAAACTCACAAGAGAGAATAAGTTTGAAATTTGCAAAGATAACAGCCCTTACTATTAGCGCAAGGGAACCTCTTACTATACTAATAGTAGGATTGGTAATTGTTATTTATTATCAAATAAGTGGAGATATAAATACTATAATAATTTTTTCCCTTTTTCTATTTTATAGAACGCTTAATTATATCTTAATGGCCCAATCCAATTGGCAGAATTTTCAGCAATTCGCAGGAAGTATGCACAACATTACTCGGACAAAAACACTTTTAAAAAAGGCAACTGAACCAATAGGTAATAATGTTTATGAGGGCTTAAAGAAGGATATAAAATTGGTAAATGTTGAAGTAAAAATAAACGGAAACATAATCCTAAATCAGATAAATTTAACTTTACCCAAGAACAGCACAACAGCCATAATTGGTAAAAGTGGTGCAGGAAAATCTACTTTAGCATCATTAATATGTGGATTAATTCCTCCCAATAAAGGCAGTTTGTTGATAGACGGAAATGAACTTAAAAATTATAATATTCTTGAGTACAGAAATTCAATAGGTTATGTATCGCAAGACGCTGTAATCTTCAATGATAGTATTTATAATAATATTACTTTATGGGGAGAGAAATCTGAATTAAATATTAGAAATTTTCATAGAACAATCCGATTATCAGAATTAGACGAATTATTAGAACAATATCCTGAAAAAGAAGATACGATACTAGGCGATAATGGAATTATTTTATCAGGAGGTCAAAAACAACGTATTTCTATTGCTAGAGAACTATTCAAGAATACTGAAATAATAATAATGGATGAGGCAACTTCCTCTTTGGATTCGACTACAGAGCATCTAGTCAAAACGAACATTAATTTACTAACAGGAAATTCAACTATGATCATTATTGCTCATAGATTGTCAACTATACAGAGTGTTGAAAATATATTACTTATGGATGCTGGCAAAATATTAATATCAGGTAATTATGATTATTTAATCCAAAATTCGCAATTATTTAAAGAAATGATCTCACTTCAAAATATGAGTGATGGATTCATATAATATTACCGTTTCAGTAATCATTCCAGTTTATAATAATGACAATACGATCACAAGATGTGTTGATAGTTGTATAAAACAAAGTTATCTTCCATCCGAAATAATAATAGTAAATAATAATTCCACAGATGATTCGCAGCTCCTTATTGATCAATACATATTAAATCATCCAAGCCTAATAAGATTCATTTACGAGACAAAACCTTGTGCCAATGCAGCAAGAAATGCAGGAATTAAAATAGCAAAAGGCGACTGGATACAACTTCTGGATGCGGATGATGAATTGCGACCCGATAAATTAAGTCACCAGGTAGCACTTTTAGGAATTCAAAATAATGCTGATCTCATTTGCAGCTCTGCAACAAAATATATTAGAAATGAACAAAAGGACCAGATTCACAAAGAATTAATAATCAATGCAGATATCATCCAAGGGCTAATAAACTCTGAGGCAGGGATTACTTCTTCCAATCTTTGGAAAAGAGAGGCGCTTTTATCGCTCAATCTTTTCGATCAAGAGATCACTTCTAGTCAGGAATATTTTATGATGCTTGAATTCTTTAAAATGGATATGGGAATACTTCTGGACCCTATTTCTAAAACGAAGATTTATGTATCAGAAGAATCAATTTCGAATACAAATAATGCAGACAGATCTCTTGAAATAATGATTAATAGAATTAACTATTACAATAAATTAATGGAGGTATTAATTCAGAAAAATAAATTAAACAGCAATTATAAAAAAGAAATTATTTCCAATATAAACAGGTCTTATTGTTACAATGTGATCAGGTATGGACATTCTCACATGTCTAGATTAAAAGCTATTAAGAACAAATATGAGATTTCACCTAGTTCGATAGATATATTAGCCACTTATGCACATCAGGTTTACTCTATGTATACAATTAAAAAGGGGTTATTGAAATACCCAGATTTTGCATTGAATTTAATTATCAGGGTGGGTAAATTATTTTTATTTAAATAGATGAAATTTGATTTGTTGAGAAATTTAGGTCAACTCCATCCGGGGTTGGGATTATTATTCATCTTTCCCCGGGTTGCACCCGAAGTTATTGTTGTTTAACCCCATTCGGGATTGTGCATGGAGGTATTCCTCAATTTGTGCTCCGTTTCTCAGAAGCCTGATGGGCTTCAACTATAGTAACCCTGGGTATAAACCGGGGAGTGAAAGACATAAACTCCCAACCCCGACGTGGGTTGAATTAACCTCCCTGCCAATATGAAAGCTTAAACATTACTTTAAAATAAAATAAAGCCCGGCTTTGATATACATAACAAAACTCCGTACCGAAAAAGGATGCGGCAATTCCTTTAGAATCTCACCGGCTTCCTTTTTGTATTTCAGCGACATTGCCACATAAAAAGATTTGATAAACATTTCAAATAATGCTTTTTGATATGGGTAATTAAATGAGTAATTTTCTTCAAGATTATTATAAATGTCTTTGAGCGATTGTAGATTCATATCCTTTCCTTCTAAAAATTGCTCTCTGGTTTCAATTTTAACATGATCGAAGTAATTGTAATAAGGTCTTCTAGTGAAGTGCAACTCGTAAAACTCTGAAGCCCTTGCCAATAAATGCCTGTCTTCTCCTGTTTGCCCTTCGAATTTAAATTTATCGAACAATTCGGTAGGAGCTGCAAATGCCATATTGCCATAGTTAAGGCAATATTCCAATTTGTGCAATCCCGAATATTTTGATTTTGACCAGCTTATTTTTTCATCGTCTTTAATTAAAATCAGGTCAGAAAAGGTAATTACATTTTGAGCATTCTCAAAGATTGCAGCATAAGTCTTCAAATAATCTTCATGAAGCGTATCATCCGCATCCAGAAAGGTAATATAATCTCCGTTACTGTTGGCTATTCCATGATTCCTTGCCTTGCTCCTATCCTTTTCATCAATAGATAGCAGACGGATTCTTTTATCATCGGAATACCTTTTTACAATTTCATCCGGATGATCTGTGGAGCAATTGTCAACTATCAGTAATTCCCAATCAGTAAAACTTTGGGCCAATACAGACTGAATGGATTTGTCAAGAGACAAGGCCATATTGTAAATCGGAGTTATGATGGAGAATTTCAATTATTCGTTCTCATTTAATTAAAAAAAGGTCATCCATGCAAGTTACACATAAATGACCTTCCGTAAATATCTTTCTCAAGTTTCGTTTGTTAGTAATGGACCATAAAAGTATTTCTATTACTCAATCACAAATTAGAAATTAGAAGTTTGAATAAAACTCCGATGGTTGTGTCCAGTAAATGCATCCGCTTAAATATATTGAAAAATGCCCAAATTTGAATTACCTTTTAGGTTTCTTATCCCTTACTCACTTCAAATTCCCTCATCAGATCTACCAACACCTGCACACTCGACTGTGGCATGGCATTGTAAATAGATGCTCTAAATCCACCGACTGATCGGTGTCCTTTGATCCCGGAAATACCGTGTTGTTTGGTCAAAGCCATGAATGCATCATCCATAGAATTGTCTTCCATCACAAAACAAACATTCATCTTAGATCTATCTTCTACTGCTGTAGTTCCTTTGAATAATGGATTTCTATCGATCTCATCGTAAAGGATCTTAGCTTTGGCATCATTGATAGTTTCCATAGCCTTAACACCACCCATTTTCTTTATCCATCTCATGACTAGCATAGAGACATAAATTGGAAATACCGGTGGAGTATTGTACATGCTGCCATTATCGATGTGGGTTCTGTAGTCAAGCATGGCAGGAAGTGTGCGGCTAACGTGACCTAGCATATCCTTTCTGACAGCTACTAAAGTTACTCCGGCTGAACCCATATTTTTCTGTGCTCCTGCGTATATCAAGCCAAACTTATCGATCGGAATTTCACGGCTGAATATATCTGATGACATATCACATACGATTGGAACTTCCACATCCGGCCACCAGTTTTGCTGAGTGCCGTAGATCGTATTATTGCTAGTTAGGTGCAGGTATTTCGCGTCTTTATCTACTATGTAATCCTTAGGTATATAATTATAGTTAGATTCTTTAGAAGAAGCTGCAACGATGGTTTGTCCAAAGTTTTTAGCCTCTTTTATGGCTTTATTCGCCCAGACACCAGTGTCTATGTAAACTGCCTTATCACCATCATTCAACAAATTCATAGGGATCTGGAAAAACTGGGTACTAGCTCCACCTGTGACAAATGCGATGCTAAAATCATCAGAAAGCCCAAACAATTCCTTTACAAGAGCATGTGCCTCGTCCATAACGTCTTCGAAAGGTTTGGTCCTGTGCGACATCTCGAGTAGGCTAAGGCCGCTGCCATTGAAATCAAGAACAGCTCTTGCTGCTTCTTCGAATACTTCTTGCGGTAGGATTGATGGGCCGGCACTAAAGTTATGGATCTTCATGTGATAATGTTTTTTTGAATTCTGCTATAAAGGTATTTTTTCCAATGATAAGAAGGAAATTTTATGGTAATTAAATTAGGGTGTTAGAACTTTAGTATTAGGCGGATTAGCTTGTTGCATAAAAAAGATCATTTTCAAAATGCCACAGTAGGGACAGGTTGCGACCTGTCGCTACTGTGGCATTTTGAAAATACACATAAGTTATCATTTTAGGTACTTTCCTTATCAATGCTATCCTGGTGCACTTCACACTGGTTAGCTATTCTACTATTCTACTTATTCCATACAAACCATTTCGAACAACGGCAAGCATTGTCCCTAAATTTCCTTGATTGTTTGTACAACGGTAACCATTGTCCCTATATTTAATTTTTGGGTTACCAGATATTGAAATGCTGACTGGTCAACTCTATTACTATTATACTGGTGAACTATTCTACTGGTTAACTATAATACTAATTAACTGAAACATCACTTTCAATCGCAGGATAAGTCACCGCATACATCTCTCTGATGATGCGCTTTTGACGCGATTTAAGATACTTTGTAGGGTTTGTAGGGTTATACTTTAAAGGATTTGGTAAGATAGCTGCAAGCATGGCTGCTTCACTTTTATTTAAATCGGCAGCACTCTTTCCGTAATAATGTTGTGCAGCTGCCTCGATACCGTATATACCGTCACCAAATTCGACGACGTTGAGATACATTTCCAGGATGCGGTCTTTAGACCAAAATAATTCTATTAATAAAGTGAAATATGCTTCAAGACCTTTGCGCACCCAAGTTCTACTTTGCCACAGAAAAACGTTCTTAGCTGTTTGTTGAGAAATTGTACTGGCCCCGATCTTCTTTTTACTAACTTTATTATGAGCCATGGCTTTCTCAATAGCGTCAAAATCAAAGCCATTATGTTCGCAAAAGTTTTGGTCCTCACTTGACACGACAGCGATTATTGCATTCTTAGATATCTTGTCCATTGACACCCAGTCCTTCTCCCATCTGAAGTCCCTTGACTTATCGCTTAGCTGCTCACCAGAGCGGATAAACATGAGTGGGGTGGCTATAGCTGGCACAAACCTCAAAGCGATCACTGAGACAAAGCTTAGGATCACAAATGAAAAGATGGCCGTGTAAAGCCATTTCTTAAAGTTAATATTTTTTATTTTTTGTATCATACCCACATCACATGTTTTTCTATTGCTAGAAAGACTGCAATTTTAATGCCGAAGCACACATATTACATTATTTATTAATATATAGTTTACGATTAATAATGTACATACGCGATTAATTTATATATGACATCAAGATATTGACACTTTATAAATGATGTGCTTACATTATTAAGTGTCTCGCACAAATATAAATAATATGTTGAAAGATTTATACTTTATGTAATTGCAAAAAAATTATATACTCAAAAGCAAACTTAACAATTGTTCAAGTATCTTTGAAACTATGACTATCAAAATTTAAGAATATGTCTATTAAACATTTTATTGCTACAAGATTCAATTTAAAAATTGAAGAATGGAACACTGCAAAAGATGGGTCTGTTGTTCTTACCGAAAAATGGCTAGAGGAAAGATTTAATTTGTTTGAAAAATATTGTTTTCCATCGGTTGCTAATCAAAGTATAAAGAACTTTTACTGGTTAATTTTTTTTGATGTTAGCACTCCAGATATTTTTAAAAAACGAATTGAGAAATATACAAATGATTTCCAAAATTTTAAAGCAATCTATATTGATGGAATAAAATCCTTAAAATATTCTTTTAAGCAAATAATCATGGAAAGCTTGGAGGAAGATGATGATTTTATTATTACATCGAGATTAGATAATGATGATTCAATTCATCACGATTTTGTATATATTATTCAAAATTTAGCAATTAAGAAACATGAAACAATCATTGACTTAAGAAGAGGATATCAACTTGATATTTCAAGTAATATCTACGAGTATAGAAATTATTACAATAAATTTAATCCATTCATTAGTCTAGTTGAAAGTACATCTAATTTCCAAACTGTTTTTTCTCGAATGCATCATGAATGGAAAAATGCAACTTCAGTTATTGTAAACTCAAATTTGCCTTTATGGATTGAAATTGTCCATAAAAGAAATAAATTTAATCGAGCAAATTTTAATCTACCGCTGATTAGAAATATAAATTTAGAAGATTTTTCAATAAAAAAAGAATATAAATTGAGAAACCCAATTTATATTCTTACAAATAATTTGAAGGTTAAAATATTGAATGTCTTAAAGAATTTAAAATATAAATTAAAATACATTTTAAAGAAAATTATTCAACTGTTTTCTTAATGTTTTCTTGTAAATATTATGTACAAAACATTCACATTTATTCAATGTTGCTTTTACTATGTACTAGATCAAATAAAGGAGTGATATCTAATTTAAGTTTTACGGCAAAGGATTTGATGGCTTATTTGCTAATGCTAATTATTTAATAAACACCAAAGAATTAACAATGTAACGCAACTTCACTTATAAGCTAAAACCTAATAAGCTAATATCCCAACACGCCCAACACACAAAATGCGCTAACTCGCTAACACCCCAATATGCCAACAGACCCCCCCAAAAAAAAACTGCTCAATCAGAACGACCAAGCAGCTTTATATATTTCAAAACTATGACACTAGCTTTTTGAGTATGTAGTTTTCTCTTTAATACGTGCAGCCTTACCTACTAAGCTTCTTAAGTAAAATAATTTCGCACGACGAACCTTACCTCTTTTTACAACTCTAACACCAATGATGCTAGGAGAAGCGAAAGGGAAGATACGTTCTACACCTACACCATTAGAGATTTTTCTAACAGTGAACGACTTAGTCAGTCCGTGTCCTTTTATCTGGATCACATCACCCTTAAATATCTGAACACGTTCTTTAGCTCCTTCAATGATCTGGTAGCTGATCTCAACGTTATCGCCAGGACCGAAATCCATTTTATTTTTTAAACTTAATGTTTGTTCGTTGACAAATTTAATTGCATCCATGACGCTTATGTTTATTCTTTCTTGAAATGAGGCACAAAGGTAAGTAATAGTTATCGAAATATTTATTTTTCACTGAAAAAAAATACAACTTAATTTAACTTTAGCGCAAAAGCATTGCAGTCCCTTGCAAAACCTTCGATACTTCCCGGGGTCCGGTGATGTGAACTCGCACTACATAATTACCATTTGGAAGTGCTTTGCCATTTTTGTCCATGCCATTCCACCCAATATTCCAATCATGTGTAGTAAAAATCTCTTCTCCATATCTATCATAGACTGACATCTGATAGTCTTTGATTCCAAAGCCGTTGCCAGCAGGTCGGAAAGTACTGCTCTCACCCTGAGTAGAAGGCAGAAATGCGTTTGGTAAAAATATAGTATTTATAGGCACCACATCTAAAAATAAGGAGATAGAATCTTTACACCCATTCAGATTTGTGACCAACTGTTTAATCGATATAATACCCGTGTCTGAGAAAATATATGCAGGGTTTCTGCTTTGTAATATATCCCCATTGCTCAATTCATATTGCCACCGCACTGCATTGTTGCTTTCATCTTCTATTTGAATGTCGGGTTTGATATTAGAAACTTCATTTGGAGAATAACCAAACCCTGCTTCTGGAACATCATGAACTCTAACGGCCTTGCTAAAAAAACCATCATAGACACAGCCTACAGCATCAACCACATGGATACTTATATCATAAGCATTGACCTTCGAATATATATGCTCGGGATTTAATCCTTCGCCTGTATTGCCATCACCAAAGTCCCATGTAATTTTGTAAGAATCATCCAGGTCAGGATGAGGCTGGACAAAACTAATAAGAGCCGGAACACAACCGTTTATGTTATCCATTTCCAATACCTTGTCAGGTATCGGATAATACGGTACGATCCTGGTCACGCTATCTATGCATTGATTGGAATCACTTAGAGTTAATTTTATTTCATAGTCGCCAGGGCCTTTGAATCCATAAACTGCATCCTGCGAAGTACTGAAAGAAACCCCTTTATCCTGCCAATTACTCATTAAGGCTAAACCATCCTGACTCATAGAAAGGTTTTCAAATTTCACACCATTATCTTTACATGTATCGTATAAAAAACTAAAGTCCGGATCTATTCCCGGAAATTTATTAAATTTAAAAAAAGCGGTATCAGTGCATTGAAGACCTTTATTTAGAATCATAGTTCCGGTATAATTCCCAAATTCAAGTTTGCTGAGATCAAGATCTTTGGTAGTATAAAGGGAATCCTTCCCATTCAGAGAAACATTCCAGGAATAATTGAATATACTTGAAGCCAAGGTGCTTTTATTGTCTATCTTAACATATTCATCACCACAAAACTTGAATTCAATATCACGACCCGAAACATCATCCGTCTCTATGGAAGCTTTGATAACTTTCTCACAGTTAGTTACATTAAATTGAAAATCTCTGATCGAAGAACTTAGTAATACACCATTCCGATATTCATCTATTCTGACACCTACCACGAATTGTCCGATGGCATTCGGCAATCCGGTTAACAATCCGGTTTTGCTGTCTATGGATATCGCTGGTGCCCCACCCATGGGGAATCTGCTCGTGAATGGTGGTCTGTAAGTAACACTATCATAAGGTGGCAGACAATCAGGGCTTGGAGATGTAAGATCACAATTATTACCGAAACTATTAGGTCCTCCACCTATGATAGGTGCTACAAAATAGTAAGCCAGGCTATCACCGTCTTTATCAAAGCCTGAATGATCAAATTGCAAAGAAAAATTGCCACAAACTGCTATCGGTGGAATAGTTTTGAAAGTAGGAGAAGAGTTCTGAAGCTGCTGAGCTAATGGTGTTATCTCCGTGTAGTAAGTAGCTCCTACATCACCCGGGTTCATGATATTGAAGATCGAATTATTTCTGCAACATCTCTGATAAATGATGTAATAGCTTAGGTTGATCACCGGCAGATCAATAATCTTAGTATAAACACCTTCCTGCACGCAAACATTCGGAGGAAGTACCAGACAAGGATTGGAAAATAGATTAGTTAGATTTGATTTGGTTGGGTTGCTAAAATTTTCATTTGTTTTTATGTAACTCCCTTCAGATGTGGCTATTGAAATCCCCGCAGGCTGATCGAAGTCCGCACCTTGAGATTGACAATCTCTGAACACCCTGATTGTAATTCTGTATTTGTTGATACCATTACTGGTTGAAATGAATTCGTAACTCATCATTCCACCGATAATGTGTGCACTTTGAACTTTTGGAATGAATAGGAAGGAGGTCAAAAATATAAAGAGGAAAAAACGCTGCATGTTGACTAATTGACATTATAAAAATTGTCCTGAGGGCTAAATTTAACTATTACAGTCATTTTTGAATCAATTCATTTAATTGAGGTGCAAAATACTACAATTCTATCTAAAGTAATTACTTAAGTTTCGGAGGTACATATAACTAATTCCGCAATAAGTTATATATTTTAGTAAACAATTTATAAAAAGATGGATACGAATATAGTAGTTGATTTTTATTCGGCTTTGTGCAATTTGTTATACACACGTTTCGGAGTTGCTTATAACATCCTTAATCAATTGTATACAAATTAAATATATTGTAAAGATCATCATCCATATTTCTGGATAACAATAGTTAATTGAATTTTAGAGCCGTTTCAATCTGCTTAAATGTTTTCATTTGCCGGACTCAACCTTCGGAGTCTCATTCTGACTTCTGACTTCTGATTTCTGATTTCTGGTTTCTGATTTCTGATTTTAACTTCTAATGTCAAATATTGAAGTAATCATTTTAAAAGCACTGCCTGACCCCGGATAGTCTCTGTAGCACCTCTAGCTCCTGTAAGGCGCACCAAAACAGCATATACTCCGTTTGCAGCGGGTTGACCATCGGAGTTATTGCCATCCCATTTTTGGTTGAAATCATTGGAATGAAAAACCTCATTTCCCCATCTGTCATAGATCCTCATCTCAAATTCCCTTAATCCAAAGGGAATACCTACTGCCCCATAACTGCCATTTATGCTATTGCTTCCTGCGATAAAAGCATTCGGAAGGAAAATGGTATATATTGGCTTGACATCTACTATTGCAAACGCCGTATCTATGCAGCCAAACTGATTAGTTACTTTTTGATATATGGTGTAGATTCCTGTATCCTTATATTCATAAATGGGTTCAGTTAAAATTGAAAACTCACCTTCCCCAAAATCATACAACCATTTTATAGCATCTTTACTAAGATCATTTATGCTGATCTTAGCGGAGAGATTGGACAATTCTTTCGGATTGAAATCAAAAGCAGCGACTGGACTCTCTTTTATATGGATGACATTCCTAAATGTCTTTTCGTAGATACAGCCAAGTGAATGCGTGATTTTTACTGATATATCGTAATCACCCGGTGAGGCATAAATATGCTGTGGCACTGGACCTTCCCCTTTAGCTCCGTCGCCAAAATCCCAATCTATTTTTTGCAATTCAGCATCTAGCGGATCCAGATGATTCATAGTGATTAATGCATTTGCACAGCCGGTTAAGGAAGGAGCAAACACCAGGTCATAATCAGGGGATTGAATGTAATCCACGAAGTGGGTCGCACTATCTATGCAGTTGTTACTATCCTGTACGATCAGGGTAAACTTTTTATCTCCAACCGTAAGTTGATTAAGTAGTGGATTTGAACTTGTTGAAAACTCCATTCCATTACTTGTCCAACTATGGGTATAATCTAGCCCAGTCTCTGTTGTAGATTTATCTGTAAATTGAATTCCTGTGCGCTCACATGGATCGAAATCAGCATCAAAATCAGCTGTTAGCTCAGGAAGCCTATTGATCACATAGTTAGCAGTATCAGTGCATTCTAACCCTTGATTAAGAATTAAACGACCGGTATAAATACCCGGTTCAGGTGTCTGGAGGGTTATGTTTTTATCTTGAGATGTTAATTTCTTTCCATCATGTTCAAACTCCCAATCATAGGATAGAATGCTCGAAGCCAGGGAACTCTTATTTTCAATATCGAAAGTTTTGCCACCACAGACAGTCAACTCTAAATCTTTGCCTTGTGTATCATCAATTTCTAACAACGCATTTACCGTTTTTTCACATTGTGTAATATTGAATTGAAAATCTCTGATCGTGGTGGATAATAATACACCATTTCTATACTCCTTTACCATCACTCCTACCACAAACTGCCCTAAAATATCGGGATTACCTAACATTAGACCGGTTTCTTTGTTGAGCGACAGCCCCGGACTGCCACCAATAGGATTGTTTATATTAAATGGATTTCTGTAAGAAACACTTTCATAAGGTGGCAAACATGCCGGAATAGGTGAAATCGAAGTGCAGCTCATGTCCATATCTTTTCCACCACCTTCCAAAGGCGCTGTTAAGCTATAAACCAAACTATCTCCATCTATATCTATGGCTGAATGATCAAAGTTTAACGCATAATTTCCACAAATGGCTATAGGCGGGAAATTCTTAAAAGTTGGAGATGAATTATTTAATTTTTGAGCCTCTGGTGTGATCTCTATCATAAAAGTTGCCCCCCGATCACCCGGTGCAAGAATATTGAAAATGGTGTTATTCCTGCAACATCTCTGATATATAATAAAATACGAAAGATTATCCTCTATTGGCAATTTGACCAATTTGGTATAAACCCCTTGCTGCACACAAACATTTGGAGGCAGGGCTAGGCAAAAATTAGTAAATTGATTTGAGATAGTGGTCACTACAGGGTTTCCGAAGGATACGTTCTTGTTAAAATAAGTGAAATCTGATTTGCCAATGGAGATTGGTGCCGGCTTGTCAAAGTCCGCTCCTGTAGTAAATGGGTTACAATCGCGAAATACACGTAAAGTGATTTTATAAGTATTGATATTATTCTCCGTAGAAATATATTCATAGGACATCACGCCACCAATAATATGTGCCGCTTTCATACACATGTTGCTAGCTATCAGAATCAAAAAAATAAGTATCAATTGTCTTATAAGCATATTGATTGGATCATGAAGTTATTGTACTAGTACCGCTGTACCTTTTATTTCCCGCTCACCACCTCTGGCCTCTGTAAGCTTGACTCTTACAGCATACACTCCATTGGGCAAGACTTGTCCTGCTTTATTTTTGCCATCCCACCTGCCATTAAAATCTGTAGTTCCAAAAACCTTGTTGCCCCATCTGTCATATATGGACAACTCAAAAGACTTTATACCAAAAGGTATCCCAACAGACCCGTATACACCATTGTCTCCAAGATTGCCACCGATGAAAGCATTAGGCAAAAAGATCGTATATTTTGGCGCCACATCTACATTAATCTGGATGGTATCCTTGCAGCCGTTTTCGTGTGTTACGATCTGAGTTATTACATACATTCCTGTATCCGGGTAAGTATATTCTGGATTTCTATCGGAACTCTGACTTCCGTTCCCAAAACTATAGAACCAGAAGGATGCATCCTTACTTGCGTCAGTAATATTAAGTAGTGGCTTCAAGTTGGATAGTTCTTTAGGCAAATAAGTAAATCCGGCTACAGGTGATTCAACTACTGTGATAGTCTGTGGAAATACTGCTTCCGTCTCACATCCAAATACATTTTGGACATTTACACTGATATTATAAATACCGGGTTCAGTATATTGATGAGTAGGATCGGTACCTTTTCCTGTGCTGCCATCTCCAAATTGCCATGTAATATCATAGTCATTTGTTATATAATTATTAGGACGCTGAAAATGAACTGTAAAAGGATCACAACCTTCCATCGCTTCAGGACTGATCAACTCATCTTTAGGTATAGGAAAGAAAGGAACTGTTTTGGAAATACTATCCATGCATTGATTTTGGTCAGAAACAATGAGTTCCATATTATAGAAATCCGGCTCCAACGTATTAAATTGGGCGTCACTTGTGGTAGCAAAAATCACTTCATTAGCCTTCCAGGTACTAGTCTGGATCGGCCCTGCATCACTTACTGAAAGATTCATAAAGTCTATTACTTTACCTAAACAAGTATCGTAGGTTTGACTAAAATCAGCCTTAATATCCGGAAACACATTGACTCTAATAAAGGCAGTATCACTGCAAGGCAGTCCGGGATTAAGCAACAGTGTCCCGGTGTATAAACCAAGGTCAGGTGTTTTTAAAACAAAATCCTTAGTTTTCCCTGATTGCTTCTGACCCATGTAATCAAAGTCCCAAGTCAGATCGAAAATATTTGTGGCAATTGAACTATTGTTTGTAATATTAAGAATGGAATCTCCGCAGACCCTTACTTCTATGTCTCTGCCTTCTATCCCAAGCGCTTCAACCAGCGCATTGACTGTCTTTGTGCATGGAGTCACATTAAACTGGAAATCGCGCCTGATCTCTGAAAGTAACAAACCTGCCCGATATTCTTTCACACAAATACCTACGACAAACTGACCAGTCACAGTTGGTGTGCCGGATAATAGTCCGGTCATAGAGTTTATGGTAAGTATTGGATCGCCGCCTAAAGGGTTCAATGCAGAATATGGAGGTCTATAGGTAACTTCATCAAAAGGAGGTGGACAGTCAGGATCCGGCGCTACCACAAAGCATCCATTGCTGCCGTTGTCATCGTTGCCACCACCTATATAAGGTGCACAAAGTGAGTAAACCAAGGAATCACCATCCTTATCAATTCCTGAATGGTCAAAGACCAGTGGGAAGTTAGCACAAATAGCTGTTGGAGGAAAATTTGAAAACTGAGGAGAAGAATTCATTTCATTTTGCGCTCGTGGAGTTATCTCTACTGTGAATGTAGCCCCTGCATCACCAGGACGAACAAGATTGGATATACTATTATTTCTGCAACATCTCTGATAGGTTATATGATAACTTGATGTGCTCACAGGCAAGTCGACAAAAGCAGTATAAACACCCTCCTCTACACATATATCAGGAGGGAGGACCAAACATTTGTTAGTGATCTCGAGTCCTATTACTTTTACTGCCGGAACACCAAAATTCAGCTGGTCAATAAATATTTGATTCGTATTAATAAAAACAGTCGCAAGTGCAGGCACCTGATTGAACAAACCATCAAAATCTGCTTTATTTGCTTCTGGTTTACAATCTCTGTACATCTTGAGAACCAGCTTATATCGGTTTATGTTACCGCTATTACTGATGAACTCGTAAGACATCACCCCACCAATTATGTGCTTAGCTGCACTCTCATATTGGAACAATACAAGAAAACATAAAAAAAATAAACCTTTGACCATCTGTGTTGAACTCGTATACAATTACTTCATAATGAAACTTTTATTTCTATAAAAAGTTAACTTGTTGTGTTGACAAAGTTATTATATAAAACCATAAAAGACCAATTAAATATACTCAATCAGTATATTTATTGCCTAATATTGATGAATAAATGAACGATGAATCTAATTTCAACAATGACATTACCCATTGTATAACGCATCTCAGGGAAGAATTATTAATTTTGTATCCGACAGATACTGTTTGGGGAATCGGCTGTGATGCTCAAAGTGAAGTAGCCATTAATAAAATAATTGACCTCAAGAACCGACCCGGTTCAAAATCATTTATCATCCTGGTGGCAAGCTTTAATGATATTTCAAATTTTGCCAAACCACCTTCATTAGCAATGCTCGATTTTGCAAATAAAAGTGAAAAGCCTGTAACTTTTATATTAAAAGATGCTAAAAACCTTGCATCTCAGCTCATAAGTGAGGATGGGACAGTGGCCATAAGAGTGCCGGATGATCCTTTTTGTAGGGAGCTCCTATTGAAATTTGGCAAACCCATAGTTTCCACATCTGCCAATATAAGCGGTGAGTTTACCCCGGGACTATTTAAAGAAATCTCTAAACCAATATTGAAAGGTGTCGACTACATCGTTCAGTTTGACCAAACAAATAATGTTGAAAAATCAGGTTCTCGAATAATCACTGAAGATGCAGACGGAATCATCAAAGTCATCAGAGACTGATATCAAACTTTTGCTTTAATAATGAGTCCATTTTAATATCGCTCAAATTAATATTTGGCAAAATTGGATTGAGTTTCTTCTGATCGTATTTTTGATCAACTTTTTCGCAATCATTACAATAATATCCAATTGGAAAAAAAAGATATTTCCCATTTGATAAAGGAAAGAAGCGCATAATGAGCTGAGCACCGACTGTAGGTTTTCCCAGAATTTCGACCTGACTTCCCTTTTGAATCATCCGAATCAGTAATTCAGAAACTCCGGATGTTTGCTCGTTGACGAGGATAATGATCTTTTTCAAAGGAAAAAACACCTTACCTCTTGAATTTATTTTATTTATCGTGCCATTAAAAAACATTTCCTTCATCATCATCACGTCTGCATCATAGACAAGTTGATTGGCAATCTTAGTCACTTCCTGATCGAGTCCCGAACTACAATTTCTAAGGTCGAGATATAAGGTATCATAACCAGAAAAGCCTGCCAGCCTTTCCATTCCTTTCATAAAAGATTGATAAGCGCCATTTCGGATTGCTTTCAATTTTATATATCGAGCTTTTGAAATAGTAGAATTAGGAGTACCAAAAGTTAAAATAGATGAGTCAATTATCGTGTCTTTGTTCGTTGCATTTGTGATATTGATTTTACCGATCCATTTTCTATACTGATCAGCATTCATAATACTAATACTACCTATCATTGAAGAATCTGAATTAATACTCACCTTATCTCTCAAAAGTTCCTGACTCAAAAATGGATTGAATTCACCTAAAAAGCCCTTTACTTCTATGGTTTGTAAAGCTTCATTTGTGATTTTATTACCACTCTGCTTGCTTTCAATTGTACTGTTATTAAATAATTGGAAAAGTATAACAAAAAGTAAAGAAACTCCAAGAGGAATTGAATTTTTAAGCATATTTTTTAATGTAAATATAGTTTTGTCTCATTCTGTTGAACATTTTACAGTATATTCGTGTTAAATTAGACATAAACTCAAATTAATAAAATACAACAACATTAAATACTTTCATATATGAACAAAGATCATGAATTAGATCGAATTGATAAACAAATATTATCAATTTTAATGAAAGATGCAAATTCAACTTACGCAGAAATCGCAAGTCAACTTGAAGTTTCGGGTGGAACTATCCATGTGAGAATGAAAAAGCTAGAACAAATTGGTGTGATAAAAGCGATGCATCTTATCGCCGATCATACTAAATTGGGATTTGAAATCAAAGCTTTTGTTGGCGTTAATTTTTCTGAAGGCGCCAATTACAAACATATAATTGAGGCTTTGAGAAAGATTCCTGAAGTGACTGTAGTCAATCTTACTACAGGGAGATTCAGCGGTATCATTCAATTGATCTGTAAGAACAATACGCATCTAAAAAACATCCTACACGGCAAGATTATTGACATCAAGGGCATCTCAAATACTGAAACACTTATATCTTTGGATGAAGGTCTAAGTCGACAAATAGATGTCATTGAGATCGAAAAAAATAAAGATTATTAATTAAAAAGGCCTTCTAAACAAAAGGCCTTTTTAATTTTATTTTTTAAAACAAAGAAGCACAAAGGCTGGAGGAATATTCCTGAACTCAAAAGTCGTACCCACATTACCAAAAACCTCGCGGTAGAGTTTTCTAGTCTTAAGACTATAATGTATCTGAACAAACCTTCCATTGGATTTGAGAACGTCATGACTTGTCTGAACTATAGACCTGGCAAGCTCTTCAGGAAAAACAGAGAAAGGGAGCGCCGAAACCACCGTATCTACTTCATGTATACCCAGTTTATGTAGGATCGTAGGAAGTATCTCAGCAGAATCATTGATGATTCTTAATCGGGTGTCTTTAATTTGTGCCATTTGTTCACAAAATAATTCATTGATCTCGAAAGAGAACAAAATAGCATCCTTCGGCATAGCCTTTAGCAAATGTCTTGTCATCACACCATCACCAGCCCCTAATTCAACTATGACTTTGGCAGCTGAAAGATCTCCTCTTTTTACTACGGCCTGGCATAGATACCTCGAACTCCGTGTCACTGTACCTACTGTTTTAAAATTTCTTAAACTTTCTTTAAAAAAGGCGAATCTTCCCATATGGTCTTGTTGTCTTAATCCGGCAGGCATCTTGTGTATCGAGTCCATACTTTAATTTAGGTAATATTTTCTTAGATCGGGATATTTATTCATCATGCTCTCAGAAATTGTTGACTTAATTAGCCTTACGTTGTCAATATAAGGAACAATGAAAGCATCTTTCAATCCATTTTTAATTAAAATCGTTTGAAAATCTACCGCATCAGCAAAAGTTGGAAATAGTCCAGTCATATAACGGTAATTGCCGCTACCTCCCTGTGATTCTATTAAAAGGTCTGGGCTTAAAGAATAAATATCACCATTATACATCTGTTTCAGAGATACGATCTGCACCCTATATGAAAGTCCATTGATCCTTCTTTTAAATTTTGATCCATCTGATGTCTTTAATAGATCACTGACAAAAGGTTGTTTATAAGTAATCTTCAATGGCAATGAATCTATATTATTAATGCTGATCTCAACTCTTCTATTTAAATTCTGGCCGGAAATACTTGGTCTGCCATCCAATACATTTTTTGCGATAGGATACAAACTTCCTACACTTTGTAGATTGACCCTATTACCGGAGATCCCTTTCGAGATCATATAATTACTGATCAGTTCTGATCTTTTAATACCGAAATATAATTCGATCTCAGGTGACACACTTGACTCTGAATTGATCATAAAATTAAAAATTGTAGTTGGAAAGCGCTTGCCTATTTCTACCAATAAGTCCAATTGCTGTTTATTTTTTGGCTGAAGCACATTATCGTCGCTTGTATAATAAAGTGGCTCAATATTAAGTGCTGTAATTTTATTAGCGAGCACTTCATCCTGGTACTCCTGAGAGTTCAACTTAAATTCAGGAACCTTGAAGAAAACATCAGGAAGTGCAGCCGTATTTTGTTCCGTTCTAATAGATTTGAAAAAACCTGTATACAGATCATATCCTCCAAATCCAGACTTTCTATCGGAGGAAAACAGTGATTTCTGGCCATCAAAACCAAGCTTGAAAAACAATTCATGACCCGGAGAATTAATAGGAAAACCCATGTTCTGGACATTAGTCCACTCCATATCTTTATCCAGATAGTAAGCTGAAAATATATCGTATCCTCCTACGCTTTGGAAATTATTGGAGGAAAAATATAAGGTTCTGCCATCTTTTGATAAAAAAGGAGCTCTTTCATCAAATTCAGAATTAATTTTATCACCGAAATTGACCGGATCTTTCCATCTTCCATCTTTGAATTCAACATAATAAAGATCATAGCCACCAAATCCTTCAGGTCTTATAGACGAAAATATTAGAACCGAATCCGAAAACGGATAAAGGTCGATGAGCATCGGATCATTTCCAAAAGGCGCATCAAACTTATTGATACTCGGTGATTCATCATCTAATATCGTTAGATCTTCGGTATATAAAGATAGACTGGTAAGTGATTGTCCTCTGCCGAAATAAAGTAATTTCCCATTTTCATTAAAGCCATAGATTTGTTCTACCTCTGGTGTATTAAGTGCTTCATTAAGTGGATAGGCGTAGCTTAGAAGTCCATTATCTATCTGAATTTCTGATCCAAACATATTGTAATCATCTGAAACTTTAGACATTAAATTGTCCAATCTATCCGTTGTGTCTATTTCTTGGTTGGCAGTAAAATAGATTCTACCATTGTGATTAGGGCTCCATGTAGGATTGATCTCATCTGCAGGAGAATTGACCTTAGGACCTGAATTCTCGCTGATCGCAAGTTCTTCCTGGTACTTTATCTTCTTTGCGACTCCGCATCTCTTGATATCTCCAATGACAGATTTATACAATGGATTGGAAGGTTTTGACCGCGAAAGAAAGTATTTATAAAAATCAATTGCTAAGTCGAATTTCAATTCATGATGAGCAGCACAAGCCAGGTAGTACACAGCATCTAGATCCTCCTTATGGACATTGTAATATTTAGTCAAGGAAGTCTCTGCCTCTTGCAATCTGTTTGAAAAAAAATAAGAAATACCCAGATTTTTATTAAAATCTGTATTGTTACTATTCATCAGAGAGAGCCTCTCATACAATTGAATCGCTTTAGAATATTCCTGGGCCTTAAAGTACCTGTCTGCTTCATCTCTGACTTTATTGGCTGTTCCCTGCCCTATCAAAAGATTAGAGCATATCAATAACAAGACTACAAAAGTGAATTTAAGCCTCCCCATTAAATCAGATTGATTGGTTGATATCAAAAGCTTCTAGATAATCAGCTGTCCTGCGTAAGAAAGAACCTCCAAGCATGCCATCCACCACTCTATGATCATAAGAAAGAGAAAGAAACATCATGTGTCTGATAGCAATGACATCTCCATCCGCTGTTTCCAGCACTGCAGGCTTTTTCTTAATTGCTCCAATTGCCATGATCGCTACCTGAGGCTGATTTATAATTGGCGTGCCCATTATATTTCCAAAGGAACCTACATTAGTAATAGTAAAGGTTCCTCCCTGAATCTCTTCAGGTTTCAATTGGTTGGTTTTTGCACGTCCTGCAAGGTCATTGACAGTCTTTGTAAGACCGATCAAATTCATATTATCTGCATCTTTGATGACCGGCACGATTAGATTGCCAGAAGGCAATGCAGCAGCCATACCTATGTTGATATTTTTCTTGCGCATGATGGTCGTGCCATCTACAGAACAATTGATCATTGGGTAATCACGGATGGCCTTGACCACAGCATCAATAAAAATGGGGGTAAAGGTGATATTTTGACCGTATTTTGAATTAAAATCTTTTTTAACTTTTTCTCTCCATCTCACGATGTTTGTCATATCGACTTCAACGAAAGATGTGACGTGGGGTGAAACATGTTTGGACATGACCATATGGTCTGCGATCAGCTTGCGCATTCTATCCATTTCTATTATTTCAACATCACCACTCATTGAAGTGGCTGGAGCTGATTTTATTTGAGATTGAACCGGCTGTGCAGGAATGGAAGCAGGACGAGCTGATTCTTGCTGTGGTTGACTTCTTGTTTTTAAATATGCAAGGAGATCATTCTTAGTAAGCCTACCCTCTTGTCCGGAGCCCGGTATCTTATCCATTTCACTGACAGAAATACCTTCTTCTTTAGCGATGTTTTTAACAAGTGGACTGTAAAATCTGTCACTTTCTGTTTTTTCAGAAATTGGTTCGACTTTAATTTCAGTTGCTTGTTGGGACGCCTGTATTGGAGCTTCGGCCGTCTTTATTTCTGTTATTGTAGGTTCAACAACTGAACCAGGACCACCTGTATCAATAAGAGCGATTACGGTACCTATTGGAACGACATCATTTACATTGAATAATATTTTGGAAAGTGTTCCTGCCACAGGCGAAGGAATCTCGCTATCTACTTTGTCTGTAGCTATTTCAATGATGGTTTCATCTATCTCAATGGTATCACCGACATTTTTGACCCAGTTGAGGATCGTTGCTTCCATGATACTCTCTCCCATTTTGGGCATTATTAATTCGTATGTGGCCATTTAAATTGTTGTTTCATTCGAAAATTCGCACAAAAATAAGCCTTTCCAAGTAATAATATGATAAAAATTCATCCCTACACCATAGATGACAATTCAAGTGATATTATAACTAATTGATATTTAATATTTTGTGAAAAGAATCAGCATTAATTTCTTTTCGAGCTGAAGATTACAATTTGAACCCTATCGTCAATACAAATGCGCTTTGAGTCAATTTCTGAGAAACCAGCGTTTCGGCAGCCTCTGTTATATAGTATGGCTCGTACCCGTTTTCAGATCGCCATTGACGATATGCAAGATCTAAGAAAAAATAATCATTTCTATAACCGGCACCAAATCCGAAGTTCGGCAAGAATTCAGATTCTGACACATATGGACTTTTAGCGAAGCCTATCCCTGCTCTCAATCTAAAGTTAGGTATTGCTGCTACCTCAGCTCCAAAATTAACTTTTACTGTTTTCTGATAATTTGCTTTGATGTCTGCATTAATATTGTCTTGAACCAGATTGTCATTGATTACATTTTCACCAGCTTTTATTTTGATCTTACTTTTGGAATAATCCTGATACTCAACTTCAGCATTTATAAATCCAAACTTGCCAAGTATTCCACCAATACTTCCTGATAGCTTCATTGGAGTAGTTATCGTATAATCGATAGTGGCCTCTGGAGATTCAAACGAATTAGAAACAGGAGCGTTATTGAAGGTAAATTTATAATCCAGTTCTGTACTATAATCATCAGTAATCGCTATAAAAGTCGGTGAGTGAACTGCCGCCCCTATAATTAGATTATTGATTGGCTTGAAAAAAAGTCCAAATTTTGCATTGATTCCTGTACCTGAAACTGCTTTGTATTCTCTGAATTGAATTTCGTCAAAAAAAGGCACAGCCTCATCCTTATCAAGTTCCTGATATACCTTAGCTTCATTATATCTGTATGTCGGTACGCCAATAGTAGCACCTAAAAGTAGTTTATTGGTCAAATTGACACCTCCCGAGAAAGCTACTTCATTGTATCTTCCTGAGGATTGGACATTCTGGTATTTTGTCAATTCAGTGGTTTTATAATTTTCATAGTCATAGGAATAAGACCCATCAGGCCTTTTTTCTATAAGTAATTCTGAATCATATGCCAATCCTGCTTCAAAATTATCCAACTCATCCAGCTCAAGTCCATTAGCAAGTGCAGCAAATCTTTCAGAGATCGAACCCTTACTTTTCCCTTTGAATGTGAAATTTTGATTACTTCCCATGTAACCATTAACTCCGAACCCAAACGCATAACTAATATTGTCCCGTCCTTCTTTAGCAATTACTATTCCTAAATTGGGCAATCTGAATTTCGTCTTACTTTCGTCAACAGGTGCGCCTACTGATCCTCCCAACAAAGTTGATTCTATATTGGAATGGGTTACTGTTGGTGATAGCATTATTTCTGACTTGCGATATTGTGCTATTCCTGCCGGATTGGAAGAAAGTGTTGTAAAATCCGCTCCAATTCCACTCATATTGGTATTTGTTCCAGCTGCTCTTCCTGTTCCTATAAGGGTCTGATCTGAAAGTCTTAAAACGTCAAGTGCTGACTGTGCCTCTATATTTGATATGGCGAAAAAAGCACTAGCTAAGATCACCGTTTTGAACAAGATATTTTTCATGGTATTTGGTTTTAATTTTTTAAAAGTTAGCTAGTCATTTTTGGGAATGACTAAATTCTTGGTTCGTTTTATTCAAAAGGGGCAAGAAGTTTTCTGCCGGGTATCTGGGCATTGACCTAAATAAATAAGGTGGTAATACTTAGACATAATACCACCTTATAAATTATTAAGATATATAGAAAACGCTATTTTAACCCCCTCTACCTGACCTACCTGAAGAAGATCTTCCGCTGTTACCACTGTCACTTGACCTTGAAGGAGAAGCACTCGGTGAAGATTCAGACCTTGATGGAGCTGTATAGGTATCATTAGATCTAGATCTACTAGGTTCTGATCTCTCTCTGGTAGGAGTTGTTTCACGCTGAGGCGTGGCTCTTTCTCTTGTTGGAGTTGTTCTTTCCCTTGTTGGAGTTGTTTCTCTGGTCGGATTTACTCTTTCCCTAGAAGGAGTTGTCTCTCTCTGTGGTGTTGATCTTGTTCTACTTGGTGTAGTAGTAGATCTTTCATCAATGTTTGTCTTAGAAGTATTAGACTGTCTATCCCTGCTGCCATTTGTATCTGTAGTTCTGATTTCAGATCTATCTCTATAGCCAGATTTACTTCCAACTACAGCACCACCATTTCTAGCACCATAAACTTTGTTTGACTTATTACTTCCTCCATAGTCATACCAGTAGTTAGGATAATATCCACCACCATAATAATTATTATACCCACCATAACCATAATAGTTGTTAAAGCCTCCGTATCCATAGTTATTGCCATAGCCACCATATCCATAATTTCCATATCCACCATAGTAACTATCGTAAGGACTTCCAAATCCCCAGAAACTATTATTATAGTATCTATTATAATTAAAGAATGGATCATATCCAAAAGTCATACTAGGACGGAACATCCAACCATTATTATAACCAAAATTGTCATAGTAGTTGTTAAATCCTCCATTGTATCTATGAAATTTATTTATACGAGAAGTATAGTAACCATCTTCATATCCACTATCATATCCATCCTGATAGTCATATGATTCATCATCATATCCATTATCTGATGAATTATTGACATAATTATTGCCTTCATAACCTCCTGAAGAAGTAGTAGTGGTGGAATTATTGTCATATTTTTCCACTCTGGCATATGTGTCAGAAAGATTATCCTTGGCGGGATCATAATATACATCATCAAACTGAGCATATAATGAAGACGTGGCAGTTAATCCTGTCAGTAACATCACTGGTAATAAAAAACGCAAGACTCTCATTTTATAAATTTTTTAATGTCTTTAAAGTATTATACCCTTTTCAACGGCTAAAGTATTACTTTTATCCCCGAATTTATGTTAAATTATTAATAATATTTATTTTACAATTAGTTAAAATACAATTAGTAACCGCAATTTAAGGCATTACAATTGTAAACAATGGACATGGATCAAAAATTCCATTTTCAAAAATAGGAAGATACAGAATGAGTAAAGAAATAACGAGTAGTACTGAAAATTATTCAGCATGGTATAATGATATCGTCATAAAAGCAGGTTTGGCAGAACATTCTGCTGTAAAAGGTTGCATGGTGATTAAACCATATGGATACGCTATATGGGAAAAAATGCGTGATCAACTGGACTTTATGTTTAAGGAATCGGGTCATGTTAACGCCTATTTTCCACTCTTCATTCCAAAGAGTTTTCTTTCAAAGGAGGCCCAACATGTGGAAGGTTTTGCCAAAGAATGTGCTGTTGTAACTCATCATAGATTAATGAATGACCCTAATGGTGGTGGTGTGATCGTAGATCCAAGTGCTAAGTTGGAAGAAGAACTCATAGTCCGTCCTACTTCTGAGACTATTATCTGGCATACCTATAAAGATTGGGTTAAATCTTATAGAGATCTACCTTTATTGATCAACCAATGGGCGAATGTAGTGCGATGGGAGATGCGCACCAGAATGTTCCTCAGAACTACTGAATTTCTATGGCAAGAGGGACATACGGCACATGCTACATCTGAAGAAGCAGTAATAGAGACAAAAACCATGTTGGATATTTATGCAAAATTCGCTGAAGAGTTTATGTCCATGCCGGTAATCAAAGGTGTTAAGTCTGCCAATGAAAGGTTTGCAGGAGCGCTAGATACATATACTATTGAGGCACTAATGCAGGATGGCAAAGCATTGCAGGCAGGTACTTCACACTTTTTAGGTCAAAACTTTGCAAAAGCATTCGAAGTAAAATTCCTGAATGATAAAAATGTTGAAGAGTTTGTATGGGCTACATCATGGGGAGTGTCTACCCGACTAATCGGCGGTTTGATCATGACACATTCTGACGACAAAGGCTTGGTCTTGCCACCAAAACTTGCACCTATACATGTGGTCATTGTTCCCATTCCTAAACCTTCGGAGGAAATAGACGCTGTAGCTTTAGACCTAATGGCAAACCTTAAAAAGATTGGAATTACAGTTAAATACGATCAGGATGATAGATTGCGACCAGGATTTAAGTTTGCAGAATATGAATTAAAAGGCGTTCCGATCCGGATCGGTATTGGTGCTCGTGATTTGCAAAATGGGGAAGTTGAAATGGCACGGCGAGATACTTTTGAAAAAAAGCAGGTAAAAGTTATATCCCTTATTGAAGAAATCGAAAATACTTTAGAAGACATTCAATCAAATCTTTTCAACAGAGCACTCAAATACAGGGATGAGAACATCACTGAAGTTGATAATTTCGATCAATTTAAGGAAGTTCTTGCCAAGGGAGGATTCATCAGTGCATTCTGGGATGGAACATCAGAAACTGAAGAAAAGATCAAGGAATTAACTAAGGCGACAATAAGATGTATTCCTCTAAATAATAAAATGGAAGACGGGGTTTGTGTTTATTCAGGCAAGCCCGCCGATCAAAGAGTTTTATTCGCTATTGCATATTAATTAAACAAATAAAAACTAAAGCATGAGTTTTGAGATAAAAGGACAATTGGTTAAAAAGTTTGATATAGAATCAAAGACTGCATCATTTCAGACAAGAGAATTCGTTATATTGATTTCAAAGGATAATTATCCACAATATGTCAAATTTCAACTTGCACAGGAGCGGGTCAATTTGATCGACCCTTACAATGAAAATGAAGAAATCAAAGTACATTTTGATCTAAGAGGGAGAGAATGGCAAGGTAAATATTTTACGAATCTCAATGCCTGGAAAATTGAAAAAGGTGGTGAAGATATAGTGGGACACCCAAATGATATTCCATTTGAAGTCAATGATGGATCATTTGATGACTCTCCATTTTAAGAATATTTTAAATTGATATTTTGTTTAAACCGGTTTTAACTTTTTTATTAATATGTTCATTTATGAGCTTGAAAGGGCAGTCAGATAGCCTATCAAGTCAAATAACGGCCATGAGCATTAGCATAGAGGATGATTATACTTCATGGGACCTCTATGGCTTAGAGGAAATTCCAATCGGTAGAATTAAATTACGCTGGCCCTTTCAATCAGATTGGACCGAATGGGATTACCGAATTGGAGAAATCAACGGCCAAATAAAAATGCGAAACAAAAATGATCCAAATATCTGGGAGCTTCGATCAGGCAATCGCATTCTTACACTTAAAACTGTGTATTCCGGTGATTTTAACCAGTGGCGCATCACAGATGATAGCTATACGCTAACTTTTAAGACCATGTATGAGAATGTATATGATGGATGGAAGACTAGCAGTAAAATGGGGGATTATGAAGTCTATACACAATGGGAAATGGATCCAAGAGACTGGATCATCCATGATAAATTAAAAGACACGGTAGATCAACCCTTTAAAATAGCCATGATCTTTATAGCAAGCTTTTACTCTTCTCCAAAATATTGAATTGTATCTATTTTAAAGGATTGATCTCTTATTAAGATATGTTATTCAGAATGGTACTATTTACTTGACCAATATTTTGTTTTATAATGCCGAGATGAAAGTCGTTTATACCATTTTTAATGGTCGATAGGGAATTCGTATTCTGTACTAGTTCTCGTCTTGTTTTCAAGTAGTTAATCAAGAAAATATTTCTGTACTGTCTAATGCTAAACTTAGGATATGGACAATTCAATAGCTTGTTTCAATACACCTTATCCATAACTTTTCTTAATTTCCTTACTATATAAAGGTGCGTTGTACTAGAGTTTATTTGACTACTGAGTTTATCTACAAAGTTTTTTATAGCAACTCATTGGAAGAAGCAATAACACAAATTCATATATATCGGTTTAACTATAATTGAATCATCATCCTTAACAAAAAAAAAGGAGGCTATCAAATGATAGCCTCCAATATAACTTTAGAAAAGGATTTAAGATTATTCTATTACAATCATTTTCTTAGTAGCGACATTATCACCAGCTTTAAGCATATAGTAGTAAACACCTTTGGTATTAGTCCATTCGATATCAACTTTATTTGTGCCCTTTGCATAGGTACCTTTAATCGTTTTAACCACATTACCAGTGACATCATATATATTTAATTCAATATCTGATGCTTCAGGAAGGTTAAATCCAATACTAGTGTAAGACTGTAATGGGTTCGGTCTGTTTTGGAACAAAGCAAATCCATTAACTGAAGCTACTTTCTCATTGATCAATTCAATGTCAAAAGTATTATTATCTCTATCATATAATTCAGGATTCAATCCATAAGGATTCAATTTGAATTTTATGTTACCGGCATTGTTCAATTTTTCAAACAACATAGAGAACATAATTTGAGTAGGATCAACATAAATCGCATTATTTGATACCCAACTGATCTTAATACTTCCGTTCGCAACATTACTTGTATTAATGCAAGTACTGTTAGACAATCCTGTAAGAATACCCTGATCGATTCCTGTATATTTAACAAGAGTTGGATCGAAATTCAATTCCATTTGCATACCATCAGTATTTACAGCCATATCTGGAGTAAAGTCAACTCTTACTTTACTTTCCGTAGTTTCAGAAGTAAGTGCAAACAATTTTATATTGCCATTTCCTCTCAATAAGATATCATTATTGTCACCAGTCGCGCTAGCAGACACAGAACTGTTAAGGTCACCCATCTTAGTTCCGATGAAAGAAATATTGTCTTTATTTTCTTTCAATTTATTGATTACAATCTTAGAAGGATAGTTTTGAGTTAAAGCAGGAGTAAATGGACTAAAAATATAGCTACCATCAATAAACTTCCAACTTACATCACCAGGAAGTTCATCCAATGTACCTAGAACTAATTTTCTAAGCATTAATAAGTCCAATGTATTTATTACCTTATCACTGTTAACATCTGCTGCAATCAATTTGTAAGGGCTTTGAATAAGATCTTTACCTATTATATGATTTTTCAATATAATAAGATCTTTGGTAGAAACACCATTACGAATATCATCAGTCTTCTGTGGCACTATTTCATATTTCTCACCACCTTTAAGGTCTAGTAAAACATAATCACCGTCTACTCTCTTTTCGTACATCGTATCAGGCGTCATTGCCATCATGTCTACAGCCGAAACTTTATCTCCATCTTCAGTCTTGATCAGACCTGCGATATTAGCCGTAAACGTTGTAACACAAACGTCATTAGGATCCTGGATTACGATGTAAGTATTGACATATTCAGTATTTCCTGATTCATCAGTTACTGTGATTCTCACATTACGTTCACCTAAACTATCACAATTGAATGAGCTTGGGCTTATAGAGAAAATAAGATCATTATTGTCAGTGCAGTTATCAAATGAACCAGCATCGAACCATTCCGGTACAAGGTTGATAATTCCACCTCCATTGATAGTATCTTCCATTAAGGTAATTGCCAATCCGTAGAACACAACTGGTGAAGGTTTCTTACCATCTTTTACTCTAATTGTTGTTTTGCATGTACTTTTCTTACCACAGAAATCTGTAGCTGTGAAAGTAACTACTGTAGTTCCTATCGGATAAACTCCACTTGCATTAGCACCATGGCCTGTAGCATATGGTGAGTTATTCTTGATTGTTACTGCGCCATTGCAATCACTTGTTGCTGTAGCAGGATCAAGAGTGACTAAAGCTCCACTGCAATCATTAGTCAAGGCATCAACAGTGATATCACCCGGACAATTTATTACAGGAGGATTAGTAGTATCTACACCACAGCATCCGATATTATCGTCAACAATGATATAAGAGTTAACTGTTTCAGAATTACCTGCTTCGTCAGTAACAGTGATGGTGACATCATTGTAACCTCTGTCAGCGCAAGTAAAGATCTTAGGATAGACACTGAACTTTAATTTATGTTTTGGGGTACAGTTGTCAAAAGAACCTGCATCAAACCATTTCGCTTGAATCTCAATCATAGGTTGAGGGTTCATACACATTAGACTTGTACTCAACCCATAATATACAACTGGAGTTGGTTTCTTTTTATCTGTTACAGTCACATTTATCCAGCAAGAACATGTGTTACCGCATGCATCTGTAGCCCAAAATGTAACTTTAGTTGTTCCCGGAGGATAATATCCACTGGCATCTGCACCACCATAAACATCATATGGCGAATTGTTTGTAATGGTAACATTGCCACAAGGATCGTATGCAGTAGCTGGAGGAATATGAACATAAGAACCAGAGCAGTTAGGCCCAGCATCTACTACTACATTTCCAGGACACTGTATGGTCGGTGGATATTGATCTTTAACCATTATCAATTGAGTACAGCTCCACTGACCTTGAGACCAAGGGTTGTCAACATTATAGATACACCAGTCAATTACCTTCCAATGTCTAAAGATTTTTTTGCAAATACCTGAATTGTACTCTGGATAGAATACTTCATCATAGTAGGTATACATCAACTGAGAACACTCAGGTGCACTCCAAGTAGGTCTGTTATATGGTGCAGGTAGATCATCAGGAAGATATCCAGACCCGCAACCTGACAAATTGTAATCGGGTGGCCAATGAATAACAGGATAACCATAGTATCCGCCACTTACATTGATCGTCTGACTGCAAGTATATTCACCATACATGGTCCATATGTTCCATGTTTTAGTAATAGTACCGGCACCACAACCAACACGATTGTCGACGATGTATGGTCCATAAATTATAGAGCCACAACCACAACCGTTTGCGACCCATGGTGATCCATAATTCAATCCTGGATCTAATTGACTGCAAGTCACATTAATCCATGCAGGAGGACAGGTAACCCATTGGCTCATGTCCATGACTCCTTCAGCTGAAGGAGCTAGAACGCCGCAACCAATGTTAGCTTTTAATTCTGAAGTTGTAAACGCTCCGGCTGAAATTGCAAAAACAAACAAAAACTGTTTGCATCGATGGAGCATAGTGATAAATGTAGAACTGTTCATGATCATATCTTAATAATTTGGTTTAGAAAAAAAAATTAGCTACAGACATACTGATAGCGAAAAGGGTACAGTTCTTGGGAGAACGAATTGATGTAACACCTAAATAATTAAGTACCAACATCAATTCCACTACAAATATATTTTTAATAATGTAATTATTATATCTTTTATACCTATATATTTTTTAGGGATATGTTAATGGGACAAAAAAAAACTCCCGCCTCAAAGAGGCGGGAGTCGTCCCAAAAACCGATTTTAAATAAAATTTAAACTCGGTCTAAGGTATCTACTAAAAGATTAGTCTAAGATAACCATCTTCTTAGTTGCTGAATAATCACCAGCTACCAATTGATAGAACATAACACCTGTTGAACCAATCTGAGTTCTGCTTACAAGTTCCTTGTTAAGACCTTTAGCTGCATCAACTTTTCTAGTGTAAACAATTTTACCTGTTACATCATAGATTGTCAATGTTGCTTTAGAAGCCTGTGGCAAGTTAAACTCAATAGCTGTAACTGTAGAGAATGGATTCGGATTGTTTTGTTTCAAGTCGAAATCACCTGAAGCAACCACACCATTGTTTGTATTAAACTCAAGTGCGATATCCAAATTCTCATCAGAGCTATTAACACCCATTGCTGGAGTTAAGCTAGAATTAGCTGTCAATACTTTGCTTAGAGCAACTTCAGACTTAGCATTGAATACAAGAGTAAACAATACAGCGTCATCAGCGATTGTAGCAGCTTCTTCAGAAGCGAATATAGTAGTTACGATTCCTTCGCTTGCTTTAAGTGCAGAGAAGTTCTCAGCAGAGATAGCAAGTTCACCAGATTTCATATCTACGAATTCCATTGCTGCATTATCAAATGCGAATGTGAATTGGTAACCAGCTATGTTTTTGAAATCTTTAGCTTTCACTGGGATTTCAATTGTTTGGCCAGCAGTCATTTGAACGTCGTCAGCTCTGAAGCTAAGTGTTCCTACAGTTCTTTGCTCGATAGCACCTGAACCGAAGTTAGCTTTAGCATTTAAGTCAACGTCACCCAATTTAACACCTTTCAAGTCAGCATTTGTAACTGAAGAATTGATATCAACAGTAACGAAATCAGGAGCTTGAGCCCAGTTATTCATATTCAATGAATAAAGTGCATCATAAGTTCTCCAAGATTTACCAGCAGCAAACTTATCAGTTTTACCTAGGATCAATGATCTGATCGCAAGGATATCCAAGTTAGAAACTTTACCGTCGATGTTTACGTCAGCAGCCATCATTTTGTAAGGTTGATCTAACAAGTTTTTGTTAAGTAAGTGATTTTGGATTTTGATGATGTCACCAACGTTAACACCATTCAAGTAATCTTTATCATGCTTACCTTCCAATTTCTGGATACCAGTCATAGTTGTATGAGCATTGTACTCACCAGTTGCATCAGCAGTAATATCAATTACTGAATTAGACAAAGTAACTACTACATCTTTAATACCTTCAGAAGGAGCGAAAGTCTTAACAGTACCGCTGATTAAAGTACCAACTGTATCGCAAACACCATCATTATCATCTATTCTGATGAATGTATTACAGAAATCTTGATTTCCGTCACCATCAGTTACATACATTGTAATTTCAAATATAGGAGAACCATTAGCAATGATATCATCACAAGTCCATGTTCTACTTGTCTCATTAACATCAGCAGAGTAGCTGTAGATCAAGCCGTCAGCTGGAGTACAGTTATCAAATGAGTTATGATTGAAATAAGTTGCAGGAAGTGTAATCATACCAGCAGAAGGCATTACAACAGTAGCTAAACCATTGAAACATACCGGACTTGGTTTCTTACAATCACGTAGTCTAACCCAGTAGTTACCATATGATGTGTTACCACATGCATCATTAACTGACCAGTAAACTCTATGAAGACCCATAGGAAGAATATCAGTGATTACTGGAGTTAAACCAGCGAAATCAATTGATTTCAAGTTCAAGTTAGTTGTGCTTGCAAATCCATCAACTTCATAGTGATAGTTCAATTTGTTTGAACAATCAATAGCAGAAGCTTTCAATGTACCTGCAGGTGCAGAACATACTCCGTTGTAAAGAACTCCTACTACATTGTATACCCATGGAGTATTCGGTGTGTTAGAAGGAATGTTAGAGTACGTATCTTCTTCAACCGGTGTACCGAACTGAGGGCAAGGTTTAGGGTTGATAACTTGTATGATAGGATCTTCATTATCCTTAACTTTGATTACTTGGATGTATTCAACTACACCGTCACCTTTAGTCCATAAGTTTGGATTAGAGTTAGAGTAATTTCCACCATCTCTCATTCTTCTGTATACGTCGATGTCTCTCCACAAGTTACAGTCATTAGCTGTGAACTGGTTGATAGAAGAAGGTCTCCACTTACAAGTGATAGGCAATCTCCAAGAGTTCAAGATAACATCATCATAAGTATTACCTTGATCAACATTGAATGCACACCAGTTGATAACCTTCCAGTGACGTACAATTTTGAAACATGCATCATTTTCACCGTAGAAACGCTCATCCCACCAAGTAGTAGCAAGTTGCTCGCAATCATTACGATCAAATCTTGGCCACCAGATTGGGTCATGAGGTACTGGAGTAAAGTCTAAAGTATCAACACAAGCAAAGATCATTGTATCCGCAGGGAATATAACTTCAAAGTCAGAAATGTGTCTTACTGTTACAGTTTGAGATTTAACATCTTGGTTACCACATTTGTCTGTAGCTCTCCAAGTTTTAACTAAAACACCCTCACCACAGTCATTCAATGTACCAGTAACAGTTGAGTCAAATGTTACAGATCCACAAGGATCAGTCCATGTTGCATAACCGAAATATTGGTCATATTGTAGGTGTGGAGGAACGTTGTCAGATGGATTGTCTTCGCAGTGAACTATTACGTTAGCTGGTGCTGATATAACTGGACGAGTTTTGTCATCAACAAAAACCTGAACCATACAATCAGCAAAGTATTGCGGTGAACCAGCACAGTAAACTCTCATGATTACATCAACCTTACCACAGAATTTCTCTCCGTAAGGACCAGTAACTGTACCAGTCAAGTCATCACGAGAAACCTCACGTGAATTATTTACGTTTCCAAATAATGGAAGACCGTTGTTATACATAACTCTGCCACTGAATACACCAACAGCGATAGTATCACGGAAGTATGAATCGTTAGGTTCTGACATTCTTCTTACTTTAAATACTAACTCATCATCTGAGCAGCAATTGTCGTAAGAACCATTGTCAAATCTATCAGCAGGGATCAAGTTAAGACAACCGTTAGGGTTAGTAGTAACTTGTAGGAATTCTTTGCAAATTACGTTTGGAGGAGTGTTGTCAACAACTGTAAGTATTACTTGATCAGTTCCAACATTTCCACAAGCATCAGTTGCTTCGTATACTAGAGTGTGTTGACCAACGCCTAATTCAAAAGCATTGCTAACTACACCACCATTAGTGTTTAATAATACTACGTTTCCGATCAATACTCTCCAGGTAATAGCATTTGGAGAACAAGCCTCAAATACTGTAGCTGCAGGTAAAGTCAAACCGTATACTGAACAAGACCAAGGAGAAGCGTTAACTGTAAAGTCTGGACCTGCATTAACTGCTGGTGCAATAACATCTTCTACTTTGATTAATTGTACAGATTCTCTGATCTCATTAGTACACCAGTCTACAACTGTCCATCTTCTGATGATCTTCTTAGCTCCACTGTTAGGACCACATAGAAGAATCTCATCATCATGGTATTGAGAAACTAGGTTACAATAAGTACCTTGATTTCTGATATCATTACCATCAACAGCCGGCCAATCCTCATCGATAGTGTTACCATCAAGAGCATTAGGGTTGTAAGCAGGATTGAAAGGAGTATTATCAGGAGCCTGAGAGTTAAATGCATCTGGGTCAGTCGGGCTGCCACAAGCTACAGTTACTTGATCAGGGAAAATTACTTCGTCAAGAGTAGGTAAATCAATTCCTACATTTTCAGTACAAGAAACAGAGTTTCCACCTAAGTCAGTTACTGTCCATGTAACAGGAATGAATCTTCCTTCAGCACACATATCAGTGTTAGAAAGAGCTCCTACTGTAAATGAATAAGTAAGTGGACCACAAGCAGGACCTTCACAGTTATCAAATGCATCTGGAACAGAACTTTCTATACCAAGATCTGTAAGATCTTCAATAGTAGTTGCTGCCAATAGAGCAGCGATATCGCTACATCCAATTTCACAAGGTACAGCAGCAAGTATGCCAACTCCACCAGGACCATTTACAGTAACTGTCCAATCAAAGATATTACCAGACAATGCTCCGTAATCAATGATCAACATTTGATAATTTTGACCAGCTACTAAGTTAACAGTAAAGTCAGTCATTATAAACTCATCCATACCACCAATTAAGTTAGTACAAGGAGAACCCGGTACGAAACCAGCTCCACCATAAATTGTACAATAACCTTGGCCGCCGATGAAAGGACCTTGAGATACAAGTGCAAAAGTATAACTACCAGTCACAGGAACTGAGAAGTTTACTAAGTCGTAAGGGTGGTTTCCTCCAGTAGGAGTTCCTAGACCAAAGTCATAACAACTTTGTGTAAAGTTACCAGCAAGAGGATCAGTGAAATCCAAAGTACCAAAAAGCTCATTTACTTCAGCTACACAACCATCACAGTCGATAGTAGGTGGTATTTTGTCTTCTACATGTATCCATCCCCAACATCTGTTTCCAGTATTAGGATCAGTAACTTGTACTGCCAAAGTTTGACCAATGTTAGCACATGTTACTGTGTTACCAAGGTTAAACGGACCTTGCATGTTAGTACCGATAGCTACGATATAATCATCATAACAACCATAAGGACCACCTTCAAGGATTTGATCAGCATTGATCACAGCGATACAGTTAGTATCAACAGATATATTTATATCATCATTACAAGCAAGCGAACCAATTGGGTTAGCTATACCTGCTACAACAACATCAAATGAACATGAAATAGGGCCATCAGGACCTACGCCAGAGTAAGTTACAGTTGTAGTTCCGATAGGGAATTCCTCTGTAATGATATCTACAAGTCCACCTGAGAAATCAGCAACATAACCGATGTTAACACCAGAAGTTTGCGTGATAACAGGAAGTACAGGAGCTGAAGCGTAAGAGAAGTTCGTGATTACCATTGTAGCAGCACCACCGCCACCATCTTGTGTAAACGCATAAAAACCAAATTTACCACCAGCAGTAACGTTAACGTTACCTAAACCAGCTTGGTTAAATGCACCTGCGTTGCTAGACAATTGATATACACCAAAACCAGCACCAGTTTGATTACCAAACCAAGTAAAGGTAGCAGGCATATTCTTCAAGTAACCTGTTTGATCCCATAATGGACCATCATTGGTAGCGTAAGTCCAGTTGAACTTAACATTACCGGCTACAGCAACGTTCCAATAAGCAGCATTGTAGTATGATAATGAAGTATTATCACCTCCAAATCCGTCAGCAGATTCAACTGTATAAGTAGTATTTCCAGTAAAGAAACCAGTATATGGCTGAGTACTAGTAACACCATCAGGGAATCTTAGAGAAGAAGCTGTTGAAAACTGACCTGTAAAGTTAAGAATAGGATCAGGTGTAACAACACACAATGAAGAAATAGATACTGGATATGTATAAGTATACAAACAAGCACCTGGATCTAAGTGGATGTATTGAGTACCCGGGCATGTAAGTGCACATACATCAGGCTCACCTTCACCACCACCATTATCAGCAGTAATAATAATTTCAAAGCTAACATTGCTAACGTTTCCAACATCACCAGCACCACCATCACCCATTAGTAATGTCCAGTTACCATTCAAGCCACCAATGCCAACTGCAGTTGCTAGATCAGCAAATGAAGTAAAAGCAGGAGGTGCAAGTATTGAACCATTGCTAGGAGTTACACTTGATGTAGGAATTGGAGATCCTAAAGCGCCCCAATCTTCAGATGCAGTAGCTGCACCATCTTCAAAAGTGTAAGTATTGCCAATAAGCATATCGTTAAGTGTTCCGCAACATTCGTCACCATTATCTACCGCTTCAATTAAGCCCATACGGCTTACTAGAGCTAAGATTTGTCCACCTGGAGCTTTTAATTTAAAAGTCATATCACCAGGCCAAGTGTGACCAATATTAGCCGAAAGTTTGATACTAGCAATAGTACCAACACCAGGGATACCGGCAACAGCAAGTGTTTTTGAAGCCATTGAACCCTCAGTGCCATCATAAGCATCATCTGGGATTGCAACTGACGCCGCACTGGTAAAAGTAAATGTTTGAGCATTCCCCTGTGTGCCGCATAGACACAGAAGACATAGCATAAAAATGCTATTCACCCAATTAAATTTTTTCATAGTCATGAGATTCTGTTTAAATTTAGATTCATAAAAAAATTAGTTTATTAATTACTAAATTTCTATTCATTATGGCAACTACTCCACAATAAAAAGAAATGTAAGGAATTATGCTCTCAATAAATTGATAACATATGCCTTAAGAACAGGAAGGGCAGTAGCTCTTCCAGGATTGCCTGTAAGTCTTTGTGTCCAATTTGCATTGTTCACGTCAATAGCAGTACTTACGTTACCGTAAAGAGCTACTAAGTTCAATAATTCTTTAACATAGTCAAGTCTAAGACTTTTAGCATAATCCGTAGGCGTACGAGTAGCCGGGACTTTTGAACTAGGAGTAGAGAATCCTGTCTTAAAATTACCTGTTGAAAGTGTTTCTTGTTTCAAAGCTTGAATAGCAACCGGAGTACTAACATACTGTGCGTTCACAGTAGTAGAAAAACTCATAAATGCCACAAACATTAAAACAGACAGTCCAAAAAAACTTTTCGAGCCTGTTACTCCTGAGAGTAAAGTCATCAAATTTTTGATTTTCATGTGCTTTAGTTTTGGTTTAAAAATTTGTTAATAATTTAATTTTATATTTCTATACGAGAATATACATCCAAATACCGTGCCAAATATTACATATTTTAAAAATATATTGCCGCCATCTAACTTAAATGTCTGAAAAACATAAAGTTATTGCGGAAAATAAATTCCCAAAAGAATCCAGCCTGGTAAAAATTAATAAAGAACCGTTAAGAATTTAACAGTTATTGTGTAGTAGTCTTAAAAAGAGAGTCTTCTCAAAAGGAGAAAAACGAAAACAAAAGTAACAGTTTTTATCTATTTCAAAAATTTTGAATATATTTTTTTTGAATTTTTTTGATTCAATATATTAACAAAATCTTAAAATATTTATATTGAACTGCTTAACAGTCACTTATAAAGTATTTTAATACTTTATATGACAAAATTTATTTTATATATTTATTTCTTAATATCTGAAAGTGCCACTCCAAGTGTCACTTCATGTTTTCCGTTATTGTATGGTTGGTAATCACCTGAATATATATCGAAACTATAATATATAGACACTTTATTGAGCATTATACCCAATAATACTCCACCACCCGACTGTCCGGCACCAAAATGATAAGAAAGGCCACCAGTCAATTTATTATCAAGGAAATAACCTGTCACATTCACATCACCCAATAATGGTGCGCTTCCATCCCCGGCTGATACCTTTCTAATAGCAATCCCCGGCTCAACTTCAAAATCAAAGTCGTTTACCTTAAATCTGTTTGATAGATAACCAACAAAGTTACCAAGGTATTTCTGATCCTCCGTACTAGCTATCTCCGGCTTAGTTATATAAGTATGAACCATATTAGGCAATGCAACCCCTAATGTAAGTGTTTGATTTATTTTAGCATGTATACCAAGTCCAAAATCAAAAAACTTAACACCATCGTTCGCCGCCAGTAAATAAGCATCAGTAGGGTCGATAGATGGATCATTCAGAATACCATTTCTCAGCCTTTTTTGCTGAAATTCAGTAGTCATTCCAACAGAAAAAATTGCGTTATCAAACTTAACTTTGTAGGCATATGCTATGGAAGCTTTAAAGCGACTGATTGCAGCATTAGTTTCATTCATAAGCTGCAGGCCGAGACCTACACTTTTGCCAAAACTGCCACTATAACCAAAGGTATAATTAACAGGAGTACCTTCAGATCCGGACCACGTATTAACCATATTGCCAATAAATTCATGCTGGCCCTCATTTATACCGGTAGCACCGGGGTTAATCAAAGTAGGATAGATAGTATAGTGTCTATATATTCCCTGTTCCTGGCTGATAGCCTGGTTTAGAAAAAAGCAAGCTATTATAAGCGTACATATTTTTTGCATAATCTGTGCGATTAAGAATGATTATTTAGAATAAACAATTTTATCTCAAAGTTCTGATAATGGAAACAGAACCTTTAAATACTTCTGTACCACCATTTGATTCCTTTACTTCCAATACCCAATAATAACCTCCGTCAGGTAGGTTTTCACCTTTCGAATCTACACCTTCCCACGTATTTTTGTAAGAAGATTGCTCGAAAACCATTTCTCCCCATCTATTGAATATTAAAATCCTATTAGAAACAGTACTTACACAAGATATAATCAAGCGATCGTTTTTTCCATCTCCATTAGGTGTGATTGCTCCAATTCCTGAGTAACATCCTTTTCCACCAGGTGTAATTACTTTTGCAGATGTAGCCGAGCACCCGCTCAGATCTGTAACTGACACGGCATATGTACCAACACCAATATTAGTTAATTCTTTCGATGAAGAAACGACTGCACCTGTCCAGCTATATATAAATGGAGCTGTGCCACCGATAGGAACAGCAGAAATACTTCCATCCAGCGCCACATCATCAGAAGGATAAATAATATCAAAATCTACCAATAGTTTTTGAGGAGCTAGGATCGTATATGACTTGGTTACTGTTTTATTTGTATTGTCAGTGATGGTCACTGAATAAGTACCCGCGCAAATATCTGTAATGGTCTGAGTTGCCACATTTTTAGATGACCATAGATAAGTATAAGGAGCTGTTCCACCAACTGGATTTGCAGTTAATTGACCATCGCATGAATCTCCACATGATATATCGAATTCACCATATTTCTTTGGTATTACAGTAGCATCAAATGCACCACTACCATCTGATACAGAAACAACATACGACTTTTTACAACCATTACCACTATCTGTAACCGTAACGGTATAAGAACCTGTTGGAACATTTGTTATGTCCTGAGTGGTTTGCGCCGGATTGGTACTCCATTGATAAGTGAAATTGCCAGTACCGCCTGTTACATTGATATCTACTGCTCCGTTAGCACCAGCAGTGGCAGGTGTCACTGAGACTGTAGTAATTATGATGACAGGAGGTCCTGTAATGGTATAAGGCTTGGATATAGAAGATCCACCTGAAGTTACAGTCACTGTATATGATCCCGGACAAAGATTGGTGACACTCATGCCGCTCAAACCGGGTTGACTCCATGTGATCGTAGGGTTAGTAGCGCCTGTTACTGTGAATGAAACAGATCCTGTACAAGGCTCTGCGCAAGTGAAATTATTTATAATTCCATCCACAATAGCTAGCTCTTCTGTGCATTGCTTGATCATAACATCCCCTGAACAAAACGAAACAGGGACTACTTGAAAGTCTACGTCTACAAATTCTACACCACTTGGAACACACTTGCTACCTAGATTGACTGAACAAGTGGATCCTAATGTACCTATTACTTTTAATTTCAAAGAAAACATGATAGTACCATCAGGCACACTCACGCTATTTCCTGTAGCATCATCCCACACGACAATAACGCACCCGTTCAATTGGTCTTGAAATTTACCTTTCACTAAGCCTGTAAAAGGATTGGGTTCCGGTAAGATAATATCTTCAAGCTGCATGCAAGCAGGATCATAATCAATACTGAATTGAACTCCCAAAATATTAGTAAAATCCTGCACTGTGAAGTCCATAGTAATTGATTCATTTGGCATTGCGCAATGATCTGAACCTATTAATGCTAAACCTGTAGGATTACATTCCGGCTCCACGCCACATTTTATATTCAAACCTCCATTAGAAGTAAGGTTGTTCGTTCCTCCTCCCTGAGTAGTTATGGTTACATTAGTAAAAGACAGCGGGACAGTAGTGCCGCAGCATGTCTCATTGGGGGTATAGCAAATGTCAAAAAGTTTGGCGCCTGCCGCCAATGATGTAGAAATGGCGGATGTCCAATTGAGTTTAACAATTCCGTTGGCAGCCTGTGTAAGATTAAAACTTCCGGCACCTAAGCCTGTAAGACCTGCGTTAAAATTGGTTACTTCGTTAAATGAAACGCAGCTCGCAGACATATTAATGTCAGCTGAAATACTTGTAATACTTGTAAAACCTGAACCAGCGTTAATGCTTAGACATGTTTTAGTTCCAGATTGGGCATCTAAAGTTGTAGCATTTAATACTGTTTGTGCACCTCCGCAAGGGTTTCCAGTCACTGTAATATTTCCGGGAGTAGCGGTATGAGGGATCTGATCGCCATTGGTATCCGTAAACTGTACCGTAAAGAATCCATCATCTATAATATTGATTAAAGACTCACTACCACAGACTCCACTAAACGTAATAGAGAATAAAGTGGTACCATTCGCCAAACTAGCTTCATCAGATTCAGGATGTGCCCATAAAACTCTCATTTTTCCTGGTGAAGGAACTTGGAAATCACCTATAGCATTTAAATTAAGGGCTGAAAGGTCACCAACTTCTGAAAATGTTAATTTTGAAACGTCCCACGTAAGGTTTAATTGAAAGCTGGATACTTTTTGAAATCCATCTACCTTAACGAAGACTTTTCCATTCTGGCCAGCAGCGATTGAAGCAGGATCTACATATATCTTAACATCTGCATATGAATAGAAACAGGTAAAGAATAATATACTGAGAATCAAAAATTTCCTGATCATAAGTGGTTCGTTTATTGATCTAATTAAAGAATTAAGGGCAAAACTACACAATTTCTCGAAAAGGTAAAAAATTAATATTTTGCTTTAGGTATCAGATGCTAGACAATAGATGCTAGAAATCAGACGTCAGACGTCAGAGGTCGAATAAAAAAATAACTTTCGCATTTTAATTGCAAAACTGTTAGATCATCCTAATCTTTCTCAAGCCTTAGGTTGTCAATGATAAAGATTTGTCTGTCTGGCGTATTCTTTCCCATATAATATTCAAGAATCTTATCTATATCAGTATGTTCCTTTATCAACACAGGATCTAGCCTTATATCTTCTCCTATGAAGCCACCGAATTCATCGGGTGAAATCTCTCCCAATCCCTTAAACCTTGTTATCTCAGGCTTGCCTCTAAGTTTCTCTATGGCTGCTTGTTTTTCCTTCTCAGAATAGCAATATATCGTTGTCTTCTTATCCCTTACCCTGAACAGTGGGGTGTCTAGGATATATAGGTGTCCTTTACGCACCAGATCCGGAAAGAATTGCAGAAAAAACGTGAGCAATAGCAATCTGATGTGCATACCATCCACATCGGCATCTGTGGATATTACGACCTTATTATATCTAAGGTCATCTATGCTATCCTCTATATTCAAAGCATGTTGTAATAGATTGAATTCTTCATTTTGATAAACAATCTTTTTGGTCATACCGAAACAATTGAGCGGCTTACCTCTGAGACTGAAGACTGCTTGGACCTGAGGATCTCGCGCCTTTGTGATAGAACCACTAGCAGAATCACCTTCAGTAATAAATAAGGTAGAATTTTCTTTTTGAGCATCATTTCCACCTTTATCATTGAAGTGAATGCGACAATCTCGTAATTTCTTATTGTGAACGTTGGCTTTTTTGGCCTTTTTATTCACTTCCTTTTTAATATCTGCTATTTCCTTTCGTTCACGCTCTGATTGAAGGATTTTTTTCTGTAGAAGTCCCGCTACTTCAAGGTTTCTGTGCAGAAAGTTGTCAAGCTCTCTGGACATAAACTCCATAACGAATGACCTGATAGAAGCTGCATCCGGACCCATGTGTGTTGAGCCTAGCTTGGTCTTTGTCTGAGATTCGAAGATCGGATCTTCTACACGAACACTGACAGCAGCTATGATGGAAGTACGGATGTCTTTGGCGTCATATTCTTTTTTGTAAAAGTCACGGACGGTCTTGACCACTGCCTCTCTGAAAGCATTCAGGTGAGATCCACCTTGCGTGGTATTCTGACCATTGACGAAGGAGTAATATTGCTCACCATAATGATGACCATGTGTCAAGACGACCTCTATGTCTTCCGCTTTCAGATGAATGGGTGGATAAATAAGGTCTTCCTGTGACGTTCTATTGTCGATCATATCTGCCAGACCATTCTTCGAAACGAATGTCTTGCCGTTATAATTAAGTTTTAAGCCGGCATTGAGGTAGGCATAGTTCCAAAGCATGGGCTCGACTATGTCATCTCTAAATTGAAAATTCTTAAATATTTCGCCATCAGGAATGAATTCGATAAGTGTTCCATTTTTTTCATCAGATTTACCAATCGGATAATCTTTGGAGAGTTCGCCCCTTATGAACTCAGCCTTCTTTGCCTGGCCATCTCTTACTGATTGTACTTTGAAGTCGGCGCTTAATGCATTTACAGCTTTGGTACCAACTCCATTGAGACCGACAGATTTTTTGAACGCCTTGGAATCATATTTTCCACCAGTATTGATCTGGGCAACACAATCTATTACCTTGCCTAATGGAATACCCCTTCCATAGTCACGAACAGATACCTTTTCATTGGTTATCTTAATAGCTATCTCTTTACCATGTCCCATGAAATATTCGTCCATGGCATTATCGATGATCTCTTTGATGAGGATGTAAATACCATCGTCAGCTGATTGTCCATCACCAAGTTTCCCGATGTACATTCCCGGGCGCATGCGAATGTGTTCACGCCAGTCGAGTGTTCTGATATTGTCCTCTACATATTGTAAAGCGTTGTTTTCCATGGGGCAAAAATAACTTAATTTTTATAAATTAAAATAATATAACATGTAAATCCCTGACGCAATGTAAAATGTTTAATTTTGTCTCTTTAACTTAAGTTTCGGTAGTCAAATTTTTCTTATTGAAGGTTTTTTTTAAATTTTAATAAAATGTTAGATGTTAGAAGGTAGATTTTAGATGGCTTTCTATCAATCAGATGGATATTTTTTCTATTAAACCTTTTAAAGAAAAAATATGGATCAATTGACTAAACTCCCCGCCGTCACTTTGGCTAGTCGGGCAAGCATCTAACATCTAACATCAGCCATCTACCTTTGTTTCTTAACTGCCGAAACTTGAGTCTTTAATAATTGAATGGATCTGATCAAACAAAATATTATAAATCATGCGCTGAGTCTCGGCTTCAGCAGTGTTGGATTTTCGAAGGCAGAATTTATAGAGGAAGAATCCTTCAGGCTTGAGGCAATGGCTGGACAGCGGATATCAGGGGAAAATGGATTACTTAAATAATTATTTCGACTTGAGAACAGATCCAACCTTACTTCATGAAGGAACGCAAACTATCATAAGTCTTACTTTCAATTATTATAACCCCTCAGAAACATCAGGAAATGAGGTGCCCAAGATAGCCATGTACGCATTAGGTGAGGACTACCATAAAGTCCTTAGAAAAAAATTAAAAGAACTATCAAATTTACTTAAAAACACTATTGATCCCGGACTGAATATTCGATATTTCACAGACTCGGCACCAATCATGGAAAGAGTTTGGGCCAAAAAAAGCGGACTCGGATGGGTTGGAAAAAACACTTTACTCATCAATCCAAAAAGCGGCTCATATTTTTTTCTTGCCGAATTACTTATCAACCTTGAAATAGAGCCTGATGTGGAAATAAATGACCACTGTGGTACCTGCACGAGATGCATAGATGCTTGTCCAACAGACGCAATAGCTAAAGATGGTTATACTATGGATGGATCGAAGTGCATTTCCTACCTGACAATCGAGCTAAAAGAGGATGAAATACCAATTGAATTTAAAGATAAAATGGAGGGATGGGCCTTCGGATGCGATATATGTCAACAAGTTTGTCCATGGAATAGATTTTCAAAGCCGCATAACGAAATAGCTTTCAACCCAAATCCTGAATTATTAAATTTAACCAGCCAAGAATGGATGACAATGGACCAGGAAGCTTTTGATGAAAAATTTGCAAAATCTCCAATTAAGAGGACGGGGATTAAGGGGATGAAGAGGAATGTGGGGTTTTTGGGGTAATGGGTAATCAGTGGTCAGTAATCAGTGGTCAGTGGTCAGTGGTCAGTAATCAGTGGTCAGTGGTCAGTGGTCAGTATAACACTGTTCATTATTCATTGTTCATTATTCATTGTTCATTATTCATTGTTCATTATTCATTGTTCATTATTCATTATTCATTGTTCATTATTCATTATTCATTGCTCATTATCTACGGTTATCAATAAACAGGATCGGCTTTCGCATTTCAGGTCTATTTCGCAAGTGATTAATAAATCCTGCTTCACGGATTAAAAATTCAGGAGTTACCCGGATATATGATTGGCAGAGTTCTTTTAATTTATTAATAATAATTTCTTTATCACCGGAAATAGCAATTAAAACATTGATCTGATCTTCACCAAAATCATTCAAAATAGCTTCAATTACATAGGTTTCTACTTCTGCCATATGGTCCAATATATGTTGCAAAGCTGAAGGATAAACAGATGTTCCTTTGTATTTAATTAATTGTCCTTTTCGACCTACAATTGGTCCAAGTCTAGAAGATTTTCTACCACATTTGCAGGGTGCATTATACTTCCGAACCATATCCCCGGTCCTGAATCGGAGTAGTGGCATTCCCTCCACCTGAAGTGTAGTCACTACTAATTCTCCTATTTCATTTTCTAGAACATCATTTCCATCCTCGTCAATTATTTCAGTATAAATTAATTCATTTAATTGATGACCGCCCTGACCAAATTCACATTCAGTAAAAGCAGTAGCCATTTCTGTTGAGGCATAAGTACTGAATAATTGAACATTCCATTGAGATTTAATAAATTGGCCAACTTTATTTAATTCTAATTCGATATCACGAATTGGTTCGCCGATGCAGATTATCTTTTTTACTGATGAGGCATTAATATCAATATTATTATGAATCGCAAATTCAATTAATTTTACGATAAAACTCGGTACTCCGATGATGACTGTTGGAGACATTTGAGCGATCGTATCCCATTGTAATTGTGGCGCCCCCACTCCTACCCTGATGGTTCCCGCACCAATCATTCTGCAGCCGACATAATAAGCAAGACCAGCCATAAATCTCCTATCCAATGTAGTAGTTATCTGCACTACATCATCAGATGTCACTCCCGCTACTGATAACCCTCTCGCTTCATTATAAGCTAATCTATCCAGGTCATTTTCGGTAAGTAAAAACTGGACGGGAGCTCCCAAGGTGCCTGATGTGGTGACATATTCAGCAATGTTCTTAATGGGCACATTTAATAATTCATTATTGAATTCTTGCAGTATTTCTTTGGTTGAAAAAGGGATTTTTTTGAATGCAGATATATCATTAAAATTTAAAACATCGAAATTAATTTCTTTAAATAAATTTGAATAATAGGTTGAATTATCATTGACGGAAATTAATGTATTTCTAATTAATTCGAATTGGAAATTATTCAATTCACTACTTGAAAGTAAGTCAATTTCAAGTCCATTTTTTATGTTACTGAATGAAGTATTCATCAATCTATTTATTATTAAGTCTGGATAATTTATGGATAATATTCAATGAGTCTTTCTTCAGTGGGATATCACATTTCAAAGCTCTTTTATAAGAAATCAAAGCACTATCTATCATTTCGTTTTTTGAATAATAATCCCCCGCTACTTCGTATCCAAGATAAAATTCAGGGTTTAAATTATTCATTTTTAAAATATTTTTCTTCAAATTTTTATCAGTTGATGTTCTGACCAAACTGACCTGTTTTCTGAATTCCTGATAAGGTTTATTTGCTACTTTTATTAATTCAGAATCCGCAGGAATATCAAATTTAGCATTTCTGACCTTAGCTTTTTGATTAAATATTTCATCCAGATCAAACCTGATAAATTTACCTAATTGGAACGGAGCAGTCGAGATCCACATTTCATTCTCAGATGGTTTAAATATGACTCCATGATGCGCTATTAACTGATTAATGGCGTCTTCATTACCCCATCCAATTTCTTTACCTTGTGGGCCATATGGATCTCTTAGAATACTTGCTATTTTTGAAGGATTCAACAATGGATTATTAATCACCAATTCTTTCAATCGAGTAAATCTTTTGTTCGAACTACTCTCATTTTTGAATTTAATATTGTTCGAATCAGCTGAAAAAGCTTTGGATTGAAAATGATTAGAACAATAAAGAATAGAATCATTTACTGCAAAAACATCCATCTTCTCCGGCGACTTCTCAATAATGATGGCCTTATTTTCTTTACCAGAAGCAACTAAAAGTGATTCAGAAACAAATAGATCGAATTTACCTGCTATTTTAATTGCCTCATCCAGATTATGTGCATATTGTAGGATTTCCCGTGCAAGTATAGAAACGGGTGTTTTCGCTTCGGTAGGATATGTAGATTTCGCTGCATTTATAGTTACAGTTATTTGCTCTTTATTTATCCCACTTACCACTCCAATCATACCCGGCCAGGTTACCATGCCGAAGGGAATACCCTTGTCTGGATTAATGAAAGCTACAATTTTATTTTTGGCAAATTCATCGCCTACATAAAAATCAAAGTTTCTTCCCACCAGTAAGTTTCCATCCTCTGTATAACTACCCCATGCTGCAAAAGACGTGCATCCTGCCACGAAATTTTTATCCTGCAGCGCATGACCTATATCATGAGCTGCATGATAGTTTAATATTCTCATGTATGGAGAACCAATAATATTATCATATTTACTATTCATATGGAGCGATTCTCCATAGATCTCCTCAAGGTATTCTTTCGGGATATGTTCTTCAATATCCCGGTTGAAAAAAGCAACAAAATATTTTAGAAACTTCAGGTAAAACTCACCCGGGATCATTTTTTTAATTTGATTAATAAAAGCATCCTCCTGATATTCGTGTAAGTCTGAAGTAAGTATTCCGATGGCATTGCCCCGCTCAAATGGTTCGCCTTCGACATACATCTCATAGAAACCCTCTTGCAATTTTCTAAGCGAATTGTTACCGAATATTCTGGTGCTATCATCAAGCTGCGTGTAGGTCCCGGGCTGCGTTTGATAATTGTCAGCAAATTCAGGATTAGAAATTAAAAGACTATTTAAATAAATAAAAAAACCAATTAAAAAAACAACTATCAAGCCTAAGATAATTAGGATGATTTTAAAAGTTATTTTTATTATTTTTTTAATATTCATTGTAAAAATTAATTCATCAATTATTTAGAAATTCATTGATTTCTTCAAAAATTAATTTCCCTTCAGATGTATGTTTCAATGTCAATAATGCTGAAATAGATGCTCCATAAACTCCGTGAAGATCCGTATTCTGCCCGGTCATTAGCATATTTGGTATTTTCATCTTTGGGGAAATATACGTAAATAAGGCATTATTATAGTCCTTTTCAACTCCATAACCTGTACCATCAGGTACATTGAGAAAATCACGGTAGGTAAGAGGTGTTGAGCAATATGCAGCAAAATACATATCTTCAAACCCGCTAATTTTTGAAGCAACTTTTTTCGCTATTTTATTAATTAATTCTTTTTTTAGTTGATCATAATCTTGTCCACGCTCCTGATGCTTGGCTGTCGTATTAAAGGTGCTTTCCCACTTTTTAAAAATTTTAACATCACAATATGCCAGTACATTGATTGTATTCGCATACTGCTGATCGTGTTCTTCACATCCGGTACTGATCATCATATTTGTCGGCCAATTATCATCAAAGTGCCCATCAGGATGCATGGCTGCATCATTATTCTTCAGGATATAAGTATTGTAATTAAAATAAGGAAGCGCATTTTCTTTTAAAGAAAAATAAACAGAAATAAATGCAGGAGTATTTTGCAACTCTTTAACTCTTGAAACATAGCTGGGTCTCAATGAGTATTCCGGAAGAAGCCCTATCACGCAAGCCGGATGAATGGCTGCGATACATGTGCTAACATTTACGCTGATATTTTGATCAATAATAACTTTATCCACTTTTCCCTCTTTTATTTCTATCGATGTCACTTCAGCATATTTGCGCACCAAACCTCCATTGTCATGGATAATCATTGAAAGATATTTGGATATCTGAGAACCCCCATGGATGAGTCTGTAAGAACCTTCTACATAACTATTTAAGATTAGTGCAAATACGTAAAAAGGTGTTTTCGCCTTATTTCCTGCATACAAAATAGAATTGCCCCATAATACTGCGATCAACCTTTCAGAAGTTATAAATGAACTAATTACTTCATATGCAGATAAGCTAAGTATCTCAATAGTAACGGAATTTTCTTCAAGTTCCTTGAGATGATAAGGGCCGAACAATGACACAATTCTATTAATTTCTTCTACGAGCAATACCAAGTTTTCAGACTCTTCAGGGAAATATTTAGATAAGCCTGATATAAAATTATCCCATCCCTGACCAAATTTATATTCGATCTGTTCATCTTCGAAGTAAATCCGATCGAATCCGTCCATATCCAATCTTTGGTATTTTAAAAGATCACCAATGCCAATAAAATCGAATAGTTGTCTCAATGGCTGGCCTTTACCCAAACTGCCAACGTAATGTACTCCTGTATCAAAGATTTTCTTATCTCTGGAGAAAACCTGAAGGCATCCGCCGATCTGATGATTTTTTTCCAGTACAATTACCTTTTTGCCTTTTTTTGCCAAATAGGCTGCACAAAGAAGTCCAGAGATTCCGCTGCCTATGATGGCGTGATCATAATGAGCATCTATTTGAGACATTTATTTGAGATTAGTTGATACTAGCTGCATCGATAAAAGATCAAACAGGATTGAACTGGTTTTTAATTATAAATAAAGTATTGGATGACAGTGCTGAATCCTCACTTTTCTCAACTGAAAAATTAAACTCTTCCGCCATTTTATAAACAATTGATTCATTTATAAATCTAAGATCGTGTTTTATCTTATTAAAGCCAAAAACCTTTGTCGATAGCCATTCTGTAAACTTCGTATTTGAATGTTTAGTAATGCCGGAGGATTCAACTCCTTCTCGAATGATAATCATTCCCTGAGGATTAAGATTATTGGCACAATTTTTTAATAATTCGACCTGTTCAGGTTCATTAAGGTAATGCAGACAATCATATAAAAGGAATACATCACTTTCCTCCAAAGCATATGTAATAATATCTGCATTAATGAAATGGAGATCTCTGCCAGCTACAGAAAAATTATTATTCGCTAAGTCTATTTTATCTTCATCATAATCAATACCTGTAATGGACCTTTGAGCACTGCAAAGTGATAACATCAGATCCATCATACCATATCCACAACCAAGATCAGTTATTTTTGCATTGCGTGGTATCAGATCATTTAATTGCTTGTAAAGATTTTCATTAATGGTTTTAATCTTTGCATACCAGTAGGTAACAGGACCCTTGAATAGATAGTTTTTTCTAAGAGTGTCAAAATGAAACTCCGGAGTCTCCATGCGGACAGCAATTCTATCCAGCTCTTCCCGCATCATCTTATTGATATTCTTAGTTCTGATGGTATAACTTTCGCCCCAGGAAGTATCTCTGCCATTGATAGCCGGAAGTGCATTTAGCGTCCCTGTACATGACTTAATGTGTTGATCACCTTTAGTTAAGCCAACGTTGACTCCATGCAGAACAACCGGGTAAATGGGAACGTCTAGTTCTTCAGCAAGAAAAAATGCGCCTTTGTGGAAGCGTTTTATTTTTCCATCAATCGATCGGGTACCTTCCGGAAAGACTAGAATAGAATATCCCTGATCTATTGTTTCTCTCGCTTTTTCAACTATAGAGTCTGTTCCTTCAAATCCCGGCAAATATCCTGCAGCTCTGACAAGCCCACCGTAAACGGGATTGTTATACACCCAACTATTGGTCATAACTACCAACTTTGGATGCAAGCCTATTAATAAAAGCAAGTCAATATGGGTAAGATGATTGGAAACAATTATTCCCGGTCTATCCCAATTTATATTGGTAAGTCCAATATTTTTAAAATGTGCTGTTGGTGTGATCCATAAAACAAGTTTGCAACTATATTTTATCAAGACATGGAAAATATATTTCAATGCAGGGATTTTCATTAATCCTGTCCATTTCCACATTAATCCGATTATACTTAGTAATATACCTAGAACGATAAATGTAGTGAAAGTTACTATGGTGACTATGAAACTAAGTAGGGTCATAGGCGCATTGCCTTTCTCTGTTCTGGAAGTAACGAAGAAATGATATAAGGCGGGTTGGAGTGTCAATGATAAGATCAGTACTACAATAAGACCAACCAATGCCAGCACTGCAAAGGAATGAAAAGCCGGATGCTTGCCGAATAGCATGGCAGCAAGTCCGATCATAGTGACAAGAACAGAGATAACAATGACTTTTTTATCATTGTTGATCACTTTCTTGCCTGTGCTGAACTCCTTAGTGAGACCATCAATCATAAATATTGAATAATCATCACAGAGCCCGAATATAAATGTACATAGTATCAGATTGACGATGTGAATTTGAATACCACAAAGGTGTGCGATACCAAGGATCCAAACCCAACTGATAGCCATCGGGATGAATGAAAGTATAGCAAGCTCCAATCTGCCATAGACTATGAATAATAATAGGAAGACAACTAATGCTGATAGAAAAAGTATATTGTTAAAATCTCCCTGGAGTAATCCGGCTGTCTGATTAGCAAAATGCTGCCTGTTGAACAATTGGTATGGTGCATCAGGATCTTGATGTTCTAGATCGAAATCTCCAATTACAGGAGCATTGATCGTTATTTCGTGATTCTCATCTGTTTTAATAAAGCGGTTGAGTACAGAGTTTTTGAACTCATTCGTCATTCTTTCAGGCACAGCTGTGGAATCAAGCATACTTGTTTTAGCCAGGAAACCCTGAACATCCTTCGATGCTGAGATACCCTGTGCTTTCAAGGCAACATTCATGCTTGTTTTTAAAGAATCTGACCAAAAACTATGCCATGCTTCACTGTTACTGTATTGTTGTGAAGCAGGAGGCTGTATAGCGGTGATATCAGGAATTAAAGCAGCGCTGTCCATCTCCAGTAGGTCCTTTCTTGCCTTGCCATAGATAGTAAGTGCAGAATCAAGGTTGGTGGCTTTGACTTGAAGTGATGTCCTGGAAAGATCGAATCCCAGATCATTTTCAATTATATTAAAACCTGCCTTGTCCTCATCTGGAATATAATTTAATTTGGAAAGATCTCCTTGAAATTGAATTTTTGAAGAAGGGATGATCATAGCAAATGTGCCCAATACTATAACACCTATGATCCATTTATTTTTATGGAAATCGTAGCTAGTCATCTTCTCGAACCATTTGATGGCCACCTCCCTCTCACGAGTTTTTTCGCTGTGCAGCCATTGGGGTAGGACGATCAGAGTGGTCAAAACACCTACGGCAAGACTGATCACTGCCAAATAACTGAATTGCTGTAATAGCAAGCTATCTGACAAAACTAACAGCGCAAAAGCTGCGATCGTCGTCACGTTCCCAATGAGCAAAGGCGAAGATATTTCACTTATAGCCTCCTCAATTGAATCATGGTGGATCCGTGCATTGATAAGGTGGATGGAATAGTTGATACCCATAGCAAGAATAATAGTAGCAGAAGACATTGCCATAGCTACTATTGGAATACCAAAATATCCAAATGTGGCCAATGCCATCGCATAACCTACTACTGAAGGCACCAAGGCAATGAGTGAAAGCCTCTTACGTCTATAGAAATAATATAGCAAACCCATGGTGAGAAAAATGGAGATAATCCCTGTAAGATTTCCATCTCTTGACGATCTGTCTTTATTGATCTCTGAAGCAATGGGAGCCCCGATAAGATAAGTTTTTACTGGAGCAAACATTTTTTCGCCTTGACCTCTCATAGAGAATAAAGTATCTATAAGTCCTGCATATCTAGGGTCTTCATTGTCAGGAAAGATAGCTGTGATGTCAAATAATAAATTTCTTTCATCTGTAGAAATCTGGAAACCATTTGCTTGAGTGAGGCTGGGTACGGTCCGAAAAGAACTTAGTTTTTTTAGGACCGTCGGAGCAAGATGCAATGGATCTAATTCATTATAATATTTAAGTGCTAGTCCAGTGAAGCTATTATTCATTCTTGCATTGGCCTTCACTATATTCGTCAGCGCTTCACTATCCAACTTACGCGACAAGGAATCAAGATCTTGGGCAGTAAGCAACAATGGAAGATTGTAAAAGATGCTGTCATAGAGCACTCTTTGGAGACTGTCCGTCATCCTGATTCGGGTGTCTTTGATGCTTTGAGATAGATATGGAGAAGATGCAAGTCTGTTTTCCCACCATTCCGCATTATCAAGCAAGAGTTGTAAGGAAGTATCAGCATGCTCTTCAACATGCAAAAGAATGAGCATGTTATTATTTGATCTCAGATTTGTGACCTGAGATTTATAATTCTTGGAAGTAGTATGTTGTGGAAAAATAGAAAAAATATCATTGTTAAACTTAAGCTTAACAATACCGAAGACGGCATATAGGGCGATTGCGCACAATAAAATGTAAAAAACAAAGGGGTACTTTCTTAATTTATTAAAGATATAAATGAATGGTCTACCCATGATTTAAGATACTAGTTTAGGAACAGTCCTGGCAAATAATTTATAGATAAAAAAGCTGATATAAAAAGCCAAAACGGCTGCAAATATCGAAAGTATTACTGCACCAACCAAATACTGCTCAAGGTTATTTGCCAATGAATTAATGGAATAGTCAAAGTTAGAAAAATTCAATTTTCTCGGGTCAGATACTATTTTTCCTCCTATCATATAGCTAAAGTAAAGGATAAGAGGAATCATTGGTGGAATAGATATATGTGCTGCAAGTGTAAACAGAGCTTTATTCAATTTTAAATAATGGCTGATGGTCAAACCAATGATTAGCTGATACCCCCATACCGGAAAAATACCCATGAAAACGCCAAAAGCAATGGAGGTCGATCTCCGAATCACACTTTCTTTGGGATCATGCAATGTCTTTCCAAAGCTTTTCCAAAACCCGACACTTAATATTTTCCTGAACCATCTTAATGGAATATACCAAAAAAATGCCTGTAGAAAAAGAATGGTATTTAGTAAACTTATCCGAGTAAAATCCTGAAAAGGTCTGAAATGTGTAACTCTGATATGACTAGGAGGATAATAAACCCTCACAGGAACAGGCAGAATCTCAATATTTCTCCATGCAGCCTTCACTAGAATCTCCACTTCAAATTCAAATTTCCAAGTAATAAGCTTCAGATCTTTGATCAATCGAATAGGATATAACCTGTAACCCGATTGCGTATCAGGAAGTTCAACGCCAGTATCAAACTTAAACCAAAAATTTGAAAATTTATTGCCAAATGAACTCTTTCCAGGAATACCTTCCCTTTCCATATTTCTGGATCCAATAATGATGGCGTCTTTATTGAAGCGGTGAAAGTCTACAATAATTGGAATATCTTCCGGTAGATGCTGACCGTCAGAATCTATGGTGATGGCATAGTCATAGCCATGCTCAAGCGCTATTCGAAATCCTGTTTTAATGGCTATACCCTTGCCCTGATTAGATTCCTGAGTATGAATAATTAAGTTTGGGAAAGCATTTAATAGCTCTGAAGTGTTATCTGTAGAGCCGTCATTCACCACAATAATGCTAGAAGTATATTTAGAGCACCCATTTACCACAGCCTTAAGCGTCGATCCATTGTTATATGTAGGTATCAGAATACATATCTTTGAATCCTTCATCACAGACCCTGTTATTTCATCCAAAGATGCCATCTAAGCTTTTAATTGTTCTGTAAGTGAAATGCTTACTTTTGAAAAGACGACCTCTTCGCTTCTTAACACTGCTTTAACATCCAAAGGGCTATCTGTTCCGTAAATCTCAATATCCAGAAAAAGTTCAGGATTTATTATTGGATCGACAAAATTTAGAAATTTACATTGTTTAACCTTCGATATCAGCAGGTTTCTCTTCTGGTATAAGGAAACACACGATGTAATTATTTTAAGGATCAATACACCAGGAAGCACCGGTTGCCCAGGAAAATGGCCCTTGAAAATAGGATGGTCTGAATCAAGTCGAATCTTAAATCCAGGTAGAAGATCTCCCTCCCTTTCGATGGTATGTATGGAAAAAAAAGTATTGATATCTCCCATTATTTATATCAGTATTCTATAAAACTAATGAAGCCAGGGGCTCAACTAATTATAAATTTATACGTTTAAAATTAAAAATATTACAAATGAAATATTTCATTTTTTTATTGGCATCATTCAACTCATTTTGCAACAGCAAAGATAGCAAGCCAGATGAACTGAATGCCAAAACTACACAAATTGTTGAAAAGACTGATCCTGCCAATGAAGAGACAATAGTACTCGGAGGAGGATGTTTCTGGTGTTTGGAAGCAGTTTATCAGGATCTAAACGGAGTTACAAAGGTTGAATCCGGATATTCAAATGGCCATGTGGATAATCCTACATACAAACAGGTATGTTCAGGTTTGACAGGACATGCAGAGGTTGTCAAACTTACTTTTGACAATAAAAAAGTCAGTTTAAATGACATACTCGATGTATTCTGGACTATCCATGACCCCACGACACTTAATAGACAAGGTAATGATTCCGGGCCTCAGTACAGAAGTGGTATTTATTACTTCAATGAAGCTCAGAAGAAAATAGCCGAAAATTCTATTAAGACGTCAGCTCAAGAAATATGGGGTGATAGAATCACTACTGAAGTACTTCCGGTGAGCAAATTTTCAGTAGCAGAGGATTATCACCAAAACTATTATAATGAAAATAGTAATGAGTCTTATTGTAGATTTATCATCACGCCTAAAGTAGAAAAATTCAGAAAGAAATTTGCTGACAAATTAAAATCAAATCAAAAATCAACAGAAATGGAAAGTGTACCAAAGTGGAATGAACTCACATCAGCCGAAGCAAGAGTCATTGAAGATAAAGGAACAGAGTATCCCGGCACCGGCAAATATTATAAATCTACCGGTAATGGTGTATATGAATGTAGAAGGTGTAACGCACCTCTATATGACAGCAAAGACAAATTCCAAAGTGATTGCGGGTGGCCGGCATTTGATGATGAGATCGAAGGTTCAGTAGAGAGAATACCTGATGCTGATGGATCCAGAACGGAAATCGTATGTGCAAATTGTAAAGCGCATTTGGGTCATGTATTTGAGGGAGAAAGACTGACATCAAAAGATACACGTCATTGTGTGAATTCGATTTCTCTGCAGTTTTTGACTAGAGAGGAATACGAAAAGCAGCAATTGGCACGTAAAAATAATAATTAGTAATAAGAAAATTTTGTAGCGCTTAATTAAGACTGAATGAAAAATATTTTTGTTCAGTCTTATTTTTTTACGAACTTTGAATTGTTTAAACCTTTTTTACTAATCTTCGTTTATCACACAATGTTTAAAACCACAGGTATCATATTACTTTGTATGACTTTTATTTTCGCTACCAGCGGAAATAGCCGTGGTCTTATATTCAAAAATCTGGCAAAGACAGAGCATGAGCTTAAGGTTAAAAATGATTTTGGTATGCCTGCCGCTGAAGAAATTTTTGAACAGGTCACTGAAAAGAAACCACCTACGTCGATCTTAAAATTTCCATATTTCCCTATTGAGCAGAGGGATATGCTTCATCTCAACTACTTTTTGAATAGATCCATTCTACTTCACATCAATGACATTGTCATTCCTCCTCCCAAATTTTAAATTAAAAGAATATTTCGACCGATCATCAGGTCAACAATAATTGGCATGTGCGAAGCATGTCCTCATTTCTTTTAATTTAATTCAAAATAAAAATGCAAAAATTACAAGCATATTTAAAGTCTGATATATTATCAGGCCTGGTCGTCTTTTTAATATCAGTGCCTTTATGCCTCGGAATAGCCTTAGCTTCAGGTGCACCACTATTTTCAGGAATGATATCAGGTATCATTGGAGGTATTGTCGTAGGAAGTATCAGCAAGTCTCCGTTAAGTGTCAGTGGACCTGCTGCTGGGTTAACGGCAATTGTTCTTTCGGGAATTTCTACAATTGGATCATTTGAAGGATTTCTATTGGCGGGGATTCTTGCAGGGATCTTCCAGGTAATATTAGGCATAGTTAAAGCAGGAACTATTGGATATTATTTCCCTTCAAATGTCATAAATGGAATGCTCACTGCAATAGGTATCATCATCATCCTCAAGCAGTTGCCCCATTTGTTCGGATATGATGCCGAATCACTAAGTGATGGTACATTAAGTCCAAACGAATCACATATTACCGCTACCATAGAACAGGTTTTGAACGGGATTCAACCTGGCATTGTGATCACTAGTATCGTCTCCTTATTGGTCATGGTGCTCTGGGATAAATACAAACCGGAAAAACTAAAATTGGTACCCGGGGCTGGACTGGCAGTGCTGACAGGGGTTTTGGTCAATTTTATATTTATTTATACAGCTTCTAAAGGGCTTATCATTGAATCAACGCATCTCGTAAATCTTCCGATACCAGAGGATTTTGCTTCGTTTCTTGGTCAGTTTGCAACTCCGGATTTTTCATATATCGTCAATAAAGATATCTGGATATTGGCTCTGACCATAGGAGTGGTGGCATCCCTTGAGACCCTACTTACTATAGAAGCTACTGACAAGATCGATCCGGAAAAAGATTTACAGACAGCAATAGAGAGTTACTTGCACAAGGCACGGGTAATATAATAAGTGGACTGATAGGTGGAATCCCTATTACTTCTGTTATAGTGCGGTCTTCTGCCAACATGAATGCCGGCGCTAAGTCCAAACTATCTACAATCGTACATGGCATATTACTTTTGGTGGGTGCCATGCTGATTCCTGCCATTTTAAATTATATACCATTGGCTTCTTTAGCAGTCATTCTGGTCGTGACAGGATATAAATTATGCAAACCTTCTGTATTCATGTCATTCTTCAAAATGAATAAATATCGTTGGTTTCCATTTATTGCTACAGTAGTTGCTATCGTCTTTACGGATCTGCTCGTGGGAGTGGCCATTGGTATGGCCATCGCAGTTGGAGCTATTCTGATAGGTAACCTTAAAAATACGTATCATCTGCACCAAGGACAACTTGAAGGAGTTAACATGATAAGAATAGAGCTGTCCCAGGAGGTATCCTTTCTTAACAAGGCAGCATTGACTATGACCTTAGATAGGTTGCCCAATGATTGCACAGTGGTGATAGATGCGACCAAAACATTTTATATAGATTTTGATGTGTTGGAAATGATAAGGGAATTTGAGCAAATAAAGGCACCTACCAAAAACATCAAAGCTGTGCTGACCGGATTTAAAGAAGAATATGATGTGGTCAATAATGACCATATTTTCTACGAAGAAATTCCGGGGCTTAAAAAAAATGCACATAAAAGAACTGGCATGAAAGCCACTGAAGTAATCACGAATATAAAAAAAGGAAATAAGGTTAATGGCAAAATTAATTTTGTCAACTAGCTATATTTAACTAATTCATATAAGGTTTTGACAGGAAGGATCTCAGCGAAAGTTGGGGTCCTTTTTATTTAAACAAGCTTTAGCCTTACCATATGCCAGGGCGTAACTGGATCAATCCTTCAAATCACATTTATTTCAAAGATCATAGCGGCGTGCGGGAAGATATGAACGATAGGCTGCATTCTTTTACATGCAACAAGTCCAAAAGCCGCTATTAAGGAGGACTAACACGGTACAATAGATGGTGGAAATAAAATAAACCATGCCATAAAAGACATTAACATATAAATCCCTTTGTCATATGTGCTGATAATCAATGCGAAAGGGCATTGTCAAATATAATAATATTAATAATGTTTTAAATACTGTAAGATAAGATTTTGGATAATCATGTCTTTGGTATTATAATAATCTGCATGCCTAAGTAGCTGTACCAAAGAGCGTTTTACAAATTACAAATCTTTGTAATGCCTTGTAAAATCAAGGTTTATAGAAATAAATATGTATAAAAAAAGTACACCACTCACTCAAATTAAACATATATTTACCGCCGAATTGAATGAATCCCTTTTAAGTGAACAGTATGTATGGACGGAAATCTTAATGCAAATAATAATACAATCCCAAATATAGTCAATGAGTTTGAAGCAATGTCTCAGAACGGAGGCCTCAACTTATTGCATGAAAAAGATTTTATTGAACTTATTTTATACTTTGAAAAAGAGTTAATGTTGGACAAAGCCTTGGAGATCACTGATCTTGCTTTGGAACGCTTCAGCTATATACCTGACCTTTTTCTCAAAAAAGCACAAATACTAATAGCCCTGAATAACACTTCGGAGGCGTTTGAGGCCTTAGATCAAGCATTAATGTTGGCTCCTGCAGAGAATGAAGCAAAGCTAATGAAAGCTAATTGCCTTATAATGGATAAGGCTTACGATGATGCTTTTTCTATGTTGAGTGATATCATGGTTTCTGGCTCATATAAAGAGAGGCTTAGCGCTTCTTTGTTGAAGGCAAATATCCATGAAATCCTGAAAGACTACAACCAGATGTTTACCCACATCAAATTTGTACTTGATCTAGAGCCGGGCAATGAACCAGCCATGGAAAAGCTTTGGTCTTATATGGAAGCTCAAAGAAGTTACCATCAAGGCATTAACTACCTGAATCAATTACTTAATAACGATCCATACGCTTATTTAGCTTGGTATAACCTTGGACAGGCCTATTCTTGCATCGGTGAATATGAAAATGCTATAGCAGCTTACGAATATTCATTCATAATTCAGCCTTCTTTTGAATTAGGGTACAAAGATTGCGCAGATCTTGCATTTCAACTATGTAAGTACAAGTTCGCCTTAAAAGTATACTCAGATGCACTGGAAAATCTTGGTCCTGATAGTGAAGTCTTCGCTTGTATCGGTGAATGTTATTTGAAATTGAAACAATATCGTCTGGCACGACTGAATTTCAGAAAATCAAACAGACTTGATCCTTATAACGATGAAGTACATTATAATCTAGGCATTTGTTTTGCAGCAGAACATAAATATGAAATCGCACTCCAGCACTATTTTAAAGCATTAAAAATAGAAGATTGCAGAGAGGAATACTTTGCTGCTGCAGCAGAAGCATTTTACAAGATCGGTGAAGTAGACAAAGCAAATTATTATTTTATCAAGGCTACAGAAATAGGCGGAGATATTCCTGAAATATGGTTTGCCCATGCCAAGTTCTTATATGAGATAGAAGAATACCAAAAGTCTTTGGAAATCCTTGAAGAAGCTGATGAATACACATATTCGGCAGAGCTACTTTATATCAAGGTGTTAACATTAGTGGCCTTAGATAGAAAAGACGAAGCATCTGAAATTCTAAAAGAGGCATTATCAGAGGACTACGAGACACATAGAATCCTCTTTCAGATCAATCCTAATCTCAAGGATGATGCCGAAATGACATCTATCATTAATTATTTCCAACCGGAAGATTAATAGTTATTTCATTTTAAGTTAACATACGGAGGCTAACTTTGCTAATTAACTTTTGATTTCGATGGTTTGCTGTTGATTTCAATAATGTAATGATATGTCAAAGAAAAAAGTCTTAATTACACCGCTCAATTGGGGTCTTGGCCACGCCGCCAGATGCATTCCTGTCATCAGAAGTCTGGTAAAACGGGGACACGAAGTACATATAGGTTCAGATGGAGTGGCTCTAGCCTTGCTAAAGGAGGAATTCACCGAGCTATTGTTCACTGAACTTCCAGGATATGGCATCCATTATAAAGGTAAAAATCTGATGAAATCACTCTTCCTTCAGATACCGTTTATGATGAAGGCTATCAAGAAAGAGAAAGCCCATGTCAAAAAATACGTCAAAGAACATCAGATAGATATAATCATCTCTGACAATCGGTTTGGTTGCAGGTCGAAGAAAACCGAAAACGTTTTTATCACTCATCAACTTCAACTGATACTTTCCAATGAAGCGCTGACCATTTCTGCTTCAGCTATTAATAAATTCATGATTGAAAAATTCGACGAGATCTGGGTTCCAGATGCACCTCCACCGAACAATATCAGTGGAATGATGTCAGACAGAAAAGGCTTCAAAAAAATAAGTTATTTGGGGCCTTTGTCCCGTTTCAAATTCAAGGAACAAAAACCTAAACGTGATTTTATAGTAATTCTATCAGGTCCAGAGCCTGCTAGGACCTATTTGGAATTAGCAATTACTGAACAGGTGGTACTATTACCCTATTCATTCCTCATCGTTCGTGGTCTTCCCGGAAATGGTTACCCGGCCTTAAAACTTCCCGGGCACACCGAAACTGTTAATTTTATGACTGCTGAGAATCTCAATAAAGCCATCAATGAGAGCAAAAGAGTCATCAGCAGGACAGGATATACCACGGTCATGGACCTTGTCACACTCAATAAAAAGGGAATTCTTATACCGACTCCCGGACAGCCGGAACAGGAATATTTGGGAAGAGAATTGGTTAAGAAAGGACGTTTTATCATCGCATCTCAGGAGGAATTAGATTTAGAGACATTATGCAGGATATCACTGGAGGATGAATCTCAACCGGTGCACGTCTTTGAGTCTAGGTTGGAGGTTGCTTTAGATAATGCGGGGTTATGAGTAATCAGTAATCAGTAACCTTATGGAACGACCTTCTCACCTTCTCACTTTCTCACCATCTCACTTTTTTATCAGTAATCAGTAATCAGTAATCAGTAATCAGTAATCAAGTATAATAGATATAGTTGTGAATGGAAGACACTATCCCAAAAATTGAAGTCAATTGATTGAAAATAGCCTTTGTTTTAAACCTTGATAGACTAACAGCTCTCATTATGCATTATTCATTAAAAAGCCTCCACTCCCTTGGCCCTCTCCAAAGAGGGACATCTGCTCATCATCATACTTTTATCTTTTAATGGATATATACGAAATGTTCAGAAATAGCATGTGTTAAGGTTTATGAGAAAGTCTCAGCTCCTCTATATTTCATTTTTCATTATTCATTCTTCATTAAAAAGCCTCCACTCCCTTGGCCCTCTCCGAAGAGGGACATCTGCTCATCATCACATTTTTGTTTTTTAAATATAGTTATAGAATGTTTGAAAATTGCCTGTGTTTAAAACCATGAAAAACTGCCAGCTCTCATTATTCATTATTCATTATCTATAATTCATTATTCATTAAATAACCCTTTTCCTATATTTGCTGTTTAATAACCTGACACGAACAAATCGTTTATATTTCATGGCAATACAATCAGACATCGTAATCATTGGTTCAGGGGTAGCAGGGCTAAGCCTTGCAATACAATTAGCTTCCAGGAGAAAGGACATTAGCATCATCGTACTCGCCAAGACTACTGAAAGCGAAAGCAATACGAATTATGCCCAAGGAGGAATTGCTTCTGTGTGGGATCATGAAACCGACGATTTTAAAAGTCATATTGATGACACGCTGGATGCAGGAGATGACCTTTGCGATCCAAAAATAGTGCGCATCGTAGTAGAAGAAGGTCCGGTAAGAGTCCAGGAATTGATCGATTGGGGAGCAAATTTTGATAAAGACAATTCAGGTGATTATGACCTGGGAAGAGAAGGAGGACATAGTGAAAACAGGATTCTTCACTATAAAGATGTCACCGGATGGGAAATTCAACGCACCTTGATGGCCAAAGCAGCAACATATGATAATATAGCAATATATGAACATTACTTTGCCATAGACATTATTACTCAACATCATCTTGGACATAATATATCCAGACTAACCCCAAATATCGAATGTTTTGGGGTCTATGCGCTGAATAGAAAGACCAGCGAGATCATTACATTTCTCGCCAAACAAACTGTTTTGGCATCCGGAGGCACAGGTCAGGTATATAAATCAACTACCAACCCAGCAGTAGCCACGGGCGATGGCATCGCCATGTTCTATCGTGCTAAAGGTCGGGTTGAAAATATGGAATTTGTTCAGTTTCACCCAACAGCGTTGTATAATCCTGCGGGAGAAAATCCTGATTTTCTTATCAGTGAAGCTGTGAGAGGTTTCGGAGCAGTTTTAAAAGACGCTTCCGGAAATGAATTCATGCAAAAATATGATGAAAGATTGTCTTTAGCTCCTAGAGATATCGTAGCTCGTGCCATAGATAATGAGATGAAGGTACGCGGTGTAGACAATATGTATCTCGATTGCAGACATCTGGATAAGGAAGGATTCTTGAAGCATTTTCCAAATATTTATAACAAATGTTTGAGTATAGGTATAGATCCGATGGTCAGCATGATACCAGTTGTCCCTGCCTGTCATTATATGTGTGGCGGAATTCAGGTAAATGAATTTGGTCAAAGTTCTATAAGAAGACTATTGGCAGCCGGAGAATGTACATGTTCGGGGCTGCATGGGGCAAACAGACTTGCAAGTAATTCACTGTTGGAAGGACTGGTATTTGGCTATAGGGGAGCAATGAAAATACTGGAAAGCTTTGAAGAATATACGATTCAAGAAGGTATTCCTGATTGGAATGCGACCGGTACCAATGATCCCAAAGAAATGATTCTAATCACGCAAAGCAGAAAGGAAGTTAAGGAGATCATGTCCAATTATGTTGGTATAGTCCGATCCAATGTCAGACTTAAAAGAGCATCTGACAGGATGTTTTTACTTTATCAGGAAACTGAAGAATTATACAACAATACAACTATAAGTCCACAGCTATGTGAGTTGCGCAATCTTATTACTATTTCATATTTGATCATCAAAGGAGCGACATTGAGACACGAAAGCAGAGGGTTGCATTATACCACGGACTATCCGGGTAAGTTGCCATTCATAGAGAATACTTTGATGTGATATTTATTTTAAACTGAATAAAGATCGAATATGTCCTCGATCTGAGGAATGACGACCTTAGGAGCAGCTATTTCTTCAATGGATGTCCTTATGATATTTTTAGAATAGACTTCGTGTTCTAATATTGCCAACTCTATTGCATCAGCTAATATGATGGCATCAAATTCATGCACAATTACTCCATTTTCATCATTAATATAGAATTCTGGGCTTTTGCAATCCGTTGTAACAACGTATAATCCCATGGCAAGTCCTTCAGCAATATGGCTACCAAAGCTTTCCAACCTGGAAGCTGATACATAAAGTTCGCAATTTTCTAATACACCTATGACTTCCTCTCTCTTCGTCCTTCCATGAAATATCACCTCTTCACCAAGTGAATGTTCTTGGACGTATGACTTCATAGTTTCTTCTTCAGGACCGTCACCAATCAGGTGCAGTTCAAACTCCATCTCGCGATTCTTGAGGATACTGAGTGCCTCTAGCAATAAAATATGTCCTTTTCTTTGATCCAAATCACTGACGCAGGCCATCGATACTCTTTGCTTGATCGCATCACTTAACACAGGTGCGAAAAAGTCCTGATGGACCATACCCGAAATGAAAGTTACAGGAGTATTCGTTAATTTACTGATGTTAGCAGCGAGAAGCCTACTGACAGCAATAATATGATCAGCACGTCTATAGTAAAAATAAGTTTGCAGCCTAAGTTTAAGCGTCAATCTATTGTTCATAATAGCGCTTAGGTGTTCGGTGTGAACAATAGCAATCTTAAATTTAATTTTGATCTTTTTGACCCATCCAAGCGCTGACAATCCATGAGTGTTGATGATATCCGGTTGTCCATTTAATAAAACATACTGCTCAAAATACAGCAATGCTTTCTTCCTGATCTGTCGACGTTTATTCACATAATGATAATATTCCACAAAACCTTTGCAGTCGGTTTTAATAGTTTTTTCAGTATTGTCTTTGTCGATATGAAAACAAATTACTGAAACTTGATGACCCGCCAGCGCATAGTTCTCTGCAATGTCCCGCACAAAAATTCCAACATGACCTTCTTCAGAGGCTTGATACCATGCCGGTATTATAACTATATGCATAGTATCATATTGTTTCTGATTGTTCTGAATTAATTTGTGAACTGCTTTTCACCTCTATGCCTTCCTTTGTGAGATATTTCAAAAATTCAATGTATTGATCCAGAAAATATTTGTTGGACCAAGGGGTAAGATAATTATTGTGAAAAAGAACAGAAACTGTATAACCGTTATTCCACTGATCAATCATTTTCTTAAATGATTCAACAATATCTGAATTTTGGTTAAAATTATCGAAACTGGTATCCATCAATATCAAGGGAACAACTTGTATTCCATATGGTTTTACAAAAGGTATAAATGGAAATGGATAGCCATTGCGAAGCCCAGGAGCATCAGACCATCCAAGTCCAGTATCCACTTCCACTCCTTCAACTGCCATCTCTTTCCAGCTCTTAGGATATGTGTATTTCAGAAAGTGATTCCTATTGGTAAATGGTTCTGATCTTTTAAATTTTGCTGCTTCATCTAAATAACTATGATCAGAACTGCTTTTGTGCAAACCAACTTCCATCTCATCGGTCAAGATAGATTCCGCAGTTGATTTAAGAATATCAGGGCCATAATCTGCCTGTCTAATATTTTTAACAAAGCCTTCATTTGGTAATAAATAGAAAGTACTTTTTACTCCGAATGTTCTTTCTAAAGAAATAATCTCGGAAATATTATTCCAAATTTTCTTTGATCCAAAGAGATGTTTAAATAAAGCTTTTCCAAGGGACCAGGATGGATTTTTTAAGAAAAACTTAAACTCCTGTTTAAACCCTGATGTCAGAAAATCTATATCGTGTGTGAGAATTACGCTCCTAGGTGCCATAGATCTGATGTTCTCAATATGGCAATAATCTTTCAAAAATATTCTGAAGAGTGGCGATACAAGATCTTCATAAGAGGAATGGAAAGCCTTGTAAAGACTATTTTCGTATGTTAATCTACCATATTTATCCAGCACAGCATCAGATAGATTTTGCTCTGATAAACAATGTAAAATAGAGAAGGCTGAAGCGAGTGGATCAATCTTTTTAAGGTCAGTTTCGAAACATATATGAAGTCCTTGTTGAAACAATTCAGGACATGGTCTCAAAAGGCCTAGTTTGGTATAGACTTCTCTTTTTAAAGGGTAGCCCGATGATAAATCAAAGATGAGGGCATCTTGAACCAACTCTTCTGTCTCAATAAATTTTACCTCAAACTGTTTTTGAATTAGGTCAAATAAAGAGGTGATTAGTGGCCGAAACTCTATTACTTCTGGTAAAAAAAAGAATGGAATAACAGGTCGTTCCAAAGACTAATTTATTATTGTCCAATAAAGGTACATAATAAAAAAATCAATTGGCCATCTTCCAATTGCTGATGTTAGGGCACATAGTTTGCCATTCCGGCTGAATAGTCATATATGTCTGACCAATTTTTTCATCCACCCATCTTTTTACCTCAGAATCTTTCTTTTCAATGATTGCATCTTCCTTCAATCGGGAAAAATCTTTTTCAAGGCTTGCTTTGTGTGGTTCAGATCGTGATTGCAGCATTAAAACCTTATAAGCTGTTTCACCATAAGGATCTTTGAATTCATGAGGAGCTGAAATCTGTCCTACTACCATGGTGTCTAAGGTAAAATAGATATCAGGTTCAAGATCAGAAATTTCGAAAAAATTGGTGTTTGTTGCAGGATTTATGGCACGTCCTCCATTGCTGTAACTAGGAAAGTTTTTATTACTGTATTTTTTCACAACATCCACAAAAGTCACCTTACTGTTATTAAGTTCAACTAGTATGCTATCGAGTGTATGCTTTGCAATTCTCTTGTCATCATCCGACAACTCAGGCTTAAGTAAGATATGTCTTGCATGAAAAGAATTACCTCTTCTTTCAATTAATTGAATTAAATGGTAACCAAATTCAGATTCTACTATTGTGCTCACCTGACCTTCTTCCAGATTAAAAGCTGTAGCTTCAAATTCAGGAACAAAAGCACCACGTTTCGCCCAACCAAGATCTCCGCCTGCTGCAGCTGATCCATCAATAGAAAATTTCTTAGCAAGATCTTCAAATTTTTCACCATTCTCAACGATTCTGGTCCTGATACTATTCAGTTTATCAGTTATTTTCTGCCTTTCTGCCTTAGAAGGTTTTGGATAATAGTTGATCTCAGAATATTCTACTTCAGCATTATAATAGGGTAAGCTGTCATATGGTATTGATTTAAAATATTGTTTGACCTCAGACGGAGTAATGGTAATCTTTTCGACTATCTTATTTTTCATTTCCTCCGCCATCAATTGGTCCTTTAAGTCGCCCCTCAATTCATCCTTCATTTCGCTGACAGATTTGCCATAATATGACTCAAACTGAGACACATCATTGTTCATGTAAGCTAAAACTCGATCCACCCTTGCATTCAACTGGTTTTCGACCATATCATTGCTAACTACTACAGAATCAATTTTTGCCTGATTGGTAAGTAATTTTTGAAGAAGAAGATTTTCAACTATCTGACAACGCAGATCTGTAGGAACTTTAGGATTGCGGCCTGCTTCCATAGTATAAGCATCTTCTACTTCTGACTGGAGTAAAGATTCGCCACCTATCTGAGCAATCACTTTATCTAAAACTTCTCTTTGTGCAAATACCAATGTTGGTAGTAAGCAAATAATAAACGCTAAGGTTCTGATCATTTGAAATTTATTCTATTAACGCTTTACAAGCGAATTAAAAACGTTTTGATTTACTGAAACGTTGTATTCATTTTTAAGTTTTTCTACCCAAAGCTTATCAAGGTAGTCTTGATAATCTGCAATGACGAATCCTCTAGCATCTTTCAGTTCTTTCTGAGAAGGAGGAGTGATTGATTCAATCTTATCTGCGGTGCCAGTTTTTCCATCAGGATTACGCTGCAAGCCGGACATATTACCTATTCTCCAGTCAAGACCTGCCACATCACCACTATTAGATTTTTCAATCAATTCAGAAGTATAGGAAACCTTATCTGTACCAAATTTCTTCTGGAGCTCTTCAGGTGTGCTTTTACGAATACTTTCGTATATCTTGTTTAGCTCTTCAGGAGTGGAAGCTTTCAGCGTATAGTGCAATACTCTTGCTCTTTCTTCCCACATATATTTCTTACTGTTCTCTGCGAAGAATTTGTCAATCCCAATAGTATCCTGAGAAGCTTTATTCCAAACCTCATTGTTGGTCACCTCGAAAAACAAGAAACCTTCTTCATATTCTCTTGTCAATGACTTATAATCAGGGTATTTAAATTCAAGCTGGCTTTGCTCATATTCCATAGCTTTTGTTGCTACAAATTCATTATAAAGTTCTTCGAATGCGATGCTTGGGATCATGCCTTTATTCATTCTTACTCTCCTTCTTGAGTTTGCTTTCAAAAACTCACTAACTTCATCTGTGGTATATTCTTTACCTCCCATTGTAAACATTGGGCTGCTTTTGATCTTAGGCTCTGTCCATGTTGAAGTGTAAAATTTATCTGTGTTGATAGAGTCTACATATTGTTTATATACCTTTTGATCGAGTGTATATTTATATTCTTTTTTAATTTTTTCAACCAATTTATCTTTCGCCAAAGCAAAGCGCTCATTCTGAGCTACTTTTGTCATATAAGCCTTCTTAGAGGTTTCAAAATTGACATCTGATTTTTTAGATATTCTCTTGACAATGTGGAATCCAAGGGCTGTCTTAAATGGAGTGGTATAATCACCATCATTTTTCAAAGTAAATACTGCATCTTCAAAAGTTGGATCGTATTGACCTATAGTAATGAAACCTAAGAATCCGCCTTTACCGGAGGTCGCTTTATCGTCAGAAAAATTCTTTGCTGTTTCGTTAAAATCTGCTCCTTTCTGAAGTGCTGTGTAAATCGAATCGATCCTATTTTTAGCGAAACCTTCATCCACTTCTTTATTAATGCGGACCAGAATTTGAGCTATTTCCATTTCACCACGTGCTGGTCTTGAGTCCAAAACTTTGACAAAATGCCAACCTGCTGCAGTTCTCGCCGGGCCTCCTACTTCACCTTTCTTCAAAGAATAAACCAAGTTTTCAAGAGAAAAGAATCCATTTGGATACATTGGAGCTAGAAACCCAACATCTCCATTATTAACTTTAGAGCTCTCATCTTCAGAGTATTGCTTTACAAGATCTTCAAATTTACCACCTGCCTTAAGTTTAGCTGCTATCTCCATGACCTTGGCATAAGCTTTAAGGGTATCTTCAGGAAGTTTATCCGGGCCGGCAGCAATGAAGATGTGGGCTATACGTATATCTGTCTTACTTCTGTCGTAAAGTTGAGCCGCTAATTTTTCTGTGATTTCCTTGTCAGTCAGATAAGATTCAGCCAATTGTTTTTTGTAGCTGTTCAATTCCGTTTTGAGCGAGGTCAAGGTATCCAGCCTCAAGTCCCTGGCTTTAGCCACTTTAAGTTTGAATCTTGTATATAGGTCCAGACTTTCCTTTAGAGATTTTTCAGAATAGTCAGCATTCTTATTGTTCGACTTTTCATAAATATATTTGAATTCGCTGACGGTGACAGGTGCTTTATTGACCGTAAAAAGCACTTCATCTTTCTGGGAGAACAATGAAGATGATACGAAAAGACAAAAAGCAAAGAATAGACAGTTCTTGAACATACGTATTGTATAGGTTTAGATTAAATCGTTTTAAGACCTCTGTAACGCATCATTTTGAAGAAGCGTATATGGATACTGAACCAATTTATTGCAAAAAATTAATGAACTCTTGAGGTCGACTTGTTGCAAATAGCTGATATCATTGTATTTATAAGGTATCCTAAACGGCTGCAAATATACTTTTTTTAAAGTTTTCGGCAAATAATGATTTGTTAATGTGTGTGGGTGGTGATTTGAGGGGAAAATTTAGAAAGGAAATGTCTAAAAAGGAACAGATTAAAGTCACAATATGAAGCACTATTTTTTGAGGGTCAATATTGTTGAATGAAATAGATTAATAAATCACAACCAATAATTGGCCATTATCGAAAATAGAACTCTATACCGAACGGAAATGGTTAATTGGCCAAATAAATTCCGGCGAACGAATTTCAGCTCGGCAGTATTCGAAAAAATATTGGTCAATAATTTAATCTTATTTCATATTGCATTAAAAGTTTTTAACCACGAATTGCACGAATTCTCACGAATAAATTCGTGTTTAATGGTGACCATTATTCCCCACTGGCATAAGTATAACTTCAATTCATTTCAACCCAATTCTCATTTCTTACCAACCAATATTCCCATAAGTATAAATAAAACCACAACTATCTCGCATTTACGCTGGTGCCAGTCTGTGACTGGTGACCTTTCGAAGACTTAATTATTTATCAACTCACAAGTTAAATATTTGCACCAGAGGTGACAAAAACATTAATTTTAGACATAAAAAAAGGGTCAAAATCTTGCGACTTTAACCCTAGTTTGTGGGAGCACACGGATTCGAACCGCGGACCCTCTGCTTGTAAGGCAGATGCTCTGAACCAGCTGAGCTATGCTCCCAATGAATTTATTTTAATAATGCGCCTTTCTTCAAAAGCGATGCAAAGATAGGACTATTATGGAAATAAAAAAGAATTCTTGCTTTTTTTTAATAAGTTACTTTGATAAGACGTAATTTACCCTTGCGGATACTCGGTAGAATCGTCGCATTGGAGCTGATCTGCATGCCATTTCTGACCTGTACATGCAGTCCGGAACCCGCCGTATTAAACATGACCCTTCTATCTACATTGCCTAATGGATTGACCACATATTCGCTGATCGTGTTCTCATTCTTGATCTCGTCATTATACATAAGTCTGAGATGGGAGGGATTGGCATGAATGAAATAGGAGGAATATGCCGCATCATCATCATATGAATATTGTTTCTTCTGCAATACTTTCTGCCATTCAAGATTTCCTGCCTTATCAAGACTTGTAAGTATAATGTCTTCTATGTAATAGTCTGTACTCGTACTTACAGGCACAAAAGCGCTTCTGCCTGTATTGTTTATTCTGTTGACTTCTTTTTTTTGTTCACATATAAGCAGGTGTCCTCCATCCATTCTTGTCTGGACTTCCTTTAATTCCAGGTCCACAATACCGATCTTCTGCCGTTGATTTTGTCCAAAGTAATCTATGATCGTTTGCCTTCCGAAAGGAATTAGTTTATAGTCCGCTGCATATTCCAGTGAAGGATATACATCCATATGCAGGATGCCTTCCTGCATGGCACTTAATTCATCCATATATATACCAAACAAAGTCAACTTGTCAATATCATTGTCATACTCCATTAAAATGTCCGAAAGCGGAATTGTATTTAATGTAATTTCCAGCTTTCTGTATCCAAGCTGATCCAGCCTCACTATGGTATAATTATTCTTGGCTCTATTATGACTATTGATGTATAGGCTATACACGACACCTTTGTTTGTAACTATTTTGGCCAAACGATCCTCTTCATATAAATTAGATTCTATGCCTTGATCATTTGTATTCCACAAAACTTTATTACTTGCCGCATCATACATGATGTATCGAGTGGTCTTATCTGCCACTTCATTGAGCATAATGAGTTGATGAGACTTATCTTCAGATATATTGATCGGTAAAGGGCGAGCTTGATTCTTGTCATAAGTCTGAAGGATCATTTCGCCAAGAAGTTCGAGCCTAGAATTATAATTCAAAAGTGAAATGATATACTGTTCGTCATCAAAATATTTGTAATAGAGTGTCAGCATGGTATCCTGGGGTACATATCCGAATAACCTGCTTTTTTTATAATTAAAATTAATAGTTGGAGTATTTATATTCTTAAGGTTGTCATCGAATTCGTGAAGCGTAAGACTTCTGCCATTGTCTTCGAGCAGGGTAATCTTATTATTGAAGTATCCTATCAGATCATAATTATTGTCCGAGACCATAGTGATCTCGTTGGACATTGTCACAGATTGAGCAACAAGTCCAGTCGCACTAAAAACTAAAATGTTTAATACCAACGAATTGAACAAATTATTAAAACGCATATATGTATTTTAACAAATATTTAAGATTGTATTTCAAAGATAACAGCGGAAAATGTTGTTATTTTAGAACGATCATTCACAGAGAATTAATCTATTTCCACATAATCAATTGATGCAATTTATATAAATTGTTTCAATTACAGTAATGTTTTTATTTGCATGGAGAATAACAAAATTGTCAGCGCAGTCAATAAAAAACATGTTTCAAAAATATTGAGTTCAAGCCGTTTTGAAAAGCAATATTTAATGTCAGCCTTATCTACAAGGATTTTCATAGTAGGCTTGGGCGAGACTAAAAGTTTAAATTCTGCAATAAAATATTTCAAAAACTTAGATAAAAAATATAATGGGCTGGCCAGTCCCTTCTATTTTGACAAGGTACTTAAGCATAATGGTAAATTTTTCTGGAACCCATTTATTCCGATTTTCTTTGGAGATGCATTTGAGAAATACATCGTCAATGAATTTGAACAATTGAAAGAGGATGTTTTGGTGCAAAGTCCCGGTGTTTCTTTTCTGGACTTTTCTACCTGCGGCAGTAAAAGCAGACTTAATACTACAATAGACCTTTTACTACAGGCAAGTTCAAGCTCTATGACAATACACATAAGATTTATATTAAATGGGAACAGCCCCAATCTATGCTGTACAAGTTGGGTAGATTCCTAAACGCTTGTCCCAAAAACTGCGAGCCCTGGTTAGTGCTGGATGGAAAAGGTAAGGACATCGACTTTGAAATGCTGGAATCAAAAGGACTTAAAGGTGTGGTCATTAATCTGATGGAAGAAGAAAACAATATGATCAATACTGAAAATATTGGTTATAATAAAACTCCGCTTTCAGACCTCATCATCAAAATAAAATCTGCTGGATTAATAGTTGGTATTAATGTTAAGATATTATATCCCAAAGATGCCAATCTTCACTTCATCATGAAGAATATCAAAGACTTATCAGCTCACTTTATGGTATGGAATGACGATACTACCGATGATCGTCACATAAGTGCAGAAGAAAAAAAGATCAATAAAGCAGCCATTGAACGCGCTTTTCTTAAGGCCAATAGTTCAAAAGATTATGAACACTATCCGTTAGTCTTTTATCCAGAATTCTTTAAGAGAATCATCAAAGTCAACGTTCCCATGAAGAAATTTGCATCTATCTCATTTGAGAATGGCACTATGATTGAAAATCGTGCCTCTTATACCGAACTTTTCAAGGAGATGATGGAGGTTAAAAAACTAGGAAGTCCTGTAAGAACTTCAACAATTGCTTCAACCGTCTCCCAATTGTAAATAAAAAAAGGCTGCCCACTTTTAAGAAGACAGCCAATTTATTTTCTGAAATAATATATTAGGTTTACATTTTTGTAACTCGAATATCAATTCTTCTATTCTGTGATTTACATTCTTTAGTATCGTTGGCAGGACATCTTGGGTATTGCTCTCCATAGCCTTCCGATTCAACTCTACCAGCGCCGATTCCTCTTTTTAGGAGTTCTTTTTTTGCAATCTCCGCTCTTTCCTGAGATAACTTTTGATTAAAAGATTCTTCTCCATCTGAATCTGTATAACCGCCCATTTTTATATTGACATTAGGATATGCTGCAAGTATCATTCCTATATTATCCAGCTGACCTTTCGACTCATTAGTAAGTTCGGACTTTCCAGATTTGAAATACAATCGGTCAAATGAGAACCATTTATTTTTCAAAACTTCTTCATCTTTTTCACCTGAGTTGATAAAGTCTACAAGATTGCGCTCTATAGACGATTCATACACTTTCAATACTTTGCCATTAGGCAATTTTACTTCATAATCTTTACCAAGATCTGAGATCCAATTACCGAATTCATCTACTTTACCTTTCAATGCGACATAAGCAATATTAGCATCTGCTTTAACCGAATCTATTGCATTCGTTGCATTCTCTTTTATTGTATCCACTGCCATACTAGTATTTGTGACAGTTTCCTCAACTTTTGGATTATTGCATCCTCTCATAAAGTACCATAACAATCCCAATCCCAGGATCAATATTAACCAAGGTATAAAGCCTCCTAAGAAACTGGTGTCAGTATTACGGGCATCCGGAGATGTCGAAGATTCCGTTTTCAATGGAGCACCTGATAACGGTTCATTTCTTAAGCTAGGATTACTGATGGCATTGAAATTAGTAATTCCTGCCAAACCAGCCGGAAGCAAGCTCTTTACAAATGGAGCTTGCTGAGCTAAAAGTGCAGTCAAACCGGCGGTACTAAAACCTGATTTAGCAGCTTCCTTTCCAACTATTCCAGCCAAAAATGGCGCTACAAGACTCATCAATGATGCCGTAGAAGAAGACTTAATGTTAAATTTAGCTGATATCCAATCTATTACAGAAGTTCCAGTGCCTCCCAGTAAGGTTCTCACTATCGGAAGGCCTTTGTTCATGATATTATTTAAATTGTACCCATCTGATGGTTCTGAGCTGATATTCTCAATAAGTGCTGCCGAGTTGACATCGTCTGACTTTAACAGATCTAGCAGTTCATTAGCTCCGGTATTTGTTGAACTTTTCTGAATCATTGCTCCCAACAAAGTGGAAGAAATAGCATCAAGGGCATTCTTAGTTGCTGACTCACCCTCTCCTAACAAGGATGATGCTGAACTGATAAGCTTTCCTTCGATCTGATTTCTGAATACATCTAAAATGTTTACTGACATGTTTTTGAATTTAAAAGGTTAAATAAATAACAGGGTAATACAGTTAAAAGGAATTTATAATTTTTCAATTATACTGTTATAACATCATTTTCTATAAATAGTCCCCTCACAGAGGATAAATTAAATAAAAGTAATTAAAATGTAAACATTTGTTCTAAAATCTAGAAGAGATTAGTGAATGTCAAGTGCTACATAGTTATATCTTTCCTTTAAAAGACACGGAGTCTGAAATTACTGACTACACAAATGGAATTATTTCATTGACCAATATAGAATTAATACCGAATGGAAATTCGTATTAGTCCAAATAAATTTGGCCAAACGACTTTCAGCTCGGCATTATACGGCAAAGTATTGGTCAATTATATAATTCCGTTTCGTATAAAGTCGAATCTTGAGCCGTTTGACCAGGTTAAAAAAGTATTTTCTTTAGGTATAAGCTGATTTGTGAGCGCTTGCACCATTGATGCTTTGCTCGAACTTAAAAGTGTAAAACTAGTGAAGGATATATTTAAGGTGATACGTCAGGGTGATTTCAAGAGAAAGGCTATTTCAAGGACAACTTAATCATTCAATTCGTCCAGAATATCCATCCAGTCTTCCATATATCCATAGCTTTTAAATCCGGGACGTTCTTCTTCAGTGCCTGACAGCGTTATCCCTGCGATATTAAGACTTGATAAATCAAAACTTCCCGGTTCAAGAGAAGTAAGATCCAAAATGGTTTTAGAGGCATCAGAATTAAAATCTAATGAATGAGCAATTTGATAATTGTGGCTTGTTGATTTTAATGGTAATTCAGAAAATAAGGTTGCATGGTCTATTTCCAACTCCAATTTAAAGGATTTTTCCAGCCAAAAACCTTGTACCTCAGGATGGTTTTCGATATGATATAATACCTCATCAACATTTGTCACATGCATGCCAACCTTGCTGCCAGAGATCCATTCTGATATTCCGTAGATTAAATGTTTATGTTCGGCTGCTCCCGGTCCAAAATTGAAGATAATCCAATCAAAACCTGCCGCTGCGAAGTAGCGAGCATCTGATAAATTACTTATATTGTGTGCTATCTTTAGCATGTTTATTATAAATTTAATCGGCGAAGTTAAAGGCTTAAGCTCAAATTTTCATAAAATAGAAGCAGTTATGGCGGATCATTCGTATTTTCAATCAGTTTACCAAATCGTTCGATTGATTCCATTGGGCAGAGTAACAACTTATGGAGCCATTGCAAACGCCTTAGGTCTTGGATCAGCAAGAATGGTCGGATGGGCATTGAATCATTGTGGTACTGAGGCTTTTGAAGTACCAGCCCACAGAGTAGTCAATAGAAAAGGGGCTTTGACTGGGCAACTTCATTTCTCACCAGAACATACAATGGAGTCGAGATTAAATGACGAAGGAATAGAAATAAAAGATAGTGTTATCGTGTCTATGGAAAAATATTTTTGGGATCCTGCTGGTCTATCTGATTGACATTGCGGTATATTCTTTCAGGTTAAGAATATATTTTTTGATAGCACAATATTTATTAGTAGTTTCATGTTTTAGAAAGGAATTTTAACCTATGATTAATTTATAAAGTATAACCTTTTTGATATGAGTAATATTTATACAAAGAACATTCCCATTACAACTTCAAAAAAAATCAAAAACTACACACTAGCCATTGTCAATGAGACATTGGACATTTCAAATTCAGTTAATTCCCTTAAAAAATACTACCAGACTGTCAGTTTGAACCCAAAAAATCAACTTTGGATTTAATCCTTGCGTATAGCAGAAAAAAAAATAATCTTCTCAACTACAACTCATTTACGAATCAATGATCGATTTGGATGTTTAGTTTGTAGTATATTATTTATTTGGAGAAAAAAACTACCTGGTGATTATTTAGTCATAATTTCCGGATCTTGAAAAGGGATTTTAGACCCGCAATTGTAAAACAATTGCGGGTTTTTTTATTTGATGTTGAGATGGAACTTTTAATTCAAATGTAATATTGCAATATTACGATGAACCACACTCCCAACTTACTTTCAACTGTAAAACATACACATCCTTGTGAATTAATGTGAACCTAAATCTTGTGGTGCCTCTATCTCCATTGTAATATTGCAATATTACGATGAACTCTACTCCCAAATTGCTTTCAACATTTAATCATTCACTTCATGTTGAATTAATGAAGCAAAATCCTGTGGTCCGCCTAGCTCAAGTGTATTAAAATTCCAATTCAGTGAGAGCCATCAGCCAATAGCTATAGGCCATTAGCTTTAAGAATGAGTGAGAAGGTGACCCAAATTCAAATCTATATTAAATGCAAATAATTTGTTAAACGAATGTTTTAATTAAACGTTTGTTTAGTTTTGCGGCTTTATACGCCTTATGAAAGTCATGGATAAAAAAACCAGCATTCTAGAAGCCGCCATCAAACTGTTCTCTACCAAAGGTTATGATGCCGCTAGTGTTAGAGATATTGCAGAATTGGCCGGTGTCAATCTCGCAATGATCTCCTACTATTTTGGTAGTAAAGAGAAACTCATGGAAAGCCTTTTTCATGAAAAAATGGATGCCTCAAAAATTAAGATCGAAACGATTCTTAAGGATACCAGTCTTACTCCTTTTGAAAAGGTCGAGAGAATGCTGTCAGATTATGTTTCTAAAGTCGTCGCTAACCAATCTTTCTACAAAATTATGTTGTATGAACAGGTTCTAAAACAAAATCCGGTCATACTCAAGCTCATCAAAGAACTTAAATTAAATTATGCTTTTCTTACCTCAGAACTAATTAAAGAAGGTCAGCGAAGTGGAGATTTTAAAAAGAAGTTGATGTAATACTAGCCTTGAATACTTTGACCGGTACCGTAACCCAAGCTGTCATTAACCAAGATTATTACTTCGAATTTAATAACTACCAAAAATTAACGACTAAAGAGCGTAACGAACTTTTGTACGACAAATTATACAATCACCAGAGGATCATTTTTAAAACATTACTTGGATATGAAAAATAAAAAATTCTTTTTTAATTTGATTGTTATCCTGCTTCTAGGTGCTTCTGCAAGTGCCCAGGAATCTAAAAAGATAACTTTGCAAGAAGCAATTGATCTAAGTCTGGCTAACAGTCACAACCTCCGTATCTCAGATCTTAAGATTACAGAAGCTATCGCCAACGTACGCGCTGCGAAAGACCACAGACTGCCTGAAGCCAGCGTCAGTGCCAGTTATTTAAGATTGAACAGTGCAAATGTCAATCTTGCTTCAGCCCCTGAAGGACAAGGTGGTCCGGATATTAACCAAGCATTGTACGGGTTGATCAACGTTTCATATCCGATTTATACTGGAGGTAAATTAAAATATGGCGTTGAATCCGCGAATTATCTGGAGCAGGCAGCCAGACTAAGTGCCGCCAATGACAAGGATGCTGTGGTCTACAATACCATAGAGGCTTACACCAATCTTTATAAAGCAGGCATCGCAGTCAACGTAATCAAAGAAAATCTTCAGGCTTCCGGGAAGAGAGATACCACGTTCTCCCGTCTTGAGCAAAACGGATTATTGGCCAGAAACGACCTTTTGAAAGCTCAATTGCAAACAAGTAATATCTCTCTTGCACTATTAGATGCAGAGAGTAATCTCAAACTAGCAAATGTAAGCATGGATCTGATCATGGGGCTTCCGGAGAATACTATGATCGAAATAGATCCCGTATTTCTAAATGAATCTCAGCAACTGTCAACCATAGAAGACTTTACCAATAAAGGCCTCAATCTTAGAAAAGACGTTCAAGCCTTGGAATTGCAACAAAAAGCTGCTGCCAATTCAGTCAAGATAGCTAAAGCAGACGCCTATCCGTCAGTTGCCTTGACAGGAGGATATGTAGCAGCAGACATACCCGGCTTTATTACTATTTCAAATGCAGTGAATGTGGGAGTAGGTGTTAAATATAACATTGCATCACTTTGGAAGACCAATACGGGACAAGCCAAAGCAGAAGCCATGTCACTAGAATTACAATCTTCTAAAGACCTTTTATCAGATCAGATCAAACTACAGATAAACAGGGATTATCAGAATTATCTGCTGTCAAAACAAAAGATCAATGTCTATGAAACTGCTATTACCCAAGCAACTGAAAATTATAGGATCACTAACAATAAATACAATAATAGTTTGGTAACTATTACCGACTTGCTCGAAGCTGATGTATCCCTTTTACAAGCAAAGTTGAATGTGTCACTTGCGAAGGCAGACGCAGCACTAGCTTATCAAAAATCCTGAAAACAACGGGTTCCCTTTCCAAATAATCAAAGTTAAAAGTAAGAAAATAGAAGTTAGAAATTAGAATGGAACGCTGAATTTTAAGCACATCAACAAATTGACAGACGAAAACATACCCGACAAAAACTTAAATAAATAAGATCATAACAAATAATAAATATTTTAATAATGTCGACCATAACAAACGAACCAAACGTCAAACCATCTAAAAAAAGAAGCCCCGTATTTATCATCATTCTTTTTGTTTTAGTAAGTGGTGCTGCTTGGTTTGGAATAACAAAATATAATCACAGTCTTCATCATGAAGAAACAGATGATGCACAGATTGAAGCTAATGTCAATCCTGTAATTTCCAGAATATCCGGATATGTACTTGATGTCAAAGTAGATGACAATCAAATGGTAAACAAAGGGGATACATTACTAATATTAGATCCACGGGACTTGAAAGTGACTTTGCACCAGGCTGAAGCAGCTCTAGCTACAGCGAAAAGTAATTATAATGCTGCAGTAGCAAACACAAGTGCTGCAAGACAAGGTATCAACACCTCAAAAGCAGCAGTGAATACCGCAGAATCTCAGATCCAAACTGCTAAAGTGAATGTAACCAGAACAGCACAAGATCTTGAACGATATGAGAATCTGATTAAAGACCATTCCATCACTCAACAACAATATGAGCAAGCAGTAGCTGCCAATCAGACTGCTCAAAAAACAATTGCAGGTTTTAATCAATCAAAAGCAGCAAGCCTATGCACAAACTGGAGTTGTTTCCTCACAAAGTAACGCTACTTCTTCTCAAATCGAGGTCACTTCTTCCATCATTAAACAAAGAGAAGTAGATGTGGAAAATGCAAAACTTAACCTTTCATACACAGTCATCATTGCCCCGGAAAGTGGTATTGTCTCTAAAGTACCAGTACAGAAAGGTCAATTTCTTCAGGCAGGATACAATTTATTTAGCATAATTCTTAGCAATGACAAATGGGTAGTCGCTAACTTTAAAGAAACACAATTTGACAGAATGGTTGAAGGTCAAAAAGTGACTATTAAAGTAGATGCGCTGCCTGATCATGAATTCGAAGGAGTGCTAAGTTCGTTTTCAGCAGCTACAGGATCTAAGTTTGCCTTGCTTCCCCCTGATAACGCTAGTGGAAATTTCGTAAAAGTAGTTCAACGACTGCCTATCAAAATAGATTTTGTCAACAAAACAGATCCAGAGATCAAAAGGCTGCGAGCGGGAATGAATGTGGAGGTCGATGTGCATTTGAATTGAAAGTCAGAGGTCAGAGGTCAGAGGTCAGAAATCAGACGCTAGATGCTATACACTAGATTCTAGAAGTCAGAAATTAGAAATTAGAAATTAAAATGGTGTTTCGTAAAATTTGATGGTGTTTCCATTCCCGATTACTGATTACTGATTACAGATTTTTTTTTGACTTCAGGCTCAATTCACCCCATCTAAAATTCAAATATCAAAAACAATCCAACATGCAGGATTCATTAGTAGAATATGGCGGAAGAAGGGTGATCATCACGATCACAGCAATCTTTTGTGCACTCCTTGAGATTGTCGATACTACCATCGTCAATGTGGCCCTCAACGATATGAGGGGCAATCTCGGAGCTACGCTGACGGAAGTTGGTTGGGTCATCACGGCATATGCTATCGGAAATGTGATTATTGTTCCGATGACCAGCTGGCTTTCACAGCAATTTGGAAGAAGAAACTATTTTGCGGCTTCCATCATCATATTTACTGTTTTTTCCTTCCTTTGTGGCAATGCAAACGGCATATGGGAACTTGTATTTTTCAGATTTGTCCAGGGACTTGGCGGAGGAGCATTGCTCGTAACTTCACAAACAATCATTACAGAGTCGTATCCCATCGAAAAACGTGGCATGGCGCAGGCCATCTATGGTCTTGGCGTAATCATCGGACCGACATTAGGTCCGCCTTTAGGTGGATATATCGTGGATCATTTTAGTTGGCCATATATATTTTACATTAATATTCCGATCGGTGTAATAGCTACATTATTGACTTTACAATTCGTACGAAGTCCAAAATATGCAGCTAAAAAAGCAAGTAATGAGATCGACTGGCTCGGAATAGCATTGCTCGCTATCACTGTGGGTTCGCTTCAATACGTTCTCGAAAGAGGTCATGAAGAGGATTGGTTCCAGAGCCAAACAGTCACCATGCTATTCGCTGCTGCCATTCTTGGACTATTCTTCTTCATCTGGAGGGAATTAACCTACAAAAATCCCATAGTTGAACTGCGAGTTCTTAAGAATGGAAACCTGCGTATAGGTACTATCATGTCTTTTATTCTCGGTTTTGGACTGTATGGTTCGACCTTTATTCTACCATTATATACACAGAGTACATTGGGATGGACTGCACAGCAATCAGGTGCTCTCATGATCCCTGCTGCATTGACCACTGCCTTCATGATGCCATTAATCGGACGGCTGATCACTGCCGGGGTTAAGAATCAATATTTAGTAGCCGGAGGACTCTTCACATTTTTTGTTTATAGCTTGTGGGGTTACAAAATAATCACACCTGATACGGGTGCAGACGCTTTTTTCTGGATGCTAATCGCTCGTGGTATAGGACTTGGATTACTGTTTATTCCAATCACAGCTTTATCTCTATCTACATTGAAAGGTCAGGAGATAGGACAGGGAGCTGCATTTACAGGTATGATGCGGCAACTAGGAGGATCGTTCGGGGTGGCGATGATCACTACCTTTCTATCACATCAGAATATGGCATATAGAAATGATCTAGTCGGGAAATTAGACGTAAATTCAATGGCTGTGCAACAACGTGTCAATGGCCTTCAACAATCATTTATGGGAAAAGGAATGACGCCTGATGTGGCGCTGAAAGCAGCTTATAAAGCATTAGATTATGGCGTTAGTAAACAAGCTGCCGTTTTGTCGTACATGGATGTATTTCTATATCTGGGCATCATATTTTTGATCTGCATACCATTTATATTATTCGTGAAGCAGAAGAAAAATGCGCCGAAAGTAGACTTGGGAGAAGCGATGCATTAAAGTAATTGTAATTTATTAATTGTTAATTATTATTGAGTTTTGAGTTTTGATGCTTACTTTCACTGCTTTAATACCAATGCATAATTAAACTTTGAAAAAATATCTATTTTACATTTGGCCAATAATAATTGTCGGGTTATTTAATTCCTGTGAAAATAAACAACGTGAAGTAATTCCGTCCATTTACCATTGGAAACAAACTTTTATTCTAACAGAATCCGAAAAGAGTAAACTTGCAGAAAATAATATTCACAAAATATATGTGCGTTATTTTGATATTAAACTAATGAACGGAAAAGATATTCTGCCTGTTTCCAGCATAAAATTTGAAGATAAAATAGATACAAATTTGGTCCTCATACCGGTAGTTTATATTGAGAATGACATTTTTGCAAAGTTACAGAAAAGAGGATTAGACACTCTTGCTAGAAAATTAGTAAATAGAATTAGAGATATTGAAAGTAAAAATGGCCTGAACTCATACCAAGAGATACAGATCGACTGCGATTGGACAGCGGGTACGAAAGATGCTTATTTTAATTTCTTAATACTCATCAAATCGATGATCGGTGATGCAAAACTTTCATGTACACTGCGACTTCACCAATTTAAATACGCTCAGAAAACAGGTATCCCACCAGTAGATGAAGTCACCTTGATGTATTACAATATGTCAAGAGTGCAGGACATGAAAACCTATAATTCTATACTTGATAATACAGAAGGCGAAAAATATATAAAAGGAGCCATAGAATATCCATTGCACATCAATATTGCCCTGCCATTATTCAGTTGGGGCGTATTATTTCAAAATGGTTCTCTGTCTGCTTTACTACCGGGACTAAATGATGCTGACCTTATTAATATGGGCGCAAAGTTAATCTCCGGTAACCAAAGTTACCGCTTTGAAAAAGATACATTACTCCAGGATAAATTTATCAGAAAAGGTGACATCTTAAGATTAGAAGAGATTACCTTTAAGGAATTAAAAAGAGCTGCAGAAATATGCGTTTCTATTGTTCCAAAAGATCAAAATTCAATTAACATTACATTTTATCATCTTGATTCTGTCCAATTACATTCATATGACGTACATCAATTCAAAAAAATTCTGGATACTTTCCAGTAAATTAATTGCCATAATAATTTTGTGGGGATTTAATACATCCTGTTTTGATGATTATGAACTTGAATCCTACAGATTTCATCTGTTTAACGAAAACACGGCAAAAGTTGAACACAATAAGCCATTTTATTATACTTTGAATTTTCTAAACGGAGATAATAATCCCCTGAACAGCGCCGGAATAGATGAAAATCTAGAAGAATGGTATACTTATTTAGGTAAAGTGGTCAGTAAAATAGACATTAATGAAATGCTTTATGGCTATTGGGCTGGCGGAGCAATCGATGAAAAGACCGGAGTATTAAATTCAAAAGAGTTCCTGGAATATTATTCCTCCGGGCCAAAAATTAAAAAGGCAAATAATGAAGCATATCAGTACATGATATTCGCCAAAAGGTGTGAATATTTTTTAAGAAATGACATGGTGGATCAATATCAATGGAATACTGACATTGATCAAGCGAAATATGATCGGGAAGAAGCTGCGAAAAAAATCATGCGAACCAAACTAATTAAAGAAGCTCAGGTAGAATTAACTAAAACTTCCGATGCATTTCTAAAGACAAGATATGCCTATCAAGTCATCGTCCTTTCTAGATACAATGAGGATCTAAAAACATGCCAAAGTACTTATGTAAAATATATAGAAAACAATACCCAACAATCAGTCATAAACTATTGGGCAATGTTGCATTATGCCGAAAAATGCCTTGTAAATGTTCAAAAGAAAGACCTTGCCTATGCTCGTGTTTTCAAAAATTCAATAGCAAAAAGGTATCGTACATATCTTTTATACAACAAAACTAATCCTACTGAATTAATCTCACTGACTAAGGGTCCAAAGGATCAGGCCGCAATCTGGACGCAGGCAGCCGTGCATGATCCGGGCAGGTCTTTGACTGCATTAAGTGCTATTTATGCCCTTGATCCAAATGATAAAGATCTTGCTTTTCTTTTCTCCAGAGAAATTAACAAAATAGAACATTGGCTGTATACAAATAGATTGACCAATGCTGCTCTGGACGCATATGATTATAATACCGGGACCTACATAAAACAGAATCTAGAAGATGATAAGAAATATACTAATGAAGTAATAAGTTTGGCTGAGAAAATAAACGATGAAGCCAAGGTAAAAGATAAAGCCTATTGGAACCTTGCACTTGGTCATTTATATTTTTTAATAAAAGAAAACAAAAAAGCCTTAAGCAAACTCGAGACCGCACTTACCCAAAACCCCAATCCGGATCAATTAATACAAATTAAAACGACAAGGATATTATGTTTTGATCTTGATCAAAAAAATAATGCGGGAGTAGAAGAAAAGATATATCAGGACTTAGTAGATCTTCTGAATATGGATGCGAAAAGCAAGAAATACGTTGAAGAGAACGATGGCTTGGAAAGAAAATACTCCTCTACAGATCAACTGATCGCTATGGTTGCCTATAAATTTGAAGAAAATAAAGAAATAGCTAAATCCGCACTACTGCTATCCCATTGTGCAGAATTGTTGAGGATGCAAAAAAAATTCATTTCATTTTGGATGCATTATGATGATTACTTCTTTTATCTGGACGAAATGGCTGGACCACAGGAATTGAAATACATCCTCGATCTTATAGAAAAACCCAATAAAACCAATTTCGAATCTTACCTTATCTCAAAAGCAGTTTTCGATAAATACAAACTAATGGACCTATACGGCACCATGCAGATGAGGGAAGAGAAATATACAGAAGCAGCTAAAACATTGAATCAGATACCTGCAGAATACTGGCATACAGGTGTGATCGAATATGATACTTATCTGGATGCAAATCCTATGCATGCTGATTTTTATAGTGGTCATTCAACTACTGCAGCAGACACGATTCGGTTTACTAAAGTTGAATTACTAAATAAAATAATTGAATTGCAGAACAATGCAGCAAGTGGTAAAAATGCTGCGATGAATTATTTCACACTTGGCAATATATTTTACAATATGACACATCACGGTAATTCATGGATGATGATGCGCTATGGTTGGTCAACAAATGAGGAACCGGATAATAAAAATTATAGTCAGAGAGTGGATGAGGCTAATTATTATGGTGGAGCAAAAGCAATATATTATTACAAAAAGGCTGCAGATGCATCGAAGAATAAAAAATTCAGTGCCCTTTGTCTGCGCATGGTTTTAAAATGTGATGAATTTAGAGACTATATGACTCCATGGTATGATTATGAAAAGGAAAGACCGGTATTTGTGTCTAAATATAAAACAGAATTGATTAAAAATTATCCTAATTATTACGATGAATTACTCAACGATTGTGGTTCGTTTTATAGATATATGCATTGAAAAATGAATTAGTTCAAAGCCAATTTAATGAAATATTTTGGAATTTAAAATATCAATAACTCAAGTGTCGGTAATTCAGAAGCATTGACAAATGTCTTACTGCTGAGTCTTTTGGAAGTAGATTGTATTTAACTAATTAATTATTATTTTTCCTTAAATTTGATTTTTAAGGCAAAAACTACTGTTGCTAAATCCTGTGTATGCGGGACTAAAATATTCCATCAAGCTTGTATTAAGAATTAAATTTTTCTTTAAAAGAAGCGAATTGACTATCGGAACTTACTTTAATAAAATAAATTGAATTGCTCATTAAAATAACGTACATTCTTTAGATTTTTTTTATCTTAGACTTTTATATTTATTAAGTACTAACACCTTTTGCAATGAAAAAATACTACCTTATTCTAACGTTAATGCTATGCTCAGTAGCGTCATATTCACAAATAATATTTCAGGAAGATTTTGACGGAGTAGGCGGACCTACCTCTGGTGGAGCCGGCACTTATAAGTTTCCGGACGGATGGTTTCTGCGCAATGTAGATAACAGAACTCCTGACGGTGGTGTGGCATACGTCAACGAAGCCTGGGAAAGAAGAGAAGATTTCGTAACTAATGTCTTAGATTCTACAGCATTTTCAACATCATGGTACGTTCCTGCAGGTCAAGCGGATGATTGGATGTGGACCCCATTAATTGGCCCTCTACCTCCAAATTGCCTCCTGAAATGGAAAGCTATAGCTTATGATCCACAATACCAAGACGGCTATGAAGTAAGAGTTATGACTCAAGCCGGAGGTCCACCCACAGGAGGGACTGGAGCAATTGGCAATCAAATAACAAATTCTACCTTAGCACTAAGCATTCCTGCTGAAAATTCTACATGGACAGATAGACAATTATCTCTTAGTGCTTATGCAGGACAAAGTGTATATATCGGTTTTAGAAATAATAGTATTGATAAGTTCTTGTTGCTTATTGATGATGTCGTCGTCGAAGCTGTAACCAATTTTGATGCTAATTTGACGGCGTATGTCATACCAAGTAATTATTCAAATATACCGTTGAATCAGGTAAGCCCTATTTCCTTTAAGGGGACGATCCGGAATGATGGTTCAAGTTCTTTATCAAACGTCATCCTTAATGCAAAGGTTTATGATGAATCAGATATGCAATTGTATGCTACATCCAGCAGTCCACTTGCCACTCTTGCCCCGGATGCTTCTGCAAATTTTACTACTATAGGTTCTTATCTCCCATCTATAACAGGTAAATTCCGTATTGAATATTCAGCGACTATGACTGAAGTCGATGAAATGCCCTTAAATAACACTCAAACAGATTCAATCACAATATCAGATTCCACATTTTCAAGATCCATAGAGCCTGTCACAGGCTTTATAGGAATCGGTGCCGGCAATGGTGGTTATATGGGTAATCAGTTTGCAATAGCAAATAATGGAATTTTAACCTCCGCATCAATTTCTGTGGCGTCAAGCTCCCAAGGAAGCAAACTTGGAATGGCTGTTTTTGACTATGCAAATGGTAAACCTTCTACGTTGTTGTACCAGTCGTCGGACAGCCTGATAACAAATATAGCTGCAAATGTATATACTTTTTCATTGCCAAATGGCGGACTGGCTGTATCTGCAAATGACACGATCGTTGTTACTGCAGTAGAAATCGATTCTACCCTTGCATTAGCTCAGACAAATAACATATTTACACCTGGAACTTCTTGGGTCAACTGGCCAACAAATCCAAATGGGGGATGGTCAAATATTGAAATATTTGGTTCGAATTTAGCAAAACCATTTTCTATAAATGCCAATTTTGGGTTTGATTGTGATACAATACCGATAGTCACACCATCCATTCTGACACAGCAAGTTTGTAACGGAGGCTCTTCAACTGCTATTACATTTATAAGTGATCAACCAAATACGACTTTCAATTGGACAAATGATCAACCATCTATTGGTTTGGCAGCAAATGGCACAGGTGATATAGCTTCATTCACAGCATTAAATATGGGTACAACTCCTATTACTGCCAATATTACGGTAACTCCGGTGATAGATGAAGTGTGTGCAGGTGATCCTGTGGTAGTCACAATTATAATCAATCCTTCTCAGTCATTAAATGCGACCCCGTTAATGCAATCTATTTGCTCAGGTGAAAGCATTGAAGACATTATAATAGATTTAGTGCCTGCAGGTGGATTTAACTGGACCAGAGATAACGTAGCTGAAGTGACAGGTATAGCTGCTTCAGGAACTGGGAACATTTCAGGAACTTTAATGAATACTATCCCAGGAACAACAACAGTTAATTTTACGATATCTGCAACTGGAGGCCAATGCAATGGCATTCCGGTGATCGCCAGTGTAGAGGTAAGTTCGATATCAACGGTCGATACAATTATCGATCAGGTGTATTGCGTAGGCAATTTTGTTGATTCTTTAGTGATTACAGGAAGCAATCCGGAAGCTACATACACTTGGTCCAATGACAACCCTGCTATCGGACTAGGTGCTTCTGGGATCGGGAATATACCACAATTTACAGCAACTAATTCCCAATCAACTCCTATAACAGCAAACATTACAGTGACACCGTCAGGTTCAGCAGGTGGCAACTCCCTTGTTCCTGAAATTTTATACTACAAATTTAATGAGAGTGGACCATCAGTAACCAATTATGCATCAAATCCACCTTCTGGTGCAGCTACTGCTACGATTATGGGTTCACTTTCAATTACAGAAAGTGATCTATGTGAAAATGCTTTGACCGGTAGTGGAAACCCATCGAGTACTGACTATTTAAATACTGGCTGGGCGACTAATTTACCGGGAGATTTTACCATTTCATTTAAGTCTTCGAAAATAATACCTTCAGCAACATTATTTTATATATTCAGTGACGATAATATCGGATCTTTCAGATGTTTCACGAATGGTGTAGCCGGACCTAATAATTGGATGTTGAGAGGCACAGGTATTGCTGATGTTTATGTTAACGGTGGAGCGACTGTAGCACCACATACCACCACCTTTGTGTATGATGCTACTGCCGCCAATATAAAAGGTTATCTTGATGGAGTGCTAGTTACCACAGTAAACCAAGGTTTACCTATAATCAATGGGACTAGTCAATTTAAGTTAATGGGATACCCCTCTAGTGTAGGCGCTCCTTTAGGTGGACAATTAGATGATTATAGACTTTACTCAAGAGCTTTAACTGCTGAGGAAGTTGCTACCCTTTCCGGTTGTTTAACAGAAGGCTGTGGAGTTGAACCAAGAACATATTCAATAACTGTGAATCCCGATGTGGCTGTAACAGTAAGTCCAATTGCACAATCAGTATGTTCTAATAATGAAATATCTGCAATAATTACCACTGCCGATGGATCAGGTTATGCATCTACCTGGACGAGAGATAATACGACAAATGTTACCGGCATAGCATCAAATGGTAGCGGCGATATTACAGGTACACCTGTAAATACAACCCTAACAGACCAAATAGTAGTTTTCACGATCACAACCACAGATGGTATTTGTTCATATACAAATACTGCATCAATTACAGTCAATCCACAATTTGAAACAGATCAGGTTAGTAATATTGTCGTGTGTAATGGATCAGCCGTAAGTGATATTACTTTATCAGGTACAGATCCAGAGGCAACTTATAGTTGGACTAATGACAATACCTCCATAGGCCTTGGAGCAAGTGGAGATGGAAACATTCCTTCTTTCAACGCCTTCAATAATACAAACGCACCTGTAGTTTCCACTATCACTGTTACATCTATGTCAGAAGGTGGTGGTGAGGGAGAGACAATTACAGAAAATTTCTTGAGCACAGGTGAAATACAAACCTTTGAAGTTCCTGCTGGTGTTACTTCCATTTATATCGAAGCAAATGGAGCAAAGGGCTCAAATGCACAAAGTGGAGCAGGAGCAGGTTTAGGCGCATCTGGAGGAAAAGCTTCAGGTAATTTAGCTGTTGCACCTGGACAAATAATCAATATTTATGTTGGTGGGTCAGGAAATGGATCTTCTGGCGGATTTAACGGTGGGGGAGCCGGTGGTTCAGCTATCGGCGGTGGTGGAGGTGGTGCTTCAGATGTAAGAATAGGAGGTATCGACCTTTCAGATAGAGTGCTAGTGGCTGGCGGCGGAGGCGGCGGAGGCGGTGTTGGATGTGAAGCAACTTACAATGGTGGTAATGGCGGTGAAGGGGGAGGCTTAGCCGGGATGAACGGGACAAATAGTTCTGATGGCGGAGGCGGCGCAGGAGGAACCTTAGGTAACGGCGGAAACGCGGGAATTGGATGTGGAGGTTTTCTGGGCCAACCAGGTAACGTTCCAAATGGAGGGGATGGACAGGAATGCTGCTGTTTTGGAGCACCAAGTTTACCGGCTGGCGGCGGTGGTGGAGGTGGCTTCAATCAGGGTGGCGGCGGTGGCGGCGGATCAGCCGGAACTGTTGGATGTATCGGTAATAATAAAGGCGGTGGAGGCGGAGGCGCAGGAGGCTCCTCATACATTGGAGGAGTGACCTCAGGAATTGTAACTGACGGGACAAATAATGGAGATGGTTTTATAAGTATATCTTACAATATTTCAGAAGAAGAACTCTGTTCTACTCAACCTATCACTTTTACGATCACAGTCAATCCGACACCTTCATATACTTTCACTTCAGATGGAATCTCATATTCAGAAGGCGACACCATCACTGCTTGCAATCAACAAGTGCTGGAGATTGAAATTACTTCTCCCGATGCTACAGATTATACCTTTACAAGATTATCTAATGGAAATGTCATCGAAAGCGGGTCGACACCGGCTTCTTTCGATTATACAGCGACAAATGCAAGAGAGGGTTATTACGAAATTGGAATTGAAAGTTCATTTGGCTGTATTGTAAAAGATACCATTTATTTATTGGTGAATCCAACGCCAAATCCAACAGCAACTGCAACTCCAAACCCAATTTGCCAGGGAAGTGATTTACAGCTCGGAGTAAATGGAAATAATAACTTTGATTTTGCATGGTCAGGACCTAACGGTTATACATCGAATGAGAAAAATCCTGTAATATCCGGTATTCTACCATCTGCATCAGGCATTTATACTGTCACAGTTACCAACTTAAATGGCTGCAGTGATACTTCATCCGTGAATGTATTGGTCAATCCGACTCCTACATATACCTTCACTTCAGACGGCATCGCATATTCAGAAAGTGATACCATTACAGCTTGTAATCAGGATATACTAGACTTGGTAATTACATCTCCTACTGCGGTGGATTATACTTTTACAAGATTATCGAATGGCAATGTGATCTCAAGCGGCACGACTCCCGGATCCTTCAATTATACAGCAAACAATGCAAGAGAAGGTTACTATGAGATTGCTGTGTTCAGTTCTTTTGAATGTATCTTAAAAGACACGATTTATTTATTGGTCAATCCTCTTCCCAATCCAACTGCTACAGCGACTCCAAACCCAATATGTCAAGGAGGTAACTTACAGCTTGGTGTCAATGGAAATAATAACTTTGACTTTGCATGGTCAGGACCCAACGGTTATACATCAAATGTCAAGAATCCTACCATAATTGGGATCACACCAGCAGGATCAGGTGCATATACCGTTACAGTAACTAATTTAAATGGTTGTAGTGATACGTCTTCTGTAAGTGTCTTAGTCAATCCGACCCCTACCGCAGTGGCGGCACCTGCTGCTCAAACTATTTGTTCAGGTAGTGCGATCACGACCATTGTTATAACAGGAGCGGTTAGTGGAACTACATACAATTGGACCCGTAATAATACTGCAACTGTGACAGGCATTGCTGTATCAGGAAGCGGCAACATTTCCGGTTTATTGACAAATACTACACTTTCTCCTGTCACGGTGACTTTTACAATCACTCCAACAGCAAATGGATGTGTTGGTACATCGATAACAGCAACAGTTATTGTCAACCCAACTTTAATACTTACCGTAACTCCAACTACTCAAACCATCTGTTCAGGATCTCTTATAACGACGATCGTTCCAGGTGGCGGCATACAAGGATCTGTGTACAACTGGACTCGTGACAATACGATCTCAGTAACGGGCATTGCAGCCTCAGGTTCTGGAAATGTTAATGGGATACTCACCAATACTACCTTAGTTCCGGTTACTGTGACATTTACTTTCACATCAAATCCATATGGATGTGCAGCAACATCCATTAGTGCGACAGTGATCGTAAATCCTACACCTATCGGAACTATCTCTATCGCCCCTAATCCAGCGTGTGTTGGCTCTACCGTGCAGTTGTCATCTACCGGAGGAACGACATATAACTGGTCCGGACCAAATGGATTTACAAGTAATCAGCAAAACCCTACCATCTTAATAATAAATCATCTACAAGCTGGTAAATATTATGTGACGATCACTAATAGTTTCGGATGTTTTGTCATTCTTGATGATGAACTTGAAGTATTCTATCCTCCTTTAGCTGAAGCAAGCTTTGATGTTTCTACAGCATGTACCGGATCTGATCTTCAGTTGTACGGCAGCGGAGCAGGTTCTTATGCATGGAGTGGACCAAATGGATTCACAAGTACTCTGCAGAACCCGGTGATCGAAGATGTGACAACACTCAATAGTGGCTTATATATACTTACAGTAAATAGTCCAAATGGGTGCACAGCAACTTCATCATTAAATATTACCATCAATACGCCGCCACAGTTGTCTGCCAATCCTGCATTCACACAGACCTGCGAAGGCTCTTCGGTTCAGTTGACTGGAAGTGGATCAGGAGCATTCTCGTGGTCAGGTCCTGCGGGATGGTTGAGCAATATGCAGAATCCGGTGATCGATAACATTCCATTGTACATGTCAGGCTTATTCACCGTGACATTAACGGGTAATACCGGATGCAGTAGTACCGCTTCTGTAGAAATAAAGGTATCATCATATATCAATGCTATCGCAACTGCTACACCGAATCCGGTATGTGAAGGTCAAAGTTTGCAACTTCATGCTGAAGGAGGTACGTCATATCTATGGAATGGTCCGGCAGGATTTAATTCTACGGAGTCTGATCCGAGGATTGACAATATCATTGAGGCTCAGGAAGGTATTTACTATGTCTACATAACTAATGAAGGTGGATGCTATGGATATGCTGAGGTCAAGGTAGAAGTTCTGCCTGTCCCAAAAGCAAGTGCTTATGCTACACCAAACCCTGTAAATGAATTTAGTTCCGTACAATTCTTTGCAAGTAACGGCCTTGCGTATCTTTGGAGTGGTCCACAAGGTTTTATATCTACTGAACAAAATCCAGTTATCAGAAAGGTCAACAGGAATATGGCCGGAGTATACACAGTGACAATTACGAATGAGAATGGATGTCCAAGCGTGATCAAAATAATTCTAAGGGTATTATTCACCAACAAGGGTGGCAGCATCACAGATGGAAATGACGAACTATCTATAAGAACAGATAATGCGGGAACCGTTTATCCGAATCCTACAAATAACTTACTTTATTTTGAGACTGCAAGCCGATCAGCTATCGATTACATGATCTATGATATGAATGGCAAGTTGCAAATGCAGCAACAATCTACTACAAACATTTATATCAAGACAGAGAACCTATCTACAGGGATCTATCAAATCAGATGGAAACCACAGGATCAGGAGAAATGGATCGTCAGTAAATTTGTTAAGATCAGGTAAGATATTTTTATCAAATAATAACCCCGTTTGGAAGTTCTAAACGGGTTTTTTTATTTTTAGGTAGAATTCATATGAAAGATATTGGGACACAATTTAAACAAATCACTTGAGTAGTATTCTGCCGCATAATTCAGAGCCACTCTAGCCCTAATAAATTAGGAAAATCTGTTATACATCATTAGAAAAAATAATATCAAAGAAATAATACAATACGCAACTCAAGTTTCAGTTTTAATCATAAATAGATTATGTATAATTTGAATCTTCTCAATTTAGCTAAAAAGTCCGATCTAATGGACATAGCTATCGAAGTTTGATTCTAATTGCTAATTTCTGACTACTGACTACTGATTATTTAATAAATGCCATTGTAATTACGAATAATATATCCTTATAAATAATAAAAAAGAAAAAGAAAAAGAGTGGTAGGAATAAAAGGCTTTTCAACATTACTAGTCGATTCTTTTGCTGAAAAAACCTTTTAAATGCAACCATAGAATATGTATACACTACAACAATATTAATGACCATGCCTATGAGCTCGACCGAATATGATGGTACAGAAAATGCTTGAAGCAGGGCAAAGAATATTACCATTATAAAAAAGGTGAATAAAATATAAAAACTACAAAACTCAGTACTGATAATCAAATAATCAGAGAAGAATTTACGATTCTTTGGAAAAACAATTTTTAAAAAAAAAGCAGTTGCAGGAATAATTATTATAAGTAAAATTTTGGAGACCTTCTCAGATTTATTGTGAAATATTTCAGACAAAGCAACAAAGTCAATTCCCCTACTAGCCATCTTAGAATCAACCATTTTCTGAAAATAGGTACCTGTGAGAAAAGTATTTAAATAGAACTTCAATTGCATATTGAGTCCATCAAGTAATGGAAAGATGAGATATAAAATAACGATCAACATAAAAAACGACAATGGCTTGAAATATGGTTTCCTCAGACCATTGCAATAATCCTGAGATAATTTACCGGGAGAAATAAAAATAGCTTTTAAAGTGGTCAGGAATTTTCCTTCAAAATGAGTTAAAAAATGAAAAGCTTCTTCAAAGAAGTGCGTAACTGATCTATCTTTCTCAGATAAAACTTTTTCTCCGCAACTGTGGCAATAAGTGCCATATAATCTGGCACTGCAATTAACACATTTATTTTGAGCACTTTTGTCAATTTTCATTCTTGGAAAAATTAGTTTTAAAATTAAGCATAGTTTTTGATTTTGAAAAATTTCAACGGAATTTCTCTATGCTAGCCTTTATGTAAAAAAATATATGAATAAAAAACTTTCTTAAAATATCGACATCTCTGTTTCAGTCGTTAACAACTCCAAAGCCTTCATTCCTCTCACGGAATTGCCTTTGCTATTTAACCTGGGGCTCCATACTGCCACAGTATATTCATGAGGATGAATAGCGATTATTCCTCCCCCGATTCCACTCTTCCCCGGCAAACCTACCTTGTATGCAAACTCTCCTGATTCATCATAGAAGCCGCAGGTCTGCATCAGGGCATTTAAACGCTTCACCTTGCTTTCAGACAATATCTTGTGATTTGTCCCCTGGGTGTAACCACTGTTTGCAAAATAGAAGAATGCATGTGCCAATTCCTTGCAAGACATTGCAATAGAACATTGATGAAAATAAAAATCCAGAACTGTCTCTACATCATTCTCCAAATTGCCATAAGACTTCAACATATTTGCCAAAGCAGCATTTCTGTATCCTGTAGATCTCTCTGAACTCGCCACCTTAACATCATAATCTATCGAAGGATTGTCAGCTAATAACCTTACAAATTCAATAAATTCTTCCTTCGGCTTTTTTAAATGACTCACCAATATATCTGCGATGACCAATGCTCCGGAATTGATAAATGGATTTCGCGGCTTACCCTTTTCATATTCCAATTGAATCAATGAATTGAAAGGATTGCCTGATGGCTCCACCCCCACTCTGTCCCAAAGATTCTCTCCTAAAAATGATATGGCCATTGAAAGTGAAAAAACTTTTGATATACTCTGAATAGAAAACTTTTCATTACTATCACCTACCTGATGATCGATGGACGATGTGCTCAACAAGTGAATACCAAATTTGTCAGGATTAACTATTGCCAGTTCAGGTATAGAAAGGGATATTTCGCCATCTCCTTGCAGCGTTATGGTATCAGCATTTATCTTTTCTAAAATTTTTTGATAATCCATTTCTATTATTATTGTAGTAAAATTGAACTAAAATTAAGTTAATTTGATTCATCAAGTATCGAAAAAAATGAATTGAATTTACTATATGAATAAATACTTTCATTTGTTAAAGTGGTTTAGAGAATGTAATTTTGATTAAATTTTTAAAATAGAATTAATAAAAGACAATGGTTGATATAACAGTGGAAGAAATCAAAGCAAAGATGGACCGAAAGGAAGATTTTATATTTATTGATGTCCGTGAGCCATATGAATATGAAGAATATAACATCGGTGCAAGACTTATTCCTCTTGGAGACTTCATGGATAATATTTCAAATCTTGAAGAATATCGTGACAATGAGATCATCATTCACTGCAGAAGTGGCAAAAGAAGTTCAATGGCAAGCGAAGTATTAACAAGCGCCGGCTTTCCGAATGTAAAAAATATGGTAGGTGGCATCATACGATGGCAAGAAGTATTTCCGGGCTAAGTGACAAAATACCCCCAATTTGAATATATTTTCTCTCGTCAATTTAAGCTTTCGACTAGCAAGAATTTTTTTAAATATGTGATTTAATCATGAGGCTGATCGAAGTAGAAAAAGTAGCAAATTTAGATAAAGATACATTCAAGGAGCAATATCTTGACCCACAGCTACCTGTAGTTTTCACTGATCTCATTAGTGATTGGCCTGCCATACACTCATGGACCATTGAACATTTAAAATCCAAATACGGTACACTTCAGGTTCCAATTTACTCCAACACGATCATTTCATTGAACAAGGGACATTTATCTCCTAACAAAACCATGCCTTTCGGCGATTATCTTGATATGATCTCAGGCTCAGAACCTTGTGAGTTACGACTTTTCCTTTTCAACCTATTCAGATATGCTCCTGAGCTGAAGGATGATTACAAATTGCCCGGCATTATGGATGGTTTTTACAATGATTTTCCATTTTTATTTTTTGGTGGAAAGAGTAGTAAAGTTGCCCTGCATTATGATCTAGATATGAGCCATGTCTTTCTAAATCAGATCTCTGGAAGAAAGCGTGTGATACTATTTCCACCTGATCAAAGTAAAAAAATATATCAATTACCATTCACCGTAGCAAGTAATATAAATGTCAATAAACCAGACTACGCCAGACATCCTGCATTGAAAAATGTGAATGGATATGAGGTAATTCTGAATCCGGGAGAAACACTTTTTATACCTACAGGTTTTTGGCACTACATGGAATATTTAAATGGGGGATATTCTATCAGTCTCCGTGCAAATGAAAGCCTTAAAAGAAGGCTTAAGGGTGCCGCTAATATCGCCAAACATTACCTGGTAGACAAAAGCATGAAAAAACTATTAGGAAAAGAATGGCAGAATATCAAAAATAAATTAGCAGAGAAACGGGCTAATGCTGCCATTGAAAACTAGAATTAAGATAACTCCAGTTTAGGAGTTGATAATTATTTTGAAAAGCTAATTTATAATTACAACTTTATAAATTTCTTTATATCAAACGATTACCTTAATATCAAAATGCTTTTGTTAGCTGGACTCACTCATCGAAATTTCATTCTAACATCTTCTATACAACTGAATTTAATATGTTGTAAATCAATAATTTATATGGTGAAAAACTGTAATAATCAAAGACTCCCCCTTGGCCCCCTCTTGCAGAAGGGGATATTGTGCTATTCGACATTTTACATTTTACATTTCACATTTTACCTTATCAAGTTATCTTTTTTAATCTTGGAAGCAGAGCGTTACAGGTTAACTAATTTCTACCTTAGATTGACTATTAGCAACACTATCATAATTTATTTATAATATCGAAACTTCAGTTTAATTAAAATAAGCTGCTATTGCAGGAAAGGGTTATTGTTCCGCTCAAATCCAATCGTAGTAGGATCACCATGGCCGGGATATATTATAGTAGCGTCAGGAAGGGTCATCAGTTCACGTTCTATACTATCAATCAAGGTATCATAATTGCCACCCGGAAGATCTGTACGTCCAATACTTCCATAAAACAAAACATCTCCGGCAATGCATATTCCATCATTTTTTGAGTAAAATGATAAACTGGCCGGCGAATGACCAGGTGTAAATATTGAAATCAATTCGCTATGACCAAAGTTGATCTTCTCTCCTGCTTCAATATATCTTTGAGGTGCTGGAGAAGGATCCAGGTTGATGTCATACATCTTACTGATATTATCCATTGCATCCATGATATATTGCTCCGCAGCATGATACTCCGGAAGCAAGCCGTAAGTTTTGAAAACAAAGTTGTTACCAAGTATATGGTCTATATGACAATGAGTATTGATCAGTCTGACAGGTGTCAGTCCATAAGAACTTATATACTGTTTAAGCAAATCTTGCTCATCAATCGTATAGCATCCAGGATCAATGATGATACACTCCTTACTATCATCGTAGAGGATATAAGTATTTTCCTGAAAGGGATTGAACATGAAAGAATGAACCGTCAACATGTTATTTGTGTTTGAAAAACAAGATTTAACAGATGCTTAAGTGCAAATATGAGCATAAAGTCTTAACTTTCGAATTATTAAATGATTAATTTTTTTAATGTATTTGTTAAAAAATAATATAATTTTTCGTAATGTATTGGTGGTCATATTATTATGGCCTATTCTTTTATATAGCCAAACCAATCAGGTTCAATTTGGAAAAAACCGGGTTCAATACCATGACGACTTTGATCAATGGCTATATTACGAAACAGATCTCTTCACTGTCAACTGGTATGGTAAAAGCAAGACAGCCGGGCACAAGGTCGTTAGGATAGCCGAAAGAGAATTTAATGACATTATTAAGACTATAGACTTCAAAACTAATGAAAAGACCGAATTTCTTGTTTTTGCAGATATCACTGATCTCAAACAAAGCAATATAGGTATTTCAGATGCTTTCATCTATGATGATGATATTACCAAGACGATTGATAATAAGATTTTTATAGCGTTCGATGGTAATCACAATCACCTGCGTAAACAGATTCGCGAAGGTATAGCTGCTGTATATCTCAATAATATATTGTTTGGTTCCAATCTGCAGGAGATCGTCCAGAATTCTATCATGCTCAATTTACCACAATGGTACAAGGACGGACTTATTTCCTATTTTGGCGAAGAATGGAGCTCTACTTACGACGTTAAAGTGGCCAAAGCGCTCTCAAAAAAAAGGAATTCCAGTTTCGAAAGACTTGCTAAAGAAGACCCAAGACTGGCAGGACACATGTTTTGGAATTACGTCGGATTTAACTATGGCAAAAACGCAATCGGCAATCTGGTATATGTCACGAGGATTAATCGTAATCTTGACAAGGGATTTCAATATGTATTGGGTACCACGTATGAAAATGTCATCCAAAACGTCTTTAATTATTATAAAAATCAAAGTGAAACGAAGCTATCTAAATCCGCCGAAAAACCAATACCGCTAAAATCATTCACCAAACTTAAACAGAAGGAAAATGTAACTGCCATGTCCTATTCACCTGATGACAAATCACTACTCGTCGTGACCAATCAGATGTCTAAAATCAAGGTCAAACTGGTAGATGTTGCATCAGGAAAATACAAGACACTTTATAAATATGGTGCTAAGAATAAAATTCAAGCTCCAGACCCGAATTATCCAGTAGTGGCTTGGAATCCTGATGGTAAGAAAATATTAATTTCCTACGAAAAAAGAGATTACATCTATTTGAAAGAGTATAATCTTCAGACTGGCAAATCAATCACGCAATTGATCCCTGAACGTTACCAAAGAATTTACAGTATTGCCTATTGGAATGATAAAAATATTATTATCAATGGGACTATGGACGGATATGACAACTTATTTATGTACCGCCTGAGCACAAGGCAGACGACAGAGATCACCAACGCCCCCTTTGATCTTCTGGACATGGTGGTAGCCGGACAGGGAGATCAGAAAAAAATATATTTCAGCTCCAACAGACCTGATAATTCTATGATACCTATCCAGGGAGATACGATACTTCCAATAGGATCATTTGACATCTTTTCATTGGCTCAGGTTACTAAACAAGATGGCACCATGGCCTGGGAAATGGAACAGATCACCTTTACAAAATTGATCTCTGAAACTAAACCAACGGTGGATAAGTACGGGAGAATAAGTTTTCTTACTAATGAATTTAGAAATAACGCCATCATTAGGCTGTCACCAGGCATTACTTACCGATCTGAAGCCGAAAACGACTTCAGCATCCTCGGATCTGATCTCATTATTTCTAATTATGCTCTAAGTACTTCCAATCAAAATGTAATCATAAATGGCTTTGATGGTGAATTTAACAAACTGGTTAAAATAGATTCTACTAATCTGACCAACAATACTTCAGGTCTCTTAAAAGGACCAAAAGAATTTGGTTATGATATTAAATTATCTGCAAGTAAAATAGATTCTACTGCCAAGGTTAATGCCGGAAATACAATCTTTAATAAAGTAAAAGAAGAGATCCCTGAAAACATGAAATTCAGGACTAAATATGGAGAGTTGAAAGCTCCTGAGATAATTGAGAAAAAAATATCGGTTACTTCAAGCCAACCAATGCAAGAAGGTTCAAATAAAATGATGCCGCTCAATCCACTGAACATTGTTCCTTATAGATTGAAATTTAAGATCCATGAATCAAGCGCCAACTTTGACAATTCTCAACTTTTCGAGGGACTGAATACTTATGTGGGAGAAGGAGATGGTGGTCTATTTCCTCCCTTTGGTCTTTTATTAAAAGCACACATGAGGGACATGTTTGAAGATTACCGATTGGAAGGTGGCATCAGAATACCAATTTCTTTAAACGGGAATGAAACATATGTCCTTTTTGATGACTTAAAATCAAGAATTGACAAAAGAATCTCTATCTATAGAAAGGTAAGTAACGAAAGACTTGATTCCAATACACCCACGCAACCTATAAGAAAAAATATTGTCCTAATGGGTCAGTATGACTTAAAATATCCAATCGACCAATTCAATGCTGTAAAGGTAGGCTTGACACTCCGTCAGGACAAATTATTCTATAAAGCAACTGACAATATTACGCTCAATATTCCCACTGAGGCCATTGAGCGCGTTGGAATTCGGGCTACTTATATATTGGATAATACATTAGACAAGGGTCTTAATTTGTTTGCAGGTACCAGAGCTAAAGTATTTGTAGAATGGGTGAAAAAATTTGATCTCAATTTTGACAAGGGTGTTGCCCTGAATTTCAATAAAGGTCACATGTGGGTTGCCGGATTCGATGCCCGGAATTATTTTGAGCTCGACCGACACTCCATTTTCGCTACAAGATTGGCAAGTCAGGTATCATTTGGCTCTGAAAAAATCTTGTATTATCTGGGCGGTAGCGACGGTTGGCTATTTCCATCTTTTAATGAAGAAACACAAACTGCAACGGATGAAAACTATGCATATCAAATAGCAACTCCAAGCTTAAGAGGATTTCAGTACAATATTCGAAATGGCAATAATTTTGCTTTATTAAACGGCGAATTAAGAGTACCTTTCGTAAGATATCTTTCCAGAAGAACTCTGAGCTCTTCCTTTCTTAACAACCTACAGTTAGTTGGGTTTTTCGACATTGGCTCTGCCTGGAATGGATGGGATCCATTTACTAAATACAATCCTTTGAATACTGTATTTATCTCTCAACCGGGTATTGACATCAAAGTCAATTATTTTAGAAATCCAATAGTATTCGGATATGGTGGAGGGCTAAGATTTTTATTATTTGGTTATTTTATGCGACTTGATTATGCTAAAGGCTGGGATACAGGTACATTTACCAAGCCAAGACTTTACTTTAGCCTAGGAACAGATTTTTAGATCAATTCCGTCATTTAATATGAATAAATTCAACATTGGTATAAATCCATGCCACTATTACAAATGAAATACTATTTTTGAAACACATAAATTTTTAATATTTAATTCTGCAAAAAGATGCGCAACTTAATTTTAATATTTGCTTTGATTGCTTCCCAATTTTCATTATTGACTGCTCAAGACTTAAGAAATAATCCCAATTCAAACCATGCCAATAAGTTCGAGCAACTTGGCACCATATTGCCAACTCCAAATGAATACAGGACAGCCAGTGGATCTCCCGGAACAAAGTATTGGCAACAAAAAGCTGATTATAATATCAAATGCACGCTTGATGAAAAAAAACAACATCTGACAGGCAGCGAAAACATTACTTATCACAACAATTCACCGGACCCACTGCAATATCTTTGGATGCAACTAGATGAAAATGAACATAGCAGCATTAATAATGCAGGATATGTAAGTGAAGGATCATTGCCGAGATCTTTGGACGATGGAGATCTAAATAAAATAAAAGCAAATAAAGGTGATAACGGTTATGGATTTAATATCACAAAACTGACAGACGCATCAGGAAAAGCTATGAAATATACCATCAACAAAACTATGATGCGTATTGATCTTGCTACGACACTTAAACCCGGTGAAAAAATAGTGTTTAATCTTGATTGGAATTACAATATTGTGAATCGCATGGAACAAGGTGGTAGAGGTGGATATGAGTTTTTTCCGGAAGATGGAAATTATCTTTTTACGATGTCTCAATGGTATCCAAGGATGTGCGTGTATAGTGATTTTGAAGGTTGGCAGAATCATCAATTTTCAGGTCGTGCAGAATTCGCGCTTGCATTTGGCGACTTTAATGTAGAAATGACCGTACCTGCAGATCATGTAGTTTGTGCTACAGGAGAATGTCAAAACTATGCAGAATTGCTTACTCCAGCGCAAATGGGAAGATGGAAAATTGCTCAAACTTCAACGGAACCTGTAGAAATAGTTACATTGGCAGAAGCCAAAGCAGCTGAAGCAAGGAAAACATCCGGTACGAAGACCTATGTGTTCAAAGCGAAAGACGTACGCGATTTTGCTTGGGGATCATCGAGAAAGTTTGTATGGGATGCAATGTCTGTGGATATCGAAGGAAAAAAAGTAATGGCCATGAGTTTCTACGGTAAAGAAGCTTATCCACTTTATCGCAAATACAGCACTAAAGCTGTTGCACATACCATTAAAACATATTCTGACTTTACGATTCCATATCCTTACCCTGTTGCTCAAAGCATAGAGGCAGCTAATGGTATGGAATATCCTATGATCTGTTTCAATTTTGGGCGTACTGAGAAAGACGGTACTTATTCAGAAGGTATAAAAAATGGCATGATCGGTGTAGTCATTCATGAGGTAGGACACAACTTCTTCCCGATGATCATCAACAGTGATGAACGCCAATGGTCCTGGATGGATGAAGGACTTAATACATTCGTTGAATACCTTACTGAGGAGCTTTGGGATAATAAATTTCCTTCAAAGAGAGGACCGGCTAGTTCTATCGTAAATTACATGAAGTTGCCAAAAGATCAGCTTGAACCTATCATGACAAATTCTGACAATATCATAGGATTTGGAGCTAATGCTTACGCAAAACCTGCTACAGGACTAAATATTCTGCGTGAAACAATCATGGGCAGAGAACTATTCGACTATGCATTCAAGGAATATTGCAGAAAATGGGCTTTTAAGCATCCTACACCTGCCGATCTGTTCAGGACTATGGAAGATGCCAGTGGTGAAGATCTTGATTGGTTCTGGAGAGGATGGTTTTACGGTACAGATGCTTGTGACATCTCTATCGACTCTGTAAAGTATGCGGTTGCAGATCTTGATTCACCATTACCTAAAGTAAGGAGCGAGCAAAGAAGCATTGCAAAACCTGACGTCAACAGCTTCGAAGACATCTCCAAAGTACGAAATAGAGAAGATAAAAACATTGTTTTCCAAACGGATCGCGATACCACTTTGAGGGATTTCTATTGGAACTATGCCAGAGATCCTAAGATGTACGACACTACGAAATATACGGTGACTCAACCTTTGCGTGTGGAAGCTTTAACAAAAGATCTCAAAAAAGAATTTTCAAATAAACATGCTTATGAAATTTCTTTCACGAACAAAGGTGGTTTGGTAATGCCAATAATTTTGGAATGGATGTATAAAGACGGTACTAGTGAAATAGAAAGAATTCCGGCTCAAATCTGGAGAAAAGATGAAAACCACATTACTAAATCCTTTATTAAAGACAAGGAAGTTGCATCCATCAAGTTGGATCCAATGAAGGAGACGGCAGACATCGATGAATCAAATAATGGCTGGAATACCATGCCGGAACCTTCAAAGTTCAAGACATTCAAAAATGCTAAAAGCCGCGAAAGAGGTGAAGGGGCGGATGCAAATCCAATGAATAAAACAAAGAGATCTTGATTCTTTAAATCTAGATACATCATTTTAAGGGGGCAGCATTTTAGGATGTTGCTCCTTTTTTTATAAGATGTCAGTAGGTGTCTATCTAACCAAAGCAATTTTTATCAACTGAGATCTTTTCCCGGTACTCAACTTTAAAAAGTAAAGCCCTACATCAAGATCATTTACTCTAATGGAGTCTGTAGTGTTTTTCATCGTTTGTTTCATTAGCACTTTCCCCTCCATGTTAATAATTTGAATTTTGACTTTTTTGTCCTGAAATCCTTCGCTTAAGCGAATATTCAAAACGTCATTTACAGGATTTGGGAAATAAGATTCGAGGATTTCAATTTCCTTCCTCGAGTTAGCAGCTGTTTGACTATCTATAAATTCCAACATCAATTTCACCCATTCTGTGTATTGAATTCCGCTCGGATGTAAATTGTCATTGGCGACATATTCGGGTTTTTGAACACCTAATCTGGAAATAGGTGTAATGTTAAAAAATACAACTCCTTTAGCATCAGCTATCGATTTTGCATAATTGTTATATTGATCGAGTTCTATACTAATGGTATTTGGATTGCTACTTCCCTGCCCGTATGGAGTAAATGCATAATCAGGAATAGAAACGACGAATACCCGTGAAGGATCACCACCCGCATATCGGATAGCAGAATCCAAAAGTGCTGGAAATTCAGACTCATATTTACTAAATGGGGCATGTTGGAATTGGTTATTTACTCCAATAAGTAAGGATACCAGATTGTAATTTTGACTTTGGAGATTTTGACCTTTTATAGCCTGAACAAGGTCATCAGTCCTCCATCCGGTCGTAGCTATATAACGGATTTCATCGATCTGATAACCTCTCTTGATCAGCGAATCACCCAATTGAGTTGGCCAACGCATACCTGTAGCCACACTTTGGCCTATAGTATACGAGTCTCCTAGGGCCAACATTCTAACAGGAGATTGTATATTTAAATTCTGTGAAAAACCTTTAATAGAAAAAGCCAATACCAAAATTACGGCATACAGTTTCATAGAGTAAACTTTGTTACAAAATATACGTACGAATCAGTCTTTTAGTTTCGGTCTATTAATTTATGAAGGTCATTTAGAAGGAGATATCAATCCATAAAACTCTCCGGGATGTGACTAGCCATTATCTTCTTCAGTAGTCGCATCAGGTGCATTTTTCATGACAGAAGCAATACCATTTTTCATGGCGGCTTCGCTTTCATACATTTCACTGCTACCTATTATTTGACCATTGGAAGATTTTAGATTAAAATAGAACTTACCATTAGTGGAAGTTTTTATGTCAAATTTTGATTCGTCAGCTGAGTTCTTTTTAACAGACTCAATACCGTTCAAGCAACTAGCCTTGGAGGAATAGCCTTCACTTGCTAATATCCCTTGCCCATTTCCTGCCTTAAGATTGAATTGAAATTCACCATTTTTTCTGGTGCTAACTACAAATTTACCCATGATATTTTATTTTAAATGTGTGTAAATATGGGCATTGAAGCATCAATTTGTTAAAAGTATAAAAAATTAATTAATTTCTCAATTATATCAAGGAAATAGTTCGAAAAAATAAAAATGGCTAACCTACTCAATGGTACTTTTGGAATTCTCTGAAAAAATTGAAGAATTTCATTATCACTCATTTTCCTCAAAATAAAATATGAACTATAAGGACAGGTCACGACCTATCCCTCCAGTTCATATTTTATTTTTAATCTTATCATTCTGATATCTTCAACAGTTTTTATGGAGCAATTTACATTGGTGCCCTTTACATTGGTCAACTAGCAAGGGCAATGCATTGCCCTTCTACCAAAAAAATATTCTATCATATTCGCATACTATCATACTCTAATACTATCGTACTCTAATACTTTCCAAACTCTCTTTCACCGCATTTACTGTATACTCTATATCTGATTCACTCAACGCATCACTGATAAACCATGTTTCATATGCAGATGGCGGCAGATAAACACCTCTATCCAACATGGCATGAAAGAATTTAGAAAATAAAGCATTGTTTGCTGCAGCTGCATCATCAAAATTTTCCACCGGTTTTTCACTGAAATGCACACTGATCATACTTCCCATATGATTGATGACATATGGTATACCACTTGCTTTCAGCACTTCGTCAAGACCCGCATGCAGGCGATCAGCCTTCACTTCGATATTTGCGTAAAAGTGTGGGTTTTCACTCAGCTCTTTTAATAAGGTAATTCCTGCGATCATAGCCAACGGATTGCCACTCAATGTTCCGGCCTGATATACTTTGCCTAGTGGAGCGATGTGTTCCATGATCTCTCTGCGACCGCCAAAAGCACCTACAGGCATCCCTGCACCGATGACTTTGCCATAGGTCACGAGATCAGCATCCACGCCTAATCTCTCCTGAGCGCCACCCGGAGCCAGTCTAAACCCTGTCATGACTTCATCAAAGATCAATAACATGCCATTTTCATCACAAACCTTTCTTAGGCCTTCCAAAAAACCTTCCTTAGGAATGATGCAGCCCATATTGCCTGCGACCGGTTCGATAATGATGGCAGCGATTTCATTCGGATGATTTACGACAAGTTCTTTCACAGCATCCAGATCATTGTAAGCGCAGGTAAGCGTATCCTGAGCTACAGCAGCACTCACACCGGGAACAGTCTGAATATCAAAGGTCGCCAGACCACTTCCGGCTTTTACCAAAAATGCATCGGCATGCCCATGGTAACAACCTTCGAATTTGATAAATTTATTTCTGCCCGTATATCCTCTTGCCAGTCTGATGGCACTCATGCACGCTTCAGTACCACTATTGACCATTCGAATGAGGTCCACATTTGGGACCATGGATTTGATGAGTTCAGCTATTTCTATTTCCAATTGTGTCGGTGCACCAAATGAAGTTGAAAAAACTGCTTTCTCCTGAATTGCCTTCACCACCGGAGCATATGCATGTCCGAGTATCATCGGCCCCCAGCTATTGATGTAGTCGATGTATTTGTTCCCATCCACATCGTACATGTAGGCACCTTTGGCATGATCCATAAAAATTGGTGTTCCGCCTACTCCTTTGAATGCTCTAACCGGAGAATTGACACCGCCCGGGATGGATTGTTGTGCGCGATCGAAGAGGGATTTACTTGTGGAGATGTTCATTGCTTCGGTTTGTTGTTTGTTGTTTGTTGTTTGTCGCTTGATGGATCATGATTTCAATTGACAGGTTTTACCCAACAACCCAACAAGATGTGGAAAACTTGATTTTGTAAATATAGTAATATCTTTCATTTTTGACTCGACGGTTGCGTAAAGCGGACTGGAGCTCTGCTGGGGAGCAACTCCAGAAGGAATAGCGTAATTACTCATATATGGAATGAATTCCGAGCAGGAGGCTTTTACCTTCTGCTTTTTTAATTTATTCCAGTTTAGGGAATCATGCCTTATAAACCCATTCATTGCTCATTGTTTTTGAAATCGAACATAACTTTAGTCGGCCTCATTTCCAATGGTAATGATTCAATGTATTCTTCAAATTGTACCGGGCTTCTATTTCCAAGTTGTTTAATTGCCCTTTGTTCATTATTCAGCTTTTGTATCTTTTTACATGCTTTAACGAGTCCTGAATAAGTCGTGACTCCCCATGGTATCAAGTACCTGTTTTTAACATTATCGTTTAGTTGTTCTGCACTACCGTTTTCTTTACACTTTTTAGATCTGCTTATCTGCATACCCAATTCATTTAGGAGCATTAAATAAATCAATGCCTCATATTGTGAGCCGTTGTCTGTATGATGAATGGCAAATTTTAGATTTTGAGCTCCTCTTATGCTAATGCATCTTTTTAAACTAGCCACAGCTTGCTCTGCTTTCATATTTTTGGAAGGAAGTAAGCATAATATGAATTGAGAGTACACATCTTTGAGGCAAAAATAAAATGCCATGTTCCATCGACCATATAGTATGTAATGTCCCTACTATCAACTGGTTTATTCCATTTAATACTAAACCATTTGTCAGGTTGGGATATGTTTTCTTCCCTTTTCCATCACTTGTTTTGGTACTTGTGGCCGACTTTCCGGACATTCATTCCTGCTTCAGCCACCCATCTTTCGAATCTATTTATGCCAACTCCCAGGTATATTCCTTGATTTAATATACTATAAAACAAAGTCCTCGCACTAAATCCAGGATGGTTGGCCCGCCACACTTTCGCTAACTCAAGCACATCAGATTTTAGCTTATCTATTTGAACCTCACTTTTCTGATGTTGACTTAATCCCTGACGACTGTAGCCTACTTCTCGATATAACTGTTCCATACTAAATGATTTAGTTCTTGTCTGAAAGTTGGCTAAGACTTTTTTAAAAATTTCTCCTTAATATCCACTTGAAAATGCTCGCCAGCAACCTTCAATAGCTCCTCATAATACTCAATCTTTATAAGTTGTTTTCCTAATAAATTCTCCATGTGGTGGATCTTCCCTTCAGAATTTTCCACTTTAAATAATCCGATTCTGTTTCAATTACTATTACCGGAGATTTATAATCTTTCGTTCCATATTTCTTCAACCACCTGTAAATAGCAGTGTCTCCCAACTCCAGCATATTGGATAATTTATGTACGGTAATCTGACCAGATTCTATCTGTTCTACCTTTTCCTTTTTGAAACTTTCTGAAAATAACCTTCTAACTTTTTTTGTCATAACTTTAAATTTAGAAAGTTTTCCACACTTTTAGTTGTCAACGTATATCATGATACATCAGCTTGTTTGAAAAAATATCCTATCACTTCCCCTCTGGCAGAGGGGTGGCGATAGCCGGGGTGTTGACCTCTCTTTCAATTCTCATTGAGAATGGAAAGTCATCATCATATTCTCATTTATTCAGCAGCTTCGCAGCATCCTTAGCAAAGTACGTTGCGATCAGGTCCGCTCCGGCACGTTTGATGCTGGTAAGACATTCCAAAATTGCTTTATTTTCATCCAGCCAACCCATTTTTGCAGCAGCTTTGATCATGGCATATTCTCCGCTGACGTGGTAGGCGCTGACCGGGACATGGACTGCATTTTTGATCTCACGGATGATGTCAAGATAAGCCATGGCAGGTTTCACCATGACGATATCCGCACCTTCCTCTATATCCTGAAACACTTCACTGATGGCTTCCAACCTATTGGAATAATCCATCTGGTATGTTTTTTTATCACCAAATCCGGGAGCACTGTCTAATGCATCTCTGAACGGACCATAAAAACAGGAAGCATATTTGGCGCTGTAAGCCATGATGCCAACTTTGGTAAAATTATGTTCTTCAAGGCCTGTTCGGATCTCCCCTATTCTGCCATCCATCATGTCACTCGGTGCTACGAAATCAGCACCGGCTGCTGCATGACTGACGCTCATTTTAACTAAAGCTTCCACTGTTTCATCGTTGATTATGTATCCATCCTTGACGATGCCATCGTGACCATATTCAGAATAAGGATCCAAGGCAACATCCGTCATGACGACCATTTCAGGGCAGGCATCTTTGATGGCTTTAATACTTCGCTGCATGAGTCCATCAGGATTCCATGCCTCTTTGCCTGTATTGTCCTTGAATTCATCCGGACATTTAATAAAGATCAGTACAGATTTAATACCCAATGACCAAAGTTCTTTTACCTCTTTGATCGTATTATCAATTGAATATCTGTAATATCCCGACATAGAAGGAATCTCATGACTCACGCCACTTCCTTCATCTATAAATAGAGGCGCTATAAAATCATTTGGAGTCAATACAGTTTCTGCCACTAAACTTCTGATCGAAGGATTTAGACGCAGTGTCCTGTTTCTTTTCTGTAAATACATTCAGTTAATTTTTATATGCTGAAAAGCTGGGCAAAGGTAAGGATTAATTATAAATGGTGAATGGTGAATGCTAAAATGAGAGCGAGCGGTTTTGCCAGATCCATTCCTCAGGCCATCATTTGAAATGAACCTTGTTGAAGCGAAGGAAAGTTCCGGAAAAGAAATTATAAATGATGAATGATAAATTATGAACGCTGCCTCGAAGCAAAAGTTTCTCAATTCAAATATCTTAAAGATTGCCAGACTAAAAAAGGCAAATTTGGCATTGTTAAAGCATTTAAATATTTTGAAAAACAAGAACCCCGAAGGTGTTGACATTATTGTAATACATGCTAAAATTAGTACATCAAAACCCCGAAGGTGGTGACATTATTATAACAAATGCCTAAACCAACAGATTAAAACCCCGAAGGCGGTGATATTATTATAACAAATGCTAAAATTAGTACATCAAGACCCCGAAGGTGGTGACATTATGCTCCTTAATAAAATCCACTTTTCAAAAGTTTGATCTATTTCTTCACAAATCGAAAAACCTCCAGCCCATCTATCTGGATAAAATAAATCCCCGAAATTAATTTTTGAATATTAAGCGTATTTCCACGCAGTTTTTGAGTGGAAATTATTCTTCCATTTATATCAGTAATTGAATAATTAAATTCCTTTTCAATATTTCCTTCAAATATCAATTCATTATCCACTAAATTATTAACCAAACGAATGCCGCTGCCAGAGAAAAATACAGTTTTGACCGGACTTAAATTTATAGCACCATCGTTTTCAATTGATTTAATTCTGTAATAATTTTTCAAGGCTGGTTTTTCATCTAATAACTGGAATAAAACATGAGGTTGTTTTGAATCAAATTCAAGGTTTTTCCAATCAGAATAATTTCGCTCGTCAACACTTTTCTGAATTGTAATAGTTTTAACATTATCAAGCGAAGTCATTGAGCCACTTAATTGAACGTTCTTTCCTGATTTCTGCGCATCAAAACTTATGATATTCAACGGTAAAGGAATGATAGGGTTATCACCCTCAACCCAAACAGCATAAGATCTGGCAGCCAACTTTAGATTGAGCACAGATCCCGAAATAGTGATCTGATCCGCGCCTGTACTTAATCCTGTCACATCAGTAAAAATGGTTCCGTTCGGAATTCCTGTAGTTTCAATATTCTGATTGACATCTAATGCCTCTCCGGCAAAATTAATTGCAACCACAACATCCTTTCCTGAAGCAAGACCTTTAAGCTGATATATCAATGAAGTAGTTGGAAATCCAGTCGTATAAGTGCTGCTATAAGAAGAACCAATGGCAGTCAGATTAACCACGCTTGTAGCTCCAATTATATAATCCTGATGTACTTTGATCAATTGATCTATGTATCCTTTTAAGGGTGGAACCGGATTACTTCTGTCTCCGGCATTTCCATAATATCCAAAGTAATCAGGATAAAATACACAAGGAACACCAAGTTGATTATTAGTCAGAATGTAAGCATATGGCAATATGACATCATTTTGTACAAGTGATGCAAATCCGGAAGCATCTCTAAAGTCATGATTGTTGGCAAAAGTGACTACATTATATCCGGATAAACCATTTGAATTCAATGAGCTTGTAAATACATTTCGAGCATCATACCCAAACTGATCACAGGATTGACGCAATGATTCCCTCAAGGAAAAATCAAATATCTTAGGGCTCATAGCGGCCTTTGTATCCGCATCCATAGAAGCAAGCACATCATTAACCCATCCCGCTAATGGTCCAGCGTTAGTGTCATACCATTCTCCAACGATAAGGTCAAGCGTTACATCATTATCATATAAATAGTCCAGCATGTCACCTACAAAGTTTGCCGGAAAATGCTTAACCGCATCCAATCTGAATCCTTTGATGCCCAATGCCTGACAATTCCATAGCGCCCAAGCGAATAAGGCATCTCGAGCACAATCGGTATTTTGATCATAGTCATAGAAAAAGAGCATTCCATCTTGATCACCACTCAAGCCTGTACTATTGGTATAATTAGGTTTAAAGCAATCCCAGTGCATTTCACCCAAGTCACTTGGCAATCCTGAGAAATCAGTATAAGTCTGATAATTTAATTGTCCTATTACATTCTGGCCTATGGCTCCATTCCAAATACCATAGATTCTGTGGTCTGAATAATTACCACCCGGATTCGTGAGATAGATTTCGATTTGATCTCCTGCCACATTGTACTGTCCAGGAGCGATATACACATGAAATTCATCCACGGTGCAACCACTTGCATCCACATATGCTTTCATATCTACTCCAAGCGGAAGATCGTTGTTAGCCTGTCCACAATCTCCGCCACCATTAGGCTCGGCTTCGGTGATGACAGGAAGATTTTGATATCCCACAACGGATGTTTGCATGTAAACTTTATATTCCTTGTTCCAGAAATTAGAATGTTGAGAAGCAGAACTGATCTTAAAATAATAATCTCCGGCACCGTTGCCACTGCTTCCACCCAATGGTAAAGTACATCTGAATCTATCAGAGGGAAACGGTTGATCGCCATTATTTACCTTAGTGCCATTATAATTATTGATATAATCCTTTACGGCAGGGTTATTTTCTGGTGCTCCGCCGTCACGGTGATTCATGACCATGTCAGCCACAGGATGAAGATCCAAAGAGGTCATATGAATTAATAAATTATCAAGCGAAGGGCGCGTACCGAAACCTGTTGTTGTATTCCCAATATAAAGATCTTTAGGATCATAGCCATTGCTATATTGGCCGGAGGCAGCTGTGGAGTGAGGTGGTATCCACAAATGGGTAAATCCGGAGGCCTTTAAATCTTCCACTTTATCATTGAGTGAATCTGCCCAGTTTTTTCCTTCAGCCGTTTTTGGATAATCCCAATACCAGCCTTGCATCATAAATTGCTGGCTATAAAGTTGCTTAAATCCAGATAAAAAGAAAACAATTATAAAGAAGCTTTTTGTATAAAAATTCATACAGATATCAATTAAGTGTAATAAATGAGGCAGATTCTGTACAAACTTAACAAATATCTTTTATAATGTGTAAAAAGTACACGATGGAAATTGTTATCGTGCAATCGAGTGATTGTGTGATCGCTTGATGAGTTAAAATCAAAACGCATTAAATCTATCTTGTAATCCGAAATTATGAATTAACCGCAATCATTCTGACTTCTAATTTCTAATCTCTAATTTTAAATGCTCCGCCGTCAACCACTCCGGTTTTGAGATATTAACGACTGATTTCAGATCATTTAATATCGTGTACAATCCAAAATACGTCCTATTGACATACAATCCATGTTGCGAGCCACGTGCTGAGCTAGCCTTTCTCAACTCGGGTAATTTGGAAACGTATTCCATAAATTCATAGATCTCCTCCACATACCCTTCTTGCCCAAAATCAAAGACATCCGTATTAAATGGTCTGCCAAGCAATCGGATCATCTTTTTGAAAAGTTCTGCAAAAAATACTTGCAACTCGGGACTATCTTCCTTCAACAAAAATTCCAAATCCCAAAATATTTTCATCGTAGCGTCTTCATCCTTCAATGTATCAGAGTTCATTAAAGAAAAATATTGTTTGTAATAATCCTCCGGAATGACTTTCACACAACCAAAATCGATGATGCCCAAACGTCCGTCAGGCGTAAATAAAAAATTACCTGGATGTGGATCTGCATGGACTTTCTTCAAGGTGTGCATCTGATAATCATAAAATTCCCAAAGCGCCTGACCTAATTGATTTCGGACCTCTTGTGAAGGATTGGTATCTAAGAATTCTTTTAAATGCATTCCTTCTATCCAATCCATTGTCAGGATTCGATTCGACGAATATTCTTTGTAATAACTGGGAAAAAATAAATTAGGAATGTGGCTACATGCATTTGAAATTTCAATAGAACGTTGCAATTCCAGTTCGTAATCTGATTCTTCCAGCAACTTATCTTCTACTTCTGCAAAATAGCGATCTATATCAGAATCATTCAGATTCAGCAAAGTCACAGCCAATGGCCTAGCCATCTTGAGGTCTGAAGAAATACTTTCAGCAATACCAGGATATTGAATTTTTACAGCTAATTTTTTCCCATCTTTTTCAGCCTTATGCACCTGACCTATAGAAGCGGCATTTTCTGCTTTCAGATCAAATTTATCGAATATTTCAGTTGGCGATTTATCGAAATATTTTTTAAATGTTTTGATCACTAATGGAGCGGACAGAGGCGGGGCGGAGTATTGAGCCATAGCAAATTTGTCCGTATAGGCCCTAGGTAAAAGACTTTTGTCCATGCTCATCATTTGAGCTACTTTCAAAGCACTTCCCTTGAGATTACTTAACGTATCATATACATCCTCCGCATTTTCCCTGTGGAGATCTTCCTTTGTGAGGGAAGAATCAAAGATCCTTTTGCTGTAATGCTTGATATAATTACCACCAACTTTTACTCCGGCCTTTGCAAATTGTGTTGCTCTGGCCACTTTTGATGTAGGAATACTTTCTTGAGACTTCATATTTAGAAAATTAGAAATTAGAATCAAAAATATAACATGATGAAATTTAACTCAGATGACGCTGATTATTACGAAAGATTAAGACTCTATTTTCTTTAGCCACTAATTACACTAATGATGCTTCGCATCTAACACGAATTTATTCGTGTAAATTCGTGTAATTATCTTCGATGCTGCTTGCACGGTCGTGGCTGATAATAATTCTTTTTGGGCTAATGCCCAAATGGAGTCTAAAAATTAAATCAGGGCAACTTATGTTAAAAGTCTGACATGAAAAAATTAGTTTTAGTTATATAGAAGCAATTAGAAATCAACAAGTCCCAAATTCGGATCATTTTCTGTTTTGGAAAATGAATTTACCGAGATCGAGCAGAGAATCAATAGGACTTCGTGCTAAAAGGTCAAAAACCGTATTAACAGATTTTTCGATCATGGTATCCGTTTTTTCAAATGACTTGCTGATGTCATTGACCCAAAAGTCAAGTATATAGAGCGTTTTTGCCCAAAAGATGTCCGGATATTTTTTCATTAACTGAGGAATTGGACGATTTTCAAGCTCTTGATTTTCTCGTGCTTCAAGCAAAATTTCATTTGCAAAGTCATAAAATGCAAATTTAAAATCGGTCAACTCCACATTCCGTTTCATATAGATAGGTTTGTCGAGTGACTCGTAGCCTTTTAATATATAGCTTCTGTTTTTCTTTAAAACTTCAATCCAAGTATAAAGAACTGCGAGCATTTTCTCTCGTGCAGAGTACGTAGGATAAATATCTTCGGCCTCTGCTTCTGCCAGTGCTTCGCGGAACATTGTTTTCCAAATTTCACTTTCCAGTTGTGCAAAAGATGAAAAATCTTCATAAAAATCACCTTCTTTAATTTTCAATTTTTTGCAAAAAGCGTAAACAGATTGAGGATGACTTCCATTTTCAAGGACATAATCGATGAATTCCTTACGGATCTTTTCTTTGTTCATTTTAAAATATTTTTGACATCAATGCTGACGTTTTATTATAGACACTTAACACCGATTTAGGTATAGTTGTTGTTTTAATTTCCAACATATTTGCATAATTTTCTCCAAGTAAGAATCGGCTTTGTTCTTGCAAAAGTTCAGCGGTGAATTCATTTGGGACGATGCTTCGAAATGCATTCATTAAGGAGTTAGTTAGCTCAGACCCATGAGGAGAATTTTTGAATTGATGTTTTGAAATTTCCTTGTCTAACTTAATTGCAGCTAAATAATTCTCTGGAAGAATATCATCCTGAACTCCCAATAAGTTACCTATTACATTCCAAAGATTAATGTATGCCTTTTTCACAGAATCATCAGCTTGCAGACCCAATTTCTCCATTCCTCTCAAAACAATGAGCGAAAAAGCTAGATTAGTCCCGACCAGATCTTCTTGATTAATTGGGTAACCCCATTTCATATCCCATCGATCACTTTTCAAAATAAAATAACGGATGGAAGCATGCAATAGTCGTACTTTAATGCAAATAGCAAAGATTTTTCCTTCAGACCAATTGTCATGATTCAAAACTGCCTTTAGGAAATTACCTGTTTCGACCAGTCTTTTAAATGCATCTTTATTCAGTCTGGCTGAGAACGATAAGACTCTTGCGCCATCAGCACCAAGGTAGCAATAAGGCAATGAATACAGACCAAGTACAAGTCCAATATTTTCCTGATTATTTCTATAATAATCAGTAGCCCGGATCATATTTTTTTTGTCAAAGCTCGCCGGTAAATTGGAATTTACTTTGAGAAAATCCTGAATCAAAGGGTCTAAATTCCCAAAGCTCAAATCTTTATAATTTGAAAAAAAAGGAAATAAGGAACGTATATATTCAATGCCATTTTCATCTACTAAACTCTGAATAAGTAAGTCGGCGGGGTGGTCGCCTATGAGTCGATAGTGAGATAGGATATTATGCTTTGTCATCTCGGATTAAACGGAGAATTAGGGGAAAGGTTTTGTAGGGAAAGACTCCCCCTAAGCCTCAGGGTCATTCACTTCTCTAAAACTTTAATATGCAACTAGTTGGTAATTATTTTAGATTAAGTTCTAATTGTTTCTTAAAACAACAGCACCATTGCAACAATTGACACCCCGGCTGCCGCCACCCCTCTGCCAGCTAAGGTTTATACACATCTTTCTTGTAAATTTCTAAGTAAACTCTGGTGACACAACGACGTAGGTTAACCTACGCCGAGCCTCACGATCTAAGCTTTAACTCTAATTTTTGTACATCATTCGCCATGAAGTGCTGAGCGTAGGTTAACCTACGTTCTGGTGCGTGCAAAATTCATTTTGCTCATAATCGACAAGGGGAGAAAAATCCCAAATTTAATTCTTAATAATTTTTACAGTTTTTATCAAATCCTTCCCTGAATTAATTTGAATATAATAAACTCCTGCCGACCAAGAGGAAGTATTAATAATTAATTTATCAGTTAAATTATTTTGTTTGAAAACTACCCTACCAATTGCGTCAAAAATTATATAATTGCTATTTGGAAATTCAGCATGTATTTTCAACTCTGAACCAAATGGATTCGGAAAACAAATGACATTTAATCCATCTGTTATTTTATATTCATTCAATACTAAACTATCAGTGCATCCATTTTCCATCGGACTATTATTCAACCACCTTTCATAAGCCGGAATAAAATTTTTTTCAGGCAAATTAGGTGAGCCTATTCCACCCCACTGACTTTCCTGAAGAAAATATGGTTTTTCTTTATAAAATAGACTTGTTTCAGGCAGGGCACTTTCACCCATTGGTACTATCACACCTTTGTTATTATTACTAAATTCAAACTGATCTTTGCCCTGGATGGAGTAATTAACAAGGCTATATGGAAAGTTAGAATTCGTGATCTCGTTTCCTACAATATTTTGAAAGTGGGAGTTATCTGCACTAAAATATATACCATATTTCTCTGCCCTATTCCTAAAAAAAGTATTGTAAGGGCCATTAGGTCCATGTGAATTGTCGATGACGATATTTTGACAGATATTCTGTTCAAATAAATTAGCGAAAACATAATTGCCATGAAGTACCATATCTCCGGAAGCATCAGATGGAAAGCTGGTCCAAAATGGATCTCTTGAGTAATTATAAGTGATCACATTACCATTGGCGCCTGCTTGAAGCAAGACAGAATGTCTCAAATGATTGAATATATTATTCTCGATCAGGCATTCTCCGGAGGTGAACTGCAAAACAATACCATAAGCTCTGCCATTGCCTCCATAGTCAAAACCATCATGAAAATATGATCTCCTAACCTGGATATTTGAACTGGAAGCAATGGTAATATGTCCAAAAGTACAATTTGTAGATTCAATTCCTGAGACCCAACAGTTGACTGCATTTTCAAGAAAAATATTACTTGATTGTTGAGGTGCGGTATCATCTATTCTTTTTATAGAAAGACATTCGATACCAACATTTTCTATTGGAATTATTTCTCTAATTATTGGAACTCTATCGAGATCAAGATCAAGACGTAGTTTACTTCTTAAGAATAATGTATCACTATTAATTTTGTTAATTTCCACAATTTGGCCCACAGAATTATGTGCCCAGTCTGATGTAACCAGATCAGTGTCCTGCTGTGAGATCCTGACCCAATCATGTTGCTTCCATTCATCAGCATTTTGCACCAAGAGGAATTGATCTCCCATAGTTGCGCCAAGCTTTATGGTGTCCAATTTGGAGACCAAAGTGCCCTTTATCAAAATTGCATCACCGTTACCTTTCAGATCCATTTTCAAAACAGTAGATTCTGACCCTTTTCCTTTAAGAACAATATTTGATGGCAAGACAATCTGCTTGTTGAATAAAAAAATACCTGCTTCCAGGAAGATTTTTGTTTTACGGCCAAGCAACACCTGGTCCAATATAAGCTTCAGAATTTCATCATTTGGAGTTATTCCATCTCCATGCATCATGTTCTTAGCTATAATAATCTCATCGTATTCGTCCAAATTGACGATTGGATGGGCATTACTCCAATCCACAGATCTGGATAGCGGGATTGTCTGAGCGCACAGCATATTGCTGCAAAGAAGAAGAAAGAGTATCCGGTGCATAATTAGAAAAGGTAAATTACCTTAAATATGGTGATAAAATCGCAAATATGAAGGCTAAAAGGTGAGAAAGTGAGAAAGTTAGGAGGTGAATACGTGAATAGGTGGGGAATTGAGAATTGAAAATGATGGTAAGAATAGGCCAACATAATTAGGCTGTAACTGGCCAAAAGACATGTTCAAATAAGTCCGTCATATTATAAAAATAGTTTAAAAATTACGTAGTCAGCGTTTTCTGCATTTTATTGATTGTTTAGAATGCCAACTTTATACTTACAGTTTCCTTATTACTGTATATCGTAATATTGATCACACTGCAGGCAGGTTACCAATTTCCGGAATAAAAGTAAGGATGTGAGGAAAGGTATAGTTTTTTTATTTACCATTATTAAAGTGACCATCATAGATCACATCGATCTCGGCAGCAAGTTTTTTATCCTTGGCGGTAATGGTATCACCAGCACTATGAGTGCATAGCTTTAGTTCAACCTTATTGTATAAATTATAGATCTCCGGATGATGATCCATCTTTTCAGCAGCAAAGGCGACGAGTTGGATAAAAGCTATTGATTCTTTGAAATCTTTGAATTCAAAGGTGCGCTCCAGTTTGTTATTTGTTTCTGACCACATAAAGTAAAGTTAAAATGTTAAAGTAAAATGATAAAGGAAGATGACAGAATAAAATCCAGAAATATAAATCTATATGAAGGATGATTACTTAGGAACATAAATTAGTATTGGAGAGTTGCATTTCACTATAAGACATAAAAAAAGCCGGATTACTTTGCAGTAATCCGGCTTTATATCTTTAGAACTAACGCTTAGATAGCTGATACTAATTTAGTAAGGCTACTCTTAAGGTTACCTGCTTTATTTTTGTGGATATTATTGTTCTTCGCCAATCTGTCTAACATACTGATGACTTTAGGAAGTAGTGTAGTAGCTTCTGACTTATCTGTCAGATCTCTTAACTTCTTGATCAACGTACGGGTAGACTTCTTATAATATCTGTTCTGGATACGACGTTTAGACTCTTGTCTGATTCTTTTTAAAGATGACTTATGATGTGCCATGATATATGTTTTGAATAAAATTTAACTATAATGGAGCGCAAAGATAATATAAAGTATTTGGTTTAAAAAATAAATTTCTAAAACTTTTCATATATAGAAAACAATAATCTTCTAATGTCCTTATATATATTGGATTACAAGGACATAAAAATCGAAATAGGGCGGTCTAAGTGGGTTTGAACGTTAAATTTTAACAAAATATTAATGTTAATGCGGCATTTGGTCGAAAATAAAAAATCAAAAAAGTAAATTATATTGAAAATAACAATATCTTTGCCATTATAAAATTTTAATAATAACTAAAACAATCAATCATGAACAAAGGAGATTTGATCAGCAAGATTGCAGACTCAGCTAAAATTACTAAAACTCAAGCTGGTGGTGCATTAGATGCTACAATTAAAGCAATTACAAGTGCTTTGAAAAAAGGTGATAAAGTAACTCTTATCGGTTTCGGTACTTTTTCTATTTCTAAAAGAAGTGCAAGAACTGGTAGAAACCCTAGAACTGGTAATGAAATCAAGATCGCAGCTAAAAAAGTTGCTAGATTCAAGCCAGGAAAAAGCCTTTCTGATACAGTTGCTTCAGGAAAATAATTTCTGATATATTGTAAGATTTATAAGGGCAGGTTGCAAAACCTGCCTTTTTTTTGTGCCAGGATGAAAGAGAAATATGTTTTTATAACTTAATCACTAGCTTAATGCCCCTCAGGTTTAAAATTTTACCCAGAAATGTATGTGATGTGGATCCAGAAATTAATTTTTTTAATTTTCTTTGAGGCTTAAAATCTCTTAAAGATATTTCACATGAAATTTCAAACAGCGCTTTTCTTAATAGCTATTTTTCTGATTCAATCCTGTTCACCAAAGGTTAAAAGTAAATTGACTGGCGATGTTAAATATGATCCCTTGGACACTTCTACTGAAGTCTTGGTATTTAAAGTTAAGGAGTCCGCCCCCGAAGGATCAGAATTTATAGGTGAAATTAAGGTCGGAGACACAGGATTTTCAACTGATTGCGATTATTTCGAAGTTTTAAAAACTGCCAAATCAGAAGCAAGGAATTCTGGAGCTAATATTCTCAAATTAACCAAAATTTTGAGGCCAGGAACTAATTTAAGCAATTGTTATAGGTTAAAAGCAAAGCTCTATCGTAATTATAATGAGGAGACAAATCAGCTTTTGGCAGCAAAGGCACTTGAAAACAAATCACAATTGAGCGAAAATACTGATTATGCGATGGTTTACTTTTACAGGCCACACAATTATCAGGGAAGTTTGATTACTTATAAAATAAGAATGGACGAGGATTCAATCATTGGAAAAGCAACTGATAGTGGAGTTTTTGCATATAAGATCACATCATTTGGTGAACACAAATTTTGGGGCAAAACTGAAACTGCCACCTCTGTTACAATCAATGTGGAGAAAGGAAAGGAGTATTATTTTAGGTGTGGATTAAAAATGGGTCTTGCTGTGGGCCGTCCTACAATCGTTCTTATGGAGAGCTCAACAGGCAGGAATCAGTATAAAAAACTCGAATCTAATGAATAAAAGGAACAAAATAATTTCATTTAAATCTGTTCAATAACTTGAGTGAATAAGTGCGTAAGATTAACTTTTGTTAAAATTCCATATAAAAGACTGTTGACTTGTCATTCTGATAATAATGAATATGTGCACCTCCGATTAATCATTATGATTCGAAACATAACAGGAGCCTTAAAAGACGAACAAAGAATGGCATTTAAGTATGCCAAAAGCTAAATCTTCGGTTTCCAATCTTTCTAATATCCATATTCATTGTCGAACCATTCCGAGAAAAATAATTCCCCATCGACACCAAATAATTTCTGAAAATCAAGTAGTTTAAGCACTTCATATTATACATATATTTGCGATAGAATATTGATCATCTCAAACTTCAAGCCATTGAAATATATTATTGTAATACTGATTTTTTTATCACCGACCAATCGGTCTTCTGCCCAAATATCCATAGATCCAAGCCTTCCGGAAAAATACATTGCGGAAAGAAATAAATTCCCTGAAGTATTGCTAGAGTTTTTTAATAAATGGGAAAAAGGTGATCAGACCTCACAAATAGCTATTTTTTCCTTATTTGAGATTGATACCTTGAATCTGAATGAACTGGTATTCAATGATCTAAGTAATATTGAAATTCTCGGTATTTATGAAGAAAGTGAAGAAGAAAAGAGTTTCAGAGAATTTGAACAAAGTAATAGAGACTATATGCTCGTCAATGCGATTAAATCAATTGATACTTTACAAATTTCCTTAGGACAGATATTTGGTAATGAATTCATCGACCATTTCATAATCGGCAACAGCGTGACCTCTTCCTTTAGAGAATATTACAAGGAGGACAATATACTTAAATTAAGAAATGAGGATACACTCACCAATTCATTGGACATTCCTGTCATAGTGGGCAAGTTCGTATTGAGTACAAATGATTTTTCTATTAAAGATATGATCTACGGCTATTGTGAGATGGAAACAGCGCCTTATTATCGATCTGAGGATATGGTAAACGAAACATTTTTAAAATTGAAAAGAAAATTTAAGTACTATTTTAAGTTTAATATCAGCCAATAAATATTAGTTAATCTAATCTATAAACAGCTCTATAAATACTATTTAACAATCAGTTTTAATGAACAGATTGCTTTTTCTCTATGTTTGAATATAAAATCCTTAATTTTGAGATTCTATTCAGCACTTGAACCCGGATTTTGAAACAATAATTTGCCCTTAGGCACATAAATTTTATCAAATGTATTTAAGAGAAATACACCAACAGATGGTCGTAGATAAAGATCAGGGCAAGAAGCGCTTTGCTGTGCTGCTAGATCCTGACAAGTTGAGACTATCAAATATGGATAAAGTATTGCAATCATCTATCGATGCAGGAGTAGATTATTTCTTCATTGGAGGAAGCCTGGTGGTAAGCGACATGCTGGACAAAAGCCTCATCGCCATAAAAGAAGCCTGTAATATTCCAACTATACTTTTTCCCGGCAATTCTTATCAACTAAGCTATAAAGCCGACGCTATTCTCTTTCTTTCGTTGATCTCAGGCCGTAATTCAGAGCTACTTATCGGCAATCATGTACTGGCTGCCCCATATTTAAAATTCAGCCCATTGGAGATTCTTCCCACTGGATACATGCTGATCGATGGCGGAGTAAAAACCACCGTTAGTTATATCAGCAACACACAACCCATTCCTTCCAATAAACCTGATATAGCGGCATGCACAGCGATGGCCGGTGAAATGCTTGGTCTTAGAATGATGTTTCTGGATGCAGGGAGTGGCGCACTCAATCCTGTAGAACCAGAGATGATCACTGCTGTAAATAATGTCATTTCCTCTCCACTTATTGTCGGAGGTGGGATTCGAACTCCGAATACAGCAAAAATATCAGCAGAGGCAGGTGCAGACATCATTGTGGTAGGAAATGCTATCGAAAAGGATGCTTCATTAATTGAAGATATTGCTGCTGCAGTTCATGCTGCTTCCACACCAACACACACATTTTGAGAGGTATCGTCACAAAGTCCACCGGAAGTTGGTATTCTGTCAAAGCCGAAGACGATAGCTATATAGAATGCAGGATATTGGGCAAATTCCGCATGAAGGAATTTGAGCTCACCAACCCAGTTGCTGTTGGAGATATTGTAACCTATGAAATAGAATCCGGAGAGCGAAAGGGCATCATCAAGACCATCGAACCGCGGCGAAATTACATCGTACGACAGTCTCCGAGAATGAAGCACCACTTGCATCTGATAGCTGCGAATATAGATCAAGCGCTTGTCATTGTCACCGTACAGGACCCATCATTGAAGCCGGGTTTTATAGATCGATACTTACTTATGACGGAGCCACACGATGTTCCAGCTATTATTGTTTTCAATAAAGTTGACATTTACAATAATGAATCCATGCTCGTCATGAATTACTTCAGAGAACTTTATGAATCTATAGGCTATACTACTTTTGGAGTATCCGCTATGGACCTCACTGGAGTTGATGAATTAAAAAATGCCTTGATAGGAAAAACAACACTCGTTGGCGGTCAATCAGGTGTTGGAAAAAGTAGTTTGGTGCAGGCGATGTTTCCCCATCTCAATTTAAAAACTAAAGAAATCTCTTCACACAGCGGAAAAGGAGTGCATACCACGACCTTTGCAGAGATGTTTGAACTAAAGGAAGGTGGATCCATCATCGATACTCCCGGCATCAAGACACTTTCCTACAATAATCTAACTCCAATGGATGTCGCGCACAACTTTAGAGAATTTTTCGCCCTTTCTGATGAATGTCGATTCTCAGCTAAATGCACACACATGAACGAACCAGGTTGTGCTGTAATAGCAGGACTAGAAGATGGCACCATCAATGATATTCGTTATCAGAATTACCAGGCCATCGTGGCGGAACTGAATGAGCAGAATCATTGGGAGCGGAAAAAGAAAATGTAGGGATTGAATGGTGAATGGAGCAGTAGTCAGTAATCGGTAATCGGTAATCGGTAGTCAGTTGAAATCAAACCAACCTAAGTTCCCAGAAAGTCAGTAGTCATCAGCAATAGCTTTATCTGGTCCGCAAATTAAATTATATCCATCATTCCGCCTCATTTTCAATTTTCCATTTCATTCATTTGGAGAACATCCAACGCCACCATCAGCTATTAGCCACCAGCATTTAACTATTTTTAGAAAAGTTTCGTAGTTAATCCGTCATTTCAATTACCCCCTTTTCGATTAAACCTCGGAATCAAATGAATCTATTTTCCAAAGCAGAGCCATCAGCTGTCAGCCATCAGCCATCAGCTATAAAATAGCAATCACAAACTTCGTATACGTTATCTTTTTCCCTGCCGCTAGATGTTGCTTCTCGTAGAATGTGAGCAGGTGGGTCTCAGGGCTCGGGATGACATCTCCATAGAAATCCGCTGTAGTTTCCAAGATTTTGTAATCGTTTCTTTCAGCCAAAACATCCTGTGTAAAAGCATAAAGGGTTGGGTCATCGGTCTTCAAATGTACGATGGCACCAGCTTTTAAGACTCCAAGGTACCTGTCCAGGAAAGGATGTGAGGTAAGTCGCCTGTTTGACTTGCTGTCTCTAAGAAAGGGATCTGGAAAAGTTATCCATATCTCTGACACTTCATTTTCTGCAAAAAAAGCTTCAATCAATTCGATCCTGATGCGCAGAAAAGCAACATTGTCAAGACCTAGTTTGTCTGCCATAGTAGCCCCTATCCAGATGCGGGCACCCTTAATATCTATGCCTATATAATTATTCTCGGGATGAGCCTGAGCCAGATGGGTAGTGTATTCACCCTTTCCACAGGCTAATTCTAGAACTATTGGTCTTGCAGTCTTGAATACAAGATCATTCCAATGCCCTTTGATATCCATTCTATTGCCCATTGCATCATCAATGTGTGGGTCATGAAATTCATGATTTTCGTATACATTGGGCAACATGGCAACTTCAGCAAAGCGCTGAAGTTTATTCTTATTAGACATAGTAAATACAGTTTATCAGTGGGCAAATGTACTATTCAAAAAGATATTTGGATCTTATTTTTTCTTAATTATTACCTCCATCCTGCGGTTGTACTGGTGTTCTTCCTCTGTACAGTTGACACCATCTTTACATCTATTGCGTGGCTGAGTCTCTCCTCTGCCTTCGATCGAAATTTTATCTCCCCCCACTCCTTTAGAAATAAGATAGTTTTTAGCTTCCTGAGCACGTGACAAAGATAAGGTTACATTTTCCTTAGCGTCACCTCTTGAGTCTGTATGTGCAACCAGCTTTATTTCCATGTTTGGATTCTGTTCAAGTAAGGTGGCAAGCTCGTTCAGCTCTCTTTCAGTCCCTGGGCGAATAGTAGATTTATTAAAATCGTAATAAATATTTTCGAGAATAATGGTACCTCCTACCTTGATAGGATCCTTCAGAATGGAAACTTGTTCTTTAATAAATTCAAGCGTTATCTGCTGTTCTTCAGTCATAGTCGCCAGATTTAATTTCAGGTCATAATAATCTTTTGCTCTGGAACTAATGAAAGAACGACAATCCTGAGGGACGCAAAATTCAAATGCACCACTACCATCAGTAATTCTAGTCATAACTTCATCTTCACAGTCAAGAACTAGATTGACTTCAATGTTTGTAAGTGGCTTATTTTTTTCTTTATCCATCGCTACACCTTTTAGGCTAATACAGGCATCAGAAAGAAGTCTTAGTGTCATTGCCTGGCCAGGAATAAAATTATTCTGTACCTTCTTATATCCCAAAATTGTAGTCTCATATTTATAAGATTTGCCTTCCTGAAGTTTTGCTTTGAGGGATCCATTTCTATCAGTCAATCCTGAATAAACTGGATTGCCATCGTCTGTAGATATAGTAATCGTAACATTAGCCAATCTTTTTAATTTAATACTATCCATCACTACAAAGCTTTGATCGACAGGTGTGGACGGCTTTTGTTTTTTAGGAAGAATAGCATATATATCATCCTGTCCTGCTCCACCCGGGCGTGAAGATGTGAAAAAGGCAACTGAAGGATCAGGACTTATCACTAAACTAATATCATCGCTTCCGCTATTTAGAGGCTCAGGCAGCAGTTCCGTAGAATATGCCTTGCCATCTTTAAGTTCAGCTACATAAATATCCAGACCGCCGAGACCATTGGGCCTATTGCTGCTAAAAGATAATGTTTCATCACTTAATAAATTTGGAAATAATTCATTATCACCGGTATTGACGACACTGCCGACATTGATAGGGCTGGACCAGATACCTGTTACTTTTTCAATAAAATAAAGGTCATAATTACCATAACCTCCAGGCATATTTGAAGAAAAATATAATCTGTCTCCAGCACTATTTAGGCTAGGATGGCAAAAGGAAAATTCATTATTAGAGGCAAATAATTCTATTGGCTTTGACCAAATACCATTTACTTTGGTTGAAGTAAAAATGCTTAAGTTCATCTTTTTTTGATTCCTGGCTCCTTCAACCTGGTTATTTCTGGTGAAAAACACTTCCGTTCCTTCTTTATTAAAAGCAAGTGGGCCTTCATGAAATGTAGAGTTCAATACTCCCGAAAGTGGAGTTTCACCCACAAGGTGATTTTCCTGATCAATGAACGTTTTGTACAAATTAAAATAGGATGCAGCTTGTGATTTCGACTTTCTACCTTCAGTTCTTCCATTAGCTACATATACGAGACTGTCCAAATAGATACAAGGAGAAAATTCCAGCGCTGAAGTATTTATGCCGCTTTGATTAATTATTTCGTAGTCATTGAACTGACCGTTCATGATATCAGAAAGAATATCATTATTCTGTGCTGTCAAGTAAAAGCACTGAAACGCTATCAATCCAATGATAATGACCCGCTGTTTATAATAGCTTATTGTGAAAAAATGATACATATGCATTGCTTAAAAAAATCTTGGGTTTTGAACATCTACATCATAATCTCCGGGAAGGCTATATCTCAAAAAGCACTCGATACTCCCTTTGTTATACCTGCCCAGATCGCCAATCTGTATATCATATGACAAGCCAAGAAAGAGTGGTTGAATGACTTTCATACCAAACAATATGTCTATAGATTCACCCAATGTTGAGTTTATTCCTCCTGTTCTATATGAGACCCCGGCATTATATTTCAATCCAAAATCAACCATCAAGTTGGCGTCAAGACTGACAGGACTGTTTTTGGCAAATTTTAAATTGACCTGTGGTGTAAAGAATAATTCTTCATTTGCTTCAATGGAATAGCCTGACATCAGGTAGAAATGTATTACTTCTCTCGATATAAGTAATACATCGTTGAAATCTATATTCGATTGCAATAATCTTGGTGCCGAAATACCAATATAAAATGACTTGTCTGCGTAATATGCTCCCAACCCAAGATTTGGAACTACTTTAGTATTATTTTCTACCAAAACTGCATTATCCGCGGCTAGATTCTGGTCTGCTCTTAGACTATTGTTGCTGTAATCAACACCATAATATCTGATACTTCCTTCCAGACCACCACTTATGAAGCCGTTGCCCATGGGAAGACGATAAGCATACATACCACTCAAAGTCCACATATCTGATATGCCTATAGTGCTGTGAATAAGATTGGCTCCTACGCCAACTCTTTGATCCAGAAATGGAATATTAGCGGATAAAGATTGAGTGACAGGCGACCCTTCGAAGCCCATCCATTGGTTTCTGTACAATAATCCAAAGGATGTGGAAGGAAGTGCTCCTGCGAATGCCGGATTTATAGCAAGTTTATTGTACATAAACTGGCTATACTGTCTTTCTTGCTGACCATATCCAATGTTTAGAACTACCGATACTATTAAAGCTATAATTATTGATCTCATATCTCTGATCGATTATCTTTTTATTATTAAAAATCCCTTCTGCACTGTGCTCCCGTCGCCCGCATCGAAAACATAAAAGTAAGTACCTGAAGGAAGATCCGAACCTTTGAACTTACCGTCCCAATCGTTTTTATATGGAGCTGCTTCATATACCATACTTCCCCATTCGTTGAAAATGGCTAGTTTACTATTGTTGACCGCAAAATCTTCAAGGCATGAAATTCTCAATACATCATTTACTCTGTCATTATTTGGAGTAATGATATTTGGAATACTACAATCATTTACCTTATCGATATCGATCAAAACATCTGCATGAGCGCATATCTGAGGACATCCGGCTACGCATATTTGGTAAGTAAATTTATCGAAATCAGAGCTACCATTAGGTATGTACAATATTGTTTTATCATCTTGGATTTCAACAGATCCGTTCTTAACATCATTAAGTATGTCAAGACTTATCGGCGTATTGAAATTATCATTGACCAATACATTTATGAATCCTTCACCACTTTCTTTCATGCGGAAGATGTCATCCAATGAAGTAATCTCTCCAGGCACCCAAACGATCATTGTGTCTCGACTATAGTTTAAACAATCTTTATAATCAAGGCTCCATACGAAGACATTTTTTCCGGAGGCCAAATTGGTCACTGTTGTATTGGGATCATTCGGAGAAGATATCAACACACCTGCAGTCAATGGAGTCCAGGTTCCCTTTGCTATAAATACACTATTTGCCTGAAGAGTCGTAGTATTTCCATCGCAAGCATACTTCACTTTACCTGTTACAGCATTCTCTTCTGGAGGACGGTTTATTACTACCGCTACAGGAATAGATTGAGCTGAGGCGCATGTATTAAGAGCGGCAATAGCATAGAAACTATTATTACCGTTGATAAAACTGTTGAAATCGGTCACATTTATACAAAGACCGTTAGTAGGTCCGCCAATAGGCTGAGTCAAAGCGCTGTTGTAAAATGTGTAGTTAGCACCAGGTGTTGCAGATCCTGGTGTCACGCAAAGTGTAAGTACTGCACCTTCTTCATTTACGCAGATAGACCCAATAGGCTCAGCCATTAAAGGGGCTGCCGGTGGTAAATTTATGGTCAGTTGGAAAGCATCTGATGTAACAGAAGTACAACCATCATTGACAAGAGTCAGGAAGTAACTGCCTGCATTACTACTTTGTGCCGGAAATATGATCCATTTTTTCTGACTTGAAGTCATACCTCCCGGGCCTGTCCACTGATATGTATAATTAGGTGGATTACTAATTTCTAGTATAATGGAATCGTTTAGACAGACTGTCGGATCTCCAATGATCAATGGTTGTGGTGGTGTGTTGACGACATTTACATTAAATGGATTGGAAGGTTTAGACTGGCAATTGTCTTGTACAAAGATTACAGTATAATCGCCACTATTGGCCTGCTGGACATTGGCAATGTTAATGGTATTGGCTGTTGTCGTCACATCCCCTGCAGGTGTCGACCAAATGTATTTGCCGATCACAGGAAGATTTGCAGCAGTAAGTGTGACTCCACTTCCACTGCATACTTTTGCTTCGCCCTGAATAATGGGTTGAGCCGGTGCTATAGAAATCGAAATTGTAATTTTAGCAGTATCTGATTTACAACCTAGTGCTGAAGTAACTACCAGGCTATATATACCATTTATACCTAAAGCTGGCGTAATCGTTGGGTGCGCATCAGTACTTTGGAATCCGCCCGGGCCTTTCCAAAAGAAACTAAGTTCTCCTTCGGTAATACTTGTCGTATAATTAAAATTGATCAAATCATCCGGGAATTGACAATTCTCTGCATCAGAAGTAATATTCGTAATTTTTGGTTTTATGTTCAGGTCCAATTGTACACTGCCAATAGCTATACATCCTGCAGATGTGGTGATAGTCACGGAGTATGTCCCAAAAGCAGCCTTGACCTTAGGGTTGGTAGCTGTAGATGTAAATCCGGCTGGTCCTGACCATTTGTAAGTGGCTCCCGGATAAAGACCAGTAGTAAGTCTCACACTATCTCCTTCACAAAGAGGACTTTCATAATTAATTACAACTTCGCTCTCTTGCGTTACCTCAACATTCAGTGGTAAAGATTCCAGGGAAGTGCATCCACCAGATTTTAAGATCAATGTCCATAGGCCATTATCTGCGCTACCTGCATTTGAGATAATCAGTGGGTTGGAGGCTGTAGTGATAAGCTGACCGTTTGGCCTTTTCCATATAAAAGAGTCTACATTTGAAATAATGTTGGATGTCAGTCTTAATTCTTTATTGTTGCACACTGGCCCGTTAGAAGTAGGAGTCGGAGCAGGTGGTCGCTTTGATACTGTAACCTTAACCATAACAGTTTCAGATGCACAGTTGTCCCTATTCACTACCAGGCTATAGTCACCTGCGTCATTAAGTGTAGCAGGAGTTATCGCCGTAGGATACTGAAGAAATGAAGTGAAACCATTTGGACCAGTCCAGCTATATTTATAGTTGGTGAGAGGGGTACCGAGTATGATGCTTCCACCTTCACATACTTCAATGATCGCAGCGTCAACTATAGCTACCGGAATATCCATGACTTCTATAGAAACACTGGCGGATGGATTGGAAATACAATCGTTTTCCGAAATTATGACATAAAACAAATAGTTACCCTGAGTTCTTGTTACTGAGTATTGTGGAACAATAGTAGAATCAAGTAGGGTGCCGTTTGGAGCCTGCCCTTCGAACCACTTATATTGAATATTGCCGGTATAAGGCTGAGTGAAGAGCATGATACCGGAACCTGCGCATACAGAGGAATCCATAGCTCCAATGATAGGTGTATTGATCTCATCATTAATATATACCTGGACAACTCCATCACCACCACAGCCATTGAAACCTGTCACTGTAAGTTTATAAGAACCTGAATTGATGGATGAAGCATTTGGAATAATTGGATTGGCTACATTCGAATTAAAATTATTAGGACCAACCCACGAATAAGTATATTGATCGAAAAGATCTGTATCCGGAATATTTGCAAATAATCTTAAACTGTCATTATCACATAAGCCGAGGCTATAGCTTGGATTGATCACAGCATCATCTACCAGGATTAAAGTTTTGCAGGAATCGATCAGGCCTGATAAATCTACTACAAAAAGAGTAACTTCAACCTGGCTACCGATATCAGCGCATGTGAATGAGGATGGGCTTACATACATTGTATCTATCACACAATTATCAAAGCTTCCCCCATCGATTTGATCAGGATAAAGTATAGCAGGAATGATGCCGCTTGGATGAACGTGGACCGTAGCATTTTTGCAAATTGCCTTTGGAGCTATTGTGTCTCTTACTGTCACCAGAATAGTACATGTATCACTATTCCCTGAAATATCTGAGATCACATATGAAAAATAGGTCTCACCTGCTTTAAAGTCGATGGCAGGAGGATCAAATGGAGGAGGTAAAACTGTCAAAGGTACGGTCGTCGCTCCGGATGCGAAATAAGATGGTGGAGTATAGCTGCTATATTTAAGCTGCATAAACATATATGAAGTGCTGTCTGTCTCGCCATCAGCATCGACGGTATTGGGATTACATGGATTTATACCACTCAGATTATTACCCGGAGGTATTGTAAAATCAATGTTTGCAACTGCTTTCAATGTGATTGAGCCATCAATAGCCCATTGGTTAAATTTGGCAGGGGGAATATTGAAATAGGTCGTAGATACTTTATTACAATTACCTGTAAGGACATTACCAAGGCCTGCTTCAGTGGTACCAAGGGCTATGCCGTCTTCTCCAAATATTGTATAATATTCTCCCCCGCTTTCAATATCACCTTTTAAAAATATATTTAATAAGACAGGATTCGTCACATTGCCGCCAACATTATAAAATGTATAATTTTTTTCTTGAGCAATGAAATTCTGAAGATTTGGATTGGCAGCAAAAGTTAGCCAAGCTGCTGCAGTATCTATGGGAACATTAAATTCGAAATCGTTAGCAAGACCACAATTGTCAAAAATAGAAATAGGCAGTGGTACTTTGATGGATGCCTCACATGTCTGTTCGTTCAATGTTAAATTAATATCATTACCGCAAACTATGACAGGCGCTATGGTATCTTTTATTTGAATAGATTGAGTGCAAGTAATTATATTTTCACTGCAATCTTTAATTTCATAAATGATAGTGTGTATTCCTTCCTTTAATGAAAGTATGGGCAGAGATAATGGATCGAGATCGACCACCTCATTTGTGTCTAGTTTATAGCTATATTTCAATGAAGCATTTTCATTCCATATCACTGGTATTGCCGCTTCTATCCTCGTTCCAGAGCAAATATCATTGATCGTAAATCCTCCATCCTGTGGAGAAGGATCATTAGGAACTGCAATAAAGTGGATCGTACCATCTGCTAACCAGTTATTAAACTGACTTTCAGAATATGGAATATTAATTGAGGAGTTACCACATTGGGCATCACTTAATGCAGTCTGTCCAAGGAGATTATTGTCTTCATCATAAATATTAAAAAACTCAAGGCTTCCTTCTATATCGCCATTTAGGACTTCTATAGTAAGTCCCCCGGAAGCATAACTTGCAAATGCACCATTGTTGTTAAATCCACTGAAAGTGATGATGGCAGGATTGACAGGAGTCAGACTATTTCCAGGATTGTCGGAAGTAACATTGACGCTTGAAGACATAGTGGAGTCAGCAGTCACATTGGCACAAAGGTCAAGCACAGCAGGGAGATTCAGAATAAAATCAGCCTTACAGTCATTTCCGGAAGAAATAATTACGGTATCAGCCGGGCAATAAATTAAGACAGGCGCTATCGTGTCTAAAACTTTATAAGAAGCTGATGTAACCGCAGTGTTATAACAATGGTCATAGAACACAACATCGATGTTAAGTTGGCTTACAGCTCCGTTTGTACAACTTTGAATATCAGAAATGGCAGGAAGCTTTCCTGGAAATGTATTTTTATCATTAATGTCATAGCTGCCTTGAACTGCAATGAATGAGAAGGTCTCGCCGCAGTCATCAGCACCAATCGCACCTGCCAGATCGTTTATCCAATTGTTGAAAGAAGTTTCCGTATCAGAGCCATCTCCGCAATAGAAGGTTAGGTCATCAGCAGCAGAAATAATCACAGGAGCTTTATTGTCAATCAGATTGACTGAGATCGTATCTTCGGAACTATTACCACAAGGATCTGACGCTGTTATGACCCATTTTTGCAACATGCCAGGTCGTACAATCATCTGAACCTCCGGATGCTATTCTTATTACACTTGTAGAAAGTTCACTAGCACAGTTATCACTTGCCAATGATTGGATGATAGTGCTTATCTGAGCACTGTCAGTACAATTTAATACTAAAGGTTCACTGTTGTCTATCTCTGGTGCACTGGAGTCAATAAAGGTGATGGCACGACTGAAAATACTTTGATTTCCACAAACATCTTTTACTGTAAATTCTTGTGTAATAAGGTAATTGTAGTATTCACATTGCGTTGGGTCTGAACCTTGGCTTGAGCTTTGATCGAGCGCCACAGTAATAGAGGAGCATTGATCTGAAAAATTGATCAAATAATCGTCTATGTTGTCAGTACAGTCAAGATCAAGATCTATGAACGGCATATCTGAAGTCGGTGCCAGCGTGTCCACCACTTCAATCGTTTGAATTACTGTAGTTTCATTTCCACATTCATCCTGAGCCATCCAGGTCCTTGTGATTGTATAATCGAAATGAGTACAGGTCAGCAAACCCGGTGTATAGGTAGAAGTCTCGGTAAATACAATTTCACCACTAAGTGCACAATTATCTGTAAATATTGGTTCTCCTACAGGCAAATTATCTCCACAGCTGATGATCGTATCTTGAGGAATGTTTGATGCCACAGGTGCTTCTTTATCTCCCAGATTGAACCTGGCAGAATCTAAAGAAATATTGTTGCAATCATCTTTCGCAAAGAAGTTGACCATTATGAATTGATCACATCCATTGACAGATATCTGAGGATATGGCCCACTATTATATTGACCTTCTCCTGTATTCCCTTGGCTATCTGCCCATGAGAAATGATCCCATTGACCATTATTGCAGTCTTCTATTGAGGCATTTCCTTTACGATTGATCCAAGACTCTAAGCTATCCTGCACTCCTATTCCACCAGAACAAACCAATTGATAATCTTGAACAGTGTCTATAAATTCAGGTCCGGATGAATCTAAAATCCTGAATACTGAGGTAAAACTATCTACTGATATATTGCCACTGGCATCTACAAGATGGAAGTTCACTGAGATAGACTGGTTACATAAGATTGGGTTGGAATGAATTTCATCAAGAGCTTCCTGCATTGTTGGATTACCTGACCAGGCTACAGAATCACAAAGATCCATTCCTTCTCCTCCTGCACCATTGCTATACCATTGGATAAAATCTTCATCCAGACTGCCCAGAGCACAAGTCGTAGTCGTAGTATCCAGCCCATCCATAGTGATCACCGGAGGAGTCGTATCTAACACTGCGAATATAGCCGAGGTGGTAACTTCATGAACGCAATAATCAGCTATCTTAAATTGTATATTCAATGCTGCACGAACAGTTAAATCCTGCCCACCTATATTGACTATCTGTGTTGGGCCATTTAACTGTGCCGCCAGAATAACTTTTAGTTGAGGTATCGTTTTTACTTCTCCGTTATATAAAAAGCTTTTTAATAGATCCGCTGAAGCGATACAATTATCGGTGACTATAGCCCCGCCTTTATTATTGAGCCATTGTTCAAGAGAAGTGGCAGGATTAGTAACACAATCTATTATTTTATCGGTTGCATTTTGTACCAGAACCGGACTAATGGTATCAATTACTGAAAATGTTGCATTAGTACTATCCTTATTTCCACAAAAATCAGAAACAACGAAAGTGATGGTAGTCGGAGTGTTGCATGTATTATTGAAAACAGGATTAGCAGGGATTGTAGACCATCCTCCTAATCCACAATTGTCTGTAGCGACAGCTCCACCATGACTTTGTATCCATGTGTTGAATGCAGTATTTGCATTTACAACACTGCAGTTATTAATAGAATTCTGAGCTTCCGTGGTGATGACTGGACGAATCGTCTCACCTATAAGTGTAATGTGTTGTATATAGAATGCCTGATTTCCGGCTGCGTCTTTGGCTATAAATTTCCTTTCGTAATTGCCACTGCAGGGTGAAGGAGGGAAATTGAGTTCAGAACTGATCTGAATCTGAAATGCAGGAGTGCAATTATCACTCGCTGTGATGGCAGGTTGGGTAAGACTCGTTGCACAAGAAATAGTAATATCTGGTGGTAATGAATTGACATTAAACACTGGTGGGGTCTTATCTGCGAAATATATCGGAAAACTAAATGTTTCCGTATGGCCCTGGTTGTCCATTGCTTCATAAGTAACAGTCACTGTCGTACCTGCCGGCACCAGACTACCTTCGAAATAGCCACCACTAATACTCTTAAATACCTTACTGATGACTACTTGGGATGGCGGATTGACAGGCGTACATAAAATTTTACTTTGTCCACCCCAGTTAAGAGGTGCCTTACAATTGGCTCCTACTGCAATTGTATCAGGACCGACATAATCCCAGTTAAACCAAGGTTGAGCAGAAAGCTGACCGGCAAAAAAAAGAAATAATAAGACTTTGAAAACGTTAAAAAACGACATATAGTAATTTTGCTTATTGTGAACCTTAGGTACTAAAAGGACCGATGAAAAATATATATAAAATAAAAATATACACAAAAGTAATGATTCCAAGGTATATATCAATAGCATTTGTAATATTTAACTACCTTAAAAAAAATATAGTGGTTTCCGGGGATGACTTTTAACTTAGACTTGCAAGTTTCTGAGACTTTGATACCTATCCATGATATTTTGAGTTTACCTCTTTTCTCAATTAATGATTTTATAGCTATGTATAATTATCTTTGTGTTATACTGTAAGTAACTTTACATATAAAATAATAAATTTGAACTACATGAAATATATTTATACGCTGTTCATATTATTAACATTTCCACTATTTAATGATGCACAGAAAAGTGTTCTCTTTGTAGATGACAGTGGCGATCAATTTATGAACAGTCAATATCTGGCTTCTACGTTAGATTCATTGGGCATAGAATATTATTATTATGATGCGAATGGGCTCAACGAATCTCCTTTTGCGGAAGAAATGTTGGCATTTGATGTCGTCATATGGCACACTTCCAGTTGGGGTGTAGGCCTTCATCTTTGGAATAAAGACAAGACGTTGAACCCTGAATTGGTGAACTATTTAAATAATCCAAAAGCCAAATTCTGGCTCATAGGTAATGACTTTATGTATGACAAATATGGCACTCCGGTTGTAGACTTTAATGAAGGAGACTTTCCATATGATTTCTTAGGAATCAGTCAATATAAATCTCAGTCATACGCGGATGATGGAAAATTAGGTATGCCTAAAGCAACCTATATGCCAACCAGTGGAATAGGTGTCAATGATTTAACCTGGTCTGTAGGCAATCTTTGGTATGCAGATGGATTTTTGCTTACACCAAGCGCTACGCCTGTTTACATGATGGATGGAGAGAATAATTATCCGCTGAAATCAGAGATTACGGGCTGCTCTAATATTACTCCTGCCAAAGGACATGTACTGACTTATGGATTTGACCTTGCACTTGCAAAGAATTTTGACATGATGAAGGATAATGTAAGAGCAGTGCTCAATTGGTTTGATGGTCTGGCCACTAATAATAAAGTAAAATCTTTAAGTGTCAACTCCTCTATTTTTCCAAACCCTACTAAAGGCCAATGCACAATCCAACTTTCTTCTAGAGCAGATGTCCAAATAAATATTGACCTATTGGATATCAATGGTCAATTCATAAGTTCTTTGGATAATGATGTAAACGTTAATTCTACCAAGTCAAATATAATGGTGGATGTGCCATCAAACATTGCTAATGGTGTTTATATTATTAGATTAAGTTCTAAGGATTCTCTAAAATATATGAAACTCATAATAGTAAACTAGCTTTAAATATTGAAACTCAAAATACCTTTCCAGCGTTTAAAAGAAATTCTCGTAACAAATAAAGTCTTGCCTTATCAATAGTTTTGTTCCTAATATTTTCAAGTCTTTAAGTATACTTGTTTTATTGACGCTGCATTTTACAGCCACTGCTCAATTTAAAATATCTGGTGATGCATCTCAGACTTCAGCACAATGTTTTGAACTAACTCCAGATCAGCAATTTAAGCAGGGAAGTGTGCTTTCTCGGCAGAAATTGGATGTTCAGAAGGATTTTACAATCGCTGTCACTATGAACTTTGGTCGACAAAACTTTACGACCAGTGGCGCGGACGGTATTGCTTTCATCATGATGACAGACACTTTTATACCAGTCACAGGAAACGGAGGCGGAATAGGCTATGAAGGGACACCTGAATCACTCGTAGTCGAATTCGATACTTATCAGAATGACCCAAATAACGATCCGGCCGCAGATCATGTGGCACTTATAATAGGTGGGAATCCTGTTCATGGTCCCAGCACACTTGCCGGACCAAATTCCATAGGTGCCGGTGGCAATGTAGAAGATACGAATGATCATGATGTTGTGTTTTCCTGGAAGGCAGCAACTCAGGAGTTTACCGTTTATTTCGATTGTGCCAAAGTACTAGGTTATGTAGGACCCATTTCAGGACCATTTTTTGGTGGTAAAAAAGAAGTTTTCTGGGGATTTACTTCATCCACCGGCAGTGCACGCAATAAACAGAGTTTTTGTTTTAAAAACAACTCATCCTGGGTTGATGTGTTGAAAGATGAAACTTACTGTGATAGTTCTCTCGTCACCTTGAATGGTGGCGCTGGCGCTATCTCCTACAAGTGGACTCCATCGAATGGACTCAGTAATCCATTTATAGCTAAACCCACTGTTTTTGTAAAAGAGAATACAACTTTCCTACTTGAGAAACTAGATGCCTGCGGCAATGCAACATTTGATTCAATGAGGGTATTTATTGTACCAAATACCATAGCTCTCGAACTTGGCGCCGATACATCTTTGTGTGAAGGGCAGGATTTGACACTCAAAGTGCAACAAACAGGTGCAGATTATACCTGGAGTACTGGTGCAAAGACCCAATCGATCAATGTAAATACTTCCGGTATATATTCAGTAATAGTAGATGATGGCAACTGCAAAAAAAATGATCAAATCGAAATATCATCCTTGCCATTGCCAGTCATCAATGTGAGTGCGGATACCATTATATGCAATAATAGCAAAGCCATCCTGACCGCAGTCGCCTCTGTAGATGATATCACCTGGTCTAATGGCGACACCGGACCCTCAATAATTGTAGAAGATGAAGGCACTTACACTGCTTCTGTAGTAAATCAATGCGGTATATCAGAGGATGAGGTAACTGTATCATTGAAAAATTGTGATGATTATTTTGTGCCAAATATTTTCTCCCCAAATTACGATGGTATCAATGATTATTTCGGCCCAACTAGAAGTGAAGCGATCCAGAACATTGAGAGACTTGCTATTTATAATCGATGGGGAGCCTTGGTATTCGAAGCTTTGAATATCAGCGCTGATGACGAGGAAAAAATGTGGGATGGCACATTTCGTGGTCAGGAAGCTAATCCAGATACCTATGTTTATTTGATCAAGCTCAAACTCGTTTCGGGTAAGGTGGTCGTGGTGAAGGGAAGTGTGAATTTGGTGAGATGATCAGTAATCAGTAATCAGTAATCAGTAATCAGTAATCAGTAATCAGTAATCAAAGAAACAAATAAAGTAGGTAAACAGCTTACTTCTCAAAACCAAATATGTGCTATGGGCAAAAATAGCACCAACGGATGATCCTCCTTAACTTCAAACTATTCTTCATAATACAATATTTTATTTTACACGTGATTATTCTAATTTCATATTTCCAACTTCTAATTTTGGAAAGTAATCAGATAGTTATAGATCATCATTATGTATCCATATGCGTGGAAATTTAATAGGAATACGGTAGGGACAGGTCGCGACCTGTCCTTACCGTATTCCTATTAAATTTAATTGAAACCTAGGTTCAATCGGCACGCAAATTTCAGTGAACCTTTCAAAACTGACAGTGCATTCCGTGCGGAAATTTTAAAATGGCAACTGTAGGGACAGGTCGCGACCTGTCCCTACAGTTGCCATTTTAAAATTCATGTAAACACCAGAGTTCTATAAATACGAAAAGCAAATATAAACAAGACCAATTATATAATTCCATTTCCTATAAGTTATGCAATTTATTAAGATCAAACTTTGTTGGCTTATCCATTATTTTGGCAGATTCCTCCCTTCAGTCGGAATGACAAAACATTTGTTTAGAGGGGGTATAAAATGGGGCGGCTGCGCCGCCCCATTTTATACCCCTATCCCATCGACTTAGCGTCCTTCCGAGCGAAGCGAGGAATCTTTATTCGAAAAACGAAACCCAGCCCGTTATTGTAAAGCTCGGTATTATATGGCAAATTATTGGTCAATTATATATTTCCAATTCGTATAAAAACACGATTTTCAATTTTCTCACGAAGGTTATCCATCTCGTTTCCACTATAAAGCCATCCGCTAAAAGCCATTAGCCAATAGCCATCGGTCAAATTTTTTTACAAAATTTCCCTCACAATACTTATCTTTACATTCAACCCAAATTAAAAAATTATGAAACCACTCATCATTAAAGAAATGAATGGCGAAGACCAACCCCGCCAGAAACTCCAGATCATCGGCCCTTCTTCCCTCAGCGACGCTGAATTACTTGCTATTATCCTGCGCACAGGCAGCAGAGAAATGACTGCTATTGGTTTGGCTCAATCTATCCTGAAGCATTGCGGCGGCAGTCTCAACCATTTGGCACGATGCAGCATCAATGACTTGACTGCTATCAAAGGGGTAGGTCCGGCCAAAGCTGTTGAAATTATCGCTGCCATCGAAATCGGAAAACGTAAGATCTCTCAGACCCATCAGGAAGTAGAATCAATCCGGTCCTCCAAGGATGCTTACTGGACTGTAGCTGCTCAACTCATGGATCTCAACATAGAAGAATTCTGGGTAGTGATCTGCAATAGAGCCAATAAGGTCATGGACAAGTGGAAACTTAGTGCAGGCGGCATGCATGGCACGGTGGTAGATGTTAAAGTATTGATGAAATATGCACTTAACAAAAATGCTTCAGGTATCCTCATAGCCCACAATCATCCTTCCGGCAATCTTTGTCCCAGTGAAGAAGACCGTTTATTAACCAAAAAAATCAGCGAAGCTGCTCAATTGCTAGATATCAGACTACTCGATCATATCATCGTAGCTGGCAATAAATATACGAGCTTTGCTGATGAAGGGTGGTTGTGAGGCAGATGCTAGAGTCTAGTGTCTAGCCTCTGTATCACATATTCCTATAGTACTTTGTAAACCAAACATCATAAAGACTCGGCGACTTCAACCTTAACAACTCTCGATAATTTGAATTAGAAATGGCATAAATGTCAAAAGGGAATCTGGCAGAAATAAAATCACTCTTCTTGTTTCTGGCCTGATTATAATATTCCATCGCCTTGATCTTATTGTCAAAAGAACGAACGAGCAGCACCTGTCGATCTGCACTTCCATCCTTCAAGGTGATATTCGCGATCTTGAGATCAGACTTATTGAAAAACTTGTTATTGTAGTCTGACACAGCTATCTTGACATCCTCCACTCTGGTGACTTCTGGCTTCATGATGATCATGACGAAATGCTGGTCCTGATCGTTGATCTTATATATTTTATCTGCTTCAACTAACAATGCTTCACTTTCATTGGCACCTGTACCAAGTAGTCTCATCATTTCTTTAGCTCTTTTCTCTTCCTCCGAATTCGGGTATGTGTTGATAAGATCCTTTAATGCGGCGATATAAGCCTCTTTTCCCTGAAGATTACCAAGTGCCATAGCAGAGATCATAGCGAATTTAGGACGCATCAGATTATTCTTACCGAATATGCTGTCACTTTTCGTAGCCATATCGTAGGCGATGACATAGTTTCCTGAATCCATAGTATTAAAGGTTTCAGAGTAATAGTCCTGCAGTTCATTGTCTTTAGACATCAGACGCTTGATATATTCAGGGTCAGAGAAATATAAGGAGTAAGGATTCCCACTATATTTGGTTTTCAAAATATTTGCATAATAGTCAGCTTTCGTTTTATCATTTTTTGACATATATGCAAAGTAAAGTTGATACATCGCCTGTGGCTCATGTCTGTTGTTCGGAAATCTTCTTAAAAGTTCTTCCAGTATTTCTATCGTCTTATCGCTTCTGTCTATTTTATCAGGATAAAGACCACCCAAAGCTATCATGGCATCCATGATGTCTGCTTCCACTTTACTGGTCGATGCAACATCTTTAGGAATTTCGGACAATACTTTTGTGATCTCTGATTTCGAGATAAAAAAGGTATTGACCGTTTCATCTTCTACCTTTTCTTCATCTGCAACAAAGTTTTGAATCAATGCTGAGTAACGCCAATTATCCACAAGTGGCCTTTTACCCCAAGATTTTTCGAACAGCTTTTTACCGTCCTTCACAGTTTTTTCATTGTAAGCAAAGAATGTAGTAGGCTTTGGACCTATCTGCCTGTTAATGTTAGCCGGTGCACCAAAACTACTACTCGCTGCAGTGTTATTGTTAAATTTAGGATTAAATCCTTGGGATGTAGAAGCAGCAGTTCCGGGGCCACTCAATTTTTCTTTAGCTTTTGCCGCCTTAATCAACTTTCTGGCATGTTCTTCCTGTTGCTCAGGGGACATTAAGCTGATGCGAAGGATGCTATCCTGATAATTGATTGTTTCGATGTTGAGAGCTATATCTTTCAAATTATCTCTTCTCAATAACACCTCATTGTATCTTGGCTTTGTATTGGGATAAGCTGTTGCTGTGCTGTCATAATAATGATACGCCAGATCAAACTCATCTCTGCCGTAGAACAGATCTGCAAGCTTTAGATAACTGTCCGACTTATCTACAGCACCTTTTTTACTCGCTTGAATGCCGGCCTGAAGGTTTTTTATAGCTGAAGCTATATCATTATTTTTAAGGTTGACATCCGCCATCAGGAAATAAATTTGATCCTTATAATCTTCATTCTTAAGATCCTTGAGCATCTTGCGAAGGTTTGAATTAAGATCATCATTAGAGATATTACCCATCGCAAGACTGTTACTGTACTTACTAAGTCTTGCATTAAAGGTCATTTCGTAACTTGGCTTCAGCTTTTCTACAGCTTCAAACTGAGCATATGCCATGTCATATTTCTTAACATTTGTGTACAACTGTCCAAGTATATAAGTCAGTCGAGCCTTTCTTTTTTTGTCTTTTACAAGTGGAAGAGCGGCTGTGATTTTTGGAATAGCTCCCACAGCATTTCCACGGTCCATATCTACCATTGCTTCAGTAAGCAGGGCTTCTCGCCTTACAAAATCGAATGTACCGGCATCAGATTTGAGGCTACGGAGTATTCTGCTTCCGTCTTCCAGATTGCCGCGCTGGATATATGTTTTAGCCAGCCAAAGCTGTGCTTCCTGAAATACCGGTCTGTGTTTTAATATATATTTCTTAGGCTTACTAACTACTTCAGGTTCATAATTGATCCTTACATCATCACCCGTGATGGATGCTGATTCCTTTGCCTCTTTTGCTTTTGCCTCGTCCTTTTTTTTCTGGTCTTCTACAGCCTTTTCATAGCTTTTATCTATAGCAGTAGCATTTCTGTCGTCCTCTTTACTTGCTTTCTTATCTTCTACTTTTTTCTTTGCACTGGCTTTTTTCTTTGCAGCAGCTGCCTTTTTCTTATCAGCGGCTTTTTTCTTTGCAGCCTTTTTCTTTTGAGCGGGAGTTAGTTTTTTATTTGAAGTGGATTTCTTAGGTGCTATTTTCTCATCACTTGATTTTTCATCATTTGATTTGGGCTCACTGACTTGCGGTGAAGTTGATTTTGGAGTTGCCTTGGCATTAGTCCCATTTCTGGCAGCTTTTTCAGCAGCTCTCTCCTCTATTCTTTTTTGTTTGTCTTCTTCCCTTTTCTTAGCAGCGGCTTTTTTCTTCTGCTTCGGGGACATTTTCTTCAATTTCTCCTTGGCCATTTTTTCGGCACTGTAGTTTTGAACTACGTATTTGAATGAGTTCTCCGCTTTTTCAAAGTCCTTTTTGAGAAACTGAGACTTACCCATTTGGAAATAACTATCATCTACCCAATGGCTTGCCTGATGCAGATAGATGTCCTTTTTAAGTTTTTCAATAGCCACATTAAGCGTACCTGCGGCAGTATTGCTGTCCACGTCCAGGAGGTAAGGATAAATGACTAGCTGATTTTGGAAGTTGTCCGGATGCTTGGCTTCTATCTGAAGAATGGCAGCATCTATGATCTCGTCAGCATTAAAATAGCCGTTATAATATGCGGTCATGTTCTGGTAGGCACGACCTATGAAACCGACATCTTCCTTTTTCTTTTTAGGAGAGGCGCAAGAGGTCATGATGACTGCTAAAAAAAGAAGATAAAAATATTTAGATTGATTTGCCTTCAAAGTAAAAAATGCTTTATGTATAACGTAAAAATCGATTCAACAGTGTATGAACGAGTATTTAACAAAATTTCGCACAAAAGTACAATTATATTTTTACAAATTGGCAAAATCCAAAGGCTGCTAACCAATATAGGTAGGACTAAGAGTGCTTAAAACATTTGATTCTAACGAATATTCAAAGTAGATCAATTACCATATAAATAATGCTGGACATCTTATTAATTCAAGACTTCCACCCAAAAAAGCATCTTACATCAATATTAATTTTAAAATAGATTATGCTAACTCTATGACAACTATACCCTGCTCTTGTGTCCCAACAATAAAAACCTACTCCAATTTAAATTTGTAATTTCACCGCTGACTTTATCGCAAATCGTACTTCAATTAGCTTTTGAAACAAGGCATTAATAACACATGACTCAAAAAACTAATTTTCAGAAATTAAAAGACAATCTTACAAAGGAGTATAAGGTAGTAATAATCGATGAAAAGTCGATGACACAAAGGTTTGCGGCTTATTACAATCCTCTAAAAGTCATTTGGATGACTGCCTTATTCGCCCTTATTATATGCATTGTTTCAGTTATTTTATTTACCCAAACCAGCCTCATAAGGTTCTTGGGGCCCTTACCAAAGTCTTTGGTAGGAGAAGATTATAAAAATCTTGCCATTCGCATCGACAGTCTGGAGACTTTGTCCCAAGCAAGAGAACAAAAGTTTAAAGCAATACAGAATTTAATTACTAAGGGAGTCAACACAACTCCTGATATTAAAGAAGAAAAGCAAGTAGAATCCACTATTAAAAAAGTGGAAATTCCAATTGAAAAGCAAAAAGAAATTAAGGTACATCACGTTCCTTTGCCTGCCATGAGTTTCATCAAACCCATATCAGGGGAAATTACTTCAAAATTCGATCCAACTAGATATCATTACGGTATAGACCTTGCTGCCAAGTCCGGCTCTCCAATTCTCTCAGTAGCTTCAGGATATATATTGGCGAGCGGATATACACGTGAAAATGGTTATACTGTATGGATCATGCATCCTCAAGGTTTTCTATCATCCTACAAACACAATTCTAAACTCAATGTGTATGTAGGTCAGTTCGTGGAACAAGCTGTGGAAATAGCCACCATCGGAAATACCGGAGAAGCCTCTACCGGTCCTCATCTTCATTTTGAATTGTGGAAAAATAATGAACCAGTTGATCCTGATTTGATGATTAAACTTTAGATGGTTGGGGTTTGGAGTTTGGGGTTTGATGGCGCTTATTATATTGATAATTAACGTTATAAATATATGATTATTTAATTTCTTATATTTATTTAATAGATTTTATTTGCTCGACTTAATCATCGAAGTTTCATTCTAACCCGCCGCCTAGAGCTTTGTCGGGCAGGTTTCTAATTTCTAATTTCAGATTTCAGATTTCTCACTTCTACCTCAGTTCAAGTAACAACAATTCTCTTAAGCTTTATTTAAAACGCAAAAATTAAGTTTATTAAAACAATATCCATATCTACACGTTTACTCAGTAATTTTACCTAAACTTTATGGTATAATAGATACTTTTTTATAATTTATCTAAATTTTTATACCTTTGTCCCCATTAAGAACGGTTTTTCAGATATTTATATATAATTGATTGACTATATTCGTTCTCCAAAATTAACTAACTAATGTACAATTCATTTTTAATTTGCATTTTTTAAAATAAAACCATAGAAGCATGAAATTTATTCATTTTATTTTATTATTCGCAGTAATTGGAGCTACCTCCTCCTGTAAAACCGGAAAAAAACTTAAAGCCGCTGAGGCTCAGTATAAGTCATTGAGTGACCAGTATGTCGCCCTTGAATCTAAATTAACTGACTGTGAAACAGCTAATAATGAAGCTGATAAAAGACGTCGGGTTTCTGATAAAGAGATCGAAGAACTTAACAAGCAGATCGCCTTCATGAGAGAAAATAACACTGCCGTACTTGGTCAGTTGAAAGACCTTTCTGTGGTAACTAGCAGCCAGGCTGAAAGTATTAAAAAATCACTTGATAATATCGGTGCTAAAGATAATTATATCCAAACTATCCAATCTGCAGCAGCGCGCAAGGACTCTTTAAATATGACATTGGTCATGAATTTAAAAGGTGCTATGGCAAACATGCAGGACGATGATGTACAGATCCAGGTAGAAAAAGGTATTGTAATGATCTCTCTTTCTGATAAAATGCTCTTCAAAAGCGGAAGCTATGATATTTCAGAATCAGCAAGTAATGTTCTAGGTAAAGTAGCTCAGGTATTAAACAATCAACCTGATCTTGAGATCCTTATCGAAGGACATACGGATAATGTTCCGATCGTTAAGGCAGGTATCCGCGACAACTGGGATCTGAGTGCACTAAGAGCAACATCTATAGCAAGAGTACTTCAAACTAAGTATGCGATCAATCCTAAGAGAATCACTGCAGGTGGTAAGAGTGAATTTAATCCATTGACGACCAATGACACTGCTGAAGGAAGATCTATTAACAGAAGAACCAGAATCATTATCATGCCTCAGTTGGATCAATTCTTCAAACTTCTTGAAAGGAAAATGTAAATACAATTCGGACCTATCCGTAATTAACGCATAATAAATAACCGCATTGCGAGCTTTGGATCACATCCATTCCGTTAATGCGGTTTTTTAAATTATAAATTTAACTTTGCGCCACTATGCTCATTCAGCTTTTTAAGTCAAAGATCCATCGTGCTATAATCACAGAAGCCAACCTCAACTATGTAGGTAGTATTACCATAGATGAAGATCTCATGGAGGCTGCCAACTTATTCGAAGGTGAACGCGTCCAGGTAGTGAATAATAACAATGGCGAAAGGCTGGAGACTTATGTCATCAGAGGAGAGCGAGGAACGGGTACTATATGCCTTAATGGTGCTGCTGCCCGTAAAGTGCATGTAGGAGATATAGTTATTATTATCGCCTATGGACTTTTTTACTCCTGAAGAAGCTAAGCAATTTAAACCGGCAACGGTATTTCCCGATGCAAATAACAGAATAGTGTGAGCCGTCCTCGAATCAAATTTCTTGGTGATATTTTAAAGTTTTTACTTTTCCTGACTATTGGAGCTGGAATCCTTTATTGGGTGTTTAGTTCTCAAAGCAAAGCCTTTCAGGCCCAATGTGTCATAGATGGTATAGCTCCTGAGGATTGTAGCTTATTCAAAAAACTGGTTGCAGATTTCCGCTCTACCAATCCATGGTGGATGATAGCTGTGTTGATTAGTTACCAACTAAGCAATGTCGTAAGGTCCTTAAGATGGCAGATGATATGCGCTCCACTTGGTTACAAGATCAAATTCAGCAATGCATTTTGGACAATAATGCTTGGTTATTTTGCCAATTTGGGAATATCCCGTGCCGGAGAGGTAGTTAGAGGGGGTAGCCTTGCGAAGTATGAAAAAATAAAGCTGGATAATGTTTTAGGAACCATTGCACTGGATAGAATACTCGATCTTGCGACCATGTCTTTGGTGATCATGCTGGCATTTTACTTTCAATATCAGGAGATCCACGATTACCTCGCTGCCAATATGAGAGACTTTGATATGGTAGCATTTTCCAAAGGTTGGATCTTTCAGTCCTTTTTGGTAGGAATTGGCCTATTTGTTTTGCTACTTATTCTGTTCAAACAAAAATAGCACAATCAATACTATATCTGAAAATCAAGAGTTTTCTGAAAGGTATTATCGCAGGAATAAAAACTATCAAGGATATCAAGCATCCTATATTGTTTATATTTTATAGTCTGATGATATGGGTCTTCTACTTTCTGATGGCTTATTTCGCATTTTTCTCTTTTGGACCCACTGCACATCTTGGCATTATGGCCGCACTTCTCGTATTTGTCTTCGGTAGTTTTGGGATTATTATTCCTTCTCCTGGAGGTGTGGGTACTTACCATGCTATGGCTATGGCCGCTCTTGCCATCTATGGCATCAAAGGTGATGATGCCTTCAGTTATGCCAATATTATGTTTTTCAATGTGCAGATCGTCACGACCATTGTATTTGGTATCCTATCGCTAATTTTGCTTCCACTTATCAATAAAAATTATCATCCCGGTCACGTCCAAATCAATCCTAATGTCATTGACTAAGATCAATTCCTGGAAGACGCTGTATCTATGGTGAAAACATGGCAGCAATCAGGTTTTAATGTCGTTTTTACAAATGGTGTTTTTGATGTACTTCACGTGGGTCATCTTCGATACCTGAATGCTTCTAAAGCGCTAGGTGATAAATTGATAATTGCTTTAAATAGTGATGAATCTGTGAAGAAACTCAAAGGGGATAATCGCCCTATCAATACTTTGGCTGATAGAATGGAACTAATCGCCGGATTTGAACCAGTCGATCTTGTCATTTCTTTTGAGGAAGAAACTCCTTTTAATGTGATAAATGCATTAATTCCGGATGTCATTACAAAGGTGGCGATTACACTCCGGATACAGTGCCCGGGGTTTTTCGAGGGGGCCGATACGAGTCATTATTATTAATTTTGAAGAGGGATATTCTTCGACATCTATTATTGAGAAACGAAATTGAAATGAGTCGTCAGTGATCAGTCGTCAGTATGGCAGCGCCGATTGATGATTACCACGAACTCCAAACTATTCTTCGTAAAACATCATTTTATCATACCCGAATCATTCTACACTTTAAGAAACCTAACCTTAATCCGTGTTCAGACAAATGAGTGATCATAAGACAAGCTTACCCGATGTGAAAATTTCAGAATCATTCTAATTTCTATTTCTAACTTCTAATTTAACAGGACCCTTACTTTAATCGCGGAGCGCTTTACGACAGCAATTAAGCAAAGAACAAGGATTGAATTAAATATGGTTTACTAATCATTCTAATTTCATTTTCTAACTTCTAATTTTTAAATCAGTGAAATCAATTTTTTAGGGGTTGGGCAAAAGAGTGGTCGAGGGTGAAAAGACAAACTTTTCCTTCGTATTTACTTTAATCCGTTTAATCAACAATGGATATTTGAATTAAATAATGTTTTACGGTAATCATTCTAATTTCATTTCTCAATTTTCTAATTTTAACGACCCCACCTCACCTTCAACATCTTCCTACACACTCTATTTTAGCTAAATTCATTATTTTGACAAAGCCCTCCACTTAGTAACAGAAATATTTTACTTTTGCACCCTCAAACAAACATTATTATCATGGCACATCAATATATCAAAGACCTCAGTGTACACGAAGGGAAGAAAGTCCAACTCAAAGGTTGGGCATCAAATATCCGCTCAGGAAAAGGTATTTTCTTTATTCTGATGCGCGATGGTTCAGGCTATTGCCAGGCAGTAGTAAGTCAGGATGGCGTAAGTGCAGAAGCATTTGAAGAGGCATCCAGTCTAACTCAGGAAAGCTCTTTCTGGGTGGAAGGCAATGTCATTAAAGACGAAAAGCAAATAGGTGGTTACGAGATCCAGGTTACTGACATGGGCGTGTATAGTATTGCCTTAGAATATCCTATTTCCAACAAGGAACACGGAGTTACATTTCTTTCCAATAATCGTCACCTGTGGCTGAGATCACGTCGTCAATGGGCCATCATGCGCATTCGCAACGAGATCATCATGGGAATACATGATTTCTTTCAGAAAGATGGATATGTCCAGATGGACGCTCCAATCTTTACCGGTAGTGCCGTAGAAGGAACGACGACTTTGTTTGAAACTGATTTTTTGGCCAACCGGCATATTTGTCTCAGTCCGGCCAACTTTATGGTGAAGCTATGGCTATGGCTATGGGAAAAATCTACACTTTTGGTCCGACTTTCCGTGCTGAAAAATCTGATACCCACGGCACCTTTCTGAGTTTTGGATGATAGAGCCGGAAATCGCTTTTGCTGATCTGGATATGAACATGGAAGTCATCGAAGCATTTATCAAAAGTGTCGTAAGCAGGATCATCGAAAAATGTCCGGAAGAACTTGCCATTCTTGAAAGAGATGTTGACAGATTGAAAAATGTACTTCAACCATTCCCAAGAGTCACTCATAATGATGCCGCTAAGATCCTTCGTGGTGAGCTGGAAGTCAATGGCAAAAATGCCTTGAAAGTTCAGGAAGAAGACCTTAAGAATGCGCATGAGCAACTTGCAGTAGTGCAGGCTGAAATCGCAGAGCGGGAAGAAAAGATAAAAACAGCCAGCAAGGGTGAACGTAAATTTAACGAAGGAAAGATCATCCAGCTGCGCAAAGAAGTAGAAATACTTACTGAAAAACTAGAAACATCCGGGTTGGATCGAATCTGCCCGCAATTTCAGTGATGACGAGGACTTTGGAAACAGTGATGAGACGGTATTGACCAGAGTATTTGATGCTCCTGTGATGGTCTACAACTGGCCCGCAAAGATCAAATCTTTTATATGAAAGAAGTGGATGGCAATTCCTGATCTTGGTAAAAGGTGTCGACTTACTCGCACCGGACGGATATGGGGAGATCATCGGTGGTTCAGAAAGAGAGACAGACATCAATGTCTTACTTAGAAAGATCGCTGAACACGAATTACCTTGAAGCATTTGAGTGGTATCTCGATCTTCGCAGATTTGGTTCTGTTCCTCATGCCGGTTTCGGTTTAGGATTAGAAAGAGTGGTAAGATGGGTTTGTGGTCTAGATCACATGCGCGAGACAATACCCTTCCCGAGAAGATATGGTAGGTTATTTCCGTAGGGAGGAAAGTTAGAAGTCAGAAATCAGAAATTAGAAGTCAGAAATTAGAAGTTAGTTGATATATAGCGCTTGGCTTCCAATATCAAAGAGGTAACTCGAGAAATATGGAATGCAGATGACGCAGATATTCATGATCAATTATGCCATATAATTTTGGTGAGCGAATTCCTCCTTTGTAGGGCAGATCATTCACTTCTATTTTGTCGTTATGTGTATAATGCTAAATATCAATGTTTTAAAAAGAAGAAGAAAAAGTCGCAACTTCCCTCTCGAGGTGGCCAGGAGATGGGGAAACGGTCCAATTCTTGCATGCTTCTGTTGTTTTAAGAGACATTGAAACTCAAATCTTAATGATTAAACGCAAATTAAATTTAGATATATAGAATAAATTATAAAACCAAAATTAACGACTCCAGTAGATTTGACACTCAATATCAAATTTTATCACTTTTGAATTTCTGAATTTATTATGAAAATTAAAAACTATTTTTTTGCTTTTAATTATATTTTTGGCAAAGACATCTATTTTTTGTCAAGGCGAAAACCAATTTACATTATGTCATATTGATGCTCGTTTTTATAAGTTTAATAGGAATATAACAGTTGGATTAAAAGAAAGGGAATTAAAAAACTATTCTACTTCTTATAATCTTAGGTTTAAAAGGCTTTTGAAGCTGTTTTGAATGAAAATGATTATCAGAATATTAAAAATATTTCAGATAACAATTATTCGGATCTAAGCAAGATGGATAGCATCTCAGACTTTCTTTATATAGCATATACAGAATTATATCCAACTCATAAATATAGTGAAAAGAATGAAAGTAAAACCTACTCCTCAATATATTCTGGATCTACTTAAACATTTTGGCGATAAATACGATATTGATCCAATTAGGCATTATTAAAGCAGAAGGATTTGTCAAAGAAAAACCTGACAAGAAAGGAGAATTTGATGTGAATGCTAGAGGTTACATTTATTTTAAAGGGTTACCATTTAGACGTGAAACTGGCAGAATATTATTTGTATTTTGGGAGGCTCACCCACGGCAATCATCTGTGGAGTTGTCGAATAATCCTCAACAAAACTTGATGTACTAACGGATAGAATAATTGAAACAATGACCCGAAAATATATGTTTGAATTTTCAAAATTATGGGAAAAGAGGAAAACTCCACAATGGAAAACGTGAAAAATAGCATAAGTCATGTCAATCCTACTTGCTTTAATTTTATTATAAATATTTACAAACTTTATCAATAATCTCTCACAATCAATCTAATTAAGTTACTCAATTGACTTCCCGCCTAACTATAAAATTATCATTTATAATTTACAATTCCAAATATGTCCTATTGCAACGCCATCCTCATCATGACAGGAGACAAAAAAAAACTCCACAAAGCCTATCACGATAAATTATATGGATTTCCGATACACAATGATGATGAATTATTCTGTCGGCTTGTGTTGGAAATTAATCAGGCGGGCCTAAGTTGGGAGACGATCCTAAAAAAAGAATCAACTTTCAGAGCAGCATATGACAATTTTTTCAATTAACGTGGTAGCTAATTATACCGAAGATGATAGAGCGCGACTCTTGAGTGATGCCGGCATCATTAGAAATCGCCTGAAGGTAAATGCTGCAATTGAAAACGCAAAAGCAATCCTGGAGATCCAAAAATCTCATGGTTCATTCGAAGCCTGGTTGGATCAACATCACCCTTTGACAAAGGAAGAGTGGGTTAAGATTTTCAAAAAACATTCAAATTTACCGGAGGTGGATTGTCAATGAATTTTTGATGAGCAGGGATATTTACCCGGTGCCCATGCGCATAATTGTATGGTATATCAGGAAGTAGTAAATTCAAATCCTAAATTTCTGGAGATATAAAAAAGGCCATGATGCTGTGCATCATGACCAAATAATATGAGTTCTTTTCCAAAATTATTTACGGCTTTTCTACTTTACCCATGAATAAATAGGCTCCTGTGGCTTTTCATAAACTAACATTACGAATGGCCTGTCAAAACCAACATATTCAGGAAGGGAGGTTACTCTACTCCAATAAGTGGTGACCGCAGCACCCTCCATACCGGATTCATCCATCTTCATAAAGACATCATGAAACGCTCTTGTCAGTATTATTTGGTTGGTGGCAGTACCCATCTTTGTGAAGTCGCTTGTTCTCCGAAGGCTGTTTTGATATTCATATCCTGAAGAATATTTTTTAAGGTCATATTTCATCAATAATTCCATTTTGGGAAGTCCGATCATCAAGTCTCTTTTCACTGCATTTTCTGTCATTTAGTAACACCTGCAGTACTCATTTTGACTTATGTAATCAATCACTCCAAGCTGCTCAGGTAAGATGAAAACAGCTTCCAGTTTGCCTCCAGCCATCGGCATGACAATCGTTTTCTCTGCATCAGATTTGTAATAAGCAATATCCGCTCTTTGGTTCATCAATTGCATTGGATGAACTGCATTTTTCGAATCTTTAAATTCTGCAGCATATGTTGCCCTATCATCGAATGGTTGATCCCATGTGGCCCTTCATATTACAACGCATTTATCAAACACATAAATTCATCATCCTGGATATTATCAAGGACTTTAGGTATTCTGCCATTGGTCTTTTCTGAGACCCAGCTATTTATTTCTTTAAGCTATGTCCACCTCTTTAAAATTAAGTTGCTGCAATTTTGATTGGTAAGCGTCCGTTAGAACACCCTTATAATTATCGTTCATTTTGGAATTTTGATGCATCAAAGAATACACCATTAGATATTCCAATTTTATAATTTTACTTTCTCCAATTATATTGGAAGTGATCGCTTTTAGATTGGCATTTACATCCTTGAGTTGTTCGGATGGCGCACCAAGTACTTTCATGAGTTCATCCAAAGTCACTCCAGAGGCGCCATTTGCAGCCATTCCTATCGCATATTGTATGCTTAATGGGGAGATGATTACATTTTTATCTGCATCCTCAGTTAGAACCGATTGTTTAAATAATTCAATAGCGCCGGATTGCAAATCGCTTGTCAACTTGCTATTCACGATCAAAGGTGTTTTGATGTTATCGACATTCCTGTCGCATGACACCAATAAAATTGTAATTATAACAAATAGTAAATTTCTCATATTTCTGTGTTTGTACAATTAAAACGAAATAATTTGAGATGAAGTTGGAATAAGTCTAATTTAATTTGCAAATTGTTTTTAAAAGTACGTTATTATTTAATCTATTGCCACCTGGCCTTTTGCCACCCCGCCTTTTTGTCGCGGGCAAGCCTCGAGAGGGGAAGTTGTGACTTTTTGTTTCTTCTTTTCGAATCATTGATATTCAAAATTAAACATAACTATTAAATAGAAATGAATGTCGCGGCCCTCAAAAGGGGAAACAACAATGTTTTGTCATTGCTTATAATGTTAATTATTTTAGACTTTTTCCAATTACAATAATTGGATGCATTTACTGGACACAACAATCGAAGTTTCATTCTAATTTCTAATTTCTAACTTCTAATTTAGCAAAAGCAATACTTTTAGGTTATTATATCAACTACTTAAACTAGGGTTGGTAACTACATCTTACTAACCTCATTCATGAATTCATTTCTTCTCCTTCTAGATAATGGTACCTGCGAATTATCTGACATGATAATAATTCTTCATTTAAATATTTAGATATATGTTTTTTATTAATTAAATGCGATTTATGCACATCTATAAATGCATACTTAGATAACAATTCTCTAAATACACCCAGGTTATAAGAACTTAAAAGAGAGGTATTATTTTTTAAGTGAATTCTTGTATATTTCTGCCATCCTTCGCATCGAATGATGTTATATATCTCGATATAATCATAGTAATTAGAACCCCGGTATCGGTACTTTAACATTCTGGTCAATGCTTTCCTCCGCTTCGCTGTAACATTTCTTCATATTGACGGATTTTGTGTTTATTTCCAATCTTCGACTTTGCTTTAAGAATCGCATTCAACAGGTCTTTTGATTTGATTGGCTTTAACAGATAATCAATTGCATCCATCTTTAAAGCTTCTATGCCATACTCGCTATGACCTGTCACGAATATCACTTCAAAATCCACCGTTTCGAATCTTTTCATCATTTCGAGCCCACTTTCATTGGGCATAGTGATGTCCAGAAATACAATATCAGGGTTAATTGCTTTGATCAGATTAAATCCATCTTCCGCATTGGATGCCTGCCCAACTATCTTGACATCCTTGTCAAGTTTACCAACCTTGATTGAAATTACTTCTCTGAGATTGGCCTCATCATCAATTATTACTGCTTTGAATTCCATTATTTCTATTTAGAAAAGTATTCATATCATGAAATGTAATGACGACTTGTGTACCCGAATCTGGTACTCCCTCTGATAAGTCACTTGTTTCAATTTTTACATTAAAATAATTTGTTTCATTCAGTTATCTACCCTTTCTTTCACTATTTGTGTTCCACGTGATTTATGACTTTTTACCCGAGTTGATGACTTTATCCTGCCGATTCCATTGTCTTTAATAATAAAGAGAAAGGACATCCTTTTCCAACATTTTAATTGTTAATTCAAGTTTCCCTTTTCTTTCTGCCAAATTATTCAATCCGTGATTAATGGCGTTTTCGATGAATGGCTGAGTAAGCATAGGTTGGAATGTTGAATTCAGGATTTACGTCCCTTTCGACATTAATTTCAAAATCAAACTTATTATTAAATCTGATCTGCTCTAATCCGATATATAAAGTTAATAATTTAATTTCATGACTTGCAGGAATAAATTTATTATGCGATGACTCAAGAATCATGCAGGCATCAGTTGTGCGAAATCTGACAAGTAATCATCTGCCTTATCAATGTTTTCAGTTTGAATATAATACTGGATCGAGCCAAGCGCATTAAATAGAAAATGTGGATTCATTTGCGACTGCAAAGCTTCTAATTCAAGAATGGAGATTTTAGACTTGACTGCGTTTTCTTTTCGCCTATGTTTTTCTTACGTAAGGATATAATTTGAACTAATAAAAAAATTATTAAAGACAGGCAGCAGCTATAATAATTCTTGTATAATCGCGAATAATTTCAAAATTGAATTTATCAAATCTATCCGTATTTGGAAAATTAATATTCATTAAATAGCTTCCCGGTTCTGCCTTAGATACAAAGATTGTATTTGGTTTTGTAGTTATTGTTAGTTTTTCGGAGCTGATGATATTTGGTGGAAAATTGTCAAATAAATTATAAATATAATCCGGTTTAAAATAATTAATTTCCATATTAATGAAATTACTCTTAAAAGAAAAGTCCTTTAATACTTCTATTTTATTCGGATATTTAACCTGAACCTGATTAATAAAAAAACCATGTGATTTTTTCCATTGTAGCACTTTTTCCGGGTTCATAACTACCATGCCATTTACCGTCCCAAAATATAAAAATCCATTTTCATCTATTGTATATGCCTTGGTATTCATTTCCTTATTAGGAAGTCCATCCTGCTGATAAATGACTGAAATTATTGTATAATCAGCATTAATTACCGTGATACCGTTAAAAGTAGGCAGCCAACAATTACCTTTTAGGTCTTTTATTATTCCCACTACCTTATTGTCAGATAATCCATCTCCTGTCATCAAATGTCCTTCCACTTCGTATGTTTCAGCATCCAGTACATACAGACCGCCACCTAAAGAACCCAGTAAGATTTTATCATTATATCTGTTAATCACATTGATTCTAGGATATTGAATGAATTTTTTTTCATCCGTTTGGAGAGCATCAACTTTTGATATTTGTTTAAAATTATTATCCAATATATAAGGCCATCCATTGCTCCTACAAAAATAGGTATTGGTGTGATTATCATAATAAACGGTATTTATTCGTGTAGCTGTTGTTAGTAGTATTTTACTTTTTTTTGTTATTAAATCATACGCTGCCAAAATTCCATTTTGATTCTCCGGTTGTTCACCACAAATCAGTATTTCACCTCTCTTATCAATAATAAAATCATTGATCAGAAAGGGTATGGTATGTTTTCGAAAACTTCTTTTTAGGATCAATTTTGAACAAATAACATTCAGGACCTTCAGAATATGCAAATTCAAAAAAGTACCCACTTTTAGCATCATAATATATTTTACCATTATTAATAAAGCCCTGTCCTCCGTTTTCTTTTGAAAACAAAACTTTTTCTTCCTGATTTTGTATCTAAGTATATCAGATCTTGGTTCTCTGGAGTGAAAAGTACGCCACCCTTACCGTCACTTGCAATTCCCGAAATAACAGAACCAAAAGTTTCATCCTTAAGATAAGGCCTAAGATTGTAAAACTTGCTCCATCCCGCAGTAGACCTTTGACTAGCAATCCATGATGTCCTGCCATCATCCACATAAAGTTCACGTCATCTGTGTAGACATCTTTCGATATTTTGACATCCTCTGACAATGTTTTGAAAGTTACACATTTTAGAGCTTTATCAACGATGTAGAAACTATCTACAAATCGCGGGAATGTGCCATATCCTGCTATCAAGTTTCCCTTTTTATCAGTTTTAAGGATACGGCAATCTGAATCATCTTTCTTTATTTTAAATATATCTTTGAAAGCACCATTTTTATAAACAGCAATTGATTTCTCTGTTGCTAAAAATATTGATCCTTGATTGTTGATGATACTCCCTTTACTATCAGGGAATAATTGTCATCCCTTTCTTCCCTTTTAGTAATATGCCGTTTTTTGTTTGAATTACAAATTCTCCGTTAACCCGGCATACATTCTCAGGTTTCTCCTTGATTGAATATAATTTTTTATATGCGACCTTTTGCTTCCAATCCACCACATAAATTACATAACTATCTTTCTCTCTACTAACACCAAAGATTTCATTTCCCGATACGATGTATTCCATTGGAACCTTACTCTCGATAGCTGATAAGACAATGCTTCCCGGATCAATATAGAGCAATGCTTTATTTTCTTCACACCTGACTAAAATTTTGCCGTTGGGGCTTATAGATAGAGATTTTAAACTGGAGGATCTATGTTATATTTAAATAGATTGCTGGTATTTACGGACACAAATTCTCTGCCATCATATCGCATTATACCGACATCTGTAGACACATAAAAGAATCCAAAAGAATCACGGACCACCAGATTGGCTTCTCTGTCATTCAATCCCTGTTCTTTCCAAGTAAAACCTTTGAAACCAGCGTTTGTCCTGTGGAATCCAATGCTACAGCACAAAATATGACGACGATGATTAATTGAATTAATATTTTCAATGAAAGATATTTACTTGATGCTAATATACTTTAAAACCATTGGATGGTTAGCAAAATATTAAAATGTTGAACAGTAATTTCAATATTCATTAAAAAGAATGAAAGTGGAAGGTGAATAAAAAAACTGCTCAATTGCATAGTGTGATTGCAATTGAGCAAAGTGATTCCGTTTTAGTGATGCTTAAGTGTGTTCAATTTTTTCAAATGATGACCAGAGATTAAAAGGTAAACTAATTAGTAAGTGTGTCAATTTTTTGAGTTATTACCGTAGAAATCAATTTTCAATTGAGCCCAATTAAAAACAAACAACTGATTTGTAAATCAATGTTCTACACAAATATGATTTGTTTTAAATAAAAAGCCGGAGTTTCGGACTAAGTGTCAATCTCGTCTGACTATCGGTAATTTTGAGCAACATTTATTGCTATATAATATTGATTTATACCGATTTTCCTTCACATGTCAAGTCAAAAATTTCGAAAATATAACTTTTAAGTTACCTTGGCATTTCTTAATATCCTTGAAAAATACCGGTACAAATCGCTTTAAATAAATAGCAAGGATCTCCTTGCCGCCGATATATATTTCCTCTTTTGGTTTGCAATACCTTTGACAGCTATTTTAGCAAGTTTGGATGGCTCCATACCACTGTCTGTTTTTTTCATCCATTTTATTCTGCGCTTGTCCATCACCGGTGACAGCAGAAAGAGAAATATTTGTCCTGATGAATCCAGGGCAGATGATGGTTACTTTAATTTTTCATTAAATAATTCCGCTCTAAGACTGTCAAAATATCCATGTAATGCATGTTTACTTGCCGCATAAGAGGTCCTTTTAGGGCTTCCAATGATGCCAACCAGACTTGTGATGACGGCTATTTGCCCTCCCCCTTTTTGCTGCTGAACGTTGGCTGATGCCCCATTATTGACAAGAATATCCAGGGGTGTATTTTTAACTCTGAGATGAGCCACCGCGCCTGTGATGGAGGTAGGATCCGATAAGTCTATAGATTGAATTATGGCCTTTATATTTGGGTTGCATTTTCCGGCGGTGACCTCCAGTTCCGCTATATTTCTGCTCAGTAGCACCAGATTGCAGCCATGATATGAAAATTCTATAGCTAGTGCTCTTCCTATGCCTGAAGAAGCTCCCGTGATCCAAACCCATTTATCTTTGATGTCCATGTCCTTTTCTTGTGTCTTGCAAATATGCAAATTCCGGACTTAATAATCAGCAATTTTGATAAGTGATGGGTGATCAGAGGTTAGTGGTCAGTAATTAGTGGTCAGTGATCAGTAATCGGTAATCGGTAATGAGTAATGATTAATGGGTAATGGAAAATGAGTAATCAGATTTATCAATTTTTCCACATCGAAGCCATCAGCCATCCGCCAAAGCCAATAGCCATTAACTTTATTCCTTAATCTTTAAGCACAAATTAGATCAAAAGCACCGCCCCATTCTTCGCTCATTTTCAATTTTCAATTCCCCCCTTTTGAAAAGATTATTTCCCCTCCCCCCCCCCCCCCCCCCCCCCCTCCCCCCCTTCCATTTTCAATTAACCCTCTTTTGGAAACAAATTAATCAATTTTCCAGATCAAAGCCATCAGCCATCAGCCATCAGCCATAAGCCCAAAATTAGATTATACAGTACCGCCCATTCTCCGCCTCATTTTCAATTTTCCATTTTCAATTAAACCCACCTTTTGGAAAAATAGGACTAAATTATCCACATCGAAGCCATTAGCCATCAGCCATTAGCAAGCCATCCGCCATCAGCCACCAGCCCCCTCACGGCATATACAGCGTATCCCTCCTAATCTTAAATCCTGTAAAAATACCAATTGGCTTACTGATTCTGATACATTTGATTTGATCTGACCTGGTTGGCCAAAAGGATTGCCATTGGCGGAGTTGGCATTGCTTTTGCTTGATGAAAAGTCGTTGTATTCTTTAGTGACATGGATTAATGTGAATATTAAAGTATCTCCAACCACAGACTTTTTTATCCTCCCTTTCATAAAAGGTACCGTATGCTACCGATTCTGTGTCATTGATCTTATCATCAGTAGTATAGTCCTGCTGTGCAGCGCTATCCCAAGGATGATACATGGATCATTCTTCGATAAAAGTCTAACGTATTCCTGTCATCTTGATGGTAGATGAATATGGTTGCTCTGGTTTTATTCTGATTGGCATATTCCACCTTGGTGCTATCGATTCTGACTAGTGTAGGAATGATTGTCGAAGCTGTGATTGTACTTCCATCAGCAAGAGTAACGAGCAATTCAAATCTCGAATTGCTATCATCAGGAACGATTTCTGCGCACTATAATTGGAGATCTGACCATTGTCAGGATTAAATGTTAGGGTCTCCTGGAGTTGAATTGTATCATTATTGTAAATGATTTTGACATCAGCTCCTTTCAATAGTAATGATTCAAGATAGGCCGCCGGATTTATCTATCGTCAGAGGATCAAAGAAGCTATTGCTCTTAGTTAGTAAGAGTTGATATCGTTCACCGGGATAAGGTAACATTCCTACCACAGGCTGCGAACCATAGACTGTTAGATTTATGTCTACTTCTTTACTAAGATTGCAAGAAACTAGTGTCATTAGAGACAGGCAAAATATAATTAGATTTTTCATTACTATTTCTTTTAGAAATTAAAATTCCAGGTGATAGAAGGAAGTATTGGAAACAAAGAAACTTGTCTCGCATTGATCTTTTCAGGGATCTTTACTTCGACTTCACCCTGTTTTACTGTTTTAAATTCTGTTTCAAGAGTTAGGAAGTAAGGAGTTTCTTCTATCATAGACATTGTAGATACTCAAGGATAAATTACTTTCTCCCCATTTCGAAACATATAATAAATTACACTAATATCTCCGCGATGATAAGCAGGAAGTCTTGAACGTGTTTCGGTCTCCATAAATAGGCGTGACAGGATCAATCGATCCGCCTTTTATATCCTGAAATAAAGCTCTTCCCCCAGGGAGCCACGCCAGATCGCCTGATCCATATACCCATGTAGCTGAGGCGGTCCATCTTCTGTTGAATTTATAGGTAGCGACCACTTTAATATCATTCCTTCGGTCATATCTTGGTGAGAAATATCTACCGTCCATAATGCCAGGAAGCCTCCTCGCTTGACAAATGCCAAAGTATAGGCGATCCATCCTGATAGTTTGCCAAAGTCTTTCTCGAGACTCACTTCAGTCCCGTATGCGTATCCTTTTCCGAATTCAAATTCCCTTTCGATCTCATCATTCAGGAATAAATTGGCACCATCTCTGAAATCAACCTGATTTTTCAACCATTTATAATAATATTCATTGGTCAGTAAGAGCCCCTTAGCTATCAGGTAACTAAATCCTGCTGAAACCTGATCAGATCGTTGTGGATGAACAGCATCTGTAGAGGGATACCACACATCAGTAGGTAGTGATATGCCGGAATTGGATATTAAGTGGACGTATTGTTTCATTCTGGCATAACCTCCTTTTATAGACCATCTAGGATTGACTTCATATAAAAGTGCCAGTCTTGGTTCAATGCCTCCATCGAAATAGTTGTTGCTCGTCCATCCTGATAAACGAAGGCCTGCATTAGCTTTAAGGTTTTTATAATCTCAAATTCATCAGATACATACAACCCATACTCCATGCCGGTTCTGTCTATGCCCGAACTAAATGAAATGGATCCATCATCCGAGCCTGCCTTCAACCTTCCTACAGTAAAATCATAATAGGTCGTAGATATACCCATCTTAATGGAATGTTTTAATTTGGGTTATAAGAAAAGTCCATTTTCCGGCATAGTTTCTGATCTTAGAACCGAGGAAAAACTAAAACCACTGATCTCATTAGAAATATCGTAGTTATAATCTGAAAATATGAAGGACGTATTGGCGAATAGTTTATTGTTGAAGATGTGATTCCAACGTGCTGTTAAAGTGGCATTTCCCCAGCTAAAACCAAGATCAAGCGTGCTATCCTTTAGGGCGAACTGGTCTTTACCAAAATATCCACTTAAATAAATACGGTCTTTCTCACCCAACTTGGTATTTATTTTAGCATTGAGATCATAAAAATTGTAACCCGGTATCTTATTGAAGTCAGGCTTATCTTCCTGACTTTTATTTATTGCATTGGTAATAAGGTCTACGTATGTCCTTCTTCCGGAAACTACAAAACTGGTATTTTCACCTGTTGGGCCTTCCAGTGTTAATCTTGAGGTGATAAGCCCTATGCCGCCTGATCCGGCTTAACTTTTTATTATTGCCGTCTTTCATGCGGACATCTATCACAGAAGACAATCTACCACCGTATTGGGCAGGAAATCCACCTTTAAAGAGACGCACATCCTTAATAGCATCAGAATTGAAGGTACTGAAGAAACCAAAAGGTGATTGGCGTTATACACGTTGGCTTCACCAAGCATGATAAGGTTCTGGTCACCTGCACCACCTCGGACATAAAGACCTGTGCTACCTTCAGAGCCGGATGAAACTCCTGCTTTTAATTGAAGCGTCTTGATGATGTCCACTTCACCAAACAAAGCAGGCAGGACTTTTACTTGTTTTAGCAGAGATCTGCTCCATACTCATTTGGGTAGAACTCATTTTATCGCGGAGTTGGTCAGCCACGATGATGACTTCATCAAGCGTAGTAGTGCCTGGCATGAGTTCGATGTTCCATTTGGTATCATTCATGCCTGGAAGTCGCTGGTAGAAAGTCTCCATGCCGATGTAGGAAGCCGATAGGATGATTGTATCAGTAGCAGGAATTGTTATAGAATAAAATCCATATTCATTAGTCACAGTAGCTTTGTTGGCATCTATGATTTCAACCTTGGCACCTATAAGTGTTTCTCCGGTTTCCCATCAGTGATAGTTCCGAAGAAAGTTGTTTGGATTGTGCTGAAGAGACGATTTGTTGAAAACCAATGAAAGACAGAACTAAAAATAACTTAAATGTGTATCTGATGACCATATGCATATAGCTTAAAACTGTGTTGAAATAGGGCTTTTGAAAGCGAAAGAAAGTATAACGAAAAAACAGCGATTTAGTTATAAATACACAAACATATAATTTAACTATAATATGATAGAAATCCCATATAGAAACTTTTAACATAAAATAGTCAGGCAGTGGCTTCAGGAAGATATTACGATTAATTGTTGTGGTATCATATTTGCTAGTATAAGGTAGTAGAAAGTCCCTTATATTTTTACGAGCCGATTATTATTAATCGTTTTTATAAACAAGAAACATGTCAGTTACAAAAGAAGTAAAACAGTATGTAAAAAGATGTCAGGCTCTGGATGGTAGTGACTATAGCGTTGATTATTTTATTTTTATAGTTAGTTTTCCGGTATAGAATCATCTACAAGGAAGATAATTTAATTTTTCATATCGACAGCAGTGGATTTTGTCACTGTGTTTTGGACAAGAACCTTTTCTATTACAAGATTTTTTAAGCAGACAAGCTTTTAAAGCCCCGGTATATTGCCGGGTTTTTTTTGTTTCAGCATTGGTAGAAGTGCAGTTGGAACATTTTCCCCTTTTGAGGTCATATTCATTCACTTCAATTTAATTGATATATGTTTAGATCTGTATATCTAAATGTTCTAGAAAGAAGAAATAAAGTCGCAACTTCCCCTCTGGCAGATGCTTGCCCGCTTGAATAGGCGGGGGGTGGCGACAGCCGTGGTGTTGATAGACGCCATAATCTAATGATTTTAACAACTAGCAAAACATAATCTAAATAACTCTGGATTTTTCTCCCCCTTGGCCCCTCAAACGAGGGGAAAATCGTTCTTCGGCAGTTATATTCTCTTATTTTGTATTTGTCAAGATATTGTTTAAAACCAATAAAATTATATCTTCGCCATTAAAAATATATTATGTTAAAATCAATATTGTTTTTCACTATTTACGCTATTTGCCATCGTTACTTTTGCTCAGCCTCCTGCCGGAGATGCAAAGGTGGGTGATTATTATGGTAAAAAAACCTAAATCTAAGGGTGCAATGGATATTGCTCAACTTCCTCGCCAAACTTGAAAAAGAACCTGTCATTCAAACTAAAGTAAAAGCAAAGGTGCTGGATGTTTGTTCGGCAAAAGGATGCTGGATCGAACTTGCTGTGGATGATAATACTACTGCATTTGTAAAATGAAGGATTATGCATTCTTCGTTCCTGTCGCTGCAATAGGTAAAAATGTCGTATTGGAAGGAGAGGCCAAACTAACGACTACTTCTGTGGAAGAACTGAAGCATTATGCTGAAGACGCGAAGAAATCTCAAGATGAGATCGATGCCATCACAGAACCTAAGACAGAGATCAGGTTTATGGCAAGTGGTATGGTTGTAGTGGATTAATTATTCTGCGAAATAAAAAATAGCATGTCTCTTCAATGAAATATTGGGGAGCATTTTTTTTTGCTTATTCATTTATGAGAAACTATAATAATAGAAAATAAAAATTTCAACTTTGATATTGAAGAAGAAACTTAATTTCTAAAATAACTATCCAGTATTTAGGGGGTCAGGCCAATACAAACCGTTTAGAAATGATTTCCAATGTTATCTATAACTATTTACTTTGAACATCTTTCTGAAAAATATTTTCAATTAACATAATAACAAACAGCAAAGCTGCAAACATTGCTATTCCTAAGACTACATTGAAAGTAATAATAACTGGCTGACCATAGTTGTTTACTATAAAAAGTAAACTAGAAATTCCAAGAGCATAATATAATCTTAATATTATATTTCCAATTTTCATATCATATTGGTTAGTAAAAATGTCCCAATCAAAACAAGTACCTATATTAATTAAGTTTTTATTTTTCCACTGTTTTAAAAAAATTCTGACCCTGCTTCCCCTAGTTCATATTCTTCAAAAATAGTCCATTTAACGAATATAATACTAAAAATTAATGAAAATGATCAAATTTTTTCCATTGATTATATTGATTCATTATGTATATTATAAGTTAACCCTGCTTGGATGGGATTTAGATGTATATAATCCATTGTATTTAGTTCTCACAGTAAAGTCTTGATTTATAATAGTAAGCATCAATAATATTTCGTTTTGGAAGTTCACGAAAGGAAAAGCACTAATTAAAATTCACTCATTTTGCTACTGTAACACTTCCAGATTTAACTTCCTTACTTCCAGTAAAGTTATTTTTATAAACTACATAATAAACATACACTCCATTATCAACTTCTTGTCCTTTATATGTGGCGTCCCATGTAAAATTTGAATTCGAACTGTATTTTACGCCCCCCCACCGATCATAAATGTGTAACTCCTGGATTTCGGCGTTTGACCAACTGCCTTCAAAGATGTCATTAATGCCATCATAATTTGGGCTGATTACATTAGGGAAGAAAATTTTAGGTAGTTCCATCTCTGTTCTAATATTTACAATGCAGCTGTCAGAGCACACTCCATTTTCGACAGAAACTATACAGAGATATTGTTTAATTGCTCCAAATCTCAAAATAGGTTGTTCACAATCATCACATGAAAGGCCTTCTGAAGGTTTCCATTTATAAATATCTCCTTTCACACATGAATTAATTAATGTATCTCTACCGTACATTCCTACAAAATGAGTTTCAATTCCATCCTGTTTTATTGGAGCTTTGAACACTTCAATAGTGTTATATTTAATTAAAGTATCAATTCCTTGATCGTTTTTTACCGATAATGACACCTGGTATATACCTGGAATATTATACTCAATGCATGGAGGATTCCTGCCTGACCAAAAAGAAGGTTTGCCGCCTTCAAATTTCCACTCCCACTCATCAGGATGCCTAAAAGATGAATCTGAAAATTGAACAAAATTATTTTGGCAAACAATTTCCTTGTCTTGGATGAAAAATGCTTCTGGTGGACATTTTTCTACAATCAAATAGAAAGTTTCTGTATACCATGATTTGAAGGAAGGCTGACCTGATGGGAAATTTGTTACAAATCTGTGTAATGTTACAATTTCTAATGTTGTTATTATAGGAAAACAGATGGATGGAGAATTTTCCATGCTGATTTTAGGTAACCCGGTTTGAAACTCCCAAATTATTGTGTCTTCCAATATTGCTTGAGTTGGATCTAATGTAAAATCTAGGCTAATTACTTGAAAACATGCACCTTCACACAACTCATACGCAAATTGAGGTTGAGTTCCGGTACCAATAGTATCTACCTTTCCATCTGAATTAATAATCCCCACCAACACGACCGATCGCCTGAGTAAATGATTTTTGAGTAAATATTATAATAATAAAAATAATAATAATAAACAAGTGCCATAAATGATGGCACTTGTTAGTTCTATATAATGAATGGTTGATCATTATTCCATTTTAATTATTTTCCCTACAGAAACAGTTCCATCATTTCTCTAATTTGGTAGAAATATACTGAACTCATCCAATTACTTGTATTAAACGTATAGTTATCTGAATTCGATTCAAAATTACCAACTATCTTTTGATTAAGATCGTAAATTAAAATTACCGACTTTTCGCCTAAATGAGTGAAGGTTAATTCATTCTTAAAGGGTTAGGATAATTTTCAATTTTATTGGTCAATTCTTCACTAAATGCTTCATTTATATTACTTACAATATTTTCATTCATAAAAGTTTCCAGGTTTTTCATTAGAAATATCCAAAAGGTCACCTAATTCTTTTGTTAATGGATTTGATAGGTTTAGCTTAAAATATGAAAATTGAGAAGCTGCAGTATTACAATTATTTTGCACCGAAACAGTAAGTCTGTAATAAATGTATCCGTGATTAATCCCCCCAAACAAGAGGCCAAGAGGTAAAAGTGGGTATCGAAAGACCAGGATATGAATCAAAGTGGCATTAGCTGGTGCAGGAAGTCTATTTATTTGCACATCTGGAATACCTCCTGAAAGTGGCGTAGCGTATGCTCCGGGTATACTGTTACCCAAGGTCCAGAAGTTGTTTTAGATGCTTCCAAAGAAATGTTAAATTGAGATACTGCATAAGTGGCATTCCTAGCCGCATTAAAATTTACAGATGAATAAGTCAACAATGGAGCTGACCCAATTATGGTTGTCGGAGCTGTATACCCGCCATTTACAATTTCTAGATTTGTGGATGCAGCAGCACCAGAAACACTTATACACCGGTAAATTATAGCTGCAGAGCAGTATGCTACCCTGTATTACTAATTGTTATTTTTAGTTTAAATGTTTTACCATTATTTCCAGAATTTATTATCGGAGTGTTAGTGTTGAAGTTGGGAAGTTCAACATAATTTTGCATTATTCCTCCAGAATATACTGCATTCAGATTATAAGTTAGTCCAGAAGTATAAGTTGGAGAAGCCCCACATCCTAATGCAGTAACATCAGCATAATCGACTTTAATCGTGTAGGTTCTGCATTCTGTAATATTTGAAAAATCAATTCTAAATGGCCAAAAGATTTACATGAATATACTGGGGTCGTAGATGAAGGATCAAGGGTAAAACCATCTACCTTTAAACTTGTTGGCGTATTGGTATTTTGTACTTGAGATTGTGTCACTTCTTTTGGAAATGAAGTCCCATTTGCATCAATTGTTAAGGGTACACTATTACTCCCTATATATTTGTAACCTGATGAATATGGTAAATTCTCAAGCTTCACATATAAATAATAAATTAAATCGTACTGCCCAGGAGCAGCGTTAAAAACCCCATTTGTTGCAACTGGAAAGATTGCGCTTGAAATGTCTAAAACGCTCTGTTTGCCTCCTCCAGCTACTGATGTTACTACTACATTTAATAAATTTATTGTTTTGTAATGATTTAGAACTACCGCCCCAGTTGAATGATTTATCACTTTAAAATACAAGGTTCCCGACCAATCAACTGTACTTGGAACAGAAGGTGCTTCAACAGGAGTCCAACTATAAACTTTATTCTCCATAATTATAGATTAATTGAGCCTGTCCACAGGTAGTTCCACATTGAGATTCCAAGTATGGAGAAATAGCGTGAGCCGTATTTGAATTATAGATAATAATAATTGCAAAATTAAGATTTAACATTTTCTTATTTTAATTTTTTGAATTTAAAAATACACAAAGGAGGTTAAGCACAACCATTCAGTTCCGATCACCAACAATACATCATCGACCTATCAGTATAGACGCGTAAAAATCAATGTTCAAAAGAGTTGAACTAATTCAGTGTAAAATATGTGGTGTGTGTATTAGGTGATTTAAAAATCATGCTAAGATCAATGTAAAAAGTTAATTATTTTATGGGTTAAGAGTTATTGTTAAAATGTTATTCATTATTATATTCCAAATCTGGATGTACTTAATATCCCTTTTTGATAATGAACACAAATTAGACATTATTAACTGAACCAAATGTAAAATTTTCTTTACATGTAATTAAGTTGGCCTCACTGACATCAAAATGTATTTTAATGTTTATTATGTTTTCAAAAATAATCGAATAGAAAATAAATAATAGTAAATAAATGTAAAATAATTATGCATTTAATTTAATTTTTAAAAATATCATATTTCGTAAAATTATATATGTTAATGTGTGAAAATTTAAGATTCTCCCTTGAGTTGCATATCTTTTCAGACTGATCTTTAAGAATTCAGCATATTTTCGAAGTATATATGAGCTTCGATCAATATAAAAAAACGACTCTTAAATTATCTACTCAATTATTTGAAATGAATTCTCTACTATTGTGTAAGAATAAAAACTAGAAACATAATCATGAATCGCATTTTAAAAATTATACTTCTCAACTCATTGGCGGTATTAACCCTATTTCCAAGCACTGTTATTTCCCAGAAAACCAACAAGTCAGCTATAGATTTTGTCAATCCATTCATCGGCACTGCTAACCATGGCCACGTCTTTCTGGGCGCCAATGTTCCGTTTGGAGGTGTTCAATTAGGGCCGGTGAACATAGACAAAGGATGGGACTGGTGTAGTGGTTATAATTATGCGAGTAAGGAAATTCTTGGATTCACACACGCATCTGAGTGGCACCGGCATCGGCGATTGGAATGATATTTTACTGCTGCCTGCTACCGGAAAAGTTAAAGTTAAACCAGCAAATAAAGATGAATTATCGGACGGATATGGATCTTCTTTTCTCATAATCAGGAGATCTGCAAGCCCGGATTTTACAGTGTTTTCTTAAAAGATTATAACGTTAAAGTTGACTTGACTACTACTAAAAGAGTGGGTATGCATCGATATACTTTTGTTGAAAATAACAATTCACATATCGTCCTGGATCTCGCTTTCGGTACAGGGTGATAGTCCTGTCGAAACTCATATTGAAGTGGTAAATGATTCCATCATCACTGGATATAGACAGTCGAAAGGTTGGGCTAAAAACCAACAAGTTTATTTTGCAATTAAACTATCACAAAGGCTGCAATCTTTTCAATTATATGATGACTCAATTTCAATCGATGGAAGTAAACTAACAACTGTTCGTGCAAGAGCAATTATAAAATTTGCATTGCAAAAAGAAGAAGTTGTGATGGTTAAAGTTGGAATTTCGGCAGTCAGTTCAGAGAATGCTTTGCTAAATATGCAAACAGAAGTACCCGGCTGGAATTTTGACAAAGTAAAAACTAATGCTTCTGATGCCTGGAACAAGGAATTGTCCACCGTAGAATACGATGCATCACGTGATCTGAAGACTATATTTTATACAGCATTATATCATGCTTATTTTTCCCTTCAACGTATGATGATGTCAATGGCCAGTATCGAGGCAGCGATCAGAAAGTATATTCCGGCGATGGCAAACCTAATTATACTCTATTTTCACTTTGGGATACTTATCGCGCCTTGCATCCTTTATTGACGATCACTCAGTCCGGAAGGATCGATGACATTATTAATTCTATGCTTAATATATATAAGCAACAAGGTAAGCTGCCGGTGTGGCATTTGTCCGGGAATGAAACTAATACGATGGTCGGATATAGTGCAGTGCCTGTGGTCGTGGATGCTTATATGAAAGGGCATAGAGGATTTGATGCGAATCTGGCTTATGAAGCAGTGAAGCAGTCTGCTATGCAAAAGATTAACGGCATTCAATACATTCAGAAATTAGCATTCATTCCAGCCGATTCTGTCAATGAATCAGTCGCCAAAGCATTGGAATATGCCATCGATGATGCTTGTATTGCTTTGATGGCGAAATCTATGGGCAAGACAGAGGATGCTGCATACTATGATAAAAGAGCGAAATTGTATAAATTATATTTTGATTCTAATACAAAATTTATGCGTGGAAAGTTGGCGAATGGACAATTCCGTGCTCCATTTAGTCCATTCGAAGCCAAACATCGAGAGAATGATTATTGTGAAGGCAACGGCTGGCAATACACGTGGCTCGTGCCTCAGGATGTGCATGGTTTGATCAAACTTATGGGAGGTGACAAATATTTTACAAATAAACTTGACTCCTTATTTAATGCAAGTGGATCGATGGGGGAAGAAGCCAGTCCGGATATTTCGGGATTAATCGGTCAATATGCGCAGGGCAATGAACCAAATCATCATATACCCTATTTGTATAATTTCGCAGGTGAGCAATGGAAGACAGCGTCCATGACGAGAACATTGATGGATAGTATGTATACTTCCCAACCTGATGGATTATGTGGTAATGAAGATGCGGGTCAGATGAGCGCTTGGTATGTGATGTCTGCTATGGGATTCTACCAGGTGCATCCCGGGAATGGTGTATATGTCATCGGAAGCCCAAGAATGGAAGATCTTAAACTACATCTGCCAAATGGTAAGATATTCGAAATACATGTCTTGAGAAAAGATCCGAAAGATAAATATATCAGAGGGATCACGTTTAATAATCAGCCTTACCTGAAGTCCTATATTACGCACAGTGATATTATGAAAGGAGGAAAAATGGTGATACAGATGCATAAGGATCCAAATATGGAGTTTGGAAAGTCTGAGGCGGATAGACCATAATTTGCAGCGGGTAAATCATTCAATATCTATTTTTTCTACCCAACAAGTATTGAATTTACCTTATTATATTACATTTTTATTTAATACAACTATTTTGCCAGGTAGCAATTCCATTCTTGAGAATCCTCCTTTAGGGCTTATTTTTATGAATTAAACCATGCTGCACCAAGGCATCCGGCGAATCAACTTCATATCCATTATTTCATTATATATTATAAAATTATTTAATATTTAATTATTCGGTGGTATTGTGAGCTCAAACATATTACATAATTTTGTCATATCTAAAGAATGAATAATTAGAGATATATAATTAAGTATATTTTCTAATATCTAAGAATAATTTTTTAATAGAACCGTGAAGCCGGTCATTCGTGGCCGGCTACTATTAAAAAGTAAGAATAAGCGTTTTCCCAAAAACAGTATTCAATCCCGGACTTTACCGGTATGATATATTTTGTAATAAGGTTTCTTGTCCAAAGGGTAGTAAAGTATTATCCTTTGGCCTTTTTCACTTGCAGAATAGGTCATTATTCATTTAAGTAAACTACAGTTAGAATTATGAAGTTTTTACAAAGAAAAGGCAAAGCGATTGACAGGTTCATGGTCTTTGATTTAGTTTGGGTGGCTTTAATGGGCGTCCTGTTTATACAGAACACCTCCAGCGAATTACCTCAGTCTAAAAAGCAACAGGAAGAACTTCCTGTTATTACTATTTCAGCCACAGAACAGGCGGCTGCTTTGAATTGCCTGGCAGGGGTGAACATTTCAATTAGCCAAAGCGGCACGTCCCAGATCACGCCTGGATATTTTGTTACTCCTACATATATTAACTTTGCATCCCTACAATTATCCATTGTTGGAAGGCCGGCGCCGATTATTGATTGTGATGATGTGGGGCATTTTCTCACAGCAGTTATTTATGATCCTATCGCTGACCAGACTTGTTCTACACAATTCTTTGTGGAAGATAAAATGCCACCAACGTTTGAATGTGCTACTAAAGAATTGCCATGCGGTATAGAAATATATAGTATACAGCCTCCATATACCGAATTGGTGACTGTTACAGACAATTGCACCAATCCGCCCACCGTGACTATTCTAAGTCATACAGAAAAAAACTATACTTGTCCATCTCCTTATACCTTTGAAATAGTCAGAACCTACAAAGCCACTGACGCTTCAGGCAATTCAGCTACCTGCCAGGATACCGTAAGGTTCTTGCGACCAGTATTAGATGAGATCGTATTTCCTAACGATACTACGATGAGTTGCAGTGAATTTAGCCAGGATACTTCCGTCACAGGTGAACCGACCTGGATGGGATATCCTTTGAGAGGCGTCTGTTATACTTGGTTTGGTAAAGTGGATAAAACAATTCCAATGGGCTGTCCGGGTAGATTCAAAATTAGAAGAATCTGGACAGTAATGGATGAATGTAATAATACTCCTAGTGCACGTGATACTCAATTCATCATGTCCATTGATACTACAGCTCCTATTATTTTTTGTCCTGCAGATACTACAATCGGTCTCACTCAGGATCTATGTGTAGCCAATTATTCTTTTCCGGCTGTGATAGCTACAGATAATTGCAGCAATAATGTAACATTTTCATTCCGTGTGGATGGATTACTGGTATTTAACACCTCTACTTCGCTCCTCATCGGTGAGCATATCATTGAAGTCAGAGCAAATGATGGATGCAACAATTCGTCTACCTGCACTTATAATGTGACTGTCGAAGATCAACAAGCTCCATACCTTACTTGCCATAATATAAATGTCGGGCTAGGAAATACGGAGACAGGCATCGTATGTGCCGATAGCCTGGGCTTTGATTATTCTGACAATTGCGCAGGTCCATTAACTATTTCCATTAAAAAGTCAACCGATAATTCATACACAAATTGTGTAACATATACATGTGATGAAGTCGGTCAAGTTAATACACTTGATTTTAAAGTGTGCGACCAATATGGTAACTGCACTACTTGCTCATTTACTGTAACAGTGCAAGACAAAGAGTTTCCTCAGATTAATTGTGGTGCTGATGTAGACATCGAACTTACATGTTTCCAAACCGATACCCTCAATCCTGAGAATTATCTACCAACTGCCACGGACAATTGCGGTGATCCTGTGATCACATGGTTGGTAAACTCTGTGTTGGACTGTAATAATGAAGGTACAATTGACATTGTTTACACAGCTACAGATGCTGGAGGCAACTCAGCGTCCTGCACTAAAACATTTAATGTAACCAATCCAAACGCATTGGATGAAGGAGACATTATATGGCCTGCTGATCTGGATATGGCTGGTTGCAATCCTAATATAAATGATACAAGCGTCACAGGATATCCAATACTTTTAGGAGAATTCTGCAATGAAATTGATATTTTTTCAGCCAATGTAGACACGACGATCAATGGGGATGGATGCGCTGTATATGTCAAACAATATACAGTGATTGATTCTTGTATTTTCTTACTTTCCGGAGGAACTGATGGAAAGTTCGTTCATCTTCAGAACATTACAGTCACTGGGGCTACAGCACCGAATCTTATAGTACCACCAAATGTAACGATAGAGCCAACTAATATCAATAATTGTACAGCTCAGGTCGATCTTGCCTTAGCCACCGCCACAGGTTGTGGTCAGCCGATCGTTATCACTAATAGCTTTAATAATGGCGGTGCAAATGCAGACGGGATTTATCCATTTGGGGTGACACTTGTTACTTTTACTGCTACCAATTCATGTGGTCTTACAACTATAGGTGTAACTACTGTCACAGTGGAATATGAAAGCAATGATCTATTGATATGCCCTCCTGGTTTTGATGTGTCATGTATGATGGAATTTAATCCAAATAATTTACCTGCACCTACCATAATGAATGTTTGTGGTACCTACGATCTGGACACTTTGATCACAGGAAATGTAAGTGTATGTGGCAATTCAATTTTGACTGTTACATATAGTATTTTAACAAATGATGGCAGAACTGACCAATGCAGCTTTAATATAAATGTCATGGGGACTACTCCATTGACAGAAGCTAATATAGAATGGCCGGACAGCCCGATCACTATTGAATGCAGTGGCAGTATAGACCCCGACTCTTTAGGCAGTTTCCCTGTGATAAATGTTGGAGATGGATGTACTATGTCTTCAGTGAGTTACACTGATACACCATCAGATCCGTTGGATATTGATGCCTGTTCAGCCATTGATAGGCTTTGGACTGTAATAGATAGTTGCAACTATGTACCTAATACACAAAATGGAGTATTTACATTTCTTCAGCATATAGATATAATTGATAATATGGGGCCTCAGATCACTAATTACAATGATGGTGACACGATACTTTCTCCATTAACGTTGGATGATTGTAAGAAAATGGTAGATCTAAGCAACTTGATTATATCTGATTGCTCTCCTTTGGCGATAGCTACTAATGATTATCCGGGAGCAATAGACAATAACTCATTAGATGCATCGGGATTTTTTACACTGGGCACTGTTAAGATCAATTATTACGTAGAAGATATATGCGGAAATGGTAATAATTTTTCACTATATGTTCAGGTAGTTGATTCTTTTCCACCAACATGGCCATGTCCGGATAGTCTTGATGTCTTCATAAATGAATCGGGATTGGATACAGTATATGCATCAGATTTCTCATACATTCCTTATGAAGCATTTGACAATTGCAACTATTTTGATATCTATTTCACCTTTGATTCTTTGGACTTAAGTGACAGTATTATTTATCTGGTATGCACCGGAAGTCCTCAGGATTTAAGTATCCCTGATGTTAAGGTATGGGTATTTGATAAGTCAGGTTTATCTACTTCATGTATTGTAGATTTAAATGTCTTGGTGCCAGTAGGCCAAAATACGAATTGCAATAACTTGATGGGCATAGTTGGAAACTTGGCAGATGAAGGTGGAAGGCCGTTAGTTGATGTTGAGATCATTGCAGATGGCGATAAACATTATTTAACCAAATCTGGCGCCTCAGGGGACTATGAGATCTATGATGTGATACCTGGAGCAGATCTACAAGTAAATGCAAGGAAAAGTGGGCCGGCATTGAAAGGGGTCAATACTGCAGATGCGATTGCAATCAGAGATCATATTCTAGGAAGGAAATCCCTTGATTCGCCCTATAAATTATTGTCAGCTGATGTAAATGCAGACAACGCAGTAAGTGTAAGAGACCTAATAGAGATTAGAAAATTGATCCTGGGTAAGACTGATAAATTCTCATCTGATGAATCATGGAGATTTGCTGATAAGGGGTACCATTTCCCTAATAAAAAGAATCCATTTAATCAGCCAAAGGTATTCGAAAGAACACTTCAAAATGTCTTAGGTATGAAGCCCATTGTAAATTTTGTAGCTCTTAAGCTCGGAGATGTGAACAATAGTGCAATGGATGAAATCGCATCCGGAGAGCTCGATACAAGAAATCAACCTGTTATCATATATACATCCTTAGCAGAAAGCAAAGATGATTATGTTAAAGTAAAATTATCATCTGATCAACTAAAGGATTTGAGAGGATTCCAGTTTGAACTTAATTTTGACAATAGTGCTCTGGAGTTTGTCTCTTTCGAAAACGGCAATTTAGAAGGATTCACAGATGAAAATTACAATGTAGATCAAAATAATCCAGGAACAATGGCTTTTAGCTGGGACGATGAACTAGGTAGATCAGGTAAAGAAATTGGTGTTATCACATTTAAAAAATTGAATAAGGGCAACTTGATGGATGATATATCCATAACAGAGGGCAGAATACAAGCTGAAGCATATGATGTAAAAGGAATTACTAAGAATATCGTAATGCTGGCTGTTGGAAGTTGGGAAAGTGACAAATCCGCTTCTGGTAAGTTATTACAGAACTCTCCAAATCCTTTCAGCAATAAAACGAATATCAATGTGTTACTAACAGAATCGACACAGGGTAAACTTACAATATTCGATGCAACCGGAAGAACTGTTTTTGTCAAAAAAGGCATGTTTGAAAAGGGATTAAATACAATAGAAGTTAAATCAACAGACATAAATGGTTCTGGAATTTATATATATAAATTTGAATCAGATGTGTTCACAGATACGAAAAAAATGATTTTGACACTGTAGTTTTTTGAATTAAGACCATTTTTTAAAGGGAGTAAATTAATTTTTACTCCCTTTTTTATTGATTATCAATGATATATAATTATGTTTTTTATATAATTTAAAATATACTACCACATAGGTATGTGTGAGATCTAAATTCACATGATATATTTGTACCATGTATTAAAAGAAATACGTTAAATAATCTGCGAGAAAAAAAACTAATTAACTCGAACCGAACCGAACCAAACCTACACACTTTTATAATTAGTTCTTGCGATAAAATTGAATATTATTTTGCTCCTACAAGCGGATAATTTTCAAACGCTCTTTTTGTACAATTTCCAACCTTAGTTTTAGAATAGACCTGCCTGAAAGTTAAATATTTTCAGAGCAAATTTTTGTATGTCAGTTTTTCTGCAAAGCATTGACCTGAACCCTCATATGTTTTCATGAACATCTAGCATATAATTCTGAGTGTATAGCGATATACCTCAGGGACAGACTTTTGTAATAAGAAACTACAGTATTGCGGCTCCAGAACGCTGGGCGTGCGCATGCACAATATTTTAATTCTTAATTCTAAAAACTTAAACTAAGTGTCTCATGAAAAAAACGAATTTTACAGATCGTTTGAAGAGCAAAATGAATTTTAATCCTGCGGTAGGATTATTCTTTGTTTTGTGTCTTTTCTTATTTAACAACAACTTGAATGCACAGTGCTCTCCAGCATGTACATCAAGTAATATCTCAGTTGATGCAGATTGCGAAGCCTTAATAACGCTTCCAATGGTTGTTCAAGCAGCTTCCTTAATCGGTTGTGGTGGTCTTTACACTATTAACCTTAAAGCTACAATGACAGGTCCGATTTTGGAAACAGCAACTAACAGCTTTATTATTGCTGATGGTTTGTCTCCTGCAAACGTACCTTATTCATTGATTGGTAAAACTTATGTATTAGAATATGTAAGTATCTCTACCGGCAATTCTTGCTGGAACTGGCATACATTCGAGGATAAACTTGCTCCGGAGATCTTCTGCGGATCAGATACTATTCCATGTTATGCAGATGTGAATTTTGCTAATATCAATCCATTTGACTGTTCAGGTCCAGTGACTCCTCACATCTTGTCTATGACAACTGTGGAGCTTCCATGTACTGAAGAAAATGAAGGATATCTTAGAAGAATATTCAGAACATACTATGCTACTGACGCAGTAGGAAATGCGAGTGATACTTGCACAGATACTATTGTTATCGAAAGACCAAACCTTGATTCAATTGACTATCCTGCTACTGATACTGTTTATTGTGATCAAGCTTATGCAAAAGATGCAAATGGCCATCCAAGTAGCACTGTAACTGGTGTACCTACTATAGGTGATGCCGAAGTTCCTTTATTCCCTAACAACTTAATGAATGTTTGCGGACTATTCACAAGTTATACGGATCAAATCATTGATCTTGGATGTATGGTTAAAGTAATACGTAGCTGGACTGTTACGGAATGGTATTGTGGCACTGATTATGAAGATAATCATCTTCAGATCATTTTTATATTGGATACAGTACCTCCTGTATTAACTATACCAAATGACTTTACTGTAAATACTAACAATTTCGATTGTTTTGCTAATGTATTAATCCCTCCTGCTGTAGCAACTGATAATTGCCAGACAACTCTAAAATGGAATGTTTCATATCCAGGTGGATTTAAAACTCAAAATGGTGGATTCACTGTAAAATTACCAGTGGGTGTACATAATATTATTTACTCAGTAAATGATGGTTGTATCAATAACACTATAGATACTTTACAAATCACTGTAGCTGATGCAGTTGCACCGAATGCTATTTGTATTGAAAATACTGTAGCAAGTATACCTAATGGCAGCAACTATGTAAGAGTACCAGCTGCTTCATTTGACAATGGATCATGGGATAATTGCGGTCCGGTGACTTTCAAAGTTGCTAGAATGGTGGCAGATTGTAACGGTGATGATGATAAACAGACAGACCAACAAGATTATATTGATTTCTATTGCTGTGATATCGCGAATAATCCTATTCAGATAAGATTGTTTGTATATGATCAATCAGGAAATGTTAGTGAGTGTATGGTATCTATTAAAATTCAGGATAAAACAAATCCTATTTTAACTATACCACCTGATATGTGGGTACCTTGCGAATACGCATACAACCCTGAAGATTTAGGATTTACATTTGGTTATGTATATACTGATGGTACTCCAAGAAGAACTGATACGATTTACACTGATGTACAAGGAAATTATTATGTAGGATACCTTGATGGTGTTGCTACTGACAATTGTAATGTAGTAATCACGGAAGAAGTAGATACTGACTTTACTGATTGTGGATCAGGTACTATTACTCGTACGTTTACAGCTACCGATCCTTTTGGTAACAAAGTGACAAAAACACAAGTGATACACATCTATAAAAATCCATTATACTTGTATAAGGAATACTTTGATGCTCCAAATGATACAATGATTATTGATGGTCCATGCGTAGTGGATAATCTTGATCCTGATGATCTACCTGATGCACAACGTCCTATATTCCTACTTGACCAGGTAACAACCTGCTTCAACCTGGCTTATAACCACAGAGACGAAGTATACTATGGCCTTCCTGATGCTTGTTTCAAAATCATAAGATACTGGACTATCATCGATTGGTGTTATGCTTCTACTTATGGATTAGAGGCTGCGCTTGAAACAGCAGTTCACTTCACATCAATAATTAAAGTTAGAAATACTGTTGCTCCGGTATTCGCACCTATTGCTGATATACTAGCTGTATCTGAAGATACAGATTGCTTCCAGGAATTGGTTTCAGTATCTAATAGTGCTACTGATGATTGCACTCCGACGAATCAATTGAAATATAACTATAAAATAGATTATAACTATTCTACAAGCGGCACTCCTACCTGGGATGCAGTAGGTCAGGGCAATAATGCTTCCGGTCTATATCCACTAGGTGTTCACAGAGTATGTTTCTATGCAACTGATCTTTGCGGTAATGTGGGAGAATCTTGCTTAATTGTAACTGTTATAAACAGGAAGAAACCAACTCCGGTTGCTCATCATTTAGTAACAGAGATCATGCCATCAACTGGTACAATCACACTTCCAGCTATTTTCTTTGATGCAGGTTCTTTCGCTAACTGCGGTGGTCCTCTACAATATTCATTCAGCTCAGATGTCAATGACAATATCGTAACATTCGATTGTGATGATATCGGAAACAATCCTCCGGCTTCAATAGAATTCTGGGTAACAGATATCTATGGCAACCAGGATTATGTAGTAGTTACAGTAATTATCCAAGATAATAACAATGTATGCGATGGCAACATCACGACATTCGTAGCAGGTAAAATTGTAACAGAAAAATCTGAAGGTATTCCTAAAGTTGCAGTAAGCGGCGCAGGTAACACAAACACTACGAATGAAGGAACATACAAATTCAATTCAATCAATGCAGGTAGCAGCTATGTGATCAAACCACAAAGTGATAGAGATCCTCTTAACGGAGTAGAAACAGGTGATATTATCAAGATCCAAAACCACCTCCTTAACAAAAAGGCTTTGGATGGACCTTATAAAATCATTGCAGCTGATGTAACTATGGATAATAAACTTACTGTTGCGGATATCGTAGCGATGAGAAGATTGATCCTTGGAAAAGATGAGCAATTCCCTAGTGGACAAAGCTGGAGATTCGTGGACAAAGCATTCCAATTTGCTAATCCTGCTAATCCATTCGCATCTGCATTCCCTGAGCAAATCTCAGTAGTACCAAATGCTACTATGAATGATCTTGACTTCTTCGGTATGAAATTGGGTGATGTCAACAACAACGTTACATTGAGCCTTAACGGTGATAATGATATCGAAGTGAGAGACCTTAAAACCCTTTCATTCACTGCAGATGATCAAATTATACCTGCGGGCATAGCGACACAAGTTACTTTCAAAGTAAGCGATTTCGCTTCTATTGAAGGTTTCCAAATGGCTGTAAACGCTGCACAAGGTGTTGCTATCAAAAACATTGAAAGCAATGATCTAAACTTTGGTACTGATAATTTCAATCTGGTTTCAGATTCTAAAGCTAAATTATCATGGAACAATGATGGTGTTTCTTCTACAGAAGGTGCTCTTACTTTCACTATCATATCTAACAAAGATATCAAGGTGAGTGAAGCACTAAGCGTAGATGCACAAGACTTAAAAGCAACTGCATACGGTTCAGATGAATCAGAATACAAAGTAGACATGAAGTTCAACGGAAGTTCAAATGAAGGAGTTACTGTTTTCCAAAACAGACCAAATCCATTCTCTGATGAAACACGCATCGGAGTTACACTTCCAGAAAATCTTGACGTAACACTTAAGATCTACGACATCAATGGTAGAACAATCTATCAAACTACTAAACAATACGCTAAAGGATCAAATGAGATCCTGATCAACGCAAACATGATCAATGCTAACGGTGTACTTTATTATGAAGTAAGCACTAAATATGGCACTGAGATGAGAAAGATGATCAGACTTAAGAATTAGGCAATATACTGTTTTTGGGATGAGCCCCGCTCCGGTAAACGAACCGGGCGGGGCTTTTTGTTTTAGATGCTAGATTCCAGACACTAGAAGAATCTGACATTTGTTAACTGTTTTCGATATGGAAGGTCCTCCTCCCCTCCTCACTTTTTCACTTTCTCACCCTCTCACCTCCTCACCTCCTCACTACCAACTTTCTCTCAAAACTTTAGTTATAATTCAAATAATACATATACCATGGACATGTTCAATCTCAGCCCTGATCCTTCAATCAACCTTTTACCATATGGCGGAGAAGTCCATTATTTTGGACATATCATGTCATTGTCTAAGTCCGATCACTATTTCAAAATTCTATTAGAAAATATTAAATGGAAAAACGATGAAGCTGTGATCTTTGGCAAACACATCATCACAAAGCGAAAAGTAGCTTGGTATGCAGATAAACCATTCGAATATACCTATTCCAATATTAAAAAAACAGGATTAATCTGGACATCCGAATTGATAGAATTAAAGGAGTTAACAGAAAATTTAACCGGAGAAACATTTAATTCTTGCCTACTAAACCTTTATCACTCTGGAGAAGAAGGAATGGCATGGCACAGTGATGGTGAAAAAGATTTGAAAAAAAAGGGGGCTATTGCTTCACTAAGTTTTGGAGCTGAAAGGAAATTTGCATTCAAGAACAAAAGGACAAAGGAAGTAATCTCGCGTGTTCTTGAACATGGCAGCCTGCTAATAATGAAAGGTGATACACAAGAAAATTGGCTGCATCGACTTCCTCCTACTAAGAAAAATTTTGGACCTAGGGTCAATCTCACCTTCAGAACTATTGAAAAAGACGCTGAAAAGGTCAATTAATTTAAATGAAAATTTGGAAAACTATAACCACAAGTAATAATTAAAACACCTACTCAGTAATATATTAATTATTAACAATGTAGAACTTAAATCACACTTACGCCTTTAGTTTTCAGTGCTAAATAAGCACAAAATGCACTTAACAACATTAAAATACCACCCAGTAAAAATGACACGCCGGAGAAATGCACAGGAGCGGACGGGCGTGTAAAATAAGCGAATAAACCAGTCATTAAAGGCGGACCTAATATGGATGTTAAACTGATCAAACTAGTCAAGGATCCTTGCAATTCACCTTGCTCATTGTTGTGAACACTTGAAGAGATAATAGATTGAAGCGCAGGACCGGCGATCCCACCCAAACAATAAGGTATCAGGAATACAAACATCATCCAGCCCTGATTGGCAAAAGCAAATAGAAAAAGCCCCAATGAATAAAACAATAAACCGAAAAATATACTTTTTTTATTGCCAAGCAAAGGACTTGTATATCTGATCAGAAGGCCTTGTACCAAGGCAACTAAAAGACCAACCACACCAAGTGAAATGCCGATCATCTTTTCTGACCAACCAAATTTTTCAATTGTAAAGAAACTCCAGTTTGTTTGAACTGCATGTGAAGCAAGACTTATCAGAAAAAAGGAAATAGCTAAACCACCTATAGCAGGATAATTTCTTATTTTCAATAAAGAGCGTCCAGGAATAGTAGTCTTCCAGTCAAATTTTCTCCGCTGATCAGCAGGTAAGGATTCAGGAAGTACAAAATAACCATACATCCAATTCAAAAAGCTAAGACCTGCAGCAAACATAAAAGGTACTCTGGACCCCATAGAACCTAAAAGCCCCCCTATTACAGGACCAATGATAAAGCCTAGTCCAAAGGCAGCTCCGATCATTCCAAAATTCTGTGCACGATTTTTGTCATTGCTAATATCTGCGATATAGGCAGATGCAGTAGTAAAACTTGCCCCTGATATACCGGCAATAGCTCTCCCTACAAACAACCAACTAATAGTCGGAGCATATGAAAGAAATAAATAATCCAATGCAAATCCAAATAATGAGATCAATAACACTGGTCTCCGGCCATACCTATCGCTTAACCCGCCTAATATTGGTGAAAAAAGAAACTGCAACGCAGCATAAGTAGCAGTTAGCCATCCTCCAATGGCACTGGCATCACTTATACTTCCTCCGGTCAATTCTTCAATTAACTTTGGCAAGACAGGTATAATTATACCCAGACCTGTCACATCAATAAGCAATGTTATAAAGATAAAGCTGATCGCCGCCTTCTTTGCCATTTGTACTCTTGTTAAAAATAAGGGACAAAAATGAGAAAATAAATTTTACTTCTTGCAAAAATATTTTTTCCTAAATATTGATTGCGACCAATGTGACAATGCCATCACTCTCAAATAGAGTAGAATAGAAAGTGATTTATATCAATTTGGTGAGGAGAGATTTCGAATACCGACATACCGTAACATCTGAGTGCTTGAAAGCTTTAATCAAAATGTTCAGTAATAAACTAATCGGAATTAATTGCTATACTTTTAATTATACCCGATCTCAACTATTCCATGATATTCGGCAAGTGACTTTATTTGTTAAATTCTGATTATTTTAGAAATATTTCGCCAACTTTCACTTTAATAAAGATTACTCAATTACTAAATCCAAATCTAATTTTAATTTGAATTAAGATAATGATTGGAAAGTAAATCCTTAACTTTTGTCCAATTCATGTCTGGATACATATTGTTGTCAATGGATTTTATATTAGCTCTTTTATCCATCATGTTTCTCATGTATTGCATTCCCTGCCAGGCAGGATAAAGATCAGTTTTCCCGGGTGACATAATTTTAGTAATTCTTATAATTAAACTCAGCAATCCAAGACCTCCAGTCCTGATCATGCGAAATTTTTGGCCTGATAAACTACTCATCACATCTGTGATTTCTCTTGGGCTAATTTGATCACCTGCAATATTTAAATAACGTGATGTATTTTCGTCAAGAGCCACATTAGCAGTAAACATTGCTGTATCGTCTAAAGTAGTAAATCCCATTTTATGATCCGCATTGCCCCAATAAAGTACTAATTTCCTTTTGGAGATTATCATAGGGATTTCATTTGTGAGCATATCCATGAATGCGCCACAAAAAATTGTTGTTGAGGAGATGGCGACGGAGTCCAGATATTTATGAAACTCTCTTCTTAAATCTAAGTTACGGTTTTCTCCATCATTAAATTTTGTAAAGTCCAATGAATAATCTGAAGGAATAAATCTAGGAACACCTGCTAAAACTGCTCCGTTCAATAAAATTTTTTGTGCATCAATAACCACATCTCGCAAGCCTGCCAAAGCAGAGATTACACAATTTGCACCTACACATGCCGAAGAAATATCTTGTTCATTAGACATATCCACAACCATTACTTTCGCACCTAGTTGCTCCAAATAACTTATTTTTTTTTGGTTGCTGCTTGGACGAACTAAGACCCTGACTTCAGCCCCTCTATTAAGTAAAGCCTTTACTATTCTACCTCCTAGATTACCGGTACCACCTGCTACAATAATAATTTTTTGATTCATAAATTACTTTTTTGATTTTTCAATTTAATAAACTCATACATTGATTCAATATGAACATACTATAATGTAAACGTTCTGCCCTGAAAATAGATGTATATGCGCAATTATTGCCCAAATTGGGCACATTCATATTCCCTAGAATAATCCTCTGAGCAAAGAATATCATAATTTAAACTCAAATTGGGTCAATATTAAAAGTACAAAATTTCGAAAAAAAGACAACCTAATTTACTGGACTACTCCATCAGGGCAAAATTGTAAAATCAATCCTTCTATTTATTTTGGGGCTTTTGAGAAGTTTGTGTTTCCTCCCGCTGTTCGAAATGACAGTCGGTATCTATTTCTAAGTTTCTCAAACTTGAATTATGAAAATTTAAAATATAGTTGTTTTCATTCCCTTTCTATTAAGATAAATTGCCAACACAACTGTTAAAATAATACTCGCAAACCATATATAGAAGAATATTGGCGTACCATACTCTTGCCTTTCCAATAATAATGATCCGATTACACTCAATACAAATAATATAAAACCTGAGATGATCCAAATGCGATTGTATGTTGGATAATTTAAATCTTTTACTTCAACAGAATAATTGTCAAAATAAAAAATGAATTTAAGTTTATTAAAATCCCACAATAACATCATTATAATAGCAAATAACAGGAGTGAAGTAATTATCCAAGTACCTGTAAAATGAAGTGATATGGTAATAACCCATATATTAGAAATGATGAAGAAGAAGAATAGAGTTCCAAGAGTTGCAAAGCGCTGTGTCATTAATAAAAAAGCTGCAACTACTTGAGCCCAACCAATAAAATTCCAATAAATGCCTGATTGAAAAAGACCTTCAAAAAAGAAACCTATTGGATTATCTATTCCGATTTGTGTAAATCTTAAACCCATGATTTTTTTAAGTCCTGAAGGAATAAAAGCAAACGCAATTAAATAACGTGAAAGAATGACAATGGTATTTAACCACCTTTTACTTCTGATCCTACCGTAAGTGCTATTTATCTTTGTAAAGTTCATAATAAAGTTTGCTCGCTTTTGAGATTTTGTCCAATTGACTAACACTTAGTTTGGAGAATTAATTTGACATGCCTTTATATATTAATGAAAATCTAACGCATAAACATAACTCCCTTTCTACTTGGTAATTTTTATACTTGGTATCTTATATTGCGACACTTTATTTATTAGGTCTTTTCTATTACTTTTAAGAGAAATAAGAAATTGATTTGCAGCGGAAGCACCATATGCCCTGACGCTGACTCCAAAGAGCATTGCTGATTTATTTCCCGCCTTATCTATAAAAGACTTGTACCTGTATACATTTCTTTCAAGAATACTAATACTGCCATCTGCTGCATTTGCCGTTAATAAGAAATCAAGTATATACTCATCAGTTTTGGGATTATGGATAATTTCATAATTTATTATAGGATTGGTTTCTTTCATCTTTTTTATTTCAGCAATCTTGTTATTTACAATATCCTTCAAGTCTTGCTTTCCGGTGATCACATCTAATAAAAGCATAGTGTTATACTTGTCAGTACGATCTGATTTTACAAGATATTCCTGTTTATAATAATTCGCATTGGGGTGAGCACTCCAATTTAAAATATATGATTTGGTGTTAAACAATAAGGGGCCAGGTACACCCAAAAAATCAGTAACAGATTTATTTGTCTGTGATAAAGTCATATTTAAAAAGCAAAAGCTAATTACTGATAGTAAAAATAATTTAATATTAATCTTTGTAAGCATTTTATTGGTTTATTTTATTTATTAGACATTGTTAAGTGGCGTTATTCAATTAAGAATGCAAAGGTATATTATTATAGATTTTTTAGTAAAAATAATAAGGATACGGTAGCTTCTAATGAGTTAACGGGCATTAAACTGAATTATTAGACCTTCTAATGCGAAACTGAATTATTTAAATTACCAATATTTTGCCTTAAAAAGGAGAACCTTACTATACCTTGCCGTTATTTATTTTTTGAACTTGAATAGCGCAACATTTAGAAAATGGTATTAGGTATGAAAGTCAATTAGCCAAACAGAAACTTCAAGATGGATTATTACGAATTTCAATTCCGAATTATACAGTTTTCTTCAGGGTATTGGTTGCATTTTGATGGTGATAATCAAGGGCAAAGAAAAGTCCGCATAAAAGAGAATATATTTTCATGTATCTAACTTATTTTTTAAAAAAAACAGAGTTAATAGAACTTAACTAATATATTGCACCGCATCTTCCCATGTCAATCGGGTTCTGTATGTTTATTCTCAAGCCCGAATCTAATCGCCTCCTGGAGCAAATTAACATCTATATCTTTTAGGCTTTTGAACTTAATGCAATAACTGCTCACACTAGCCTTGCCAATTTTCTCTGCATAAGTATTGACTAAGTATTTCTTATCATTAATGCCAAGGATATAAACAGAAATTCCAGTCGTGTTTGCGCTGATACCAATTTGATAAAATTCTTTGGTTTTGCCATCAGCATATTTAATATTATAAGAACCATATCCGATATTAGGATTAGAAACAATTTTATTTTCATTGTTTTTGCCGTCCAGAAACCATAATTTGCAACTTGGTAATATTTGCTGGATGTAAGAGTGCAGCATTTGAATCCCAATGCGCTTCTGCTCAGTTTGGAGGTCAATATATTCTTGAATTTGTTCTTCTACTTTCATAAACAATGAAGGTAATACTTTTTATAAGTTAGCTATTATTTTTTGGTTCATAGCATAGATTTACGGCACCACTACTAAATGTTTTTGTTCCAAGAAGTTTAAAAGTAGACCGATCATTTAAATTCTCAAACAATGGCAACCCGCCTCCAGCTATTACAGGATGTACACAAAGTTGCAATTCATCAATTAAATTTAATTTGATTAATTGAATAATTAAACTTCGGCTGCCAACTAAAATGTCTTTTCCAGATTGTGACTTGAGCTCAGAAACTAGATGCTCAATGGTTTTATTTGTCAAATCTGCGCTGTGCCAATCTAATTTATTCAAAGTATTTGAAAAAACAATTTTTGGTATGTTATCCATTGCAACTGCAAAGTCGTCCATTGATTTTTCGCCAGATGGATTTTGTACTAAATCTCGCCAATATTCCATGAGTTGATAGGTTATTCTGCCATAAAGAATTATGTCTGCGTTTCTTAACATATCAGCGAAGTGTTCGTGTATTTCTGCATCAGGTAACATCCCTGTATGATCACAAAAACCATCAATTGTCATATTGATTCCTGCAATTATTTTTCTCATTTCAATTTCAGATTATTGTTTGTTTTATAAATGATTAACAAAATTAATTTCAAATAAGAATAATTGAAATAGAGAATACAAACAGTTAAGGAATAGAGCGCAGCTAAAGTCCTTCTATTCAATAACTAATTTTCCAAGTCCACTCTTACATACTACCTTCCTCCCGGAGGACAATGCATCTTTAAATAATTTGTATATAATGTTGCCAGATGCAAACTAGTGCCAGCACCTTCATAGATTCCGTGAGATCTATTTGGATAAGGCATAAATTGAAATTGTTTATTGTATTTAATCAACTCATTTAATAACATATCAGCGTTTTGATAATGGACATTATCATCTCCGGTACCGTGAATGTACAATAAATTACCTGTTAAATTCTTTGCATAAGTAATAGGGGAACCAGCGATAAAATCTTCTTTATTTTCCTGTGGCAGACCCATATAACGCTCCTGGTATATATTATCATAAGTCAATTGATTTGCAACAGCCGCAATTGCAATTCCTGTTTTATAAATTTCCGGATGTTGAAACATCAAGTTTAATGTAGCAGAACCTCCTCCACTCCATCCCCATACAGCCACTCTTTCAGGATCTATAAAATCCCATTTCAAAATTTCTTTTGCTGCCATAGCTTGATCGTTAATATTAATAACGCCAATTTTTCTATATATAGACTTTCTCCATTCACGACCTTTTGGAGCAGGTGTACCTCGGTTATCTAAAGAAATGTATATGTATCCATCTTCAGCCATGTCACCCATATACAAACCATTTTGATCCGCCCCATAAGTGTCTGTTACCGTAGTACCTGCCGGTTCAGAATATACATAAAATACCACAGGATATTTCTTCTTTGGATCAAAATTTGAAGGTTTTACCATCCATCCGTCCATTTGTATATTGTCAGTAGTTGTTATGGTGAAAAATTCTGTATTTGACTTTTTCTCTAGGTTTTTTAAGTTATTAACGATGCTTTCACCTTCAGTTAAAGATTTTTGGTTGGCAACTGTAATAAACTCTTTAGTTGACGGCGTAAAATAATTTGAAAATGTATGTTCGGCATAAGTGCCGTTCGAAGAAAATGAATAATCGTGGCTTCCCATTAGGCTTTCCGGACTCAATAATTCACTCTTTCCTTTTCCGTTTAATTTAGTTCTATATAAATATTTTTGAGTAGCATTAGCTGGTGAAGCTAGATAATAAACATACCCTTCCTTCTGATTGATGTATTTTAAATCGATAACATCGTAGTCACCTTTTGTAATAAGCACTTCCGGCTTACCTTCTAAAGAAACTTGGTATAAGTGTCTCCAACCGTCTTTCTCTGATGCCCAAAGAATACACTTAGATTCATTCATAAAATTAAAATTATTGGTGTAATCAATTTTATAAGGATTGCCTGTTTGAAATAAATCAACCCATGCCTCATCCGATTCCTCTTGAATCACTTTTGCACTTCCATTTATAGCATTTACAAGAAATAATTTGCTATTATTTTGCTTCCTGTTTAATTGTTGAATTAATAAATTATTAGTGCCGGGAATAAATTCCATTCTTACTAGATAATGCTGTGAAGCATCTCCGGGAATATTCATCCAAGTAGTTTTAATATCCGATATATCTACTACACCTACTTTGCAAGCTGAAGGTGTTTCGCCAACTTTAGGATATTCCAATGGGACCAATTGTGAATAAATTGAATCTGTATTGTTAATCATATAAAACTTCTTGATAGCACTTGCATCGATCTGCCAATAAGCAATAGATTTACTATCGGGACTCCAGCGAAAACCATCTCTGCAAGCAAATTCTTCCTCGTAGGCCCAGTCAAAAGTTCCGTTTATTATGGCAACCGTTCCGTTGGAAGTTAAGGGTTGAATTTTGCCACTTTCATAATCTTCACTGTATAAATTGTTATCAGAAACATAGGCTAAAGTATTCCCATCAGGAGAAAATTTTGCAAACATCAGAGAAGAAGGAGGCAACCCTTTTCCAAGTTGCGTTAAACTATTCGTCTTAAAATTAAAAACCCAATAATCTCCTTTTGTATTTAATCTCCATACTCTTTTAGTATTGGTAAACAAAAGCACCTTTTGTTGGTCTAATGAAAATGAAAAATGTGCAACTTCTAATGGTTTTGATTTTCCAATTGGAGTTAGCTGCTCTTTAGAAATAACCGTTTTTACTACTTTATCGGGCAGTGTATAAGTAAGTAATTGATTTTTTTCCAACTTAAAATAAGAGTCTCCATCATTCGTCCAGTTTACCTGCGCTTCTCCATAAATGCTGAAAGAGATAAAGCAAATAAATAAAAAAGATTTAAGGTTATAAAGATTGATTTTAAAGTGATGGTTAATATTTATCATTGATCGATACATTTGGTATAATTTACAATTTATTCCAAAAGTAACAAAATCATTTATTTTTGTTACGAATAACGTAAGCAACCCTAGTATTTCTCATTCTTTCTTTCAGCCATCTTAAATCCAATAAAAATTAATCCACTACAAATTATTAACCCAACAATAGCAGGAACGATGATCGACTTCCCAGATTCACCAGCATTTTGTAAGCTCCAAACTATTTTGCCAGTCGCCATCAAAGTGACAACCCCGAGCCCCGCTGCCAAACTTCTTTTCCAAAAGGCAAGTCCTAATCCAAAGAATGAAAGAGGGACAGTAAGAATCAACAATATTTTTTTATAATCCCAGTAGCCATAAAGCCAGTCTTTTTCAAATTGAAGGAAAGTCTTAACATTTTCACTTACAACCTCTGGTCTGCTAAACCAAAACATACTAGTAAAAAGGCAAAAAATGGTTATTGAAATTCCTGTCCAATTCCTTTTGTAGGCAAAAAAACAAAACGGGATTAAAAAGATTGGTCTAATATACCAGCTCCATTGATTATGATGTCTATCGAAAACCCAATCAAAGAAGGTTTGATTTATCATAAATACCGACAAAAAAATACTTGTCAATATCAAGAATAATAGGGCAATTGTTTTATCCGAATAAATTTTTTTCATTTTATTTCTTCCACCCATAAGTTATTTTCTGAGTCAAAAATTATTGTATGTCCTCATTTGAGTTACTTAGGTCGCGTTTTTCAAAGTTTTATGGGAAAATAATATTAGCAGAATCATTAATGATATCGAAATTACCGAAGCATTCAAAGTTCCTAAATCTAAACCACCTTTCGCTATTGGTTTAGTTAGAAAATCTCCAAATGTTGCTCCAAAAGGTCTCGTAAAGACAAATGCAACCCAAAAGAGAAATATCTGATTTATTTTTGTCAGATAGTGCAATAGTATAACTATTAAGATAATTCCAGCTGTGATTAAAGCTCCATTTAAATAAGTTAATCCGATTACATCACTCAAATAATCTCCAAATGCTGTGCCCAAGCTATTTGAAAATAGTATTGCAATCCAATAGTAAATTTCTTTGTTCATATCGGTAATCGGGTAGACGCTCAACGATTGGAATTTTTTGTACCAAAGAAACAATGTCAAAACCAAGCCTGATAATAAAACCAAACTTCCCATAGTATAACCCAAATGCAAGCTTCTATCCATGAAATCAGATATTTCTGTGCCAAGAGTAGTGGTTGCAATGATGACTGCCCAAAAGAATACGGGTATATATTTTTTTACTTTAAGTTGAATAAAAAGTACTATTAAAAAGAAAATCAAGGTAATTATAATTCCAGTCAGATAACCAAGGTTTAATGTCATTGACAAATAGTCCCCTAAAGTTTCACCAAGGGTTGTGGCGACAATTTTCATAAGCCAAAAAAGCAGTGTAATTTCTGCAACCTTATTAAATTTTAAGTTATTTTCCGTCATATAATTATAATAGTTAATGCCACAATCAATAAATTGAAAAATTTATCTTCCCATTAATGTCGGTTACATGAAGAGTCAATTGATATGAACAATTATTATAATGGTACTTAAGTTTCGGTAGTAAAATTTTTCTTTTTGAAGATTTTTTTAAATTTTAATAAAATGTTAGGTATTAGAAGCTTGTCCGACAAAGCTATAGCGAAGGCGGGGTAGATTTTAGTCACTCACGTGCAGGATCCATCAATCACATGGATATTTTTTCTATTAAACCTTTTAAAGAAAAAATATGGATCAATTGACTAACCTCCCCGCCGTCACTTTGGCTAGTCGGGCAAGCATCTAACATCTAATACGAAAAGCAAATATAAACAAGACCAATTATATAATTCCAATTCGTATAACATCAGCAATCTACCTTTGTTTCTTAACTGCGGAAACTTGAGTAATGTTCTATTGGGTAGATATATTTAGATAAAACCTAAACAAATCTACCCAAAAAACAATACTATTTTAATATATTATGAACTTAGATTTTAAGCCATCCTCAAAAAATCAAATGAGCCAAATCAATCCTTAATTAAACGAACAGAAAACCAGTGCCCTTTGAAGTAGTAATCGCTCCCTCCTTTAGTGTAATGTCTTTCCAGGCTGCTACTCTCATACCTAAGACTGCGGCCATATGCAGAACCAAAAGCATCAGACTCATCTCTCTCTGTAGAACTCCACCAATGGCCGTATATTCCAACGACATCGGCAAAACCATAACAATAATTGCGTCCTCCACCTGGAAGCGCTGTAAAGCCTGTTTCATTTGTAGCACCGGAGTTAGGGCTTGACCAATGTTTAATTCCGCTCTCTTTTAACTTTCCTCCTGCAACACTTTCACCACCTAAATAGTCAGATAATTGTTCCCAATCATCTTCTGTAGGAACGTGCCAGCCCTCAGGGGCGAGAATTCCGGTGTTTACCGCATACCAGTTATAAAGTCGCCCGTAGGCGGCTACGTAGCTCTCAAGATCGTCATAATTGCAATAAGCTCCTTGTAAGCTTTCGTTATTACAACCCCATTCATCACTAGTAACTTTTATTATTTCATCACCATTATTGTATTTGGTAGTTTTTAGGTTTTCTGCCATCCAAACCTGAGAACCAATTTTAACGGTTTTGTAAGTATTCCCATCGATATCTTTCATTGTACCAGCACCTTGAACATCGTCTACCGGATCATCAGTTTTGTTACACCCTAAAACAAAAGTAGATAGCATCCCCACTAATAAAAGCAGTTGGTTAAAATGTTTTATTTTTTTCATAATAATTTGATTTTTAATTTGTGTTTAATTTATTAATTACAATTCAATGAGACAGGTGAATGTCGAGTGATCTGTTGAATCGGCATTTCATAATGTTATCTCTTATGTTTTGAAAGTTATTTAATAAGTAATAGTTGACTTTCTTTGATTCCTTTCACCCAATGTTTTACCATTGGCTCTATATTTACATAATCACCTGACTTCAATGTTTCTTTTAAACCTGTCTCGTTTTCAAAGACCGCTTCTCCTTCAATACATACTAAAAGTGCAGGAATTTTGGAGACATGCTCTTGCAACAGCTCTCCTCTGAGAATCCGCATTGATGCTGCCTGTCCCATATCACTTTTAAAGATCGTAATTGCTGAAACAGGTTTGTCCTCTGTGTGTAATTGTTTTATGTTCATTATTATTATTTTATAATTGCTTTAAATATTGTTAAGAACAGTTATTAGTTTTTCTTGTACTTCATTCGCTGCTGTTTCCAGAGCTGCATTTCCAACTGCACCCATTGCCACTGATGGAGCAATCATTGCGATCTCTATATCACCATTTGATAATTCGCGTAAGGTTACATTGCAAGGCAGCATCGTGCTAATAGTAGGTTCAATACTTAACACTTTGTCTGCATATTCAGGATTACAAGCTCCCAGGATAATATGAGGTAAATACTCTTTATCCAGTTTCTTCTTCATGATTGCTTGTAAATCAATTTCAGTAAGAACTCCGAACCCTTGTTTCTTCAATTCTTCTTCCACCTTTGTTCGTAAAGCAACTATTGTAGTTCCTGCAACTATTTTTGAATTGTAATATTTCATATCTTAATTTTTATTCATTTCAACTACGAAAATTCCTCGCAGTTCGTTTTCCAAATATCCAGTGGCTTGATCATTTGGATATAATTTATTGATTTTGTTTAGGGTCGCATCATTTATATCTTTGTAGGCTTTACCATGACATTGCAAACACATTTGGTTAGTAACAATCGGATAATATCCTACCATCTTTCCATTAATCTCTGAGACAATCGGTTGCTTTTGTTCGCCGCTTCCGTTTGATTCTTTCCATTTCTTGATGTAGGCCAATTCTGCTTCATTTGCTTTGTTTGCAGGGTTTCTTGGCAGATCACTAACTCTTTTTATTTTAGCTCCCAGTACAACTGACATGCTATCGGTAATTGGGATAGCTTTTATGTTGCAGAATTCAACCGCTCCTTCTGAACCTTTTTCACTAATGGAAGAAATTAAATAGTTAGCCAGTGATGATTTAGTTTGTATGGCTAGCTGTTTACCAACTTCTTTGTAGTTTTCACCACTTGATGTTGCAGTCTCTTCAACCTTGAAGGCATCAATTTTCGATTGTGTCGATCCGACCTTATTTTCTGTGCAACTATCCAAGGCTATAATTCCCCCTATTACTAAAATCGAAATTATCAATATTCTATTCATTCAAAATAAGTATTAAATGTTATAAAAGAAGATTTTATTTTTTGAAATATTTCAGCATATTTATCTAATGTTTTACATTCAGAAAACTCACTTGATAAATCTATATATGGCAACAACCACTTGTGCAATTCATCGTGTGCCTGACCCTCCATGGTGCAGTTTGATGTAAGTAATTCAATATTGTGCTCAAATTTTATGGCAAGTTCAGCATACTCCTTAGTGTTTTTTACTTCAAGAGTATTGATATCCATTTCCATGTTTCGAATATGTGTCATCATATTCGTATCTACTTTCCACTTGTTACCATTATTTAGCCCAATTGATTCTTCATTATGATGGTGCTCTGCAGTAACAATAATTTGTGATTCATTTGTCGAATGCTCATTAGCGACATTGCTGCAACCGAAAATAATTAGGCTGATTGGTATCAGGAAAATTGTCCTTATGTTCATTATTTTTCTTTTTTAATTGTTAGATATGCAAGAATTGTAAATATTAGTGTTACAATTATTCTGAAGATCATTGCACCGATAGTTCTAGTTTCATAAATACCACCTAAGTATATGTGAATTAATAAACCGATAAATGCTACTATTAGAATAATTATTGAAACACTTAATATAGCTGGAGTCCATTTCTGCCTTTTAATAAAGCCATATGCAGCAAAAATGTAGATAATACTGCTGATGAAATTTGACCAGACCACAAATAAAACATAATTACCTTCTTTGGCTCTTATTTCAAATAGATCAAATATCACGGAGGTACTTAGAAACAATGTAAGCAAGCCAAATGCTGCCAGAATAATTGCTAATATGAAAGGAATGTATCTTTTCATCTCTTTAATTTTCTACTATTATTTTTTGGGTCACTTTTTCAGTACCAGTATTTAGGGTGACAAAATAAACACCACCATTAACCAATCCTTCCAATTTTTTTGAATAGGTATTTTTACCTAATTTTAAATTTTTTATAGTGGCATTCTCAATAAACTTCCCTTTGACATCTTGAATAATGATTTTTATTTCAGACATTTTACTTAGGTGAAAATTTATAGTAAAATTTCCATCATTAGGATTTGGGAATACCTGCATATGTAAAGCTCCAATACTTTGCTCATTGAGTTTATCTATATCAGTTGTCCTATTTTTAATTACATAGACCTTGAAAATTTGACTATTTGCAATAGTTTGTGTACCAGTGTTGGAGAAAAAGATATTTCTTTCTGTACTGCTTATTCCACCATAGATATATCCTACCAAGGTGCTATCAGTAGCAATATCATCCAACTTTAAAACTTCATTGTCGTAATGTGGAATATTTCTATTCAAAATAAATTCAGCACCAGCACCTAATAAAATAGGCATTTCAACCGGCAATTTATATTCGGCTAATGTCCCACTTGCATCTCTGGTGACTCTCGCAATGGTTTTTACAAAAGGTACATTATTGTCTTGAACTAATACTCCTAAATCATCATAATATTGAGCAATTCCTCCAAAAAAAATATTGTGCATTTCATTATTTGAAGCAGAGTACATAGGCAAAACAGCACAGTGATAATGGTTGTAATATTGTTGAAAACTATTATCTATTGTGTAACCTTGGCTATCTATCGTCACAGAATTTAAATAAGGCAGGTCAACTATTGGTTGAAAAACGCCTGAAAACATAGTTATACCTTCCTCACCATTAGGCAAAATTTGCGGTTCTGCATTATAATCTCTTCTATGAAGATTTATACTATCTGCATATGATGTTATATGCTTTATAGTAATTGATGAACCATTATCGAGAATAGAAAATTTTCTAATAGAATTAGTATATTCCTGCACAAATCCCGGACCATGATTTGGCCCCATTGGGTTGTAACGGCCGATAAATTTTTGCCCGCCCATCAAATAATATTCACTATTTATTTTCTTTAATCGACCGCCTGTTACTTGAAACTTTGTATCAGTAATTTGTCTAAAATAAGGCAAAAAACTATTATTACTAATAATGGCATCGATTACAGCCGAAACCTTTATTGCTGTTAAATTGCTGTATGTAGTATGATCTCCCTTTGTTGGGCTATACCCATATCCTCCTAGGCAGTATAGAAAATCTCCTTCTTGATGAAACTCCATATTAGTAGAACTTAATTGTTCTTGGATTGAAGTTGGCAATGAAGAAAGAGGTGCCACCCATTTTTGTTGGGTAACAGGGTCTATTACTATTAGTTGATCATTAATTCCATCCGCGCCAAAAGCAGCAAAAGGTTGTCTTTGGTGAAGCCCATCCAATCTTCCTCCGATGATAAGCCAACGACCACTGTGCTGCCCAACCGCAAAGGATTGAAGTCCATTTAATCCTGAAATAGTAAGTGGCTCTAACGCAATTTTAATTGGTGCTGATTGTCCAAAGGTATTAAAGCTTGTTAATGTAATTAAAAGTAAAATACCTACTAAATATTTCTTATTCAAATTTATTAGATTTTATGAGTGTTAAAATAGATTGAATCATTTTTTCTCCGGCTTTAATTATATCAAATTGAAAATTAGCAATTCTCCATTTGTACATTTGAAGTCGGAAAGCCCCTATCACGATATGAACTATTTCATCTGGAAGGATTGATTTTGTAAATACATTCATTTTCTGTCCATCCAGAATAATAGGGCTTAAATATTTAATCTTTGTACCCATTATTTTCAATATTGTATCATTGATCCGTTGGCTTTCTTCCATCAATCCATCAGAAAATGCTGCAACTACAAAGTGAGGATTCTTTTTAAAAAATGAAAACTGATTTCGAAACAGTGAAACAAATTTTTCTTCTGGCGTCTGAATAATGGATAAACCCTTTGAAAAGCGCTCATCCATATTTGTAGCTAGATATTCCAGCATGGAAATAACTATTTCTTCCTTATTGGGATAATGCCTATAAAGAGCACTTTCTGAAAATTGCATCTCCTTAGCCAGATTTTTAGTTGTTAAACCTCCTACACCTGATGTGGTAAGTATTTTACCTGCTGCTTCAATAATCTCGAGTTGTCTTATAGAAATTTCTGTGCTCATGTATATAAAATATTAATTTAAAGATTTAATTCTGAAAAAAGCAAATCCCAACCATACCACGGAAACCGTCATTGATATTGCTCCAATTAAAACCAAAGCAGGAGGCAAACCGAAATACACTTCTGTCAAAATACCTATTGGCATAAGAAGTCCGGTAAGCGCTGACCAGGAAATTGCTTTTACATGGTCGAGTTTGTCTCTGAAATGTATAAGTAGATAACCTATTAGAATATTAAGAAAAGCAAATAAATTTCCATGCACGTGTGCTAGCCGTGTCTCAAAATGCTTGCCTATAGAATATGAATTTATCCATTCTTCCTTGCCTGGCGCAAAATCCCTTAAGTAAATTAGTAAAAAGCCGTAAGCCATAAAGAAGCCCATTGTCAGAAAGCCAATTGCGATGTTATTTTTACCATTCATTTCAATAATTTTATAAAGTTAGTGAACATTCACTAACATATACAATGCTATAATGACCAATTATGTTCCCCTATGGTAAAAATAATTTTAAATAGGGTGATAGACATTCTGAATCAAGAAAGGTAATAACTATTAACTCAAGTTTCGTTAGTCAAATTTTCTTTTTTGAAAGACAAATTTAAATTTAAATAAAATGTTAGATGTTAGAAGCTTGTCCGACAAAGCTATAGCGAAGGCGGGGTAGATTTTAGTCCCGCAACTGCGGGATCCATCAATCACATGGATATTTTTTCTACTAAACTTATTAAAGAAAAAATATGAATCAATTGACTAAGCTCCATCTAACATCAGCCATCTACCTTTGTTTCTTAACTGCCGAAACTTGAGCTTTTAATATCTATTGAAAGGTTTTAGAAAGAACTCATTCACCTTTCTACAAAATTCATCCCTATGCTCTATGAGCGTGCCATGTCCTGAATTAGGCAATATCCATAAATAAGCATTGATGATATTTTGATATATTTTAATCGTATGTTCGAGATTTATAAGATCATGATCTCCGCTAATAATCAGTGAAGGGCAATAAATATTGTGTAAGGCAGATAAAAGAACATTGGGTTGATCCCAGTCCAACATAAATAATTTCCAATCATTTTTTTCTTTTGCAGTCGTCCATATTTTTGATTGGTTGTCATCATAATACTTTTTTTCCTCTTTCCAAAGTGAAGGTAGAATTGCAGTAGAATCTGGCCAAATATTTGCTCCTGTCGAAGCAAACTTTATAACTTTCGAAGGATGTCTCATCGCAAGCAACAAAGCAATTATTCCGCCATCACTCCATCCAATTACATAAGCAGAATCTATGTGCATCTGGTCCAGTAATGCCGCCTCATCGTCAGCCATCATTTCAAAACTTAAAGAATCTGAAATGTCAGTCGTTTTACCTTGAGCCCGACTATCTACTGCAATCACTTTATACTGTTGTGAAAAATAGGGGATAATACCTGCCATAGAATTGATACTTCCACCATTACCATGAATCAACAATAATGGTTTACCGCTTCCATATTGTTCGGTATAGAAATTTACACCCCTAACATTGTAATATTTACCCAGACTTTTGTTATTGCCGAATTCAACTATATCTTGGCAATATGTTGAATGGGATTGTATAATAAAAGCAATAAAAATTAATAATTTATACATCACTATTTAATTTCAATAACAGCTAAAAGTTAAAATTACTTATATTCATCTATTCGGTATTATACGGCAAACTTTTGGTCTTATTTATATTTGCGTTTCGTATAATATTAAGTTACTAGTTAAAAAAAACAATATTAAATAAACCTGTGATTAGGCTTAGGACCTTTTAACTGTGCAAACTGATTATAAATTATTTTTCGCCATAAATTAGTAGCGCACTGCCATCCAATATCACATTCCCATCCGGATATTTTTCATTTATCGTTTTGTAAACATCTTTTTTGATTCTTTCTTTCATCGCATTATCAGCTTTGCTGAGGGCTGCAACGATAGGAGCTGCTATTTCATTCATCATTTCCCAATATATTTCGGCCGTTCCGCATTTTAATTGACATGTTATTTCGTTTTCAATAATATTTTTAAAACCTGTCTGAGCAAATATACTTGTCATTAAACCACTTTTGCTACAACGAAATATTCCCGGAGATTCAGGAGCTGGAGCGGATAATTGCATATGCTTACTAATTGTTTCGCTAATGGCAGTAGCCCAGAAATTCTTCTCGGCTGAACTCCAAACTGTGGTCGCAAATTTTCCTCCTGGTTTTAATACGCGAAGTATTTCTTTAGCAGCTAATAGCATGTCGGGAAAGAACATAAATCCCATCCTACAGCTAATTGCATCAAAAGTGTCATTAGCAAAAGGAAGTTCGCAGACATCACATGCCCGAAATTCAACATTACTTATTTCTTTTCTTATAGCATTTTCTCTGGCAATATTGAGCATCTCATCTGAAAGGTCAGTAATTATTACTTTCCCTTCTATAAGCATAGAAGCAATACTAAAACCAAGTTCGCCAGTTCCGGCTGCGATATCTAAAATAAGCTGTGAACCAGCAGGTTTTAATAAATTAACAATTCCGTCAGCAGCTGGTTTCATGTGATCGTGGAGCTCCAAATCCCACTTTTTCCATCCTGGAGAAAATTTATTCCAGGAAGCTTTTTGATTTTCCCTAATATCTTTAAAATGTTGTTCCATGATTTTTCATTAATACTTTTACGCTAAACTTAAAGGTAACGGATAATACATGTATATAGTTACCATTCTATTAAAGGCAAATTGTTTGGTTTAAATAGATATAAAAAAGTTAACTAAAGGGTACTTGAGTTGATTGAAATCAACAGATCAGCAACAAACGTGTTTCACCAGCCTTTTCCTTTGGTGCACGGTGAAGACATGGAGGAACTTGACTTTCGGGGTGATCAACCGCCAATCTCCATAAATGGCCGAGACCTAAATTGATAGGATGTGCATCTGGCTTAATCTGATAATGTAGATCAAAAAAGTGATCAATTAAAAATGACTCAAAACCTTCTGCTGCATCATGATATAATTTTTTTAATTCATCACGAATCTCCGGAACAAGTATTTTTTGGATGGCTTGTGAATTTGGCACTATTTCACTCGCTTCACCGTAGTACGTGCATAAAAAAGTGTCGGATGGCACAGGAGAGCGATCTACATGAAAAGAATAGACATCAGTCGGAAAAATTGGGTTGGCATCATCCCTATCATAACATCTGATGAGATTAAGTATTGGTGCGGCACCATGAGCTTTTAATAATTTTAAATCGTTTAATAAAATATCGCGTGCAAGTTGCCCATGTTCACTCAAATGAAGATCACGAAGTTCTTCTTCCGCCAGTTCGGCAATATTTTCATTTAATTCAACCTTTTCTATGATCTCAGCAAAATCACCTACAAGATTGCGAGTCCAACAAATGGCATTAATATCTCCATGAAATGATGTAGATACTAGATCGCTAAAGTTTGTGACATATTGAATTTGATTCAAAGGATGTGATAAATCTTGCATTTTTTATAATATAAAATTATTCCTTTAATTATAATCAATTTAGAATAAAGGAAAATGTTTTATTGGTCAAGAAAGGAAATAAGTTTATTCATCAATGAAACTCTCTTGTTTGTAAACCCGTGGTCAGTTTTCCAAATTTGATAGTCAAAATATGGAAGATGCATTTCTTTAAATGAATCGGCGACTTCAATATTTCCTGTATGTTCGTCTAACATGATTATTTCTTTTTTGCTTAACGACTTTGCATCAGTTGCCAATTTGTAATATGAAAGTTCTATAAATGCAGGAAGGAATATTTCCAAATTGTTCGAGTTAAGAACAAAATAATTTGAAAAAATATCTGGATTATTAGCTGCTTCTATTAATTTTTTTTCATCAGGAATGGTTTTTAAATCTCCATATATATTCCAAGTTGACAATGCAAAACCTTTTTTTATTTGAGGTAATTGTTCCAAAGATTTAAGGCAAACCCATCCGCCCATGCTATGCCCAAACAAAACAATATTGGAAGTGTCGATTTTTAAAGAATCCTGATATTTATTGCAATAAGTAACTACATTAACTGCATCTTCAACACAATTTTTGAAACTAAATTTCCCTTGGCTACCCCATGCACCTCGATAATTAAAATATATAACATTCCATCCGTGTGCTCTAACGACTTGGGCAAGATCAAGATTTTTCTCATTCCCCGGAAAGCCATGCAACAAAATTAAGGTAGGGTGTTTTTCATTTCCGTTAGGCTTATAAATCATACCTGCCAATAGCACACTAGCTGAAGGGATGAATAATTCCGATGTACCTGCAGGATAATCATTGTCCCAAACCAAATCCTTTAATACAAGGCTATCCGATTGTGCAAAAATACTCATGTCGGCACAAAAAATTATGATAAAAAAGCTCAATAATTTTAATATGTTCATATTTATCGTTTAAATATTTCTATAAAGGCTTAATAATTTTAAACACACAGTCTCATATGCATGAGCTTTTGCGTTTTAAAGTTAAAAGTACAAAACTCCTTTGGTTGCTTTACAAGAAATTTTAAGGTAGGGACTGACGATATTATTTAATTGATACTGTGTGAGCTTCTAATCTTTCCCGCAATGACAAAAAATATGATTCTAATAATTTTAAACAATAGCTGTATTTCATCCTATTTGACAAGTATAGAATAAGAATCTAGCAAAATACCTCAAATAAGTTTACTCAAGTTTCGGCAGTTAAGAAACAAAGGTAGATGGCTGATGTTAGATGTTAGATGCTTGCCCGAGTAGCCAAAGTGACGGCGGGGAGCTTAGTCAATTGATTCATATTTTTTCTTTAATAAGTTTAGTAGAAAAAATATCCATGTGATTGATGGAAAGCCATCTAAAATCTACCCCTCCTTGTTCGGCGGACAAGCTTCTAACATCTAACATTTTATTTAAATTTAAATTTGTCTTTCAAAAAAGAAAATTTGACTACCGAAACTTGAGTAAGTTTATTTATTTTAATGAATTAATTTATTATACAAACAACAACTTACTTTACTTACTCAATCTTTAGTGGTGGTCCGACAACTTGCATATCATGGTCAGCAAAAACTTTTGCAATTTCTTCTTTCGTTGGGGGAGCAGTCCATTTGTCGGTGACTTTAAAAAAAGCTTCCATTTTTCCGGCCGGAAGATAAGAAACTATCATCTTGCCTCTTTCAGTCAATTGCAAGAATGCGTGCGGTACATTTCTAGGCAAAAAAATAGTATCTCCCGATTTCATTTGAAACCTTTCCTTACCTACCTGAAATAAATAGTCTCCATCAATTATATAAAACCACTCATCCTGGAATGGGTGAATATGCATAGGAGGTCCTCCAAAGGGGGTGAGTCCTGTTTGTTCAAATACTGCTAAATCATTTTCAGTATCAAGACCTGAAATCTTTATGTCCAGGTTATTTAGGGTCACACCCTTCATTGTGTAGTGTTCTCCAAATCTTGCTTCACCTGCATCTACTTTAAATCCCTTTTTGGTCCTTATTGAAAGGCGATTTTTGAGCTTGGTAAAAATACTCAATGGAAAAAGAGCAAGCGCAGATAATATAAATGTCCCTCGTTTCATTTTCAAATTACTAATTTAATTTTCTCCAACATTTAACTTTTAGCACAGCTATATTTAGAGATAATATCAATTTTATGAACCTTTTTTCATATGTTCGATTGCTCCGGAAGTTGATTTTTTATTCATCAATTTCAATATAAATTTCTTTAAAAAATTAGGTGGCATTTTGTAACCTTTTGACATCCTTCGGCCCATATCAGCGTATTCATCTTTTGATGCCGGAGTAGTTCCAAGTCCATCAACATACCTGTTAAACATGCAAAATGCAGCAGCAATCAAAACTGCATCATGAATTTCTTCATCTGAGGCCCCATTAAATTTTGCTACGTCAATATCTTCTTTGGTTACAAGTTTTCCACTTTTTTGAACCTTACCTGCAATTTTCAATAGCTGCTTCATTTTGTCCGAAACATCACTGGTGTCAATGTTCTCTATTATGCAGCTAATAGTTTTTCCATCGTCCCCCAAATGTGCATTTGCAGCTGCAGAATGAGACAAATGACAAAACTCACATTCATTCAAATAAGAAACATAAGCACCTATCAATTCTCTTTCGCCTGAAGTAAGAGGCGACTTATCTACCAATAGTGCGTGCGCCAGATTTGCCAAAGCATTACCTGTGCTATTTTTATAGAATAGAAGTTCTACGATACCCGGTTGATTTATTCCAGTATTAATATGTGTCATAAATGTGCTGTTTTGATTTGTTAAAGTTTCAAATTTTATCTAACGTTTCGCTGCCATCAAAAGTGGGAGACTCTTAATTCAATACTTCAATAAAATTACTAAATTTTATTGAAGCATCAAACATTTCTTAATAGAGGAAGTTTTGAATTTTATTGTTGATTCATTTGTCAAAAATCCTTATTCATTTAATGAATCTTTTACCTTTAGTGATTTAAATATAAAGTAAGTCAAAGGAATGAAAATCAATCCTATTATTAGCGGTAAAAACCATATACCAAGCCCTTCTGAATCTCCGTTTGCGTTTTGTATTGTCCTAAATGTAATAAGTCCTAACACCAAAACTACTATAAGCTTTAAATATCTAATTAGTCGAGTCGCATTAGTATATTGATTAAATGCGTTGTCTTCAGTTATTTTGGTTGGATAATTAAATACTTGAGGAAACTTATTTAATATGGTCATTCCAATAAACAAAATTGTTGCTATTATTGGCAAACTGAAAATAGTTGCTCTACCCCCGAATCTGTCGACTTTTCCTTGTCCATTATAATGAATCGGGATAGTTTCTGGTAAGTTTGAATAGTTTATAACGGTTAAAAACCAAATTGAAAAAAGCAAGAACCACCCAACGATCTCAAATATTTTGTCAGACGTTGTTTGTACTATTATTATTTTAGGTCTCTTTTCCATAATAAAATTACTTGCCTATTATTCGTCATTTAACGAGTTAATTCCTTGTTCTTTCAGCTTTTTCAAGGCGTCTTTCATCCCCTGGACTTGCTCAACCGTATGTCCTTGCCACACTGTTACTTCTCCTACGACTCTAAATGGTTCTGTTGAACGATATGACATTGTTGGATTTCCGGGAAATTTTTTATCTGTCAAGTCCGGGTCGTTTTCAATTAATCCTGTTGGTTCAACTAAATAAATTCTTTCTCTCCCTTCCCCAACCGCAAGTTCAGCCCCCCAAATAGCAGGATCTAATGTTGCTGCCAGAAATATATACTTTGAATTTTTTCTTTGTCCGAAGTTTGAGTTGTAACCTGGAACAATAAATTCGCCAAGTCTCAAATCTGCCTTAGTTCCATGAAAATAGGTTTGAACAAATGGAGTTGCATTTGCATTCATTTCTTTTTCTTCCTTATTTGCGTCTAATTTATGCTTCATTTTCTCTCAATTTTTTTGGAGGTTATATTTTAAATGGCTTGCCAATACCTGCTTCTATAAAGGATGTCAAACTATCAGTGAAGAAACTTGGCCCTTCATCATTTCATATTCCTTAAAACATTTCTGTCCACCATTTTGGTATAGAGCTTGTCAATGCTTCATAAATACATTCTCCTGTTTCTTGAAATGTGATCGTTTTTCTAAAGTTGTTCATAATTTAACCTTAAGATTGTTTTAGTTTAATTGGGGTTAAATTGCAATGACAATTAAAAATTATGCATCCATGATGAATGGACATTCAATGAATTGTCAGCCTGAGCGAAAGTACAGTAAACGAACAAATATTTAATGCCTTACATTTCAGCCCTCATCATTTTTTATTTTGATAAGATATTAATACATCTGTCAATTCATTTAATGTCATAGTGAAACCTTCTTTGAAGCCCATTTCTATCATTTTTTCCATTCTCTCGAGAGATTCATTGTAAATAGAAATACTAACTTTCGTTATTCCATTTACTTCATTAAAATTTAAATCCCAATCAGAACCTGGCAAATGAGGATTTTCATCTTTATCTGCAAAAACACTTAAAAATTTGAAATTGGTTTTTGGAGTGATGGCAGTGTACTGTTGAAGTTGCCACATCTCTTGTCCTTCAGGACTAACCATTGCATAAAATCTACGTCCACCAACCTTGAATTCCATTACTTTCGTTTTTGATTCGAATGGTTTAGGAGCCCACCATTGATCAAGAATTTCTTGTCGAGTGAATGCGTCCCAAACAAGTGAAAGTTCCGCTGAAAATTCTTTGCTTATTAAGACTGTATTTGTTGATTTGTCAACAGTGAAGTTGAATAATAAATTGCTGCTCATCTTTAATTTTTTTTAATTGTTGCTAATAAATTGTCTAATTGATTAAATCGGTCTTCCCAAATTGTTCTGTATTGTTCCAGCCAGTTGTCTATCTCTTTCATTTTGTTGATTTCAAGACTATAATGAATCTCTCTTCCTTGTTGATCTTGCTTTACAAGTTCACATTCTGTCAAAATGCGTAAATGTTTGGACACGGCTTGTCGTGTCATATTGAAGTTTTCGGCAATTGCATTTGGTGTCATTGCCTGCAATGCTATTAAGGCTATTATAGCCCGTCTTGTCGGGTCCGCAATTGCTTGAAAAATGTCTCGTCTCATTTGTCTATAATTTTATATGTGAAACCTTCTGGTTGCAAATATATGTGCAACTGAACAGTTTCGCAAATTTTTTCTTATATTTTTTTCGAAAATTTTAAAATTCTAGTGGGAGATTACTTCTTTGTGGTTTCTCTAAGTTTGTCCGCAGCGTTAATATATATTTTGTTAGGCGTTTAAGCATTTAATTCATGAAATCCAAACTAATTAGTCGATCCGTATTAATCGCATAATTAACAGGATATCAGCAAAATACATTAAATAAAGCCATAAAAAGGTGCACAAAATATGCAAGAAAATCCTTAACTTGAAGGTAAAAACTTGCAATTACGGTGGGAAAATTGCCAACCTAGACCAAAGAGATTTATTTCAACCACAGCTTCCAGATTTTATCAACTTGGAACACTAACCGGTAAAATTGGGTAATTCATTTCCTTGGAATAAAATCGAAGAAAAACTCAGTGTACACTATTCTCATATCGGCCAGCCGTCCATGCCCATTAGGTTAATAGTTTGTTGTATGTTGTTAAAACATCTACATAATTTGGGAGATGAGACACTGGCACTTGCCTGGGTGCGCGATCCATACATGCAGTATTTTTGTGGATATGCTAATTTTCAGCATGTCTTCCCATGTAATCAGAGTGACTTTGTTCATTTCAGAACGCGCATAGGTGAACAAGGAATGCATGACATCCTTACGATGACAGTATAGTTGCATAGAAAAGATACAAAAAGCAAAATTGTTATGTCTGACACTGCGGTTCAACAAAACAATATAACCTTCCCGACTGATGCAAAACTTGCGAAGAAAATAATATACAAGTGTAATAAAATCGCAGAAAAAAATCAGTAAAGCAAATGCAGCGATATACGCGCAAGCGTAAAGAATTGGTGTGAGCGAGTTTCAATGGAAATCATCCAAGGCGGTAAAAAAAAATAAAGCAATATTGAAATTAAAAAGAATAGCTGGCAGACTAATCATGGAATTAGAACGTGGATTAAGTGAGGCATTAGGAACCCAACGAGAGGATTTGGAAATGTTCAAGAAAGTATTAAACCAGCAAAGAGGAGACAAGAATAAAATTTACAGCCTACACAAATCTTATACAGCTTGCATAGCCAAAGGAAAGGGAGGAATACGCTAAATTCTGAAATAATTTTCAATTTTATCTTTCCCAATTCTCAGAAAATGAATTTAGCTTAAATAAAGATCGACTAAATATCTAAATCTTAATGCAATTGATAAAAATTTAATCAATCTAATATTTTACCGACGGTTTTAACAGACGGGCCTCACAATTCCCCACTTCCCACTTTAGTCGCTTGCTAAGGTGTTCGACCTAACTGCTTTAACTATTTCAATAATTTAGGTAATATAAGGTTCTATATCGTCACCTGATTCTTTAAGAGATCTTCCAGCACATCCCTTCTTCTGATCAACCTTGCCTTGCCGCCTTCTGTCATTACTTCAGCAGGTTTAAATCTTGCATTATAATTCATCGACATCTCAAAGCCATAAGCTCCTGCATTATAGAAAACTAGATAATCTCCTTCAGAGATCTTTGGCAGCATGCGATTTTCGGCAAAAGTATCTGTCTCGCAAAGATTGCCGACTATGTGGTAAGGAAGTTTATCATCATTTTCATTGCTCAAATTGCCGATACGATGATATGCCCCATAGAGCATGGGTCGAATAAGATGATTGAATCCGGTATCTAAACAAACAAAAGTAGTAGCGGCAGTATCATGGATGACGTTGACTCTGGCTATTAAATAACCGCATTTACTCACAAGAAATTTTCCCGGTTCAAACCATATCTGATATGACTCACCATTTTTTCTTTTGTATTTTGAAAACAAAGCTGTCAACCTTAAAGATAGTTGATTGATATCCGTCTCTTGATCGTGCAAGTCGTATGGCACTTTTAATCCGCCACCTAGATCTATGAATTCAATATTTGGAAACTTTGCTATGAAGTCCATCATCACCTCTACTTCACGGATATAAACACCCAAATCATTAATATCACTGCCAGAATGAATATGCAATCCATTGATATTAATATTAAACTCGTTCATGAGGACGATGATGTCATCAATCTGCTCTATCGGAATTCCAAACTTGCTATTTTCATGGCCTGTAGCTATATTTATATTGCCTCCTGCCATGATGTTAGGCCTTAATCTTACACTTGCAGGATATGTATTTCCATACTTTTTTCCAAATTTCTTTAAAGTGGAAAGGTTATCAATATTGACATGAACACCTATGCTGACTGCTTCTGCCAATTCCTCAAAAAGTACTCCATTACTGGTAAAAATGATCTGATCAGGAACAAACCCTGACATGATGGCGAGGTGGATCTCATTGATTGAACTGCAGTCTATATTTGCCCCTAGTTGTTTGACATGTTTCAATACATTAATATTGGTCAATGCTTTACAGGCATAGAAAAAAGTAGTGTTGCCACCCTTGAATGCATTCGTCAGTTTCTTATACTGTTCAGTGATGCTGTCTGCATTATAGATGTATAATGGTGTACCAAATTGTTGTGCGGTGTTGAGTAATATTTGACTGTCAAGTTCTGAGTCCATGTAAATAATAAAATTTTATTTGATGAAAATATTGAAATTGTAAAAATAGAGATACGAAGCTAAATCAAATAAAATTCTACCCTATTCATTTTATCAAAACCGCTTCATTTATCTGACATGACCCTCAGAATTATATTACTAATCTCATATTTCTGATTTCTGACTTCTGACTTCTGACTTCTGACTTCTAATTTCTAATTTTTTTTAAACCACCTTTCCCTTCAGTATCACCTTCGAAATAGGAGGATGCCCATAAGCATATGGAAAGTATGCCAGAGAAGGCATTGGTTCTGTTATAATTAAATTAGCGAGTTTGCCGGGAGTAATGCTCCCAACTTCAGAAGTAAGTTCCATAGCCGCTGCACCGTTGATCGTAGCGGCATTTATGGCTTCTTCAGGGGTCATCTTCATTTTAATACATGCCAGCGAAACGACCATGTTCATATTGCCGGAAGGTGCCGTCCCCGGATTAAAATCAGATGCCAAAGCCAGTTTTGCATTTGCATTGATCATATTTCTAGCTTGTGGAAAAGGTATGCCAAGAAAGAAAGCACACCCTGGAAGCATGGTTCCAATTGTTTCAGAATTGGCCAAAACAGAAATTGATGCCTCATCCATTTCTTCAAGATGATCGACGCTTATAGCGTGATGAGCTACTCCTACCTGCACCCCACCTGAAACGGCAAGTTCATTGGCGTGGATCTTTGGCTTCAAGCCGTATCTTGCCCCTGCTTCCATCACCCTTGCAGTTTGTTCTGGTGTAAAAAATCCCTTATCACAAAATGCATCTACATATTCAGCCAGACCTTCTCCTGCGATGTAAGGCAACATTTGATTGATGATTAGATCTATGTATCCTTCATGATCGTTTCTATATTCTGCAGGAAAGGCATGTGCTCCAAGAAAAGTTGCCTTCACAGGTATTTCATCTAATTCTTTCAATCTGCGGATGACATGGAGCATTTTTACTTCGCTATCAAAGTCAAGTCCATAACCACTTTTTATTTCAATGGCACCGGTGCCCATTTTTTGAACTTGCTGAAAACGCTGGTAACTGACATCATAGAGTTCAGACTCGTCCATATTCCTCAGGACATTAGCAGAATTTAAAATACCTCCACCAGCTGCAGCGATTTCTTCATAAGTACTTCCATGGAGACGCATTTCGAATTCTTTCTCTCTACTTGTTGCATGCACCAGATGTGTATGAGAGTCACACCAAGCAGGAAAAACATGACCTCCACGTGCATCTATGACAGGCATATGATGATCAGGATGAAGGTCCTCCATTTGACCAAAGGAGGCGATCTTCCCATCACGGCTTATTAAAAATGCATTTGATATTGAAGGTAGTTTACCTAAATCACGCCCTCTTAAAGCATTTATTGGGGATATATCATAAGTACCCCAAAGATGCCCGATATTAGTAATACAGAGCTGTTCCGACATTAATTGATTACTTTGATAAAGGACTGAATTCCTGCACCTGAAAGTCTGGCTATTAGATCACGTGCTTCAGTTTCTGAGACAAATTTCCCGGCGATTACCTTGTAAATGATTTTATCTCCTTGATCTATTTTCTCTATACTGCCCTTTCCTCCATTACTATTTATCTTTCCCACTAGTGCTTTAGCACTCGCTTCTGCGCCGAATACACCTGCTTGGACCAACCACTTTGCATTGGCTACTTCTTCAGTTTTCACAGTTCTTGTTGCAACCACTTCTTCTTTCTCGGCAACAATTGTTTTCTTTGTTTCTGGCTCAATTGAAGACTTGGTGGTAGTTTGTGTTTGCACTATTTTTGTCTCTTCTTTAACAACTGTTGGTTTTACCGCTGGTTTAACTGGTGCTGTTGTTACCACATTGGTCGCATCTGCAGATTCTTCTATTTCATCTTTTTGTACTATTATAGGATCTTCCTCTACGATTCCTTTATAACCCTGCCATTCCCGGACTTCGATTTCGAATTGAGGATCAGACTGGTCTACTGATTTTCCCGCATTGCCAGGGAGGCTGTAGAATTGAAGAAATTCAGCCATCTTAGCTTTTGAAAGTCCATGATTGACCGATGCAATTAGTTTGCCATCATTTCCAACAAGTGCGACAGCTGGTACTTTGTTTAACTGCCACCTCTTCATAAGGATTTTTCCATCAAAGTCTTTTGCATTGGATGCAACACCTACGTAGTTTTGATTGATTTGTTTCTTAACATTTACATCTTCAAAACATATTGTATTTGTATATGCCGATGCCCTATTATTATCCTCAGAGAAGACTACTGCGCAGATTTTTTTACTTTGTTTCGCCTTTTCCATTGCATCCAGATAATTACCTTCAAAGTTGGAAGGTTTTTGTGCATATAATGTGCTGCTAACAAATAAGGTGAAAAGGATCATTTTGAATAAGTGCATATGATTAATTTTTAAGAGTAAATACTTAAAGGAAAATGCAAATATAATATCTGAAAACTTAAATCAAGCAAAAGATACAAACAAATTAAAATAATAAATAATATATATAGTTCGCCTAATCATTCTATAATGGTGCGAATGAGTTCAAATGCTTCTGCAAATGGTTTACCGATCTGTGTTCCGCGCACTACTGCCAATGACCTGATGAAATCCGGGTTTAAATAGTCCTTGCCGGCCTGAGTTTGGTAAGCATTTAGTGCTTCTATCTTTTTTGCCACATGACGTTCCTGCAGAACGATAAAGGCATTGGTTTTAAAATCAATATTATTCCATATTAATTCATATCCATAAATTGTCTTTGTCTTGAATGCCCTTATAGCCTCATTAGCTACAGTACTATGATCCTGATGAATATCACGCGGACTCGGAATAAAAATGATATCAGGATCAATTTCTTTTCTTAACAAAATTAAAGATTCGAGAATCTCCTGATTGAAAAAGCAATATAATAAACAATAGCTCCATCTTCTATCATTCTGGCTATTGCTCCACCACAACCCAATTCTCCATCGTCTGTATGAGGAGCGAGAATAAATATTTTTTTGCCTTTGAACATTCAATTTTATAATTGACAAATTTACAAATAGTCAATGTAAATATTAAACAGCCTTTTAGATGTATAAAATATTACTTACTAATATTATACATAATCAAAATTGTTTAAATTGTAATTATTTTGATGATATTATTATAAAATGTAAACAATATGGTTATATATTTGATTTATAATATATTCTAAAAAGCCGAGAGGCAGGAGATTTTTAAATGTTTGATAGAATAAGAGAGAAACTCAATATCCTGGCGGATGCCGCCAAGTATGATGTGAGTTGCAGTTCAAGTGGCAGTAAAAGAAAAAATACAGGCAAAGGTCTTGGGTGATGCATCCAATTCCGGCATATGTCATACTTACACTGAAGATGGACGATGCGTTTCATTACTGAAGATTTTACTGACCAATCATTGCATTTTTGATTGTGCCTTTTGTGTTTCAAGGAAGAGCAATGATGTCAAGAGGGCAGCCTTTACAGTCGATGAAGTGGTGGAACTCACCATGAATTTTTACAGACGTAATTACATAGAAGGATTGTTTTTGAGTTCGGGCATCTTCAAAGATGCTGATTATACCATGGAAAGATTGGTCCGTATCGTGAAAAAACTACGGACCGAGCATCGCTTTAATGGGTACATCCATCTCAAATCTATTCCTGGAGCCAGTGAAGAACTTTTGAAAGAAGCCGGTCTTTATGCCGATCGAATGAGCATTAATCTGGAAATGCCTACTGAGGAAGGTCTCAAACTTGTCGCTCCTGATAAAAGCCATGAAGAAGTAAAAAAACCACTGGCATTCATTCAGAACCAGATCGTTGCATTCAAGGATGAAAGAAAACTTATTAAAAAAGTACCTTCATTTGTTCAAGCAGGGCAAAGTACGCAGATGGTCATCGGCGCCACTCCTGAAAATGATATGGAGATCATGTATGCTGCAGATCAATACTACAAAGATTATAATCTCAAACGTGTTTACTATTCAGGGTATATCCCCATTAGCAATGACCCGGGAATGCCTCAAATTGGTTCTCAACCGCCACTTATCCGTGAAAATAGATTGTATCAGACTGACTGGCTAATGCGTTTTTATGGATTTCAAGTAGGCGAACTTTTAAATAAAGACAATCCCCATTTGGATATTGATATCGATCCGAAATTTAGCTGGGCGCTGCGCAATTTGCATTATTTCCCTGTGGATATCAACACTGCAACTAAAGAGCAGATCCTCCGCATACCGGGAATAGGCAATACTTCTGCGTTAAAAATCCTTCAGGCCAGAAAATTCGGTAAACTCAGAACAGATCAATTAAAAAAATTCGGAATAGCTTACAACCGGGCTAAACATTTTATGACTTGCCTTGATAGTGAATTCTCGCTGGGGTCGCTACAAGGCCATCAAATAAAATCTTTAGTGTTGTGTAATTCAAAAAGCAAAACTGCAAAATTAGGGAATATGGGAGGGGAGCAATTGTCGTTGTTTTGAATAGATGCTAGAGACTAGATTCTAGAAACTAGACTATAGAGACTAGAAGCTAGAATCCAGCTCCACAATCTTATATTAAATTAAGATTTTGGAACCCAAGCCATGATATTTCAAGTAACGTCTTTTTCTAATTTCTAATTTCTAATTTCTAACTTTATCATTTTGATCTACACATTCGATAACACACTTGACGGACTACTCACAGCAGTTTTCAAAGTCTTCGAAAGAAAAGACAAAGAGGTAAAATTAATTCCAAAGAAATTATTCGAAGTTAATTTATTTGAGGAAGTTATCGACATCATTACTGAAACTGAAAAATCTCAGCGTGTATGGAAAAAAATAGAAGAAATTATTCCAAAGTCCTGGCGCAGAAAGATATATTGCGCATGGCTTTCAGAGGATGTAGATGCACATCAGGCAATATTTAATACCTTAATTAAAGTATTTTCAAGAGGTGGAAATTATATCAGCAATTACGGCGATGCGGATATCATCACTGTCTCGCAGTATTGGAAAAGTGTGGAGCGGGAAAAGCATCGAATGGAAGCTTTTATAAGGTTTGAAAAAAGCCAGGATGGTTTATTTTTTTGTACGATTGAACCTGATTTTAATGTAATACCGTTGATTATAAAGTTTTTTAAAAATAGATTTGCCGATCAGGAATGGTTGATATATGACTCTCACAGGAATTACGGAGTGTTGTATGATCTTAAAAAAGTAGATGAGGTAATTTTATCTAAAGAAGAAATTAGTAAAAACACAAACCTCCCTTCGCAAGCATTCCATGATCCCAATGAAGTTAAGTATCAAACATTATGGAAAGATTATTTTAAAAGCACAAATATCGTGGCACGAAAAAATATGAAATTACATATCAGGCATGTGCCTAAAAGATATTGGAGGTTTTTGACGGAGAAGCAGTAGATTATGAAATATTTTATATTAATTGCACTGCTTGATGATCGTCGATAGCAATAAGCTTTGTTCATAAAATAAAAATCCCCGGCTGAAATTTTCAACCAGGGATTTTTTATTCTTATTATTTCACTAATTTTTAAATACCCAATAAATAATCTGAAATTCCTTTCGATATTATTTTTGAAGCATCTCCTTTACCAAGTGTATGTTTCAAAGGTTCATTAGTAATCTGATGTTTCAAATATTTAGATGCTAAATCGAAATCAGGACCACAAACAAAACCCCTTTCTTCATTGATCACCTCCACCCATTCTGTTTGCTTATCCAGTACTATTACATATTTACCATGAAAGTATGCCTCCTTTATCACACCTCCTGAATCTGTTAAAACCTTATCACAGTTTGCAATTAAAGACTGCGTTTCCCAAAATCCAATTGGTTCAATTATATGAATATTTGTATGTTCTAAATAGTTACTTAAATCAAATTCAACAATTGCCTTTTTTGTTCGCGGATGCAATGGAAACAATACAGGTAAGGGCGCAGCTGCAAATATTCTAAGAATAGATTCAAGTGCACTTCTATTGTTGGTATTGTTCTGTCGATGACAGGTGGCGAAGATATATTTACCTTTTTCCAGATTAAATTTTTCGAGTATTTTAATATCTTCAAACTTGCTTTTATTAGCAAAAAGTAAGTCCAATACCGGATCACCACTCAATATTATTTTACCGGAAATATTTGATTTATTTAAAAAATCAACCGCAGTTTGTGTTGGACAAAAGTAGAGATCACTCAGTGCATCGGTGACTATTTTATTTATTTCCTCAGGAATATTTTTGTCAAATTCTCTCAAACCAGATTCTACATGCGCCAGTTTAATTCTCATCAGGTTAGCACAAAGGGATGCTGCACCTGTAGAATTAGTATCACCAAAAACGACAAGCATATCAGGCTTATCTTTTTGTAATATTTCGCTTAATTTTTGTAGGATTGAAACGTATTGTTCGACTGATGTCCCCGATCCGCAATTCAATTGATAATCAGGTGTAGGAATATTTAACTCCTGGAAAAACAATTCAGAAAGGTTAAAATCGTAATGTTGACCTGTATGAATTAATTTTACTGTGATATTGACAAATGCCTTCATCGCTTCCAGAACTGGAGCAGCTTTGATAAACTGAGGTCTGGCACCAACAACAAAATAAACTGATTTCATCCTTACAAATAATGATTTAAAGACTTAAGTATTTGATCAGCGGGGTATTTAATTTTTATAACGTTTTGTAAACTTGACTTTTCGTTTTTATTACTAGAAGTCCAATTTTGAAATTTTTCTAAAATGAAATTTTCAATATTAAAAAGACTCTCATCTTGATCTGAAACACTAATTCCGGCCTTTAATTCTTGTAATTCATTTTCCAAAAATTTATCATTCTGATTTTTGACTATCGCTAAAATAGGACTTCCGGCCTTTAAGTATTCAATATACTTTCCTGTCAAAACACCTTGTAACTTTTCTGAAGCCATTGTAAGTAACAAATTAATACAAGCTTCCTGCTGCAATATTCTTGATTCTTCTGAACTTATTAAATCTTTATTTATTGTTATTTCATTTAACTGCCATTGAGAAGTTAATTGATTCCAACTTTGCCCATCTTTACCAGCGTATACAATTTTAATTAAATTAGAATCTACTAAGCCCTTTTTTATCAAATTATTCAAAGCTATAAAAAGAGGATTAGGATTTCGTTCTTCTAGAAATAATGATCCTGTATATACTATATTAAAAGAAGATACTTTAACCGATTTTGGAAATAAATATTCATCTTCAATGCCATTCATAACTACCTCTATATTATCATTATATAAATTCAATTCATTCGCTAGTCCGCTCGAAACAGTTAACGCAACTTTCGCCTTTTTAAAAAAATAACTATAGATATTTTTATGTAAATTGGGTAAATACTGCTGCTGGTAGTGAGGCTCTACTGGCAAATCACGAAAATCCGCTATCCAACACAAATGAGGAAAACGCCGTTTAAGCATATATGCTACAAAATGATCAGATACTGGTCGATAAGAAGAATATACATGTGTAATTTTGTGTTGTTTAACAAATTTACTGGCAAAGTAAAAACTTTCAATGAGGTAGATACCACCGCCTTCTCCAAAAATCAAATTAATAGGGAAGGTATTAATTAATTTAATTAATACACGACTAAGCACATTTTTTTTTAACCTTTCTGACAAATACCCCGAATTTGAGTATTTCCGTACTATCGAACGGTAATCAAAAGGTTTTATTTCTTTTAAATAACTAGTCTGCTTCCTATTAGATTTGTAGCAGGTAATTATAAATTTTTGATCAAAAGCCTCACCTAAACTTTCAGATAATTGAAAATTTCTCTTCGGAGCTGTACCTAATTCTGGGGGGTAATTATAAAGGAGGAATAATACTTTCCTATTAAACATTAAAATTTAATTGATTTAATATTCTCAGGTATTGTGAGGTAACAATATAATCATCAAACTCATCCTTCGCTTTTTGACGGCCATTTTGACCCATTTCCTGCTTCTGATCTTCAGGTAGCAATTGAAATTTCTCCATGGCATCTGCTAATGCCTCTACATTTTTAACAGGTACTAAATAACCATTAATACCATCATCTACTATAGCTCTGCATCCTGATGTGTCGCAAGATATAATTGGTTTTTCCATGGCAAGAGCCTCTGTTAGGGTCCTGGCCATTGCCTCTCTATAGGACGGAAGCACTATACAATCTGATTTAGCTATTATAGGTCTCACGTCTTTGACATGACCAAAATATTTTATGGTACCATCCTCAATCCATTCATGCAAAGTTTCAATTTTTATTGAGGAGGGATTACCGGTATCTATTTCCCCTGCAACCCAAAATTCCACATTTTTATTTCGTTCCCTAACCTTTTTCGCAGCTTCAATAAATTCAACAATTCCTTTATCATACATTAGCCGTGCTATGAAGGAGAATATAATTTTCTCGTCTTTATTCTTTAAATTAGGTAATGGTTTGTAGTAATCTAAATTGACACCACAACCTTTAACCGAAATTGACTTTTGATCAGTGCAAATATTCATTTCAATAAATAAATTACGATCATCTTCATTTTCAAAAATGATCAAATCTGACTTTTTGAAGGAAAATTGATACATTCGCTTCGCTAAAGAATTGTATAAAGTCTCATGAAGAAATACATAGCCCAACCCTGTCACAACACATATAGATTTAATTCCTAATTTTTTAGCTACATAATTTCCATAAATATTTGGCTTAATTGTAAAGTGAATAACGAGATCGGGGTTGACTTTTTTGTAGATTTTTTTAAATTCATCTATTAAAAGAAATTCTCTTACCGGATTTGTTCCTTTGCGCCTCAAATTAACCAGAGAAATATGTTGAACATCAAATTTTTCCAAAAGAGGTTCGAGATATTCATCCTTCGGAGAAATGAGCACCACGTCATAACCTCGGTCAATTATCGCTTTGACGATATTCATTCTGAAATTAAAAAAATTCCAGGTGGAATTGGCGACCAACGCTATTGTAGTATTTTTTCCTTTTGTCACCTACTACAGAATTAAATTTTTGTAATACAATTTAAATTTTTGTTTCATTTACCAAAAAAATTAATTAAATATTTAGATGCTTAAGATAAAATATTTCTAATTTCTAATTTCTAATTTCTAATCTTATAAATATCTGCCAAATTTATCTTTCACCTTTACTCCTAGTTGCTTGATCTCTTGCTCCTTACTCATTGGATAGATCATCAACACATCCTCTTCCTCTACAATGATGAGGTTCTCAACGTCCCTTAAAATTATCAATTTATCTGTACTATTTTTCACCAATGTGTTACTAACGTTTTCAAGAATTACATGTTTAGACATGATTGCATTACCATTTTCGTCCTTGTCCACTTCTTGAAACAGGGACGCCCAAGTACCAAGATCTGACCAGCCAATGTCTGAGGGAATTGTATATACTTCTTTAGATTTCTCAATGATAGCGTAATCAATGGAAAGGTTGGGTGTTTGTGGGTACAATTTTGTAATTAATTTTTCTATTTCAGGTTGAGTTTGTGCTTTCATGAGAGGTTCCAACATATTGTATAATTCCGGAGCCAATTCTTTATACGCCTTGAAAAGCGTTTTTACGCTCATAAAAAACATACCTGCATTCCAAAGATAATCTCCGGATTCGATAAATGAAATTGCTTTTTCAAGTTCGGGCTTCTCTCTGAAGGCTATTACTTTATGGATATTATTCTGAAGTGGAGATTTATTGTAATTTATATATCCAAAACCGGTATCAGGGCGCGTAGGTTGGATGCCAAGTGTAACTATAGCTTCGTTGTCCCGAGCATAATTAAATGCTTCGTCACAAAGGTTTCTGTAATAATCATCCTTTAAGATCAGGTGGTCAGAAGGCACGAAACCGATCACAGCCTTAGGATCATTTTTTGCTATTAATATTGCAGTCAATAAAACGCTCGGTGCAGTATTATTCCTGGAAGGTTCTCCTATGACGTTGTACGATGGTAATTGGGGTAGATGTTTCCCAACCAATTCCAAATATGCCTCATTAGTAACACAAAAGATATTTTTATTGTCCACAAGTGGTAAAAAAGCGATCGTAAGTCATCTGTAATAGCGAACGTCCCATACCAAGCATATCGATAAACTGCTTTGGTTGCGCTTCTCTGCTGGCCGGCCAGAACCTGCTGCCCACGCCCCCTGCCATGATGGCTATGTAGTTATTTTGTTTCATTTAATTCAAATAATTTCTTAAATGTTGAGTAATAGATCGCTTAACTTCATTCCAACTAATTTTTTCAAATAGAATTGCATCGGCATCATTATCTGCATCTTCAAAATATCCAATACTTTTCAGAATAATCATTTCATTTGTATCAGGAAATTTAAGTTTATTAAATTCCAACAATTGCTTCAAAGAATATTTTTGTAATAAAAAGAATAAATCATAGTAGTCTTTTTTCTTCCCCCTGCCACATACTGCAGCAAGCTTCATTGCTCCAATATCCTTAGTATGAGCCATCCTTATTGTATCAATAACTATAGGTGATTCTATAAGTTTATATTTATATTTTACAATATCTACCTTGACTTCATTCACATAAAATCCCAACATTACACTAGATTCTGAAGAAAAAATTGTGTTGCCAATAGAGTCTAATTCAGTTTTTATTGCTTCTGAATCAAGTTGATCGACTGTTCCAAAAAAATCGAGATCTATCGACATTCTATGGCCATATTGCAAGGAAAGTGCAGTTCCTCCTACCAATATAAAAGGAGCTAGGGATGGTAACTTCATGCACTTGATCAGTATATCCAGTGTCCCTGGTTCAATTGTCTCTGTACGTAACATCTGAATTCATTTTGGTTTTTACCGGATATTGCGGACATGAATGAAAGTGATTTAGGGCTCAAATACCTTAACTTCATTGAAATTGAAATTATTCTTTCCAGGCCATACACCTCCCTGATCATCTTCCAGTCCTTCATCATCCCATACTCCAGCACTCTTTCCACAATAAATGCTGAATGATCATCCCAATCCACATCCTCTACCCTCGTATCCCAAAAGAGCTGAGGAGACAAATCTGTCAATTTATATTTTTCCGTATCTACTTTATTATATTCCATTCCAATTCTAACAACAAATTTTCAACACCTAAAATTAACACTTTGCACGAAATGCATCCTCCTGTCTCATTCTGAAATTATCGATTATAACATTTAATTTTTCAGAATATGGCAATTGATGTTTCTCTCTGTTGTACAATATATAATGTAATGCATTTTCGAGGTGTGTTGTTTTATAAAGATAACCGGGAATATTTGATAATGTGTGGAGTGTCCAAACATCGAGTTCAGCAAGGTAAAACTTCTGTGACCAAAGGTGGTCATGCGCCAGCGCATGGTGGGCATCCCATCGGGAGGCTCCGCCTCCCCCGCCCCCCCCCCGCCCCCCCCCATGGCGGCCCCCACTCCTCCGGTGTCGGCTCACTCCCGATATCCTTCCCCTTGATCGTCTCTATCACCTGACCCAAACCTGTCTTCAGATCAATACCTGCTTCCCATCCGAGTGACTTCATATAACTCACATCCATGAGCTTTCTCGGAGTACCATCGGGTTTCTCAGTATTGTATACAAAGCTGCCTTCATATCCGATGATGTCAGCGATCACTTCGGCGAGTTGTGTGATGCTTAGATCATGTCCTACACCTATGTTCACAAAAGGTTTTTCCTCATAGTTGTGCATCAGAAAAAAGCAGGCATCTGCCAAATCATCCACGTGCAGGAATTCTCTTAGTGGTGCGCCGGTGCCCCAGATCTCCACTGTCGGATGATTATTTTCTTTTGCATCTATTATCTTTCTGATCAACGCAGGTATCACATGGCTATTCTGAAGATTATAATTATCATTCGGACCGTATAGATTGGTTGGCATGGCAGAGATGAAATTACATCCGTATTGATCCCTGTAAGCTTCACAAAGTTTTATCCCTGCTATCTTAGCAATAGCGTATGGCTCATTTGTTTCTTCCAGAAGCCCGTCAATAGGTATTCCTCTTTTAGCGGTTGTGGCGCCAGTTTCGGATAAATACATGACGAACCCAGAAATAATAATTTGCGGACATCATTTTTGTAAGCAGCATGTATGACATTGGCTTCCATCATGAGATTGTCATAAAGGAAGTCTGCCCGATAGGTATTATTAGCAACTATTCCACCCACTTTTGCTGCAGCAAGAAATACAAATTCCGGTTTTTCCCTTTCGAAAAATGCATTTACAGCAGTCTGATCTCTAAGATCAAGATCTTTACTTGAGCTTCCGATTACATTCGTAAATCCTGTACTTTCAAGTTTTCTTCTGATCGCTGAACCTACCATTCCGGTGTGGCCTGCGATGTATATTTTGGAGGTTTTTATCATGTTGGTCTTTGGTCTTTAGACTTTAGTCTTTGGCTTGTTGTGGAAAAAATAATAGTTTTCGATTATATATAATATTCAGTAGTCTTTAGTTTCAGTCTTTGATTTCAGTCTTTGGTCTTTAGACTTTAGTCTTTGGCTTGTTGTGGAAAAAGTTAGGTTTTACTAAAGACCAAAGCGCAGCGACCCAAAGCCTAAAGCGCAGCGACCTTTTCAAAGCGAAGCGACCAAAAGCCTAAAGCGAAGCGACCTTTTCAAAGCGCAGCGACCTATTTAATACTGGTCCTTAAAGCATTTATTCTTCTTTGCAAAACATTTAATCTTTCGACGAGTGATTTAAATGTTTCTGAATCCAAATAGTTCAGGTTTTTTGAAATTTCCAATTGTGTCTCCATTTCAAATGATGAACCAATGGCAATTTCAAGAAATCTTGAATATTCTTTTTCGGAAGACCTACTGCATCCTTCGGCAATATTAGAAGGTATAGAAACAGAGCATCTATTAATCTGCGAAACCAATCCATACTGTTCCTGTTTTGGAAATTTCTTTGTTAAAGTATACACTAATGAAGCTAAATCTATTGCCTCCTTCCAAACTTCTAGGTTTCTAAAATTTCTCATAATCCAAAACTTTCTCTAAAAAACAAAAATAAGGTATTTACCCTGCCAAGCCAAAGACCAAAGCGCAGCGACCCAAAGACCAAAGCGCAGCGACCTTACTCCACCTGCCTCACCACCTCAAATCCATTCTCCCCAAGCAACTTCTCTTTCTTGAACAATTCCACATCAGCTGCTACCATTTCATTTATCAACATGTCCAGATCATACTTCGAGTCCAACCTAAATGGCTCATCGCTTTTGTAGGATCACCGATCAATAGATCGACTTCCGTAGGACGATAATATCTTGCATCTACTGCGACCACTTCTTTTCCAATAGGTAATTGATACTCAGGATTCGAACAACCAGTGACATATCCGACTTCATTTTCATCAGCACCTTTAAACTCTACTGAAACTCCCACTTCAGCGAATGATTTGCGAACAAATTCGCGCACTCGGGTCGTTACTCCTGTTGCAATCACGAAGTCTTCGGGTTTTTCTTGTTGCAGAATCAGATACATTGCCTCCACGTAATCTTTGGCATGTCCCCAGTCACGTTGCGCATCCAGGTTGCCTAGATATAATTTATCTTGCATGCCGAGGGCGATCTTTGCCACCGCACGGGTGATCTTTCTGGTAACAAATGTTTCTCCACGCAAAGGAGATTCATGATTGAACAGGATACCATTTGTTGCAAACATGCCGTATGCTTCGCGATAATTAACTGTGATCCAGTAAGCATACAATTTTGCAACTGCATACGGTGAACGAGGATAAAATGGCGTTGTCTCACTTTGTGGAACTGCCTGCACCAGACCATACAATTCCGAAGTCGAAGCCTGATAGATCTTTGTTTTTTTCGTCAGACCAAGCAAACGAACAGCTTCCAATATCCTAAGAGTCCCTATTCCATCTGCATTGGCAGTATATTCCGGCATCTCGAAACTCACATGTACGTGACTCATGGCCGCAAGATTATATATTTCATCCGGTTGAGTTTCCTGAATGATGCGCGTCAGATTACTTGAATCTGTCAGGTCACCATAATGCAAGGTTAGTTTGACATTTTTCTCATGCGGATCCTGATATAGATGATCTATCCTGTCGGTATTGATGAGCGATGATCTTCGCTTGATGCCATGGACGATATACCCTTTAGCGAGTAATAATTCAGCAAGATAAGCTCCGTCCTGACCGGTAATTCCTGTGATGAGGGCTGTTTTAGACATATATCTGATATGATTATTTGTAGTTTGGCCGTGAGCCGGCAATTATTTCAATCTTCATTGAGTGAATTTTAAATGGGAAACCAGGTCTTTGAAGTATTGCTTTGACCAGATTTTAAGACTGTCGGGAGATGAGATAAACCTTTCAATATCGGATTTGGCATCATCTAAATTAACTGCGTCAATTTTCTTAACAATCATTTCCTTTACAAGCTCAGGTGTTAATTGTATTTCATCAATATTTCCATTTTGAAATGCTCTTTCGTAAAAATGAGAAATGCTGACAGGAATCTGATTTCTCATATACCATTCAAAATCGTACCAATCGCGACCTTTAACTCTCGATTTCCAATTTCTAAAAAGTAAGGCATGTAGTTTACCTGCAAACAAAAATTCCTTTTTCAGTACATTTATATAAAATGAATAAGGTCTAAAAAGCAATTTAGATTCTGTCTCAAATTTCAAAGGGGGAATTGTATCGACTTCGATTTTAATTTTCAGCGCCTTTAGTAATCCTGTTCTATTTACAATGGAAAGATTTGCTAAGATAGTATCCGATTTTAAAAAAGCAGATTCTATTTGTCCATCTGACTTTTTAGAATAGTAATCCAATTCCACTTTCAAATCTAGCAATTGAAACTCTTCATTTATAAAAGGAATGTAATTTTCTAATGTGAAGTTGGCATCGATACTATTGAGTGTAAAATCCAAGTCTTCTGAAAAGCGATCCAGTCCGTAAAATATCCGCAAAGCTGTTCCACCATAAAAGCTTGCTTTTTCAAAAAACTTTCCTCGAGATAGTCCTGCCAGGGTTATTTCCTGGAAAATTTCTCTTCTGGCATTCATTTCATCCCTTGCAGAGTTAAATTCATACTGGGTCAACCATTCATTCAACACCTTCGATAAATTTTATTATTTGTCTCAAAGATTCTTTTTTCTTTCCGCGTTTAAGACACTCGTTCAGAGTTTCTAAATCGAAACGATAGAATTCCTCCCTTTCAATACGTAAATCATCAATTAAAAAGCTTTTTGCTTCCTTTAAAGATCGAATTTGAATATTAGAAGTAGTCCATATTATATCACATAACGCCTTAGATGGATTAGCTATCAGAAAAGATAAATCACCAATTCTGACTGGCTTTAAACCTATTGAAAAGACATTTGTCGTTACATTTCTATAATTAAAAATGCCAATAGGTGTCTTAATTGTAAGCTTTCGTTTCAGTGTAGCAGACTCTGTGATTCGAACTATTTCCGGAATTAGTTGCCAGTATTCCAAAGCAGAAAATAATGAAATATAGGAAGGGCCATAGATTAGATTGGCAGCATTAAATTTAAGATACAATTCTTGCTCTACACTCTCCTTCTTTGTATACCATCCTTTCCTCAATTTAATCAATAATCCTTTCGATACCTCATACGAGATCTTATCGTTAGGCCTTGAATAATCATTAAACTGAATCTTCAATACTTCATGAGGAAAAACACCTTTGAGCATGTTGAATGTTATTTTAAGATGCAATAAACGGATTATTTCCGATTATGCATACTTTATTTTACATTTTGTAACAAAACAAGGGGTGTTTTGGCGAATTCTTGTAACAGAACAAGGGGTGTTTGAAAGTTTGGGGTTTGATGCTTGGGGTTTGAAGTTTGTAATATGATCGTATTCATAACCTCTTTAGCCAGTTACACAGGACAGTTTCATCTTCGCGAACTGGTGCACTATTAACTGGCAACTGGTGCACTATATAGAGTCATAATATGCTGCCAACTATTCACCGCCCCACGTCAATAAAACCTCCACAATCCTCCCCGCCGTTTTCCCATCCCACATCTCAGGAATTGATCCTTTTTTCCATTCTCCTGCAAATAGTTTGTCCATCGCAGGCGGAATGGCATTAGGATTGGTACCCAATAATTCATTCGTGCCCATAGTAATTGTCTCAGGACGTTCGGTATTATCCCTCAAGGTCATGCATGGTATGCCCATCACGGTAGTTTCTTCTGTAATGCCGCCACTATCCGTAATGACAGCTTTTGAATTCTTAACTAAATAATTGAATTCCAAATAACCCATTGGCTCAACCATGTGCAAATTAGAATAAGCAATCCCTGTCTTTTCAATCATGGAAGCTGTCCTGGGATGTACCGGAAATATTAACGGTATTCCATTTGAATATTCAACAATTTTATGTATTAATTTATTTAATTGGTCACCGACATCCACATTTGCAGGACGATGCAGAGTCATCACAATATATTCACCTATTTTTAGATCCAATTTATCAAAGTAGTCAGGTTTTCTGAAATACGGCATCTGTTTTAACAGAGTATCTATCATGGTATTTCCGACAAAATGAATTTTCTCATCAGATACTCCTTCCTTTTTTAAATTTTGATTTGCCGATTCTGAAGTTGTAAAAAATAGATCTGAAATTGCGTCCGTCACCAATCTGTTGATCTCCTCCGGCATAGTAAGGTCTCCCGAACGAATACCTCCTTCGACATGTGCCACAGTGATATTGTTCATCTTTTTTGCAGTCACCGAACAAGCCATTGTCGAAGTTACATCTCCAACTACTAACACTAGGTCCGGTCGTTGATCAAAAATCGCCTTTTCATAGCCGATCATAATAGCCGCAGTTTGCTCTGCCTGACTGCCACCGCCGGCACCCAGATTCAAGTGTGGTTCAGGAATTCCAAGTTGTGTAAAAAAATCACCGCTCATCTTATTGTCGTAGTGCTGACCTGTGTGAACCAACCTATAATTTATATTTTCACCATTGGACTTTGCCGTTTCAATTGCTTCTATTATAGGTGCAATTTTCATGAAGTTAGGTCTGGCACCAGCTATTATATCAATGATCATGTTTTATTTATGCTGAGTTAACTAAAAGAACTCACTTTGATTAATCCAATAAAAGGTTTGGGGTTTGGAGGTTGGGGTTTGTTGTTTGCCAAGAATTAAAAGAATTATTTGTGGTAATAAATCAAAATGATAAAACTAATTCTCAATCTGTTTAGTGGCGTTGTTAAAGGTTGATTTAATGACTTCCAACATGCTGTCGGCCAATTTTTTTCTGTCAAAATCATTTGCCAATTTAGTGCAACCCTTTTTTAATTCGTTGTAAAATTCTACATCTGTCATCAATTTTTCTATTGAAGCAATTAAATCGGTTTCATTCTCTGGTTCAAAACAAATTCCTGCTTTATACCTTTCAATTATTCCTTTGGCTTCCCCTTCTACTCCAAGTAAAATAGGTTTTTGCATTGCTGCGTTTTCAAATATCTTTGAAGGAATGACGGTCTTAAATGTATCAGATTTTTTCAACGGCACCAGTGAAACATCCGTAATACTAATGTATTCATTGATCAAATCTTTGCTAACTGAATCTAAAAAAGTGCAATTTTTTACATTTAAATTTTTTGCCAACAATTTGATTTTCTCTTTTTCTGCTCCATTTCCTATGAATAAAAAATGAATCCTTTCATCCATTATTTTGGCTGCAGTTTCAATAATAAAATCCAATTTGTGTGCCATCCCATGTGTTCCGATGTAACCGATCACAAATTTATTTTCAAGATTTAATTGTTTAACTAAATCAGAATTTTTCGGTAAATATTCGAACTTATCGAGCATTACACCATTTTTTACAATGTGTATTTTGTCAGCATTAACTCCCCACTCCAACAGTTTCTCCTTGAAGGTATCCGTTACGACCACTATACTTGCGGCTCTTTTGTACAACCACCTTTCTATCCATTCCAGAAATACAAAAACCTTGCTATCAGACTTCATGGCACTCACTGCCTTAATGGATTCCGGCCAGAGATCTCTTACCTCCATGATCCAGGGCTTTCTTTTAAATATGGCAAGCAAGCAGCCACTCACTGCGGTAAAAAATTGTGGTGATGTGGCCACAATTATATCGCATCCCTGAAATAAGCCGACGAAAAAAGATGTCAAACTGTAACTTACATAATCCAAAATTCTCTTAACAAAACCCTCGTTGGCAGTGATATAACTCCAGACTCTAATGACTGTAACACCATCTTGCAGAGTTTTGCTGAATAATTTATTCTTATAGCCTTCGAAAACTTTTCCTTGAGGAAAATTAGGCGCACAGGTAATTATTGTAACATCTGCGCCATTCCTCACCCACTGTTGGATATGTTCATAAGTCCGCGATGCAGGCGCATTGACTTCAGGCGGATAATTATCCGAAAGAAATAGTATTTTAATTGGTCTTTCCTGCACCTAAATTTCTGAAATAATTGTTTTTAATTGTTTGTCAAAATCCAGTATTAATACTTTGGCAACGATGTGTTGACTCCAATATTCTGTAAAATTATAATCCTCCACTGATAGGTTTACTATTCCTTCAAATTCCAATTTAATTTTTTCAGAAATAGTAATCGAAGTAGCTGAAATATTGAGATTGCAATTAGGATGGAAATGAAAATATGCTTTTGATGAAGTTATATTATTCAAATTTCCCTGTAATTTATCCTCAATTGCAAAGGAGTTTTCAAATACCTCAAATTGTCTAATATGCGTTAAACCAATGTTTTTATATCCGTCATGAGATGCCGACAATATTGCACTCTCATCTGCATGCAATTTGCTTTTAGCCCTTCGCCCCACTCTGAATCCAGCTCAAACTTCAGAAGAATTTTGGTTATTCAAAACTACAGCATTATGACTTGTGGTCGACCTTTCGATCTGCCTTTTGTCTCCTATTTCATAAGTAGATGTTCCGGTATCTACCAAAATAGGTTTATTGTCATAATTCAAAACAAAATTAAAAGTATCGGCATGTGCATGTCCCGGAATGTAATCAGGGCCAATGTTTCCAACGTCAACAATACATTCCAATTTTCCGAAATTGTATCTTCTGTAACCTGAATCCTTCAGTGGAATTAATTCATAATTAATATTCAAATATTTAGCATAATCAAACAGTTGTTTACTATCCGGAGCAATACTTTTAGCGCTATCGTTCAATAATGGAGTTTCACCATTGGTAAAAGTCATGTTTCGCAACCAGGAAAGCATGACCTCTGCATTTCTCTGAAATAATACTTTCAGCTCAGTACCAAGTATTTCATTTTTGAAGCCAATTGATAACAGTCCAAGACCCTAAACAACATATGTTGATGATACATCGTGCTGAGTTCAAAGTGCGCTCCGTCGTCTAAAATTTGTTCTTTCAATTCTGCAGAAAGTATTGATTTTGCCTTATTGTAAAGTTTTTTATCATTGAGGTAATTTGCAGCAAAATAAAGTCCAAACCCGTTTTCTAACAAGTGATTTCCTAACAAATGATATTCCGGATGATGATACAATCGATAAGCATCCTCATGAATAAATTGATAGATTCTTTCCTCTTTGATTTGATGCTTTAGTAAAAACTTTATCCAGTTGATAAGTCTGAGCGATGTTGGAAAAGACTCTAGCCCATCAATTAATTTGTCCTTGGAATTTATGTAATTATCAATTAATAATTTACCATCTTGCTCACTGATTCCATCTTGCATCAGAAACTCAAAGTAATTGATGTTGTAGGTCCACAGCTTGCCATTTTTGCTGTAATTCCAATCAATTTCTGATTCAAATTTGACTTCCTTATAGAGGAAATTAAATGTATTATTTCCTTTCCATGTTTTATTTAATTGAATAAATGGTTCAAAATTTAATTTTTGATCTTCAACATAAACAAAACTCGGAATGGCGCTTTTCCATCCAATTTTCCTCAAAATCAAATAGTAAATTCTATAACTGATTTGTTTCAGCTTAAGATACCGGAGGGTATGGTAGTATAGAATTAGTTTAGTAAGGATTGGTTAATTTATTTTTGTGCAAAATCCCATGTTAGAATGTAAATAATCATTTGATTTTAAGTTAATTATACGCAAAATAAATTTTGCAGACACCAGAACGTAGGTTAACTTACGCTCAGCATTCCATAGCGAATGAAGTATAATAATTTAAAGCAAAAACTATGATCGTGAAAGTTCGGCGTAGGTTAACCTACGTCGGGGTGTCACCAAAGTTTACTTTGAAAGAAAAAAAAGATGTGTATAAACCCTAGCTTGCAGAGGCTTGCCCGAGTTAAAAGGCGGGGGTGCTGGCAGGCGGGATGAGTTTCTGCTAATTAAATACTTCGTAAATAACAATTAATAATTAACAACTAACAATTAAACTTCCATCCACATCCCCGTCTTCAGCGACTCTACCGCCAATATCGTAGCGCGCAGTATTGTATATTTCATCAAATGAAATCAGGGATTGTCCACCATTTTTCAACAATTCATTCCACTTTGTAAATTGTTCTTTATGCCCTTTGTCTTGTGTTTTCTTCATTTTACTTTTTGAGTAACCAAAGAATTCGGCGCTTCTGAAATTGTCGATCAGGATATTTTTTTGCTGACTGTAGATCTCTATTTTTTCCTTAGGATATGATTTACTGCCATTAGAGAAATAATTAATTACACCGGACGAACCGTTTTTATATTTCAATAAAATGGAGGCATTATCAGTATTTGATGTGGTATTTTTACCCATCGCATTCATGATCACTTTTTCTACCTGACTTCCCGCAAAAAAAGAAATAAGGTCGATATAATGACAAGCCTCACCGATGATCCTTCCCCCTCCGGATTCCATATCATGCACCCAACTATTGTCAGGAATAAATCCTGCATTCATTGTGGCAATTATCTGGATTGGAGTATTATTATGAAGAAGTTCTTTTGCAGCTATAGAAAATGGTGAAAATCTCCTGTTAAATCCAACAGTTACAATCTTCCCACTTTTTTCCACAGCTGATTTAATTGTTTCTATTTCCTCAAGTGTTAATGCCAAAGGTTTTTCGACAAATACATGTTTTCCTGCATTTAACGATTCTATGACCTGACTTGCATGCGCGCCATGTCTGGTCGTGATGACCACTGCATCTACATCAACATCTTCAAGTATATCCTGATATCTGCTGGTAGAAAAAGGTATTTTATATTTTTTAGCCAGTGTGGTTCCGGATAATCCTTTTGCACTGGCGATGTATTTAATATTGGCATTTAATTCCTTCAACAATGGAACGATCATCGCTCCTGCAAAATTTCCCGCTCCAATGATTCCTGACGTCCCTACAGACTTTACGAACAATTGTTCGCCTACATTGACTTTTGTACTTCCCAAAGGTGCATCAACATTGTATTTTAGGATGGATGCAATAGATTTGCTATTGCCCATGTCACCATAGATTTCCTGATAGTTTTCAAGATCAACTATTTCAGTGATCAGGGCATTTACATTGACTGATTTTTTAGAGATTGCCTGCAACACTGCTTCGAAATTTCTTTGCTCTGTCCACCTTACAAAACCAATAGGATAATCCATTCCTTTCTGCTCGTATTCCTCCTCGTATCTTCCAGGCCCATATGAACAAGAAACCTGAAAAGTCAATTCTTTTTCATAAAAATCAGCCCGCTGAATATCCAACCCTATCACCCCGACCAACACGATACGCCCTCTTTTACGACACATTTTTGCCGCTTGACTGATCACATCGTTTGACTTGGCAGATGCGGTGATTAATACAGCATCGGCACCAATATTATTGGTCATGGAAAGTATAATATTCGCAGGATCTGAATTTGGATCAATTTTTACTGCTTCTAAACCGAGTGTTTTTGCCAGTTCCACTTTTGATCCATCGAAGTCCAAACCGATCACTCTGCAGCCATTCGCCTGTAAAAGTTGAGCAGCAATCAATCCGATAAGGCCCAATCCGGTCACAACAACAGTCTCTCCAAAGGTGGGTTGTATCAATCTCAAACCTTGAAGCCCAATCGCACCGATCACTGTAAAAGCAGCTTCATCATAAGATACACCATCCGGGATTTTTGCCACTAGATTATTCGGAACACAAACTACTTCTGCATGATTGCCATTGGAAATAACGCGATCTCCAACCTTAATATCGTTGACTCCGGCACCTACGGAGATTACTTCCCCGGCATTGCAATAACCTAGTGGAAGTGGCTCTCCAAGTTTTCTGAATACGGCATCCATGGTTGGTTTTAATCCATCCGTTTTGATCTTTTGGATCACTTGCAATACTTTTTCAGGCTGCTGTCTCGCCTTGTTGATCCAACCTGCCTTACCGAATTCTACGAGCATACGTTCAGTGCCAAGGGAGACCAGTGTACGGTGAGTTCTTATGAGCACACAGCCACGACGTACTTCAGGTGTGGAACTACCTCAGTATAGTCTGACCGGAATTGAGATCTTGAACGATTTGTTTCATTTGCTTATATAAGAATAAGTAGTTAAAGGGATCTATCTTCCTTTTGAAAAGTATTTTTCAATAAGAAAATATTGACAATAAGAAATAGCAGACCAAATCCTAGAAAAGAGAATATATATCTATCATACTTATTCTCGAGAATGGGCTTACTTTCTGAATATAAAATACCAGGTTGTATGCCCGATGCTAATAAAATAGTCTGTACAACTGACTTAGGCAAGAATTTTAGAAATGAATTATATTTATCGACCACAAAAATATTATTTCCGCTTGTCATCCTAATCACATTAAAATTTTTGCAGTATAATATAATCTAAAGACTTCATCCATCGACAAATTATCTATATATTTCCCTTGTTTTGAAACTATAAAATGTGGGAATTCATTTTTACTAAATAAGTCCTGTATATCAAATAAACTCAGTAATGAGTCCTCATTATTTTTAGCCATTAACCAGAATTGTGGATCTACCCAAACCCATTTGTTAAACTGACGATCCCAATATTCATTAAAGGTGTGACCATCATTGTGAACTTCTCTAACTGTCAATCCAGCAAGAGTTCCCAATGCTATAAAAACCTGAGCATGGTCAGAGCAGCACCCATGTCCCTCATTTGTATTTAACCATTTAATATTTTCCTCTAGATTATTACTGTACAATCCACAATCATTAGCCTTATTGCTCCCATTTTTTGAAAATAACAATACAAGGTTCTGAACTAATGAACTATCATCCATTTTCAATTTGACGAGATCGGAAACACTTGTTTTGAAATACGTTCTTTGCCCAAACTGCTCTTTAATATCTTCGCTATACCACTTAAAAGCCCCGTCTTTGAATTCTTTTAAATCTACTTCAAAAATATTTTTTATCTACTTTCTTAAATGCATTTCTGACTTCTACCTTTACTCCCGCCGGTAAGGCTAGTAAAATAAGAATAATGCATAAATTAAAGAATGCGAAAAGCAAGCCATAGGAATATTTATTTGGTTTTGTCATTTTTACACAATAAAGAAAAATACAGACTTTTTATTAAAAATTATTTACAGAATTGATTAAGCCAAGATTGAATTGCCAAAAGAGCCCATATGGTGTATGAAGCATCAATTTGACCACTTTTATTTTTTTCAATTAATTTGTGAACCTTTTTGTAATCAAAGATTCCCCATTGACCAAGACTATCTTCAGAAAGTCGTTCTTCTATCATTTTGGAGAGATCCTTAGTGATCCATTTTCTCACCGGAGCCCCAAATCCAGTTTTCTTTCTATAAATTACTTCTTTCGGAAGATACTTTTCCATTGTCTTCTTCAAGATATATTTTGTTTCATTGCCTTTCATTTTGAATTGAGGTGGAATCGTCGTAGAAAAATTAACCAAATCCAAATCAAGGAAAGGGACTCTGACTTCCACTCCATGCGCCATGGACATCTTGTCGGTATAATTCAAATTATGATCTGCAAGGAAGTATTTCATCTCCAGGTATAACATCTTATTGAGATCACTTTTTTCCTGTGGAATATCCTGAAGTGTTCGCATGAGTAGTTGATGAGGAGCATCTTTGCGAATTGATTCTTTTAAGTCATCATTAAATAATTCAACAATTTCATGCTGACTTATCCATCCAAAATATTTTGCCATTCTTTCATCAGCTTCTAGATGCGCATCGGCAATTAATTTTAGACCTTCTAATAAAAGAATTCTGCGCAGGAAACACATTTAACAAACTATTTGCCATCTTCCACCCGATACCCGGAACTGATCGAAACAATCCTTCATAATTCAATGCCTGATGCCTTCGATAACCTGAGAAAAGATCATCGCCTGCCGTCCCCCCCAACAACACAACGTCTCCCTTTTCTCTAGCGCGCTCACAAATGGCAAGTACATTTAAGGTGCAGCATCTGCCTGTGGTTCATCCAGATGCCAGATCATTTTGTCAAAATCTTTAACGACATCTATCTCTGTCTTAAGGATATCCAGTTCGACATTCAGAATGTTTGGCGACAATTTTGCATATTTCAGATCATCTTCGAAACCGTCAAAACCGCCGCCTGTATCTATTGTGTAGGTATTAAGTTTTTTATCGGGGTGGAGTTTTTTTGCCAGAGCCACCATTGCTGAGGAGTCTAACCCACCGGAAAGGAAAAACCCGACCGGCACGTCAGACAGTAACTGTCTATCAACGGCCTTGGTCAGATGCACATCAAGTTGCTCTGCTATCTCCTCTTCAGAATCATTGGTGTACTTTCCATCGAAGGTAATATCATAATATTGCTCATAAGTATATGCGGCCGAATCTGAAGTCTTAAAGCTCAGAATATGTCCGGGCTTTAATTTCTTTACAAAAGAAAAAGGCGTCTGCTCACCCGGGCCATATAAAAAATAAAGATAGTGACTCAGTGCTTGTACATCTAGTTTTTTATCAATACCTAAGTTCGATAGAGACTTTAATTCAGAGGCAAAAAAAAGATTCTTATCCTTTTGATACCAATACGGGGGTTTAACTCCAAACTGGTCTCTAACTAATACAATTTCCTTTGTCTGATTATCAAAGATAGCAAGTGCAAAAATTCCATTAAGCTTAGGAAAGAGTGCTTTGCCAATTTTTATATAAGCATATAATATCGTCTCAGTATCTGAAGTACTTTCAAAATCAAAACCAGGAAGGATTTCATTCCTTAGATCGACATGATTATATATCTCACCATTATAAACCATGATGTATCTTCCATCTCGGGACACCATAGGTTGGTGACCTAATGAACTAAGATCCATAATAGACAACCTCCTATGACCTAATGCGACATTTTCAAAGCTATAAATTCCACTGTCATCCGGCCCCCGATGAGCAATAATTCTTACTGATGATTCAATAAGACTGGAAGCTTTGTCACTTATTATACCGACGATTCCGCACATGCCTAATAATTAATTAATGTTATTAGTTACTATTTGAATATATTTCTTAGCTCTTACAGTATAATCATTAAACATCATTAACTGTTTTATGCCATTTTTCACTACCCTAACTTTTAGGTCATTATCATAAGCAACTTGATATATTTTATGTGCTATTTCATCGACATTAAGTGGGTTAAAATATATTGCTGCATCTCCACATAGTTCAAAAGCAAAATTTAAATTAGAAGTCAAAGAGGGCTTTCTCATTCTCATAGCTTCCGGATACGTAGCAGAAAAACATTCTAACAGGGTAGGAAGAAAAACCGCATTGCATTTATCATACAAAGCAGGACACTGATTTATTGCAATCTTACCAATGCATAAGATATTATCTTTAATGTCCTTATCAGACTCATTTAAAAATTCAGACTCATTTATTGTTAAAATAAATCTAAATTGGAATTCTGGTATTCAATTTTTTAATTTGAACTACTTTTTTAATAATTAAGATTTTTGTGTGGATAGTTTTGCCGAGAGATAGTTAACAAAGTGAATCCCCTAAACTCAGGGCACATATATAGTCCTATCCCTGCTCAGGATTATCAAAAATTTGATTATAATAATTTGACACTGTATATATTTCCTTATTAACTAAGATTTTCAATCTCTTGCTTACATCTATATTTTCAGTTACAATGGAGGGATTATTATATTTAAAATCAAATAGATGGAATAGTTTCATAATTTTCAACTTATACTTAAAATAAGTTGTAATATTTTTGAAAAATGGAGAATCCGTATACACGTAATGAGGTATTGCATATCCAGCCAAATGAAATACTTTTGGTCTCCAATAGGTTGGCCCAAAGACTGAAAAGACTGCAGATATCTTTTCATCTCTTAAGACTTTGTCAAGAAAATAATTAACGCCAAATATTGCATTTATTATAGATGCCTTAACATTATAGTTTATATACTTAATATTATTAGGCAGGTTCGAATTGTCAAATTCAATTTCAAATTATCAGAGACAACAACTATAAAATAATATTCATTAAACTCAAAGTTTATCAATAAATGAATGGGCAACCTGAATCCCACCACCAATTTTTAAATTTGAGCAATTGATTAATATTCTACTTCTAAAGGCTGACCCTGCGTTCATAACTAATTTATCAAATTTTTAAATCATCATTTAGATATGCTAATATGCAAGGAACATAATTCCACTTGACAATTTGCTGAATATATTTATTAATATTTTTGCCTTGTTGATCCTGAATTATCAACATCCATTTTTCATTTTCTGGGATCAGATAATCCGCCAACTTATGTTGACTTTTACCATTCCATTCAGCATACATAAAACCTGCCAACGTATGTACAATGTCAAACGAGTATAATTCTGAAATATATTTTATTTTACCTTTTGTCCTTCTGTTCATTTCTTTTAACCAAATAATTTGATCCCAAGCTGGCATCTCGTTAAATGAATCTAATCCAAGACAATTAACTCCCATCGCTGAAGCTGCGTCAACTTCTCTAAATGCAGCTCTCCAATCTTTCTATGCTTTTAACATCAAAAGAATTTATTATTCCATCGTCCATGAATAACTAACTTGTCCGGCGTGCCCCCACCACATCCCCAATTCGTCCACTTGATTTGAAAGGCTTTAAAATTAATAATGGGATCATTCAAAATGCTATTTTTTGAAAGCTGTCCTTTTGAACTTTCCAATAGTGACTAAGTGCGATGCAAACTGATAAGGGTAATTCTTTTCAAAGTGCTTTTGATAAAGCCCTGACGGTGTCAGATCATTACCCTTTTAACCCTTTTTGAACAGATAATTTTTTACATAATCAACAATGGTTTAAATCCATAATTATCAGGCCTATAGGGGTGGGACACCATATTCTTTTCATTATCTCGATTCGTATATCCGAATGGGTTCTCTCTTGAAAACTTACTTTCATTCACTGCTACATATCCTATCACTGCTCTGTTGTCCTTTTTATATATCTGTTTATATTTTGAATCAAAATACTCCCTATATGGCTGAATAACCTGCTTCCAATCTTCGTCAATATTCTGTACTTTTCCTACACGTATATGAAGTCTATAAACTCGCCGCTGACCCGGTGCTAACTCACCAGATTCATAGTAATTCTGTCCATTTGTACCCTTATTTATTTGGATTATCATATTCCAGCCAATCTTGGCATTATCAAAAAAATTGCCAAAAAACATGTGATTAGCCGTATGTTTATATTCTTCAATTGGATATGTGAGCGTAACTCCTACTATATATTTATCGTCTCTTAGAACTGTTACAGGAGAATAACAAGTTGTAGATGGATAAACTCTACCCGGAGATGCAAATTGAATATTATTCTTAGAAAAAAATGTATCTTCATAAAACGTATAATTGGTATTACGATAGTATACTTTCTGATCTAAATTAAAATTACCTATAAAGAATTCCCCAATTGATGAAGTATCTATTCCATTATTTTTAAAATTAATTTCAATATCAAAACCATTCTTTACCGGAATAATAGTAGTTTTAGGTATTACGCTGGTACCGTGCCTTGATTTACCACCGACACTATAAATACTATCTGGAAGCCAAGTATCAAAGTTTTCTTTTCCTTCAAATAGCATGAAACCATTTTTTTGTTCTAAAATTTGCATTTTGCCATCTCTTATAGTACACGAAAATTCATTAGTTTTATTTTCACATAAAAACTAGTGTAAAGAAGTCAAGAGCATGAAATATATAAATCATCATAAAAATTCTAATTAATAACTATACAAATTACCATACCTCCTGTCAAATTATCTATAAAGTGGTTTTTAAGTTCATACCATTCTCGTATGCCTTTATAGTTAAAAGAGTAAGTTCCAATATAATATGGTTTGTCTTGATAATAGTTCTTATAAAATTGTTTAGTAAAATAATATGGATGAACCAGACCCCACCCGGTATGGAATCATTGGGGAATACCTCGTCTAAGGTTATTGTTGCTATTTAGGCTCAAATTTATGATCAACCCTCCAATTTTAGTAATATTTACAGCGGTAATTAGCATTTGCGATAAATTAGGAATGCGTTTAATTACACGCAGAATGTAGAATATATCATTACTCTCGAAAAGATCTTCAATTTCACTTTTAATGTCCAATCCAAGTTTCATGATACCAAAATCAGGTCTAGGGCGAGAAACTTCAAAACTTTTAACATCAACCCTTCATTTTTAACTGACAACTCCTATACCCCATGACGACCCACAGTCAACAATTTATAATCCTTTTACCTCAGGATAGACAATACCAATTATTTTCGTGAAGCGCTCAATATTCCAGTCACTTCCCACATTAAATTTATTCTGAATCAATTTACTAAGTTCATAATTATTTGGAATATTAGTGGTAATATTATCTAACATTTCTATATAATTTTTTGATAAAATTACGTATTGTCTTCCTGTCTATAATTATATAATTATGTGAACCAAATGCCGTTCAATAGGAGAGCTCTCTATAACGTTTAACAGAATTTATAAAGCGATTCAATTTTTGACTCATCTAATTCTCTTTTAATATGAATATGCCGTAGCGGCCCACATCTCTGGCGTCAAATAACCTCCCAAATCATGGGATCTTTGAGCCATCAAGCATAATTGTTCATTAGGAAGATTAAGTACTTTTTTTAAAACCATTTTTAAACTTACTTTGTCGTTTTTCTGAAAAGTGTAACCGTTATAACCATGTCTCACAAATACATCAGAGGCTCCACATGCATCAGAGCATATTATAGGAAATCCAGCAATAGCAAATTCATGAATGACTACACCCCATGGTTCATTCAAGCTGGGAAGTACAAAAACACCCGAATTAACAATTTCTTCTTGTAATAAATTGGGTTCCAAAAATTCTATATGAGAAATTAAATTTGGATAGATATTTACATATTTGTTTATTAGCTCTATTTGGGGCCCAGAACCAACTATTTTAAATTTCCATTCCAACCATAAATCATGAAATCCAATAAAAGTTTCTAAAATAAATCAAGTCCTTTTACTTGATTCAATCTTCCGACAAAAATAATTTCTTTAGGCATTATTTTATTCTCCAACATTAATTTCCTCCTTAGAAAAATGAATTGAATAAGTTGTAGTTTGCGGGACAAATCCATATTTTATACTTTTGTCTTTAAATCCCATACGTTTAGCAAATTCATATTGTCTAATTCCACTTACCCAAAGATTCGTAAAATACTTATGCAAGTAATTCCGACCAAAAATTGAAGCAAAATTTTGCCTCAAGGTACTTTTCCATTGATTATCTGCAAATGATACAACCCTACAGCCCATTCGTTTATAATGTTTCGCCACTCTGAGATAATCTGCATCCATCCATCCAGAAACAAAAATAAGAGTTGGGTTAAAATCCAAACACTTCTTAAAAAACACTTTGTAATACGAGAACTTAGACTTATTATAAAATGTTACATTTTTCTGTCTAAAATCCGGTTCATAGGGGGTCAGCTTTAATTTATCAAGTTGAAACATTAAAATTTCAACATTAAAATCTGAGGCAAGTTGATCTATACAAGCCTTGGTATATCCCATTACTTCAGAATATAATATTAGAATACGTTTCATTTAATTAGCTATTTAATAAATTATTATGCATTTTTTGATAGAGAATTATTGTCTTTTTGAGCAATTATTGAGAAAGTATTCTCCATTTTTAATAATGTGCCTAATCGTTGAAAAAAGGTGTTTTGTGTACTAAAATATTTTATTATTTTAACCCTAAATCCATTATCTTCGAAGAATTTCTTAATACAGTCTTGGTCAACGCCATCTCTTACCACATGATATTCTGCATTGTCATGATATGAATCTTCCTTAAATTCGCCTCTCTTTCTTCGGATGTATCGCGATAATCCATCATAAAGATCCCCTTTCATCAGTCTCCATGAATAATATGAAATATTACTGAATATCAAATTTACGTGCGACATAGATTTATAAAGTAATGGATCTTGAAAACAGAAAAACTGACCGCCATTATTTAGCTTTTCAGATACCTTTTTCAATATTTCAATATAATCAGGCAAATGATGAAGGAATGAATTAGCTACTATAATGTCAAACTTTTCATCTACTTTATTTAAAGTTTGGTTAATATCCTGACATCTAATCTCGAGTCTGTCACCATATTGTTTAGATTTCTCACTTAAAGACTTTAATTGAAACTCCGATAAATCAACAGCGACGACATGGGTTCCAAGCTCTAGAAACGGAAGGGTAACAGAACCTTCTCCCGCTCCCATGTCTAACACTATTGGGAATTTTGTGAATTTTAAAGAATTACTGTATACTTGAATTAATTCTTTAGCATACAATTCCCTTAAGAACTTATGTTTAATATGCGGCGCTCCATCTATATAATTGGCTGCATTTTCTTGGCTATAGGCAGCTATATTTGCCAAACTTGCTATTTTAGTTAACTGATTTTTCATCTTGTTATAAATTAATCCTTTTTGGACATTTTAAATTTAATAAATTAATTCTACCAAATTAAACCTTTCTTGATATATTCTACTAACATAAATTCCACATGATCAAAAAAATTAAGAAATATTTCCTTCCTATCTATAGTAACTTTTCAAATAAAGCCACTGTAGAATTAATATTTGATGCATTATTTAAAAAAGATTGTGCGCGCTTGATAAATACATTATTCATATAAAAATATATTTATTAAAATTAATTTCAAAATAATTGTTTTTCTATTAAATTTTAGTTGCATCCAAGCAAATTGAAAATTCAGGATAATTTATAACTTTAGTTAAGGTTTTATCGATTAATGGTGGCAAAACTCTCAATGGCAATATAATTCCAAAACTGACTATATTATTAAATTTATTAAAATTTCGCCATAAAAAGGTAATTTTTTGACTTAAAAATCCACTACAATAGTCTATTTTGTTTATTTTAAATCCCGAGTTAAGACATAATCTTTCAAAATCTAGAGGTTTATATCCTCTTCTTACATGCCAGCCTGTTTCAATGTTGTCAAAAGGGCCGTTATCCTCTTTTGTTATTGGTATATAATTGAAATTAGGAGTAGTAAGTAAAAGGCGTCCATTTGTTTTTAAGCAAGCGGCCATATCAGTCATAAGTTTTTGATCATTAAGGATATGCTCAATGTTCTCAGTACATAGTACTATATCAAATTTTCCAAATAGATCCTTTCTTTCATCAAGAAATCTAACATCCTGAATTTCAAAAATTGCCTTTTTCGCGTTGCATATTTTGGCTCTTTCTCTCGCAGTTCTCTGATTTCTTTCATCCCAACTTAAGCCCAAAGTATAATATCCCATCTTAGCCAAGCCAATTGTGAAGGCTCCTGTACCGCAACCTACATCAAGTATTTTTATTGATTTTTTTGTAGGCTTAATTTTTTTCTTAATCCAATTCCACCTATCTAGGCACAAGTGTATCACCATGTACCAATGTTGCAGGAAATCCGAAATACTCTACTAAAATATTATGATTCATATATGCTTATCCATTATTAATTTAAAATATATTTTAACTGAGCAAATACAATTCAAAGTTAAATTTAATTAATATTCTTAAAAGGGTTTCTCCACTTACTAATATTCAACACAACTTCCCTATCTCTTAGCTTAACTTTATAGAAGCTTGATTGATTGCTCCTTTTCATAGTAACGTAAACCTAATGAAATAACTATAATCATATAGTATCCAATCAACATGAATGCCAAATGATCAACTACACCAGGAAAGTATCCACGTGTTATCCATTGGAAAAAAGCACATGCAACTATAATATGTAAAATTCTATTTCGATCAGTTTCTACAGGAAACCTATTTTTGAATCTACTTAGAAAAAATCCAACAAAAAAAGATCCAATAAATAAAAAAGGAATTCCACCAGCAATTACAAAATAGGCTAAGTATCGGTGCTTCTCTCAGTATTAACAATCCCCTGCCCACTGAACATCATATGCATCATAAATAATTAATTGTGCAGGAAAAGGATAAAAACTATCCTTCATCTTGTCGTTTATTAAGGCTCTAGGGATAGCTCAATAATAGAAGATAAATGTAATTCCCAGTATGTTTGCCGAGGGGATTAGTTTCATAATATTTTATGATAGTAATATCATCCAACATTCCCCTTGTTTGTTCAAAAAATGTAGAATAATCAAACTCAATTGGGTTTGCTGATAATTTTTCCCAATCACCTTTAATAAAAACATGCCTGTTATAAGTTACAAACAACAATCCATAAGCAAAAAAAGTTTTCCCCATTAAGCTTAACTTTAATGTATTAATCCTTTGACTAGCAATAAATAAATAAGAAACAAACTTTATCTCTAATGCTACTAAAATAATTCTATATCTGAGCCATTAATAAAAAAAAAATAATACTTATTAAAACCACAGGATTAAATATCTATTTTTCAATTTATAATAAAAAACACAAATATTTAGTCGTAATAATGGTCCGCAAAATTTCTTAAATAGCTTGTAGCGCCTCCTTCTCCATATAAACATTTTCAGGAATCTCCGAATATAACTTGCGAGGAGTTTATCCTTCAATTAAATAATTTACAATAAGGAAAGTACATAAACCAAATGACAAAAGAATTCCTTTATTAGATATTTTTTTCTATTGACCTTATTGTCTTTTCTTTGCCCTGTTTCCCTTTAAATAAAATATAACCACAAATAAATAATAAATTAGCTATTCCATAATAAATTAAACTAATTCCATAGAAGTCTGAAATATCTACTCCAACTCCAAAATAATTTTCTTCATCTCCCGTTATCGTCTTCTCCCTTGGAAAGTAAAATAGAGGAAATTGGGTAAAAAAATAAATAACAAACATAACTAACGAAAGAGTATAAGGCAAGTTAAGTTTAACTCCCCCTACCTTTCTAATCAGTTTAAAACCTAATAGATAAACTAAGATATTTAAAACAATGGCCAAAAATAATTCTTGAGTCAAAGGCATACTTTATTTATTCTTCGCTTAATACCTCTGAAAGTCTTTTACTATAAGAATCTAGTGATGCATAGCTCGCTCTATTTATAACTTTAGAAGAATACTTACTAACCAAATAGGGTGAATTTAGTACAACATTTATTGCATCTATTACACATTGAGAACTACCAGCTTCAATTATAATTCCCTCTTCATCATCCCTAACCAGAACCAGTGTTTGGAGTTACAATCAAAGGTAAACCATATTGCATAGCTTCATAAGTTACTGTTGCCGATCCTTCACAAATGGAAGGAAGTAAAAATACATCTGCACATTTATAAAATTCAGAAACTTTATCTCGACTAACATGGCCAACAAGGTTAATATAAGCCTTTAATTCAGACACAATATCTTTAGATAATTGAGAATAATCTCCAACTATAGTAAACTCAACCTTACCAACAAAGTGTTTAGCAGCTTCCAAAATATAAGGACTTCCCTTTCTCAAACCAACAGCTCCAACTGTAAGAATTTTAAGTGGTCTATTACCTAAATATATCTTAGGGCTACATTTTTTTAAACTTAACGCAACTCCAGTGGCACCACTCTAGTCTTACTTTTGTAACTTGGATTTAAACTAATTACTGATTTTTCAACGAACTCTGAAGGACATATAATAATATCAGCAAGCGCTAATTCTTCTTTTTCCCTTTCAATAAACTCCAACATAGCCTGAGAATTACTTTCCCAATATTCCCATTCAGGAAAGTTTTTCCTCTCAATTTCAAGAAGTTCAACCTCAATTTTGTGTATAGCAATGCATTGCTCAAGAATCAGTTTTTTCTTTCCTCCATAATATTCCATTAATTCAAGTCCTGATGAATTAAACAAATATAGACTATCAAATTTATTAGAATCTAATTTTAATCTTCTTAAGGCAATTCTGTTTATGCTTTTTGCTGCCCACAAAAAATTATTATATTTATTCATTCCTTTAAC